>NZ_JAKNQR010000001.1:0-1411042 GCF_036890205.1 Sphingomonas panaciterrae
CTGTCATAGTCGATGGACCACTCAGAAGGGGGCAGCTCACTCCTTTGATTGTTATCGTAGCCGATGGTCACTTCCTTCAGCATCGCGCGGGTGGCGCCGGCAGATCGCCCCCGGCCGGAAAGATCAAGAACTGCCTCCGACGCGATTATGGTGAGAGGGCCAGCATCAGCGCCCACTGATCGCGCGACGAAAGTCTGAAGACGCGCCAAGCCAATCAGATTGCCGAGCGCACGTGCGACGTACCAATGTGATCGATAGAACGCGGTTAACCTGATCCGCCCGTTGCGGTCCACTTTCCAGGACAAGTGGCTGAGGCATGGGCCTCCCACTTGGTAGGCACCATCGCGTAAAGGGTCATAGGTCGGCACTTCGTACTCGAGCTCGGAGAGCGACAGTTCATAATGCGTAGTGGTCCCACCCGCCTCAACACGTTTTCGAAGCTTTTCGATAAGAAGAGCCAGCGGGTTCAGCGCCACGCCCTGCCGCGTCATGATCGACCCGTCGTCGTTACGCCGCTGGATCAGTCGTTCGAAATAAGTGCCCCATTGTTTCCTAACCTTGGGCAAAACATGGAGGAGGTAGAATGAGTATAGCTCTACTCCTTGGCTACGGTACGTATCCAACGGGAATATAGTGTTCGCTACCGTTTCAGTGGAGTGAAGCCCGTTCATGCGTGCAAAAGCATTGAACCCGCGCACGGTCGTTATGTCTTGAGAGGTTTGCGATGATGGTTTGGTCACCGAATATATCAGATTGTAGGCATGTCCCCGCCGCTGAGACAATGCCTCCACGGCGTTAACCCACGCCTCTGCTGGTGTGGTACTATCTGGCAGGAGCAGTGAGCCTCCTAAACGTTCAGGCCCCACAATCAACTCCACCTTGTCCTGCTGCAGAGGCCAACCGCGCCCGATTAGCTCGGGAGAGTCCGCTTTCCCGATCGAACGCCACAAAGCCCACTGTCGAGTTCCTTGTAGGCGCGCTGGAGCCTTGGAGGTGAAGAGAAGCAGCGCCACGCCGCGAGACAAGGAAGCAAGCGGATTGCTGACTTTCTTCGTCGAATCCCGTCCTTACGGGCGTAAGAAAATCCTCGAGCGCTATAACTTCCTCCCACGTGGCCTCGCAAACACGTTCTAGATTGATGGTGTCGCCAACCACAAGCTCGAAGTCTAAACCAGCGTCATTAGCACTAAACCACCAAGCATCGTTTCGCGTGTCCGCGACGCGCGCCCCATGTCCCAAGCGCGCCTTTAGATCGCGTGGCTTGGTCTTGAGCAGCGCGGTTCGATCAGCGGGAGAAATGAAGCGGTTGCGTTCAAGAGCCCAAGCAACCGCTTGAAAGCTTGCGCCGCAGCGCAGGGACAATTGATAGACTACTTCAGGCGTCTGCAGGTGCTCTCTTGTCCAATTCTGGCGCCTCGCATGTCGTGTGATGAGCCAGGGCGGCAGCAGAAATCCTCCAGCAAACGCATCCGCCTCGACTTCCTGAAGATAAGAAGCAAAGCCGTGGATCAAGGGGCGCGGTCGTCCGCTCGCCGCGTTACTAAGAACGCCGGGACTGTCGAGACTCGGAGCATGATCCATCACTGCATGCCCCAGCTCGTGGGCGGCCGTGAAACGTTGGACGGATGGTGGTCGCCTAGTACTGATCATTATCCCTGGCGTGTCTCCTCGGACGTAAGCGCCGATGAGGCCTTCCAGGGGTTTGAATATCACTCTGACGTCGAGCCAGGCTAGTGCTCCGTAGACGTCAACGCGTTCGTTCGTTGCAGGCAGCCTTTCGCGCACCTCCAACAGCGACAGGAGGCGCTCGGCCTCCCGTGCGCCGCGTAGACGAGCCTGCCGAACGGCAGGGTTCAAGCCGCAGCGCCCTCTGCCCGTGTCCGTAGATAGGTAGCAAAGCGCTGGAGTTCCCCCATGTCTCTGTCCGAAAGCGTCTCGGCTGCTCGCGCGAGGAAAGCTGTCCGATCGTCAGCAGCACCTGGTGGCACGTCGGCCGTGAAAAACTCCAGGCTTCGGCCGAGACACCTTGCGATTTGGGTGAGCATGCCGCCGGTCACCGCGACCTGGCCGGCTTCAATAGCTTGCACCTCCTCAACTTGACTGTTCAACATGGCGGCAAATTCATCAACCGACAGCTCTAGATACACGCGAGCGTCGTGAATTCTGGCTGCGATGCGCAAGTCGATGGGGCTAGGCATTTTGCTTTTCCCGCTTCTCTTCAAACAAGGCTTCAAGGGCGGGGATCAGCACCCTCCGCATCTCAGCGAAATCATCGTATCCGCCCTCTGCGATGACGGTCTCGGGAATCTCGAATTTGACCACCTCTTGAAGGACGATCAACGCGCGCACCGCCCGATGTGAATCGATCTCCACCGCTGGCGTCATTATATCATCCGACGAGGCATCGGCGGGCAGTGAAGCATCCTGTTGCTCCGTCTCCCACCATTCGTCCAAGGCTGCCTCCACTTCCGCGCGAGGGAACGCGGCGGATGGGGCGTTGAAGTTCTGATTAGCCATGGCGCCTCCTAGCAGAGAGAATGACGTAAGGCTCGCTTTTATGCAACGCGCTCAACGTCGTTCGGAAGCGCAAAACGGCTCCGCCACAAACGCTGCGGCGTGCTCTGAAGCGACTTACCGTTTGCCCTTCTCAGACGCTGAGGTACCCTCCGCCGCTGAGACCTGAACGAGATCCGCCCTACAATCGTTTGCTGAGGAAGAACCGCTTTTGGCCCGCAGGATGATCGTCGATCGCGCCGAAAACCTCGTAGCCCAGCTTTTCGTAGAAGCCACGTGCTTGGAACTCGAAGGTATCTAACCAAACCCCGATACAGTCGTTGGCCCGCGCAATGGCCTCGGCTTGCTCCATGAGCGCCGTTCCATGGTTGTGGCCGCGATGCTCCTCGGGAATGGCGATCAGCTCCACAAACAGCCAATTATAGGCGCACTGCCCCCATAGCCCGCCCACGTGGGCTCCGTCTTCGTCCGTCAGCAGGACGGCCACTGGCTTAATGCGCGGATCACCGGCCCGGCTCACATTGTGGGCGTGTAGCAGCGCCAAGACTAGGTCTTGGTGTGCGTCGGAGGGTTTGTCAGGAACGGTTACGCGCAGCGACATGGCGCGACCATACCTCGATAGATACAGCGCACAACGCGCCCGTCTTCCGTCCCGGCAGAGACTCCCTCTGGATCGACGCGGAGGTTACCTCCGTCGCGGCCGCGTTGCAGGCGTGGAATTGCGAGGGTTTTGCGGCCTGCCTGGCCGACAATACCCACCCAATACCCTCAAGCGTGCTCAGGCGCGCGGTGTTGCTTAGCTTGCGGATCAATGCCCAGGCCGGACACCACCTTCGCCTTCGCCTCGAGCTGTAACCCGAGCCCGCCGAGGACCCTCATCACCGTGTGCAGCGTCGGACTGCCGTTCCCGCTTAGTTGAAGTCGCAGCCACCCGCGGGTTGTGAAGCAGAGCAGATTGGCTCCGCTCGTCGCCACCGTGAGCGCGATCGAGATAATGCCCAGCAAGGGTGTAATGCGCTCGCGTTGCCTCAGGGTTTCGGGCCGCTTGCGCCATCTTCAGCTCGGCTTCCGCACGAGCACAAAAATACGCTCTATCATCGCGGGGCATTGTGACCTCCGACCGAGTCGACATTCATATTACTCCGTCTCTTTGCCTCGATAAAGATCGACTCATTCCGCTACTGACCCGGTAGAAGAAGCGCGAAGCTAGTTTCGTCTTCTTAACTGCACGCGATGAAATGATTTTCGATCGATTGCGGAACGCTTATGCTCGACATGGCATTGAATCTCGCGACACGCCGCGGGAACCCGTAGGGTATTCGCGTTTAAGTCAGCGACATGGGAGCGGGCGATAAGATGCTGATCAAGGGTGACCCCATCGACGCTCTTCATCGCTGTGAAGACCGAGCATTGGAGCTCTTAGATAAGGCGCTTGAAGCCGACGTTGCGGAGGCGCCGCCGCTGGAGAGTCGGGCGCTAGTATTGCTTCAATGTGTGGCTTTGATGCGACAGCTACTCGAAGGTTGGCGCCGTCCTGCCGATGTCCCTCAGCCTGATCGTTACGACGAAGCAGTGGCGTTCGTGGTACATCATCAGAACGCCTCCGTTTCGGCGATCCAGCGAGGCTTAAGCATAGGTTTCAATGAAGCGGCAAGGTATGTCGAGAGGATGGAGTTAGCCGGCGTCGTTGGTGCGCCGGCAGAGGATGGCCGGCGCCCTGTGCTTCAGTCGCGTGACATTTGATGGTGTGCACGAGCATAGTCAGCCGGCATCAATTCGCTTGAGTTTCTGTTTCAGCTTTCGCGTATCAGGATGCGCCGAACCATACCGCGTCTCCGCCAATGCTGAGTTCTGCACGAGCTTTCGCTCGGGCATCAGCTCGGCGGCAGCGTCTCGGATCTCGCCGCTTCATCAATGGACCTGACGCGCAGTCGGCGCTTATTAGCGCCAAAGTCGGCCTCATCGCTGCTGCGGAGGTTGCCTCCGCCGTAAACATCGCTGAGGCGGACCATGTTTGTGAAATCACCTTTCCGCTAAAATCTGGCGAGGGGTCAGGTTTCCCACCTTTGACATTCTATCGACGACCTGGTGAGCGGCGAACGGAAGGGTCAGAACGGCTGCACAAGGGAATGAGGGATCCCGACCACGGTGATCCTTCTTCATGAGCAGCACGGGAGCATCAAGACGGACCAGCGCTTCGGCGAGCCCGGTTTCCTCCATGCCCAGCACCGTCGCACTCACCAATACCGCGTTCGGTTTCACCCTGAGCCGCTGGATCAACAGCGCACCTTCGCCAGGGTTTCGCGCCGGCCCGATAATCTGCGCCCCCGCACTTACGACGGCCTCCCCAACGTAGTTGGCAAGGAACGGGTCGTCCTCAATCAGAACGGCGAGTTGGCCGGCAAGCGGTTTTGTTGCCGCGAGCATCGCCCTATTACTCCCACGGACATAAATAGCTTGGATCGAACTGCCCGGCTCGCTGCAGCTCCTCTTCATCCATGATCCACAAGGTCTTGTTTGTTATCGCGATCAGCCCCTCTTGTCGCATGCGCCGGACAATGCGGTTAACGTGTACAGAGGTTAGGCTGAGCGCGTCTCCGATCTGTTCCTGGGTGATCGGCAAGGACATGTTATTGTTCGTGGCTAGGCCGATCTCCCTCCCTCGCGTGACCAGTTCGCAAAGAAGGTGGGCCACTGCATGGTAAGCATCATCCGATGTTAGCAGCCATTTCCGAAGCGTCGCGGCCTCGACCAGCGACGCACGCCAAAGAGCGGTGTTTATACCAGGATAACGGGCGGCAAGGTCGGCCATCACCTCCCCTGAGATCCAACCGATTTTGCAATCGGTAAGCGCAATCAGATCATGCTCAAACTTCGATCCAGAGATCGCATGTACGCCGCAAAAATCGCCCCGAAGTAGAATAGAAGTTATACGTCGGGATCCATTCACCCTTAGAGCAGCCTTCGCTGCCCACCCGTCGAGCACGACGTAGAGTCGGTTCGACGCGGCGCCTTCTTTAAAGATAGCACGACCGAGCCGGGTGAACACTGTGTCGACGTGGATAGCCTGGACTGCCGCCACTTCGTCGGGTGTCAGCTCTGACAACAGCCTCATCCGCCGGATCAACATCGGCCCGACCTTGCCACGATGCCGAGGGAGGGTAAATCAAAATGGGTCAGAAAATGCGCGGAATGACGTATCAGAAAATTTTCCCAACAAGAATCATCCCTGGCTGGCAGCTTGCAGTGTCCTGGCCTAAGTAGACGTTAGTATCTGAAACGCTGCAGCTTGGTCCTGATCTGTGTCATTAGCGGCGGACGGCCCTCTGTACCCCCAAATGCCCGATCGAGATAATGTCCGGCAAGGGTGTAATGCGCTCGCGAAGCCTCCGGGTTTTGCGCGGCTTGCGCCATTTTCAGCTCGGCCTCGGCACGAACCTGGAAATAAGCTCTGTCATCGCGGGACATGGCAACCTCCTGCCGAGTCGCATACCATATCACCCGTCTCTTGGCCTTGATAAAGATCAAGATGGCTCTTCTGCTTACCTGCGCAAAGATGCGCGAAACTAATCCTATCTTGTTGATTTTACTCGATACATCCGCCGCCCTTCGGCAGCAGGATAGTTCAATGAGTGAAGTCGTTTTTCGGTCAACCTCGGCATGCCGGGAAGCATGTGTCCCGTGCGAAGTTAAATGTGCGGTTGTTACCGCGGTGCGCGAGCAGGCGTGGGCCGGGATGGTTGCGGCTTGGCGGCGGCCGGCCTCGGAAGCGCGGGCATCAGATCTCGCAGCTGCGACAGGCCGGTGGGCAGCCGCTGCGCGAGCAGCCGAGCTTGTTCGTCCAGCGGCAGATCCCGATCCATCGCCATCAGCAGGCCCTCGAACATTTGTGCCAGCGCGGCCTCGCCTGGCAACAGGACCTGCAGGGTGATGGCTTGGTAGGGCGGCGCTGGCGGCGGCGGCGGCGCTCCCTCGTCGGGATCATCCGTCTCACCTGTAAGGTATGCTGCCGTGGTTTGCAGCTCGCGCGCAATTTTGAGGAGTGACCTGCTTGTTCGTGAGTCGCCCCTGATAAGCGAGTTCATAGTGCTTTGTCGTATCCCGACACGTCTTGCGAGTTCGGCCTGAGACAGGCCGATCTGCTTACGTCGCTCTTCAATGCGCATGCCGAGGGTCATGGCGGCAGGTTGTAACGATGCACCGTTAGCCACCTAGTACGATTTGCCTATTGACGCAGCTAACGCGATTTCGTTAGGCAGGAGCATGGCCCTTGAGCACGATCTCGATACCGATCTGGCACGAGCAGTTCGTGAGGCTGGCTCGCAGTCGGCTTTCGGTCGGCTGGTGGGCAAGCGCCAGTCAACGATCCGCGAGTGGCTTATGGCTGACAAGGTCCCCCCCGAGTCAGTGCTGAAGGTGGAGGAGGCGACCGGCATCAGCCGTCACCTCCTGCGCCCTGATGTGTACGGCCCAGAGCCAACCAGAGAGGCAGCAGCGTGAGCGACCTCGCATTTCGACGGGCCGTGACCGACGAAGGCGGTGATCCCAACGCCTCCATTCAGGAGATCAGGCGTATTCACGGGACCCAGCACGCGCTCGAGTTCGGGCGCCTCCACTCGGCCGGACTTGATCGCATCGCAGTCCGGCTCCGGTGCCTGCAGATCGCCGCGGGTATTCAACCGGCGCTTTCTCCGGAAGATACCCTCGAACATGCCCGTGCATTCGGCGAGTGGGTGATTAACCAACCTCGGTCGTTCCAAGCGGTCGATGCTCTGGAAGCTGCGGCTTCTATCAGCCCCAACGCTACGACCGCGGCCAACCTCATCCGTTTGGCCGAACAGGTAATGGCTTATATCGACGGTGGCGATGATGCGTGAAGCATCATCTATCGCGCGCACCGTCCTGGGACTTCTGTTCCTCGAGTTCGCCGCAATACGTCCAATAGACGTTAAGGACGCTGCCGACGACATCGCTTTCGTCGATGCGAACGGTGCCAGTGGAAAAGTGCGCAACTGTAAGATTGGACGCGACGATCGCGATCGCGTCGGTCGAAAGCTTATCCGCCATGTGTCAGCTCCGGTGGTTGTTCGAACCAACACCGTAGCCGGACGGGGAGCGGCATCAAGCCGCTCCCCGGAAGGCGCGGTCGGATGACCAGTGCGCCCCTTCTTCCCCCCGAACCCAATTTCCTGCTTGGCCGCTGGCAGACCGGCCGAGACGCGACGCTGTTGGTCCTGAACCCTCCCCACAGCGATCGTGGCCCCAATCGTCTGCTGCATTCGAGTGAACTCCCGAGAGGCGGCGTCGGCGTAGTGTTGCCGGCGTCGTCTTTTGGCGGAGCGCTCGCCGCGCGTACCCACCAATTCACCACCGGCTTTCGGGGCATCACACAATGACGAAGCTACGCGCTCCCCTGTCGATCGACGCCGCATTGGCTCGCATCGCCGGCCACCTGCCGGGTGGATGGGACGACATGGCGAAGGCCGCGGGTCGCCAAGCTCACACGATCCGCGCCTGGGGCGACCCGGAGAAGCAAGACGCGATCCCCCTTCCCTGCGCCATCGCGCTGGACGTCGCGTTCCGCTCCGCCGGCGGCCATGGCGCGCCGCTGTTCGACGCTTATGAGGCGCTGCTCGACCAGGCGCTGTCCGATCAGTTCGCGGATCAGCATGAACTGGCGCACGTCACGGCCAATGCGATCAGGGAAGTCGGCCAGGCCGAAAGCGCGCTGATCATCGCGGCGCTACCCGGCGCCACCGACGAGCAGATCGCGGCGGCCGAGCGCGAGGCCGAGGAAGGCCTCGCCGCGCTGAACACCGCGGCCAACACGGTGAAGCGGCTGCGCAAGAAGCGCCGCACGAAGCCGCCGACCGCGCCGCCCTAAATCCTGAAGGGCCGCGCCACACCGCAGCCACCAACACCAAACTTTTCCTCACACGCCGCCGCCTGCGTCGCCCTGTGCTTCGCGGAGCGGCTTCGTGCTGCCCGGATGCCGCCAATGATCATGACCAATATCGAGGGTCCCAGCTGGACACGCACGGTCGACTTCACGCCCGGCCTGTACCTGAAGGTCCGCCGCCGCACGACGCGGCTCGAGCTTGCTGATGTGGCCGCGCGGATCGGCACGATCCCGCATGTGCCGGAGCAGGACCGGGTCGAGTGGCTGGAGCGAATCGAGGCTGACCTGGTCCCCGTATCCCCAAACACGATCGAGCAACTCGCCCGTGTGTTCCGGCTGGACCTGCACGTGCTGGCCGCTCTGGCGGCGATCGCGCGGGGGGAGCGCGATGTGGCGCTGACACCGAGGATCTGCCGCATCTGCGCGTGCAGCTGGCGCTTGCCCTGCGTGCGCGGAAACGAAGCCTGCGCGTGGGTCAACGGTCAGGATCTCTGCACCGCCTGCGACCACCCTCTCGACGGCGCCGCGGCATGACGCGCGCCACGCTGATCCGCATCCGCGTCGCTCTAGCCGCCGCCACGCTCGCGTCGGGTGTGGTGATCGCCGTCGCCAGCCGGCCGACCGACGTCGTCCCCACAACCATCGTCCTGGTCGCGTTGCTGCTCGCAGCCTTCGCCGCCGACCACCTCATTGCCAACCGGGAGTGCCAACCATGAGCTTCCAACGTCCGCTGGATTTCGCGCAGCCGCTCGACATCCATCCGATCCGCTGTGACTGCCACGACTGCAACAACGCGGGCGATCAGCCCAGCGGACTCTACGTCTTCGCGCTTGCCACCGTGACTACCATCGGCGCCGGCATTTTCGGCCAGGTGCTCGGCGTCGCGCTCAACCGCGCCGGCATCCTCGCGCTGCTGGGGATCGGATGATGGCCGAGGAACGTGGAGAGGGCATGGGCGGCGGCCAGGTCGCCGCCGACGAGCTGCGGCTCCTGATCGAGCGCGCCGAGCGCCTTGAGGAAGAGAAGAAAGGCATCGCGGACGACATCAAGGATGTCTTCGCCGAGGCCAAAAGCCGCGGGTACGACCCGAAGGCGATCAAGAAGATCATGTCGATCCGCAAGAAGAAGCGGGAGGAATTCCAGGAAGAGGAAGCGATCCTCGAAACCTACATGCAAGCGCTGGGGATGCTGTGATGACGCAAGATAAACCTCGCCGCGCAGCCCCGACGATGATCGCGGGCGCGGCCGCCGAAGCGCTCGTGCTGCAGGCGCTGACACGAGCCGCGAACCGCCATGAGCCCTGCCCGACGAACAGTCGGCTCGCCAAACTTCTCGGCGCCCGATCCAGCGGCGCACCGAATTCGACCTTACACCGCTTGGAGAAGCGCGGCTTGATCAAGGTCGATCGCTACTCGTCCTCGCGCCAGGTGACGATCGTGGCGACGGGCCGCCGCACCCGCGCGCCGGCATCCGCGGCGAAGCACTGGCGCGACCGGCCGGAACACGCCGCGAAGCTCGCGACCATCAATAACCTCGGGCCGAAGATGGCAGAGTTGATCCGCGAGGCCGCTGAACAGCAGGGCGTGTCGATCGTGGACTTCGTGGTGAGCGCGGGCGCCTCCCCCACCACGGCGGGAAATCTCTCGAGGGCAAAGGCTCCGCGTCCACTCACGATCGCGCGTTTCCTTCCCCTGTTGGGCGACAAGCTGCGCGCGATCGTGCCGGAGGATCTGCTCAAGGTCGCAGACGCCATTGTCGTGCCCCCGCCCGAGCCCCCTCCTCCGGCGGCGCCCGAACAGCCGGCAGCTTTGGAGCGCGCGCCCGCGGAGGATCCGTCGTTCCGCCCCATGGTCCGCACCATTGCCGCGCCCCTACCCAACGCGATGATCCCACCGCGTCCTAAGGGTCGGCAGCGAACCTTCGAAGAACAGCTTGCCGCCGTGGCGGCTGGTGCCGGGCTGATCGAGGTTCGGCCAATGCGCCGGCCCGAACCGGCGCGCACGCTGGGCGGTGTCGGGAGTGGCCTTCTGTGAGCGGCCGTGATGCAGCGCAGCAAGAAGGCGCAAACCGACCCGGCAGCATGAACCTGGCCGCAGCAAAGCGAGATGGCCGACAGGCTTCAATGGGACGCTTCATGCGGATCAATGACGTGATCGCCAGCACGGGGCTCAGCCGCGCGACGATCTATCGGCTCATCGCAAATCGCGACTTCCCGCGGCAGCACCAACTGACCCGGCGGAGTAGCGGCTGGTGGGAGGCGGATGTCGAGTCGTGGCTCAAAGGCCGACTGGCGTCTCCGCCCGAGACCCCCTGACCCCACTGACCTCAGGGGCACCGGCGGGGGCACCGCCCGCGGCACCAACATCTAATCTCCAAGAAAGTCAGCGCGTTATGCTCGCCATTCCGCTAGCAGTCCCTTCCACCATTTCTCCCCGGCGGTTTCGCCGTGGGGAAGATGGCTGGACCCGGCGGCCTTTACCAGGTTCCAACATTCCATTCCGACCTGAACGACGGGCGCGGTGCGGCGACGATCCGCTACTGATGTAAGCGCGTCGGCGGACGATGGCGTCGGCCGCGACCTTGCCGCAACACCTTTCAACTTTTCGGATTTTTCCGCCCCCACTTTACACCGCGGTGCGGAACGAATGGTTTGCCAAGCGTTCTGTCACAATGCCTCATGATCGCATCATCGCCGTCGGCCTGCTGACCGAACGTGACCTGCGCGTATTGGGCGAGGGCTTCAATCGGGTGTTTGCGGTCGAGGACGTGAAGGACTTCGACAATCTGCTCGCGCGGCTCGACCATATCGAGGCGACGCCGCCGACGCGCTCGCGACACGACCCGCGCAAATCCTGATCGAGCGATGCCGCCTGCTGTCGGACGCACGCCGGTGGTTGGCGCATCGGCGGTCTGGCGCCCTCGCCTCGCCGTGCCGCGATCAGGCAGGGTCCACGCATAGATAGCCGTCGTCGAAATCGGCTTCCTTGCGCAGCCTCGTCCAGTCGGGCACCGACACCCAGCCGTTGCCGTAATCGATCAGCCCGCTGCTCTTCATCCCCCGAAGCGTGCGATTCACATGGACCGAGGTGAGCCCGAGCACGTCGGCGAGCTGCTCCTGCGTCAGCGGCAGGCGAAAGGTGGTGCGATTGCCCAGATCGCTCTCCGCGCTGCGCGTGCCAAGCTCACACAACAGATGCGCGGTGCGCGTGCGCGCATCGCGTCGGCCGAGATTGATCACCCATTCACGGAAGATCGATGCGTCGGCGATGCTTTCGAGCAGCAGCGCCTCCGCGATCGCCGGCCGCTCCCGCGACAAAGCTATCATCGATGCGGCGGCGACCTCGGCGACCTTGACCGGGGTCAGCGCCTGAAGGCTCTCCGTGGTGCGGCGCATCGCGGTGTGCGGCAAGATGAGGAGATCGCCCGCGAGGTGGACGGCGACGATCTGCCGCGAGCCATTGGCCAGCACCCGGTGGCGGTGAACATAGCCCGACAGCAGCACCATGAACGACAGATTCTGCTCCCCCGCCCGGACCACGTAGCGTCCCGCGTCGTGGCGCTGGACGGACGTGGTCAGTGCCAGCAGAGCTTCACGATCGTCGGCGTCGAGCGGGCATCGCCGCTCCAGCTTGGCGATGAACGGAGCGAGCGGCGATGGTGGGTTGGCCTGACCCATGGAAATCGTCCTTCTGCTACGCTGCTGACGCACGGCGCCCGCCGATACGCCCGGCGCCGTGCGGGGCAATATCCAAACGTGGTGCGCAGAAGCACCAACCTACGTTAGGGATCGCGCCATGGCGATATATTCCCTGCTTTACGTCAGCAAAAGCTGCCTCAGGCTCCCCCAAGAAGAGGGCCGTGTGGCGGACATCGTCGCGGTATCGCGTCGACGCAATGTGGCGCTGGAGGTGACCGGCGCGCTGATGTTCGTCGAGACGCATTTCGCGCAGGTGCTGGAGGGGCCCGGAGCGGCGGTGATGACGTTGATGGAGAGCATCAGGGCCGATCCACGGCACACCGACCTGACGGTGATCGATACGGAGACGCTGGTGCGGCGGCGCTTTGCCCGCTGGACGATGGCGTATGCCGGGCCGCGCACGCTGGTCGAGGCGCAGATCGCCCCCGTGCTGGCGCTGGCCGCGGGGAATGGGTCCCCCTTCGCACCGGGGGACCTGATCGCCCTGATGCTGCAATTCGCCTCGTTCGAGGATTGATCCGCGACTCACTGGGACGCGGCTAACCTGTGTCAGGCACAATGGGTGGCTCTTCGGCGCGCGGCCCGCGTTGACCCGGGCATGTCCAAACACTCGTCTTCTCGACGTGCCAGGCTGGCCGTCATCGTTGCCGGGCTGGTCGCGGCGATCTGGATCGTGATCTTCCTTGGCATGAACCTGAGCAGCAAGAAGACCAAGGATCGCACGCCCGATCCGGTCGCGCCGGCGACGCGCAATGGCTAATCCGGGCGACGCACGGCGGGCGTTTCAGATCGGTTGACCGGGTGAAGACCGCGCGGTAACGCAGCGGCACGGCGGACGTCCTGCATGGACGGGTCGCTGCCACGTCAGGATCACTGACCGGGCGGGTATAGCACAATGGTAGTGCAGCAGCCTTCCAAGCTGAATACACGGGTTCGATTCCCGTTACCCGCTCCACCCCTTTCCTCATTATCGCGGCAAACGGCGACAGCCAGCTATTCGTGCGCCGTCATGGGATTGTGCCGGAACGCGTAGAGACGCTGCGCAAGCAGGCGGCCGACGATGTGATCGTCGACCGCCATTCACGTGCCTTTCGGTTCGACCTTTCAGCCGAGCGGAGGATCAGGCCGCTTGTGGCGTCTTGCGCGCGGAGGCGGTCCAGATCTCGTCGATCGCGTCGCCCAGCGCCTTGTTGAACTCCGCATCGGTCATGCCGTGGCGCAGATCCTCGAGCAGCGCGCGGCTGAAGCTGGCGATGACGCCTTCGTTCTTGGCAAGCTCGACACAGGCCTCGGGACGCTTGAACCCGCCGGACAGCGCGACGACGCGCAGGACGCGCGGGTGCTTCACCAGCGGCAGGAACAGGTTCGGCTTGGTCGGCAGCGACAGCTTCAGCATGACCTTGGCGTCGCCCGGCATCGCGTCGAGCGCCTTTGTCAGTTCCTCGAGCAGGATCTGATCGGCCTCGGCACGTTCCGGGCTCTTAATGTTCACTTCCGGCTCGATGATCGGCATCAGGCCGTGGCTGAGCACCTGCTGCGCCACCTCGAACTGCTGCGCGACGACCGCGGCGATCCCCGCGCGATTGGCGAGGTTGATGACCGAACGCTCCTTGGTGCCGAAGATGCCGAGCTTCACCGCGCGGTCGAGCAGCGCATCGAGGCCCGGCATCGGCTTCATCAGCTGAACGCCGTTCGCCTCGTCCTCCAGGCCCTTGTCGATCTTCAGGAACGGCACGACGCCGCGGTCCTGCAGCGCCTGCGGCACCGGCTGGCCGCCGGCCTCGCCATCCATGGTGCGCTCGAACAGGATCGCGCCGATCACCTTGTCGCCGGTGAAGGCGGGCGAGGTGATGATGCGGCTGCGCATCTGGTGGATCAGGCCGAACATTTCCTCTTCGTTCGACCAGGCGCCCTCTTCGATGCCATAGCCCTTCAGCGCCTTGGGCGTGGAGCCGCCGGACTGGTCGAGAGCGGCGATGAAGCCCTCCCCGTCAGCGATCTTGGCGGTCATCTCGGCAGGCGTCATGGACAGTCCCCTCACAGGTTTTCGTTGCGCCGGCTCAATATGGACGATCCGCTGTTTTGACCAGTCGCGATCGCCGGGGCGTCGGCGAGCAGCGCCCGCAGCCGATCGGCGATGACGCCGGGTCCGAACGGCTTTTGCACGATATTCTCCTCCGGCACATGCGCGAGTGCCGCGAGATCGGCATAACCGGTGACGAACACGATCGGCAGGTCCGGCCGGCGTTCGAGGACGCGCGCAGCGAAATCAGCGCCGTTCATGCCCGGCATCGCGAAATCCGCAACGACCGCGTCAATCGCGCCGGCATCGCCGATCATGCCGAGCGCGATCGCGCCCGATGCCGCCTCCAGCACGGAGCATCCGGCCTCGCGCAGCTCCTCCGCCGTGACGCTCCGCACCGCATCATCATCGTCGAGCACCAGCACCATGCGCCCGACGATGTCGGCCACTTCCCCCACCTTCTCGGCGGCGACCGCAACCGGTTCGACCAGCGCGGCGGCACGCGGCAGAAAGACGCTGACGGTGGTCCCCACGCCGGGCGTGCTGTCGATCCGGACACCGCCGCCCGATTGCTTGGCAAAGCCGAACACCTGCGGCAGGCCGAGCCCCGATCCCTTGCCGACCTCCTTGGTGGTGAAGAATGGCTCGAACACCTTGGCCAGCACCTCGGGCGTCATCCCGCTGCCGGTGTCCGACACCGAGACAGCGACGTAATCGCCGGCCGCCGGCTCCTCGCTGCGCGACGGCGGGCCGAGCGTGACGTTGCGGGTTGCGACGGTCAGCGTGCCGCCCACCGCCATCGCATCGCGCGCGTTGATCGCGAGATTGAGGATGATGAGTTCGATCTGCGTCGGATCGACCAGCCCCGGCCACAGGCCCGGCATCAGATCGGTCTCGATCGCGACGCCGCCGCCGAGCGTGCTTTCAAGCAGGCCCTGCATCCCGCTCACCACCTCGTTCAGTGAGACGACGCGCGATTCCAGCCGCTGACGGCGCGAGAAGGCCAGCAATTGCCCGGTCAGCTTCGCGCCCCGCTCCGCCGCAGTGCGCACGTGGGCGAGCCGCTGACGCGTCTTGTCGTCCACGCCGATCTTGTCGAAGGTTCGTTCGATCATCGCCACGTTGCCGAGCACGACGGTCAGCAGGTTGTTGAAATCATGCGCGATGCCGGAGGTGAGCTGTCCGATCGCCTCCAGTCGCTGCATCTGCGCGAGCCGCGCCTCGACCTGCTCGCGCTCCGCGATCTGCTCGGTGAGCGCGGCGGTCCGCTCCTCCACCCGATGTTCGAGCGCCTCGCCGGCGAGATGCGCCTCGGTCACGTCGATGCCGCAGCCGACATAACCCTCGAACGTGTCGCCCAGCTTGCGTGGGCGCGCCTCGATATGGAACCAGCGATCGGTGCCGTCGGCGGTGCGCAGACGCACGTCGCGGGAGAAACGCGCCGGCTGGAGCAGATGGCGGCGGCCAGTCTTGACGAAGGCGGCCATGTCATCGGGATGGACGATGCAGCCCCAGCCCTTTTCCTGCAGGTCATCGGCAGTGACGCCCAGCATGGTGCCAAACGCCTGGCTGGCAAAGACCACCTGCCCCTCCGCGTCGTTGATCCACACCAGCGCGGGCAGGCTGTCCGCCAGGGCGCGGAACCGCACCTCGCTTTCGCGCAGCGCGTCGGCGCGGCGTTCGCGCTCGGTAACGTCGATACCCTCGACGAACACCCCGGCGACCCGGCCCTTGGCGTCGGCGATCGGCTGAAACACGAAATCGAGGATGCGGTTTTCCGCCGGCCCGTCCGGCGTACGTTGCAGCCGTACGTGAAGGTTCTCGCCGCGGAACGGCTCGCCCGTCGCGACGACATTGTCGAGGATGTCGATGAACCCCTGCCGCGCCACATCGGGCAGCGCCTCATGCAGGGGGCGGCCGATCACTTCGCGCTCTCCGACCAACTGGAGGTAGGACGCATTGGCCAGTTCGGTGATGTGCCCGGGCTCCCGCAGCACCGACATGAAACTGGGCGCGTGATCGAACATCTGCGCCAGGCGTTCGCGATCGGCCATCAGGGCACGCGCCGCGCGCACCTGCTGCGTCGTTTCCGACACGATGCACAGCACGCCGCCGATCGAACCGTCGGACAGGCGAACGGCGGAATAGGAGACGTTGAAATACACCTCCTCGCCGTAGCCGGCGCGCTCGATATAAAAGGGCCGGTCGCGCGCGGTGTAGGTTTCGCCCGTATCGTGCACGTGGCGCAGCAGCGGTTCCAGGTCAGCCCACAGCTCGGTCCACGCCTCACGCGCCGGACGGCCGAGTGCGCGTGGATGCTTGTCGCCGATCGTCGGGGCATAGGCATCGTTATAGATCGCGCAATAATCCGGGCCCCAGAACAGCACGATCTCGGCACCTGCGGCGAAGATCGTGCTGGCCACCGTCACCAGGGTCTCCGGCCATTGTTCCGGCGGCCCCAGCGGAGATTGGCTCCAGTCATGGGCGTTGACAAGCTGGCCCATCTGCCCGCCAGCTGCGAACAAAGCGGCAAGACGACCGTTGTTGGACGGTGGATCATCCATGATAGCTGCGTAACCCAGCGCGGCGCCGGGGCAAAGTAGATCAATCGCGGATAGCGTCAGGAAAGATACGGGTATCAGATGCAGACACGGTTCACTTCGATACACCACCACCGGATGCTCCGCGTGGCGGCCGCCACGCCGATCGCCAGCGTCGGCGATGCGGCGGCAAATGCGGCAGCGACGATCGCGCTCGCCCGCCGCGCGCATGACGAGGCGGTCGACCTGGTCGTGTTTCCGGAGCTGAGCATCACCTCCTACGCGATCGACGATCTTCACCTGCAGACGGCGCAGCAGCTGGCGACCGTCGAGGCGTTGCAAGCGGTGACGAAGGCGACCGAGGATCTGGCCCCGACCCTGCTCGTCGGCGCAGCGCTGCCGCGCAATGGCCGCCTGTACAATTGCGCCGTCGCGATCGGGCGCGGGCGGATCCTGGGCGTCGTGCCCAAGACGTTCCTGCCCAATTACCGCGAATATTACGAGAAACGCTGGTTCGCGAGCGGCGCGGGGATCACTGGCGAGACGATCATGGTCGGCGAACAGGACGTGCCGTTCGGCACCGACCTGATCTTCGCCGCGGCCGATCTGCCGCACTTCATTTTCCATGCCGAAATCTGCGAGGATTATTGGTCGCCGACCCCGCCCTCGACCGCGGGCGCGCTGGCCGGGGCGCTGATCTGCTGCAACCTTTCGGCGTCCAACGTCGTGATCGGCAAGTCGCGTGAGCGGGCGATGCTGTCCGCTTCGCAATCGGCGCGGGCGATCTGCGCCTATGTCTATTCCGCCGCGGGGCCGGGCGAAAGCACGACCGACCTCGCCTGGGACGGCCAGGGTACGATCCACGAACTGGGGGAACCGCTGGCTGAATCGACGCGCTTTGCGCTCGAGCCCGAACTCGTCATCGCAGACATCGACGCGGAGCGGCTGATTCAGGAGCGGATGCGCAACGGCACCTTTGGCGACGCCGCGACCTTCTCCGGCCATCCGGAGAAGCGCTTCCGCCGCATCCTGTTCGATCGCCGCCCAGACTTTGCCGATGTCGGGCTGCAGCGCGCGATCCGCCGCTTCCCCTTCGTGCCGGATACACCGGCACGGCTGGACGAGGATTGCTACGAGGCCTTCAACATCCAGGTCGAGGGGCTGCTGAAGCGGGTCGCCGCGACCGGGGTCGAGAAGCTGGTGATCGGCGTTTCCGGCGGCCTTGATTCGACCCATGCGCTGATCGTCGCGGCGAAGGCGATGGACCGGCTGGGGCGACCGCGCACGGACATCCTGGGGTTCACCATGCCCGGCTTCGCGACCAGCGAGGGGACCAAGGGCAATGCCTGGCGGCTGATGCGCGCGCTGGGGATCACCGCGGAGGAGATCGACATCCGGCCAGCGGCGCGCACCATGCTGGAAGGGATGGGTCATCCGTTCGGCCGCGGCGAGCCGGTCTATGACGTCACGTTCGAGAATGTGCAGGCCGGGCTTCGCACCGATTACCTGTTCCGCCTTGCAAACCAGCGCAACGGGCTGGTGGTCGGCACCGGTGACTTGAGCGAGCTGGCGCTTGGCTGGTGCACCTATGGCGTCGGCGACCATATGAGCCATTACGGCGTCAACGCCGGCGTGCCCAAGACGCTGATCCAGTTCCTGATCCGCTGGTGCATCGCGACCGATCAATATGATGCGGAAACCGATGCCGTGCTGGAAGCGATCCTGGCGCAGGAGATCTCGCCCGAGCTGGTACCCGCCGACGAAAGCGGCGCGATGCAGAGCACGGAGGACAAGATCGGCCCCTATGCGTTGAACGATTTCTTCGCGCATTACGTGCTGCGCCACGGGCTTTCGCCGTCGAAGATCGCGTTCCTGGCATGGCATGCGTGGCGCGATGTGGACGCAGGGCGCTGGCCGATCGGCTATCCCGAGGAAGCGCGCACCAGCTATGACCTCGCCACCGTCAAGCTGTGGCTGGAGCGGTTCCTGGTGCGTTTCTTCACCACCAGCCAGTTCAAGCGATCGGCGCTGCCCAATTCGCCCAAGGTATCTGCCGGCGGCTCTGTGTCGCCGCGGGGCGACTGGCGCGCGCCGTCCGACGGCACCGCCAACGCCTGGCTTGCCGAACTGGCCGCCAACGGCCCGTGATCGCCCCCTTGCGGCAACGCGCCGTTTACCCACTGCTGATACCTGCTGCACATGGAGAATGATCGGACGTCGCGCTGGGCGCAGGCTTTGCGCCTGGGCTGCGGCTACTTCATTCTGGCGGCGGGGACGCTTGCGCTCACGCGATTCGATGGCGGCGTTGCATTCCTGTGGATTGCGACGGCGCTGTTGACTGCGCGTCTGACGGTGCTTCCCGCGCGAGAATGGGGCCCGCCGATCGCGGCGTGCTTCGCTGCCTCCGTCGCAACCTCGGCGATCTGGGGTTTCGGCGGCGCGACCGTCGTTCCGCTGGCGACGATCAACATGCTGGAAAGCGCGATCGGCGCGACCTTTCTGCGGCGGCTGGTTCATCGTGAGGAAGTGCTCAATTCACACCGCTGGCTGATCGTTTTCATCGCGGCGAACGGGATCGCCGCGCCCTTGCTGACCGCAGTGCTGGCGGGAGTGACGGTCTCCGCCACCCTGGGCGAACCGTTCCTTGGCAACGCCCTTCACTGGTATAACGGCCACGCGCTGGGCACGCTGGCGTTCATGCCGATCTTCATGCTGTGCATGGACGGCCAGGCCGCCCGGATGGTCCAGCGGATGAAGGGGCGCAAGCTGCTCGAAATGGGGGCGCTGCTGGCGCTGGTCGCCGTGGTGAGCGCGATCACATTCGTGCAAAGCACGGCGCCGTTGCTGTTCCTGCCGATGCTCCCCGTCGTGCTGGCAACGTTTCGTGGCGGAGCGCTGTCCTCCGCGGCGTCGATCGTGATCCTGACGCTGATCGGCGGCTTTGCCACGCTGAACGGCCATGGTCCGGTGGCGCTGAGCGATGCGCCGCTGGGCGCGCGCATGCAGTTCCTGCAGCTCTATATCGCCTGCACGATGCTGACGATCCTGCCCGCCACGGCGGAGCTTCAACAGCGCGCACGGCTGTTCCGGCGGCTGAGCGAGAGCGAGGCGCGCTATCGCATCCTCACCGAGAATTCGACCGACATCGTCGTCAACATCGATCGCCATGGCCGGCTGCAATTCGTCTCCGCCTCGATCCGGCAGGTCAACGGGCGCGATCCGGAAACACTGATCGGCAAGCCGGTCAGCGCGCTACTGAAAGCCGACGATCTTGCGCGGGCGCAAACGCTGTTCCGCCAGATCATGGACGATCCCGAGATGATCGGCGTCCAGGAGTTCCGTGGTAAGACGCGCGAGGGCGAGGACCGCTGGTATGAAACGCACAGCCGCGCCGTCATCGATCCCGCGGGGACGGTGACAGGCATCGTCTGCTCCGTGCGCGACGTGACCCACCGCAAGGCGGCGGAGGAGCGGCTCGCCCGCGCCGCGCTGACCGACCCGCTGACCGGGCTGATCAACCGGCGGGGACTGGACGAGGAACTGGAGAAGCGGCTGGCGTCAGGCGCGGGCGGCTGCGTCGCGCTGCTCGACCTCGACCATTTCAAGCAGGTCAACGATACCTACGGCCATGCCGCGGGTGACGAGGTGCTGCGCCGCTTCGCCACGCTGGCGCGGTCGAGCATTCGCGACCAGGACATTATCGCGCGGCTGGGGGGTGAGGAGTTCGCGATCATCCTGCCCGACGCGACGATCAACCAGGCGCATCTGGTGTGCGATCGTGTGCGGCGCGCGATCGGCGATGCGCGGGTGCGCGTGGATGACAATGTCATCGGCATTACCGTCAGCGGCGGCGTGGCGACGTATCGCGGGCATCAGACGGCAAGCGACGTGCTGCGCAACGCCGATCGCGCCCTCTACCGCGCGAAGAACAGCGGGCGCGATCGCCTGGCGACCGCCGCCTGATCCGCCGTCTGCCCGTGCCACCCGGGTTGGTGGCTGAGGTGCGCGCTTGCGTCCGGCCGCATCGCTCGACACGGTGGGCGAAGACACAAGAACGAGCAGGAGAGCGAGGCGCATGGCTGATCAGGATCCATCGATCCACGAATTGAGCCGCACTTTGGGGCTGGTGCGGGTGGTCGAGATGAACCCCGAAGGCCGCGCGACGCTGGAATATCAGGCGGGCACGCACATGTGCCATTCGGGCGGTGTCGTGCAGGGCGGGTTCGTCACCGGATGGATCGATGCGGCGATGGCGCACGCCGCGATCGCTATGGGCGGACCGGATGTGTCGCCGATGACGCTGGAACTGAAAGTCAGTTTCTTCGCCCCTGCACGCCCCGGCCTGGTCGTGGCCGAAGGCTGGGTCGAGCGGCGCGGGCGCAGCACCTGCTTCTTCGAAGGGCGGCTGACGGATGCCAGCGGCAAGGTGCTCGCCAAGGCCAGTTCGACCCTGATGCTTGCCTCGCGCGAGCGGGTGGAGCAGGCGGCGAAGAAGGCGGTCGGCTGACCCGCCCTCCCCGCCGCCGCCCCGTCGGCGCGGCGCTCAGGCGTTGCGCGCCATCAGGCCGCCGCCCCGTCGGCGCGGCGCTCAGGCGTTGCGCGCCATCAGGCCGCCGCCCCGTCGGCGCGGCGCTCAGGCGTTGCGCGCCATCAGGCCGCCGCCCCGTCGGCGCGGCGCTCAGGCGTTGCGCGCCATCAGGCCGCCGCCCCGTCGGCGCGGCGCTCAGGCGTTGCGCGCCATCAGGCCGCCGCCCCGTCGGCGCGGCGCTCAGGCGTTGCGCGCCATCAGGCCGCCGCCCCGTCGGCGCGGCGCTCAGGCGTTGCGCGCCATCAGGCCGCCGCCCCGTCGGCGCGGCGCTCAGGCGTTGCGCGCCATCAGGCCGCCGCCCCGTCGGCGCGGCGCTCAGGCGTTGCGCGCCATCAGGCCGCCGCCCCGTCGGCGCGGCGCTCAGGCGTTGCGCGCCATCAGGCCGCCGCCCCGTCGGCGCGGCGCTCAGGCGTTGCGCGCCATCAGGCCGCCGCCCCGTCGGCGCGGCGCTCAGGCGTTGCGCGCCATCAGGCCGCCGCCCCGTCGGCGCGGCGCTCAGGCGTTGCGCGCCATCAGGCCGCCATCCACCGGAATTATCGCCCCGGTGACGAAGCTGGCCGCGGGCGCGCACAGGCTGGCGGTCATGAACGCCACTTCCTCGGGCAGGCCATAGCGGCGCAGCGCGGTGCGGCGGGCGGCATAGACCTGCTTCGCCTCGTCGGGGATGCCCTGCGTCATGCCCGTCTCGATCGGGCCGGGGCAGATGCAATTGACCGTGATGCCGGACTTGCCCAGCTCCACCGCCAGGCTACGCGTCAAGCCGATGACGCCGGCCTTGGCGGCGGAATAGGCGCTGAACCCCGCCGTCGCGCCCAGCCCCTCGGTCGAGGCGATGTTGACGATGCGCGGGTTCGCCGCCTTGCGCAGGTGCGGCAGCGCCGCGCGGATCATCCGCTGCTGCGCGGTCAGCAGAATGGCGAGGTGCCGGTCCCATTGCGCCTCATAATCGGGGTCGTCGATCGACAGGTTGGCGGAGATGCCCGCATTGTTGACGATGATGGAGAGGTCGCCAAAGGCGGCTGCGCTTTCCTCCACCACGCGGGAGATCGCGGCGGGATCCGCCACGTCGCATGACCAGGGCTGCGCCGACAGCCCCTCCGCCACAATCTCGTCAGCGACCGCCTTGGCATTGTCGAGCGTCACGTCGGTGACCGCCACCTTTGCGCCCGCACGCGCGAGCAGGACGGCGGTGGCGCGCCCCATGCCGCTGCCGGCGCCGGTCACGATTGCCCCTGCCCCGTCGAGCCGCGCGGTTACCGCTGGTATAGCCCGCATCATCCTTCTCCCCTGCCGTTATTGGAATGGTCGTTGCCGAATCGCTTTTGCGACAGCGTTACGGGAAATGGCGGAGCGGTTGAACGTCGCTGCGGCTACTTCAGCCATCCGCCGGTGAACCCGGCGCGCTGGAGCCCGCGCCGAAGCACGGGCGACTTGCGCATCACCTTCCAGACGAATTCGTCGCGGTAATTGCCGGCCTGGATGATGACCGGCGCCTGCCCCAGCGCCAGATAGTCGCGCGCCATCCAGCCGTTTTCGGCGCTGACGTTGCCGGTCGTGACCTTTTGGTCGGTGTAGCGGAAGCTGCGATTGTACCCGCCGAGCAGGCCATATTCGCGGTAAAGCCCCGGCACCGCCGTCAGCGCGCGTGCGGCGGGGATCACGATTTCCGACGCGAATGGCAGGCTGCCGAGCGCCGCGGTCGCCGCGATCGTCCCGTCGTCGCGCTCGCCGGGCTGATCGAGCGGACCGCGCGGGCCATAGCCGTAGAAGGTGCGCTTCTCGCCCTTGAACGGCAGGCTGAACGCGCCCGGCCCCTCGCTTTCGGCAATTCCCCACAGGTCGGCGGAATAGCCGTCCCATTTCATCGGGTTGCTGATGCAATACGCGCGGTTGGCGTAGGTCGCGCGGCGGCTGTTCTCATGATAATCGAACCCCGCGCCGCGCATCACCGTGTCGCGAATCCCGCGGAAGTCGATCCACATATGGCTGTGCTGATGGCCGGTCAGCGGACCATAAGCGAGGTGACGCGTTTCGCCCTCGCCGCGCCAGTAGCGCACGTACGGCGCGCACCATGCCTCCCACGCGCCATCCTCCGCCGGGTGCCGGCCTGAACCCAGCGACAGCAGCACCGCCGCCATGCCATTGCCATAGCCCTCGACGCCTTCCTTGCCGAAGCCGCTTTCGGGCCGCCACGCGCGTGCAATCGCGGTGCCGCCATTCTGCATCCACAGCCATTCGGCGCGATCCGCGATGTCGACGCCGAGCCGCCGGATTTCCTGCTCCTCCGGCGTGTCCCCGGTCCACCAGCCAGCGGCGAACAGCATCCCCATGTTGAGCAGGGCATGGTCGACGCTGGAAATCTCCGCCTTGCCGCGCCGCACGCCGGTCTTCATGTCGAGCATGCGATAGAAGAAGCCGCGGTTGCCGCTCATCCCCTCGGCGTCGTCGCCTTGAGGCGCGCTGTCGAAGAAGCGCAGCGTCGCCAGCGTTAGGTCCCGCGCCAGGTCTCGCTTGATCCAGCCGCGCGCGACCGCGATCGGCCAGATCGTCAGCGCGCAGCCGACCGCCGCGATGCTCCCCGCGCTGGGCGATGGCCAGCGTTCGGGCACCAGCCCGTTCAGCGGGTTCACCGTGTCGCGGAAATAGCGAAAGGTGCGATATTCGATCTCGGCATAGAAATCCGGCAGAGGCAGCGCGGGCGCCGCGGCGCCGATGCTGAGCGGTACCGCCGGATCCTTGCACCCCGCCACCATCCCCGCGAGCCCGAGAGACGCGTTCGCGAGAAACAGGCGACGATCAAGCATTCACGACTCCGTTACCGTGGTGGCCCGCACGACCAGCTCGGGGGTGATCCATTCATCGGCTGCGCCCGTGTCGCAACCCTCCAGCGCATCGATCAGCCGCGCCGCCGCGCGCGCACCGACTGCGGTCATGTGCACGCGAATGGTGGTGAGCGACAGATAGCCTGCAAGCGGCACGTCGTCGAAGCCGCACACGGCGACATCCTGCGGCACCGCGCGGCCGGTCTGGTGCAGCGCCCGAAGCACACCCACGGCCATCAGGTCATTGCCCGCAAAAACGGCGTCAAAGGCGACCCCGTCATCGTGCAGACGCGCGATCGCGGCCTCGCCCGACGGTTCGGTGAAATCGCCGGGAACGACAACAAGATCGATGTCCTTTGGCAAAGCGGCACGGAAACCGTCCAACCGCTCCTGCGCGTCGGTGTTCCCATCAGGCCCGGTGATATGCACGATCCGTTTGCGGCCGAGCGCCGCGAGATGCCGCGCCATCGCCTCTGCGCCGGCCCGATTGTCGATCCGCAGGCTTACCCCATCGTGTGCGCGCGGCGTGTTGATCATCACCGTCGGCAGCGTGGGCGGCAGAAGATCCTCGATCGCGACCGAGCCGGCATAGGGCGCCATCACGACGAGACCATCGACCCGCCCGTGCATCGTGCGCAGCGCCTTGGTCGCATGATCGTGATCGGCATGGATGTTGGACAGCAGCAGATGGTAGCCGCGCGCGCTCGCCTCGCGATCAAGCCCGCGGACCAGTTCGGAGAAAAACTCGCCATGAAGATCGGGCAGGACCACGCCGATCGCATGGGTGCGCGCCAGGCTCAGGCTGCGGGCGCCGGCATGCGGGACATAGCCAAGCTCCTTCGCCGCGGCGAGGACACGAGCCCGTGTGTCCGGGTGAACATTGGCAAGGTTGTTCAGCGCGCGCGACACCGACGCCACCGATACTTCGGCCCGCCGCGCGACGTCGCGGATCGTGGCTCCGGCCATTGCTCGCCCCCTCAAACTTGCAACCTGATGGCCGAGCCGTCTACGTAACCGGTTACAAAGGCGTCAACGGCAATCCACGTCCGAGCGCAATTGTGAACGTTCTCATTTTGACCACGTGCTGCTTTGCGCCGTGAAGGGGAGGAAAATGGTCGATCATCGGGTGTCGCGGCGCGCCGCGCTGGGCGGAGCGGGTGCAATCATGGCATGGGCGGCAAGCCCGGCGCGCGCATTGCTGCAATCCCCCAACCTGACGATTCCGGCAGCGGTCGACGCATTGCTGCCGCGCATGACGATCGAGGAAAAGGCCGGACAGCTCGACCTCATGGTTGCGGCCTGGGCGGGCGGGATCGCCACCGCGCTGAACCCGCCGTCGACCGGCACCACCACCTTCGAGACGCAGCTAGCGGATGCCGTCGCGGGAAAGATCACCGGCGTCTTCAACGGCAATGGCGCGCGGATGGCGCAGCGCATGCAGCGCGCGGTGATGCGCGAATCGCGGCTGAAGATCCCGCTGATCTTCGCCGCCGACATCATCCACGGCTATCGCACCATCTTCCCCGTGCCGCTGGCCGAGGCGGCGAGCTTCGATCCCGCACTTGCCGAACAGACTGCGCGGATCGCCGCGGTGGAAGCGACCGCGGCCGGGCTCGACTGGACCTTCTGCCCGATGGTCGACATTTCGCGCGACCAGCGATGGGGCCGCACGATGGAGGGGGCGGGCGAGGACGTCCGGCTCGGCATGCTGTTCGCCGCGGCGCGGGTGAAGGGCTTCCAGGGGCGGGATCTCACCGCGCAGGACGCGATGATGGCGTGCGTCAAGCATTTCGCCGCTTATGGCGCGGCGGAAGGCGGGCTCGACTATAATACCGTGGACGTGTCCGAACGCACGCTGCGCGAGGTATACCTGCCGCCCTACAAGGCCGGGTTCGATGCCGGCGCGCTGAGCGCCATGGCGTCCTTCAACGAGATTTCGGGCGTGCCGGCGCATGGCAATCCGTGGCTGCTCGACACGCTGCTGCGCCAGGAATGGGGCTTCGAGGGGATCGTCGTCGGGGATTACACCGGCGACGAGGAGATGATCGCGCACGGCTTTGCCAAGGATTCGCGCGACGCGGCGCGGATCGCGTTCATGGCCGGCGTCGACATGTCGATGCAGAGCAACAATTACGCCCGCTTCCTTCCCGGGCTGGTGCGTGACGGACTGGTCCCGGTGGAGCGGCTGGACCAGGCGGTGCGCCGGGTGCTGGCGGTGAAGCATCGGCTGGGCCTGTTCGACGATCCGTTCCGCCGCATCGACGCGAAGCGCGAACAGGCACGCACGCGCACCAGAAGCCACCTCGCCATCGCGCGTGACGCGGCGCGCAAGTCGATCGTGCTGCTGAAGAACGAAGGCAGTCTGCTGCCCCTGCCCCGCACCGGCCAGAAGGTCGCGATCATCGGCCCGTTTGCGGACGGCAAGCATGACCTGAACGGCCCCTGGGTGATCTATGGCGACAATGCCCAGTCGATCGACCTGGCACAGGGTGTGCGCGAGGTGATTGGCGCGTCCAACGTCACCGTGACAGCCGGGTCGAAGGTGGACGAGCCGCTGCCCGGCGGGATCGAGGCCGCGGTCGCCGCCGCCAATGCCGCCGACGTCGTGCTGCTCGCGATCGGCGAGGCGGAGAATATGTCGGGCGAGGCACAGTCGCGGACCGACATCGTCGTCCCCGCGGCGCAGCAGGCACTGGCCGAGGCGGTGGCGAAAACCGGCAAGCCCGTCGTCGTCCTGCTGAAGAACGGCCGCGCGCTGGCGCTGCAGGGTGCGGTGAAGGATGCGCCGGCGATCCTCGTCACCTGGTTCCTAGGCTCCGAAAGCGGCCGGGCGATCGCCGACGTGCTGTTCGGCGCCTATAGCCCGTCGGGCCGCCTGCCGGTCAGCTTCCCGCATGAATCCGGGCAGCAGCCTTATTATTACGATCACAAGCCGACCGGTCGACCGGGCGGTGACGCCGTTGCGCCCTATCGCGCGACCTACCGCACCGCGCCAAACACCGCGCTTTATCCGTTCGGCCACGGGCTCACCTATGGCGACATCACCTATTCGGGGCTGAACCTGCCCGCGACGATGGCGGGCAACGGTGCGCTGACTGTCTCCGCCACGATCACCAACAAGGGCCAGCGTAGCGCCGAAGAAGTGGTGCAGCTCTATATCCGCGATCGCATCGGCAGCACGACGCGCCCGGTTCGCCAGCTGAAGGCATTCCGCAAAATCGCGCTCGCCCCCGGCGCCAGCGAGGTCGTGACCTTCACGCTGCGGCGGCCGGATCTGGAGTTCATCGGCGTCGACCTGAAACCGACGGTCGAGCCCGGCACCTTTGACCTGTGGATCGCGCCGTCCGCGCAGGCAGAGGGCGTGCACGGGCAGTTCGAGCTGCTCGCCTGACCCCATCCGCCAGCTACCACCCGCCAGCCACCGCCCGTGGGCGATGGCTGGCACGACCGGCGATCAGCCGGCGGGCGGCCTGATCCCCATGCGCCGCAGCCGCGGCGCGACCATTGGCGTCGTCAGCATCGTGCTCAGCACCGCCATCAGCAGCAGCGCGGTGAACGTCTCCGCGCTGATGATCGCGCGGTCGAGCAGGATGTTGGCGAAGATGATCATGATCAGCGCCTTGGTCTGCAGCAGCCACCCGATCAGTCCCGCCTCCCCGCGCGGCCATTTCAGGATCCGCCCGGCAAGCTGAACCCCGGCCAGCTTCCCGGCAACGGACGCCGCCAGCAGCACCAGCGCGCCGCCCAGCACCGCAACCCCGCCCATCGACCAGTCCGTCCGCAGCCCGGTGGAGAGGAAGAAGACCGGCATCACCGCCAGCAGCAGCGTCGCACGAAACTGGTCCATCCGCGCCTGATCGAACCAGCGCGCGTCGATGATCGCCCCGGCCAGAAACGCACCGACCATATAATGCAGCCCGGCCCAATCGGCGGCGAGCCCGCAGGCGGCCAGCCAGATCAGGCTGGCGTACCAGCGATCGGGCTCCGCCAGCCGCCGCATCACCATCCTGACCAGCGTCGCGGCGACCGGAAACAGCAGCAGGAAACCCGCCTGCCGCCCGACCCGCTCCCAATCGAGCAGGATCAGCGCCAGCACGCCCCAGATCGCGATATCATCGAGGCTGGCATAGCGCAGGATGCGCTGGCCGAGCGGGTGGCGAAGCACCGCCATCTTCTCCAGCAGCAGCACCAGGATCGGCAGCGCAGTGACGGCGCAGGCCATGCCGATGCCCAGCACCACCTGCCATCGTGCGCCCTCCGCGCCGGCCCAGCCGTCACGCCAGCCAAGCAGCAGCAGCGCCGCGCCGCAACCGATCGCCAGCGGCACGAACAGCGCGCAGGACGCGGTAACCAGCGTCTCGCGGCGATGCTGCCAGGCCGCGCCAAGGTCCAGCTCGACACCGGCGACGAAGACGAACAGCATCACCGCCCACCAGGCGATGCCGTTCAGCGCGGTGATGACCTCAGGGTTGAACACGCTGGCATGCCAGGCGGGGAAAAGCGCGCCGAGGATCCCGGGCCCGAGCAGGACGCCGCCGATGATCTGCACCACCACCAGCGGCGCGTAATAATCGGTGCGGGCGACCCGCCACAGCAGATAGGGCGCGCTGAAGACGATCAGCATCGCCACCAGGAACAGTTCGGTCGTCGTCATCACCCGCCCCCCAGGGAAGGCCGCGCTATCGAACCGGCCGTGTTATTCCGCAAGGGCGCACAGTGGCTTGGCCGATCAGGCAGTGATCCAGTCGCGCCGGCGGATGCCCTGCGCCCAGAGCAACGCGGTCAGATCATTATGGTCGATCCGCGCCGCCGCCGCCGCCGCGACGATCGGCTTGGCGCGATAGGCGACGCCCAGCCCGGCGATCCCGATCATGGCGAGGTCATTGGCCCCATCGCCGACCGCCAGGGTCGCCGCCTCGGGAAGGTCCATCGCGGCGCGCGCCTCGCGCAGCGTGCGTTCCTTGGTACCGGAATCGACGATCGGCGTCGCCACCTTCCCGGTCAGCGCGCCCTCCGCGACGAGCAGCTTGTTGGCGATCACGCGGTCGAATCCGATCTCGGCGCCGACCGGCTCGGCAAAGGCGGTGAACCCACCCGACACCAGGATCGTCGTCGCGCCGCGTGCGCGCATCGTGCGCACCAGCGCGACCGCGCCGGGCATCAGCCGCACGCGTTCCGCGCGGCAGCGGTCGATCGCGCTCGCATCCAGCCCGCGCAGCAGCGCCACGCGCGCGTCCAGCGCCGCGGCGAAATCCAGCTCGCCGCGCATTGCCGCCTCTGTAATCTCGGCAATCTGCGGCTTCAGCCCGGCGTAATCCGCGAGCTCGTCGATGCATTCGACGGTGATCATGGTCGAGTCCATGTCCGCGACCAGCAGCCGCTTCTCGCGACCCGCCGCTGGCTGAACGACGACATCGACGCCGTCAGCTGCACCCTCCAGCGCGGTGCGTGCGGCAGCCGGGTCGGCGGTGATCGCAATGTCCGCCGCGTCACCCTCGTCCAGCCATTCGGGCGTCCCGGGCGCACATCCGGCGTCCGTCAGGCGCGCGACGGCGTCCGTGAGGGTCTGGGGCGACAGGCGCCCTGCTGCTATCAGCGTTGCGGTGAACAAACGGCACTCCCTTCCGACGCTGGCGCTCATTGCAGGGCCGACGGCCAGCGGCAAGTCATCGCTGGCGCTCGCGCTCGCCGAACGCACCGGCGGCGTCATCATCAACGCCGATGCGAGCCAGGTGTATCGCGACCTGTCGATCATCACCGCGCGCCCCTCACCGGAGGACGAGCGCCGCGCCGAGCATCGCCTCTACGGCTATGTTGACGGCGCGGAAGGCTGGTCGGCGGTCCGCTGGGCGCAGGATGCGCGCGCGGTGATCGCGGAGGCGCATGGCAGCGGCCGCCTGCCGATCCTGACAGGCGGCACGGGGCTCTACATTCGCACGCTGCTCGACGGCATCGCGCCCGTGCCGGAGATTGATCCTGCGATCCGGGAGGAGATCCGCGCGATGCCCGTGGCGATCGCCTATGGCGAGCTGCAATCACGCGATCCCGCCGCGGCCGACCGGCTCGCGCCCGGCGACACGGCGCGCATCGCCCGCGCGCTGGAGGTGGTGCGCTCGACCGGTCGACCGCTGGCCGGGTGGCAGGCCGCGCGCAGCGGCGGGATCGGCGACGCCGTCACGCTCGCCCCGCTGATCGTGCTGCCCGATCGCGACCTGCTCAACCAGCGGATCGACGCCCGGCTGAGCGCGATGTTCGATGGCGGGGCGGTCGAGGAGGTCGCGGCGCTGCTCGCCCGCAGCGACGTCGATCCCGGCGCGCCTGTCCGCCGGGCGATCGGGGTGGAGGACATTGCAGCGATGCTCGCCGGCGACCTGTCGCGCGATGAAGCGGAGGCGCGGACCGCGCTCGCCACCCGCCGCTATGCCAAGCGGCAATATACCTGGTTTAGGCACCAGCCGCCGGCGGACTGGCCACGCATAAACAACAGCGATACGATCAATCTGGAATATTATTTCAAGACGGAGCCTTGACGCGCAACTTTTGCGACCGTAGCGCCGCCCGACCCATCCAGCCGGGTGCGTATAGTAGAGAAAGGAATTTCAACGTGACTGAGAAAAGCGGAGCAGACATCCTGGTCGAGGCGCTGTGCGATCTCGGCGTGGAGGTCATCTTCGGCTATCCTGGCGGCGCGGTCCTACCGATTTACGACGCCCTTTTCCGGTCCAAGCGAATTCGTCACATTCTTGTACGCCACGAACAGGCGGCGACCCATGCGGCGGAGGGCTATGCCCGTTCCACCGGCAAGCCGGGCGTGGTGCTCGTCACCTCGGGCCCGGGCGCGACCAATGCCGTCACCGGTATCACCGACGCGCTGCTGGATTCGATCCCGATGGTGGTCATCACCGGCCAGGTGCCGACCGCATTGATCGGATCGGACGCCTTCCAGGAGGCGGATACCGTCGGCATCACGCGCCACTGCACCAAGCACAATTATCTGGTGAAGGACCCCGCGCGCCTGGGCGAGGTAATCCACGAGGCGTTCCATATCGCCACGTCCGGCCGCCCCGGCCCGGTGGTGGTCGACATCCCCAAGGACGTGCAGGTCGCGACCGCCAGCTATACGAAGCCCGGCCCGATCCAGCACAAGACCTATCGTCCCGCGCTGAAGGCGGAGCGCAGCGGGATCGAGCAGGTCGTCGACATGCTCGCCGCAGCGGAGCGCCCGATCCTCTACACCGGCGGCGGCGTGATCAACTCCGGCCCGGGGGCGTCGCAGCTGCTGCGCGAGCTGGCGCGGATCACCGGCGCGCCGGTCACCTCGACGCTGATGGGGCTTGGCGCCTTTCCCGCCACCTCGCCGCAGTTCCTGGGCATGCTGGGCATGCACGGCACCTATGAGGCGAACATGGCGATGAACCAGGCGGACCTGATCGTCGCGATCGGCGCGCGGTTCGACGACCGTGTGACGGGCCGGCTCGACGCCTTTTCGCCCAACAGCCGCAAGGTCCACATCGATATCGATCGGTCGAGCATCAACAAGACGGTGCGCATCGACCTGGGCATCGTTGCCGACGCCGGCCATGCGATGGAGGACATGATCCGCGTGTGGAAGGGGCGCCAACATCCCAAGCCCGACACGGCCGAATGGTGGCGGCGCATCTCGGGCTGGCGTGCGGTGCAATGCCTGAACTTCCCCAAGGATGATGCGGTCATCATGCCGCAGCGCGCGATCCGTTCGCTGTGGGAGGCGACCCATCAACGCGATCCGATCATCACCACCGAGGTCGGCCAGCACCAGATGTGGGCCGCGCAGCATTTCGGCTTTGAAAAACCGAACAAGTGGCTGACGTCCGGCGGGCTCGGCACGATGGGCTATGGGCTTCCGGCGGCAATCGGTGCGCAGCTGGGCAACCCCAATGCGCTGGTCATCGATATCGCAGGCGAAGCCTCGATCCAGATGAACATCCAGGAACTGGCGACGGCGACGCAATATCGCCTCCCGGTGAAGGTCTTCATCCTCAACAACGAATATATGGGGATGGTCCGCCAATGGCAGGAGCTCACCTATGAGAGCCGCTATGCCGAAAGCTATTCGGATTCGCTGCCCGATTTCGTGAAGCTGGCCGAGGCTTATGGCTGGAAGGGCATCCGTATCGAGCATCCCGACCAGCTGGATCAGGGGATCGCCGACATGCTCGCGCATGATGGCCCGGTGATGGTGGATTGCATGGTGGCGAAGCTCGCCAATTGCTTCCCGATGATCCCCAGCGGCGCCGCCCATACGGACATGATCCTGCAGGCGAACGAAGTGTCGGGAACGATGGACGACGAGGCCAAGGCGCTCGTCTGAGCGCCGGCCCGTCCGGCCGATCGAAGCCGTCCGACACTTTTCCTCCCCTAACCTCTCCTGCCCGCGGGAGAGGCGCGAGACCTACGATGCATATCAAATCCGAAACTGCGGAGCGCCATACGCTCGCCGTCATCGTCGACAACGAACCGGGCATCCTGGCGCGGATCGCCGGCCTCTTCACCGCGCGCGGCTATAATATCGAAAGCCTGACGGTGAGCGAGATCACCGCCGACAAGGCGGTCAGCCGGATCACCATCGTCACGTCGGCCAGCAAGCCGATGCTGGAGCAGATCGTGGCGCAGCTCGACCGGCTGGTGCCGGTCCACAAGGTGCGCGACCTGACCGCCGAGGGCGCGCATGTCGAACGCGAGCTGGCGCTGGTGAAGGTGCGCGGCGTGGGCGACCACCGGATCGAGGCGCTTCGCCTCGCCGATGTCTATCGCGCCCGCGTGGTCGATGCGACCACCTCCAGCTTCGTGTTCGAAGTGACCGGCGGGATCGAGAAGATCGACAAGTTCGTCGAGCTGATGAGCGAGGTCGGCCTGATCGAGGTCGCCCGCACCGGCATCGTCGCGATCGGCCGCGGCAACGAGGCCGCCTGACTTTTCACCAACCAACCGTTTCGCCCGGCCGCCCGCCGGGCCCCGGCCTTGGCGCCGGGACGCACGAGCAAGGGAGTATCTACCAATGCGTGTCTATTACGATCGCGACGCTGACCTGAACCTGATCTCTTCCAAGAAGATCGCCATCGTCGGCTATGGCTCGCAGGGCCATGCCCATGCGCAGAACCTGCGCGACAGCGGGGTCAAGGACGTGGCGATCGCGCTCCGTGAAGGCTCCGCGACCGCGAAGAAGGTCGAGGCCGCCGGTTTCAAGGTGCTGTCGAACAAGGAAGCCGCCGGCTGGGCCGACATCCTCATGATCCTGGCGCCGGACGAGCATCAGGCGGCGATCTGGGAGAATGACCTGAAGGGCAATATGAAGCCCGGCAGCGCGCTCGCCTTCGCGCACGGCCTCAACATCCACTTCGGCCTGATCGAGGCACCCGCCGACATCGACGTCATCATGATCGCGCCCAAGGGCCCGGGCCACACGGTGCGCAGCGAATATGTGAAGGGCGGCGGCGTCCCCTGCCTCATCGCGATCCATCAGGACGCGAGCGGCAACGCGCATGACATCGCGCTCGCTTATGCCAGCGGCGTCGGCGGCGGCCGTTCGGGCATCATCGAGACGAACTTCAAGGAAGAGTGCGAGACCGACCTGTTCGGTGAGCAGGCCGTGCTGTGCGGCGGCATCACTCACCTGATCCAGGCCGGGTTCGAGACGCTGGTCGAGGCGGGCTACGCCCCCGAGATGGCCTATTTCGAGTGCCTCCACGAAACCAAGCTGATCGTCGACCTGCTGTATGAGGGCGGCATCGCGAACATGCGCTATTCGATCAGCAACACGGCCGAATATGGCGACATCACCACCGGCCCGCGGATCATCACCGACGAAACGAAGAAGGAAATGAAGCGAGTCCTCGCGGACATCCAGTCGGGCCGCTTCGTCAAGAACTTCGTCCTCGACAACCGCGCCGGCCAGCCCGAGCTGAAGGCCGCGCGCAAGGCGGCCGAAGCGCATCCGATCGAGAAGACCGGTGCCGAGCTGCGCGCAATGATGCCGTGGATCGGCGCGAACAAGCTGGTCGACAAGGAAAAGAACTGAGCCTCACTGGCGGCCGGCGCTGATCGGCCGCCACATCTGCATTGTTCCCGCCGCCGCAACCGATTAGGCGGCGGGCGATGCGGGGAGCGTCCACCACTCATGCGACGTACCGCGCCCAGCCGACCTGGCGTGCGCGGCTCGTGTCGTCAGGCCTCGCGCTGCTGCTGGTGGCGCTGCTGGTGCTGGTGCTGATCCGCATGGGTGCCTGGCCAGGCCGCCCGCCGGGCGACGGCAGCATCCTGTCCACCTTTGACGTCAGCTCGCCCGGCCCCGCCCCGCAGGCGGCAGAGCAACGTGCGCAACAGCGTCCCAAGGCGACGCCGCAACGCGCGCCGACGCCCCCGGTCACGCAGCCCCCGCCGCCGGTCCCACCACCGCCGATCGAGCTTCCGGGCGTGATCAAGCTGTCGCGCGCCGATTACGCCTCCGCCGACATCGGCCGCATCGAGAGCGCACCGGCGCCAAGCGGCGGCGGCGCGGGCGAAGGCGCGGCATCGGGCGGCGGATCCGAAGGGGGCGCCGGGGGCGGCCCGAACGGCGAGACACTCTACGCCGCCGAATGGGTGCGTGAGCCGACTAAGGCGGAGCTTTCGCCCTTCATGCCGGCGCGCCAGGAAAGCGGCTGGGGCATCATCGCCTGCCGCACCGTCGGGCGCAATCGCGTGGAGGATTGCCGCGAAATGGGCGAAACGCCGGGCTCCGGCATCGCGCGCGGGCTGCGACGCGCATCATGGCAGTTCCTGGTGCGCCCGCCGCGCGTCAATGGAAAGCCGATGGTCGGCGCCTGGGTGCGGATCAAGTTCGATATCGTGGTCGGCATCGAAAATAAGTGATGCGCGAAAATAAGTGAAACGGGTCGTTTCGGACGCGGACCTTTTCCGCGCCCGAGCGTTCTGGCTTTCAAGGCTTGGGTCGTTTCCGGGAGGTTTTCACATGCGCATCGCACATGCATTCATTTTCTCTGCTCTTTTGACGGGCTCGGTGTACGCCGCGCAGCAGCAGTCGCCGGCGCCGACCATCCCGGGCCAGAAGAACATTTCGGCCGTCACCGGCGGCACCTACACCGCCGATGCCGGCCACACCTTGGTGCAGTGGACGGTCGATCACCTCGGCTTCTCGCCCTATTTCGGCCTGTTCGGCAACATCACCGGCACGCTGACGCTCGATCCGAAGAACCCGGCGGCGTCGAAGGTCGACGTCACCATCCCGATCGCCGAAGTGACCACCGCCAGCGCTGGCCTTACCAAGCACATGCTGAAGCCGGGTGAAGCGGGCAAGCCGGCCGACTTCTTCGGCGCGGCACCCGCCCCGGCGCGCTTCGTCTCCACCCGCGTCACGCCCAATGGCGAGAAGGCACGGATCGAGGGCAATCTGACGCTGAACGGCGTGACCCGCCCGGTGGTACTCGACGCCAGCTTCTACGGCGCGGGCAAGGCGCCGGCGCAGATGGGCGGCAAGGAGAATGTCGGCTTCACCGCGACCGGCGCGCTGCGCCGCAGCGAGTTCAACATCGGCTATGGTATTCCGATGGTCGGTGACGAGGTGAAGCTGAAGATCACCGCCGCCTTCCAGAAGTAAGCAAGGGTTTCGGGGGGCGTCGCCGCGGGGGCTCGCCCCGCCGACGCCGCCTTTTCATTGCCCGTCAGGCGGCGCGCCGCGCCGCGATCAGCCCCTCGAACGTGCCGCGTACGGTCGGTGAGGCGGCGGCCAGATGGTGCCGCATCCGCGTATCAAAGGCATCAGCAGTATCGTTCCGCCCGCGCCGCGCCATGTCCCAGCTGCCGAATTCACGCACCGCGATCGCGCGGTCGTGCAGCACCACGATGCCGCGGTGGCGCGGGTCGCGGCTGATCCGGTCGAACACCGCCTGAACTGCGCCACTCTCACCCTCCAAAACCTGCAGGAACCGGCGTTCGTCGGTCCACAACAGCCCTGTCACACCGTCGCGCCGATTGTTGCGCATGGAGGCGGAGAGGATGATGCCCACATCAACGGCCGCGTCGGGAGTGGCCGAACTGATATAAAGAAGCTGTCTCACACTGATCCCTTGTCTTTCCCGACAGCCCTCCTTCTATCCATCAAGGCATTACGAAAGCGTCAAAGTTCGCCGCCGCTCTGTCCTGCCAGCGGCTCGGCGCAGCCCGCACGCGTCGAGGATGAATTGATCAGCGGGTGGACAAGCCGGCCAAGATGCGGCAACCGGACGGCGATGATCCGTGATCTCGGCCTCCTTCTGCGACTTACGCGCCCTTAGGCGCGATCCACGCCGTGCGCCCTCGGGCCGCACGCGAAGCGCCTAAGGGCACCAGAAGAGCCGAAACTGCCCCTTCAAGCGAAGAGAGCCGATCCATGTTGCGCGATCCATCGACCAAATACCGCCCCTTCCCGACCATCGACATCCCCGACCGCACCTGGCCGTCGAAGGTCATCAGCCGTGCGCCGCGCTGGCTGTCGACCGATCTTCGCGACGGCAACCAGGCGCTGATCGATCCGATGGATGCGGAGAAGAAGACCCGCTTCTTCGACCTGCTGGTGAAGGTCGGTCTGAAGGAGATCGAGGTCGGCTTCCCCTCCGCCGGCGCGACCGAGTTCGATTTCATCTCCGGCCTGATCCGGCAGGATCGCATACCCGAGGACGTGAAGATCCAGGTGCTGACCCAGTCGCGCCGCGACCTGATCGAGACGAGCTTCCAGAGCCTTGAGGGCGCGCATTCCGCGATCGTCCACCTCTACAACGCCGTCAGCCCCGCGTGGCGCCGCATCGTGTTCGGCATGAGCCGCGAGGAAGTGAAGGCGATCGCGATCGAGGGCGCGAAGGTGCTGCGCGACGAAGCGGCCAAGCAGCCCAACGTCGACTGGCATTTCGAATATAGCCCGGAAACCTTCTCCACCGCCGAGGTCGATTTCAGCATCGAGGTGTGCGCCGCGGTGATGGACGTGCTTCAGCCGACCGCTGAGCGCCCGATCATCCTCAACCTGCCGGCGACGGTCGAATGTGCAACGCCCAACGTCTATGCCGACCAGATCGAATATTTCGGTCGCCACATCCCGAACCGCGAGGCGGTGGTGATCAGCCTCCACACGCATAACGATCGCGGCACCGGCGTCGCCGCGGCGGAGCTTGGGCTGATGGCCGGCGCGGACCGCGTCGAGGGCTGCCTGCTGGGCAATGGCGAGCGTACCGGCAATTGCGATCTCGTGACGGTCGCGCTCAACATGTACACCCAGGGCGTCGATCCGAAGCTGGATCTCAGCGACATCGACGGGATCGTGAAGACGGTGGAATATGCCACTAACATCCCGGTCCACCCGCGCACGCCCTATGCCGGCGACCTCGTCTTCACTGCCTTCTCCGGCAGCCACCAGGACGCGATCAAGAAGGGCTTCTCCGTGCAGCAGGCGCGCAACGACGATTTCTGGGAAGTGCCCTATCTGCCGATCGACCCGGCCGATCTCGGCCGCAGCTACGAAGCCGTGATCCGCGTCAATTCGCAATCGGGCAAGGGCGGCGTCGCCTGGGTGATCGAACAGGACAAGGGGCTAAAGCTGCCCAAGCGGCTGCAGGCCGATTTCAGCCGCCACGTCCAGGCGTTGGCCGACGAGACGAGCCGCGAACTGAACGCCGCCGACATCTGGGGCGCGTTCGAGCGCACGTACCTGCCGGGCGACAAGGACCGCTTCGTGCTGCGTGATTATGATGAGACAGGCAGCGTCGGCGATCGCCGCTTCGTTGGCCGCGTTGCGATCGACGGCGAGGAACGCTCGCTCTCCGGTCGCGGCAACGGCCTCATCTCCGGCGTGATCGCCGCGCTGGCGGACACGACCGGGCCGGCGCTCGACGTGGTCGATTATACCGAGCACGCGATCGGCCATGGCGCGGGCGCGCAGGCAGCGGCCTATCTTGAATGCCGCACCGCCGACGGCCGCGTCGTCTGGGGCGTGGGCATCGATACCGATGTCGCGACCGCCAGTGTTCGCGCCGTGCTGAGCGCCGCAAACCGCGCCTGATCAACAACTTTCCTCGATCCGCAATGATGACGGCGTGACTTGACCAGTCACGCAAAAGGATCATGCTGCGGATCGAAGGAGAGACGCCATGTTCACCTTGCTGCTGATGCTTCAGGCCGCAACGGCCGATATCGTGATCAAGGGGAAACGACTGGTTGAGGCGCAGGCGGATTGTGCCAGGGGCAATTGCACGCCCCTGCGTGACGCGACCGCGACCATCGCACTTGCCGAATCGCAGTTTCGCGACGGCGAATATCTGAAGGCGAAGCGGCTGCTTGCTGCGGCGGTTGCCCGCAACAAGGACAAGGCGGGGTCCGATCCCCGCCCGGTCGCCGCCTTGTACGAGGCTTATGCCACCGTCGCGATCCATGAGGGCGATCGCGACACCTATCGCTCGGCGGTGGCCGATCAGGTGCGGGTGCTGCGGGATCATCTTCCCGCCGACGACAATGCCGTCGTCTTATCCTCGATCACGCTGGGCGACATGTGGATGAAGCTGCGCGATTATCGCCGCGCGCAGAACGCCTATCGCGCCGCCGAGGCGGAGGCGCGCCGCCGCGGTGAGGATCGCGCTGCCGTGCTGGCGGGCTTGCGGCTCGCGGCGCTCGACATGGGCGTCGGCAAGAAGGCGGTCGCACTACGACGGATCAGCGCGCTTGAGGCGCTGCCGGTGGCGGCTGATCCCGAAGTGCGGAAACTGTTGACCGTGATGCGGGTGCGCGCCGAGGCGGTATACACCGATCGCGCCAAGACGGGCGACATAGCCGATCAGGTCGGCGGTGCGCCCGGCGACCGGCAGTTGCTGGTCTGGGAACCACCGTACAATTTGGTCGCCAGTTCGGATGCGAATTCCCTCTCACGCGCGCAGGGGTTCATCGATCCCATTCCGCGCACCGCCAGCGAACAGGACGCCGTGCAATGGGCCGACATCGGTTTCTGGGTGAAGGCCGACGGCCGCACCGCCGAGGCCGAAGTTCTCCAGGCCTCGCCCGGCAGCCGTTGGGCTGCGGCCATTGTGTCTCAGGTGGAAGGCCGCCGTTACTCCCCCATTCCCGCGACGAGCGTGCCGGAAGAAGGCACCTACCGGATCGAGCGGTTCACCCGCCGATCGGACTATACCACCCCGATCGGCAGCCTGGTGCGCCGACGCATGGCGACCAACGGGTTCGAGATCGTCGACCTCACCAGCCCCGACGCAAAGCCGCGGCCCGCCAGTTAAATCGGACCCGGCTAGCGGCCGACGCGGTCCCGCACCACCTCGCACCCGACGCGCGCATCCGGGTAGACGTCGAGCTTCATCGACCGCACCCGCACCCGCTGTACGCGCGCGTCGGCGAGGCACATGGCGGCGATCGCCTCCACCAGCGTTTCCTGCAACGCAAAGCCTGGTCCAGCCGCAAGCTCCTGAATTCCCGTGCGAACGAAGTCATAATCCATCACTTCGTCGATCGCGTCGGCGGACGGCGGATGCGAATAACGGACCGTCATCTCGACCGACAGGCGTACCCGCTGCGGCTCCATTTCATGCGGGTGGATGCCGAGGCGCATGGCGACATCCAGCCGGTCGAGGATGATCGAATAATCAGCCACGCAGCGCCTCCTCGCGGGTCGCAAACATCACGTCCCGGTCACGCTTCAGGAAGCGCTGGCCGCTGTCGACATAGACGGTCTGTCCGGTGATGTTCGGCGCATCGAGCAACCACGCGACCGCTGCCGCCACCTGCTCCGCGCCCACTGGTCGCCGCAGCAGATTCTCGCGCGAAACCTGGTCGAACTCCGCCGCCGTCTGGTCAGCGCTCGGGAGCGTCAAACCGGGTGCCACGGCATTGACCCGGATGCGCGGCGCCAGCGCCATCGACATCATCTCGGTCGCACCGGCGAGCGCATATTTGGTCAACGAGTAAGAGAAGAAATCCGGGTTGGGATTGGCGAGCTTCTGATCCAGCAAATTGACCACCGCACCTTCTGCCAAGCCCGGCTGCGCCGCCAGCGCCGCTGACAGCATCGCAGGCGCCGTGCAATTGATCGCGTACAGCTCTGCCGCGAGGCGCGGATCGATCGCCCGTGCGCGATCCTCCTCGAACCGTGACGCACTGTTCACCAGGGCATAGATCGGGCCGCCTGCGGCGGCTAACGCGCGGTCGAAGAGCGCATGTATCTTATCCGTGCGTGCCAGATCACCACTCACCACGACGCCATCGATCTCCGCCGCGAGCTTCACGGCGTCCTGCTCGGACGAGCCATAGTGGATGACGACGCGCCACCCCGCATCGGCACAGGCGCGGCAGATCGCGGCCCCCAGCCGCCGTGCTCCGCCCGTGACGAGAACAGTGCGGCTCACGTGCGCCCCTGCATGCCCATCAGCGCCAGCACCTCCTTGCGACTGCGTTCATCGTCGCGGAACACGCCCATCATCCGGCTGGTCACCATCGACACGCCCGGCGTTCGCACGCCGCGCGCGGTCATGCACGCGTGGCTCGCCTCGATGACGACCGCGACGCCTTGAGGCTTCAGGCCGTTCCAGATGCAGTCGGCAACTTCAGCAGTGAGACGCTCCTGCACCTGCAGGCGCCGGGCATAAGCGTGAAGGACCCGCGCAAGCTTCGAGATACCAACGACATGGTTGCGCGGCAGGTAGGCGATGTGCGCGCGGCCGAGGATGGGCGCCATGTGATGCTCGCAATGCGACTGGAACGGGATATCCTTCAGAAGGACGATCTCATCATAGCCACCCACTTCCTCGAAAATTCGAGAGAGGTGATGCGCCGGATCCTCGGCATAGCCGGCGCAATATTCCCGCCAGGCGCGTGCGACGCGCTTCGGCGTGTCGACCAGCCCCTCTCGGGAGGGATCGTCCCCCGCCCATTCGATCAGCGTGCGTATTGCACTTGCGACATGCTCCGGCACGGCGATCTTGCCGTCTTCGCCAATCATATCACCATCTTCCGGTGAACCTTTAACGCTCATCAAAGACAAACCCTTGTGCAATGCAATGTGAGCCATGCTGCAACGAAGCAAAAGTTCACATCAGCTACTGTTTCATTTCAGACACAAACGCCATCAGACAAGCAAATAAGAGCCGCAAATCCGTTTGACGTAAGAATTGTTATGGCGCTACCTTCCTTCCTGCAAATTGCACACCGCAGATCGGCAAAAAAGCCGGCGGCGGATCCAGGAGAGGATGTCAATGCGCAAGATCGATCTGCTTTCTGCCTCAGCCGTCGCGTTGCTTGCGATGCTTCCTTCTACCGCCTTCGGGCAGACAACGTCCGCCGACCCTGCACCGGCCCAGCCCGCGCCTGCCCAGCAGGCACCCGGCTCGACGGGCTTCTCCCCCGCGGCCCAGGAAGCCGGCTGGGGATCGGATATCGTCGTCACGGCGCAACGCCAAGCACAGACGTTGCAGGACGTGCCGATCGCGGTGTCCGCCTTCTCGGCCGAGACGCTGCAGGCACAGCAGATCGACAACGCTTCCGATCTCCAGTTGACCCTGCCCAACGTGACCTTCTCCAAGGGCAATTTCACCGGCTCCAGCTTCACGATCCGCGGCATCGGCGATCTGTGCGTCGGCATTTCGTGCGATGCGGCGACGGCCGTCCATATCAATGGCACGCCGCTGTTCGCGACCCGCATATTCGAAACGGAATATTTCGATCTCGAGCGAGTCGAGGTGCTTCGCGGTCCCCAGGGCACGCTGTTCGGCCGCAGCGCGACGTCTGGCGTGGTCAACTTCATCACGGCCAAGCCGCGGACCGACAAATTCTCGGCCAGCGGCGACGCCGAATATGGCAATTACGATTCGATCCGGCTGAAGGGCATGATCAACGTGCCGCTGGGTGACACGGCGGCCGTTCGCCTCGCCGGCTTCTACCTGAAGCGCGACGGCTATACCGAGAATCTCTACAACGACACGCGCATCGACGGGCGTGACATGTACGCGATCCGCGGTTCGTTCCGCTGGGAGCCTTCGGTCGACACCACGCTGGACCTGATGGGTTATTACTTCCGCGAAAAGGATGATCGCCTGCGCATTCAGAAGCAGCAGTGCCAGCGCGATCCGACCGGTACGCTGGGCTGCCTCAACGGGCGCCTCGACTTTCAGCGCAGCAACACCAACGCCAGCTTCACCGGAACGCTGGGCTCGCGTGAGTTCCTGGGGATCACGTTCGGCGCGTTCCGTGCCGCCGGCATCGACGCCTCGCTGCTCGGCCTGAACAGCCTGTACGGCCCGGATGCCTATGCCGGCTACCTCGACTCACCCGACGTCCGGAAGGTCGCCTCGGCGGTCAACCCGACCTACTTCACCGACGAATTGCAAATCCAGGGTCGCCTCGAGCATAATTTCGGGCCGATCCGCGCGCAATTGACCGGTTTCTACCATGAGACCAGCGTCGACTCGAGCCAGGACTATACGCTGGGCGTCGGCAACTCGCAGGGCATTATCCCGGGCCTCACTGCGCTGTCTGCTTTTGCTGCCAGCCCAACGCTCGCGCCCTATTTCCGCCCGATCGCCAATGCGCTGATCCCCAATGGCGTCGGCTCCTCCCTCTGCACCTCCGAAGCGGTGGCGAACGGGCTGGGCTCCTATGGCGGGTTCAAGCGCTGCGCCGATACGCCGCTTGCGTTCGACCGGTCGACGCAGAAGACGAAGGCATGGTCGGCGGAAGCGATCATCTCCAGCGACTTCGACGGGATGTTCAACTTCCTGCTGGGCGGTATCTACGTCCAGAACAAGCTTACCAATGGCGATTATTACGTTAATGCCTTCCCCATTGATTATGTCGCCGGCGTTCTCGGATCGCTACAGAGTCTCGCGCAAGCCGGCGCTGGCGTGCCGCCGTCCTTTTCGGCGACGCCATTCTTCCTGAACGCGACGCCCGAGTTCAAGCTGAAGTCCTACGGCATCTTTGGTGAAACCTATTTCGACTTCACCGACCAGCTGAAGCTGACGCTTGGCCTGCGCTACAACAACGACAACAAGTCGCTCCGGGCGCGCAGCACGCTCGCGAGCTTCCTGACGCCGTACACGCAGACGGGCAGCGCGTTCGACTCGCCCTATTACGGCACCTATGACGCGGATCCGGTTACCCCCGGGATCCAGCCGTTCCAGCGGCGCAATCGCACGTTCGACGAGTTCACCGGCCGCGCCGTGCTGGATTACCAGTTCACGCCCAACAACCTGGTCTATGCCTCCTATTCGCGAGGCTATAAGTCCGGCGGCTTCAATCCGGCGGTTCAGGTCCCTGGCCTGACCATCCCCGACGCGTTCGAACCGGAAATCGTGAACGCCTTCGAAATCGGCTCGAAGAATACCTTCGGCAATGGCCAGCTGACGCTGAACGTCACCGGCTTCTACTATCAGTACAAGAACCTGCAGCTGAGCCGCATCGTTGCCCGCTCGTCGATCAACGACAATATCGACGCCAACATCTGGGGCGTCGAGGCGGAAGCGATCATCCGGCCGGCGCGTGACTGGGCGATCAACCTGGGCGCGAGCTACCTGAAGACCAGCGTCCAGGAGGAAGGGCTGTTCATCAACCAGCGCGATCCGTCGGGCGGCGATCGCAACTCGGTGATCATCAAGGACATCGGCGGCGCGTTCAACTGCGTCGTGCGCGGTCCCACCGCTGCCGCTGCCGAAGCCTTTGTCTCCGCCGCTAACAATGTGATCAACACGACCGCCGGTCTCACCGCCGCCAACGGCCTGCGGGGTCCGTCGCCCTACCCGGTCGATGCCAATGTTGGCGCGCCCAGCGGTGCGTTCAGCCTCTGCAACACGCTGCAGACGCTGGCAGGCCCGACCAGCCCGCTCAACCCGGGCAATCTGATCCAGGTGGTCGACGGCGTCGGCGTCAGCATCAAGGGCAATTCGCTGCCGCAGGCGCCGATCGCGAAGTTCTCCGCCGGCATCCAGAAAACGTTCGAATTCTCGAACGGCATGAACCTCGTCCCGCGCTTCGACCTGACCTACACCGGGGAGAGCTACGGCAACATCTTCAACGGCCGCGTCAACCGGATCCAGGGCTATGAACAGGCAAATGCCCAGATCCAGCTGAACGGCATGGATGACCGCTGGTATGTTCGCGGCTTCATCCAGAACATCTTCGACAACAATGCCACGACCGGCCTGTACCTGACCGATCAGTCGTCGGGCCTGTTCACCAACATCTTCACCCTGGAACCGCGCCGCTACGGCATCGGTGCGGGTTTCCGCTTCTGATCGAAAGAGGGGCCGGCTTCTGCGCGGCCCCTCATCATCCACATGAAGATCACCAGACGGCGGGTCGGCGACGGCCCGCCGTCTTCCTTGTGACCAAACCCCGTCAGCGCAGCCGCTCTGCCGCCCAGGCGATATGGTCGGCCATGAAGGTAGCGATGAAGTAGTAACTGTGGTCGTAGCCCCGCTGCATCCTCAGCGTCAGCGGGATGCCCGCGGCCTCGCACGCCTGCTGGAGCAACTCGGGCTTCAACTGCTCGCGAAGAAAGGCGTCAGCATCGCCCTGATCAACCAGCAGCGCGTCGAGGCGAGCGCCGTCGGCAATCAGGGCGCAGGCATCATACGGCATCCATGCCGCGCGATCGGAGCCCAGATAGCCGCCGAGCGCCTTCTCTCCCCACGGGCAGTTCAGCGGCGAGACGATCGGCGCAAAGGCGGAGACGCTGCGGAAGCGGCCGGGATTTCGCAGCGCGATGGTGAGCGCGCCGTGCCCGCCCATCGAGTGGCCCGTGATCCCCTGCCGCGACATGTCCGCGACCGCGAATTCACGCGCGATCAACGCCGGCAGTTCATCCTCGACATAACTGCGCATCCGGAAGTTCGCCGACCACGGATCCCGCGTCGCATCGACATAGAAACCGGCCCCCTGACCGAAGTCCCAAGCATCGTCATCGGGCACGTTGTCGCCCCGCGGGCTGGTGTCCGGCGCGACGAAGATGATGCCGTGTTCGGCGCAGGCCCGGCGATACTCGCCCTTGTCGGTGACATTGGCATGCGTGCACGTCAGCCCCGACAGATACCAGAGCACCGGTAACCGCGCGCCTTCCTCATGAGGCGGGACATAGACGGAGAATGTCATGTCCGTACCGGTCGTCGCGGAGCGGTGGCGATACACGCCCTGGACGCCGCCATAGGCCTTGTTCTGGCTGATCGTTTCCATCTTGCCTCTCGTCATTGTTCGCCGCGAACTAGCCGCTCCGCCGCGATACGGCCACTGCTGGGCTATCCCATTGAGCTAACACTAGGGCGCCATGTTCACACAGCCTTCACACAAGGGCGTGACAAGCGCGCGCGGGCAGCGCAAGAAGGCTGTCACGCCTGCGCAACGGCGTGATTCCGCTAGATGCCGGCTGACCGGCGCAACAGGAAGGAATTCAATGGCTACGAAGACCAAGACTGAGGAGGGCAAGCCCAAGACCGGCGGCATTCATGCGCCTGTCCAGCCCTCGCCCGAACTCGGCGCAATCGTCGGCACCGACAAGCTGCCGCGCAGCGAGGTGATCAGCAAGGTGTGGGAATATATCAAGTCCAACAACCTGCAGAATCCCGAGAACAAGCGCGAGATCCTGGCCGACGAGAAGCTCCAGAAGGTCTTCGGCAAGGACAAGGTCACGATGTTCGAGATGAACAAGTACATCTCGGCCCACGTAAAGGCCTGATCGAACGGATGAGCGGGCGTCGCATAGGGGCGGCGTCCGCTCTCCCCCACACTCGGTTCCTCACGTGAGGATATAGCCGGCGCGGCATTGGTGCCCCCGGCGAGATTCGAACTCACGACCTGCGGTTTAGGAAACCGTCGCTCTATCCTGCTGAGCTACGGGGGCGATGGCGGATTCCCTAGGTTTCTGGCTTTTCCTGGTCAATCCCGAACACCCGAAACACGCGACAAGCCACGGTTTAGGGTGGCACAACGGGGGCACATTCTGTTCCCGCTATGATGGCGCCGTCTCTTTACGCGCGGCGTGTCCTGCACCTTCGGTATCATCAAGCACCCGAGGTCGAGTTCCAGGCAAGTGGCACAAAAAGGGCACAGCGTTTGATGCGTGCTGGTCGAAGCTCGGGCGCTCGATTTCGGCCGATTGATCGACCCAGCGTCGCTGAGGCGTTCTACGCCTCAGCAGGGCGGAAGCGACGATACTATTCACGGCTTGGCCCAATATTCTTAGGTGTACGCGGGAGAGAGGTAACATCGGTACCCCCACGGTTTTCCGCCATTTTTGAGGTAACGTCTGGGGTAATATAGCGGTTACCTGATTACCTCCTTTTTCAAGTAACTTTAAAAATAGCAAACCCTCGCGAAAACAATGGGATAACCGTCCGCGCCCGGACGGGTAACCGCAATGTTACCTCTTCCGGGTAATTATTAAATCCCGATTTTTCAAAACCTAAGAAGAAGTTTTCAGCCCACATTACCGAGGTAGCCGCTTTCCCGCCCGTGTCCCATATTCTACGCTTGGCTGCCGGCGACTGAGGCCGCCTGAACAGGGGGGCGTGTTGTTCCAAGAACGAACGGTCATTGTGGTCGGAGCCGGCGCGAGTTGTGAGCTCAATTTACCGGCCGGCGACCAGCTAATGACGAAAATAATGCAAGCTCTAGCGCCGAACCGGAACGCCCATGGGTTCGGCAACGAACCCATCCTCCAAGCGCTGGTCGCACAAATGACGCGCGATCATGGGCACGGTTGGGCTGCACCGATGGCGCGATATCGCGAAGCCGCGAAGAAGATCGTCACTGCACTACCGTACGCCCGATCTATCGACACCTATCTCAATTCGCAGCAGGACGATGATCACACCGTGCTCCTCGGCAAGCTCGCCATCACACAGGCGATCCTAGAAGCCGAGCGCCACAGCTATCTTCGCAGGAGCAACGTTGACCAGGCCGGCGCGATCGACAGTAAGGGACTGACCGCGAGTTGGTACATTCCCCTTGCCAGAATCCTGACATCCGGGCACCGCGCCGACGATATCGATAAGCTGTTCGACAACGTCTCTTTCATCGTCTTCAACTACGATCGATGCCTTGAACTATTCCTTTACCGGATGGTCGTGCAGTATTTCGCGGTAGATCAAGCCTCGGCACAGCAGGCGATAGGCCGAGCTACGATAGTTCACGCATACGGATCGGTGGGCGACTTATTCAAGCGAAATGGCGAAAATTCAACGGTACCGTTCGGAGGAGGCGACGGGGTAGATCTTGAGCAGGTAGCGCTAGGAATAAAAACCTACACAGAGTCTGCCGATGAAGGCACGACCGCCGCGATCCGGACCTTGGTCAGGGAAGCCGAGACGCTTGTCTTTCTGGGTTTCGGGTTCTTAGCGCAGAACATGGACCTGTTGGATCCTGGGGAGGGATCTGGTGCACGTCGGGTCTTTGCGACTGCCTACAATATTTCGAACCAAGACGCCGCTGCGATCGAGCATAAGATGGTTCAAAAGTTCGGCGAGGTTGAGAGGGTGTTGAGACTGCAGGATCTGCACCAAGGCAAGCGGCGAAAGCACTTCGATCTCACATTCGAGAGCGGAACCTGCCGCAACCTGATGGACAACAACATCTTCTCGCTAGCCGATCAGTAGCGCGCCGCCTCAGAGCCTTCGCGGGCGCATCAATCCGTAGGCGCGCCGGACGGCGCAAACCGCGCCTGTCGCCCCTTCTGGCGCATGAGGAGTGCCGATTGCACCAAAGGCCACCCAAAAAGCCTGCGGCGAGGCGGGGGGAATAGCGCGGCTCTTGGGTCTACAGGGGTGCGACCGCCACCCCGGTAGGTGGGAGCTCGACGACTGCAACGCGCCCAATAACGGTCGTTTGCTCCGGTCCCTGCCGATCTCTAAACCGGCGGTTCTTTAAGGTAGCGCAACCACGGCTGCTAATGAATGGCAATCGGTCCGGCGTCCCGAAAGTACCCACGCCCAGCGAAGTGATTTTCGCTCCGATCATGCAGCCGCCGTCCCCGGAAAACAAAGGGCTAAGCGTGCATAGGAGCTGCATTAGCTCTCTCGAGCTTACCTCGAAACGCTACTGGTTGAGCCTGTTGTCGGAACGCGGGAGGCGCTTGGGTCTACCGAGGGCATAGGAGTGTTTCGCAGCATCCTTTGCGCTTCCGCCCGTATGGCGGACTGAACAATTGGGTTGGTCAAGTCGATCGGCCCGGCATTCGGATTGTTCGGGATCGAGCGGCTGGTCGCAACCAGGGATGCGCTTGGTGCGGCAGACCCGTCGGGCATCTTGTAGCGACCGGGCGCGGCGCCGGGGCAGGCCTGTCCTGTCGCAGCGAAGAAGGCGTCCGCGCTCTTCACGTCCTGGCACATACGAGCGATCGCGACATTGTCGAAGCCCATGGCATGCCAGGCCGCCGCATCGGACCGACGCTGACAGCCTTCGTCACTTCTGCCGATGTTCAGATTGAACGCAATTGGCCCACCTGCGGCGCCACCGCCAGTTCCAATGAGGCAGGGATTCGCGCCACCGAAGTAGCTGCCTTGCGCACTCGGCGTTGTCCACGTGTGCCCGTCATAGACAACCTCTTGGCGGACCGGCACCTGCGTTTGAGGCCCGGTAATGGCCATCACGTTCACTGTGCTGTTGGTCTGCGCCTCCATCTGCTGCGCCAGTGCGGGCACCGGTACAACGACGGCTAAGGCGATTACCGCTCGCGCGTAGGCTTTCATGGTCGATCTCCCTTGAAAGATCCGGAGCGGCGAGCGCCGCCCCGGAAAAGCGGTCAGTTGTCGATGTCCCAGCCAAGTGAGCCGAAGCCGAACCCGACCGCGCCCACCGCGCCGGCAGCTGTCCAGTCGAGCTGGCTAGCTGCGAACTCGTCCGTATAATTCGCGTCGAACGCCGAGGTCAGCTTGAAGTCGGCGCTGCTTTGCCCGAAGTTTACAACCTGCATGTCGAGTGCGGCATGCCGCCGGTGAGGCCGCCATAAAGCGCACCGTTGAAACTGGTGCTGGTGATGCTGCCATTGTTCAGCCCGTCGACGTTAGCGTTGATCGACGTTCCAGCAGTTCCGACGCCGCCCACGACAGCGAAGCTCGAGCCGCCCGGCACCGAGTTGATATCCATCGAGCCGCCGAAGCCGCTGCCTGAGGCGGCAGACATGTCGCGATCCATATCAATGCTGATCGACTGAGAGTTGGTGCCACTCACGGAAGTGGTATCGATCGCGCCGTTGGTGAAGCCACCCAGGCCTGCGCCGACGCCGACACCGCCAGTGACGGTACCCGACGATTGCGCAAGCGCCGGTGCCGCCGCGGCAAGTGCCAGGGCTGAAACTGCTCCACAGATTGCTTTCTTCATCGCTCGTCTCCTGTTTCCGCCCTTCCGGGCGAAGGGTTCGCGCGAAGGAAACTCCATCGCACGGCCGTTCTCGCTGCAGGGTTGGCCATCCCGCACCGGCGGATGAAGTGAGGCTCGTCGACGAAAGACTATCGGCGAGTTCGGGCAGGCATCCGCGACCTGCCTGCGAAGGGGGACAGCGCCATCCGCGACGCGGCAGCAGCCGTCGCAGATGGACACCGTCTGAGGGCAGAGCCGATCCTGGTGCCCGCCGTGACCTGATCCTCGAGTAACCGGTTACGGTGGCTTTCCGGGGAGATGATCGCGCCCAGTCCTCAGAGACCCGCTCGACGGCCACTCGGGGACAGAGAGGCTTTAATAGTCGAGCAGCGGAAGCACGATTGTCCGATCGCCTGCCATTCGTCCAAATAAAGCAACTGGTTACGACTTGCATCGCCACCGCACCTCCTGAGCAGATCTCTACCCTGGAGGCGGCTGGTCTAAAACTCCGAACGATTACCGAAGGACTGTACTTGTGTTCCGAAAAACCACGTAATGGCCGCTGCGCTGTAGGCAGTGATAATGTGGGACGTACTTTGCTGCACAGCTTCATTCATTCGGAGGCGAATCGTGTCACTTCCTAGGGATCATGGGTCGATAATTATCGATATGAGAGACTTGCCATCGGAGTGTGCTGTAATTGCGAATGACAGCAATCTACTATGGCCTCCTGGCGCGGAGCGCAGTGACAATCGAACGACGAGTCAAGCAGATATTCGGATTCGGGTCCTTATCGATCATAGTAAGCACGCTACTCTGCTCATACCTACGAACGACAGTGCTACGACCGACCTTCTACTGCTGCATGAGGCGCAACATCGGGCTCGTAATTTAGTCGCTCTAGTAGTCTCTCTAGCCCATCAATCACTCGCCCCCCTCGCCCGACAGCCCGCGGTGTCCAACTTCATCGACCGCCTGCAAAGCCTCGACCTGGTGGCACGTACCGGTTGTGAGATTGACGGCGACATGTGCAACTTAGGCGTCGTGCTGAAGAAAGTGACCTCGCGATTGGACAATCCCTCCCGACCGCAGATCACGCTGCAGGGTGCGGAGATCGAGCTTGCTGCGCGCTGGGCGCATTTGGTGGCAATCGTGGCCCATGAATTGGCCGCCAATGCCGTTCGCCACGGTGCTCTCAGTTTCACGACGGGGCATGTCGATCTGCGATGGTCGATCGTCCGCAATGCAAAAAATAGGGACGTGCTGCAGATCAGCTGGCGTGAGCGCGGCGGACCAGCACCTCCGCGCACGATACGCAGCGGCTTCGGCATGAGGATATTACGGGATCTGCCTAGCGTAAACCGTCGGTTGAACAGCGTTCTTCGCCTGGAACCGATGGGATTGAGCTACGACTTCTCGCTTGAGCTATGCGCTTCCGACATTCGAATGGCGCTCTGACCCGAGCCCCGCCTCGAGACCGATTTTCACGAGATGAGCGGTGCTGCGCGCACCGGTCTTCTCCAGCAATTTGGTCCGATATGTCTCAACGGTGCGGGGGCTGATCCCCAGGTGCCGCGCTGCTTCTTTGCTAGTAGCGCCGCCAATTACCAGTTCCAGAACTTGCCGCTCACGAGGCGAAAGGCGGTCGGCCAAGCTGTCGTTAACCGATGCGCGGTTCAAGGATTGCCGCGCCAGCGCGACGGCGTCGATGATCACATCCGGATCGAACGGCTTTTCCAGGAAGTTTGTCGCGCCCGCCTGCATTGCGGCCACCACGATCGGTATGTCGGCATGTCCCGCGATCAAAATGACCGGGTCTTGCCTGCCGTTGCTGCGCATCGACTGCAACAACTCGATCCCCGACGTACCCGGCATTACGACATCGCAGATGACGATACCCGGTGCCAGATGATGGACCAGATCAAGGAACAGATCGGCGTTGCCGAACGACCGCGCCGGAATGCCGCCCGCGGCCATCAGCAGCGCCAAAGAGCGGCATACCTCGGGTTCGTCATCGATTATGTAGACCGGAAGCTCGATCGACATCCTCCGCCTCCCTGCTGTTCGATAAAGGTAGGCTGAACGCAAAGCGCGCGCCCCCCAGCACCGGATCCGTATCGCACCAGATCTTTTCTGCATGCGCTTCCACGATCGTGCGACATATCGCCAATCCGATACCGATCCCCTGTTCCTTGGAGGAGCGGAACGGCTCGAATACAGTCGTTCGCAAGCTCGACGGGATGCCAGGTCCATTGTCGCTGACCGCACAAAACAGTGTTTCACCGTCTTCCCAGACACGCACCGCGATCCGACGCACCGGCTGGCTCCTGACAGCATCTACAGCATTGATCATCAGATTGAGGATGACCTGCTGAAGTTGGACGACGTCGACGCAGATTGTTCGGTTCACGGGAGCCACCTCGACTGTCAGTTCGGCATTGACCTCCTTCACCGCTAGCAATCCAAGCCGAACAGCGTCGCCGACTACCTCTGCAGCGTCTACGTCTATCCGATCGAACGCGCGACGGCGGACAAACTCCCGCAATCGCTTCAACACTTGCCCTGCCCGGAAGACCTGATCCAAGGTGTCATCCAGTACCTGTCGAACGGCCGATATGTCGGGATCGGCAGCGGTGAGCAGGGCGCGAGCGACACCGGAATAGTTCGCAACCGATGCAAGCGGCTGGTTCAGTTCATGCGCGATAGATGAACCCAACTGACCTAGTGCCGTCGCCCGCGCGATTTGATACAATTCGCGTTGCGTGCTCGCCAATTGCTCGTGCGCTTCGGTGACTTCCGTTTCATCACCGATGTGAATTGTCTGGAAGTGACGACCCGCCAAAGTCATGCGGGTCGCGGTGACCCGCAGATGCCGGTCGCGACCGCCGATGCCGATCGTTAGTCGTCGGCGGCTCGACCTAAGACCCTCGCCGATCAACGCTGCGATCCCCCTCCCTATCAACGCAGAGGATGGCTGCTCGAACAAACGGCCGGCGGCCTCATTCGCGGCAACGACTTGATCGTTCTCGTCGATGATGAGCGTGATCGCCGGCGATCCGACGAACATTCCCTGCAGCACGCGCTCGCGCCTCCGAGCGATGGCAGCAAACCTTCTCTCGCGCGCGCTGTATCGCAGCAACGCTCCACCAAACAGCGCTATGCACACGCAGAACACTGCCGCTCCGACGGCGTTGTGGATGGTGACCAGCGGATCAGCGGCTGGTGCCAGAACGATGGTCAGTCCCAAGCCTGTCAAAGATGCCGTCAAAGAGGCGAGCGCACCGTAATGGATCGCCGTAGCGAGGGCAGCGGCCACGCAAAACATGAACGGTAGGTCTACACCGATGTAATGCCGAGCAGCTTTTGCTGTTGCCACTGCAGCGATCCCTGCGAGTGATGCAATGACGATCCCGGAGCCTCTGCGAGGCCGCGCTTGCTCATCATCGATCATCGCCCAGAATCGATGCATCTCTGCTCCTCTGTTGTAGCAGACTGCGCTCTTATAGTTGCGTGTCAAGTAAGGTCCGGAATGGGCCTAAACGACTAGATCTTTGCCAGGCGAACCTTTCCCCTGAAGCGCTAGATGCGGCGGAGGCACCTCCGACGCATGGCAGCGTGACGTGCGATTTCTAAGGCTGCGCTGCAATCTGCTCAGCAGATTAGGCTCGCTCGAAACCCACGCGAGTCCACTTCAGACTCGCAGCGTATGAAAGACAAACGGCTGAGTATCGCCAGCTGGTAGGTGTTTGTAGGATTAATTGACGGTTCGCTCGGTATTGGTCTTCCTCCAGGGAGCCACCGTCGTCGGCTGTCCGGCGCACCAGTTTATGTTAACCGTCCGAAGCTGAGTTCGAAATCTACTCGACAAGCGCGCCTGGTGTTTCGTCCACTGGTTGATTCTAGTGGCCGCTTCCGGGATGATGAACGGCTGGCATTGGGACGACAGCCGTCCTTTGATCCAAGCGGCCGGCTATCGGCCCACTTGCAGACGCAACATCTTCCCCGCACCGCCCCATTCGAGCGGCGCAGCGCTAGACCGATCGATCAGTCGGCCCCACATCGGCCTGAACCGGCACGCCGCTGCCACCATCGATGGCCGCATAGCGGAATGTCGGAGGCTCGGGGCTATCCGCCAGTATCTCCAGCCGCTTCAGGCTTTCGCCGATCACCGCGGCCCCATGCACGCGAGCGCGCAACTGCTCGTCGTGCCGGTGATCGGTCAAGCCAGCACGCTATTCGGCCAAGTGCGGATCGCTGCCTGGATACGGTTGACCAGCTCGTCGTGATTAACCAGCCTCACTTCGCTACCCTGAACTTCGCCCACCGCGGATCCACGCCGCCCAGCTGATATGTCGGCACGCCGAAGAAGCGGCCCAGCGTGTCGTGCGCCTCGTCGTCCAGATCCGTCGGCACGCCATCGCACACGAAACGATGAAGGTAGCGCGGGCGCTGACCGATGATGCGAGACAGGTCGGTAAGCGTAACGCGGTACTGCGCGGCAAGCGCAGGAAGCCGCTCGCACGGGTCCTTGATCTTCAAGCCATCCTCGATTCGGTTGCGAATCATCACCCCCTTCAATTAACGGGCGTTTCTCATTTGTTCTATCGGGGGGGGGGGGGGCCGAGTGAAAGAGTTCAGCCTTGCCCTCGTCGGCATCAATTAACTCAACATCGACCAGAGCAACCGCCGCTTCGAGCTGGCCATGTGCGAGCCAGGCGAGCCGGTGCATCTGGTGCCCAAACCGACCAACGAGCACGATCCGGCAGCTGTCGCGGTGTTCAGCGCGCGCGGCATCCAGATCGGCTCTGTCGAGTGAATGATGCCTGTGGATTGGCACCAAAATCCGCGCTGGCCTGGAGCATCAGGCGTGTTTCAGGACTGCGGGGAGCACACCGCGATGATTCGCGTGCGCTTCGGGGGCGGGCCGCCCACCCTGCCGGCACCGCGCCCCAAGGAAGCGGTACCGAACGAGGATGATTGGCTCAATCAGGATCCAGCCGGCGACGATTGGAACGACGAACCAATCGAGAGGTGGGCGATGGCCTAAGGGCACCCTGACCGCTCAGCCGCATCAACGCGGGACTGGCGTCACGACACGGACCGACCGGGTAGCTGGTGACACGAGGTACAGCGTCGTGCCTGTTGCATAGCTTGAGCAGAAAACCCTTGAAGACAGTGCGGCAAGCTCAAGTTGCTGCACGGCACTGGCCTGCGCTGACGACAGCTGCCCCTTCTTGATCCAGTTCCTGCGTGTGTTGCTGAGCAGGTTGATTGCCTCACCCGTCGGCAAGAACATCTCACCTCCAGTTATGCAAAATCCGCCTTCCACCGCAAAACCGGTCGTATTGACATCAGCGATCGACCGAAGGGTTGTCCCGTCTGTTTTATAAACCTTCCCGGCGAAGCCAAAGTAGAGCGCGTCTCCGGACCACATCATGTCAGTCGCAACGCCCCCTGTCGGAAGTGTCCAGCTTCTGATTAGCTTGTCCGCGCCATACAGGAACAGCTTGTTGTCCGAGACAACAAACAGCTCCGGATTACTCGGATGCGAGAAGATCGCGGACCCGTCCCCTGGCAAGGGAGGAGTCGCCGGAGTACTAAAACGGTCAGAAATCGAGTTCGCTTTCGTGTAAGCGCCGTCGTCCTGGTAGATGCTGTAACCGCTGTTCCCGACCGTGCTGGGCTGATACCAGAGTATCCACGGACGCGACGCTACGACCCCATTCCGTGCTCCGGATGCTACGAGTTTGATGCCGTATGATCCGAAGCTTCGCTCTTCCGCGACAGTCGAGACGCCGTTCCCGTTGACAGTGTGCAACCCCCACCGCTCGACCCCATCTCCGGTGAAATCTCTGCCCGCCCAATAGAATGTTAGCTCAGAACGGCTCTCCGAATAGACGTTGACCGGTGCGTAATCGCTAACAGACCCGTTTGCGGTGTTGTTGGGTATCGTGCTGTACCACGCGTCGCTGAATGCTGGCGTCCCGCGCAACTTCAGAATGGCGTCAGGCTTCGTTTCGTCATCGTAGTTGACCGCCATATAGAGGCCGCTGTTGGTGACCTTGAAGTTGGTGACTAGGTCATTCGCCCCAGCAGGGATGGAACCAAGATCGACTGATGCAACCTGTCCGGTCGCTACAGGTGTCGGAGTTGGAGTTGGCGTAGGTGACGGTGTAGGGGCCGGGGGAGGGGCGGGCACAGTGACAATACCGTCATCCGAACTCCCCTCTTCCCCGCCGCAAGCGGATAGAAGCGCTAGTACAATGCTGCTCGCAGTCAACTTGAGCCCGCGACCATAACGCGGCCCCGTGAATTGCTTGATAGCCCCCGCCATTATCCCCCCTCTAGTAAGCTCATATCAGCAGCAACCGGGCTCAACTTGTTGGGCTCGGCGAAGGGCCTACGTTACCGTCGCTCCTTGTGTTCTTCTCTGCGACTTTGCTCACACGCTTATAGCCCGTCAGGCGAAGTCTTGAGCCGCGTCTGCCGACCTACTTGTTCCGCCGATGAGTAAAGGGCAGTGTGGAAAGGCGCGGCGCTTCCTCGACCTTTCAGGTCTTCGCGCTGCGAAGGAAGGAGCGCTCCCTTGCACCACGCTGCCGGCCGGGAACGCCACGGCGTCCTTGCCGCCAGGCACCCACCAGAACGCCCCCTCCTCCACGCCGCGCCGCGTGTAGCGCGCCATCGAATGCACCAGGCGCAGCGGGTCGCCCAGCCGGTTGCGCCGCACTTCGACGAAGGCGTTCCCGAACACGAGATAATCCTGCACCAGCTTGCGCCCGGCGCGCAGTGGACCGGCGACCAGTTCCAGACCGACCGGCTGATGCAGCTGCCGTGGACGTCGATCAAGATGGTCGAGGCGATCCAGGAGACCGGTTACCTCCACCAGCAACGTGTCGTCGGCTATCCCGATCTGATCGCGGCCGGCAAGATCAACCAGGCTGCGGCAGATCGCGCGCTGCGGATCAGCAACGCCATCGCGGCCGAGTGGGCAGCGATCGCCGCGATCGAGCCGGCGCCCGACTGGATCGCCGATCCCGATCGAGGCGGCGCCTTCAAGCGTGAGCGGATCGAGGCGCTCGGCGCCATGGCGATCCGCACCCGTACCGCCGCAGATGAGGATCCCGCCCACGATCGCCTGCGCGCCCTCGCCGACTGCGTCGACGCGCTGCTCTGGTGGGAGGACCGGCACCCGTCCGCCCGCTAGCTCGCGGACATGACGATCGCGCCGCCCGCTCAACTGTCAGCCTCGGAGCTGCAGCATGACCACCGATACCGCCCACATGAGGCGGCTGAAGATCGCCGCTATCATCATCCTGGCGATCCTCTGCCTCCCCGTCACCGTCGCCATGCTGCTCGCCAGCATGAGGGAAAATCGCTGACCGGCGACCGGATCAACGCCTCGGCCCGACCTTCAATTTCCTACTCGAAAGCACGAACAATGATCCTTTGCGGCTCGATTGCGGGTCCGACCCGAGATCCGGCCGAATTACGTCCTCGCCAAATCGGTGCGGTATCGCGGAAGCGCGGAACATAACCGGGCTTTCCTACAGAACCCTTCAGAATCTAGCATCCCTTGGCGCGATTCCCGGCGCCTCGAAACCGTCCGGGCGATGACTGTTCGTGGTGATCGATCTCAAGCGATGGTCGACCCGCGTCAATGGGGCGAAGAAGCATCAATGCCGAAGAATATCTACGAGCGGGGCGGAATCCTCTGGGCGCGTTTCGAGGTTAACGGCGGCGAGGACCGAGAAAGCTTACGAACACGCTCTGAGAAAGTGGCGGAAAAACGCCTGAAGGCCCGACGCGAAGAGATCGAGAACCAGGCGCACTACGGCATCGCCGGCCCTATGAACTGGGTGCAGGCCTTCGTCTCCTGGACTGAGGCCATGGAAGCCGACGTGCGGGCAAAAGCGATCAGCCCCAAGACCGTCCTTCGCTATACCGTCAGCCTGAATGAATGCCGACAGTGCCTCGACCCGTTTGAGGTCCATCAGATCGACGCGGAGCTGGTGAAGGGCCGCAAGGCGCAGCACGTTACCAACGCCACCATCCGCCGCGATCTGACGGCGATCTCCAGCGTTCTCGATCACGCGATCGAAGAAGGCTGGGTGGATGAGAACGCAGCCCGCGCCTACCCACGCAAGCGTCTGCAGGAGCGTCGCGACCCGATCGAGCTCCCCACCCAGAGCGACATTGACCTGACGATCGGCCGGCAGCGCACCCGCTTTGGCGACGTGATGTTGCTCGCTCGAGAAACCGGGATGCGTGAGGAAGAAATCGCCGGCCTCGAACACACAATGCTCGATCTGGCCAACCGACACGCGACCGTCATCGGGAAGCGCAACCGCATGCGCACTGTCACCTTATCGGCCGAGGCCGTCGCGATCATTCAGCGCCACCCGCCAGCTTAAATGTCCGTATGTCTTCTACCACCTGGAGGAAGACGCCGACGGTCGTCCCGTTGCGAGCCGCTACCGCAACGTCGCCTCGAACTTCGCGGACTACACGGCGCGCGCCGAAAAGCGCGCCGCCAAAGCGTGCATCCCCTACCGCCGCTTCAGCTTCCACCACCTCCGGCACCTGTTCGCAGTGGAATACCTGCGGGAGGGCAAAGGCGGATTCTACGATTTATCGCGGGAGCTGGGGCACAGCAGCGTCAAGACCACCGAGATCTATCTCGCCTACCTGACGCCCGAACAGGCCGCACGCGCCCAGACGGGGGTGGCACAAAAGAGGGCACACAGGCGACGGTTTGGCAACACAGACTAGCAAAAAACCGGCAGAAAAGCTGGGTTTTTGCCGCCTCTTCCCTGCCCCAACGCGGGGTTAGGAAACCGTCGCTCTATCCTACTGAGCTACGGGGGCAATGACCGCCCTGCTACGGCCGCCGTGGAGGCGGGTCAACTAGGCGCTATTGCCGATCCCTTCACTTACCCTCGGGCCCTGATTGAACGCGAGCGACGCGGCTCAGTTCGCCTTTTCGGGTGGCACGACCGGCAGCGGCAACGGGGCGATCGGCACCCCTTCGTCGACCAGCGCCTTTGCTTCGGCCAGCGTGGTCTGGCCGTAGATCGCCTCGTCGGGCTGGTCGCCGGCATGCATCGCACGTGCTTCCGTGGCGAAGCGGTCGCCGACCCAGCGCGATCCCTCGAGCGCCTGGCGCTGCGCCTCGGCCAGTGCCTTGAGCGCGGCCTTCACCTTGTCCGGCACGTTCGCCGGGGCTGCCGCCACGGAGCGGCTGTTTCCCTTGGGCGCGACATTGGGCGCCATTACCGCCTTGTCCACACCAGTGTCGCCGCACATCGGACAGGCGATCAGCTTGCGCTCACGCTGCTCGGCATAGGCATCCGATGAATTGAACCACGCTTCGAACACATGCCCTGTGCCGCATTGCAAATCGAAAACGATCATGGCACCACCCGGACCGGCGGAATGTCGCGGCGATGCATGGTGACCGGGATACGTCCGCGCACCTCGGAAACCTTCTCCGCATCGATATCGACCAGCGCCAGGCCAGGCTGCTCGCCCATATCGCACAGCACCTCCCCCCACGGGCCGATCGCCAGCGAATGGCCATAGGTTTCGCGTCCGTCCTCATGCCGCCCGGTCTGGGCGGCGGCGATGACGAAGGCAGCGTTCTCGATAGCGCGGGCCTGCAGCAGCACCTGCCAATGCGCCGCGCCCGTGGGGCGGGTGAAGGCGGCGGGCACCGCGATCAGCGTCGCGCCCGCATCGCTCAGCCGTTGATAGAGGCTAGGGAAGCGTACGTCGTAACAGATCGAAAGACCGAGGTTACCGAGCGGCGTCGCCACCACCACGGCGGCGTCGCCGCCGACATAGGCCGCCGATTCGCGCCAGCTTTCGCCGGTGGGCAGATCCACGTCGAACAGGTGCAGCTTGTCATAGCGCGCCCGCACCGTCCCATTGCCGTCGATCACGAAGGCGCGGTTCACCAGCCGCCCGTCCTCGCGGCGCACCGCCAGACTGCCAAGATGCACCCAAAGCCCCGTGCGGACCGCTGCGTCGCGAACGCTCCCCAATACCCGATCATCGTCTTCCGCCGTAATCACACCGGCGGCACGGTCCCGGTTGCGATCGATCAGCCCCGACATCTCGGGTGTGAAGAGCATTGCCGCCCCGCCTCGGGTTGCCTCATCGATCGCGTCGGTCAGCGTACGGGCATTAGCGGCGGGATCGATCCCGCTCGTCATCTGCAGGATGGCGGCGCGCATCGTCAGGGTGCGAGAAGCGGGTCGAGCTTCCCTGCCCGATCAAGCGCGGCAAGATCGTCGGAGCCGCCGATGTGGCGCCCATCGATGAAGATCTGCGGCACGGTCGTCCGGCCTCCGGCGCGATCGATCATCTCGACGCGCTGCTCGCCGCCGAGAGTGATGTCATATTCGGTCGGCTCGACGCCCTTGCTGGCAAGAAGCTGCTTCGCGCGGACACAATAAGGGCACCACGCCTTGGTGTAGATTTCAACACGGGCCATGAGAGTGACGTGTGGATGCGCTGCGCAATTGTCAATCATCGCGATCGCTGAGCACGCGGGCCCAGCATAGCACCGCGACGTGCGCCGCACCGGCGGATCGAAGCGCTGCGATACAGGCGTCGGTCGTTGCGCCGCTGGTATAGACGTCATCGATCAGCACGATCCGCTTGCCCGCCAGCCTTGCCCGCGCGCCGGGCGGTACCGCGAACGCCCCCCGCACGACGCGCCGCCGCTCGGCACCACTGGCGCCACGCAATGCCTGAGTCGCGCGATGGCGGACCAACGCCTGCGCATCGACCCGGACGCCGCTCAGCCGCGCCACGGCAGTCGCGATCAGGCCGGCCTGATTGTATCCGCGCGACCAAAGCCGCCAGCGGTGAAGAGGAACAGGCACCAGCAAGTCGACGTCGGCAGCCAAGTGGCGCGCCATCAATCGCGCCGCCGTCTCGGCGAAAGCAGCCCGCCCGCCATATTTGAGGCGCAGCGCCACGGCGCGCGCGACCTCCCCATACGCGACGGCGGCGTCTATCCCGCCATGCCGCGGCGGCGCCTGGAGGCAAGGAGCACACCATGTGCCGGGCGCCGGTTCATAGCTCAGCGGCGCGTGACAGGCCGCGCACCATGGCGGGCCGAGGAAGCGCAGCGATCCCCAGCATGTTGCGCAGAAGCGATGATCGTCATCGGCAATCGCGCCGCATCCCGCGCATCGTGGGGGCAGAGCCAGCGAAATCACTGGCTGAAGCAACTTGGCGAGCATCGTCCCCGCTTGTCGCGCGCCGCCGCCGGGCGCACAAGCCGCGCCATGACGGCTCCTGAGATATTCGACCGCAAGGCCCGCCGCTCGCGGCGCGACCGCATCGCCCCGCGTTTTGCCGCACACGGTTTCGTCCGCGCCGCCATGCTCGACGGCATCCACGAGCGGCTCGCGAGCGTGAAGCGGTCCTTTCACGACGTCCTCGATCTCGGCAGTTTCGATGGAAGCTTCCAGCCACCCGCTGGCGCCCGGATCGCCCGGCTGGACGCCGGCCATGGCTTTGCCCGTCAGGCGGGCGGCGTGCAGGCCGATGAGGATCGCTTGCCGTTTGCCGATCATTCGTTCGATCTGGTCGTCTCGGCCGGCGTGCTCGATCAGGTCAACGACGTGCCGGGCGCGCTGTCGCTGATCCGGCGAATCCTGCGCCCGGATGGCCTGTTCCTTGGTGCGTTTCTCGGTGCTGGCTCGCTGGCGACGTTGCGTTCAGCGATGCGATCCGCAGAAGCCGAGCGACCAGTCGCCCGCTTTCATCCGCAGATCGACGTGCGGTCCGCGGGCGACCTGCTGATGCGTGCCGGCTTCGCCCTTCCGGTGGCGGATGCCGAGCCGCTGCGCGTGCGCTACGGCAATGTCGGACGGCTGTTCGACGATCTGCGCGGCATGGCGGGCACTAACCTGCTGATCGATCGTCAGCCGCTGGGAGCCGCGACGGTGGCACGCAGCGCAGCTGCCTTTGCCGATCTGGCCGATGCCGACGGACGTACGGCGGAGCGGTTCGAGATCATCTTCCTGACCGGCTGGGCTCCCTCCCCCGATCAGCCGCAGCCGGCACGGCGGGGGAGCGCAACGGCATCACTGGCAGCGACGCTTCGCCCGCCCGGCTGAGCGCCGCCCTCGCGGTCAGGCGTCGGCGCGGCGGTTCAAGTCGTGCCCCAGAGCGAGCAGCGCGACACCGACGATGGTCCAGAATGCCTCACCGGTATGGACCAGCCCGGCGTCATGCGGCAGCGACAACGCGCCGGCCATGATGCCAAGGCCAAGCGAGCCAACGCCGATCGGCCATAGGTTCCCATGCTGCAACGCGCCGCGGCCCAGACCGATGGCACCCAGCACGATCGCCAGCATCAATCCGACCTCGTGAAAAATCGGGTCCACCATCATCCCGCCGACGGCAGACAGCATCGCGATCAACACCGCGCTGGCGATGCAGTGAACGACGCATAGCCCCGACACGATGATCGCCAGGCGATCCAGTCGAGCGGTGCTGGCGGGATGAGACATTGTTGCCATCGCCGACGCATGTAGCGCCACGCCGGACAGGTTACAACATCACATCGTCAATAAACACGCCAGGTCGCGTACTTGGCACCTCCGCCAAGCGACGGGGGATGAGTGCGATGGCGGGTGTACGCCATTGCGGCAACGACGCCGCGCTTCTAGATGGCTGCATGCTCAAGCCCAGCCCTGGCTTTCGCGTTTCGCCGCGGCCACTCGCCTTGGCGCGATGGCTTTATGTCGTCGCCGCCCTCATCGTTGTCATGGTTGCCGTCGGAGGCATCACGCGTCTGACCGAATCGGGGCTGTCGATCACGCAGTGGAAGCCGATCAGCGGGACCATTCCCCCGCTGAACGAGGCGCAGTGGATGGCGGAATTCCGCCATTATCAGCGCATCCCGGAATACCAGGAGATCAACCGCGGCATGACGCTGGACGGGTTCAAGCAGATCTTCTTCTGGGAATATGTCCATCGCCTGCTCGGCCGCGTTATTGGGCTGGCCTTTGCGCTTCCCCTGCTGTGGTTCGCGATCAAGCGGCAGATCCCGCGCGGCTATGGCCCGCGCCTCCTCGCACTGCTCGCGCTGGGTGGCCTGCAGGGGGCAATCGGCTGGTGGATGGTCGCATCGGGCCTGTCGGTGCGAACTGATGTCAGCCACGTCCGCCTCGCAGTTCACCTTTCGGCCGCCCTTGTCATCCTGGGCGGCGTGGTATGGACCGCACTGGACCTGCGCGATCTCGCGCGCGATCCGCTGGCGAGGCCCGCAGGGCTGAAACCGCTCGCCGCGGTCGCGATGCTGCTCCTGGGCATCCAGATCTTCATTGGCGCCTTCACCGCGGGGCTCAACGCCGGCTATGCGTTCAGCACCTGGCCGCTGATGGGCGACAGCTTCTTCCCGGCCGGTACGCCGATGCTGGAGCCGGCGTGGCGCAACCTCGTCGACAATCCCATCGTGGTCCAGTTCGTCCATCGCTGGTTCGCCTTCGCCGCGGCCGCCGCCGTGATCTGGCTCGCCTTTGCGGCACGGCGGCGCGGCGCGGTGAATGCCTGGGGCGCGGTCATCCTGCTGACCAGCCTTCAGATCCTGCTGGGAATCGCCACGCTGCTCACCGGTGTCGACCTCACCATCGCGGTTGCGCATCAGGTGAACGCCGCGATCCTGCTGATCGCCGTGGTCGCCGCCGGGCACACGCTGGGGCGGCGTCGCGCCTAAGCGCGGCGCAGCTCAGCTATAGCGCTCCTCCTCCCAGGGATCACCGCGTCGGTGATAACCGTTCACTTCCCAGAAGCCTGGGCGATCGGCACCCAATAGTTCGATCCCGCTGATCCACTTGGCGCTTTTCCAGAAATAGAGATGGGGGATCACCAACCGAGCTGGTCCCCCATGCTCGCGCGTCAGCGGCTTTCCCTGCCATTCGCGCGCGATCAGCGCGTCCTCTGCGGCGAAATCGGCCAGCGGGACGTTGGTCGTATAGCCGTCATAACCGTGCAGCACGACAAAGGCGGCTTCGTCGCGCGGCTCGACCAGGTCGAGCAGCGTGCGGGTCGCGACGCCCGCCCAATCATTGTCGTAGCGCGACCAGGTTGTGACGCAGTGGATGTCACTCCGCCGCTCGGTCTGAGGCAAGGCCATGAACGCGGACCAGTCGAGCGATACCGGACGGGCGACCAGCCCCTTGATCGTCAGCCGCCATCGATCGGTCGACACATCGGGCTGGCGCTCCAGGTCCAGCACCGGCCAGTCGCGCACCAGATGCTGGCCGGGCGGCAGGCGCTCATCCGCGCCGCGCGCTGCGCCGGTGATGAACTTGCCCTCGTTGGCCCAGCGCTGCTTGGTTCGGGTCAGCTTGGTGTCGTCAGGCAATGCGTCGTCCGCCACGGCTTCGATCCTCCTGCGCCCCCGCCTGCATATGCCCGTTCCCTGCATATAGTGCCCACGCCGGTGATCCAAACAGCGCCCCTCGCGTTGTCAGCCATGAACGGCTGTCGCGCGAAAGGATCCTGGGTGGCTGACGAAAAGGATACGGTTCACTATTCGGGCGCCGCCGGCGGATGGGGCTCGGTACGCGGCATGACCGAAGTGCTCGCGCGTGAACGGCCGACGCCCGCCGCGCTAGACACCCTGCGGCGGCAGAACAAGCCCGGCGGCTTCATGTGCGTGTCCTGCGCTTGGGGGAAGCCGAAGCACCCCCACCCGTTCGAATTCTGCGAGAATGGCGCGAAGGCGACCTTGTGGGAGATGACATCCCGCCGCTGCACGCCCGAGTTCTTCGCGCAACATACCGTGACCGAGCTGCGCGACTGGAAGGACTATGATCTGGAGCATCAGGGCCGCCTCACCCACCCGATGCGCTACGATCGCGCGACCGACAAATATGTCCCCTGTGCCTGGGATGAGGCGTTTGCCGCGATCGGCACGGAGTTGAAGCGGCTCGACCCGAAAAGCACCGTCTTCTACGCCTCGGGCCGCGCCAGCCTTGAGACAAGCTACCTCTACGCCCTGTTCGCGCGCATGTACGGGCACAACAACCTGCCCGACAGTTCGAACATGTGCCATGAGACCACGTCGGTGGCGCTCAAGAAGGCGATCGGATCACCCGTCGGCACCTGCGTCCTCGAGGATCTCGAGAAATGCGACGCGATCTTCTTCTTCGGCCATAACACGGGATCAAATGCGCCCCGGCTACTCCATCCCCTGCAGGAGGCGGTGAAGCGCGGGGTGCAGATCGTCACCTTCAACCCGATCCGCGAGACGGGGCTGGAACGGTTCAAGAACCCGCAAAGCCCGGTCGAAATGCTCACCGGCAAGGAGACGGAAATCTCCTCGCTCTACCTGCAGGTAAAGGCGGGCGGCGACATTGCGGCGATCATGGGCATGATCAAACACGTCCTCTCCACCGCGGAACGGCGCTGGCGCGAGGACAAGCGCCATGTCCTGGACGTCGATTTCCTCGCACAGCACACGACCGGGTTCGAGACGGTGAAGGCCCATGCCGAGCAATTGTCGTGGGAGGAGATCGAACGCGAAAGCGGTTTGGCCCGGGCCGATCTCGAAAAGGCCGCCGACGTCTATATTGCGGCCGAACGCACCATCTTCATGTACGGCATGGGGCTGACGCAGCACGTGCACGGCTCCGACAATTTGACCACGCTCGTCGATCTTGCCTTGCTGAAAGGCAGCATCGGACGCGAAGGCGCCGGCATCTCGCCGATCCGCGGTCACAGCAACGTGCAGGGACAGCGCACAGTCGGCATCTCCGAAAAGCCCGAACTCGTCCCGCTCGACCGCATGGCCGAGCAATTCGCGTTCGACCCGCCCCGCGACACGGGCCTCAACACCGTCGATGCCTGCGAGAAGATCATTTCCGGCGAGGTGAAGGCCTTTATCGGCCTCGGCGGCAATTTCGTACGCGCCATCCCGGAACAGGTGAAGATGGAGCAGGCGTGGCAATCGATGCGCCTCACGGTCCAGATCGCCACCAAGCTCAACCGAAGCCACCTGATCAACGGCGAGGTCGCTTATCTCCTGCCGTGCCTCGGCCGGTCGGAACGCGACATGCAAGTGACCGGCGCGCAGGCAGTGACGATGGAGGATTCGTTGTCGTGCATCCATGGATCGCAGGGCAATGGTCACCCGGCCAGCGACCATCTGAAATCCGAAGTCGCGATCGTCTGCGGCATGGCCAAGGCGACGCTGCCGCCCAATCCGAAGGCGCGGTGGGACGACTGGACCGCCGATTACGGCCTGATCCGCGACCTGATCGAGGAAAGCTATCCGGAGATGTTCGCCGATTTCAACGCGCGCGTCTTCACGCCGGGCGGTTTCTACAAGGGCAATGCGGCGCGCGAACGGATCTGGAAGACGGAAAGCGGCAAGGCGGAATTCACCGTTCCCACCTCGCTCTCCGCGCTCGGCCTTGGCGACAAGGAAGGGCGCTGGCGGTTGATGACGCTGCGCTCGAACGATCAGTTCAACACCACCATCTACGGCTATTCCGACCGCCTTCGCGGGATCGAGGGCACGCGCGATGTCGTGCTGATGCATCCGGACGATATCGCGGCTGCCGGCCTGGCAGAGGGCCAGGTGGTCAGCCTCGCCAGCGATGCCGATGATGGGGAGCATCGTCAGGTCGATGGCCTGACCGTCACGCCCTATCTGCTGCCGCGCGGGTGCATCGGCGCTTATTACCCCGAAACCAATCCGCTGGTGCCGCTGTGGTACCATGACGAGGCATCCAAGACCCCGGCCTCGAAGGGCGTGCCCGTTCGCATCGTGACCTGAGCGGGGCGCGCCCTCTATCCGCTGTCGCGTCGGCGCGTTATGCGCTGCGCGTCCAGCACCGGTTTGTCCCGCAAGCCAACCCGCGTCCAATCGCACGGGTACAATTTGCGACGATTTTCCGGTGCCGCCGCGACATTTCCCCCACAACCCCGCCGTAGGACGTGATCATCCCACGTCGGTTCCGGAGCCTGTCCTTGTCGATCCTGCTGCTGCCCGCTTCTCTCGCCGCAATGACCGTCCCTGCCACTGCCACGCCGGTCCAGGTGGGCGAATTGCCACCGGCCGAATCCCAGACGGCCGAATCCGAGACGGCCATCCCCCTGCAGGGCGAGCCGCAGTCGGTGGAGGAAGCTGAGGCTGAACTCGAGCTTGAGGATGACATCATCGTCACCGGCAGCCGCCAGCCGCGCGGATCGGTGATCGGTGACATCAAGCCCGAAGTGGTGCTGAGCGGCCGCGACATTCGCGCTTATGGTGCCAGCAACATCGGCGAATTGCTGGAGGAGCTTGCCCCGCTCACCGGCAGCATCCAGGGCCGCGGCGCCGGCGCCCCCGTGGTCCTGCTGGGCGGCCGCCGGATCAGCGGCTTCCGCGAGATCCGCGGCCTGCCTCCAGAGGCGATCCAGCGCGTCGACATCCTGCCGGAGGAAGTCGCGCTGAAATACGGCTATCGCCCCGATCAGAAGGTGGTGAACATCGTCCTGCGGCGCCGCTTCAATGCGGTGACGGCGGAGGCGGATACCGGCTTTGCCAGCGATGGCGGGCGTCAGGTACATGAGGCGACGCTCAACTACCTTCGCCTGGGCAACGGCAACCGCTTCAGCGTCGATGGCGAATATGCCCACAGCAACCCGCTGTTCGAAACGCAGCGCAACCTGGCGGAGGCCGATCCGAACCGCACGTTGCTATCGGCCAGCGACGCAGCGAAGCTGAACGCGACGTACAACCAGACCATTTTCGGCAATGTATCGGCCACGATCAGCGGTGAGCTGGAAGGCGCTGATACCCGCGCCGGCCTTGGTACGTCGTCAGACGGCCAGCGGCTGCTGCGCGAGGGGCGCACCCGCACCGGCGTGCTCAATTACGCCCTGAACGGCGACCTTGATCAATGGCGCTGGTCGCTAAACGGCGGCTATACGCGCGACTGGTCGACAACCCTCACCGATCGCGACGGCGGCCCGGGCAGCGGCACCCGCCGCGACCGGGCGGAGTCGGTAGCGCAAACGATCGAGACCGAAGGGACGCTCAGCGGCAGCCTGTTCGATCTTCCCGCCGGCGCGGTGACGACCACGCTGAAGGCTGGCTTCACCCTGCGCGACATCAGCGGCGGATCGCGCCGGGCCGGCATCGTGACTGCGACCGACCTGTCGCGCGACCAGGGTTCGGCCCAGGCGAACATCGACATTCCGCTATTCCGCAACGGCCCCATCGGCGCCCTGTCGGCGACGATCAACGGCGGGGTCGATCAGCTGTCGGATTTTGGCACGCTCGGATCGGTCGGCTATGGCTTCAACTGGCGACCGGTCGAGGCCGTGCGCCTGATCGGCTCGGTCGCGCATGAGCAGGGTGCGCCGACGATCCAGCAGCTCGGCAATCCGTTGATCGTCACGCCCAACGTCCGCGTATTCGACCTGGTGACCGGCCAGACGGTGGATGCGACCACCATCACCGGCGGCAATCCGAACCTTGCGGCCGACCAGCGCCGCGTGCTGAAGCTGGGCCTGACGGTGAAGCCGATCAGCGACACCAACCTGACGCTGCTTGCCAATTACACCGACAGCCGCATCGACAATCCGATCGCAAGCTTTCCGACCGCGACGCCGGAAATCGAGGCGGCCTTCCCCGGCCGGTTCGATCGTGACGCGGCCGGCACGCTGATCAGCATCGACGCGCGGCCCGTGAACTTCGATCGCAGCCGCAGCCGGCAGATCCGTTGGGGCTTCAACTGGACCGAGACGCTGGAGGCGCCGCCGCCGACCGGCCCTGACGGCCAGCCGCTGACCGCCGAACAGATTGCGGAACGCCGCGCCGCCTTTCGCGAGCGGGGGCGTTCCGGGGCGGGCGCCAGTCCGGCTGGCGGCGAGGCGAGCCAGACGGGCGTGCGCTCCGCGGGCGATCGCGGACCGGGCGGCTTTGCCGGACGTGGCGGTGGTGGCTTTGGCCGCGGCGGGTTCGGCGGCGCACGCCAGGGCCGCGTGCAGCTCAGCGTGTTCCACACCTGGCGCCTCGAGGACACGATCCTGATCCGGCCCGGTCTGCCCGAACTCGACCTGTTGAGCGGTTCGGCCATCGGTGCGCGGGGCGGCCAGCCGCGGCACCAGGTGGAGTTCAACGCCGGATACAACCGGCACGGCATCGGCGTCCGGCTGAACGGCACGTGGCAGGAGGGCACGACCCTGCTCGCCAACCCCAACGGCGCCCCCTCGCCCGAGGATCTCAGCTTCGGCGCGCTCTTCACCGCCAATCTGCGTGTCTTCGCGGATCTCGGCCAGCAGCGCGCGCTGGTGCAGAAGGCGCCGTTCTTCCAAGGCTCGCGCGTCACCCTGTCAGTCAACAATCTCTTCAACCAGCGGCTCGACGTACGTGATGCTGCGGGCGCCGTTCCGATCGGTTACCAGCCGGCGTTGCTCGACCCGCTCGGCCGGTCGGTGAGGCTGAGTTTCCGCAAGCTGTTCTTCTAGGATCAGGATGCCGGTATCATTTTACCCGTCAGGAAAGCCGCTGAATCGTTGACTTTCAGCAGGCCTTTGTCCAATGCCCTCACTGTCACGCCGCCCCTTGACGGGGTGGCGTATCTGTTTCTTGCAAAGGTCCAAGCCCATGAAGGCGCTGATGAAGACCACCAAGGCGGCCAAGCCCGCAGAGGTGGAAAAGAAGTGGCACATCGTCGATGCCACCGACCTGGTGGTCGGTCGTGCAGCGGTCGTGATCGCCAACGTCCTGCGCGGCAAGCACAAGCCGTCGTTCACCCCGCACGTAGATTGCGGTGACAATGTCATCGTGATCAACGCCGACAAGGTGCGCTTCACCGGCAACAAGCTGGCCGACAAGGTCTATTACAAGCACACCGGTTATGCCGGCGGCATCAAGGGCGTCACCGCCGCAAAGGTGCTGGAAGGCCGCTTCCCCGAGCGCGTGCTCGAAAAGGCTGTTGAGCGCATGATCCCGCGCGGCCCGCTGGGCCGTCAGCAGATGCGCAACCTGCGCATCTTCAAGGGCGCTGAGCACCCGCACGAAGCGCAGAACCCCGAGGTCCTCGACATCGCCGGCATGAGCCGCAAGAACAAGGTGGGCGCATAATGTCCGACAATCGCCAGTCCCTCGCCGATCTCGGCGCCGCGCTCAGCGAGCAGCGCGAAACCGCCGTCGCTGCTGCAGAAGAGAAGGCCGAGGCCTATCTTGAAGGCAAGATCGACGAGCCGTCGCAGCGCGCCCCGCTGCGTGCGCAGGAACTCGACAAATACGGTCGCGCCTATGCCACCGGCCGTCGTAAGGACGCGGTTGCCCGCGTGTGGCTGAAGCCGGGTTCGGGCAAGATCACGATCAACGGTCGTGATCAGGAAGTGTATTTCGCACGTCCGACGCTGCGCCTCGTTATCAATCAGGTGTTCGGCATCACCGAGCGCGAAGGTCAGTATGACGTGATCTGCACCGTCAAGGGCGGCGGCCTTTCGGGTCAGGCCGGCGCGGTGAAGCACGGCATCAGCCAGGCGATCACCAAGTACGAGCCGGCGTTGCGCGCCCCGGTGAAGGCAGCGGGCTTCCTGACCCGCGACAGCCGTACCGTCGAGCGTAAGAAGTACGGCCGCGCCAAGGCACGCCGCAGCTTCCAGTTCTCGAAGCGCTAAGGCTTATTGCAGCGTCGCCGGTCTTGCCGGTCCGCTGCTGGCCACTGGCTGCACAAAGGGGCAGCTCCGCAAGGAGCTGCCCTTTTTTGTCGTGTTTCGGGCTGGGCCATCACGCCGAGGAAAATCGCGCGAGACCTGCATCGCATGCGGGCGCGGTGATCCTATATGGGTGCGATGGACGCACTTGCCGATCTGGCTCCCCATTATCCGCTGATCCTTGGCCTTTTCGCTCTCGTCGTGATCGCAGGCTTCCTGCGACGCCTGCCGGTGATCGGCCGCCTCGTCAGTCTTGCCATGTGGGTGGCGCTGATCGGCGCGCTGGTATTCGTCCTGGGCGAGCGCGAACGCTTCGATCCCTATCTCGGCCGTGTCGCCGAGGTGCTGGACCTGTCGGGGCAGCAGGTGGAGGGCGCCGAGACCCGCATCCGGATGAGCCCAGACGGGCATTTCTGGGCCAATGTCAGCTTCGGCGGGGTGAAGCGGCGTATGCTGGTGGACAGCGGAGCGACGGTGACCGCGCTTTCGCTGGATACGGCAAATGCCGCGGGCCTCGATGTGCGTGACGCGATGTTCCCGATGCTGCTGCGAACCGCCAATGGCACGATCCGCGCCCAGACAGCGACGATCGGCGAATTGTCGCTCGGCAACATCGTCGCGCGTGACGTGCCCGTCGTCGTGTCGCCCGCCTTCGGGGAGACGGACGTGCTGGGCATGAACTTCCTGTCGCGGCTGAAATCCTGGCGGGTCGAGGGTCGCACGCTCGTGCTGGTCCCCAACAATCCGCAGCCGGTTACATCCGGATGATGTGCTGACCGAGGCGCTCGGCCTCCTCTGGGTCGTGCGTTACGATCAACATCGGCAGGCGCAGATCATCGCGCAGCCGCTCGATCTCCTGCATCGCCTCCTCGCGCCGCGCACGATCGAGCGAGGCGAGCGGTTCGTCGAGCAGCAGGAAATCCGGGGCACTCAGCAGCGCACGCCCAATCGCCACGCGCCGCGCCTCGCCGCCTGACAGGCTGCGCGGCCAGCGCTCCAGCAGCGGCTCGACCTCCAGCGTCGCGGCGATCCGGGGCAGCGCTAACGCGTCGCTCGCCCCGTAGAGGAGGTTCCGGCGCACGGAGAGATGCGGAAACAGCCGCGGCTCCTGAAAAACCACGCCGGCGCGGCGGCGATGCGGCGGCACGTCGATCCGCGCGGCCGCATCGTACAAAGTGCGGCCACCGACCCTGACATGGCCGACGCTCGGCACGAGCAGCCCGGCGATCATCATCAGTACGCTGGTCTTTCCCGCGCCCGACGGACCGACGAGGACGGTGCTTCGTGCGTCGGAGCGGAACGCGGTGCCGATCACCCGCTCACCGCGCCGGACGGTCAGGTCGATGTCAAAGGACATGGAGCCGCCGTCCCTGCCGCCGCGCCACCGCCTCCGACACCACTAGCGCCGCCAGGCTGAGACCGACGGAGATTGCCGCCAGTCGCCACACGATCACTTCGCCGCCCGGCTGCTGAAGCGCGGCATAGATCGCCAGCGGCAGCGTCTGCGTTTCGCCCGGCACGTTGGAGACGAAGGTGATCGTCGCCCCGAACTCCCCCAGCGACCGCGCAAAGCCGAGCACCACGCCCGCGAGGATCCCGGGCAGCGCGAGCGGCAGCGTGATGGTGGCAAAGGCGCGCCACCGCCCTGCCCCCAGCGTCCGCGCCGCTTGCTCGAGCCGCTGGTCCACCGCCTCGATCGACAGACGCATTGCGCGCACCATCAGCGGCAGCGCCATGATCCCCGCAGCGATCGCCGCCCCGGTCCAGCGGAAGATCACGCTGACCCCGAACCATCGCTCCAACGGGCCCCCGATCGGCCCGCCCGGAGCAAAGACCAGCAGCAGGACCCAGCCGGTGACCACCGGCGGCACCACCAGCGGCAGATGAATGATCCCGTCGAGGATCACCTTGCCCGGAAAGTCGGTGCGCGCGAGAAGCCAGGCCAGCGCAAAGGCGATCGGCAGCATGCCCATCGTCGCCACCCCGCCGACCAGCAGCGACAGGCGCACGACGGTGGCGATCTCCTCCGTCATGGGCGGGTGAAGCCGTGCCGCACCAGGATCGACTGACCGGCGGGTGACAGCAGGAACCGGCGGAAGCCCTCGGCGTCCGGGTGCCGCGCGCTGGAGAGCCGCGCGAGCGGGTAATGGATCGGCGGATGACTGCCGGCGGGAAAGCGGCCGACGATGCGCAGCCGCGGCGCGATCCGGGCGTCGGTGGCATAGACGATGCCATAGGGCGCAGCGCCACGCTCCACCAGCGACAGTGCGGCGCGCACGCTTTCCCCGCGAACGACGCGGCGCGCGACCATCGGCCACGCGCCCAGCCGCTCGAGGGCCGTCTTGCCGTAGCGGCCGGCAGGCACTGCGGCTGGATCGCCCATGGCGAATGGGCCCGCCGCCAGCAAGGTGCCGAGAGCGCGCCCCCGCATGCCGCCAAGTTCCTGCCCGCGTCCGGGCGCGGCAACGACGACCAGCCGGTTGCCGGCAAGGACCGCGCGGGTGCCGGGCACCAGCCGCCCCTTTTCGGCGAGCCACTCCATCCAGCGGTCATCCGCGGATACGAACAGATCGGCTGGGGCGCCGGCGCCGATCTGCCGTGCGAGCGCAGAGGATGCAGCGAAGGACAGCACCGGGCGCGGGTGGCCACTGGCAGCCCATCGGTCCGCCGCCTCGCCCAGCGCCTCCTGCATGCTGGCCGCCGCGAGGACCAGCGGCCCACGCGCCTGCGCCGCCGCGGGTCGCCCCAGCAACGCGAACAGCATGAAAAACAATGACCACAGGCGCATCGCATTCCCCCCGGCCGCGCGCTCTTACCACGGAGTTTGCCGCCGACCAGCAGGACTGTCAGGTGGACAAGCGCTGGCCGCTTGTCCTAGCGACATCAGGATAACGGAGAGGAGCGGCCATGCACATGCAGGACCGGCACAGGCGACACGCATGAGCGAGATCGGAACGATGCTCGCCGACACCGCCGAGCGGCTGTTTACCACCCATGCCGAGGCGATCGAGCAAGCGGCAACGAGCGGCGAGTGGCCCGCCGCCGCGTGGGAGACGATCGAGGAAAGCGGCCTGCCGCTCGCCCTCGTGCCCGAGGACCATGGCGGCTTCGGCGTCCCCACGGCGGAAGCACTGGCGCTGGTGCGACTGACCGGCACGCACGCCCTTGCGCTGCCGCTGGCCGAAACGATGATCGCCAATGCCGCGCTCGCCGCGGCGGGCTTGCCGCTCGGCGACGGGGCGATCGGCCTCGCGGCCGATCCGCAAACCCCCGTTCCCTGGGGCCGTTTCGTCCAGACCGTCGTGGCGACCGAAGCGGGCCAGCTTCACCGCGCCTCCTCGCCACGCGTGACACGAGAGGGCAAGAATATCGCTGGCGCACCGCGCGACCTGCTCGATCTGGCCGAGGGACCGTCAGCGCCTTTCCCCGCCGGGACGCTGCTTGCCTGGGCCGCACTCGCACGCGCGCTGCAGATGGCGGGCGCGCTTGATCGCGTCCTCGAGCTGACCGTTGATCACGTGACCACGCGCGTCCAGTTCGGCCGCCCGCTCGCCAAGTTCCAGGCGATCCAGCAGGAACTGGCGAAACTGGCGGGCGAGGTCGCCGCGGCATCTGCCGCCGCCGATCAGGCCGCCGATGCGTATGTGGCTGGCGGCGACATCACCTTCGCGGTCGCGGTAGCCCGCGCGCGCATCGGCGAGGCAGCGAGCAAGGCCAGCGCGATCGCGCATCAGCTGCACGGGGCGATCGGCTTCACCCGCGAACACGTGCTGCACCGCTACACCACCGCGCTTTGGGCGTGGCGGGATGAATATGGGACGCAGCGACAATGGACGCTGGCGCTGGGCAAGCGCGCGCTCGGCGCGGGACGTGACGGATATTGGCCGATGGTGGTGGCAGCATGACGACCCTGCACTTTCCCTCACCCGCCCGCCACGAGGCAGCCGAGGCGCTTCGAGAAGAGGTACGCGCGTTCCTCGCTGACGAGCTCGCCACCCGTACGCCGCTCGCCCGTGCGGACAGCTGGAACGGCTTCGATCGCGATTTCAGCCGCAAGCTGGGCCAGCGCGGCTGGCTCGGCATGACCTGGCCAAAGCAATATGGCGGTCACGAGCGCAGCGCCTTTGAACGCTATGTCGTCGTCGAGGAGACGCTGGCTGCCGGGGCGCCGGTCGCGGCGCACTGGATCGCCGACCGCCAGAGCGGCCCCAGCCTCCTCAAATATGGGACGGAGGAGCAGAAGCAGACCATCCTACCGGGCATCGCGGCGGGCGAGACGGTGTTCTGCATCGGCATGAGCGAGCCTGATTCCGGGTCAGACCTGGCCGCGACCCGTACGCGCGCCGTGCCCGCCGATGGTGGGTGGCGCGTCACCGGCACGAAGCTGTGGACGACGGGTGCGCACGACGCCGATTACATGATCCTGTTCTGCCGGACGAGCGGCACCCCGGCCGATCGCCAGGCCGGCACCAGCCAGCTGCTCGTCGATCTGCGCACCACCGAAGGGATCACGATCCGTCCGATCATCGACCTTGCCGGGCAGCATCATTTCAACGAGGTGCATTTCGAGGATGCCTTCCTTCCCGCCACCGCGCTGATCGGTACCGAAGGCGCCGGCTGGGAACAGGTCATGAGCGAGCTCGCGTTTGAGCGCAGCGGGCCCGAGCGGTTCCTGTCCTCGATGCAATTGCTGATCGAACTGGTGGGTGTGCTTCAGGATGCGACCGGCGAGGCGGCGCAGCTCGCCCTCGGCCGCCTCAGCGCGCATCTCATCACGCTGCGTCGCCTGTCGCGGGGCGTCGCCGTGATGCTGGAGGCAGGCGAGAACCCGGGCACTCATGCAGCGATCGTCAAGGATCTGGGGGCGACATTCGAACAGGAGCTGCCGGATATCGCGCGCAGCCTCGTCGATGCCGAACCGGACGCTGCATCGACATCAGACTTCGTCGCCGTTCTGGCACATATCACGATGAATTCACCCAGCTTTTCCCTGCGCGGCGGAACACGCGAGATCCTGCGCGGCATCATCGCGCGCGGGCTCGGGCTGCGCTGAGACCAATTCGGAGAACACCATGACCGTCGTTACCACCGAGATCCGCGGCCCGATCGCGATCCTCCGCCTTAACCGGCCAGACGCGATGAACGCGCTTGGCGCCGATGGCGATGGCGAGGCGGTTCGCGCCGCCTGCGACGCGCTGAACGCTGACCTCTCGATCCGCTGCGTGATCCTGACCGGCGAGGGCCGCGCCTTCTCGGCTGGCGGCGATATCAAGAAAATGGCCGATCCGGAGGGCCCCTTCTCCGGCGGCGGACTGCCGATCCGCAGCCATTATCAGCGCAACATCCATCGTATCGCCCGTGCGCTCTTCTCGCTCGACATGCCGGTGATCGCCGCGGTGAATGGCGCCGCGATCGGGCTTGGCTGCGACGTGGCATGCATGGCGGACATCCGCATCGCGTCGGACAAGGCAAAATTTGGCGTCACCTTCCTGAAACTCGGGCTGGTACCGGGCGACGGCGGATCATGGCTGCTGCCGCGCGCGATCGGGATGAGCCGGGCGGCCGAGCTGTTCTTCACCGGCGACGTCATCGATGCCGCGACCGCAGCCGACTGGGGCCTGGTCAGCCGGGTCGTGCCGCATGACAGCCTGATGGATGAGGCGCTGGCGCTTGCGGGCCGTATCGCTGCGCTCCCGCCCCATTCGCTGCGCCTGACGAAGTCGCTGCTGCGGCAGGGGCAGACGAGCAGCTACGATCAGGCACTCGATTCGGCATCGACCGCACAGGCCGTCAGCCATGCGACCGACGACCATCGCGAGGGCGTGGCCGCGCTGCTGGAGAAACGTGACCCGGTGTTCTCCGGCCGCTGACGCCCGGCGGCCGCGCCTTCAGCCCTTTGGTAGTCCGGTGCCGTCGTCGGGCGCCATCAGATACTCGCGCTCCTCGGCCGTGCTGTCACGGCCGAGCGCAGCATTGCGCGTCGGAAAGCGGCCAAAACGCTCCACCACGTCGCGATGGCCGATCGCGAATGGCACGTTCGGTCCGCCCAGCGCGGTGAATTTCTCCACTGACAGGCGCTGCAGCAGCAGATCCTCGGCATGCATCAGCGGCATGTAGAGAAAGGCGCGCTCTTCCTCGACATAGCGGGCTTCCCAGCCATTGGAGATGGCCAGCAGCGTCAGTTCCACCGCCAGATCATCAGCCTCATAGGCACGCGGCGAATCGCGGTAGATGTTGCGGGAAAACTGGTCGAGAAGGATGATCGCGGCGAGCAACTCGTCCGGCCCGTCGCGCCATCCGGCCGCGCCGCTGGCATAGACTTGGTCACGCAGCGCGCGGAACCGCGTTCTGATCTCCTCATCGAGCTCCGGGTCGCGCTTGAACTGGCGCTCCATCGGCAGCGCGAACCAGAAGTCGAGCACCGCGCGCGCCTCATCGTGGACTAACCGCGAATGTATCCCTAGATCGCCAGCCATGCTCGCCTCCCGTTCGCCCGACGTGATTACCCTGGGCTGTCGATTGAACCTTGCCGAGAGCGAAACGATCCGCGCGCTCGCCGGCTCGCGAGATATGGTGGTGATTAATGGCTGCGGCGTGACAAACGAGGCCGTTCGCCAGACCCGCGTCGCGGTGCGCCGCGCGCGTCGCGATCGCCCGGCGGCGGAGATCGTGGTGACGGGCTGTGCATCCGACATGGATACGGCCGCCTTCGCCGCGATGCCGGAGGTGGATCGCGTCGTACCGAACGCGGCCAAGCTCCTCCCCGCGACGTGGGGCGGCTTTCCCAACCACCGACCCACCCGCCGCCATGCCCGCGCCTTTGTCGGGGTGCAGAACGGCTGTGATCATTCCTGCACCTTCTGCGCCATCCCGCTCGGTCGCGGCCCGAGCCGGTCGGAGCCCGTGGGCCAGGTGGTCGCGCGCGTCGCCGCCCTGGTCGAGGATGGCGCGCGCGAGGTGGTGCTGACCGGGGTCGACCTTACCAGCTACGCCGACGGCCTCGGCACGCTGGTGGAGGCGATCCTGACGGGTGTGCCGCGGTTGCCCCGCCTTCGCCTTTCCTCGCTCGACACGATCGAGATCGACGATCACCTCTTCGATCTGGTGACCAGCGAGGAGCGCGTGATGCCGCACCTCCATCTTTCGCTCCAGGCCGGTGACGATCTGACTTTGAAGCGGATGAAGCGCCGTCATTCACGAGCGCAAGCCGTCGCGATGGTGGCCCGGCTGAAGGCGAAGCGCGCGATCGCAATCGGCGCGGACCTGATCGCCGGTTTCCCGACCGAGAGCGAGGAAGCCGCGGCCAATACGCTGCGCCTGCTGGCCGATTGCGACATCGTTCACGCGCATATCTTCCCTTTCTCACCCCGCGATCGCACCCCGGCAGCCCGCATGCCCCAGGTGGCGCCGGGCGTCGCCCGCGAGCGTGCCGCACGCCTGCGTGAGGCTGCCGCGACCCGCCGCGCCGGGTGGCTCGCCACGCTGGTCGGCAGTGACCAGCAGATTGTTATCGAGAAACCCGGCGATCGCGGCCACACGCCCGCCTTCGCCGAGGTACGCTTGCCCCACCCGATGGCGACCATCGGTGATATCGCGACCGTGCGGATCACTGCTGCCGCCGACGATCATCTCATCGGAATTCCTGCATGACCGACAACCGATCCTGGCACGACAAGCTCCTGGGCGGATTTCGCCGTACGTCAGACCGGCTGGTCGGCAACCTTGCCGGACTGGGAACGGCCCGGCTGGACGATGCGACGCTGGACGAGATCGAAGAGGCGCTGATCGCGTCGGATCTCGGCCCGGAAACCGCCGCCCGCATCCGCGCCCGGCTTGCCGAGGGCAGCTATGAGCGGAACATGGAGGAACTGGGCATCCGCCTCGTCGTCGCCGAGGAGGTCGAAAAGGTTCTAGAAAAGGTCGCCAAGCCACTGGAGATCGACGCTTTTCCGCGGCCGCAGGTGGTACTGGTGATCGGCGTGAACGGATCGGGAAAGACCACCACCATCGCAAAGCTTGCGCACCTGTTCATGGAGCAGGATTATGGCGTGATGCTCGCGGCAGGCGACACGTTCCGCGCCGCGGCGATCGGCCAGCTCGCGACCTGGGCGGAGCGGATCGGCGTGCCGATCGTGACCGGTCCGGAGGGCGGCGACGCGGCCGGCGTGGTGTGGGACGCAGTGAAGAAAGCCACCGAGACGGGCATCGACGTACTGATCGTCGACACCGCGGGACGGCTGCAGAACAAGCGCGAGCTGATGGACGAACTGGCCAAAATCCGCCGCGTGCTTGGCCGCATCAACCCGGCCTCTCCGCACGACGTGGTGCTGGTGCTCGACGCCACCACCGGCCAGAATGCGCTGAGCCAGATCGAGGTGTTCAAGGAAGTCGCGGGCGTCACCGGGCTGGTGATGACCAAGCTGGACGGCACCGCGCGCGGCGGCGTTCTGGTGGCAGCAGCAGAACGTTATGGCCTGCCGATCCACGCGATTGGCGTCGGCGAGTCGATGAACGACCTGCGCCCGTTCGACGCGCATGAAGTCAGCCGGATCATCGCGGGCGTGGATCAAGCACGCTGATCGACCGTTCGCGTCAGACCAATTGTTGAGCCGCGGCCGCTCGTTCCCGGGCGGCCCGACCAGCGGAGTAACTGGTGAGTACCGAAACCAAAAACACCTCGGGCCTGCGGCTCGCGCTCGATTACGGGCCGTTGATCGTCTTTTTCGCGGTCAATTTCCTTGCGCCCGGGCCCGCGATTGCACGCATTCTCGCGGCGACCGCCGCGTTCATGATCGCCATGGCGGTGGCGCTCGGCATTTCGTGGTGGAAGACGCGCCACATTCCGCCGATGCTGCTGATCTCCGGCGCGCTGGTGATCGTGTTCGGCGGCCTGACGATCTGGTTCCAGGACGAACGCTTCATCAAGATGAAGCCGACGTTCGTCTATGCGATCTTCGCCGCCGTGCTCGGCTTCGGGCTCGCCACCGGCCGCCCGCTGCTGCAGCTTCTGCTGGAAAGCGCCTATCCGGGGCTGACGGCGGACGGATGGCGCAAGCTGACCCGCAACTGGGTGATCTTCTTCCTGTTCATGGCCGTGCTGAACGAGGCGGTCTGGCGGTCGACCAGCACGGATTTCTGGGTCGGCTTCAAGCTGTGGGGCGCGATCCCGCTGACCATGATCTTTGCCATCGCCAACGTGCCGATGCTGATGCGTCACGGGCTGCAGGCGGGCAACATTCCCGACACGATCCCGCCGCAGGAATGAGGGACGCGGGTGGTGACCAGGCCAGGGCTTGTTGCGGCAGGGTAGGAAGTCGCTGTAGCGCGCCTATCTTGCGCTGATGCCCGCATCTTACCGGCCGGTTGACGGCCCTCCCCCGCACAGCCTGAACGCCGCCGCAGTGTCTTTGCGCGGGACGGCCCGCCAGTGACCGACTCGCTGTTTCAGACGACGGTCCGCAAGCCCCTGGCAGAGGAGCTTCGTCCTGCGCGGCTGTCCGACGTCATCGGCCAGGATCATCTGCTGGCGCCGACCGCGCCGCTCGGGCGCATGGTGCAGGCGAAGCGGTTGTCCTCTTTCGTCCTGTGGGGGCCGCCCGGTGTCGGCAAGACCACCATCGCCCGCCTGATCGCGCGTGAGACGGGCTATGAGTTCATCCAGCTGTCTGCGGTGTCGACAGGGATCGTTGACCTCCGAAAGGCGATCGCGGCCGCCGCTGATCTGCGTGCGATCAGCGGACGGTCGACGGCGGTTTTCATCGATGAGCTTCACCGCTTTTCGCGCCCGGTGCAGGACGCGATGCTGCCGGCGATCGAGGACGGCACCTTCGTCCTGATCGGCGCGACGACCGAGAACCCGAGCTTCAGCCTCGTCTCCGCGCTTCTTTCCCGTGCCAAGGTGCTGACGCTCAATCGCCTCGACACGCCAGCGCTGTCGCAGGTGCTGGCGCGTGCGGAGCGGCTGATCGGACGCGCCCTGCCGCTCGATGCTGCGGCGCGCGACGTGCTGGTCGACATGGCCGACGGAGATGCGCGCTACATGCTGGGCATTTGCGAGGATCTTCTCACATTGGATGAGAAGGAGCAGCTGGATCCGGCCGCCCTCGCCGCCTTCGCGCTTCGCCGCGCACCGCTCTACGACAAGGGGCAGGAAGAACATTACAATCTGCTCAGCTGCTTCCACAAAAGCCTGCGCGGCAGCGACGCGGATGCTGCACTCTACTGGGCGGCGCGGATGACCAACGGCGGCGAGGATCCGGCGGTGCTGTTCCGCCGCCTTGCCTGCGCCGCCTCCGAGGATGTCGGCATGGCGGATCCCCAGGCGCTGGTGCAGGTGCTGACGGCGTGGCAGGCGTTTGAAAGGATTGGCTGGCCCGAGGGGCGGCTGTTCCTGGCGCAAGCGATCAATTACGTCGCGACCGCGCCGAAATCGAACGCTTCCTACCTCGCCTTTGGCCGCGCCACCGATCTTGCGCGCCGTACTGGTTCGCTCCCCCCGCCCAAGCACATCCTGAACGCGCCGACCGCGCTGATGAAGGAGCACGGCTATGGCGCGGGCTACCGCTACGATCACGATCAGCCCGATGCCTTTTCGGGCCAGGAGTTCTTCCCGGACGAGATTGCCGCCGGGCCGCGCGAGCCGCTCTATCGCCCCAATGAACGCGGGTTTGAGCGCGACGTACGCAAGCGGCTGGCGTTCTGGCAGGCGCGTCGCTCCCGGGGCGAGACAGACGATCGTTGATGCGCCTAATAGCGATGCTGAAACAGGTGGAGGAAGTCGCACGTGGGCATCAGGGGTGACGTCGGGAACAGGTTCAGGTCGACTGCACAAGCACGGCGGCTCACCGCCGGCGCAGCCTGCGGCAAGCGGGCGCGCACCCACGGCATAGTCGCCGCGCTGATCGGGGCGACGATCGCATCGGCTGCGCCAACCACCGCCGGCGCTCAGGTCATCGGCGCGCAAACCTCCACCGCCTATCAGGAGGCGATTGCGGCGGGCTACAAGGCGCTTGCACTGTGCGAAGGGGTGATCGCCGCCGGCCGGACGGAGGCGCAGGTCGAGGCGCTCGAGCTCCGCGGGATCTACCCGGAATATCAGCCGCTGCTCCCGCGCCTGCGCGCCACGATCGACCGTCCCAACCGCAGTGTTCAGGTTGCCTTCGCCACCGATCTGCCCCCACGGCGCGCGGATTGGTCGCCGCGCACCGGCTGCGTCCTCCAGCCGATCGGCCGCGTCGTTGCGCCGTGGCCGGCAACACCGCTCGCCGCCTCGCTGCCACTGCCGGGGGACTCACGGCCGTGGCCGCTCGGCGACTCGGGCATCGCGCCGCGCCCACGCCCCGCGCTGGCACAGACCGTCGCTCGTGCCTTCGACCGCAGCACCTACAAGGGCGAGACGGTCGGGGTCGTCGTGCTGCACGATGGGCGAATCGTGGCGGAGCGTTACGCGGACGGCTTCGGCCCGTTCACTTCCAACCGCACCTGGTCGGTGGCGAAGAGTATTGCGGGCACATTGGCCGGCATGGCGGTGCGGGAACTGAAGATCGACCCGCGCAAGCCCGCGCCTATTCCCGAATGGAGCCACCCCGCCGATCCGCGCCGCGCGATCACGCTGGACCAGCTCCTTCGCATGTCGTCGGGTCTCCATTCCGATCATTACGGCAATCGCACCGATGCGATCTATTTCGGCGGCACCACCGTCACCGAACAGGCGACCGGCTGGCCGCTGGAGGTGAAGCCGGGCACGCGCTTCCGCTATGCCAACAACGACATCATGCTGGCGGCGCGCGCTATCCGCGCCGCGATGAACAATGATACGCGCTACGCCGCCTGGCCGTCGCAGCTGTTCACCCCCCTCGGCATGAAACACACGACGGCCGGGACCGATTGGCAAGGCAATCTGATCCTCTCCAGCCAGGTCTATACCACCGCTCGCGACCTTGCGCGGTTGGGGCAGTTCTGGCTGCAGGACGGCGTCTGGCAGGGCAAGCGCCTGCTGCCGGACGGCTGGATGCGCTACATGACGACAGCCAGCGGCCCGCAGCCCGCCGATGGCCCCGGCTATGGCGCCACCATGTGGCTGTTCGGACCGGCGCAGGGCCTACCCGCAGGCAGCTATTCAGCGCAGGGCAATCGCGGGCAGTACGTGATGGTGGTCCCGTCGGAGAAGCTGGTGATCGTCCGCCGCGGTGAGGACCCCACCAACGCCCGTTTCGACATCGCCCGCTTTACCGCTGACGTGATCCGGAACCTGAAATGATGGGCGTCTGTACCGTTCGGGGGCGGCGGCGCTGACCCATTTTCGTCAGTTCGCGGCGATCGACTGGTCTGGGGCGAAGGGGTCTCGCCACAAGGGGATCGCCGTTGCGCTCTGCCACGCCGGCGAGGAGGCGCCGCGTCTCGTCTCCCCGCCTGGCCGCTGGTGGTCGCGAACGGAGGTCTGCGCCTGGCTGCGCGATCATGCGCACGAACCACTGCTGGTCGGGATCGATTGCAGCTTCTCCGCACCCTTCCTCGCCCGAGGCGCGCATCTGCCGGGCGAAACCCGGACCGAAACGGCCCGCGCGCTGTGGGCCTATGTCGACGAACAAAGCAGCGACGAGGATTTGGGGGCGGCCTCCTTCCTGGAAGCACGGCGGGGCCGACACTTTTATCTCGGCGCGGCTGACGGGCCGAAGGCGCAGTTCCTCCACTGGCGCACGTGCGAGATGGTCGGCGATCGATCGACCAAGCCGACCACGGTCTATGATGCGATCGGTGCGGCGCAGGTCGCCAAGGCGAGCTTCGCGGGAATGAGGATGCTCCACCATCTGGACGGAGCGCTGGCGATCTGGCCGTTCGACTCAAAACCTGATGAGGGGGCGGTACTGGTGGAGATCTACACCGCCATGGCGGCGCGCGCGGCCGGCCTGCCACGCGGCCGAAGCAAGCTACGCGATGCAGTCTCATTGGACGATGCACTCGGGCACCTTGGCAGCCGCCCGCATGAACCGCTGACGCAGTATGACGATCACTCGACCGACGCGATCCTGGCCGCCGCCTGGCTGCGCGCCAATGCAGACCGAGCCGACTTGTGGGTCCCGCCCGGGCTCGACGCTCAGGTTCGGCAAACCGAAGGCTGGACCTTCGGCGTCACCTGACGCATGGAGCGCCGACACGCCGGTTTAGCTCAGCTGGTAGAGCAGCGGTTTTGTAAACCGAAGGTCGCGGGTTCGATCCCTGCAACCGGCACCATTTCCCGACGCAACCTCGCTGGTGGAGGGGCGTTCCACGAACGCAATGATCCGCATCGCAAGCTATAACATGCGCAAGGCGATCGGCACCGACCGGCGCCGCAACCCGGAACGCGTGCTGGAGGTCCTGCACGAACTGGATGCGGACGTCATTGCCCTGCAAGAGGCGGACCGGCGGTTTGGCGCGCGGGCAGCGGTGATCACCCCGCATCTTCTGGACGAGCATAGCGACTGGAAGGCGGTCGATTTCGGAGTTCGGGCCGGATCGATGGGCTGGCACGGCAACGCCTTCCTCGTTCGCAAGTCATCGCAGGTGGTCGATTGCGAGGTCATCCACCTCCCCGCACTCGAACCGCGCGGCGCGATCGTGACCGAGGTGCGGCTGGCCAAGGGCGGGGTGTGGCGCTGCGTCGGCATGCACCTCGACCTGTCGGGGCTCTGGCGGCGCAAGCAGGCCGCGGCAATCCTCAGCCATGTGGCAGCCAGCAGCGAGCAATTGCCCACCGTGATGATGGGTGACCTGAACGAATGGACCCGCGCCGGCGGGTGCCTCCGCGATTTCGGGCGCGATTTCGTATTTGCCGAAACCGGCCCCAGCTACCATGCCACGCGTCCGATCGGGCGGCTGGACAGGATCATGGTATCAAGCGACGTGAAGGTGATGGATTGCGGGGTGCACAGCAGCGCCGCCGCCCGCAAGGCCAGCGATCATCTGCCGATCTGGGCTGACGTCGAAGCCGCATGATTCGTGATTCGGAATTACGGCTGGCGCTCGTCTGCTACGGCGGGATCAGCCTTGCCGTGTACATGCACGGCATCACCAAGGAGATCTGGCACGTCGCGCGCGCGAGCCGGGCGAGCCAGTCGGGGGAATCGCTGGATCGTTCCGCCGGCGTCTACCAGGGGCTGCTGGCGGAGATCGCCGGCTCCACCGGCATCCGTCTGCGGATCCTGCCGGATATCATCGCAGGCGCCAGCGCCGGCGGGATCAACGGCATTTTCCTCGCGCAGGCACTCAGCGCCGGGCAATCGCTCGACCCGCTGACGGACCTGTGGCTCGACAATGCCGATGTGGAGGCACTGATCGCGCCGGCCGCTGCGCCGGTCTCGCGCTTCTCCAAGGCTTGGGCGCTGCCGATCGCCTGGATGGCGGCCGGGCGCGGTGTCGACGGACTGGACGATCTCGACGAACAAACACGCGAGGAGGTGCGGGCAAAGCTGTCGCACTTCGTCCGCTCGCGCTGGTTCGAGCCGCCGTTTGATGGCCCCGGCTTCACCGGCATGCTGCTGGATGCCTTTGCGGCGATGGAATCCGGCCCGCGCGGCCCCCGCCTGCTGCCCGAGGGCCAGCCGCTCGACCTGTTCGTGACCGTCACCGACTTCAACGGCCATCCCGAACGGCTGCAGCTCCACTCCCCGCCGGAGGTAGTGGAGACCGAGCATCGCGTGGTGCTGTCGTTCAGCGATCACGGCCATGCGATCGAGACCTTGGCCGCCGCACCCGAGCTTGCCTTCGCCGCGCGGGCCACCTCAAGCTTTCCCGGCGCTTTTCCCGCCTTCACCGTGGCCGAGCTTGATCAGGTGCTCGCCGACCGCAAGGATCGCTGGCCCGGGCGCCGGGCGTTTCTCACGCGGGTGCTGCCGCGTCAGGCCGCCGCCAACGCGCTGGATACCGCGGTGCTGATCGACGGCTCGGTCCTCGCGAATGCCCCGTTCCGTCCGGCGATCGACGCACTCGATGCCCGCCCCGCGCGGCGCGAGGTGGACCGCCGGTTCGTGTATATTGATCCGTCGCCCGGCATGAAGTTCAGGCTCACCGGCCCGGCGGAAGGCCCACCCGGCTTCTTCCAGACGATCCTCGGCGCGATCAGCGAGCTGCCCCGAAAGCAGCCGATCCGGGACAATCTGGAGGCGCTCGCCGCCCGCTCGCGGCGCATCGCCCGGATGCGCACCATCACCGATGCCGTGCGGCCGGAAATCGAGGCAGCGGTCGAGGCCTTGTTCGGGCGCACGTTCTTCCTGGACCGGCCAACCGCAGCGCGTCTCGTCGTATGGCGCCGGCGTGCGCAGATCGCAGCGGCGGAGCGGGCCGGCTTCAGCTATGCCGGCTATGCGCACCTCAAGATCGCCGGCGTGATCGAGACGATGACGGCCTTGCTCTATGCCGCGGGTGACGAGCCTGGGCCACACCGCTGGCAGCGGATACGCAGCCGGATCGAGGCCGCGCTGCATGCGCGCGGCTATGACGAGGCGGCCCCTTCCGATGCCTCCAGCGCTGCGTCGATCGATTTCCTGCGCACCTTCGACATCGGCTTTCGCATCCGCCGCCTGCGCTTGCTGGCGCGGCGGTTGGTCGAGCTGGAGGCGGAGCATGATGAGGCAGTCCTGGCGCCCGTGCGCACCGCCATTTACGATTCGCTCGGCGCCTATCTCCACCGCAAGGCGCCCGAGGCGCATGGTGCCCTGCGGGGCGCGGTGCGCAGCCTGCGCGGGGACGCATCCCCGCTGCTCGACGATCTCGCCGCCTCTCTCGACCTGACCCGGCTCGATCATGAAACGGACGAACGGGTCGCCGAGGCGCTGGCGCAGCTTCCCCGTCAGCTGCGCCGCACCCTGCTTCTCCACTATCTCGGCTTTCCTTATGTCGACCTCGCCACCCTCCCGCTGCTTCAGGGTGAGGGGCTGGACGAGTTCGATCCGGTCAAGGTCGACCGCATCTCACCCGATGATTGCACCGCGATTCGCCAGGGCGGTGCGGAGGCCACGCTGAAGGGGATCCAGTTCAGCAATTTCGGCGCCTTCTTCAGCCGCAGCTACCGCGAGAATGATTACCTCTGGGGCCGGCTGCACGGCGCGGAGCGGATGATCGACATCATCGTGTCCGCGCTGCCCGCCACCGCCCGCCTCCGCCCGGGCACGGTCGCCGCCGCAAAGCGATCGGCCTTTTTGGCGATCCTTGATGAAGAGGAACCGCGCCTCCTCACGGCCGGCGGCCTCATCGCCGATCTGCGCCGCGAAATAGGCTGAGGCTGGCCAAAACGGCGCCGGCGTAATAGCGTCGCGCCATGCCGGAGCCTTGTACATGCAGTTCCTGAAAATCCTGTTCTGGGCCTTGGTCGCCTTCGCCGCTGCGGTATTCACCTTCGGCAATTGGAAATGGGTGTCGGTGTCGCTGTTCGGTAACCTGATGGCGGAGGTGAACCTTCCCATCCTGTTGCTGGTCACGTTCCTCGCCGGGTTCCTGCCGACCTTCCTGTACCAGCGAGCGCTGCGCTGGCGCCTGCGTCAGCGGCTGTCCGCCGCGGAGCGGACCATTGCCGACCTTCGGGCGCTGCCGCTTGCCGATCCCCGGCCTGCCGCGGCCGCGCCTGCGCCGGCCATGGCTGCGCCCGCCCCATCCTCTTCCACAGATTTCCCGCCGGAGGCCATCTGAACCATGTCCAATCCCATCTTCGTGGCACTGGACACGCCCGATCTTGACCGCGCCAAGGCGCTTGCCGCCAACGTTCGCCACCATGTCGGCGGGATCAAGCTCGGGCTGGAATTCTTCGCGGGCAACGGCCGACACGGCGTGAAGGAGATGGCGGAACTCGGGCTGCCGATCTTCCTTGATCTCAAGTTTCACGACATCCCTAACACCGTCGCCAAGGCGATCCAGGCGCTGCGTGCGCTCGAACCGGCGATCATCACGGTGCACGCGGCTGGCGGGCAGGCGATGCTGGAGGATGCCAAGGCGGCCGCGCCCGCGGGTACGAAGGTCGTTGCCGTTACCATGCTCACCAGCCTCGACCAGCGCGATCTCGCCGCTACCGGCATCCACGGTTCGGCGCACGATCAGGTCCTGCGCCTGACGGAGCTTGCCCAGCGATCCGGCGTCGATGGCATCGTATGCTCCGGCGAGGAGGTGAAGGCCGCGCATCAGTCATGGCCGGACGGCTTCTTCGTCGTGCCCGGCGTGCGCCCCGCCGATGCGGTCGTCGGCGATCAGAAGCGCGTGGTGACGCCGCGACAGGCTCTCGATAACGGCGCATCGATTTTGGTGATCGGGCGCCCGATCACCCAGGCCGAGGATCCGGATTCCGCCGCGCGTGCGATCGGCGCGACGCTGTAGGAGGCAATGTCATGGCTTTCGAAGGCAGCTGTCACTGCGGGGCGGTGACGTTCCACGTTAATGCCGATCCGCCGGTCGGTGCGATGAGCTGCAACTGCTCGCATTGCCGGCGAAAGGGCTTCCTTCTCGCGTTCCTGCCCGCCGAGACCTTCACGGTCACGGCCGGCGCGGATCGCCTGACCTCCTATTTCTTCAACAAACATGTGATCCGGCACCAATTCTGCGCGGTTTGTGGCTGCGAAACGCATGCCGAGGGGACGGGGCCGGGCGGCGTTCGCACGACGGCGGTCAACCTGCGATGCGTACCGTCAATCGACCTCGATAGCCTCGCCATCGAAAAGATCGACGGCGCACGCTTCTGATCCCTAGGCTTTTCCGTGGCTTGCGGGATGTCATTCCCGCGCCATCTTCCCTTCATCGCGTTCCTGCCGGAGATGCAATGACCACCGCCAAGATATGCGGGCTATCCACGATCCAGGCGCTCGATGCGTCCGTCGCAGGGGGCGCAAGCCACCTCGGCTTCGTATTCTATCCCCCGTCGCCGCGTCATCTCGCCTTTGAGCACGCCGGGGCGCTCGCCGCCCGCGTGCCGTCTCACGTGGCGCGTGTCGGCGTGTTCGTCGATCCCGACGATGATCTCGTCGCGGGCGCGGTGACGGCGGCGCGACTAACGATCATCCAGCTTCACAAGACCTCGCCGCAACGCATTGCGCAGCTTCGCACGGCAACCGGGCTGGAGACATGGGCCGCCCTCCCCGTGAAGACCCGGGGCGATCTCGAATCGGCGCGATCGCTGGCGGGTGCTGCCGACCGGATCCTCTACGACGCCAAGACGCCCGAGGGCGCACTGCCCGGCGGCATGGGTGTCCGGTTCGACTGGGCGTTGCTCGACGGCTTTCGTCATCCGACCGCATGGGCGCTTTCGGGCGGGCTCGATGCCAGCAACGTCGCGGAGGCGGCACGCCGCACCGGCGCGGCGCTGGTCGACGCTTCCTCCGGCCTCGAAACCGCCCCGGGCGTGAAGAACGTGGACAAGATAGCCGCGTTCCTGCAAGCGGTCGCCGCATCATGAATGCACCAAACACCTTCCGTGCTCAGCCCGACGATCGCGGTCACTTCGGCGACTATGGCGGCCGTTATGTTGCCGAGACGCTGATGCCGCTGATCCTTGAGCTGGAGCGGGAATATCGCGCCGCAAAGGGAGATCCGGCGTTCCAGGCGCAGTTCGACGACCTGCTGGAGCATTATGTCGGACGCCCCTCCCCGCTTTATTATGCGGAACGCCTGACGGACGCGCTGCGCGAGAATGCGGACCCTGGCATGGGCGCGCAGATCTGGTTCAAGCGCGACGAGCTGAACCATACCGGCGCGCACAAGATTAACAATTGTATTGGTCAGATCCTGCTCGCCATCCGGATGGGCAAGACGCGCATCATTGCGGAGACCGGTGCCGGCCAGCACGGCGTTGCGACCGCCACGGTCTGCGCCCGCTTCGGCCTGCCCTGCGTCATCTACATGGGCGCCAAGGACGTCGAGCGGCAGCAGCCGAACGTGTTCCGGATGAAGCTGCTGGGGGCTGAGGTCCGCGCCGTCATGTCGGGGGCGAACACGCTCAAGGATGCGATGAACGAAGCGATGCGCGACTGGGTCGCGAACATCCACGACACCTTCTACATCATCGGCACCGCGGCCGGCCCGCATCCCTATCCCGAGCTCGTCCGCGACTTCCAGAGCGTCATTGGGCGTGAGGCGCGGGCGCAGATGCTGGCACGCACCAGCCGCCTGCCCGACCTGCTGGTCGCCGCGATCGGCGGAGGGTCCAATGCCATTGGCCTGTTCCACCCGTTCCTCGATGATGCCGAGGTCGGCATGCTCGGGGTCGAGGCAGCTGGCGAGGGGCTGGAAAAGAAGCACGCCGCCAGCCTTGCGGGTGGTTTTCCGGGCATCCTCCACGGCAACAAGACCTATTTGCTCCAGGACGAGGACGGCCAAATTGCCGAGGCCCATTCGATCTCGGCCGGGCTCGACTATCCCGGCATCGGGCCCGAGCACGCCTGGCTGAAGGACATCGGCCGCGTCGACTATACCGCCGTCACCGATGAGGAGGCGCTCGACGCCTTCCAGCTTCTATGCCGGACGGAGGGAATCATCCCCGCGCTGGAGCCATCCCATGCGATTGCAGCAGTAGCGCGCAAGGCACGGGAAATGCGCGACGATCAGATCATCCTCGCCAATCTCTGCGGGCGCGGCGACAAGGACATCTTCACCGTCGCCCATGCATTGGGGGTGGCAATATGAGCGCGCGTCTGACGGCGGCTTTCCCGAACGACCGTGCCGCGCTGGTCACCTTCATCACCGCCGGCGACGGCGATACGCCGGCCGTGCTCGACGCGCTGGTGGCCGGCGGTGCCGACGTCATCGAACTTGGCATGCCCTTCACCGATCCGATGGCGGACGGCCCTGCGATCCAGGCGGCCAACATCCGCAGCCTTGGGAGCGGCACAACAACCGCTTCCATCCTGCAGATTGCAAAGGATTTTCGTGACCGGCACCCGGACGTACCGCTGGTGCTGATGGGTTACGCCAATCCGATGCTCCGCCGCGGCGCTGACTGGTTCGCCGCCGCAGCGCGCGACGCCGGGGTCGACGGCGTGATCTGCGTCGACGTTCCGCCGGAAGAGGACGACGCACTCGGACCGGCGCTGCGCAGCGCCGGGATCGACCTCGTCAGGCTGGCGACGCCCACCACCGACGATGCGCGGCTCCCCACCGTTCTGGAAGGCGCCTCCGGCTTCGTCTATTATGTGTCGGTGGCAGGGATCACCGGATTGCAGCAGGCCGCCCAGGCGTCGATCGAGGAATCCGTTGCGCGGCTGAAACGCGCGACTGATCTGCCGATCGCGGTCGGCTTCGGCGTGCGCACGCCGGATCAGGCGAAGGCTATCGCCCGCGTTGCTGATGGCGTCGTCGTCGGCTCCGCGATCGTGGAACTGGTCGAACGCTTCGACGCTGATGCGCCGGCGGCGATCCGCACCTATGTTGAGACTTTGGCGGTGGCGATCCGCGCCGCACGGAAGGAATTTGCATGAGCTGGTTGTCCAGCGTTCGTAACGCTTTGTCCTTCGTTGTTCCGGCAACGAAAGAGACCCCCGACAATCTCTGGCACAAGTGCAAGGGATGCGGGACGATGGTGTTCACCAAGGAGTTCGAGGAGAACCTGTCGGTCTGCCCCAGCTGCGACCACCATGGCCGCATCGGCCCGTCGGCACGGTTCAAGCAGCTGCTGGACGAGGGCAGCGCAGACGTGCTCGCCCCGCCGCCGGCGCCGGAGGATCCGCTGAAGTTCCGCGATTCCAAGCGATACGTCGATCGTCTCAAGACGGCGCGGGCCGACACGGGCGAGCAGGACGCCTTCCTCAACGCGCGCGGCACCATCCATGGTCGCCCCGTCGTGATCGGCGTGCAGGATTTCGCCTTCATGGGCGGCTCAATGGGCCAGGCCGTGGGTGAGGCGTTCATCCAGGGTGTCGAGACGGCGATCGCCGACAAGGCGCCCTATGTCGTCTTCACTGCCAGCGGCGGCGCGCGCATGCAGGAAGGCATCCTTAGCCTCATGCAGATGCCGCGCAGCACGGTGGCGATCCAGATGCTCCACGATGCGGGGCTGCCCTATATCGTCGTGCTCACCGATCCGACGTCTGGCGGCGTGATGGCCGCCTATGCGATGCTGGGCGACGTGCACATCGCCGAGCCGCGCGCGACGCTCGCCTTCACCGGCCGCCGCGTGATCGAGAATACCATTCGTGAAAAGCTGCCGGACGATTTCCAGACCAGCGAATATTACCTCGAACACGGGCTGATCGACATGGTCGTGCATCGCAAGGAACTGCGCGATCGCCTCGCCACGATCATCGGCTACCTCTGCGCGGAGCGGCAGGCCGCCTGATCGTTCCGCCATTGCCGCTCGCGCCACCGGCGCGGCGGCCATGCCGGCCCGGCGTCATTGGCTGCTCGGCCCGTGTCGCGCGGTTCATTCAGCGACGCCGAAGGCGGAACGACGATGCCCGATCACGCACATTCCCGCGACCCGGCCGTACAATTGCAGCTCGACCGGCTGTGGTCGCTGTCGCCCGGGGCGGATGTGCTCGGCCTGTCGCGAATCACCGAGCTTTTGGCGCGGCTCGGCAACCCGCACCTCCACCTGCCGCCCACGTTCCATGTCGCTGGCACCAACGGCAAGGGGTCGACCTGCGCCTTTCTTCGCGCCGCGCTGGAGGCCGCGGGAAAGTGCGTCCACGTCTATTCCAGCCCCCATCTGGTCCGCTTCAACGAACGGATTCGGGTCGCCGGGCGGCTGATCGACGACGCGACATTGGCACCGCTGCTGGCCGAAGTGCTCGATCGTGCCGGCGATGTCGGCGCCAGCTTCTTCGAGGTGACGACCGCCGCGGCCTTCCTGCAATTCTCCCGTTCTCCGGCCGACGCCTGCATCATCGAGGTGGGCCTCGGTGGCCGGCTCGACGCAACCAACGTCATCCACCCGCTTGTCTGCGGCATCGCCGGCCTCGGGATTGATCACGAGGCGTTCCTGCTCGCCGAAGAGGCGGGCACACCGATCGAGCCGATAGCCCGCATCGCGTTCGAGAAGGCCGGCATCGCCAAGCCCGACGTGCCATTGGTGACGCAGCATTACCCGCCAATCGCTGCTGAGGCGATCGCAAGTGTCGCTGCCAGCCGCGGCGCACCGTTGGCGGCGCGAGCCGACAAATGGCAGGCAACCCACGACGGCTTCGCCATCCTCTATCGGGACGCACAAGGCGTGCTGCAGCTGCCACTGCCGACGCTCGCCGGCCAGCATCAGTGCGACAATGCCGCGCTCGCCGTCGCCATGCTGCGCCACCAATCATTGATCGACATTCCGCAAGCCGCGCTCGCCGCCGGGATCCGCGCAGCGCGCTGGCCGGCGCGGATGCAGCGACTGGAACATGGCCCGTTGCTCGACCTTCTTCCTCGTCAGCCCACCGATGGCGTGTGGCTGGACGGCGCGCACAACGAATCGGCCGCCGCTGCCATCGCTACGGACTGGCCCCATAAGGCGGCGACCACCATCATCCTGGGTGTTCTGGCAAACAAGGATGCTGGCGCGATCCTTCGGCACATGATCGGCATGGCGCGGTCGGTCAGCATCATTGCGCTGCCGGTCCCGGGGCACGCCTGCCACGACCCCGCCGCCCTCGCTAGGCAGGCAACGGCACTAGGGGCCACAACCGGCCTTGTGGCTAACGATATCCGGCATGCCTTTCGCGTTGCTGCAGACCTGCCCGTCGCGGACCGCATGCTGATTGCCGGCTCGCTTTATCTCGCTGGCACCGTCCTGGAGGCGAACGACGAAGCGCCGCAATGACGCCTTGAGTTGCGATTGACTTGCAATAGCGGATTATAGACAAGTGCGACAGAGGAGTCGCCAGCATGTCCATGTCCGTACCGCCGTCATCAGTCACAGAGCGCCTGTCGGTCCTGCCGCACACGCTGCCCGCATGTGAGAACGCCCGGTTGGTGCTGTTCGCGATCCGCCGCATGGGGGCGAACGGCCTCGCGGATGCCCGCGCCGCGCACGCCATGTTCACCGCCTTCGGCGAACGCTTTCGCCGTCCGCTGATGCTGGTGCGCGCGCTGATGGCGGATTTGGCCACCTCCGCCGCTGGGCCGATCTCCATCACGCATTGCTGCTGCTCGCGCATGACCCATGCCGAGAGCGCGCTGATGCACGTCCTCGCGCGCGTCGAGCGTTACCCGGACAATGCCCGCCTCCTGCTGGCTGACCTGCTCGGCATCCGCCGCGTCGACGGCATCCTCGCCAGCGCAGCGGTGGTCGCCGCTGCCTTCGCTGACGAAGGGCGACCGATCACCTGTTGATGAGCAATGGTCAGCCCGGCTGCGATGCCCCGGCTGCGGCGACCTCCGGCTCTTCGGAAACCTCCTGCCGTGCCGTATCGACCACGAAGCCGCGCTTCCACAGAACCCACAACAGCACCAGTCCCGGCAGCGCGACGATCATCGTCACGATCCAGAACCCGACCCAGCCAAACGCCTCCGCGACATAGCCCGATGGCGTCGACAGCCACGTACGCCCGACCACCGCGAAGGAGGTCAGCAGCGCGAACTGGGTCGCGGTGTAGGCGACGTTGGCCAGACCCGACAGATAGGTAGCAAACACCGTCAGGCCGATGCCGCTCGTCACCTGTTCCGTCGCCACCGCGATGAACAGCCAGGTGGGCGAATGTCCCTTGGCGGCAAGGATTGCGAAGGTCGCGTTGGACAGCATCATCAGCACGCCCGATACGAACAGCGCCCGCCCCATGCCGAGCCACGCCAGAAACGGTGCGCCAATCGCCGTGCCGATCAGCAATCCCCACAGCCCGACGACCTTGTTGATCGCCAGGAACTCCTTGTCTGAAAAGCCAAGTTCGACGATCATCGGGTTGAGCATGCCCTGCCCCATCGCATCGCCCAGCTTGTAGACCAGCACGAACATCAGGATTAGCAGCGCACCGCGCCGGCGGAAGAATTCGCGGAAGGGGCTGACCACCGTGTCGTTGAACCAGCCGCGCCCGCCGCGCTGTACCACCTGGTCATGCAACCCGCGGCCGATCCACAGCGCGGCCAGCGCGCCGGGCAGCACGCACAGCGACGTCAGTCCATAGCCGAGCGCCCAGCCAAGCCCCAGGCCCTCGCTGGAGGCGACGGCGATCGTCCCCACGCCGGCGATGAAATTGCCGGTGCGATAACCGAACTGGTTCGCCGCGGTGCCGTGCGCCAGTTCGTCGTCCGGCAGGATCTCGATGCGATAGGCGTCGATGACGATATCCTGCGTCGCCGACAGGAACGCGGTGACGATGGCCCAAAAGGCGAAAGTGCCGATGTGCAGTTCGGGCTGGCTCGCGCCCAGCATCCAGACCGACGCGAAGAGCAATGCCTGAACCACGAACAGCCATGCCCGGCGCTGGCCGAACCATCCGGTCAGGATCGGCAGGCGGACGCGATCGATCAGCGGGGCCCAGAGGAATTTCAGCGTATAGGGGGTGGTCAGCCCGACGGCGAAACCAATCGTCTTCTTGTCGATCCCGACCTTCGCTAGCCAGAACGTCATCGTGCCCAGCAGCAGCGTCAGCGGAAAGCCGCTGGATATGCCCAGCAGGAAGGCAGCGGCCGGACGTGGTCGCAAATAGGGCTTCATTGCCGCGACAAAGCCGCGTCGCGCCACCGTTTCGGTCATCTACGCCTTACCTCCCGCCCCGCATTGCCAGGCGGACTAGCCGATCAGCGCGCACTCGTCATCCTGCCGGATCGGTGCGCGCGCCAGACGGTGCGTCAGGCGCGAAACGACGTGTCTGGCGGCTCGCGAGAGCTCCATGATCGGTGTTTCAGGAAGATCGAAAACAAAACGCCACCCCGGGATGGGGTGGCGCGAGTGACGGGGCTCGAACCCGCGACCTCCGGCGTGACAGGCCGGCGCTCTAACCAACTGAGCTACACCCGCTCTTATCTGCCCCGATCATCGCCCGATGAGCGATCCCGAGGCACTTACCCCATGGTGCCGAAAAACCGGCACACGAACGACAACGTCGTCGGAGTTCCCACTGATCTGCACCAACTCCGCAAGGGAGTGGCGCGAGTGACGGGGCTCGAACCCGCGCCCTCCGGCGTGACAGGCCGGCACTCTAACCAACTGAGCTACACCCGCTTGGATCAGCGTGGAGGCGCGCCACTATGCCACGGGCGCGGGACTGTCAACGACTGCGGCGTCACTTTTTTCGCTCGTCCGCACTCCGTTCTGCGGCTGGCGCACCAATGTACCATGTTCAAAGAGGAAGCCTGCGATGTCTGGCTTGCCCGCACCCTTGAGGATCGTCTGGATGATGATCAGCAGCGGCACGGCCAGCAGCGCGCCGACGGTGCCCCACACCCATCCCCAGAAGCTCAGCGAGACGAGGATCAGCACCGGGTTGATGGTCAGGCGATGGCCGACGACCAGCGGCGTGACGACGTTCGCCTCGATCAGGTGCAGGCCATACATGATCGCCGGCGCCGCCATCGCGGTGCCAACGTCGCGAAAGGTCATCAGGCCGCCAATGGCGACCAGCAGCGCCGCGATCACCGGTCCGAAATAAGGGATGTAGTTGAACAGCGCGACGATCCCGCCCCACATCAACGGGAAGGGCATGCCGAGCAGATGAAGCGCGCCTGCCGTGATGAGGCCCAACACGATGTTGATCGCGGTGATCGTGCCCAGATAGCTCGACACGTCGTCCACCACCTGCTGGATGACCCGCGCGGTCGCCATCGCGCCGCCAAAGCTTTCGCGATTGGTGATCAGCCGCTGGCGGATTCGCGTCCACCCCGACAGGAAAAAGAACGTCACCAGGACGGCATACAGCACCTGGATGATGACCGCGGGCGCCGAGGTCGCCGCCAGTTCCAGGATCGAGCTGGGCGGCGCCACCGCGGCCGTGGGCGATTGCCGCACATTGCTCGTCGCCAGCCGCTGCAGCGTCCGGTTCGCATAGCGCTCCAGGTTCGAATACAGGTCCAGCAGCGGCTCCAGATTCTTCTGGATGCGATCGATGCGCGTGGGCAGCAGCTGGAAGAAGTCGATCGCCGGCACCACGATCGCCGCCAGCGCGATGTTCGCCGCCACCAAAAACAGCAGGACGCAGAACAGCGCCGCAATCGGTGGTGGCACGCGCCGCGCCTCGATCCACTCCAGCAGCGGGATGAGCGCGACGGAGACGACCAGCGCCACTGCGGTCGGCATGAAGAACTCGGCCCCCGCCTTCAGCGCAAAGGGCAACCCCACCACCAGCCCGAAACCTGCGGTCAGCGTCAACGCCGCCAGCAAGCGATCGCGCCTGAGGGCGACGCGCGGGTCCTCCGGCGCCGGCGCCGCGGCCGGCGCTGGCTGGTCCTGCACGATCGAGGGCGCCGGGAAACCGGAAACGGGATCAGCCATGACGATCGACTCTGGTAGGAAGCGAGACAATGCGCCGCGCTTGCCGGTGCCTCGCCATAACGGTCACCTGCGGCAATGACCATTGAGCGCGATGGGGGTGAGCGCGTCGCCGCAAATTGTCCCGCGACACCCCACTAGTTCACCCAAGGGCCGTCCTCGAGGTAGAGATAATCCGGCTCGAACTCGCCCAGCCGCGCCAGCCGCGTCATGTCGAGTATCTGCACCCGCCCCCGCGCCACGACGGCCAAGCCCTCCTCGCGCAACCGTCGCACCACGCGATTGACGTGGACGCTGGTCAGCCCGACCGCCTCGCCCAGGTCCTGCTGCGTCAATGGAAGGTCGAAGCTCTGGTCCTGGACCCGTCCGACCGCGGCAAGGCGGCAATAGGCCTCGCAGATGAAGTGCGCGAGCCGCCCGGCGGCGTCGAGGCGCCCGATGCGGAAGATCCACTCACGATGCGCCGCCGCGTCCAGCATCGTGCTGAACCACAAGAGGAAGCCGAGATGCGGCCGTTCCGCCATGATCGCGTCGATCCGCTCGTGCGGGACCAGCGCGACGGTCGCCTCGGTGATCGTCGCCACGTCATGATCGATGCAGCGTGTCGGGTAGCCGTGCAGATCGACAAAATCGCCCGGCACCTGATAGGACAGCAGCTGGCGATACCCGTCGCGTGCATCCATGAAGCGGCACATGTGCCCCTCGATCAGGAGCGTGCTGTACCGCATGCGCTCCCCGCGCCGCGAAACCACCTTGCGCGCCGGATACCGCTCCACGCGCTCCACCGCACTTTCCAGGGCAGCGAGTTCGTCGGCGCTCAATTCGTTGCGGCGCCGGCCACGCAGAAAATCCTTGGTGTGCACTGCATACCCCTTTGTTGCGAGGTCGCAACGCTTCAGGCGGCGACACGATCCTCAAAGTAGCTTTTCAGGTCGCGCTTCAGAATTTTGCCATTGGCGTTTCGCGGCAGCATCTCGTCACAGAAATGGATCGCCACCGGCACCTTGAACGCCGCCAGCCGCTCGCGCACCCATTGCTGCAGCTCCGCCTCGCTCGCCTGCATGCCGGGGGCGAGGTGAACGACGGCCGCTGGCTCCTCGCCCAGCGTGCGGTGCGGGATTCCGATCAGCGCGCAATCGGTGACCGCCGGATGATCGTAGAGGACGTTCTCCACCTCGCTCGAATAAATGTTCTCGCCGCCGCGGATCACCATGTCCTTGGCGCGGTCAACGATGAAGCAGAACCCCTCCTCGTCAAGCCGCGCGAGGTCGCCGGTCCGGACCCAGCCATCGACGAAGGTCGCCGCCGTCGCTTCCGGCTTGTTCCAATAGCCCTTCACGATCATCGGCCCCCGCGCCCACAATTCGCCGACCTCGCCCGGCGGCAACTCGCGCCCCTCGGCATCGGTCACCTTCAGGTCAGCGACCGCCACGGCAGGGCCGCAGCTTTCGGGGCGCTGCAGATAATCCTCACCCGAATGGGTCGTCACCGTCGCGGTCGTTTCGGTCATGCCCCAGCCGTTGCCGGGCGCCGACTTTAGCTCGCCGGCGATCTTGCGCACCAGCTCGGGCGCGGACGGCGCGCCGCCATAGCCGATCGTCTCCAGGCTGGAGAGGTCGTAGCGGTGCCGCTCGGGATGCTCGAGCAACTGCCAGGCGATCGTCGGGACGCCGCCGGTCGAATTCACCTTTTCGCGCTCGATGATCTCCATCGCGCGGATCGGCTCGAACTTGCGCATGTAAATGATCGTATGGCCGGCGGCCACGGCTCCCATCAGTCCGGATGACAGCGCCGTCGCGTGGAACAGCGGGATTACCGTCAACGCCACCTTGGGGGTCGGTTCTGGCAGCGGATCGCCGCGGCGCAGGACCGTGCGCGCCATCGCATAGCCGGTCGACAGGATGTTGGTCATGAAGTTGCGGTGCGTGCCCAGCGCGCCCTTGGGCTTCCCCGTCGTGCCGCTGGTGTAGAGGATGGTCGCCTCATCCTCGGGTACCAAGCCGGCATCGGGTAGATCACCCGCCGGTAGCGCCGCCCAGTCATGCGGCGTACCGATGATGTCCTCCAGCCGCTCGGCCCCCTCCAGCGGCTGGGCCGCGCGGCTGACCAGGATGCGCGTAACGCCGGGATAATCTGCGCGCAGGTCCGCCACACGTTCCCAGCGCTCGTCGTCGGCGATCAGCACCTTGGCGCCCGAGTCCGTCAGGCCATAGACCAGTTCCTCGCCCGTCCACCACGCGTTGAGCGGCACCGCTATCGCGCCCAGCACCGTGGTTGCGAAAAAGGCCACGATCCATTCGGGCAGGTTGCGCATTGCGATCGCCACCCGGTCGCCCTTGCGCACCCCGCCCGCCGCCAGATCGGCGGCCAGCGCGACGATGGCGCGGTGCTGCGCATCATAGCTGACGCGCTCATCCTCGTAGATCGTTGCCAGCCGCTCGCCATGCCCGCGCGATACCGCCACCAGCGCGGCCATGTGGGGCGGCGCATTCTTCCACACCCGCGTCGGAATGCCGTGGATCGTGACGGTTTCCATCTCGAACTTCGTGCCCGGCGCGGTCAGCAACGCCTCTGCCTCTTTGATCGAGACGGCGGGCCAGGATGCGGCCAGAGGTTGCGTTGCCACGACAAATTTCTCCCACGGTAAAATTCGCTTCGGTATTGCGCGACGTTAGGATTGATTCCCGCCCTGCTCAAGCGATAGGGAGAGGAGAATTAGAAACAGGGGTATGGAGGGGCCATGAAGATCGCGTCACCCGAGAAGCACGGCTTCGACAGCCAGCGGCTGGGCATGATCGATACCTTCCTGAAGGAACGGTACCTCGATTCGGGTGAGTTCCCGAACACCCAGCTGCTCGTGTCGCGCGACGGCGAAATCGTGCATTTCTCGTCGCAGGGGGCGGCGCGAGAGGGTGGCGCGAAGCAGATCGACGAAGGCAGCCTGTTCCGTATCGCCTCGATGACGAAACCGATCACCTCGGTAGCGTTCATGATGCTGGTGGAGGAATGCAAGGTCGCACTCGACACGCCGGTCCATCACGTCCTTCCCGAATTCAAGAAGCTGGGCGTCTATGCCGGTGGTGGCGCAGGCGTCCCCTTCATGACCCGCCCGACCGAAGAACCGATGCGGATGGTCGATCTGCTGCGGCACACCTCGGGTCTCACCTACGGCTTCCAGAACCGCTCCAACATCGATGCCGCGCATCGCGAGCTGAAGCTGGAGAACTGGCACGGCAATTACGATCTCGACGGCTTTGTTGCTGAACTCGGCAAGCTGCCGCTCGAATTCTCGCCCGGGACCAGCTGGAACTATTCCGTCTCCACCGACGTGCTCGGCGCGGTGGTGCAGCGCGTGTCGGGCATGTCGCTGCCGCAGTTCTTCGAACAGCGCATCTTCAAGCCGCTGGGCATGAACGACACCGGCTTCACCGTTCCTTCGGAAAAGCTCGATCGTCTGGTCGATTGCTATACCTTGGTGCCCGGCAAGGGCCGCGTGATGTTCGACCGCGCCGAGGAAAGCATGTGGTCGACGCCGTTCACGCTCGTTTCGGGCGGCGGCGGGCTCGTCTCCACCGCGCTCGATTACCAGCGTTTCTGTCAGATGTGCCTCAACGGCGGGACGCTCGACGGGGTGCGCATCCTGGGTCGCAAAACGATCGACCTGATGACGCAGAACCATCTGCCCAATGGCGCGGACCTCTCGTTGATGTCGCGCTCGCTGTTCAGCGAGACGCAGAATGCCGGCACCGGCTTTGGCCTCGGCTTCGCAGTCACGATCGACACCGCGCGCTCGATGATGCCGGGCAGCGTCGGCGAATATTATTGGGGTGGCATGTTCTCCACCGCCTTCTTCATCGATCCGGTCGAGCGGCTGACCATGGTCTTCATGACCCAGCTGTCGCCCAGCATGATCTATCCCATCCGGCGCGAGCTCAAGACGATGATCTACTCGGCGCTCAAGTAACGAACCCTTCCGGCCAGTCCGCCGGCCAAACGACCATCCTGTTTTTGGAGACCAACGCACAATGACCTCCCCCGTCCGCTTCGAACGCCACGACGACGTTCTTGTCATCATCTCCGATTCGCCGCCGGTGAACGCGCTCGGCGCGGCCGTGCGCGACGGGCTGAAGGAAGGCGTCAGCCAGGGGATCAACGATCCCGCGATCAAGGCGATGGTGATCCGCTGCGACGGCAAGACTTTCTTCGCCGGCGCTGACATCACCGAATTCGGCAAGCCGCCCAAGGGCGCGTCGCTCCACGAAGTCATCGACATGATGGATTCGAGCGAGAAGCCGATCGTCGCGGCAATCCACGGCACCGCGCTAGGCGGCGGCTGCGAAGTCGCGCTCGCCTGCCACTATCGCGTTGCCGTCCCCTCGGCGGTGATGGGCCTTCCTGAGGTGAAGCTCGGGCTGCTCCCCGGCGCCGGCGGCACGCAGCGCCTGCCGCGCATCGTCGGCGTGAAGGCCGCGCTGGAGATGGTCGCGATCGGCGATCCGATCCCGGCCAAGAAGGCGGCCGAGGTCGGCCTGGTCGACCGCGTCGTCGGTGAGGACTCGCTGGAAGCGGACGCGATCGCCTTCGCCCGCGAGATCGCCGACAAGAAGCCGATCCCGCGCGTCCGCGACAAGACGGTCGCCCCCGATCCCGAGGCAGTCGAGGAGTTCAAGAAGAAGCACGGCCGCCGCATGCGCGGCTTCGACGCGCCGGCCGCCAACATCGCCTGCGTCGTCGCCGCCAGCGAGCTTCCCTTCGATGAGGGCATGAAGTTCGAGCGCGAACAGTTCATGAAGCTGATGACCGGCACGCAGTCCGCGGCGCAGCGCCACCTGTTCTTCGCCGAGCGTCAGGCCGCCAAGATCGACGACGTCGATCCCAAGACCCCGCTTCGCCCGATCAACAAGGTCGGCGTGATCGGCGCCGGCACGATGGGCGGCGGCATTTCGATGAACTTCCTGTCGGCCGGCATCCCGGTCACCATCGTCGAGATGCAGCAGGAAGCGCTCGACCGCGGTACCGGCGTGATGCGCAAGAATTACGAGGCATCGGCCGCCAAGGGCCGGATCAAGCCCGACGCGCCGGAGAAGGCGATGGGCCTCCTCACCCCGACGCTGAAGCTCGAGGATCTCGCCGACTGCGATCTCATCATCGAGGCGGTGTATGAGAATATGGACGTCAAGAAGGAGCTGTTCACCAAGCTCGACGCCATCGCCAAGCCCGGCGCGATCCTCGCCACCAACACCAGCTACCTCGACGTCGACGAGATCGCCGCGGTGACGAAGCGTCCCGAGGACGTGGTCGGCATGCACTTCTTCTCGCCGGCCAACGTCATGCGCCTGCTCGAAGTGGTGCGCGGCGAAAAGACGGCGAAGGACGTGCTCGCCACCGTCATGGCGCTGGCCAAGAAAATCAAGAAGGTCGCCGTCGTCGCCGGCGTCTGCCACGGCTTCATCGGCAACCGCATGCTCAGCCCGCGTCAGATCGAGGCGAACAAGCTCCTCATGGAAGGCGCGACGCCGCAGCAGATCGACAAGGTCCATGTCGAATTCGGCATGCCGATGGGCCCGTTCCAGATGGCCGATCTCGCCGGCGTCGACATCGGCTGGCATCGCGATCCGACCCGGATCGAAAGCATCCGCGACGCGCTCGCCGCCGAGGGTCGCTGGGGCCAGAAGAAGGGCGCCGGCTATTACGATTACGACGAGAAGCGTAACGCCACGCCCAGCCCGCGCGCGCTCGAGATCATCGAGGAGTTCCGCGCCAAGTCGAACCTGCCCAAGCGCGAGATCACCGATCAGGAGATCGTCGAGCGCACGCTCTACACGATGGTCAACGAAGGCGCGCTGATCCTCGAAGAGGGCAAGGCGCAGCGCGCGAGCGACGTGGATGTGGTCTGGATCATGGGCTATGGCTGGCCGGTCTATCGCGGCGGCCCGATGTTCTGGGCGCAGAATGAAGTCGGCCTGAAGAAGATCGTCGAAGGCCTTGAAAAGCATGGCTTCAAGGTCGCCGAGAGCCTCAAGACCGCAGCCGAGACGGGCGCTGCGCTGAAGTGACCGAAACGTGCCCCGCCCTGCCCGTCGCGCCGTGGTGCCGCCGCTCCCCTTCCGGGGCCGGCGTTGCCACGCGCGGCGGGCAGGCGGGCACAGGAGCACGGGCCGATGACTGAACGCACCGCTTTGCAAACCGCCGCCGCGGTCCGCTCTCGCGCCACCACCGCGCTGGCGGAAACCGAGGCGGCGATCGCCCGGATCGAGGAGCGCGACGGCCCGCTCAACGCCGTCGTGGTGCGTGATTTCGATCGCGCCCGCGCCGCGGCGGCCGAGCTCGACGCGCGCATCGCGCAAGGGTTCGACGGCCCGCTCCTCGGCGTGCCGATGACGATCAAGGAAAGCTATGACGTCGCCGGCCTGCCGACGACCTTCGGCTTTGCCGAGCATCGCGATTTCACTGCGGCGGAAGACGCCATCACCGTCCGCCGGCTGAAGGCGGCGGGCGCGATCATCCTGGGCAAGACCAACGTTCCCCCCGCCCTGTCGGATCTACAGTCCGACAATCCCGTCTATGGCCGCACCAACAATGCGGTGAACCCTGATCGGGTCGCGGGCGGCTCGTCCGGCGGGTCGGCCGTCGCGCTCGCCGCCGGCATGGTCCCGCTCGAATTCGGCTCCGACATCGGCGGCTCGATCCGCGTGCCCGCCGCCTTCAACGGCGTCTGGGGGCACAAGACCACCTGGGGTGTCATCCCCACGGAGGGCCACTACATGCCCGGCACCGACGGGGCGCGCACCGTCCTGTCGGTGCTCGGTCCGATGGCGCGCGATGCCGACGATCTCGAAACCGCGCTCGACATCGTCGCCGATCACCCGCTCGCCCCTGCCCGCCGCCACGGTGACAAATGGCGCTTCCTGCTCCTCACCAGCCATCCGATGGCAAAGGTGCAGCAATCGATCATCGCCGCACTCGAACGGGTCGCAAACGCGCTGCGGGAAACCGGCGCCACCGTCGACACCAGCAGCGATCTCCTCCCCGATCTCGAACGCCAGCACGCCGGCTATTGGCAGATGCTCAACATCGCCATGTCGCGCCGCGCCCCGCGTCCCGAGGGGCAGGCCGCGCCCGAGCTCGAACCCTGGCTTCACCTCCATGACGAGCAGGCCCGCAACCAGCGCCAGTGGCGCCGTCTGTTCGAACGCTACGATGCGGTGATCGCGCCCACGGTGGGCATGACGGCCTTCCCGCACGATCCCACACCGCTCGCCACCCGCCGCCTCTCGATCGACGGCGAGGACACGCAATTCTTCCACCAGTTCGTCTTCCCCGGCCTCGCCACCTTCCCGATGCTGCCCGCCACCAGCGTGCCGATCGGCAAGGATGCGGACGGGCTGCCGATCGGCGTCCAGGTGATCGCGGACCTCTACGCCGACCGTACCGCCATCGCCGCGGCGCGCGACATCCACGATGCGGCGGGGGCCGCATAATGACCGTCGGCCGCATCCTCTTCACCAAGTTCGTCGCGCAGGATCTGCCGCGCGCGCTCACCTTCTATGCGCAAGCGTTCGGCTTCACGGAGCGCAATCGCATCGCGCTTCCGGGGATGGAAGAGGTGCTGATCGGCCTCCCGGACGATCCCTTCACCCTCGTCCTCTATCATCACACCGACGGCCGCGCGCTGGTGCGCGGGGACAATCACGGGCCGCTCGGCCTGTCGACCCGCGACATCCAGGCCGCCTGGGAACGCGCGATCGCCGCCGGTGCCACTGCCGTTCGCCCGCCGGAGGATCTCCCCGGCATGCGCATCGCCTTCCTCGATGATCCGGAAGGCCACACCATCGAACTCATCCAATATCTGCGCGAGAAGACCCGCGAAGGAGCAAGCGAATGACCGATCTTGATCAGTTCCGCGCCGAGACGCGCGCGTGGCTCGAGGCGAATTGCCCGCCCGAGATGCGCGAGCCGATCCGCAGCGAGAAAGACAGCGTCTGGGGTGGCCGCGACCAAAGCGCCATGACCCCGGCGCAGAAGCAATGGATGGACGCCATGGGTGCCAAGGGCTGGACCGTGCCCGATTGGCCCAAGGAATATGGCGGCGGCGGCCTCTCGGCGGCCGAAACCAAGATCCTGCGCGAGGAAATGGCCCGCATCCGTGCGCGCAACCCGCTGTCCTCCTTCGGCATTTCGATGCTCGGACCGGCGCTGCTGAAATACGGCACCGAGGAGCAGAAGAAGGAGCATCTGCCCAAGATCGCGCGCGGCGAGATCCGCTGGTGCCAGGGCTATTCGGAGCCGAACGCCGGGTCCGACCTCGCCAGCCTCGCCACCTCGGCGGAGGACAAGGGCGATCACTTCCTCATCAACGGCCAGAAGATCTGGACCAGCTACGCGAATTACGCGGACTGGATCTTCTGCCTCGTGCGCACCGACAAGACGAACAAGCACAAGGGCATCAGCTTCGTCCTGTTCGACATGCAGACGCCCGGCGTCTCGACCAAGCCGATCCTCTTGATCAGCGGCTATTCGCCCTTCTGCGAAACCTTCTTCGACAATGTGAAGGTGCCGAAGGAGAACCTCGTCGGAGAGCTCAACAAGGGCTGGGACGTCGCGAAATACCTGCTCGGCCATGAGCGTGAGATGATCTCGAACATGGGCCTCGGCGGCGGTGGCAGGAACCCGCTGATCGAGGGCGCGATCGCCACCATCGGCCTCGATCATGACGGTCGCCTCGCTGATCCGCTGCTGCGCGCCAAGATCGCCGAGTTCGAGGTCCGCTCCAAGGCGTTCGCCGCCCAGTCCGAACGCTTCATTGACGAGCTAAAGGCCGGTCGCGCGCACCCCGCCCAGCCGTCGATGATGAAATATTACGGCACGGAGCTGAACAAGGCGCGCCACGAACTGCTGATGGCCTCGGGCGGCTCGGACAATCTGGAATGGGAAAGCGAGCGGTCGCGCGGCGGTGCGCCGGCACGCGACTGGCTGCGCACCAAGGCGAACTCGATCGAGGGCGGCACCAGCGAGGTGCAGCTCAACATCATCTCGAAGCGCATCCTGGAGCTGCCGGGCGCGTGATCGGGTCGCCCTTCCCCTCGCGGGAAGGGCGCGCTCGCCAGACCATCTACGGGAAGCGGGTGGCGCGGCCACGGGCCTGCCGCCGCTTCCCACCTCCTCCGGCGCTCATGCGCGCCGGGGCGTAATAGGGACGAACGATGCCTCTTTTCCTGAACGAAGATCAGACCATGCTGCGCGACACCGCGCGCGATTTCGTGGCCGATTCCGCCCCCGTCAGTCACATGCGCAAGCTGCGCGACGACAATGACCAGACCGGCTTCTCGCGCGACCTGTGGAAGCAGTTCGCCGACATGGGCTTCACCGGCATCCTCATCGACGAGGCACAGGGCGGCCTTGGCCTCGGCCATGTCGAGGCGGGCGTCGTGCTCGAAGAAATCGGTCGCAACCTGTCGCCCTCGCCCTTCCTTCAGACCGCCGTCGCCGCGGTCGAGGCGATGAAGGGCACGCCGCACGCGGATCGCTGGTTCCCCGGCATTCTCGCTGGTGAGACGGTTGCCGCGCTCGCGATCGACGAAGGCGCGAAGCACCGCTCGTCGGTTGCCATGAAGGCGGAGCGCGCCGGCAACGGCTTCAAGCTCACCGGCGCCAAGCAGTTCGTCCACCACGGCCATGTTGCTGACGTGGTGATCGTCGCCGCGCGCACGGCCGGCTCGGCCGATGATCAGGACGGCGTCACGCTGTTCGCCGTGCCCAAGGATGCCGCTGGCATGACCGCCAAGGCCGAGCGTCTGACCGACGCCAGCCTCGCGGCGCGGATCGAGTTCGACGGTGTCGAGGTCGATGCCGACGCCGTGATCGGCGAGGTTGACGCCGGCCGCACGCCGCTCGATCGCCTGCTGCGCGCGGGCCGTGCGGCTGCCGCTGCCGAAATGCTCGGTGTCGGCGCTGGCGCGATGGACATGACGGTGAACTACCTCAAGGAGCGCAAGCAGTTCGGCGTGCTGATCGGCAGCTTCCAGGCGCTGCAGCACCGCGCATCGCATCTCTACAGCGAGATGGAAGTGGCCCGCGCCGCCGTGCTGAAGGCACAGCAGCTGCTCGACGCCGGTGATGAGAAGGCGGACGCTGCCGTCTCGGTCGCCAAGGCGATGACCGGCCTCGCCACGATGCTCAGCGTGCAGGAGGGCATTCAGATGCACGGCGGCATCGGCATGACCGATGAATATGACATCGGCTTCTACATGAAGCGCCAGCGCGTCCTGGCCGAACTGTTCGGCGACGCGAACTTCCACGCCGATCGCCTCGCGCGCGCGGCCGGCTATTGACGCTTTTCCCCTCCTTCCAGCAGGAGGGAGGGGAACGACATCCGGGGGGCAAGGCAATCGGCGACGCATGGTGGCACTTCCACGTGGCGCGACCGTCCTTGGCCCTGTCGTTTCAGGCCCAGGGATTGGAATAGATGAGCGACACCTCCGACAGCACGCCTCCCCCTACCGATACCCGGCCCACTCCTACGCCTGAATCGCTCGCCGCCGATCTCGTCGACCTGCTCGACGTCGAGGAGATCGATACCGATCTCTACCGTGGCCGCCGGTCCAAGGGCGGCGTGGGCCGCGTCTTCGGTGGTCAGGTAATCGCGCAGGCGCTCCAGGCCGCGCAGCGCTCGACCGATGCGCCCAAGATCGCCCATTCGCTCCACGCCTATTTCATGCGGCCGGGCGACGAAAATTTCCCCATCGTCTACCGCGTCGTGCGCGACTTCGAAGGGCGCAGCTTCGCCACCCGCCGCGTCATCGCGATGCAGCGCGGCGCTCCGATCCTCAACCTTGCCTGCTCGCTGCAGGTGCCGGAGGAAGGCTTCCATCATCAGGATGCGATGCCCGACGTGCCGCCGCCGGAATCGTTGCCGACCGAGGCGGAGCTTCGCGCCCGCGACGCCGTGCACCTCCCCGAAAAGCAGCGGCGCATGGTCACCCGCCCGCGCCCGATCGAGATGCGGCCGGTGTTTCCGCGCAAATGGTTCAATCCCATCCCCAGCGAACCGATCCAGCACAGCTGGTTCCGGGTCATCGCGCCAATCGGGGATGATCCCGCGATGCACCGAGCGGTGCTGTCCTATGCGTCGGATATGGCGCTGCTCGGCACCTGCATGCTGCCGCACGGCGTCAACTGGACGACCCCCGGGTTCCAGAGCGCCAGTCTCGATCACTCGATCTGGCTGCACGAGGATTTTCGCGCCGACGAATGGCTGCTCTACGCCACCGACAGCCCCTGGGCTGGCCACGCGCGCGGCATGAACCGCGGGCAGGTCTTCACCCAGGATGGCCGCCTCGTCGCAACGGTGGCGCAGGAAGGGCTGATCCGCCAGCGCACGCCCCGCGCCGAATAGCGGCTGATGGCCGCTTCCTGCTTCTGCTCCCGCCCGCATGCTGGTTGAGGGGCACACCCTCCTGTCCTCCAGGATCCATCCATGACCATCGATCGCCGCGATTTTCTCTTCGGCACCGCCGCGCTTGCCGCGAGCACCGCCCTCGCCCCGCCGGCGCTGGCGCAGGCCCCAGTGGCGGACGCTGACGCGGCTGCCCTCGCGCTGCTCGATCAGCAGGCCGACGCACTTCTCACCGCCTATCCCGACGGCGCGGCGTATCTCGGGCTCGACCAGGGCAAGCGGCTGGCGCTGAAGGCCAGGCTCACTGATCGCAGCGCCGATGCGGAAGCCGCCCGTCGCAGCGACGCCGCGCAGCGGCTCGCCCGCCTGCAGCGGATCGATCGCACCGCCCTGACGCCGGCCGTCGCAACCCATGTCGAAACCGTGATCGCGGCGCATGAGATCGCGCTCGACGGCTGGCAGCGGATGCCAGTCGGCGACATGGCCTTTCTGTCGAACAACAACTATCGTTCGACTCCCTATGTGGTGACTCAGGGCAATGGCGCGTTCGTCGACACGCCGGATTTGCTCGAGAACAAGCATCAGGTCGCAAGTCGCGCGGATGCCGAGGCATACCTTGCGCGGCTGGAGGCCTATGCCGGTCAGCTCGAGGCCGAAACGCGCCGGATACAGGCCGATGCGGGCCAGAACGTTCTGCTGCCGGCCCCCTTCAACGACATTACGGCCGCGCAATTGCGCGCCGGCGCCGCGCAGCCTGCGGCCGAACAGGGGATGATCCGCACCTTCGCCGACAAGGTCGCCAAGGCGGGCCTGACCGGCGACTGGACCACCCGCGCCACCGCCATCGTCGACCGCCGGATCGCGCCCGCCCTCGTACAGCAGGCCGACACGCTGGCCTCGTTCCGCTCGCGCGCACCGGAGGATGGCGGCATGTGGCGGATGCCCGACGCGGAGAATCGCTACGCATGGCTCGCCGAGGCCGCCACTACGACGAAGCGCACGCCGGACGAGATCCATGCATCCGGCCTCGAGCAGTGCCGCGCCTACGCTGCCGAGCTGGACCCGTTGCTCCGCGCACAGGGGCTAACCCAGGGCACGCCCGGGGAGCGGCTCGCCGCGCTCGGCAAGCGCCCGGACCTCCTGTTCGCGAACAACGACGCGGGCCGTGCCGAGCTTCTCGCCTATCTCAACACTGTGGTCGACCGCCTCCGCCCGGGTCTGCCGCAGGCCTTCGGCAAGCTCGTCCGCGGCAATCTGGTCATCAAGCGGGTGCCGCCAGCGATCGAGAATGGCGCGCCCAACGGCTACGCCGGCCCCGGCGCGCTGGATGGCTCGACGCCCGGCATCTACTACATCAACCTGCGCGATACCGCGAACTGGCCGCGCTTCGAACTTGCTACGCTCACATTCCACGAAGGCATCCCGGGGCACATCTGGCAGGGCGAATATACCTTTGACCTGCCGCTGATCCGAACGCTGCTCGCCTTCAACGCCTATTCCGAAGGCTGGGGCCTGTATGCCGAGCAGATCGGAGCGGAGCTTGGCTATTATGACGACGATCCCCTCGGTAGGATCGGCTATCTGCAGTCGATGAACTTCCGCGCCGCGCGCCTGGTGGTCGACACCGGCCTGCATCATAAACGCTGGTCAGTCGATCAGGCGGTACGCTGGCTGATGGCGGCGACCGGCTATACCGAGAGCCGGGCACGGTCAGAGATCAACCGTTATTGCGTGTGGCCGGGTCAGGCGCTGGGCTACAAGACCGGCCACAATGAGATCAACCGCCTGCGCGACGCCGCCAGGCAGAAGCTCGGCCCGCGCTTCGACGTACGTGGCTTCAATGATGCGGTGGTTCAGGCCGGCGGGATGCCGCTCGGCGTACTCGGCAAGGTGGTCGACCGCTGGTGTAAGACCGTACCGGCCTGATCGATCAGCAGTTTGCTGGTCCGCAGCGTCTCCGGAGACGTGGTTCAACCGCTTCCGGAGGCGCTGGAACCTGCTCGCTCAGGCGCTGGTGCGCCCATATTCCTGCTTGGTCACCGGATGGCTGGACGACAGCCCGCCATCCACCGCCACCGCCTGCCCGTTGACATAGCTTGCATCATCCGAGGCAAGGAACAGCGCCACCTTGGCCAGTTCCTCCGGCTGCGCGCCGCGTCGCAGCGGATTGAGGCGGCCCACGCGATCGATCTTGCCTGCCTCACGCGCATAATCGAACACCGATTGCGTCATGCCGGTCTCGGTCAGGCCGGGGCAGATCGCGTTGACGCGAACGTTGGATCCCGACAGCTGCTGTGCCGAAACCTGTGCGAGGTTGATGACGCCCGCCTTGGACGCGGAATATGCCGGCGACCCCGCGCCCGAGCGAATACCGGCCACGCTTGCCGTCAGGATGATCGCGCCGCCTCCCCGCTCGGCAATGCGGGGGGCGCCATGCTTGATCGCCAGGAACGGTCCGATCAGGTTGACGCGCAGCACCTCGCTAAACAGGCTGACGTCGGTATTGAAGATGTTCGCCATCCCGCCCGAGATGCCGGCATTGGCGAACATGATATCGAGCCCGCCGAAGCTGTCGCAGGCGAGTGCGATGGTGCGCAGCACATCCTCTTCGTTACCGGCATCCATCTCGATCGCCTGGGCCGTACCACCGGCTTCCCGGATTGCGGCAGCCGTCGCCTCAGCCCCCACCTTGTCCGCAACGACGACCCGGCCGCCCTCTGCCGCAAACAGCGTCGCCGCCGCGCGGCCGATGCCGGAACCTGCGCCCGTGACAATGATCGACTTGCCCGTGAACCTCACTTCAACCTCCGCTCAAACCCTGCGCTACGCTGCTCGCGTGATCCTCAGATCGTCACGCCGCCGTCGATGACCATCGTCTGCCCGGTCATGAAGCCGCTCGCCTTGGACGCGAGGTACACAACCGCACCAGCAATCTCCTCGGGCTCCCCGATGCGGCGCAGCGGCGTGGTCCGGTTCCGTTCGGCGACGGCGGCTTCGTCTTCCCACAGCGCCTTGGCGAAGTCGGTCTTGATCAATCCCGGCGCGATGCAATTCACCCGGATACCGTGCTTGCCATATTCATGGGCAAGGTTGCGGGCGAGCTGCATGTCCGCTGCCTTGGAGATGCAGTATGCGCCAATGACGGTCGACCCGCGCAGGCCCCCGATCGACGAAACGATCACGATCGAACCTTCTCCCCGCTCCTTCATCTCAGGCGCCACCATCGTGATCAGCCAGTGGTTGGAGAGGATGTTGTTGTCGAGGATCTTGCGGAACTGCTCGTCCGCAATCCCTTCCTGCGGCCCGTAATATGGGTTGGAGGCTGCGTTGCAGACCAGGCAATCGATGCGGCCAAATGCGCGGCGACTCTCATCGACGAGGGTCTGCAGCGCCGCCTTGTCCGAGATGTTGGCGGCCACTGCGATCGCTGTGCCTTCACCGAAGCGGGCGTTGATCTCGTCCGCGACGGCTTGCGACGCATCCTGCTTGCGGCTGGAGATCACGACCTTCGCGCCCTGCTCAGCGCAGGCGATCGCGCTGGCCTTGCCGATGCCGCGCGACGACCCGGTAATCACGACGACCTTGCCGGTCAGATCGAACAAACTCATAGCTACTTCTCTTCTTGTAGAAGGCGCGGGTTACGCGCCTGCCTTGACGGCGAAGGACCAGGCCGCATCGGCCAGCATCGGCACACGCGCGCTGGTCGCCTCGGCATTGGCGCTGGACGCCGTGCCGATCAGGAAGCGCTTGCGGATGCCCTGGACGATCGAGGCGAGGCGGAACAGGTTGAACGCCAGCAGCCAGTTGAGATCGGGAATGCCATCGCGCCCGGTCTTTTCGCAATAGCGCGCGACGACTTCCTCGACGGTCGGAATCCCGGTCTCCGGCCCGGTCAGCCCCATCACGCCCGAACGGCCCTCCGGCTCCGTCACCCAGCTGATCAGGAAATAGCTGAGGTCAGCAAGCGGATCGCCCGTCGTGCAGAGCTCCCAGTCGAGCACCGCCGCGACGCGCGGTTCGAGGCCCGGCGCGAACTTCATATTGTCACAGCGGTAATCCCCATGGACGATCGTGGTGCGCGTCTGCTCCGGGATAGTACGTGGCAGCCACTCGATCAGCCGCTCCATCGCCGGCATATGCTCGGTCTCGGCGCCGCGATATTGCTTGGTCCAGCGGCTCACCTGCCGCTCAAAGTAATTGCCCGGCCGCCCGAAATCCTCGAGCCCCGTCGCCTTCAGGTCGACGTTGTGGAGCGCCGCCAGGGTATCGATCATCGCGTTGTAATGCGCACGCCGCGTATCGGCATCCATGCCCGGGAAGGAGCCGTCCCAGATCGTTCGGCCGTCCACCATCTCCATGACGTAGAAGGCGGAACCGATGACGTTGTCGTCCTCGCACAGGCCGTACTGCCGCGGCACTGGGAAGCCGGTCGGGTGGAGCGCGGCCATTACGCGATATTCGCGATCCACCTGGTGCGCAGACGGCAACAGCTCGCCCATTGGCTTGCGGCGAAGCACGTAATTGCGCCCCGGCGTCATCAGCTTGTACGTCGGGTTCGATTGCCCGCCGGCGAACTTCGCATAGGTCAGCGGACCCGCGAAGTCCGGAACATGTGCTTCCATCCAGGTGGTGAGGCGATCGGTGTCCAACCGATCGCGCTCGCTGATCTCCGCCTGAAGGCCGGTATCTTCCGCCACCGCCGTGCTCATTGATCGAACACGATCACGCTGCGCGTCGCATCGCCCTTGCGAAGCTCATCAAACGCGTCGTTGATCCGGTTGAGCGGCAGGCGCTCTGCGATGATCGTGTCGAGGTCGAGCATGCCGCGCATGTAGAAATCGACGAGGCGCGGGATGTCCACCGGGAAGCGGTTCGATCCCATGATGCCGCCCTGCAGCTTCTTGCCCGACAGCAGTTCCATCGCGGAAAGGCCGACCTTCGAGTCGAGCGGCATCATGCCTAGGATCGTCGCGGTGCCGCCGCGGCGAAGGACGTCTACGGTCGTCTGCGCTGATTCTCGCCGGCCGACCGCCTCGATCGCGTGGTGAACGCCGCCTTTGGTCAGTTCCACCACTTCGCCGACGACGCCGTCGGCCAACGGGTCGAACGTGTGGGTCGCGCCCAGCTTCTCGGCGACAGCGCGCTTCTCCGGCACCGGATCGAGCGCGATGATCTTGCCCGCGCCGGCGATCTTCGCGGCATTCACCGCGGCAAGGCCAATGCCGCCGCAGCCGACGACGCAGACCGTCTCGCCCGGCGTCACGTCCGTGGTGTTGAACACGGCGCCGGCGCCCGTCGTCACGGCGCAGCCGATCAGCGCGGCACGGTCGAGCGGCATTTCCGGGTCGATCGCGACGCAGGCATGCTCGTGCACCAGCATCTGTTCGGCATAGGCCGACAGGTTCAGCATCTGGTTGACGTTGCCGCCGTTCGCCAGGCGAAGCCGCGGCTCCGCCGTTGGCCCACGGCGCGTCTCGGCGCTGACGCACAGGAACATGCGGCCCGTGATGCAGAACTCGCAATGGCCGCAGAAGGCGCTGAGGCAGGTGACGACCGCATCGCCAACCTTCACCGTGCGCACTTCATCACCCACCGCCTCGACGATGCCGGCGGCCTCGTGCCCCGGGATCGCCGGCAGCGGATGCGGATAGGCACCGTCGACGAAATGAAGATCGGAACGGCAGACGCCGCACGCGACGGTGCGGATCAGCACCTCGTGCGGGCCGGGCTTGGATACGACGACGTCCTCGATCTGGAGCGGCGCCTTGGTTTCAAAGATGACGGCGGCTTTCACGGTCTCTCTCCATTATTCTCACGAATGATCGTCACCCGGCCGCCAAGCCCGCAACCGCGATGGCTGGCAGCGGGCTCCGGGTCCGGTCCTGTGACGAAAAGGCTCAGCGCGATACGCCGATATCACCACTCGAAATCTCGGCACCGCGCGGCGCGCCGCGATCATTCGCGATCTCCGCCTTCCAGTCGCCGTACTTGCCGAATTCGTTGCGGGCGATGGCGCGGGCGTGAACCTCGTCCGGGCCGTCGGCGAGGCGAAGCGTGCGCTGCGAAGCCCACGCATGCGCGAGACCATAATCCTCCGCCACACCGCCGCCGCCATGCGCCTGCACCGCATCGTCGAGGATGCGCAGCGCCATGTTCGGCGCGAACACCTTGATCATCGCGATTTCCTGGCTGGCCGCCTTGTTGCCCGCCGCGTCCATCGTCTGCGCTGCCTTGAGGCACAGCAGACGGGTCATCTCGATCTCGATCCGGGCCTGCGCCACGCGCTGCTCCCATACCGAGTGATCGGAAATCCGCTTGCCGAAGGCGACGCGGCTGAGGAGGCGCTTCGCCATCTTCTCCAGCGCCACCTCCGCGACGCCGATCGTGCGCATGCAGTGATGGATGCGGCCCGGCCCGAGCCGGCCCTGCGCAATCTCGAACCCGCGGCCCTCGCCGAGGATGACGTTCTCGACCGGCACGCGCACGTTGGTGAAGCTCACTTCGCCATGGCCGTGCGGCGCATGATCATAGCCATAGACCGACAGCATGCGCTCGATCTTGATGCCCGGCGTATCCATCGGCACCAGGATCTGGCTCTGCTGCTGGTGGCGCGAGCCCTCGAAGCTCGTCTTGCCCATCAGGATGCCGATCTTGCAGCGCGGATCGCCCACGCCTGACGACCACCATTTCACGCCGTTGATCACATAATGATCGCCGTCACGCTCGATCCGAGTCTCGATGTTGGTGGCGTCGGACGAGGCGACCGCCGGCTCGGTCATCAGGAAGACGGAGCGGATCTCGCCGTTCATCAGCGGGCGAAGCCACTTCTCCTTCTGTTCCAGCGTGCCATAGCGATGCAGCACTTCCATGTTGCCCGTGTCCGGCGCGGAGCAGTTGAAGCACTCGCTGGCCCAGCCGATCTTGCCCATTTCCTCGGCGCACAGCGCATACTCGAGGTTGGTGAGCTGCGTCCCTTCGAACTCGAACGTCTCGTCGACATGCGTCTGGCCCGAGTGCGGCGGCATGAAGAAGTTCCACAGCCCGGCCGCCTTGGCCTTCGCTTTCACCTCTTCGATGACCGGGATCACCTTCCAGCGATCGCCAGTGTGCGCCTGCTCGTGGTATTCGGCCTGCCGCGGCGCGATCTCGGCGTCGATGAAGGCCTTCACGCGGTCCCGGAAATAGGTCTCGCGCTCGGTCAAGGTGAAGTCCATCGCATCCCTCCGCTTCGCTGTTTGATGCGGCTGTAGAGCGTACCGCATCTTCGGTAAAGCGCCTGATTTAGTCCGCGCCGCCATGCGGTCTGTGGAAACACGAAGGTGATAAAAGGGACTATTTCTTCGAAAAATCGCTGCTACGATCAACCGATGCAAGCTCAGGTGGAACCGAGCGGCGACGGGGAGGAGATCGGCACGCGGCGCTTTCGGGCGAAGCGCGAAGCCATCCTTGCCGCCGCAGCCGACGCAATCAATGAACAAAGCGCAAAGGGCATGACCTTTGCGGACGTGGCCCGGCGTGTCGGCCTCAACACCACCAGCGTCACCTACTATTTCAAACGCAAAGAAGACCTGGCGGCCGCGGCGTTCGAGCACACGCTCGATTACCTGCTGGTGATGCTGGACGCCGCGATGGAGGCCCCGACGCCGGAGGCGCGGGTCGAACGCTATCTTGCGCTGAACATGGCACGCCTGTCGCGGGTGCAGCGCGGCGAGGAACGCCAGATCGCCGGCCTATCCGACCTTCGCGCCATGGAAGATCCCGTGCGCAGCCGGTTACTCAGCGGATGGCGCGAGGTGTTTCGCCGCGCACGCAACCTGTGGGGACCGGCGGAAACCCGCGCGCAGACCGACCTGAACGGTGCGCGCGCGCACGTTCTGATGGAGAACACCTTCTGGTTGCCGGTCTGGCTGCCGCGCTATGATATGGATCAGCTCGATCGGGTCGAGGCACGGGTGATGGACGTGTTCCGTCACGGCCTCGCGGGCGCCGGCGCGCGCTGGGCGCCCCGCCCGGTCACCTTGCCGCACGACCCGGCAGAGGGACGCGAGGCCTTTCTCCTCGCCGCCACGCGGCTGATCAACGAACTGGGCTATCGCGGCGCCTCGGTCCAGCGGATCGCCGGCGAGCTCAACGTCACGAAGGGCAGCTTCTACCACCACCTCGACGCGAAGGACGATCTGGTGATCGCCTGCTACAAGCGCAGCTTCGATACGATCTCCGCGACCCAACGTCTGGCCGACGAACAGGGCGGCACCCACTGGGACCGGCTGTCGGCGATGTTCGCGACCCTGCTGGGCGTGCAATTCTCGGAGCTCGGCCCGCTGCTTCGCACCACCGCGCTCAGCGGTCTGCCCGGCAGTGTGCGGCAGGCGATGGTCGAACGATCGAACCGCATCGCGCGGCGCTTCGCCGGCACGATCTCGGACGGTATCGCCGAAGGGACGATCCGCGCGGTGGATCCGCTTGTCGCCAGCCAGCTCGTCATGGCCTTCCTCAACGCCGCCTTCGACATGCGCAAATGGGCCTGGTCGATGCCCAGTGAGCGCGCGATCGCCCTCTACGCATCAACGCTCGCCTTCGGCATGTTCGACGACCGCGCGGTGGAGAGTTAAGACACAGGCACCGCGCCGCATTCCATTTGGGCGCCCGAGCGCCTAATCGGCGCCGCATGACATACGATATTCACGTCATCGGCGGCGGCCTCGCCGGATCCGAGGCTGCCTGGCAGCTCGCAGAGGCGGGTTTTTCCGTTCGGCTGTCCGAAATGCGCGGCAGCGGCGACAACACGCCCGCCCATCATACCGATCACCTCGCCGAACTGGTGTGCTCGAACAGCTTCCGGTCGGACGATGCGACCAGCAACGCCGTGGGGCTGATCCATGAGGAGATGCGCACGCTCGGCTCGGTGATCCTGGCTGAGGGCGATCGGCATCGCGTGCCAGCCGGATCCGCACTGGCGGTTGATCGTGACGGATTCTCGGCGGGCGTCACCGAACGGCTGGCGTCACATCCACGGATCGAGATCGTGCGCGCACGCGTCGACACCTTGCCCGACGGCCCGGCAATCATCGCCACCGGCCCGCTCACGGCAGCAAGCCTTTCGGAGTCGATCGCGAGCGAGACAGGCAAGGACGCCCTCGCCTTCTTCGATGCGATCGCCCCGATCGTGCACCGCGACAGCATCAACATGGATGTTGCCTGGTTCCAGTCGCGCTGGAACAAGGGCGATGGCACCGACTACATCAACTGCCCGCTCGACCGCGAGCAATATGACGCCTTCGTCGCCGCCCTGATCGCCGGCGAGAAGACCGAATATCGCGAGTGGGAGAACGTCCCCTATTTCGAAGGCTGCATGCCGATCGAGGTCATGGCGGAGCGCGGCCCCCAGACGCTGCGCTTCGGCCCGATGAAGGGCGTCGGTCTCGACGATCCGCGCACGGGCCGCTGGCCCTATGCCTGCGTCCAGCTCCGGCAGGACAACGCTGCGGGCACGCTGTGGAACATCGTCGGCTTCCAGACGAAGCTGAAGCACGCCGAACAGGTGCGTCTGTTTCGCACCATTCCCGGCCTCGAAAATGCGGAGTTCGCCCGGCTCGGCGGGCTTCACCGCAACACCTTCCTGCGCTCGCCCGAACTCCTCGATTCGGAACTGCGCCTGAAATCGCGTCCCAACATCCGCTTCGCCGGTCAGATCACCGGCTGCGAAGGATATGTCGAAAGCGCGGCGATCGGGCTGCTCGCCGGCCGCTTTGCTGCGGCCGAGCTTGCCGGCAAGAAGATGCTGCAACCCCCGCCTGAAACCGCGCTTGGCGCGCTTCTCGGCCACATCACCGGCGCCGCGGTGGCAGAGACGTATCAGCCCATGAACGTCAACTTCGGCCTCTTTCCACCAATCGAAGGGCGGACCAAGAAGGCCGATCGCAAGCGCATGTACACCGACCGCGCGCGCGCGGCTCTTTCGACCTGGCTCGCGGCTTAATCGTCCTCATCAACATTTCGGGCGGGAGGGCAGGAACACCGCGGCTTGCCCTTCCGCTTCACCGCCGTCGTGGCAAATTCGGCTGGGTCGAGCACGCCTGATCGATCCTTGTCGGCCGCGGTGAATTTTGCCGCAGTCCTGGTGCTCCATTCCTCGAACGACAGGCGCCCGTCACCGTTCGTATCGAGTTTCGCGAAAGCCTTGCGACGTAACGCCAGATATTCGGCGTTGGTGATGCCGCCGTCACGATCCTTGTCATAGCGGCCGAAGCGCTTCTCCTCCCGCGTTCGGGGAGTGGCTTCCGGGACATCGGCCCCGCCGGCTTCCCCGCCGGCTTCAACGGCAGGTGGGGGCGCTGGCGCATTTTGCGGCATCGCCGGCAGGACCGGCTCGGTCCCCGCGCGGCTCGAAAACAGCATCCAGCCTGCCGCCACCATCAGCAGCGCCGCGACGCCCCCTGCAAGATATCGCCACATTTTCCGCCCCCCGTTAACCATGATGCTAGCGGAAGAAGCGACGCCTGCAAGCCTATCGTCCGGTCAGGCGATGCCAGGCAAGGCGTACCACGCGCGATGGCGATCCTGGCTCCCGTCGCCGATTGAGGTCGGCCGCCGCGACATGCACCAGCGCGCCCAGGAAGCGGCCCGCCGGGCTCCATCTTTGTGTCGCAGCCTGCCTCAGCAACGGCATCGCCAACAGCGCGGCACGATCGGCGAGGTCGCGGTCGGCGGTGGTCTGCGCCAGGTCAGCAAGCGACCAGCCGGAGCCGGCGGCTTCAACGTCATCGGCCGCACCGGCCAGCCGCGCCGCCTCGGCGAAGATAACGCTCCGCTCCGCCGCGAACGCCATAAGCTCGTCCTGGTCGAGCGGGCCCAGCAACCGCTCCCATCCATCTTCCACGACGGCCAGGCGCTCGCCGTCCGCCCTCGCCGCCGCCAGCGTCTGCAGGATCGGTTGCGACGGCACTGGCGGGTTCTCCAACGCACACAGCGCCTCGCGCCACCACGTCAGCCGCAGTTGCGCAACCATCGGGTCCCGCGTGCCAAGCGTCAGGCGTGCAAGCGTCTGATCCAGCGCGAAAACGGCCGCCACTCCAGGCGCAGTGACCGCCGGCGCGTAGCCAAGTGCGAGCGCGCGCTCGGGATGTCCGCCGGTGGGATCAATCCCGAGGTATTCTGCGGCGTTAACCATATCGTTTGAGCCGGGCTTAGCGGGTTCTCGGGCAAGGCGATTTTCCGCGACACTACTCTCTGATGGGAAGAGAATCGAGTGAGAAGCAAGGGTCTCAGAACGTTCCTGCGACGACTGGCCGACGACAGGCATGGGGCGGCCCTTCCGATCCTCGCCGCATTCACGATCCCGGCAATCGGCGCCATCGGCACGGGCATCGATACGGCCCGTATATACATGGTGCGCAGCCAAATGCAGGCCGGGGTCGACGCTGCCGCGCTGGCCGGTGCGCGCGCCTTTGCGGTGACCGATAAATCCGCAAAGGATCGGACGAAGCAGGTCGAGGCATATTTCTACGGGAACTTCCCACAGGGATATATGCACTCGCAGAGCCTGGTTCTCACACCGACGTTCTCGACGAAGAACAACATCCACGTCACGACGGTAGAGGCCGAAGCCGACTTGCCAATGACGTTCATGCGGGTGCTTGGATTCGACAAGCAACGGATACGAACGGTCGCGCGCGCCGAGCTGCAGCCTCGTCCGTTGGAGGTCATGGTTGTCCTCGACAACACCGGCTCAATGAAGGCGAACCTGCCCCGCGACGCCAATGGCGTCGTCAAGACCCGCATGACAGCAACAAAGGATGCGGCCAAAAGCTTTGTCGACATTCTCTACCAGGGCGCTGGCACCCGTCAGGAACTGGCACTCGGTTTCGTCATGTACGACATCACCGTGAACGTCGGGCATTTGCTCACGAAGTGGCGGTCCTCGTCTGTCAGACAGCTGGCTGGGTTCAACGACTCCGCCACGCAGGCGGGCGGTTCTTGGCCAGGCAATCGGCTTGCATGGAAGGGCTGCGTCCTGGCCGACGACACCGTGCGCAACATGAATGCAACCTATTCACAGCCCGAGCCCGGCGCTTGGGATGTCGTGCGGTCATTGCCCGGTGAAGGGGGGCACCCACCAATCACGCCCTATTTCATTCCGCCATTCTGGGTTCCCCAGACATCCGGCAACTCCGCTTCGTCCGCTGTCATGGCAAACCCAAATAGTGGATTTTACAAAATCTCGAACGTCGAGCCAGGCTACAATTTGTACCAGCTGGATCAAACCTTGGCGAACGGCGGCCTGAACCAGGCAAGCATGGCGAGCTCGCCGTACCGCGAAGCTTTTTATCGCTACTATATCGGGCTGAACGACAGCGCATCGAGCGTCTCCAACGATGTCATCACTCGGGTCGATGGAGGTTTCTACAACCCTCAAACCGACAGCTGGAACTTTGCGACGTCGCGCGGAACGCCGTTCAGGATCAATTATGATCGCATTCCCAACTTTGCGGCATGGAAGGCTGCGACCACATATTCGGTAAACCCGAAGGGTGGCAGTACGAGCAGCGGCTCGCAGAACATGACGGACCCGCCCAGTCCCAACTGGCAATGCCCGGAGGAAGCTGAGCCGATCGCCTACGGCAAGCCAAAGTCATATTGGATCGACAACGTCATTGAGCGGAAGAATGGCGCGATCTACCCGGCCAACGGGACGCTGCACCATGCCGGACTTCTCTGGGGCTATCGCCTGCTTGTCAGAGATGACGTGTTTCCACGTAGCAACCCGACGTCGGAAGAAGCGAAGCGCGCCCTAGTATTCATGACCGACGGCGAAACTGCGCTCGGGGAGAGCCAAAATGGCTACACTGATCGCACATTCACATTTTACGGGAATTACGCCGACAATCCGCTGACGACCACCCAGAATGGTGGCGCTTTCAGAACCCAGTCCGAGCGGCGCTTCTCAAAGACGTGCGCCTCGCTACAGGCTGAGAAAAACCCGCCAAAAGTATATATCATCGCACTGACGACCACGGACACCAATACCTTGGCAATGTTCGAGCGCTGCGCGCCGGGCCGGGTCTATCGGACGTCTGACACCGCATCGCTGAAATCGGCGTTTGACGACGTCGCCACCGAACTCGTTGACTTGCATCTCACGAAATGAAGTCCTTTTCTCACCTGATCAGAGACGTCACCGGCGTCACCGTGGTTGAGTTCGCCCTGATATCGCCGGTGATGCTGGCGATGATCTGCGGAACGATTGAAATCGGCCATACGATGTTCGCTCGCGCGGCCCTTGAAGGAGCAGTCGTCGAAGCAGCGCGAGCGGCGACCGCGTCGATGGAAAGTAGCCAGGACCTGAGAGAAGCCGCCATTCGGGCAAGCATCTCTAACGCAATGAGCGACTTCCCGACCGCTCCTGGCAAGAACATCACCATCGTGACGACGGTGTACAAGGACTTCTCAACATCTACGCCAGAAAACTTCACCGATCAAAATGGAAACGGGGTCTACGACAAGGGCGAAGACTTCATCGACCGGAACGGTAACGGTAAATGGGACCCGGCAATCCCGATCCCGGGTAAGCTCGGCGGTCCCGGCGACGTTGTTTCCTATACGGCCGCATTTCCGAAGTTGCGACTGTTCGGAACGATGACCTCATGGTTCGGCGTCTCACCCGAAGCCACGCTCGTCGCCACCACGATTGTGCGCAACGAGGCTGTTGTAAGGAAAACGCTGTGAAACGCCGATCCCGTGCATCGCTGCCCCAGGATGTTCGCGGTGTGGCGCTGCTCGAGTTTGCGCTTTTCGCCCCATTGCTCCTTGCCATGATCCTCAGCGGCTTCGAGCTTGGCAATTACGCCCTCGCCAATAATCGTGTGCAACGTCTCGCATCGATGACGGCGGACCTGGTGGCCCAGAGCGGAACGGGCGTGGTTGGCGCGACCGAAGCGCAGATCTACGACCTCTTCAGCGCGATTGATCTGACCGCGCAGCCATTCAACCTTCGTCGCCACGGCCGAGTCGTCATCACCGCCGTAAAAGGCACAGACTACGACAACAATGGCATCATCGAAAATCGGATCCTGTGGCAACGATTTGATGGAGATTTCACCAGCGCGTCACCGGTTCTCGGCTGCAACTTGGTCAGCAGCCTCGCAACCTTGCCAAACAGCCGCATGCTTCCGCTCGACGAGATCCTGTTCCATGTTCAAGTTACGTACGAGTATCAGCCGATTTTCAGCATTTACCCGATGAACTTCATGAAGCTCGAACCAAGCTTCACGCGCATGGCCATGTTCCGCGCCCGAAACAAGGACTTCCAGACGCCGACCCCTGATCAGCGCTTTCCCGCAAAGAAAAACTGCAACACCCCCACAGGGTTGTAGCAGCTCCCGTCTCGATCAACGCGAGACGGGAGCTTAGCCGTTACTTGCGGTACGTGACCTTCTTCACGCCCTCGACGATCTTGTCGGACGAGATCAGCGCCAGCTTCTCGAGGTTCGCCGCATAAGGCAGCGGCACGTCCTCGTCGCAGACGCGGACGATGGGGGCGTCGAGGTCGTCGAAGCCTTCCTCCATGCAGATCGCGATGATCTCGCTGGCGATCGAGCACGTCGGCCAGCCCTCCTCGGCCACGACCATGCGGTTGGTCTTGGCGAGGCTCTTGAGCACCGTTTCCTTGTCGAGCGGGCGCAGCGTACGAAGATCGATCACTTCCGCATCGATCCCCTCACCGGCCAGCTTCTCCGCCGCTTCGAGCGCGAGGCCGACGCCGATCGAATAGCTGACGATCGTCACGTCCTTGCCCTCGCGCATCACGCGGGCCTTGCCGATCGGCAGCACCCAATCGTCGAGCTTCGGCACCTCGAACGTACGGCCATAAAGCAGCTCGTTCTCGAGGAACACGACCGGATCCTGGCTACGGATCGCCGCCTTCAGCAGGCCCTTCGCATCCGCCGCATCATATGGTGCAATCACGATCAGGCCCGGTACGCTGGCATACCATGGCCCATAGTTCTGCGAGTGCTGGGCGCCCACACGGCTCGCCGCGCCGTTTGGCCCGCGGAACACGATCGGGCAGCGCATCTGGCCGCCGGACATGTAGTTCGTCTTCGCGGCAGAGTTCACAATATGGTCGATTGCCTGCATCGCGAAGTTGAACGTCATAAACTCGACGATCGGGCGCAGGCCGCCCATCGCCGCGCCCGTGCCGACGCCGGCAAAGCCATATTCGGTGATCGGCGTGTCAATCACCCGGCGGTCGCCGAACTCGTCGAGCAGCCCCTGCGTCACCTTGTAGGCGCCCTGATATTGCGCGACTTCCTCGCCCATCACGAACACGCGCTCGTCGGCGCGCATTTCCTCGGCCATCGCATCGCGCAGCGCCTCGCGAACGGTCACCTTCACCATTTCGGTGCCTTCGGGGATCGCCGGATCGATAACGTCGGCCTTGTGCTTCGCCGCCTCGAACATCTGGCGCGTGCCGGTGTCGACCTTCTCCTGTGCCGGATGCGCCGAATCCTCGACCTTGTCGGCCTTCGTCTCGTCCGCCTTCGCTTCGGGCGCGGCCGTGTCTTCCTTGGTCGCAGCGGGGTCGCTGGTGCCCGCGGGGGCTGCCTCGGCGCCCTCGCCTTCCAGCTGCATGATCACCGTGCCGACCTTCACATTGTCGGTGCCCTCGGCGACCAGGATCTTGGCCACGACGCCTTCATCGACCGCCTCGAACTCCATCGTCGCCTTGTCGGTCTCGATCTCGGCCATGATGTCGCCGGATTTCACCGTGTCGCCTTCCTTGACGAGCCACCTGGCGAGCGTGCCCTCCTCCATGGTGGGGGAGAGTGCCGGCATCTTGATGTCGATCGCCATCTCAATACTTCTCCACCAGCACGTCGGTATACAATTCCTTGGGATCGGGTTCGGGGGTGCTCTCGGCAAAATCGGCGGATTCGTTCACCGTCTTGCGGATCTCGCTCTCGATCGCCTTCAGCTCGTCTTCCTTGACGCCCTGCGCCTCGAGCAGCTTCTTCACATGCTCGATCGGATCGGACTTGTCGCGCACCGCCTGCACTTCCTCGCGGCTGCGATACTTGGCCGGGTCCGACATCGAGTGGCCGCGATAGCGATAGGTCTTCATCTCGAGGATGATCGGCCCCTTGCCGGCGCGCACCCAGGCCAGCGCCTCCTCGGCTGCGCCGCGCGCCGCCAGCACGTCCATGCCGTCGACCTGGATGCCCGGGATGCGGAAGCTCTCGCCGCGGCGATACAGCTGGTCCTCGGCCGACGCGCGGTTGACGCTCGTGCCCATGGCGTATTGATTGTTCTCGATGACGAAGATGACGGGCAGCTTCCACAGCTCCGCCATGTTGAAGCTTTCGTACACCTGCCCCTGGTTCGCCGCGCCGTCGCCGAAATAGGCGAGGCACACGCCCCCGTCATTGTTGTACTTGTGCGCAAAGCCGAGGCCGGTGCCCAGCGACACCTGCGCGCCCACGATGCCGTGCCCGCCGTAGAACTTATGGTCGACGCTGAACATGTGCATCGACCCGCCCTTCCCCTTGGAGATGCCGGCATGACGCCCGGTCAGCTCCGCCATCACGTCCTTGGGGGGGATACCGCACAGCAGCATGTGGCCGTGGTCGCGGTAGCCAGTGATGACGCTGTCTTTCTCCGACAGCGCGGATTGCAGGCCGACCGCAACGGCTTCCTGGCCGATGTACAGGTGGCAGAAACCGCCGATCAGGCCCAGGCCATAGAGCTGGCCGGCCTTTTCTTCGAAGCGGCGGATGAGCAGCATGTCCTTGTAGAATTGCAGCAGCTCGTCCTTGGACGCCTCATAGGGCTGCGGCTCGTCGGGACGCTCGCGGTTGGATACGGGGGGTTCGGCGCTCTTCGCGCGGGCTGTTTTTGCCACGGGGCTGGACCTCGAGGTTCCTAGGGGAAAGGGAGAACGGGGCCTATAAGCCTCAACGGGGCGCAGGCGCAACGTCGTGAAATCCCGTTGTGCCGATCGGAGGGCCGACTTAAGTCCATCGCCACATGTCAGCTGCCGCTCACCCGCTCCGCATTCCGAACTATCGCAGCTACTGGCTGGCTCGTTTGGCCAGTACCATCGCACAATCGGCGCTCGCGATCGTTCTCGGCTGGCAGGTATACAGTATTGCCCGCGAAACGATGGATATCCGGGAGGCCGCATTTCTTCTCGGGATGATCGGCCTAGCGCAGTTTGTTCCCCTGTTCCTGCTGACCCCTGTGGTGGGGCTGATCGCGGACAGCATCGATCGGCGCTGGATCGTGCGCGGGACGACAACGTTGCTGGCGGGCAACGTTCTGCTTCTTGGTTTTGCCACATGGGAAGGCTGGATCAGCCTCCCCGTTCTCTTCGGCGCCGCCGTGTTGGTCGGGGTTGCGCGTGCCTTTGCCGGCCCCGCCTATGGCGCGCTGGCGCCCAACCTCGTTCCGCGCGAATCCCTGCCGAGCGCGATCGCGCTGGGATCGATCGCGATGCAGGTCGGCTTCATCGCCGGGCCCAGCGTCGGCGGCTTCCTGTTCGCGATCGGGCCGTTGACCGCTTATGCCGGCATGGCGGCGATGTTCCTCCTGGCGCTCGTCATGCTGCTGACGATCCGCCCCGTGCCGCAGCCGCCGGCGCAGAAGGATCGCCGGCCGTTCGCTAGGATGGTCGACGGCTTCGCCTATGTGAAGCGCAACCGGCTGGTGCAGGCGGCGATCACGCTTGATCTGTTCGCCGTGCTGCTCGCCGGCGCAACCGCGCTGCTGCCCATCTATGCCCACGACATCCTCCACGTCGGGCCGACCGGCCTTGGGCTGCTCGCGGCTGGCATGGGGATCGGCGCGTCGGCGACCGGCATCTTCCTGTCGTTCCGACCGATGAAGAACGATGTCGGACGCAAGATGCTGATCGCGGTTATGATCTTCGGTGTCGCGATCGTCACCTTCGGCATCTCGACCAACTTCCTGCTCAGCCTCAGCGCCCTGATCGTCGCCGGCAGCGCGGACATGGTGTCGATGTACGTGCGCGGATCGCTGATCCAGTTGCACACGCCTGACGAGATGCGCGGCCGGGTCAGCGCGGTCAGCCAGCTGACCATTTCGGCCTCCAATGAACTGGGGGAGGCAGAAAGCGGCCTCATGGCGGCGCTGCTCGGCCCCGTTGGGGCAGTGGTCGTCGGCGGGGTTGGCGCGATGGCCGTCACGCTGCTGTGGTCGCGATTGTTTCCGGAACTGAAGCAGGCCAAGACCTTTGATCCGCCCGAGACACCACTTTCGGTAATACCGCCCGAAACACAGCACGGAGTAGCTCAGCCATGAAGGCGAACACGATCCTCGAGACGATCGGCAACACGCCGCACATCCGCGTGCAGCGCCTGTTCCCCGGATCAGAAGTCTGGATCAAGTCGGAACGGTCAAACCCGGGCGGCTCGATCAAGGACCGCATCGCGCTGGCCATGATCGAAGCGGCGGAGGCCAGCGGTGATCTGCAGCCCGGCGGCACGATCATCGAGCCGACCAGCGGCAACACCGGCATTGGCCTTGCAATGGTGGCCGCGGTGAAGGGCTACAAGCTGGTGCTGGTCATGCCGGAGAGCATGTCGCTCGAACGCCGCCGCCTGATGCTGGCCTATGGCGCGACCTTTGACCTCACCCCGCGTGAAAAGGGCATGAAGGGCGCCATCGAGCGCGCACTGGAACTGGTGGAAACGACGCCCGGCGCCTGGATGCCGCAGCAGTTCGAGAATCCGGCCAATATCGACATTCACGTTCGCACCACGGCGCAGGAGATCATCAACGATTTCCGTGACACGCCGCTCGATGCGGTCATCACCGGTGTCGGCACCGGTGGCCATATCACCGGCGTCGCCGAAACGCTGAAGAAGGAATGGCCCAACCTGAAGGTGTTCGCGGTCGAGCCGGCCGCCTCCCCGGTCATCGGAGGCGGCCAGCCCGGCCCGCACCCGATCCAGGGTATCGGCGCCGGCTTCATCCCGGCGAACCTGCATACCCAGGCGCTCGACGGCGTGATCGAAGTGGATGCCAATGTCGCCAAGGACATGGCCCGTCGCGCGGCCCGCGAAGAAGGGATGCTGGTCGGCATTTCGTCCGGCGCGACGCTGGCCGCGATCCTGCAGAAGCTGCCCGACCTGCCCGACAATGCGCGGGTCTTGGGCTTCAACTATGACACGGGTGAGCGCTATCTCTCCGTGCCCGACTTCCTGCCGGAAGCCTGATGAGGGGGGCCGTGCCGGGCGTTTCGTCTTGGCACGGCCACCATCGTCCTGATCGCGCGACTGTCCTCGCCCCAATCCGTCGTGACGGCTAGCGATCGACCTGTGTCAGCATTGCGCCCCCTGCACCTCATTCTCGCGGTCATCGCGATCGCCGCAATCGCTTTGCCGATCATCGTCGTGCGCCTGGCGCCCCCGATACCCGAACGAGCGTTCGAGGCTCCGCCGACGGCGCGACGGATCGTGACCACGCCCAAGGTGCCGCCACCGCCGGTCGAGCCGGTCGAATATGCCTCGATCGATCCCGATGACGCGCGCGCGGTGAATGCCGCCATCCCCTTTGTGACGAGCCCGGTCCCGGCCGCCCGCCCGTTCCGCTTCGTCGGCGGCACGGAGGATTTCGCCCGCGCGACCGACTGTCTTGCGGCGGCGGCCTATTACGAGGCCGGCGATGACCCGCCCGGGCAGAAGGCGGTGGCGCAGGTCGTGCTCAACCGGCTGCGCCACCCGGCTTTCCCCAAGACGGTGTGCGGCGTCGTCTTTCAGGGCGCCGAGCGCGCGACCGGCTGCCAGTTCACCTTTACCTGCGACGGCGCCCTCGGCCGGACACCCTCACCCGCCGCGTGGCAGCGCGCGCGCGACGTCGCCACCCGCGCGCTGCGCGGCAGCGTGTACAAGCCGGTTGGCTGGGCAACGCATTACCATACCGACTGGGTGGTACCCTATTGGAGCTCCAGCCTGGACAAGATCGCCGAGCTTCACACGCATCTGTTCTTCCGCTGGACGGGCTGGTGGGGCACCGGCCCCGCCTTCAACCGCGGGCAGCAGCCCGGCGAGGCGCCGATCGCGAAGCTCGCCGCGGTATCGGACATCCACCGCATCGGTGCCGACGGGCCGGCAAGCGCCGCCGCACTCGCCGCGGCTCCCTACAAGGGCACGACACCCGCGCCGCTCGGCAGCGATAACGAGGTGTTCCTGACACGGCTCAATCCCGCGCAGGCAGCCAGCTATCCCGCGATGGCGATGGCGGCGTGCGACGCGCGCGCGCGGTGCCGCTTCATGGGCTGGACCACCGCCGCTGCCGCCGCGACGAGCCTGCCGCTGACCAACGATCAGATGCATGCCATGTCGTTCAGCTACATCCGCGATCGCGACAGCAATCTCGAACGCTTTCTGTGGAATTGCGACGAATTCAGGAACCGCGGATCCTGCATGAAGCGCATGATGCTCCGCGCCGTGCCGGTTCCGAAAATCGATGTCCCCGCGAAGGGGCCGGAGCCGCTCGAGGGCGTCCGCCGGAAATCAAGCGCGGAGCCGGCAGCGCCGACGCTCGGCAACGCCGCCGGCGTGGAATAAGAAACGGCCCCGCCGCGACCTGCGCGACGGGGCCGATCGTCACTTACGCCGCGCGGAACATCTCGGGCGGCAGCGCCATCAGCGCCTCGGCGCCGCCCTCGATCTGGCGACGGTAGGAGCCCGCCTCCGGCAGCACGCGCTCGGCGAAGAAGCGTGCCGTCACCAGCTTCGCGTCGAGGAAGGCGGCGTCGCCCTGGCCGGCTTCCTTCAGCGCCGCAGCAGCCACCGCCATGCGCAGCCACATCAGCCCGACCGACACGACACCCAGCAGGTGCATGTACGGCACCGCGCCCGCGCCGATGTTGTTCGGGTTGGAGATGTTCCCCATGAACCACATGGTCGCGGCCTGAAGCTCACCAAGCGCCTTTTCGAGCCGGGTGGCGAAATCGGCCGCCGGCCCACCCTTCGCCGCGGCACATTCCTCGGCCACGATCTTGAAGAACAACTGGATCGCACGGCCACCGTTCATCGCCAGCTTGCGACCGACGAGGTCCATCGCCTGAACGCCGTTGGTGCCTTCGTAGATCATCGCGATCCGCGCATCACGGACGTACTGCTCCATCCCCCATTCCTGGATGTAGCCGTGGCCGCCATAGACTTGCTGCGCGTCAGTCGCGATGGCATAGCCCTTGTCGGTGCCGACGCCCTTGATCACCGGGGTCAGCAGCCCGATGAGGTCAGCCGCCTCCTGCCGCGCGGCCTCATCCTCGGCGCTGTGCTCCAGATCGACCTGAAGCGCGCCCCACAGGCACAATGCCCGCAGGCCTTCGAGCCACGCCTTGCCGTTCATCAGCATCCGGCGAACGTCCGGGTGGACGAACAACGTGTCCGCCTTCTCATCAGGCTCGGCCGCGCCGGTCAGCGCGCGACCCTGGCGACGATCCTCGGCATATTGCACCGCATTCTGGTAGGCCGTCTCGCCGACCGCCAGGCCCTGAAGGCCAACGCCCAGCCGCGCTGCGTTCATCATGATGAACATCGCGGCAAGGCCCTTCATCTCCTCGCCGACCAGCCAGCCGGTCGCACCGTCATAGTTCAGCACGCAGGTCGCGTTGCCGTGGATGCCCATCTTGTGCTCGATCGAGCCGCAGGAGACCGCATTGCGCTCACCCAGCGAGCCGTCGTCGTTCACCAGCACCTTGGGCACCACGAACAGGCTGATGCCCTTCGAGCTGTCGGGCGCACCCGGCGTCTTGGCGAGAACGAGGTGGATGATGTTCTCGGTCAGGTCATGCTCGCCGGCCGAGATGAAGATCTTGGTGCCGGTGATCTTGTACGAACCGTCAGCCTGCGGCTCGGCGCGGGTGCGGATGAGGCCGAGATCAGTGCCGCACTGCGGCTCCGTCAGGTTCATGGTGCCTCCCCATTCGCCGGACACCATCTTGGGCAGGTACTTCTCCTGCTGCTCGGGCGAGCCCTTTGCCACCAGCGCCGCAATCGCGCCATGCGCCAGGCCCGGGTACATGGCGAACGCCATGTTGGAGGAGATCATATATTCCTGAAACGCGGTCGAGATGACGTGCGGCATCCCCTGTCCGCCGAACGCCTCTGGCGCGGACAGCGTGCCCCAGCCGGATTCGACGAACTGCTTGTACGCTTCCTTGAAGCCAGCCGGCGTCGTGACCGAACCGTCCTCATGCCGGGTGCAGCCTTCCTGATCGCCCGACTGGTTCAGGGGGAACAGCACTTCCGCGACGAAGCGGCCGCCCTCCTCCAGCACGGCATCCACCGTGTCGGGCGTGGCATTGGCAAAGCCCGGCACATTGGCGTGGCGCGACAGACCAACGACATGTTCGAGAACGAAGCGGGTGTCGCGCACCGGCGGAGTATATTGCGGCATGAGGATCAGTCCTTCTGATCGGGTGTTTCAAGGAGGGAGACGAACTCGTCGAGCTCGGCAATGGCATCGTCGATGTCGCGCTTCTGCGCCGTCAGCGCCTCGATCCGGGCACGACAACGCTCGATGGTGACGTTGCGCTGCGTGTTGCGGCCGTCGCCGATGTCGTAAAGGTCGATCATCTCGCGGATCTCGGCCAGGCTGAATCCCACCCGCTTGCCGCGCAGGATCCAGGCGAGCCGCGCCCGGTCGCGATGCGAATAGATCCGCGCCGTGCCCCGGCGTTCGGGCGCGATCAGCCCCTCATCCTCGTAGAAGCGCAACGCACGCGGCGTCACGCCGAACTCGGAGGCGAGGTCCGTGATGCTGAAATGCGTCCGATCCCCGCGGGGCGGGAGCGAACCGAAAAGGCCAGCGACCGACATGCCGCCGATCTATCTTCCGCTTACGTGAACGTCAATCGCATAGAGGGTTTCCGTCCGCGCCACGCATCGCGCGCGCTTCTGCCTCTGCAACGCTCAGCCGCGCAGTGTTGACCGCTGACAGGCTCGCCCGCCCGGTACATGATTGATTGCAGGCCGCCGGCGCCTCTGCTGGAAAGACGATCCGCTCCCCGTCGAACCGCGCATCGAGGCGGCAGCCGCCCCCGAAGTCGACCCGCAGCACCCCGTTCTCGCGGGCCACGCCGCGTGCGACGCAATGCTGCCGATCGCCATAATCGACGCTGACGCCAATGCTATATTCACCGTCCCTGGGCACGACGCAGACGCGATCCGTGGCCGAGGCGAATGCCCCGACGGGGTTGAGCGCGGCAGGATCGGACACGATCCCGCGTGCGATCGCCGTCGCCTCCAGCGCGGTTCCGGCGTCGTCAGACCGTTCGCGCGTTCCCGCTTGCTGCCCGCAGCCGGCGACCAGCGCCGCGCCTGCCAGTGCCGCCGCCGCGCGTCGGATCACTCGACCCGTTCCAGCCCGTCCGGCCCGATCCGGCGATAGAAGCACGACCGCGCGCCGGTGTGGCACGCCGGGCCAACCGGCTCGGCGATTATCCAGATCGCATCCTGGTCGCAGTCGATGCGCATCTCGCGAACCTTGAGGAAATTCCCCGACGTCTCGCCCTTCACCCACAAGGCCTGGCGGCTGCGCGACCAGAAGGTGGCCCTGCCGGTCGCGCGCGTGGCGGCGAGCGCATCGGCGTTCATGTGCGCGACCATCAACACCTCTCCCCTGCCCGCGGCAGTCACCACTGCCGTCACCAGCCCGGCGGCGTCATATCGGGGATCAAGCGTCAGGCCATTTTCGCGCGGATCAGTCATGACCGCGGCTGTAGCGCAGCCCGGCCGCCTTCTTCCAGCCCGCCCTTATTCGCCGCGATCCGGGCTATTTGTGGTTCCGCACCGCGTTGACCAGCTCGCTCTTGTTCATCTTGGATCGCCCCTCGATCCCGATCTTCTGCGCTTCGGCGTACAAATCCTCCTTGGAACGATCCTCCAGCCGGTCGCTGCGATGATCGAGCGAGCCGTTGGCGCGCGCATTGGCGATCCGCGCCGCCTTCTCCTTCGATTCGCCTTGCCGACGCAGATCCTCGTACAATTTGTCGTCCTTGATCTGCGATCCGTGGTTCTTGGCCATGGTGATTTCTCCTTGCGTCCGCTCACCGGCAGAAACCGGCGGACGCAATGATCGCTCCACCCCCATGACAAATCCGAGACACTCGCTATATGAGCGGCGCACGACGCGAGCCCCCACGCCATGCTGACGACTAATCCTTTCGACGACGACCATCTGCACGAGGAGTGCGGCATCTTTGGAGTGTCCGGCTCCGATGGCGCCGCGGCGCTTGTCGCCCTCGGCCTTCATGCGCTCCAGCACCGTGGACAGGAGGCCGCCGGCATCACGTCCTTCGATGGCGCGCATTTCCACACCAAGAAGGCGATGGGTCACGTCGCCGGCAATTTCGACAGCGAGGCCGTGATCGGCTCGCTGCCCGGCAGCGTTGCGTGCGGCCACGTGCGCTACTCTACCACGGGCGAAACCGCACTGCGCAACGTTCAGCCCCTGTACGCCGAGCTGGCGAGCGGTGGCTTCGCCGTCGCGCACAACGGCAACATCTCCAACGCGATGAAGCTGCGCCGCGAGCTGATTCGCCGCGGCTCGATCTTCCAGTCGACCAGTGATACCGAAACGATCATCCACCTCGTCGCGACGTCCAACTACCGGACGCTGATGGATCGCTTCATCGACGCGCTGAAGCAGGTCGAGGGTGCCTACGCCCTGATCGTGATGACGCCGGAGGGCATGATCGCCTGCCGCGATCCGCTGGGCATCCGCCCGCTGGTGATGGGCAAGCTCAACGATTCGATCATCTTCGCCAGCGAAACCGTCGCGCTCGACGTGGTCGGCGCCGAATTCGTCCGCTCGGTGGAGCCGGGCGAGCTGGTGATCGTACAGGGTTCGGAAATGCGGTCCATCCGGCCGTTCGGCCCCGTCGCGCCGCGCCCCTGCATCTTCGAATGGGTCTATTTCTCGCGACCGGATTCGATCGTCGACGACCATTCGGTCTATTCGGTGCGCAAGGGCATCGGCCAACAGCTCGCGCTCGAAGCACCGGTCGAGGCTGATCTGGTGATTCCAGTGCCGGATTCGGGCGTGCCCGCGGCGATCGGCTATGCGCAGGAAAGCGGCATCCCGTTCGAACTCGGGATCATCCGTTCGCACTATGTCGGCCGCACCTTCATCCAGCCGGGTGACAAGGTCCGCCACCTTGGCGTGAAGCTGAAGCACAATGCCAACCGCGCCTTGATCCAGGGCAAGCGCGTCGTGCTGATCGACGATTCGATCGTGCGCGGCACGACCAGCCTGAAGATCGTGCAGATGATGCGCGAGGCTGGCGCGGCGGAGGTGCACATGCGCATTGCCAGCCCGCCGACGAAGCACAGCTGCTTCTACGGCGTCGACACGCCTGAGCGCGCCAAGCTGCTCGCAGCGACGCATGACCTGAAGGCGATGACCGACTTCATCCACGCCGACAGTCTGGCGTTCGTGTCGATCGACGGCCTGTACAAGGCACTCGGTCGCAGCGAGCGCGCGCAATTCCGGCCGGGCTATTGCGACGCGTGCTTCACGGGCGACTATCCCACCACGCTGACCGATCACGACGATACGGGCGCGGTGGATCAGTTCGCCATGCTGGAAGAGCGGGTGGCGTAAGGCGCCACCCCGCCGACCTTCGGCTTCACCTGCCGTCAACACGGCACCTATGGAGTTGCGGGAGCGCTAATCCCGGGACTAATCCGGGATGATGAACGTGACCAAGCCTCTCGAGAACAAGCTCGCCCTCGTCACCGGCGCCAGCCGGGGTATCGGAGCCGCCACTGCCATCGCGCTTGCCGAAAAGGGCGCGCATGTCATCCTGACCGCACGGTCCGCCCCGGCGCTGGAAGAGGTCGAGCAGAAGATCTTCGACGCTGGCGGCTCGGCAACGATCGCGCCGCTCGATCTGGCGGCGAACGACGCCATTGCGCGGCTGGCGGTCGCGATCGGCGAACGCTGGTCGGCGCTCGATATCATGGTGCTGAACGCTGGCACGCTGGGAACGCTGGCGGCCGTGCCGTCGATCGATCCCAAGGAATTCGCCAACGTCCTGACGCTCAACGTCTCGGCGCAGGTCGCACTGATCCAGGCGTTCGATCCGATGCTGCGCCGCTCGTCGGGCGCACGCGTGATCGGCATCACCTCCTCAGTGGGTCGCAAGCCGCGCGCTTATTGGGGCGCTTATGGTGCGTCCAAGGCTGCGTTCGAGACACTGTTGGCCGCTTATGGCGACGAACTGGCCGAGATCAGCCGCGTGCGCACCGCCATCATCGATCCCGGCGCCACCCGCACGAAGATGCGCGCCCGCGCGTATCCCGGTGAGGATCCCGCATCGGTGAAGCCGCCCGAAGTGGTGGCCGCGCGTATCGCCGAATTGGCCGTGGATGGCTTTGAGACCGGCCACTGGGAACGCGTCGAAGGCTGATCCCGACCCGTTCCGGCCCCGCACTTCGGGGCCGGATCCCCTCGCCTCAGAACGCCATCGCCAGCCGTTGGAACATCTGCCGCGCGGGGCTTTCCTCCGGCACCGTCATCCCCTGCGCCGCATCCAGCCGCGCCACCCGTCGATAAAGATCGATGCTGGTGTCGACCAACCGCTGCGCCTTCTCAGGCAGCGACGTAGCCACCATGGCGGATTCCTCTGCCGGTCCGATCAAGCGGCGTGCCGGATCGAGCGCCGCGCTGGGGCTCAGCTCGCCCGATAGCACCGCACGCTGCGTCAACAGCCAGGCGATGACATGCATCAGCCGCGTCGTGACCTTCAGCGATTCGCAGCTGAAGGTCACGCGCGTGATCGGGTCCAGCGCCTCTCGATCGCCGCGCCCGCCATCATCGAAATAGCTGCGTGCATCGTCGGCCAGCACCATGGCTTCTACATACAAGGCGTCGATCAGGCGTCGGTAAACCGCGGAATCATGGTGGGCTGCGTGCATGGCGGAAACGTTACATCGGAGACGGGAACCGCGCGACAGCGTGATCATACGCGGCGCTGCGACCAGCGTCCCATTGCGACACTCAGGCGATGATGTCCGGGATCAGCTGGTCCTCGATCAACGCGATCTCGTCGCGCAGTCGCAGCTTCCGCTTCTTCAACCGCGCAAGCTGCAACTGGTCGGCCGCGCCGTCCCTGCCCAGCGCGCCAATCGCCGCGTCCAGATCGCGATGTTCGGTGCGCAGCGCGCCGAGTCGCGCAATCAGCTGGCCATCATCCGTCACGTCGCCCTCCCTCCGGCGATGCCGCTGTAGCAGAGCCCGTGCGGGGGTTGGTGGGAAAACTCGTTGCAAAAGCGTGACATCGCACAGGGGGTTCGATCGACCGCAGATCGGGCAATTTCCGATGAGACAATCGCCCGTTCGCGTGTTTTACTTTCTGCCCCCGCAACTAAAGCAAGGAGATTCCTGTATGCAGACCGCGCATCGTTCGGCTCTTGAGGCCAAGCATGCCACGCTGGATCAGCGCATCAGTGAAGAAACCCATCGGCCCATGCCCGATGCAATGCTCATCGCGGATTTGAAGAAAAAGAAGCTGCGCCTGAAGGAGGAAATCGTGCAGGCGCATTGACGCAAATCCATGGTGTGGCGCGCGGGGATGGCCCCGCACGCCGCGCCCTCACCCGCCCATCTGCCGCGCCACCGCCTTGCGCGTGGCATCACCATAAGGCGGCTTCAGACCGGCAATCTTCGCCACATCCAGCTTGGACTGCTGATACACCGCCTTCGCATGGCTGAAGGTGCGGAACCCATCCAGGCCGTGATACGAGCCCATCCCTGACGGGCCGACTCCGCCGAACGGCAGGTCCTCCATCGACACGTGAAAGATTACGTCGTCGATCGTCACCCCGCCGGAGATGGTGCGATCCAGCACGCGGCGACGCTCCGCCTCGTCCTTGCCGAAATAATAGAGGCCGAGCGGCCGGTCGCGCCGGTTCACCTCGCCGATCGCCGCGTCAATCCCATCATAGCGGCGCACGGGCAGGATCGGGCCGAAGATCTCCTCCTGCATCAACGTCATGTCGTCGGTCACGTCGCGCACGATATGGAGCGGCATCTTGCGGCTGTTGGTGCTGCCGAAATCCTCGCCCGCGGGATTCACCACGTCGACCGTCGCGCCCTTCGCCCGTGCATCCTCGACCCACTGGTTGAGCCGCTCGTAATGGCGATCGTTCACGACGCTGGTGTAATCCGGATTGGACAGGAGCGTCGGGTACATGGCGCTGGCCGCGGTGCGGATCCCGTCGACCACCGCGCTTTCCTGCGCCGACGGCACCAGCAGATAATCCGGCGCGAGGCAGATCTGGCCGGCGTTCAGCATCTTGCCCACGGCGACACGCTCGCTGAGCTGCTTCAGATCGGCGCCCTTGCCGACGATCACCGGGGACTTGCCGCCAAGCTCCAGCGTCACCGGCGTCAGATTGTCCGCGGCCGCGTGCAGGATGTGCCGCCCGATGCCCGTCGCGCCGGTGAAGATCAGGTGATCGAACGGAAGCTCGGCAAAGGCCTGGCCCACGTCCGGCCCGCCGGAGACGAAGGCCAGTTCGGTCGGGTCGAAATACCGGCCGACGATCTCCTCGAACAGGGCAGCGGTGACGGGCGTATATTCGCTCGTCTTGACCATCGCGCGATTGCCCGCGGCGAACACGCCGGCCAACGGCGACATCACCAGGTTCACCGGGAAATTCCACGGCGCGATCACGCCGACCACGCCCTTGGGCTGATATTCCACCCAGGCCTTGGCCCCCAGCAGGCCGAGCGGGAACTGGACCGGCCGCTTCTCGGGTCGCGCCCATTTCTCGAGGTTCTTCAGCGCGTGATGGATAGGGCTGATCGACCCGCCAATGTCGGTGATCATCGATTGTTCGCGGCTGCGGTGGCCGAAATCCTCGCTCAGCGCGTCGCAGAAGCGGTCCGCATGGTCGCGGATCATCGCCGCGGCGCGCTTCAACCGGTCCTTCCGGACGGAGATCGGCTCCGGCAGCGCGGCCATGAAGCTGTCGCGTTGGGCGCTGAGTATGTCCTTCATCTATCCTCTCCCCGTTTCTTTTGTCTTCGTCGGTCAGGTGGCCGCGCATCCTATCAGGCCCGCCACCGGCAGGATCACGGTATCGTGACCGGTCCGGTCGATACGCAAGGTACCGCTGTCCACCACTGCTCCTTGTGACAGGTCGCGGCGTGTCTGCACGGCAAGGTCGAGCGTCGCGGTCACGTCCGCGCTCTGATACGTCGTCGTCGTCGCAAAACCGAAGCCGGCGCTCCCGGTCTGGTTCTGCCGCGCATAATCGGCAACGCGGCCGTCCAGCGCCAGCCGCAAGGTGCCAGGCGCCGCACTGGCCATGCCGACCAACGCACGGCCCTGCCCGGCCGCGAAGAGATAGGCAGCACACCCCTGCGTCGGCAGCGACTGGGGCGGCAGCGCCGCCAGCGGCAGCCCGGCGATCGGCACCGGCGTCCTGGGCGGATCGGCCGCGGCGAGGGCAAGAAGCAACGCGATCATGGCCCGAGGTGTACCATGAGCAACAGCGCCGGGTAAGCCGCGAGCGCAAGATACGCGCCGAACGGCAGCGCGTCGTCGCGCCCCACCGCCCGCCCGGTGGTCATCCGCCAGGCGACAATTCCAAGCCCGATCAGTGCGGCGAGCAGCAGCACGGGCGGAAGCATCCGCCAGCCGAGCCACAGCCCGATGGCACCGAACAATTTGGGGTCAGCGCCGCCCAGCCCCTCCACCCCGCGAACCCGATGATACAGGAATCCGATCAGCCACAGCGACGTAAAGCCGGCGACCCCGCCGATGATCCGCGCCACCAGGGGCGGCGGCAGGAAAAACGACGCGATCAGCCCCAAAGCGGCGATGACCATCGGCAGCGGATCGGGAATCCAGAATTCGGTCGCATCCAGCGCGACGACGAGCACCAGCAGCCACCCGAACCCCGCGATCAGCAGCGCCGGCGCACCGCTTGCGACCAGTCCGGCGAGGAAGCCTGCCACGGCACATCCCGCCTCCACCTGCCAATGCAGCGCCGGGATCGTCGCGCCACAGCAACGCGCCCGCCCCCGCAAGCCGACGAAGCTGAGGAGCGGCACCAGATCCACGGCGGAGAGCGGCTGGCCGCAGCCATCGCACATCGATCGCCCGGACAAGGCGGATTGCCCCGCCGGCCAGCGCAGGGCGACGGTCGCCAGAAAGCTACCGAGGATCGCGCCAAGCGTGGCGAGCGCTACCGGCCAGAGAAGATCAGACACCCTTCTTGCGTATCAGATATCGATAGACCCCGAACAGATTGATGCCGAACAGCACGATGTTCTGCGTTCCCAGCGCCCAATCCTCGGTCAGCAGCGCGCCAGTGACCCAGCAGACCGACGATCCGACGAACAGGACAAAGCCCCAGCCCGTCACGCGGCGCCCCAGATCCAGCGAAACCATGAAGGCGGCAATCATTCCGCTGATTGCGGCGGCCCATTTCAATACGTCGATCCAGCTCTCCATCGCCGCCCAACGCGCTGGCTTGCCCTTTGTATTCGCCTGCAACTGACACTAGATCGAACCCAATACGATTTTGTCCCGGAGCTTCATTTCCATGACCACCGATCCCGTCGTCATCCTCTCCTACGCCCGCACGCCGATGGGCGGCATGCAGGGGGCATTGGCCGACGTCTCCGCCACCGATCTGGGCGCGACGGCCGTGAAGGCGGCGGTGGAACGTGCCGGTGTCGATGGCGCGGCGGTGGACCGCATCTACATGGGCTGCGTCCTCCCGGCCGGTCTCGGTCAGGCACCGGCGCGTCAGGCGGCGATCAAGGCGGGCCTGCCCAAATCGGTGCAGGCGACCACCGTCAACAAGGTGTGCGGTTCGGGCATGCAGACGGTGATCATGGGCGCGGAGGCGATCGCAGCCGGATCGGCGTACGTGATCGTCGCCGGCGGCATGGAGAGCATGACCAACGCCCCCTACATCCTTCAGAAGCACCGCTCGGGCTCCCGGATCGGTCACGACACGGCCTACGACCATATGTTCCTGGATGGTCTGGAGGACGCCTATGAGGCCGGCCGCGCGATGGGCACCTTTGCGCAGGATACCGCCAACGAATATCAGCTCACCCGTCAGGCACAGGACGATTATTCGATCGAATCGCTGCGCCGCGCACAGGCCGCCATCCAGTCGGGGGCGTTTGCTGACGAAATCGTGCCGGTGACGGTCTCTACCCGCAAGGGCGACGTCGTGGTGGACACCGACGAGCAGCCCGGCCGCGGCATGCCCGACAAGATCCCGACGCTGCGCCCCGCGTTTGCCAAGGATGGGACGATCACGGCAGCTACCAGCTCCTCGATCTCCGATGGCGCCGCCGCTCTGGTCCTCACTCGCGAAAGCGTCGCCAAGGCCAATGGCCAGACGCCGATCGCGCGCATCGTCGCCCATGCCGCCCACGCGCAAGAGCCTGCAGCCTTCACCACCGCTCCCGTGGGCGCCATCGAGAAGCTGCTGAAGAAGGCTGGCTGGACGATCGATGAGGTCGATCTGTTCGAAATCAACGAGGCTTTCGCCTGCGTCGCGATGTTCGCGATGAAGGACCTCGGCATCCCGCATGACAAGATCAACGTGAACGGCGGCGCCACGGCGCTCGGCCACCCGATCGGCGCGTCCGGCGCGCGGATCATCACCACCTTGGTCGCGGCGCTGAAGAACCAGGGCAAGAAGCGCGGCGTGGCCAGCCTGTGCATCGGCGGCGGTGAAGCCACCGCCCTCGCCGTCGAGCTGGTCTGAGGCGATGGGAGCGGACCACGATCAGGAGGATCACGACCTCCAGGTGGCGCTGGTCCGCTACCAGCAATGGACGGCACAATCCGGCGAGCGCGCGCTCGTCATCCTGGAGGGGCGCGACACCGCCGGAAAGGATGGGGCGATCCGCCGGATCACCCGCCATCTGGCGGTGCGCCACACCCGCGTCGTCGCCTTGCCAAAGCCGACGGTGCAGGAACGCTCGCAATGGTATTTCCAGCGCTATGTCGAACATCTGCCCGCCGCCGGCGAGCTCGTGATCTTCAATCGCAGCTGGTACAATCGCGCAGGCGTCGAGGTGGTCAACCATTTCTCCACGCCGGAGGAGCAGGCGCGCTTCTTGGAGGATGTCCCCGCCTTTGAGGCCATGCTGATCGGGTCGGGCATCCGGATGGTGAAGCTCTGGCTCGACATCTCGCGTGATGAGCAGGCCAAGCGCCTGAATTCACGCCGCAGCGATCCGCTGAAGGCGCTCAAGATCTCCGATCTCGACAAAATCGCGGTCAAGGAATGGGACGGCTACACCACCGCCCGCGATACGATGCTGACGCGTACCAGCACCCCGCTCGCCCCCTGGGTGTGCGTGCGCGCCGATCACAAGAAGCCCGCCCGCCGCGCGATCATCCAGCATCTGCTGCACGAACTGGCGCCGCCCTCGATCACCAAGGATGTGAACAAGCCCGATCCCGACACGCTCTTCCCGTTTGAAGCCAGCGCGATCGGCGACGGGCGGCTCGAACGCTGATCGGCTCACAGTCGCAACTTTAGTTTGCTTGCACTCTACACCTCTGCCTCGCATTAAGTCATAATGCGTTCCAAGAAAATGGGACGAGGAGAGGCAGATGACACTCGAGTCGCAGGCGATCCACGCCGCGCCCGATGCCGGGTTTGATTTCGATCCGGCGGCGCTGAGGGCGAAATATCTGGCCGAGCGCGACAAGCGCCTGCGCGACGACGCGAACGAACAATATGTCGAGATGACCGGCGCCTTCGCCCGCTACCTCGAGGATCCCTATATCGATCAGCCAATCGCGCGCCCGGCGCTTGCCGACGAGAAGGACGTGGTCGTGATCGGCGGCGGCTTCGGTGGCCTGCTGGCCGGCGCGAAGCTGCGCGACGCGGGGATCGAGGATGTGCGCATCATCGAAAAGGGCGGTGAGTTCGGCGGCACCTGGTACTGGAACCGCTACCCCGGCGCGGCCTGCGACATCGAAAGCTACGTCTACCTTCCGCTGCTCGAGGAAACCGGCTTCATCCCTGAGCGCAAATACAGCCAGGGACCGGAAATCCGCGCGTATTCGCGTCGCATCGCCGAGCGGTTCGACCTGTATCGCGACGTCCTGTTCCAGACCGAGGTAACCGACCTCAGCTGGAATGAGGAAACCCGCCGTTGGATCATTTCCACCAATCGTGGCGACGCGATCCGCGCCCGCTTCGTCATCATGGCGAACGGCCCGCTGCACCGCCCCAAGCTGCCGGGAATCCCGGGCATCGAGGAATTTGAGGGTCACACCTTCCACACCAGCCGTTGGGATTATGATTATACCGGCGGCGACCAGAATGGCGGGCTCGACAAGCTGGGCGACAAGGTCGTCGGGATCATCGGCACTGGCGCCACCGCGGTGCAATGCGTCCCGCATCTCGGCGCGACCGCCAAGCAATTGTTCGTGTTCCAGCGCACGCCCTCCTCGATCGACGTCCGCGGCGACCGGCCGACCGACCCACAATGGGCGCAGTCACTGACGCCCGGCTGGCACCAGCAGCGCATGGAGAATTTCAACACGCTCGTCTCGGGCGGCTGGGCGGAGGAGGATCTGGTCAACGACGGCTGGACCGACATCATCCGCAATCTAGGCGTCATCGCGCGGATGAAGGCGGCCAGGTCGGGCGCGCAAAACCCGGATGAGCTGGTGCAGCTTGCCGATTTCCAGAAGATGGAATCCATCCGCGCGCGCGTGGACGAGGTCGTTCAGGACGAGGCGACGGCCGAGGCGCTGAAGCCCTGGTACAATCAGTTCTGCAAGCGCCCCTGCTTCCACGACGATTATCTGGCGACCTTCAACCGGCCCAACGTCTCGTTGATTGACACCCAGGGCAAGGGGGTGGAGCGGATTACGAAGAACGGCGTCGTCGTCGCCGGCACCGAATACAAGCTCGACTGCCTGATCTTCGGCACCGGCTTTGAAGTCGGCACCAGCTATGCGCGACGCGCCGGCTATGACGTGCACGGCACCGGCGGGCAGTCGCTCGAACAGAAATGGGCCGACGGCGGCCGCACGCTTCACGGCATGACCGTCAACGGCTTCCCCAACATGTTCATCTTCTCGGTGATCCAGTCGGGCTTCACCGCCAATTACCCGCACGCGCTACTGGAACAGGCGGGCCACGCAGCGCACATCATCGGCGAGGCGATGCGCGCACAGAAGTCGCGGGTCGAGGCAAACGCGGAGGCAGAGGCGGCGTGGACCAATGAAATCCTCGCCTCCGTGCTCGACCGGCGCAAGTTCCTCGAGGAATGCACGCCAGGCTATTACAACGGCGAGGGTCAGCTCAGCCCCAAGGCCGCCAGCTTCTCCAGCTATGGCAAGGGGCCGGTCGCCTTCTTCAACACGATCAAGGCGTGGCGGGACGAGGGCAGCATGAAGGGCCTGACGCTGGCCTGACGGGCAACCCAGCCGCGCGGCACTACCTAACAACTAGCCGGGGAGCGCGGCCGCGCTCTCCCCGGCCAGCCCTTCCTTTTCCCGACAACCCTCGACACGCACAGCTTAGTTGCGCACAGCTGTTCGGCAAACGAGAGGAAGTTGGATGACTGATCTGCCTGACACGTATCGCCGGCTGGTTTCGACCGTCACGCCCGAGGGCCAGGTTCGCCTGTCGCTGCAAAGCGTCCCGATGCCGACGCCTGGTGACGATGAAGTGGTCATCCGCGTCGAAGCATCTCCGATCAACCCGTCCGATCTCGGCGTGTTGCTCGCCCTGACCGAGGGTGATGCGTTCAGCCGCGATGGCGACGCCGCGGTCGCCTCGCTCTCCCCGCCGGTGCAGCGTGCGTTGTCGGCCCGCAAGGGCATTGACCTGCCCGTCGGTAACGAGGGCGCCGGCGTCGTTGTCGCGGCCGGCAGCTCGGCCGACGCGCAGGCATTGATCGGCAAGACCGTCGCGCTCGCCGGCGGCGGCTTCTATGCCGAGTACCGCAAGGTGCGCGCTGCCGACTGCATGACCGTGCCGGAAGGGACCACCGCCGAGGAGGCCGCCTCCTCCTACGTCAACCCGCTCACCGCGCTCGGCATGGTCGGCACGATGAAGCGCGAAGGCTATCAGGGCCTCGTCCACACCGCCGCCGCGTCGAACCTAGGTCAGATGCTGGTCAAATTGTGCAAGGCGGATGGCGTTCCGCTGGTCAACATCGTGCGCAGCGAGACGCAGGCCAAGCTGCTGCGCGATCTCGGCGCGGAGCATGTCGTCGACATGACCGCCGACGATTTCATGCCCAGGCTGATCGACGCCATCGCCGCGACCAACGCGTTCCTCGCGTTTGACGCCGTTGGCGGCGGAAAACTCGCTGGCCAGATCCTCGCCGCGATGGAACAGGCTGCGCTCCGTACCCAGCGCGCCGACGGCCCTTATGGCTCGCGCCAGATGAAGCAGGTGTACCTCTATGGCGGCCTGTCGTCGGCGCCGACCGAGTTCAACCGCGGCTTCGGCATGCGCTGGCGCATGGGCGGCTGGTTGCTGACCTATTTCCTCGAGGATGTGGGCGCGACCGAGGCAAAGGCACTTCGCGAACGCGTCTCACGCGAGCTGAAGACCACCTTCGCCAGCAAATATACGCAGCGTATCCCGCTTGCCGGTGTGCTCGACCCGGCGAACATCGCTGCCTACGGCAAGCGCGCGACGGGCGAGAAGTATCTCGTCACGCCGCAGGCCTGATCAGGCCCGCCGGCGCTCAGCCGGTGTAATGAACGGCGCGGGCATCACGGTCGATCCGGATGCCCGCCCCTTCCGGCAGCGTCATCACGAACCCTGCCGCATCGTCCCAGTCCGCCGGCGCCATCGCCCCGCCATCCAGTCGCTGCCAGTGCAGGTCATGCCGGATTGCGGGATCGGCCAGTTCGGGGTGCTCGGCACGCCATTCGGATAGCTGCGCGACATAGTCCTCCAGCTCGCCGTCTCGCGCCGACCAGTCGAGCCAGACGATGTGATTATCCTGCGCATAGGCGTTGTTGTTACCGCCCTGCGTCCGCCCGAATTCGTCGCCCGCGGTCAGCATGATCGTCCCGCGCGCGGCAAACAGCGTGGCGAGCAGCGCCTTCGCATCCCGCCGCCGGGCCTCGTCGCTTCCCGCATCCCAGCTCACCTCGTCGCGGTGACCGTCCTGATTATCCTCGCCATTGGCGTCGTTGCGCCGTTCGATGAAACTCACGGCGTCTCGCAGCGTGAAGCCGTCATGCGCGGCGACAAAATTGATGCTGCGCGTGGCATGGTGGCCAAAGATATCGGTTGATCCGGCAAGCCGCGTGGCGAGCGCGCCGGCACCACCATCACCGCGCCAGAACCGCCGCGCATCGTCGCGAAAGCGGTCGTTCCACTCCAGCCACCGCTCGGGAAACTGGCCCAGCTGGTATCCGCCAGGCCCGACATCCCAGGGCTCGGCGATCATGATACGATCGGCCAGCAGCGGATCGTCGGCGATCGCGGCAAAGATCGGCGCGTGGGGGTCAAACCCCGGCGACCTAGCCATCACGGGCGCCAGGTCGAAGCGAAATCCGTCGACCCCGGCGCCGGCCACGAAATGGCGCAGCGTGTCAAGCGTCAGGTCGCGCACCGGCGGGTACCCAAAATCGAGCGTGTTGCCGGTACCGGCATCGTTGATCAGCGTGCCATCGGGCGCACGCGCGTAACAACGATCGTCCAGCCCGCGCAGCGACAGGGTCGCCCCCTCAACGTCGCTTTCCCCGGTGTGATTGAACACGAGGTCCAGGATCGTCCCGATCCCATTGGCGCGCAGAACCGCGACCGTGCGGCGCAGCTCCGCCATCCCGCCGGGGCATAGCCGCGGGTCAAGCGCCATCGGCACGACCGGATTATACCCCCAGGCGTTGCTCAGCGCGAGCGGCGGCAGATGCCGTTCGTCAATCCACGCGACGATCGGCATCAGCTCGACTGCCCCGACGCGCAGCTTGCGCAGATGCGCCAGCACCGCCGGATGCGTCAGCGCCCCCACCGTGCCGCGCTGCCCCGCCGGCACGTCCGGATGACGCATGGTGAAGGCGCGGACGTTGATCTCGTAGATCAGCTGCCCGGGACGGAAGACCGGCGGCGCGGGCGCCAGCGGCGGCAGCACCGCCGCGACGATCGCCTTGGGCACGAGCGCCGCCGTATCGACGCCCCGCTCGCCAAGCCGGGGATCATGGACGAACGGTCGGTCAAGCTCGGTCGCGCGCGGGTCGACCAGCAGCTTGGCCGCATCGAACGGCGGCGCCCCGTCGGCACGATAGCCGTAGCGGGTGCCAACCGGCACGGGCAGGTCGAGCACCCATGTCTCCCCGTCCCGCTCCATCGGGTAGCGGGTTTCCGCACCCGCCGCGTCGAACAGGCACAGCCACACGGCCCCGGCGGCCGGCGATCGCACGCGGAAACAGTGCGGCGTCTTCTCCGGCATGGCTTGGCTCACCCGCGCCGCCGGGTCAGGTAATCACATCGGGCCGCGCGCGGCCGGTGTGCCGGGTAATGCCGGCAATCTCATCCGCCGCACGCGCGATATCGGCCAGCATCTCGCCGGTATCCTGATCCAGCCGCCCGCCGACCGGCTCATAGCGTTCCAGATACACGCGGAGCGTGGCGCCGCTGGTTCCGGTCCCCGACAGGCGGAAGACAACGCGGCTGCCGCCCTCGAACAGGACGCGCAGCCCCTGCTGGCGGCTGATCGATCCATCGGTCGGGTCCTCATAGGCGAACTCGTCCGCCGCTTCGATCCGCAGGCCGGCGATCTCCTGCCCCGGCAGGTCCGAGAGGCGGGCACGCAGTCCGTCCACCAGTGCCTCGGCTGCCGCGCTGTCGACGCCTTCATAATCATGCCGCGCGTAATAAGTCCGGCCGAACCGCGCCCAATGCTCCTCGGCGATCTGCTTCACCGACTTGCCGGTGGCCGCCAGGATATTCAGCCACAGCAAAACCGCCCACAGCCCATCCTTCTCGCGCACGTGATCGGACCCGGTGCCGGCGCTTTCCTCACCGCAGATCGTCACCATGCCGGCATCCAGCAGGTTGCCGAAGAACTTCCACCCCGTTGGGGTTTCAAAGAGCGGGATGTTCAGCGCGGCGGCAACGCGATCGGCGGCCGCACTGGTCGGCATGGATCGCGCGATCCCCCTCAGCCCCTCCGCATAGGCCGGGGCAAGGTGCGCATTGGCCGCCAGCATGGCGAGGCTGTCCGACGGCGTGATGAAGATGTCGCGGCCAATGATGAGATTGCGATCACCATCACCATCGGAAGCGGCGCCGAAATCGGGCGCATCTGCACTCATCATCAGATCATATAATGTGCGCGCATGGACCAGATTGGGGTCTGGATGATGGCCGCCGAAATCCTCGAGCGGCGTGCCGTTGCGCACGGTGCCCTGTTCGAACCCCAGTCGGCGCTCCAGGATCTCGGTCGCATAAGGCCCAGTCACCGCGCTCATTGCGTCGAAGGCCATGGTCAGGCCAGCACCGCGGATTGCGGTGAAATCGAACAATGACTGCATCAGGTCGGCATAAGCCGCGACGGGATCGACCACCTCGACCGTCATGCCGGCAATCTCGGTCTCTCCGATCGCGTCGATGTCGACCGCCTCCGCGTCGGCAATGCGGTAGCTGTCGATCGCCCGGGTGCGTTCCAGGATCGCGTCGGTCACCTTCTCGGGCGCAGGACCGCCATTGGCGACATTGTACTTGATCCCGAAATCCTCGTTCGGCCCGCCCGGATTGTGGCTCGCCGACAGGATCAGCCCTCCGATCGCCTCACGGCTGCGGATCAGGTGAGACGCGGCCGGCGTCGACAGGATACCGCCCCGCCCCACGATGACGCGGCCAAAACCGTTCGCCGCCGCCATGCGGATCGCCTTGTCGATCACCTCGCGGTTCAGGTAACGGCCGTCGCCCCCGATGATCAGCGTCGCGCCCTCGCGCCCCTCGACCACCTCGAACACCGACTGGATGAAATTCTCGGCATAATGCGGCTGCTGGAATACCTTCACCTTCTTGCGCAGTCCGGATGTGCCGGGCTTCTGGTCGCCATAAGGGGTGGTGGAAACCGTCTCGATCATGCGCTCACTAGGCTCCGGTAAAGCGCCGCATAGGCCGCGCCGCTGGTCTTCCACGAAAAATCGGCGGCCATGCCGCGCTGCTGCATCCGCCGCCACCGCGCCGGCTGGCCGTAGAGGCTGACCGCCTTGCGCAAGGCGTAGGTCAGCCCTTCATGCGTGACGTCGTCGAACTGTATGCCGGTCGCCACCCCGGCGCCGAGCGCGGCCGGATTGGCATCGATCACCGTATCGGCCAGCCCGCCGACCCGCGCCACGATCGGAACGCAGCCATAGGCGAGGCCATATAATTGCGTCAGCCCGCAAGGCTCGAAGCGCGACGGGATGATGATCGCGTCGGCGCCGCCCTGCAGCAGGTGCGACAGAGCTTCGTCATAGCCAATCCGCACGCCGATCCGCCCCGGGTGGCGTGCCGCGGCGCGAAGGAACGCCTGCTCCAGCCCCTCGTCCCCCGACCCAAGCAAGGCCAGCCGCCCGCCCATATCGACCAGCGAGTCGAGCGCACCGGCCAGCACGTCCATGCCCTTCTGCCACGTCAGCCGGGTCACGACTGTGAACAGCGGCCCCTCCGCCTCGTCCAGCCCGAACTGCTGCTCGATCGCCCGCTTGTTCTGCACGCGCCGCGCGAGATCAGCCTCGTCGTAACGCGCGCACAGCGCCGCATCGCTGCGCGGGTTCCACACCGCGGGATCGATACCGTTGACGATCCCGGTCAGCTCGGCGGACCGGCCGGCGATCAGCCCCTCCAGCCCCATGCCGAATTCGGGCCGCAGGATCTCGCGGGCATAAGTCGGGCTGACGGTCGTGATCGCCGTCGCCGCCGCCAGTCCGCCCTTCAGGAAGCCGACCCCGCCATAATATTCGACCCCGTCGATCGACCACGCCTCGGGCGGCAGCCCCAGGCGCGGGAACACCTCCGCCCCGAACTGCCCCTGAAACGCGATGTTGTGGACGGTCAGCACCGATTTCACCGCCGCCTGGGCATATCGCAGATACACTGGGGCCATCCCGCCCTGCCAGTCATGCGCATGCAGCAGATCGAAGCGCAGCCCCCGAACCCCGCCGGTGGCGACCTGCGCCGCCGCCTGCCCGAACGCGGCAAAGCGCTGCCAATTGTCCGGCCAGTCCCCGCCAGCGGCAGCGGCATACAGCCCGCCCTTCCGCGCAAACAGGCCGGGCGCCTCCAGGACCAGCAGGGGATGGCCCGCAATCTCCCCGCGCAGCAACCGCGCCTCGCCTCCGCCCATCAGGTCGCGCCAGCGGTGCACCGCTCTTCCCCCCGCCGCCTTCATCACGGCGGGATAGCCCGGCAGCAACGTGGTAACCTGCACGCCATGTTCGCTCAGCGCCGCCGGCAGCGCGCCGACGACGTCGGCGAGCCCCCCGGTCTTGACCAGCGGATACGCCTCCGAAGCAACCGACAATATTTTCACGCAGCGTCGCTCACAGTCGGTCAATCATCGGCTTCGTGATCAGGCAGACGCCATTGTCGGTGCGGCGAAACCGCTTGGCGTCCAGCACCGGATCATCGCCGACGACCAGTCCGTCGGGGATCTCGACGCCGCGATCGATCACCACCTTGCGCAGCCGCGCGCCCCGGCCGATCTTCACGAACGGCAGCACCACCGCCTCATCGAGCATCGCGAAACTGTGCGTCCGCGTCCCCGTCGACAGCAGCGATCGGTAGATCGAGGAACCCGAAACGATGCAATCTCCCGACACGAGGCTCGCGACCGCCGAACCGCGCCGGCCATCGACGTCATGCACGAACTTGGCCGGCGGCGTCAGTTCCGAATAGGTCGAAATCGGCCAGGTCCGGTCATAAAGGTCGAGCGCGGGCACCACATCGGTAAGGTCGATGTTCGCTTCCCAGTACGCGTCCACCGTCCCCACATCGCGCCAATAGGCCGATGCCTCGTTGGATGACCGGACGCAGGAATCGGTGAACTGATGCGCCACCGCCTTGCCGTTCTTGACCAGCCAGGGGACGATGTCGCGCCCGAAATCGCGCTTCGAATCCGGCGTCGCGGCATCCCGGCGTAGCTGGTCGATCAGCAGCGCGGTCCGAAAGACATAAATGCCCATCGACGCCAGCGCGACGTCCGGCTTGCCCGGCATCGCCGGCGGATCGGCGGGCTTCTCAATGAAGTCGAGGATCCGGCCGCTCTCGTCGACATGCATCACGCCAAAGCCGACCGCCTCCATCCGCGGCACTTCGAGACAGGCGACCGTGACGTCCGCGCCTGAATCGCAATGCTGCTGCAGCATCAGCTCGTAATCCATCTTGTAGATGTGATCACCCGCCAGGATCACCATATATTCGGGATCGTAGCTCTCGATGATGTCGATGTTCTGGAACACGGCATCGGCCGTGCCTTCATACCATTGGAACTCGCTGATGCGTTGCGAGGCGGGCAGGATGTCGAAGCTCTCGTTGCGCTCGGGCCGCAGGAAGTTCCAGCCCCGCTGCAGGTGACGGATCAGCGAATGCGCCTTGTACTGGGTCGCGACGCCGATCCGCCGAATGCCCGAATTGATCGCGTTCGACAGCGCGAAATCGATGATCCGGCTCTTGCCCCCGAAATAGACCGCCGGCTTGGCCCGCGTATCGGTCATTTCGTGCAGGCGGCTGCCGCGCCCCCCGGCAAGCACATAGGCCATCGCGTCTCGGGCCAGCGGCTGTCCTCTTCTGTGGTCCATCGTGCCTTCCTTGCCCCACGCGGCGGGGTACGTTTCGGGAGGGCCTGTCTCCCTCAGTCATGATGCCAGGGGAACAGGCCCTCCCCTGGTCTCTCGAAGGCCGGGGAAAGACGCCCCCGCACTGCCTCCACCCGAGAGCAAAACGCTATCCTTCAAACTCGAGCATGATCGTCGCCAGCGGCGGCAGCGTGACCATTGCCGCGCCGTCGCGCACCTCTACTCCGCCCATGTTGCCGAGGCCCGATCCCCAGTAGAAACTGGAATCGGAATTCAGGATCTCGCGCCAGCGGCCGTCATGCGGCAGTGGGATACGATAGGGCGCACGCGCGACCGGCGTCATGTTGCAGATCACCGCAATTGGCGCCGCGCCCGGTGCCTTGCGCAGCCAGACGAACACCGAATTGGCCGCGTCGTCGCCGACCAGCCACTCGAACCCTTCCGGCTCGCAGTCCCGCGCATGAAGTGCGGGCTTCTCGCGATAGACCCGGTTCAGGTCGCGGATCAGCTTGCGCACACCCTCGTGCGCGGTCGAATGCAGCAGGTCCCAGTCCAGCGCCCGCGCCTCGCTCCACTCGCGCCGCTGGGCGAACTCCTGCCCCATGAACAGCAGCTTCTTGCCGGGATATCCCCACATCAGCGCATACATGGCGCGCAGGTTGGCGAACTGCTGCCAGTCGTCGCCGCTCATCTTCGCCAGCAGCGAACCCTTGCCGTGCACCACCTCGTCGTGGCTGAGCGCCAGGACGTAATTCTCGCTGAACGCGTAAACCAGGCCGAAGGTGATATCGTGATGATGGTGCTGCCGGTGGATCGGCTCGCGCGCCATGTACTTCAGCGTGTCGTGCATGAAGCCCATGTTCCACTTGAAGCCGAACCCCAACCCCCCGTCATGCGCGGGGTGAGTCACGCCCGGCCAGGCGGTCGATTCCTCCGCCACCGTGAAGATGCCCGGATGCGCGCCATAGACCGCGCGGTTCATCGACTGGAGGAACGACGCCGCTTCCCAATTCTCCCGGCCCCCTTCGGCATTGGGGATCCACTCGCCCGGCTGCCGGCTGTAATCGCGGTACAGCATGGACGCGACGGCATCGACGCGCAGCCCGTCGACGTGAAACCGCTCGGCCCAGAACAGCGCATTGTTGACGAGGAAGGCCGACACCTCGCGCCGGCCGAAATTGTAGATCGCCGTGTTCCAGTCGGGATGGAACCCCAGACGCGGATCCTCATGCTCGTACAGCGCGGTCCCGTCGAAATGGATCAGGCCGAATGCGTCCATCGGAAAATGCGCCGGCACCCAGTCCAGCAGCACGCCCAGCCCCGCGCGATGGGCGCCATCGACGAACCGGGCAAACCCCTCGACATCCCCGAACCGCGCCGACGGCGCATACAGGCCCGTCGTCTGATATCCCCATGACGGATCATAAGGATGTTCGGAAATCGGCATGAACTCGATGTGGGTGAACCCCATGTCGACGACATAGGGGATCAGCCGGTCGGCCAGCGCGTCCCAGGTCAGGAACCAGCCATTCTCGTCCCGGTCCCACGACCCGGCATGCACCTCGTAGATGCTGATCGGCACACGGCGCGGATCGACGCGCGCCCAATGCGCGACATGGTCCGCGTCGCCCCATTCATGGGCCAGCGGGGCCGCGGTGATCGATGCGGTACCGGGGCGCAATTCGGTGCGAAAGGCGTAGGGGTCTGCCTTCAGCGGCTGCAACTGCCCATCCGGGCCGACGATCTCGAACTTGTAATGCCGCCCCTCGGCAATGTCGGGGATGAAGATCTCCCACACGCCGACGTCCGCGCGCCGCCGCATGACATGGCGCTTGCCGTCCCAGTCGTTGAAGTCGCCGACCACGGAGACACGCTGCGCATTGGGCGCCCAGACGGCGAAATGCACGCCCGATGCACCTTCATGCTCAATCAGATGCGCGCCCATCTTGTCGTGCAGGCGGAAATGCGTCCCCTGCGCGATCAGCAAATCGTCGACGGGACCCAGCACGGGGCCAAAGGTATAAGGGTCGGTCACCCACCATTCGGCGCCCCCGCCCTGCGCATGATAGCGCAGTGGCTGCGGCTCGCCGGCGATCACGCCCTCGAACAGCCCGCGCTCATCGACACGAACCAGCGCGCCGAGCGCCGTCCCCGACAGCGTCTGCGCCTCGACCCGCTCGGCCCCTGGGATCAGCGCGCGGGCAAACGTCCCGGTCGGGCCGGCATAGACGCCCAGCAGCGAGAAAGGGTCATCGTGGCGCCCAGCGAGCAAGGCGGCGATCGCGCTGGGCGGCGGCTTCACATCACGTTCCAGATGTCGCGCGCATATTCGCCGATCGTCCGATCGGACGAAAACCAGCCGACATTCGCCACGTTGCGGATCGCCGACGCCTGCCATCCGCCGCGGTCGATCCAGCGGGCATCCACCGCGCGCTGCGCCGCCGCATAGGCATCGAAATCGGCCGTCACCATGAACCAGTCATGGTCGTAGAGGCCGCTCATCAGGTCGCGGTATCGGCCAGGATCGTCGGGCGAGAACACGCCGGAGGCGATCGCGTTGATCGCCTGCGACAGCTCCCGGCTGTTCTCGATGATAGACCGCGGTGAATAGCCCGCGCGTCGCGTTTCGGCGACCTCGTCGGCCGTCAGGCCGAAGATGACGATATTGTCGTCGCCCACCCGGTCCTTGATCTCGATATTGGCGCCGTCCAGCGTGCCGATCGTGATCGCGCCGTTGAGCGCGAATTTCATGTTCCCCGTCCCCGACGCTTCCATCCCGGCGGTGGAGATCTGTTCGGACAGGTCGGCGGCGGGAATGATCCGCTCCGCCAGGCTGACATTGTAATTGGGGATGAAGCCGACCTTCAGCAACCCGCCCACGGCGGGATCGCTGTTGATCCGCTTGGCGACGTCATTGGCCAGTTTGATGATCAGCTTGGCGTTGTGATAGCTCGACGCCGCCTTGCCGCCGAACAACTTCACCCGCGGCACCCAGTCGCGCTCCGGATGGCTGCGGATCTGGTCGTACAGCGCCACCGTCTCGATGATGTTCAGCAACTGCCGCTTATATTCGTGGATCCGTTTGACCTGGACGTCGAACAGCGCATCGGGGTCAACCCGCAGCCCCTGATCTTCCCTGAGATAATTCGACAGATCCACCTTGTTGGAACGCTTCACTTCACCAAAACGCTCCCGAAACGAGGCGTCGTTCGCAAAAGATTCTAATAACTTGAGTTGCTCGGCATCGTCGCAGAACGCCGGTCCGATCGCATCGCGGATCAGGGACGTCAGGCGCGGGTTGCACTCCATCAGCCAGCGGCGCGGCGTGATGCCGTTGGTCTTGTTGTTGATCCGGTCCGGGTACAGGCGGTGCAGGTCGGCGAACACGGTCTGCTTCATCAGCACGGTGTGCAGCGCGGCGACGCCATTGACGCTGTGGCTGCCGACAAAGGCGAGGTTGGCCATCCGGATGCGCCGCTCGCCATTCTCGTCGATAAGGCTGATCGCGGCGATCGCCCCGCCGTCAGCCGCCCCGCTTCGCGCCGCCTCGCGCAGCACCTGCGCATTGATCGCATAGACGATCTGCATGTGCCGCGGCAGCAGCCGCTCGAACAGCGGCAGGGGCCAGCTTTCCAGCGCCTCGGGCAGCAGGGTGTGGTTGGTGTAGCCGAACGTCCGCCGGGCGATATCCCACGCCTCGTCAAAATCGAGTTCGTGATGGTCGAGCAACAAGCGCATCAGTTCGGCGACCGAGATCGCCGGGTGCGTGTCGTTGAGCTGGATCGCCGCCTTCTCCGGCAGCAGGCGAATGTCCCCGAAAGATTGCATGTGCCGGCGGACGACGTCCTGGATCGAGGCGGAGGAGAAGAAATACTCCTGCCGCAGCCGCAATTCCTGGCCGGCGGCACTGGCGTCCGACGGGTAGAGGACCCGCACCAGCGCCTCTGCCCGCACCTGCCCGGCAAGCGCCCCGGCATGATCGCCGGCGTTGAACGCGTCCAGCCGGATGGGATCGAAGGCGCGCGCGCTCCACAGCCGCAGCGTGTTCACCCTCTTGCCGCGCCAGCCGACCACCGGCGTATCGAAGGCGACCGCCTCCACCGCTTCCGCCGGGTTCCAGTCGACACGCCCGGCGGCATTGCTGGTTACCTCGCCGCCGAAGCCGATGAAATAGGCGCTCTCGCGCCGCTCGAACTCCCAGGGATTGCCATGGGTCAGCCAGGTTTCGGGAAGCTCGACCTGCCAGCCATCGTCGATGCGCTGGCGGAACATGCCGTTCACATATCGGATGCCATAGCCATAAGCGGACAGCTCCAGCGTCGCCATGCTCTCCATGAAGCACGCCGCCAGCCGTCCCAGCCCGCCGTTCCCCAGCGCAGCGTCCGGCTCGATCTCCTCGATCTCGGCCAGGTCGACGCCCAGCGACGCCAGCGCCGCCTTCACCTCGGCATTGCGGCCAAGGTTGGACAGCGCGTCGCGCAGCAGCCGCCCGATCAGGAACTCAAGGCTAAGGTAATGGACCCGCTTGGCGCCGCTCGCGTGCGCCGCGCGGGTCGATTCCATCCATTTGTCGATGATCTCGTCGCGCAGCGTCAGGATGGTGGCGTCCAGCCAGTCGTGCTTGCGCGCGGCGCGCTCATCCTTGCCGATGCGATGGATCAGCGTGTCGACGATCCGGTTCGCCAGCGGCGAACGGTCAACGGCGGGCGAAGCTGCGGCGTCGGTCATCAACCACGAAGCTTAGCGCCGGCGCGCGTAGAGTCACGCGCCATGCTGCAGTGCAGCTTGTCTCACATCAGACGGTGAAGCTCTCGCCGCACCCGCAGGCGCCCTTCGCATTGGGGTTGTTGAACACGAAGCCCGCGGTGAAATCGTCCTCGACCCAGTCCATCGTCGACCCGATGAGGTACAGGATCGATCCGCCATCGACATACAGCGTGCCGCCGGGCGTCTCGATCTTCTCGTCGAACGGCTTGGCTTCGGTCACATAATCAACCGAATAGGCCAGGCCCGAACAGCCGCGCCGCGGCGTCGACAGCTTCACGCCGATCGCTCCCTCCGGCGCCTTGGCCATCAGCGATGCGACCCGCGCCTTTGCCGTGTCGGTCAGGATCAACGCCGCGGGGCGCTCACGAACAGCAGTCGCCATCACAACATCCCCAGTTCGAGCCGCGCCTCGTCGGACATCTTGGCCGGGTCCCACGGCGGATCCCAGACGAGGTTCACGTCGACGATCGACACGCCCGGCACCGATCCGACGCGCAGCTCCACCTCGGCCGGCATCGATTCGGCGACCGGGCAATGCGGCGTCGTCAGCGTCATGGTGACCACGGCATGCCCGCCATCGGTCACCTCGACATTGTAGATGAGGCCCAGCTCATAGATGTTCACCGGGATCTCGGGATCGTAGATTTCCTTCAGCGCATCGATGATCGCCTCATACAATGCGCCGCCCGGTTCATGTCCCGCGTCACCCTGCGGCTTTTGCGCAAGGAACCCGTCGAGATAGTCGCGCTGGCGACCACCCGTCTCCACCGGCGTTTCCACCGCATCCTCGACGCGCGCGCGGGGCGGCTTCGTCTCGGCTTCCACTTCCTCGATCCGGATCGGCTCGCTCATCCGAAAATCCTCGTTACTCTTTCTATGCCCCTGGCCAGCGCCTCGACGTCGGCCGGGCCGTTATAGACACCGAAGCTCGCCCGGGCGGTCGCCTCGACGCCCAGCGTCTCCATCAGCGGCTGCGCACAATGATGGCCGGCGCGGATCGCGACCTTCGCCTCGTCCAAGATGGTGCCGATGTCATGCGGATGCACCCCCTCGATCGCGAAGGAGACGATCCCGGCGCTATCCTCCGGCCCGAACAGCCGCACCGAATTGATCGCCGACAGCGCCTCGCGCGTCTGGCGCACCAAAGCGGTCTCATGCGCATGGATGCGGTCAAGCCCGATGCCCTCGACATAGTCGATCGCGGCATGAAGCCCCAGCACACCCACGATATGCGGCGTCCCGGCCTCGAACCGCGTCGGCGGCGGGGCATAGGTCGTCTTCGCGAAGGTCACGCGGTCGATCATCGACCCGCCCCCCTGATAAGGCGGCATCGCGTCGAGCAGTTCCGCCCGGCCCCACAACACGCCAAGCCCGGTCGGCCCGTACAGCTTGTGCGCGGAGAAGACGTAGAAGTCGCAATCGAGCTCAACGACGTCGACCGGCAGCCGCGGCACCGCCTGGCACCCGTCGATCAGGATCTTCGCGCCCACACCATGCGCCAGCGCCGCCGCACGCTTGGCGTCGAGCACCGATCCCAGCACGTTCGACACATGGCCCAGCGCGACCAGCTTGTGCGCCGGCGTCAGCATCGCCGCCATCGCGTCGAGGTCGATGCGATGGTCCGCGGTCAGCGGCACGACGTCGATCGCCGCACCGACCCGCTCGGCCACCATCTGCCACGGCACGATGTTGGAATGATGCTCCAGCGCCGACAGCAGGATGCGATCGCCCGCCTTCAACTGTGTCCCGGCCCAGCATTGCGCGACGAGGTTGATCGCCTCCGTCGCGCCGCGAACGAACACCACTTCCTCTTCCGCGCCGCCGATGAAGGCCGCCACGCGCCGCCGCGCCGCCTCATAGGCCAGCGTCATGTCCGCCGACCGCTGGTACACGCCGCGGTGAACCGTCGCATAGGTCGTGTCATAGCCGCGCGTGATCGCATCAATCACCGGCCGCGGCTTCTGCGCCGTCGCGGCCGTATCGAGATACGCCCAGCCCGCGGGGACCGCCGGAAAGTCGGCCAGCACGTCGAGCGGACGGGCAGCGTCGAGGATGGTGTCCGCCCGGGTCACTGAAGCGCCGCCTCGAGCCACGCATCGGCATCCGCCTCGAACGCCGCGCGCACCGTCTCGTCGCCGATCCGCTCCAGCGCATCGGCCACGAACGCCCGCGTCAGGATCGCCTCCGCACGCGCCCGCGGAATGCCGCGGCTCTGCATGTAGAACAGCGCGCGCGCATCGAGTTCGCCCACCGTGGCACCATGCGCGCACTTCACATCGTCGGCAAAGATCTCCAGCTCGGGCTTCAGGTTTACCGTTGCGGTACGATCGAGCAGCAGGCCGCGCAGGCTCTGCTCGCCGTCGGTCTTCTGCGCATGACGCGCCACTTCGACCGCCGCCGCCAGGCTGACCTGCGAGCGATCCGCCGCCACGGCGCGCCACACCTGGCGCGAGGAGCCGTTCGGGTGCGCATGGTTCACACGCACGGCACATTCCTGCTTCTGGTCAGCAGACGTCAGCAGCGCGCCGCCATATTCGGCGAAGGCGCCGTCGCCCGCCATGGTCAGCTGCGCGTCGATCCGGCTGCCCTGCCCGCCAGCGCCGAGAAACACGGTGACGAGGCTCGCCGCCTCACCAACCTCCGCCGCCTCGCGCAGCGACACAAACCCGGCGGGCTGGAGCAACCGCACCGAGCGCATCAGCCGCGCACCCTTGCCCAGCCGCGTGCGGGTAAAGCGGTTCTGCCAGCCGGCACCGACGAACGTCTCCACCACCTCGGCCGCGGCATCGTCGGCAAGGATGATCTCCGCCGGCACATGGTTCTGCCGCCCGGTGGCGACATGAACGATCTGCACCGGATCGGCAGCCGCCTGCGCATCAAGGTGGAGCGACCAACCGGTGCCGCCAGCGCGGCGGCCGAGCGGGTGATCGTCCGCACCAAGCGCGCCGATCGTCACGTGATGAAGGTCGCTGCGCCCCTCATCGAGCACACCGTCGACGAACAGCAGCTTCGCGCCGGGAAGGTCGAGGAAGTCGGCCGCGGGCGCCGCGATCGGCGCCATCGCCGCTGCCGCCGCCAGCCCGCCGAGATCGGCCCAGCGCCAGGCCTCCTCTCGCGCCGAGGGCAGATCAAGCACGGCGTCACTCACGCCGCGACCTCCGCATAGCCCTCACGCTCGAGCTGGTGCGCAAGCTCCGCGCCGCCCGAGCGGGTGATGCGGCCATCGGCGAGGACATGGACGAAGTCCGGCTTCACGTAATCCAGCAGGCGCTGATAGTGGGTGATGAGCAGCACGGCTTTTTCGGGCTTGCGCATGATGCGGTTGATGCCGTCGCCCACGATGCGCAGCGCGTCGATGTCGAGGCCGCTGTCGGTCTCGTCGAGGATCGCGAACTTGGGATCGATGATGCCCATCTGCACCATCTCGTTGCGCTTCTTCTCGCCGCCCGAGAAGCCGACGTTGACCGGGCGCTTCAGCATCTCCTGGTCGAGGCCGAGCGCATCGGCCTGCGCCCGCGCCAGCTTCAGGAACTCGCCGCCCGACAGCGGCTTCTCACCACGGACGGCGCGCTGCGCGTTCAGGCTCTCGCGCAGGAACTGGACGTTCGACACGCCCGGGATTTCGACCGGATATTGGAAGCCGAGGAACAGCCCCGCCGCGGCGCGCTCATGCGGCTCCAGCTCAAGCAGGTCGACGCCATCAAAGGTGACGGTGCCTTCGGTCACTTCATAGCCGGGACGCCCGCCGAGCACATAGCCGAGCGTCGACTTGCCGGCGCCGTTCGGCCCCATGATTGCGTGAATTTCACCCGCGTTCACGAAGAGGCTGAGGCCCTTGAGGATCAGCTTGCCGTCGATCTCGGCGTGGAGGTTTTCGATTCTAAGCATGGTCATTCCGAAATGGAGGCGGTCGGAGCGGCCGACCCGAAAAGGTAAGTGACGGAACAGTTGGTCATCCGACGGAGCCTTCTAGGCTGATCCCGAGCAGTTTTTGCGCTTCCACCGCAAACTCCATCGGCAACTGCTGCAGCACCTCGCGGGCGAAGCCGTTGACGATCAGCGCCACGGCCGCCTCGCTGTCGAGGCCGCGCGACATCGCATAGAACATCTGGTCTTCGCTGATCTTAGAGGTGGTTGCCTCATGCTCGATCTGCGCGCTCGGGTTGCGAACCTCGATATACGGGATCGTATGTGCCCCGCACTGGTCGCCCAGAAGCAGGCTGTCACACTGCGTGAAGTTGCGCACGCCCTCTGCCGTCGGCGCGACCCGCACCAGCCCGCGATAGGTGTTGTCCGACCGCCCGGCGCTGATGCCCTTCGACACGATGGTCGAGCGGGTGTTCTTGCCTAGGTGGATCATCTTGGTGCCGGTATCCGCCTGCTGGCGATTGTTGGTCACCGCGACGGAATAGAACTCGCCCACGCTGCCATCGCCCAGCAGCACGCAAGACGGGTATTTCCATGTCACCGAAGAGCCGGTCTCGACCTGCGTCCACGATACCTTGCTGTTCTTGCCCTGGCAGAGCGCGCGCTTGGTGACAAAATTGTAGATGCCGCCGACGCCGTTCTCGTCGCCCGGATACCAGTTCTGTACCGTCGAATATTTGATCTCGGCATCGTCGAGCGCGACCAGTTCCACCACCGCGGCGTGCAACTGGTTCTCGTCGCGCATCGGGGCAGTGCAGCCCTCGAGGTACGACACGTAGGCGCCCTTGTCGGCGACGATCAGCGTGCGCTCGAACTGGCCAGTATTCTCCGCATTGATGCGGAAATAGGTGCTGAGCTCCATCGGGCAGCGCACGCCCTCCGGGATGTAGACGAACGTCCCGTCCGAGAAGACCGCGCTGTTGAGCGTGGCGAAATAATTGTCGTGCTGCGGCACGACCTTGCCGAGCCACTTCTTCACCAGATCGGGATATTCCCGGATCGCCTCCGAAATCGACAGGAAGATGACGCCGGCAGCCTTCAGCTCCTCGCGGAACGTGGTGGCGACCGAGACGCTGTCGAACACGGCATCCACGGCGACCTTGCGCGCGCCCTCGACCCCGGCGAGCACTTCCTGCTCGGCGATCGGGATGCCCAGCTTCTCATAGGTACGGCGGATTTCCGGATCGAGCTCATCCAAAGACGCGATCGTCTTCTTCTGTTTCGGCTCCGCGTAATAATAAGCGTCCTGATAATCGATCGGCGGAATGTTGAGCTTCGCCCAGTCCGGCGATTCCATCGTCAGCCACTTGCGGAACGCCTTCAGCCGCCAGTCGAGCATCCATTCGGGCTCGCCCTTCTTCGCGGAAATGTAGCGAACGGTGTCTTCGTTCAGCCCCTTGGGCGCGAAGTCCTGCTCCACCTCGGTGGCGAAGCCCCATTCGTACTTCTTGGATACCGCGGCGAGCGCCTCGGCGTTCTTGGTGGCCATGTCAGGCGTCCACTTTCATATCGGTCATGGCGCGTCCCTCGCTGGGGACGAGCGGCGTGGTGGCGGCGAGTTGCGTCAGCGTGATGCCGGCAAGCGCGCCGCGCACCGCATTGTTCACGACCGCCCAGTGCGGCTTCACGCGGCAGCTGCCGTCCAGCGCGCAATCATGCTGCCCAGTGTCGACGCAGGTGGTGAGCGCGATCGGCCCCTCCACCGCCTCGATGACATCGGCAAGCGTGATCGCCGATGGCGGGCGCGACAGGCGGAAGCCCCCGCCGGTGCCGCGCGTGCTTTCAATCAGTCCAGCAGAGGAGAGCCGGCTGACCAGCTTCTGCGCCGTGGGGAGCGGCACGCCGGTCTCCTGCGCAAGACTCGTGGCGTTGACGCGCGCCAGCCCGCCGCAATGGCGTGCCGCGGCCGTCATCATGACGACGGCATAATCGGCAAGGCTGGACAGGCGCATATTGCGAGCGGTTCTCAAATCGGACTAAATCGTTCTGATTGCCAGATGGGCTTCCGTGACGCGGAAATCAACCAACGATTTTGCACCCGCGAAGAGCATTCACGCCCTTGATCTCGCGGGTGGTTCGGGGGCACCGCCCGGCCATGAGCTTTCCGATGCGCCCCGCCCTGTTCGCCCTCGACGCCGAACGCGCCCATCGCCTGACCATACGGTCTCTCGCGCTGTGGGGCCGGCTGGGCGCGCCCGGCGGCCGATCCGTATCCGATAACAGGCTGGCGACCCGCGTGGCGGGGCTGGATTTCGCCAACCCGCTCGGCCTCGCGGCCGGCGTGGACAAGGATGGCGAGGCGGTGACGGGGCTCCACGCGCTCGGCTTCGGCGCGGTCGAGGTCGGCACGCTCACCCCTCTGCCCCAGCCCGGCAACCCAAAGCCCCGCCTCTTCCGCCTGGTGGAGGATGAGGCCGTGATCAACCGAATGGGTTTCAACAACGGCGGGCTCGATGCCGCGCTGAAGCGCTTGCCGGCGCAGCGTGCTGGCGTGCTCGGCCTCAATGTCGGCGCCAACAAGGACGCTGCGGATCGCGTCGCCGATTATGTGGCCGGCGTCTCGGCCGCGGCGCGCGTTGCCGATTATGTCACGATCAACGTCAGTTCGCCCAACACCCCCGGGCTGCGCGATCTCCAGCATGGCAGCGCGCTGCGCGACCTCCTCGCCGCGACCCGCGCCGCCGCCGGCACTCTCCCCCTCTTCCTCAAGGTCGCGCCTGATCTCGACCATCCTGCAATCGACGACATTGCCGCCGCGGTCATCGACCACCGGCTCGATGCGCTCATCATCGGCAACACCACCATCTCGCGCCCCGCGCTGGCCTCGCCGAACGCCGGGCAAGCGGGCGGCCTCTCGGGTGCCCCACTGGCTGCGCTCGCGCGTCAGAAGCTCGCCGAGTTCCGCACCGCCACGGGCGGCGCCATCCCGCTCATCGCCGTCGGCGGCATCGGCAGCGGGGCCGAGGCCTATGCCCGTATTCGCGCCGGCGCGAGCCTCGTGCAGCTCTACAGCGCGATGGTCTATGCCGGTCCCGGCCTGCCGGTGCGGATCCTCAAAGACCTCGCCGCGCTGCTCGGGCGCGATGGCTATGGCTCGATAACCGAGGCTGTCGGCGCCGGTTGACGCCGCCGCCGCCGCCGATAGGGTCGCGCGCCATGAAGAAAATGCTGGCGCTTGCTGCGCTGATCGCTCCCGTTCCCGCGCTCGCTCAGGGAATGGTGACCTCCGCCGATCCCCGTGCGACCGAAGCCGGAAGGGAGATCCTGCGGGCCGGTGGCTCGGCCTCTGACGCTGCCCTCGCCATGATGCTCGCGCTGACCGTGGTTGAGCCGCAGTCGAGCGGTATCGGCGGCGGTGGCTTCCTGCTGCACCAATCGGCCAAAGGACAGCTGGAGACGATCGACGGGCGCGAAAAGGCGCCGATGGCGGCCACGCCCGATCGGTTCCTCGGCCCCGACGGCAAGCCGATCCCATTCGTTCAGGCATTCCCGGGCGGTAAGTCCGTGGGCGTGCCCGGCAACATTCGCCTGGCGGCGCTCGCCAGCAAGAAATGGGGCAAGCTGCCGTGGAAGGCGCTGTTTGCACCCGCGATCCGGCTCGCCGAGAACGGCTATACCGTGACCCGCCCGATGGCTGCCGCCAGCACCAATCTCACGCCGATGTGGAGTGGTGGCAGCACCGCTGTTGCCGGGCCGGAGGGTGGCACCTCCACCGGCGTCGCTGATTCAACCGGCCGCTTCCCGCAGATCGCCGCCATGTATTCGCTCAACGGCAAGCCGCTAGCGGAGGGCGAGACGATCAAGAATCCGACGCTCGCCAAGCTGCTGCGAAAAATCGCGGCGGAAGGCCCCGACGCCTTCTACACTGGCGAGAATGCCAAGGCGCTGCTGACCGCGGTGACCACCTCGAAGGTCGCGCCGGGCGACATGACCGCGGCCGATCTTACCGCCTACGAGGCGAAGGAACGCGCCCCAGTCTGCGGCACCTATCGCAGCTACAAGGTGTGCGGCATGGCCCCCCCCTCGTCGGGCGCCACCACGGTCCTTCAGATCCTGGGCATGCTGGAACGCTTCGATCTGGCGAAGCTGGGCAAGGATTCGCCCGAATCCTGGCACCTGATCGCTGAGGCGATGCAGCTCGCCTATGCCGATCGTGAGAAATACCTCGGCGACGCCGACTTCGTCGACGTGCCGGTCGCTGGCCTGATCGACAAAGGCTATATCGCACAGCGTTCCGGGTTGATCTCGCCGGCGCGCGCGCTCGGCCGCTACGAGCCGGGCACGCCGCCGGGTGCCCAGCCGCGCACCCCGGGCAGCCAGCCCAACGAACATGGCACGACCCATTTCATCGCCGTCGACGGCGAGGGCGATGTCGCGACGATGACCTCGACGATCGAAATGCCTTTTGGCAGTCAGCTGATGGCGAACGGCTTCGTTCTGAACAACGAGCTTACCGACTTCAGTCTCGCTCCCGAAAAGGACGGCGCACCCGTCGCCAACCGCGTGGAACCCGGCAAGCGGCCGCTGTCGTCCATGTCGCCGACGATCGTCTATGACCAGAGCGGCGCGCCCGTGTTCACCGTCGGCGCCGCCGGCGGCAAGACGATCATCATGCAGGTCGCCAAGGCGATCATCGCGCATTTCGATTGGAAACTCCCGGCGCGCGATGCGCTGGGTCTGGGCCTCGTTTTCTTCAACAACGACGGCATCGTGCTCGAACAGGGCACCATTCTCGCGCCGATGAAGCCGGCGCTGGAGGCTAAGGGCCACAAGGTGTCGGTCGCCCGCCTGGGCCTGAAAGCCAATGCCGCGGAAAGGACGCCGTCCGGCTGGGTCGGCGCGGCGGATCCGCGCGGGGTTGGCAATGCGCTTAGCGAATAGCTAGCGGGGGCGTAAGGAACGGCGAGGAAGAGGATCCCAATGCGCCAGCTTGAGCATTTCCCCAATCTCGTCACGATGTTCTTCACGCGCGCTGCCGAGCTAGGCGACGCCCCCTTTCTCTGGGCAAAGCACAGCGGCAGCTGGCAGGCGATCTCGTGGAGGCAGGCCGCCGAACAGGTCGCCAGCCTCGCGACCGCACTCAAGTCGCTCGGCTTGAAACCGGGTGAGCGCGTGATGCTGGTCAGTGAGAACCGGCCGGAATGGTGCATTAGCGATCTCGGCATCATGGCCGCCGGCTGCATCACCGTCCCCACCTACACCACCAACACCGAACGCGATCATGCCCATGTGATCGAGAATTCCGGCGCACGCGCCGTGATCGTGTCGAACCAGAAGCTCGCAGACACCCTGTTAAAGGCGGTGCTGCGCACCACCCATGTCGAAACCGTCATCGCGCTGGACCACCTGCGGCCGCGCCCGCTGGGCGTCCGCAGTTGCCACTGGGCCGACCTGATCGAGGAGCATCGCGCCGATCCCGACATCGTCGCAGCGCAGGCGAACTTCACCCGCGCCGACACCGCCTGCATCATCTACACCTCGGGCACCGGCGGCGCCCCGCGCGGCGTGATGCAGCATCACGGCGCGATCCTGCACAACATCGCCGGTTGCGCTGATGTCATCTCGGAGGATCTCGGCTGGGGCGACGAGGTGTTCCTGTCGTTCCTGCCGCTCAGCCACGCCTATGAGCATACCGGCGGGCAGATGCTGCCGATCGCGATGGGCGGCCAGATCTATTACGCCGAAAGCCTGGAGAAGCTTGCCGCCAACATGGAGGAGGTGAGCCCGACGATCATGTTCGTCGTGCCACGATTGTTCGAGGTGCTGCGCGCCCGGATCACCCGCGCCATCGAAAAGCAGGGCGGCATGTCGCAGCGGTTGCTGAACGCTGCGTTGGAGGTCGGCGCGCGGCGCGCCGCGGGCACCCTGCGGCTGCGCGATCGCCCGACCGCGCTGATCGTCGATCGCATCTTCAAGCCGCGCATTGCGGCCAAGTTCGGCGGCCGTATGAAGGCGATGGTCTCGGGCGGCGCGCCCCTGACGCCGGAGGTCGGCATCTTCTTCCAGTCGCTCGGCGTCACCTTCCTGCAAGGCTATGGCCAGACGGAGGCCGGCCCGGTCGTCTCCTGCAACAGGCCCAAGGTCGGCGTCACGGTCGACAGTGTCGGCCCACCCCTACCCCATACCGAAGTGCGCATCGCCGAGGACGGCGAGATCCTGGTCCGCGGCGAACTGGTGATGCACGGCTATTGGCGCAACCCGACTGAGACCGAGCGGGTGCTCCGGGACGGCTGGCTGCACACCGGCGACATCGGCGTCATCGACGAAGCGGGGCGCATCAAGATCACGGACCGCAAGAAGGACCTGATCATCAACGACAAGGGCGACAATATCGCCCCGCAGAAGGTCGAAGGGATGCTGACCCTTCAGCCGGAGATCATGCAGGCGATGATCGCGGGCGATCGCAAGCCGCACATGGTGGCGGTGATCGTGCCCGATCCGGAATGGATGCAGGAATTCTGCGCGACGACCAACACGCGTTGCAACCTGCCCTCGCTCTCCAAGGATCCGGACTTCCGCGCGCTCGTCGGCGCAGCGGTGGAGCGGACCAACAAGGAGCTCTCGGTCATCGAACGCGTGCGACGCTTCATCATCGCGGATGAGCCGTTCAGCATCGAGAACGAACAGCTGACGCCCAGCCTGAAGATCCGCCGCCACATCCTGCGACAGGTCTATGGCGAGCGGCTGGACGCCCTATACAAGGGCTGATCAAGCAAGAGCCGCTCCGCTGTCCGGCTGCCAGAGCAGCAGGGCCGCTGATTGGTCGCCCCGCCCCGTCGAGCGGGGCAACCAACCGGATCAGGCAGCCTTCTTCAGATGCCGCCGGCCGAGCAGCTCGGCGATCTGCACCGCGTTCAGCGCCGCGCCCTTGCGCAGGTTGTCGCTGACACACCACAGCGCCAGGCCATTTTCCACCGTGGAATCGTCGCGCACGCGACTGATATAGGTGGCATATTCACCCACGCATTCGATCGGGGTGACGTATCCACCGTCCTCACGCTTGTCGACGAGCATGACGCCCGGCGCCTCGCGCAGGATGCGCTGCGCGTCCTCGGCCGACAGCTCCTTCTCGAACTCGATGTTGATCGCTTCCGAATGGCCGACGAACACCGGCACGCGCACACAGGTGGCGGTCACCTTGATCTTCGGATCCATGATCTTCTTGGTCTCGACCACCATCTTCCACTCTTCCTTGGTGGAGCCATCCTCGAGGAAGCTGTCGATGTGCGGAATGACGTTGAAGGCGATCTGCTTGGTAAACTTCTTGGGCTCCGCCTGGTCCCCGACGAAGATGTTGCGGCTCTGCTCGAACAGTTCGTCCATGCCCTGCTTGCCCGCACCCGACACCGACTGGTAGGTCGCGACCACCACGCGCTTGATCGTCGCGGCATCGTGCAGCGGCTTCAGCGCGACGACCATCTGCGCGGTCGAGCAATTCGGGTTGGCGATGATGTTCTTCGCGCGATAGCCGTCGATTGCCTCGGGGTTCACCTCCGGCACGATCAGCGGCACGTCCGGATCCATCCGGTACAGCGACGAATTGTCGATCACCGTGCAGCCCGCCGCAGCGAACGTGGGGGCATAGACCTTGGTCGCCTCGCTGCCGATCGCGAACAGCGCCATGTCCCAGCCGGTGGGATCAAAATGCTCGATATTCTGCACCTTGAGCATCTTGCCGGTGTCGCCAAATTCGATCTGCTCGCCGACGGAGCGCGATGACGCCAGCAGCGCCACCTCATCCGCCGGAAACTCGCGGTCGGCGAGGATGTTGACCATCTCTCGTCCCACATTGCCAGTCGCCCCAGCAACAACCACCCGGTAACCCATTACAACCGTCCTTCATTCACGTCGGCGGGCGCCTTACGCCCGCGCGACACATTGTGCCAACGAAGCTTTACTTCACGCCACTTTTCTTCACGTGGCGATCGAGGAAGTCGAGCATCGTCGTCCAGGGATGGATCTCCCGCGCCGCGCCATGCGCCTTGCCAGGATACAGCATCATCTCGAACGGGCGGTTCGCCGCCTGCATCTTCGCCGCAAACGCCGTGGCGTTGTCGAGGAAGACATTGTCATCCGCCATGCCGTGCATCAGCAGCAACGGATCGCTGATCCGCGTCGCGTCAGGCAAGGCGCTAGCCGCGGTATAGGCCGCCGCATCGCGCGTCGGATCACCCATATAGCGCTCGGTATAATGCGTGTCATATAACGCCCAATCGGTGACCGGCGCACCGGAGATGCCCGCCGCGAACACGCCAGGGTGCTGCTCCATCATCTTCAGCGTCAGATAGCCGCCATAGGACCAACCATAGATGGCGATCTTCGCCGGATCGACAAACGGAAGCGTCTTCAGATAGGCCGCGCCGGCGAGCTGATCGTCCACCTCCACGCTGCCCATAGCGTGCCAGATCGCATCCTCGAACTTCTTGCCGCGGTTGTCGGAGCCGCGATTGTCGATCTGGAACACGATCCAGCCCTGCTGCACCAGGAACTGGCGCAGCGGCATATTGCCCGGCCAGTCGCGTGAGACATCCTGGCTGCCCGGTCCGCCGTAATGCATGAAGAAGACCGGATAGCGCTTCCCCTTTTGCAGCGCCGGGGTGATCATCTGCCAGTGCAGCGTCGTGCCGTCATCGGCCTTGATCTTGCCGAACTGCGTCGGACGATGCAGCGGCAGATACGGCGCATAGGGATGGTCCCCCGTCACCGCATTCTCGTTGATCCAGGCGATCCGCTTGCCGTTTGCGTCCGCCAGATACGTCTGGCGCGGCTGCGTGGGATTGGAGCGGCTGATGATGAAGCGCGTGCCGGTGCTGTCGGCCGTGGCGCCGCTCAGGGTCCAGCCCGGCTCGGTCAGCCGGATGATCGCACCCGGCGCAGTCATGTTCACCGAATACAAATGCCGTTCCAGCACGCCGTCGCGATTGCCGGTGAACACAAGGCGACCGGATGCCTCGTCCACAGCCACCAGCGCATCGACCACCCAGTCGCCGGAGGTCAGCTGAGTCCACTTGCCATCCTTCCAGCGGTACAGATGGCCGAAGCCGTCCCGTTCCGAGCGCCAGATGAGGCTGCCGTCCTTCAGCGGGCGGTAGGCATCGGACAGATTGACCCAGCTCTTCTCGCCCGACCGCTCGGTGAACATCAAGCGCGACTGGCCGGTCGCGGGATCGACCACCAGCATGTCCAGCGTCCTTTGGTCACGCGACTGGCGCTGGACCAGCAGCGCCGACCCGTCCGGCGTCCAGTCGACCCGCGCCAGGTAGATGTCGCGGTCCGGCCCCAGATCCACCTTCACCTGCCCCGAACCATCAGGCTTCATGATGAACAGATCCACCAGCACGTTTGGCGTGCCGGCCGCGGGATAACGCTGTTCGTAGATGCTGGTCCCCGTCGCGCCGATCGAGGCGCGGGTGAAGACGCGCACCGGTGCCTCGTCGAACCGCTCCACCGCGATCAGCCGGTCGTCGGGCGACCACCAATAGCCGGTGCGACGATGCATTTCCTCCTGCGCGACGAACTCCGCCTCACCGAAGTGAACCGTGCCGCCGCCCTCGGTGGTGATGGCGCGCGCAACGCCATTTGCGTCCCCGACCCACAGGTTCTGGTCACGCACGAAGCTGACGAAACCGCCCCGCGGCGACACGACCGGGTTCAGCGCCCCCTTGGATCCGTCCAGCTTGCGCACGTTGCCGTCCAGCGTCGCGACGAACAGCTCGCCATCCACCGGCACCAGGATCGACTTCCCGTCGGGCGCCCAGCCGTAATCGAGGATGCCGGTCTTGCCCGTCTTGGAGCGATCCCGCTCGCGCTGCATCTTCTCGGCCTCGGACAATTCCGCGCCGCTGCCGATCCGCTTCGAATCGACCAGCATCCGCCACTGGCCCGTGCGCGTATCCATCGCCCACAGGTCGAAGCGGTTTCGCTCATCCTCGCGGGGCCGCACCGACGTCAGCAGCGTGCCGTCGGGCGACAGGCGCAGCGCCTGCGGTTGCCCGCCACCCAGGTCGGGGCTGGCAAAGACCCGCTCCAACGTCAGCGGCGAGCCCTTCTTCACCGGCTGACCCACGGCGGTCGCCGCATACAATGCCAGTCCCACGCCAGCCGCCGCCATCCATATCCGCATTCATTCTTCCCGCTCGATTGTTCCCAGCGGGTTAGCCGCCCGCGCCGCGCAGCGCAAAGTCCGTAGCGCCCTCACTGGCTAAGCCACTGCCGCTTGCTCTACAGCCATGTCATGCGTCTGAAGAATCGCGACGAGGAGCTTCACCTGCGTCGACGCAGCGGCCTGCCCGATTGGGCGAGCCTGGGTCTGCGTATCCTGCTCGCGTTTCTGCTCGTCGGCATCGCACTCGTCGGCCACTGGCTCGATCGCGAGGGCCTGCGCGACAATATCGACGGCCACATCAGCTTCATCGACCTTCTGTATTTCACCATGATCACGGTGACGACGGTTGGCTATGGCGATATCGTTCCGGTGACCAACAGCGCTCGGCTGTTCGACACCTTCGTCGTCACGCCGATCCGCCTGTTCGTATGGTTGATCTTCCTGGGGACGGCCTATGACTTCCTTCTTCGGCGCACATGGTATCGGTGGCGCATGAAGGTCATCCAGCGCCGACTCACCGGCCATGTCGTCATCGCCGGCTACGGCACGAGCGGAACGGAGGCGCTGCGCGAACTGCAGCGGCGCGGATGCGATCCGGCGAACATCGTCGTCATCGACCGTGACGAGCGCGCGCTGGCCGATGCCGAACAATGCGGCGCTGTCGTCCTTGATGGTGATGCCACCCGCGACAAGACGCTGGAAATCGCCCACGTGGCGCAGGCGTCCACCCTCATGGTCTCAGCCGGGCGGGACGACACCACGATCCTGATCGTGCTGACCGCGCGCCGTTTGTCGGAAAACGTGCGCATCAGCGCGGTGGTCCGGTCCGACGACAATGAGCCGCTGGCGCGGCAGGCGGGCGCGGATGTCGTGATCAATCCGGCGAGCTTCGCCGGGCTGCTCCTCGCGGGCTCCACCAACGGGCCGCATGTGGCGGAATATCTGACCGACCTCGCCGCCGCGCATGGCCGGGTTGCGCTGCGCGAGCGGGACGCGACGCCCGAGGACGTCGGGCGACCGCTGAGCGCGCTCACGACGGGCCTTGGCGTTCGCATGTTTCGCAATGGCGAATGCATCGGTTTCGACCAGCGCGAGGCGGAGAACATACAGCTTGGCGACCGGATCGTGGAGATCGTTCGCGGGACAGGGCAGAGCTGAGTTAGAGTGCACGGCCGCCCTGCCCTCCGGCGGCCGCTCCAACAAAAAAGGCGCCGGCAGATTGCTGCCGACGCCTTCCTTGAATGTGTTCCGAACCGCTTATTCGGCGGCTTCGGCCTTCGCCGGACGATTGTCGCGACGCTCGGCGATACGCGCCGACTTACCCGTACGACCACGCAGGTAGTACAGCTTCGCACGACGCACGGCGCCCTTGCGGACGACCTCGATCGAATCGATGTTCGGCGAGTAGAGCGGGAAGACGCGCTCGACGCCCTCACCGAAGGAGATCTTGCGAACGGTGAACGAGGAACCCATGCCCTTGTTCGACCGCGCGATGCACACGCCTTCGTAGTTCTGGACGCGGGTACGCTCACCCTCGACCACCTTCACACCGACCTTCAGCGTATCGCCAGGGCGGAATTCCGGGATCTTCTTGTTCGCGGTCAGCTTCGCGATCTGCTCGGCTTCGAGCTGCTGGATCAGGTTCATCTCAACTTTTTCCCACATCGTCGCCGCGCGCCAGAGGGCGGTTGACCCGAGCACCGACGTGGCGCTCCCACAGGTCCGGCCGCCGTAGCCGTGTATCTTCCTCCGCCCGGCGCTGGCGCCAGGCGGCGATTTTCGCATGATCCCCCGATCGCAGCACTTCAGGGATCGTGCGCCCTTCCCATTCAACAGGTCGGGTATAATGCGGATATTCGAGCAGGCCACTTTCGTGGCTTTCCTCGACCCCGCTTGAAGCGGCGCCCATTACGCCGGGAAGCAGCCGAACGCAAGCATCCAGCAGCACCAGCGCCGCCGTCTCACCGCCGGAGAGGACATAGTCGCCGATCGACACTTCCTCGATGTCGCGGCCTTCAAACAGGCGTTCGTCAAACCCCTCAAACCGCCCGCACAGCACCACCGCGCCCGGCCCCGCCGCCAGTTCGCGCACCCGCGCCTGGGTCAGCGGTTTGCCGCGCGGCGTCATTGCCAGCACCGGCCGCCCCTGCCCCTGCCCGTCGACCGCAGCGGCCAGGATGTCGACCCGCAGGACCATGCCAGCGCCGCCGCCCGCCGGCGTATCGTCGACGGTGCGATGGCGATCCGTCGTGAAATCCCGGATGTTGACGGCGTCGAGCGACCAGCGCCCCTCTGCCAGCGCCCGGCCGGCAATGGCAAAGCCAAGTGGCCCGGGAAACATCTCGGGATACAGCGTCAGGACGGTCGCACGAAAGGTCACTTGGCGGCGGTAAAGCTCAACACCTGAAGACTCAACGCCGGTGTCGGCGCGCGCTGTACCCGTCCCGCGACATTGCCGTTGCCGCAGGTCCAATTGAAGGTCCCCTCCATCGCCGAGATCGGCTTAATCGCGGCGTCGGTACGGCATGCGCCCACCTGCTTCTTCAGCTCGGCGATATCCTTGCGCCGGCGGTTGAGATCACGATCGGGCACGACATTGTTGGCCAGCGGCGCCCGCGCCGGATCCCCGCTGCGCCACACGTCACGCATGATGTCATAGGCCCGCGCCAGATCGGGCGATACCGGCACCGTACGCTCCTCGGCCAGCCCCGCCTGCCGCAGCGCATAGAGCGTCTGTGATACGGGCAGGCCAGGCCCGGCATACGTGCGATTGGCGAAGGCGAACACACCGACGCCAGCATCCGGCAGCAGCATCACGATCGAACCAAAACCGGGATAGCCGCCCGAATGGGTCACGATCCGCCCCACGTCGCAGTCGTTCACCACCTGCCAGCCCATGCCATAGGCGCTCGCAACCCGGCATGGGCGGCCTGACGCGCCGGGCCGCTCCACCGTGTTGACGAAGTTCGACCCCTCGACGATCTCGCGCACCGTCGCACGCTTGATCGGCCCGTTGTCGGGACCGTCGCGTGCCGGCCACGCCGACAGCAGGAACGACACCCAGCGCCAGTAATCGTTGGCGGTCGTCTGCACGCCGCCCATCGCACCGAAGGCGCCGTCGGCCATATCCGGCTCGCGCACCCAGGCATTGTCCTGCCAGCGATATCCCAGCGCGCGCAGATCCTGCGGCCCGTTCAGCACGTCATAGCCGGTCGATGTCATGCCCAGCGGGGTCATGATGCTGCTACGGATATAATCCTGATACCGCTGCCCGGAGACGTTGCTGACGACCCGCCCCAGCGTCGCATAGCCAAGGTTGGAATATTCCATGCGCAGACCCGGCGCCTGCGCCAGCGGCACGCCGGCCTTCAGCATCGCGGTGAAGGCGGGCTCCGACAATGGCTGCTGCCGGTCGCCCCAGGGATTATCCTCCACCAACCCCGCCGTGTGATGCAGCAGGTCCGCCACCCGCGTCCGCCGGCTGTCAGCGGTTGGATAGCGCCAGTTGCGCAGTTCGGGCACGTATCGCTCCGCCGGCGCGTCGAGCGACACGCGCTCCTCGTCGCGCAGCTTCAGGATCGCCATGGCGGTGAACGCCTTGGACATGGACGCAATGCGGAACCTGCTGTCGGCGGTCACCGGCTTCTTGCTGGCGATATCCTGAACGCCCAGGCCCCGGACCAGCACCAGCTTGCCGTCCTTCACAACGCCATAGACTAGACCCGGCACATGCGCGTTCTTCATCCAGCTGTCGAAGAAGCCCGTGATCTGCGGCTCAATCGCCTCGATCGACGTGGCCGCCGCAGGCTTCGCCTCAGGCGTCGTCGTCGCGGGTACGGCGTTGTTCTGCGCTGCTGCGGCCACTGGCAGCGTCAGGAACAAGGCCGCAGAAAGCGCGCGGATCTTCATCGTCATCCCCCCGGTTAGTTGCCGAAGCGATACCGCACCCCCGCGCCGCGTCAATCGCCGAGCCAGGGAACCAGAAAGCGACCAATGCGCTCGGCAGGCCATGCACGACTGCGTCATCATCGGCGGCGGCCCGGCAGGTCTGACCGCCGCCATCTACCTCTCCCGCTTCCACCTCGACATCGCCCTGTACGACAGCGGCGAGAGCCGGGCCGCGCTGATCCCCTGCACGCACAATCACGCCGGCTTTCCCGGCGGGATCAGCGGCAAGGATCTGCTCGCCCGCATGCGGCAGCAAGCCGCCTCGTTCAGCGTTCGCTCGCACGACTCAAAGGTCACCGCGGTTGAGCCGGTGGACGACCATTTCGTCGTGCGTACAGGGGAAACGACCGTGGAGGCATGCACCGTCCTTCTCGCCACCGGCGTGGTGAACAACCGGCCAAGGATAGAGGCGGCGTTGCACGACAAGGCGCTGCAGCGAGGCCTCCTCCGCTACTGCCCGATCTGCGACGGCTATGAAGTGACCGACAAGCGCGTCGGGGTCATCGGTACCGGCACGCACGGGATGCGCGAGGCGCTGTTCCTCCGCGGCTATACGCGCGATGTCACGCTGATCGCTCCCGATGCCGAACACATGCTCGACGACGCTTGTGCCGATGCGCTGGACGCCGCCGGGGTGACGCGGGTGGATGGTCCGTGCGGCCATTACGCGATCGAGGGCGACCAGCTCGCCTTCGACACCGCCCACGGTCGCCTCCGCTTCGACAGCGTCTATCCGGCGCTTGGCTCACAGATCCGCTCGGAACTTGCGCTGGGTGCCGGCGCACGCGGCACCGACGATGGCTGTATCGTCACCGACGAACATCAGCGCACCACCATTCCCGGCCTCTATGCGGCCGGGGACGTGGTGAAGGGGCTGGATCAGATCAGCCACGCCATGGGTCAGGCCGGCGTGGCAGCAACCACGATCCGCAACGAACTCAGCGAGCGCCGCCCTCTCCGCAGATAAGAAAACGCCGCCTCATTCCCGGGAATGAGACGGCGCCTGTCGCATCACTTCGCTGGCGTTTTCGGCAGCACCTTCAGCGTCCAGTCCTTCTCCGGCCGCAGATATTTGGCGGCGGTCGCCTGCAACGTCTGGGGGGTGATGCCCATGTAATCGCTCACCAGCGTGCGCGCGCCGTTCAGCCGATTGGGGTCATAGGCGCCGCCGTTCACCAGCAGCAGCCAAAACTGGTTCCCCGACGATGCGCGCGCCAGATACTGCATCATCGGCCCGACCGCGCGGCGCAGCTCGTCCTCGCTGACCGGCGTTGACACCAGCTCCGCCGCAATCTCGCGGCTCAGCTTGTAGAACAGGTCGACATTCTCCGGCGCTACCTGGCCGACTGCGATCATACGCCCGCCCGACGTAAGCCCCATCGGCCACTGGCTGACCGCACTGGGGCTGTAGCTCGCGCCTGCCACCGACCGCAGACGATCGAACAGGCGATCACCGAAGATTGCAGACAGGATGTCCAGGCGCCGGCTCTCCGCAATACCCGCGCTGCCCCCACCGGTCGGCCAGGCGATCACCGCCGCCGCCTGCGTGTCGGCGCCCTCATGGGTCAGCGTCACGGGCACGTCATTGTGCGCCGGGAAAGCCGCACCAGGCGAGAGCGCCGGCGCTTCCGTGCGGGCCTTCAATGCGCCGAACGTTTTAGCGACGGCGGCAATGGCCTCGTCACCTGTCACGTCGCCGAACACATCGACCTCGATCGGGCCGGTGGCCAGAAGCGGCTCCCACAGCTTGCGGAACCCCTCCGGCGTCAGAGCATCGATCTCCTCGCGCGTCGGCGGGCCCCAGCGCGGATCGCCATTGCGCAACAGCCGCTCCAGATCGCGGGACAGCACGCCGTCCGGCGACGAATTGAACCCGGCATAGCCCGCCACCGCAGCGGCCTTGGCGCGCAGAACCGGCGCTGCATCCCAGCGCGGCGCCGCCAGCTTGGCCGCCATCAACGCCAGATTGTCGGCATAGTCGCCCGGGGTCGTCATGGCGCTCATGACGAATGCATCGTCAGTGATATCGAAATCCAGCCCCATGCGGCGGCCCGTGGTCAGGGCGTCGAGGTCGCTCTGGTTCCACTTGCCGATCCCGCCAGGAATGAGCGCGCTATCCGCCGCCCAGGCCGCCGTCGGCTTGTCAGCTGGGAGCGCACTATATCCGCGGCCAAAGCGGACCCGCAGGTATACGCGACCCGTCTCGGATGCATTCGGGTACATCAGCATCCGCACACCGTTGGAGAAGGTCACCTTCTCGATCCCGGGGTCCGCAATCGTCTCGCGCGCCGTCACGTTGCCCGGCTTGCCCAGCTTCGGCAGGTCCTTGAAATCGACCTTCGACTGACGATCCCGCCGTCCGGCCAGCTTCGACACGTCCGCCGTCAGCGCCGACGCCAGCTTCGCGGCCGCACCGGGGTCCGCCATGCGCGTGTTGACGATGGCGCGCTGCGCGTCGCCCTTGAACACGCGCTGGGTGGACTCAAGCACGCCAGCCGCGGAGAACATCCCCTTCTTCTTGGCGTCGAGGAAGATGTTGTACGATTCCTGCGGCCCGGCCACCGTCTCGCGGATGTCGAGCGCCTGGACCATGTCGTCGGCCTGCTTGGCGCCGGCTTCGACCCGTGCGGTCTCCACCTCATTGCGCATCGCGCCTTCGAACTCTGCGGTCTCGCGGTCGACGTCGGCCTGGCTCGGCGCATTGGTCATCGCGTCGGCAATCACCGCCCGCACGTCCTTCAGCGCCGCTTCCCAATCGTCGCCGATCGGCACGATGCTGACGAAGGTGCCGTTGGTGGATCGCGCCACATCCTCCAGGTTCACGCTCGCCTGCAGGAAGCTGCCACCGGCGCGTGCGCGATCCTCCAGCCGCCGGTTGATGACCCGCATTGCCACCAGGTCCACCAGGCGCTTCTGGTTGAAGATGATCGTATCGTCCTGATAGGTCCACGGACGCAGCGTGGCGCTGATCACCAGCGGCGGCAGCGACGGCTCGTTGATCGCCGCGGTCGGCGTCGCCTTCGGATCAGGCTTGCCGAAGTCGGGGTCCGCCGGATCAGGGCCAACACCCTTCCAGCCGCCGAAGTTCTTCACCACCAGACGGGCGGCGACTGCCGGGTCGATGTCACCAGAAATGATCACCACCGTCCGCGCAGGGCGATACCAGCGCTGGTGGAATGCTTGCACGCTGGCCGGCGTTGCCGCTTCCAGCGTCTTCACATTGCCGATTGGTGAGCGGTCGGCCAGCGGCTGCCCGGCAAAGAACAAGGCATTGCGCGCGTCCGACAGGCGCACCTGCGGTCCCGGCGCCTCGCGCTGCTCGGCCAGCACCGCCGGCCGCTCGGCGGCCAGCCCCTGCGCATTGATGCCCGGTTCGGACATCATCCCGGCAAAGATCTTGAGACTCTCGTCGAGGTTCGCCTCGGTCGCGGCCGGTAGGTCGAGCTTGTAGACCGTCTGGGTCGGCGTGGTCTGCGCGTTCGAATCCGACCCGAAGGTCGCGCCGAACCGCTGCCACACCCGCTTCGCCTCGCCGTCGGGCACGTATTTGGATCCGCGGAACGAGAGATGCTCAATTAGATGCGCGTAGCCGCGTTCCTCATCGGTCTCGTTCAGTGATCCGGCATCAATGCGCACCCGCACTGCAACCTGCCCCGGGGGCACGCCATTCTTGCGGACGGCATAACGCAGGCCATTGGGCAGTGCGCCGAAGTTCCACGCCGGGTCGGGCGGAATGTCCGATCCCTTGAACAGCCAGGGCGAGGTGTCGACCCTTACCGTTGCAGGATCGATGATCGTGCCCTGCACAGGCGCGGCAGTGGCCGCCACTGCCCGGCTGGCGGTGGCAGCTGCCTTCTGCGCTGCCTGCTGTCCAATGGCCGGAACGGCCGCCAACGCGACAAGAGAAACAACGGCGAACGGCGCAGCAAGCGCGCGCGAAAATGCGGTCATGCGGCTGCTTCTAGCTTGCCCGACACGCTGCCGCCACACCCCCCGGCGATCTTTCGATCACCCTTTCCTCGCCATGTTTTGGACCTGATCCGCCCCTAGTCGGTCACCATGAACGTCCTGGCCTGCTGCGCGCACGCCAATATCAGAAGACGGATAGGCATCGTGAACACCATCTCTCCCGCCCGCGACTCCCTGGCACCTGACAAACGAGCAATCGCGCCGGTGCTGGTCCCGGGTGTCTGCGCGATCTCGGGCGCGCCCGCCCCCTCGGCGGAGATGAAGGCTGATCCGAACCGTCCCTTGATCATCCGGGTGGGCAAGCATCTTCGCGGCGTCTTCGACCGGCTGATCGCCTCGTCATCTTTGGTCTCGAACGATCCCGTGCTCGACGTGCGCACCTTCCCCTGGACGCAGCTGCTGCGTGACAATTGGGACGCGATCCGCGCAGAGGCGATCGAGGTCGCGCTGCGCGGTCAGGCCGCGCCCAGCCTCGCCACCATCTCGCCCGACCACCGGTCGATCGCACAGGTGAACATGTGGCGGTCGTTCTTCATCTGGGGCTACGGCTATCGCATCGACGAGAACGCCGACCGCTGCCCCACCACTGCCCGCCTCGTCGAGCAGATCCCCGGCCTGAACAGCGCCTTCTTCTCGATCCTGGCGCCCGGCACACACATTCCCGCGCACCGCGGCGTTTCGAAGGGGCTGATCACCTGCCACCTCGGCCTGATCGTGCCCGATGACGGCGACGTGCGCATGCGCGTCGACAACCGCATCGTGCGTTGGCGCGAGGGCGAAACCCTGGTGTTCGACGACACCTATGATCACGAAGTGTGGAACGAGACCAGCGGCACCCGCGTGGTGCTTCTCGTTCAGTTCGAACGGCCGCTGCGCAATCCCGGCAAGTGGCTGGCGGATTTCTTCCTCGGCTTCGTGCGCCGCTCCGCCTTTGTGCAGGAGGCCCGCAACAACATCTCAATGTGGAATGCGGCGGTGAAGCAGATGGACGTCTGATCGCCGCCGGCTAACCCGCCCGTATCAGGCGTCGGCGAACGCCGCTGCGATCACCAGCCGCTTGTCATCCCATTCCGGAACCGCCTGCGGCGTCATCGGCACCATGAAACGCTTGCCGGTCGGGCGTTCGACCTCGATCACATCGCCGGCGCCGAAATTCTCGACCGAAACGACGAGGCCCAGCGTCTCGCCAGCGTCGGATACCGCTGGCAGGCCGATCAGGTCGGCATGATAATATTCACCCTCTTCCAACGGCGGCAAGGCGGCGCGCGGAACCGACAGTTCCAGCCCGCGCAATCCTTCCGCGGCCGTGCGGTCTTTCACTTCCGCAAACCGAGCGATCGTTCCGCGCACGCTTTTCAGCGTCAGCGCGCCATTGTTGAAGGAGGTATAGCTGGCAAGATCATCGGCGAAGAGCTTGAGCTTCACTTCGCCGCCGATGCCGTGCGCCCCCGTGATGACCGCCAGGACGACCTGCGGTTCACCCGTTGGGGGAGCCTTCGCCGTCTGTTGGGGCGTCGTCTGCGCCTTCGGCGGGCTCACTCGCAGAGACTCCTTCGTTGCTGGCGACCTGTTCGTCGTCATCGCTTGCGGTCCTGGGGTCTGGCGCGTGAGGCTTGGGGTCGACGGTCATGGCACGTTCCTTTCGCTGCCGAAGGAAAACGCGCCATGACCCGATTTGATGCTTACTGCTCGGCCGTCGCGTCGGCGACCTTCTCGGCCTCTGCGCTCGGCGTCTCGGTCGCTGCGTCGACTTCCGCGGCCATCACGGCCTCGGTCTCGGCCTGCGACGCTTCCTCAGCGGCCTTCAGCTTCTCGGCACGCTCCTCGGCGCGCTCCTTGGCCTTCTCGCCCGGCTCGGCCTTCTTCGGGTTGTTGCGGGCTGCACGCTCGCGAACGCCGGCGAGGTCGAGGAAGCGGGCGACACGATCGGTTGGCTGCGCGCCATTGCTCAGCCAGTGCTTCGCACGCTCCGCGTTCAGCACGACGCGCTTCTCGTCGTCCTTGGCGAGCAGCGGGTTGTAGTTGCCGATCTTCTCGATGAAGCGGCCATCACGCGGGCTGCGCGCATCGGCCACGACGATGCGATAGTACGGACGCTTCTTGGAGCCGCCACGCGACAGGCGAATGCTGAGTGCCATTGTAGTCTTCCTTGCCTTCTAAGTCTTCGTCCCTGCGCACGCGGGGATTTCGTTGGTGACAATGTTGCCCCGCGACGGGGCGGTTGCTTACTTCTTGAACTTCGGAAATCCGGGCGGCAGGCCGCCCGCAGCACCCGGCAGACCAGGGAGCCCGCCGCCGGCCTTGCCCAGCATGTCGCCAAGCTCCGGCCCGCCCAGCGCGTTGCCGATACCGGCCATGCCGCCGCCAGGACCACCCTTGCCCAGCATCGCCAGCATGCCCTTGATACCGCCCATCTTGCGGATCTTCTTCATCGCGGTGGACAGTTCCTGGTGCATCTTCAGCAGCTTGTTCACGTCCTGAACGGTCGTGCCGCTGCCCTTGGCGATACGGATCTTGCGCTTGGCGTTGATCAGTTCGGGCTTCGATCGCTCCTTCGGCGTCATCGACGTGATCATCGCGTCCATGCGCAGCAGAATGCGTTCGTCGACCGCGCCGTTGGCCATCGCCTGCTGCGCCTTCTTCATGCCGGGCATCATCCCGGCCAGTGCGCCGAGGCCACCCATGCGGCGCATCTGCGCCAGCTGGCCACGCAGGTCGTCCATGTCGAACTGGCCCTTGGCCAGCTTCGCCGCCATGCGCTCGGCGTCTTCCTGCTGGATCGACTCCGCCGCCTTCTCGACCAGGCTGACGACATCGCCCATGCCCAGGATTCGGCCAGCGACACGCTCGGCATGGAACGCCTCGAGCGCGTCCATCTTTTCGCCGACGCCGGCAAACTTGATCGGCTTGCCGGTGACGGCGCGCATCGACAGCGCCGCACCACCGCGCGCATCGCCGTCCATCCGGGTCAGCACCACGCCGGTCAGCGGCACCTGCGCCGAGAAGCTCTGCGCGACATTGACGGCGTCCTGGCCGGTCAGCGAATCGACAACGAGCAGGATTTCCTGCGGCGTGGCGATTTCCGCCACCGCCTTCATTTCGTCCATCAACGCCTGGTCGACGTGAAGGCGCCCGGCCGTGTCGAGCATCAGCACGTCGAAGCCCTGCAGCTTCGCCGCCTGAAGCGCGCGGCGGGCGATATCGACCGGCTGCTGCCCGGCCACGATCGGCAGCGTCTGCACCTCGATCTGCTTGCCCAGCGTCGCCAGCTGCTCCTGCGCCGCCGGGCGATTGACGTCGAGCGACGCCATCAGCACCTTTTTGCGATCGCGGCCCGCCTTGCCGCCCGACAGGCGCTTGGCGATCTTCGCGGTCGTGGTCGTCTTGCCCGACCCCTGCAGGCCGACCATCATCACCACCGCCGGCGGCGTGACGTCGATCTTCAGCTCGGCCGCTTCGGGATCGTCGCCGCCGAGCATCGCGACCAGCGCGTCATTGACGATCTTGACGACCTGCTGCCCCGGAGTCACCGAGCGCAGCACGTTCTGGCCGATCGCCTTTTCGGTGGCCTCTTCGACGAACTGCCGCGCGACGGGCAAGGCGACGTCAGCCTCCAGCAACGCGATGCGCACTTCGCGCATGGCCTGCCGGACATCGGCCTCGGTCAGCGCGCCACGGCCGCGAAGACGGTCGAATACACCGCCAAGACGGTCGCTCAGGCTGTCGAACATCGCGTCAAAACTCCTTTCTTCCGCCCAAACGCGAAAGCGCCGGCGGGCGAAACCTCGCCGGCCAGCGTGCACCACAATGGGCGCTTGTCTTCAGCGTTCAACTCGGAACGTTGCGCGGCCTGTACGGCAAACCGCGCTGCGGGGCAAGCATCGGGCAGTTAACAAATTATACATGGCCCCGCCGCATCATGGGGCGAGATGGAAGACTCGGCGCCCCCCGCCCAGGTCTCGCATGGTTCTGCTGAACCGCGCGCTACCCCTGCAGGCCGTATCACGATCGCCGCGATCGGGCTGTTCGTGGCGCTGCTCGGTGCGACGGCCGCCACCCTTCTGCAGCGCAGGTTCGGCGGCGCGGTCGACGAACTGATGGTCCTCGCGCTTCTCCTGAACGTCGCGCTCATTCTTCTCGGGTGGCACCGCCATCGCCAGATCACTCAGCTGGTCGGGCAGCGGCTGGCGAACAGCGCTCGTACCCGTCTGACGCCGACCAGCGATCCGCTGACCGGCCTGCTCAATCGTCGCGCATTGACGGAGCAGGGCAGCGCCATGCTGCTCGATGCGTCGCGCAGGCACCGCGCCACCGCGCTCCTGCTGGTCGATCTCGATCGCTTTCGCGCGGTGAACGAACTCCATGGCCACGCCACGGGTGACAAGCTGCTCGCCCGCGTTGCCAGCCAGATCCAGGCCGAGCTGCCACCTTTCGCGCTGGCCGGACGGCTCGGCGGGGACGAATTCGTCTGCGCCTTCGTCTTCGATCCGCGCGATCCCGATACCGTACAGCGTATAGCCGAGCGCCTCGTCAGCCACCTCGCGCAGCCGATCGAGATCGACGGCGCGGGCATTCAGATCACGGCTACCATCGGCCTTGCACGGTCGGACGTGGAGCGTGGCTCGATCGACGCGCTGACGCGCGCGGCCGAAATCGCGATGTGCGCCGCCAAGGAAGCCGGGCGAAACCGCGTCGGCTGGTTCGATCCGGCGATGGCGCGTGCGCTGCAGGCGCGCAACGAACTGGAACAGGCGCTGCGCGACGCCATTCCGGCGGGCCAGATCATCCCCTATTTCGAACAGCAGATCGACCTCGCCACCGGCCAGTTGTTCGGGTTCGAAGTGCTCGCCCGCTGGGACCACCCGGTCCACGGCATCATCCCGCCAGACCGGTTCATCACCATCGCCGAACAGACCGGCATGATCGCCGACCTGTCGCTGGCCGTGATGCGTCAGGCGTTCCATGCCGCGCGCGACTGGGATCCCTCGCTCAGCCTGTCGATCAACATCTCGCCCGCGCAGTTGCGCGACGCCTGGCTGCCGCAGAAGATCATCAAGCTCCTGCTCGAAACCGGCTTCCCCGCGCATCGGCTGGAGATCGAGATCACCGAAGGCGCGCTGTTCGAAAACCTGCCGCTCGCTCAGTCGATCGTCGGCAGCCTCAAGAACCAGGGCATCCGCGTCGCGCTGGATGATTTCGGCACTGGCCATTCCAGCCTCGGCCACCTGCGCGCGCTGCCGTTCGACCGGATCAAGATCGACCGGAGCGTGGTGAAGGCGGTCGCCAGCGACAGCGACAGCGCCGCTGTGGTCAGCGCCATCGCCGGCCTTGGCTCCAGCCTGAACCTGCCGGTAACCGCAGAAGGCGTCGAGGACATCGAGACGGAGGGCTGGCTGCGCAACCTCGGCTGCGCACGCGGCCAGGGCTATCTCTACGGGCGGCCGATGAACTCGGCCAACACGCGCAGGCTCCTGGCGGAGCGGCGCCTCCTTGCCCCCGGCGCGCCGCTGCTCGATCCCGATCACCGCCTCGCCGGCTGACCCCTCAATTTGTCGGCGCCCGCCACCGATAGCTCAGCGCCTCCGCCACATGGATGCGTCCCACGGCGTCGGAACCCGTCATGTCGGCAATCGTCCGGGCGACGCGCAGGATGCGGGTATAGCCGCGCGCCGACAGCCGCATCGCCTCCGCCGCCTGCGCCAGCAGCGCACGCCCCGCCGCATCCGGCGCGCAGAACGCCTCCAGCACATCGCCATCGGCTTCGGCATTCGTCCTTATGCCGCGGTCGCGATACCGGTCCTGCTGGATCGCCCGCACCTGTGCCACGCGGGCGGCGACCTGGGCCGACCCCTCCACTGGGGGCGGCAGCATCAGGTCGGCGGCGCTCACCGCCTGCACTTCGACATGCAGGTCGATCCTGTCCAGCAAGGGGCCCGATACCTTCGCCTGGTAATCGGCGGCACATTTCGGCGCCCGGGCGCAGGCCAGCCCGGCATCACCCAGATAGCCGCAGCGGCAGGGGTTCATCGCCGCGACTAGCTGCACACGCGCCGGAAAGGTCACATGCGCGTTGGCGCGCGCCACGCTGACCGTGCCGGACTCGAGCGGCTGGCGCAGCGAGTCGAGCACCGCGCGCTGGAACTCGGGCAGCTCGTCGAGGAACAAGACCCCCAGGTGCGCCATGCTCACCTCGCCCGGCCGCACCTTCAGCCCGCCGCCGGTAAGCGCCGCCATCGAGGCTGAATGATGCGGTGCGCGGAAGGGTCGGGTGCGGGTTAGCCGCCCGTTCTCCAACACCCCCGCCACCGATTGCACCATCGACACTTCCAGCGCCTCGGCTGGATCGAGCGAAGGCAGGATGCCCGGCAGACAGGACGCCATCAGCGACTTGCCGGCACCCGGCGGTCCGACCATCAGCAGGTTGTGTCCGCCCGCCGCTGCGATCTCCAGCGCGCGCTTGGCCGTCTCCTGCCCCCGCACCTGCCGCAGGTCCGGCCCCTCACCACCAGCGACGACCTCACCCGGCGCCGGGGCCGAGAGCAACCCGTGGCCCTTCAGGTGATTGATCAGCGATAGCAGGTCGGGCGCGGCCAGCACCTCGATCGAACTCGCCCAGGCGGCTTCGGCGCCCTGCGCGGCCGGGCAGATCAATCCACGCCCCAGTTCCGCGGCATGCAACGCGGCCAGCAGCACCCCAGGTGACGCGGCGATCCGTCCGTCCAGCGTCAACTCACCGACGATGACATAATCCGCCAGCGCCTCGGCATCGACCACGCCCATCGCAGCCAACAGCCCCAGCGCGATGGGAAGGTCGAAATGCGATCCTTCTTTCGGTAGGTCGGCCGGCGACAGGTTCACCGCGATCCGCTTGGGCGGCATGGCAAGCCCCATGGCGGCAATCGCGCCGCGCACGCGCTCGCGACTTTCGCCGACTGCCTTGTCGCCCAGCCCGACCAGATTGAACGCCGGCAGGCCAGCTATCAGTTGCACCTGAACCTCGACCGCGCGCGCCTCCAGCCCCAGATACGCCACCGTCGAGACGATCGCCGCCATGCATCCCCCGCCCCCGTTATGACATTGTTCATAGCCGCTTTGTCAGCGCTGCAAACCATTCATCACCGTCTTGTCTTCGCAACACACCGGAGCCACATGCGCCGCATGCGTGATCGCCACCCTGCCATGAGGATCCTGCAGCTCTCGCTCGGCGGCGTGCTGCTCGTGGGCGCGGCGGCGATGGGGCCGTTGCCGGGGCCGGGCGGCATCTTCCTGTTCGCCGGCGGCATGATCCTGATCCTCCGCAACTCGCGCCGCGCGCAGGTGCGCTGGGCCCGTGCCAAACGTCGCTGGCCACGCGTCGGCAACATCGCGGACCGGGCAATGCGCCGCCGCAGTGCGCTGCGCCGCCGCGCGCGGGATCGCGTGATCGGCTCGCGTTGACTTACCCGTCACCTTCACCTATGCGGCGCCATGTTCGGGCTGCCCCTCGTGGCGGCCCTTCTTTTTCAGATTCGGGAATGAGCAATGAAGCGGACCTTTCAGCCGAGCAACCTGGTGCGGGCACGCCGTCACGGCTTCCGTGCGCGGATGGCGACGGTCGGCGGCCGCGCCGTGATTCGGGCGCGTCGCGCGCGCGGTCGCAAGAAGCTGTCGGCCTAACGGCCGGTCAGCCTCGCGCAGGCGACTCGATCATTCAGACGCTTACCCGCCGCCGGGATTTCCTGGCGGCGAATGCGGGCGAGCGCGCACCCATGCCCGGCTTCGTGCTTCTGGTGCGCCCCCGCAATGATGGCGACGCGACGATCCGCGTTGGCTATACCGTCACCAAGAAAATCGGCAACGCGGTGGTGCGCAACCGGATGAAACGCCGGCTGCGGGCGCTCGCGCGTGAGCTGCTGCCGTCAGATGGCGTGCCGGGTGCAGATCATGTCCTGATCGGCCGCATGGGCGGAATCGAGCGTGATTATGCCAGCCTGCGTGCCGAATTCGGCAACGCGCTGCGAAAGACGGCTACGCGTGTCCGCGGCAAGGTGCCGGGATGATCGCCCGCCTGCTGATCCTGGTGGCTCGGCTATGGCAACTCGGCCCGTCGCTCATCCTGCCACCAACCTGTCGTTACCAGCCAAGCTGTTCGGCCTATGCAATCGAGGCCTTGCGCCGCTATGGCGCAGCACGAGGCAGCTGGCTCGCGGCAAAGCGCATCGCGCGATGTCATCCGTGGGGCGGGCACGGCTATGATCCGGTCCCATGATGGATTGGGCCCTAAGGGAATAAGGCGCTCGTGAACAAAGAGAACAAGAACTTCGTGCTGTTCGCGGTCATCGCGGCGCTGATCCTGTTCGGCTGGCCGGTGGTGCAGAACCGCTTCTTCCCGACCGCCAATCCGCCGGTGACGAAGATCGAGGACGGCAAGACCGAGGTTCTGCCGAACAAGAACGCCGATCCGACGGCCGATACGCCGGCCGCCAATCGCGACCGCGCCGTCGTGCTGCGCGAAACGCCGCGGGTGCAGATCGACACGCCGACCATGCACGGCTCGATCAACCTGAAGGGCGCGCGGATCGACGATCTCGTGCTGAAGAATTACAAGGTCACCGTGGCGAAGGATTCGCCGCCGGTGCGCCTGCTGTCGCCAGCGGGCGCGCCCGAGGCATATTTCGCTGCGTTTGGCTGGCGTGACGACGGCCTCTCGCCGCCGTCCGCCGACACGGTCTGGACCGCCTCGTCCAACCTCCTTGCCCCCGGAAAGCCGGTCACGCTGACCGCCACCAACGACAAGGGCCAGCGCTTCACGATCGAGCTGACCGTCGACGACGGCTATATGTTCGGGATCAAGCAGACGGTCGCCAATGCAGGCACCGGCGCCGTTCCGGTCGCCGCCTACGGCCTGGTCAACCGCGCCGGCGTGTCGAAGGATCCGGACAGCTGGACGATCCACGTCGGCCCGATGTCGGTCCACAACGACAAGGCCGACTATGACGTCGATTTCAAGGATCTGGACGAAGCGCCGCAGCGCTTCTCCACCACCGGCGGCTGGCTCGGCTTTGCCGACAAATACTGGCTGACCGCGCTGATCCCGGATCAGGTGCGTCCCTTCGACGGCCAGTTCCGCGCCGGTGCCAACAAGGCCTATCAGGGCGATTACACCACCAACGCCCAGCTGCTGCCCCCGGGCCGCCAGATCACCCAGACGAGCCGCTTCTTCGCCGGCGCGAAGGAAGTTCGCCTGCTCGATCATTACACCGACAAGGAAGGCGTCACCCGGTTCGACTATGCACTCGACTGGGGCTGGTTCCGCGTCGTTGAGAAGCCGATCTTCTACTATCTCGACTGGCTGTTCCGCCATGTCGGCAACTTCGGCGTCGCGATCATCCTGCTGACGCTGACGATCCGCCTGCTCATGTTCCCGATCGCGCAGCGCCAGTTCGCGTCGATGGCCAACATGCGCGCCGTCCAGCCGAAGATGAAGGCCATCCAGGAGCGCTTCAAAGACGACAAGCCGCGGATGCAGCAGGAGATCATGGCGCTGTACAAGACGGAGAAGGTCAATCCGCTCGCCGGTTGCCTTCCCACCCTGTTGCAGATCCCGATCTTCTACGCGCTGTACAAGATGCTGATGCTGACGATCGAAATGCGGCATCAGCCGTTCGTCGGCTGGATCAAGGATCTGTCCGCGCCCGATCCGCTGACCCCCGTCAACCTGTTTGGCCTGCTCGCCTTCACCCCGCCGTCATTCCTGGCGATCGGCGTGATCCCGATCCTGCTCGGCATCAGCATGTACTTCCAGTTCAAGCTGAACCCGGCGCCGATGGATGACGCACAGAAGCAGATCTTCGCGCTGATGCCGTGGGTACTGATGTTCGTGATGGCGCCGTTCGCGGTCGGCCTCCAGGTCTACTGGATCACCTCCAACGTCCTCACCATCCTGCAGCAGAAGCTGCTCTACGCCCGCCACCCGGGCCTGAAGGAAGCACCGTCGAAATGAGCCAGTCCCCCTCCGACACCGGCGATACGCCCGGCGATATGCCGGTGCCGGAGGTGGCAGGCCATCTCGCGCCCGACGTCAGCGAAGCGGCGAGCCGCTCCGCCGAGGAGATCGAGACCGCGCGAAAGATCTTCGCCGGCCGGATCGAGTTTCTGAAGTCAGCCCCCGCGCTTCAGTTCCTGCCCGATCCGCTGGTGCCCGAAGTCGCTTTTGCCGGTCGCTCCAACGTGGGCAAATCGTCGCTCATCAATGCGCTGACCGGGCGCAAGACGCTGGCGCGCACCTCGGTCACGCCGGGGCGAACGCAGGAGCTGAACTTCTTCGATATCGGCGATCCGCTGCTGTTCCGCCTCGTCGACATGCCCGGCTACGGCTTTGCCAAGGCGCCCAAGGACATCGTCAAGAAATGGCGTTTCCTGGTGAATGACTTCCTGCGGGGGCGTCAGGTGCTGAAGCGCGCGCTGGTGCTGATCGATGCGCGCCACGGCGTGAAGGACGTCGATCGCGAGATCCTGGAAATGCTCGACAAGGCGGCCGTCAGCTACCGCATGGTCCTGACCAAGGCGGACAAGATCAAGGCGACGGAGCTTGCCGAGGTGACGGAACGAACCGTCGCTGAGGCACGCAAGCGCCCCGCCGCACACCCGGAGATCATCGCCACCTCCGCCGAAAAGGGCATGGGCATCCCCGAACTGCGCGCCGCGGTGATCGAGGCGATCGGCTGACCGATCGCCCCGCCGGCCGGCTCAGCTGGTCGCTGCGACCTGATACAGGAAATCGGCGAATACCGCCGTCGACGCATCATAGCCCATCACCTTGGGATTGGTGCTCTCGATCAGCAGATATTCGTCAGGGGCATGGGCGCCATTGCCATGCCCCAGCCCGAACTGTCCCGCGGGTAGCGACACGGGCGCGCCGGTGAAGATGTAGCCGGGCCAGCTTCCCGCGAGCCGCGGATAGACCGTCGTCTTCACCCCCGCCCGCTCGCACGTCGCGCGTTCGGCCCTGATCAGCGCCGAATCCTCCGCCGTCTCGGTCGGGTCGTAGCCACCGCCCACCTTGACGGCGATGTCCTGGAACCCGCGCTTGTCCAGATGCGCGCGCACCTTGGCGACGCAATCGGCATAAGTCTGGTTGGGCACCAGCCGGAAATCGAGCTTCGCCGTCGCCTTGGCCGGCAGGATCGTCTTGCCGCCCGGACCGGTATAGCCCGCGACCAGCCCCTCGATATTGACCGTCGGCATCGCCGCCAGCCGCTCCAGCGTCGCCTGCCAGCTCTCCTCGCCAATCCACTTCTTCACCCCGGCCTGCCGCAACGCATCGGCCGAATCGCGCACCCGCGCGCTTTCCGCGATCAGCGCCTTCTCGCGCGCGGTCAGCGGGCGAACCTTGTCGAACCAGCCGTCGATCGTCGGCGTATTCCCGTCCTCGGACACCAAGGTGTCGAGCGCCTTGACCAGCCGCCACGCCGGCGCGTCGATGATCGCCTTCTGGCTGGAATGGATGTCGCGCGTCGGCCCGCGGTCCCAATTGTCGGCCGAGGCGATCAGCTCCAGTTCAACGATACCCTTGGCGCCCAGGTTGATCGTGAAGTCACCCGTCGTCGGGTCTTGCCACATCGCCGGGATGATCACGCCGCTGCATTTCTTCAGCGCCGCCAGCACCTCGGGCCGCTCGACAATCTGCTTGAAGTGAGGGGAGCCGATCTCCTCCTCCCCCTCCGCCACCAACACCAGATTGACCGGCGGCTTCACGCCGGCGCGCTTGAACGCATGAAGCGCGGCCAGCAGCGCGCTTTCCGGCCCCTTCTGGTTCACCGCCCCGCGCCCGACCAGCACCTTGCCCAGCCCCGGCTTGTCGACGATCCGCCCCTCCAGCGGCGGTGAGGTCCATTCCGCCGGGTCGAACTGCTTGACGTCGTACATGAAATACAGGCCGAGCGTCTTGGCCGCGCCATTGTCCATCGTGGCGAACACGCCCGGCGCGCCATCGGTGGGAACGATCGTCGCCTGTTGGAACCCGGCGTCGCGCGCCATTTGCGCCATCATCGCCGCGCCCTTGTCCATGTCGCGGTTCTCCGCCGCGATGGACGGCAGCGCGATCCACTGGCGCAGCCGCGCGATCGCTTCGTCATGGCCGGCGCTCACCGCGCGCCGGATCTTGTCCATGTCTCCGCCCTGTGCCGTGGCCGCTCCCGGCGCCAGCAACGCCGCCCCCGCCACTGCGCCGCCCAGCAGCCCGCGCCGATCCGTCTCCATAATCCCCCCTCATTTCTGTTTCGCCTGGCGAATGTTGCACGGGGTCGCGCGCGGCTCTACCCCTTGCAGCCATGAAATTGATCATCGGCAACAAGGCCTATTCCTCCTGGTCGCTGCGCGGCTGGCTCGCCTGCAAGCAGTCGGGCGTCCCGTTCGAGGAAGTCGTGGTGCCGCTCTATGATCAGGATTGGGACAAGCGCCGTGGGGGCGCAGAGTTCGCCCCGTCATCTGGCAAGGTGCCGATCCTGTGGGATGGTGACGCGGTGGTGTGGGACAGCCTCGCCATCATCGAATATCTCGCCGACAAGGTCGGCCGCGACGTGTTCTGGCCCAAGGACGATGCCGCCCGCGCCATGGCCCGCTCAATGGCGGCGGAAATGCATTCCAGCTTCGTCTCGCTGCGCCGCGAGCACAGCATGAACATCCGCCAGATCTATCCGCCCGCACCGCCATCGGCTGGCGTGGTGGCCGATCTCACCCGAATGATGGAATTGTGGGCGCAGGCCCGCGCCCGCTGGGGTGGCGATGGCGAGTTCCTGTTCGGGGAGTTCAACGCCGTCGACATCATGTTCGCGCCTGTCTGCACCCGCATCGTTACCTATTCGCTGCCGGTCGCGCGGTTCGCGCAATCCTATATCGCGGCCGTCCTCGCCCATCCGTTCATGCAGGACTGGATCGCCGGTGCGCAGGAAGAGGATTGGGTGATCGAACAGTTCGAACAGCCGGCCCGGCAATGACCGATGTTCTCGCGCTGGCGCAGGCCTTGCTCGCCTGCGAAAGCGTTACCCCTGCCCGCGGCCCGGTGTTCGACGTGCTTGAGGCGGCCTTGCGCCCGCTCGGCTTCGACGTCGATCGCTTCGTCGTCGGCGAGGCGCCCGACGGCCCGGTCGAAAACCTCCTCGCCGTCCGCGGCAGCGGCGGGTCGCACATCGCCTTTGCAGGCCACCTCGACGTGGTCCCGCCGGGTGACGGCTGGACCAGCGGCGCCTTCGAGCCGGAGGTCCGCGGCGATCTGCTCTATGGCCGCGGCGCCGTTGACATGAAGGGCGCGATCGCCGCCTTCGTCGCGGCCGCATCGCAGGTCGATGGCCCCGGCACCACCAGCCTGCTGATCACCGGCGATGAGGAAGGCCCGGCGATCTACGGCACCCGCGCGTTGATCGATCGCATGGCGACACGCGGCATCCGCCCGGACGCCTGCCTCGTGGGAGAGCCGACCTCGACGACGCGGCTCGGCGACATGATGAAGATCGGCCGGCGCGGATCGGTCAACATCTGGATCGATATCCCTGGCCGCCAAGGGCATGTCGCCTACCCGCACCTCGCCGACAATCCGATCCCGCGGCTCATTGCGGCCCTCGCCGAGATCGAGGGAATCGTGCTGGACGCGGGCACCGACTGGTTCCAGCCGTCCAATATCGAGGTGACCGATATCACCGTCGGCAACCCCTCGACCAACGTGATCCCGGCGCGCGCTACTGCCCGCCTCTCGATCCGCTTCAACGACCTGCACCGGGGCGAAGAGCTAGGCCGACGGATCACCGCCATCGTCCAGCGCCACGCACCCGACGCGATCGTCACGCCCAAGGTGTCGGGAGAGGCGTTCCTGACCGAGCCCGGCGCTCTTTCGGCCACCCTCGCCGCCTCGATCGAGGCCTGTACCGGAGTGGTGCCCGAACTTTCCACCTCGGGCGGCACGTCGGACGCGCGCTTCCTCGCTGCGGTCTGCCCGGTGGTGGAATTCGGCCTGCTCAACGCGACCATGCACAAGCTTGACGAGGCGGTATCGGTGGCCGACCTCCACACGCTGACCAGCATCTACGCCGACTTCCTCCAACGGAGCTTCGCCCGCTAGCGCCGACGCCCAAAACGACAAAGGCCTCCCCGGATCCGATCCGGGGAAGCCTTTGACAATGTCCGCTAAGGACGCGTGAGCGAACCGCCCTTAGGCAGCATGCTCCGCCAGAACGGTCAGGCCGTTGGCGTTCACTTCAGCAAAGCCGCCGCGAATGGCGATCGTTTCCGGCGCGGCGCCCGCGGTCTTCTGGACCAGCAGATTGCCGTCGCGGATCGTCGACATCAGCGGTGCATGGCCTTCCAGCACGCCGAAGTCGCCTTCGGTGCCGGGAACGGTGACCATGTACACGCTCTCGCTGCGGACGAGGCGTTCAGGCGTGACGAGTTCGAAGTGCAGCATTTCTTCTTCTCACTCCCTTCCACCCGGGAAGGGCTGGGAGGACCGGGCGGTCGGGGTCGATCCTCAGATCAATCCCCGCCCTGCGGCCCTCCTGTTAGGCAGGAGGGAAACGTGCTTACGCTTCCTGCGCCAGCTTCTCGGCCTTGGCGACGACTTCGTCGATGCCGCCGACCATGTAGAAGGCTGCTTCCGGCAGGTGATCGTACTCCCCGTTCACCACCGCCTTGAAGCTGCGCACCGTGTCCTCGATCTGCACGAACTTGCCGGGGATGTTGGTGAACACCTCGGCGACGTGGAACGGCTGGCTGAGGAAGCGCTGGATCTTGCGGGCGCGGCTGACGGTCAGCTTATCCTCTTCGGACAGCTCGTCCATGCCGAGGATGGCAATGATGTCCTGCAGCGACTTGTACTTCTGCAGGATCGTCTGCACGGCGCGCGCCGTCTCGTAATGCTCCTGGCCGACAACGCGCGGCTCGAGAACGCGGCTGGTCGAATCGAGCGGGTCCACCGCCGGATAGATGCCGAGTTCAGAGATCGCGCGGTTAAGCACGGTCGTCGCGTCCAAGTGGGCGAACGAGGTCGCCGGCGCCGGGTCGGTAAGGTCGTCCGCGGGGACGTACACGGCCTGCACCGAGGTGATCGAACCCTTGTTGGTCGACGTGATGCGCTCCTGCAGCGCGCCCATGTCGGTCGACAGAGTCGGCTGATAGCCCACGGCCGACGGAATACGGCCGAGCAGTGCCGACACTTCCGCGCCCGCCTGGGTGAAGCGGAAGATGTTGTCGACGAAGAACAGCACGTCCTGGCCCTCAACGTCACGGAAGTATTCCGCGATGGTCAGGCCCGACAGAGCGACGCGGGCACGCGCGCCCGGCGGCTCGTTCATCTGGCCGAACACCAGCGCCACCTTCGACCCTTCGGTTGTCGGGTTGCCGTCGGCATCCTTGGCGATAACGCCCGCGTCGAGGAACTCGTGGTACAGATCGTTGCCCTCGCGGGTACGCTCACCGACGCCCGCGAACACCGACGTGCCGCCATGGCCCTTCGCGATGTTGTTGATCAGCTCCTGGATCAGCACGGTCTTGCCGACGCCGGCGCCGCCGAACAGGCCGATCTTGCCGCCCTTTGCATAAGGCGCGAGCAGGTCGATCACCTTGATGCCGGTGACCAGGATCGAGCTTTCGGTCGACTGGTCGATGAACTCCGGCGCCTTGGCGTGGATCGGCGCGTGATGCTCCGAGTTGACCGGGCCGCGCTCGTCGATCGGCTCGCCGACGACGTTCAGGATGCGGCCGAGCGTCGCCGGGCCGACCGGCACGGTGATCTGCGCGCCCGTGTCGGTCACGCTCTGGCCGCGGGTCAGGCCCTCGGTCGAATCCATCGCGATCGTGCGGACGGTGTTCTCACCCAGGTGCTGGGCGACTTCGAGCACCAGGCGCTGGCCGTTGTTGCTCGTCTCCAGCGCCGACAGGATCGCCGGCAGGTGGGTGTCGAACGTCACGTCGACCACCGCGCCGATCACCTGGCTGATGCGGCCCACATTGTTGCTGCCCGAAGTGGTCGGGCGATCCTCGAGGACGGTGGCCATCTTGCTTCTACCTTCTTCGTCGTGCCTGCGGGTGCAGGATTGTGTCGTTGGTCGTCGTGCGGGGCGTTGCGGCGGCTCAGCTAGCCGTCGGGTCGGTCCCGTTCAATATAGGGTCGCCGGGCGTGAAGGTCACGGCCAGCAACCGATCCTTGTCGGTCGTCTCGCGATCAACGGCGTAGCGCGCACCGCCCGGCACCGTGCCGGTCGCGCGCGCTTCGCCATGGATCGCCTTCACCGCCTGGTCGCCACCGGCCACGCCAAGCTGGGTAAGCGCCTGGCTCATCCACTTGTCGAACTGGTCGCGCGCCTGCTGGTCGTTCGACGCAAGCGGCTCGACCAGCGTGAAGGTGACTCGCGACAGCTTCTTCTCGCCTCCGGCGGCGACGAACATCGCCATCACCGGGTTGGGCGCCGACGGATCGGTCATCGCCGTTGGCACGGCCTCCGATCGCCATTCGCCACCGACCTTCTCATATGCGCCGGGGCGAAGCCCGATGCGTGCGAAATGGTCGATCGAGCTTGCCGGATCGTCGAACACCCCTTGCCAGGTTCCCCCGGCAAGATTGGGCGAGACGAAGCTGTTGTTGTAAGCCGCCTCTGCCGTGTCATTCCCGGCAGGCGCGCCGGAGCAACCCGCCAGGGCAAGCGTCGCCGCCGCCAGCAGGATGCCCGCCTTCATCACAGGGCTTCGGCGCCCGAGATGATCTCGACCAGTTCGGTCGTGATCGCGGCCTGACGTGCGCGGTTGTACTGGATCGACAGCCGCTTGATCATGTCGCCGGCGTTGCGCGTCGCATTGTCCATGGCGGTCATGCGGCTGCCCTGCTCGGACGCGGCATTTTCCTGCATGGCGCGGAACACCTGAATCGCGACGTTGCGCGGCAGCAACTCGGCGAGGATCGCTTCCTCGTCGGGCTCGTACTCCACCGCCGCATCGCCATCGTTGGCGGTATCGACGGCAACCGTCGGCACCGACACCGGAATGATCTGCTGCCCGGTCGGGATCTGCACCAACGCCGACTGGAACTTGGCGTAGAACAGATGCGCGACGTCGAACTCGCCCGCCTCGAAGCGTGCGATCAGGTCATCGGCAACTTCGCGTGCCTGGTCGAAACCGAGCACCTTGTGCTGCCCGAGCTCATGATCGGCCAGGATCGCGTCCGGGTAGAAACGGCGCAGAACGCGCCCCTTCTTGCCCGCGAGATAGAAGCGGACCGTCTTGCCCTGGCTTTCGAGCTCCTCGGCCTTCTTGCGCGCGGCGCGAACGATGTTCGTGTTGAACGCGCCCGCCAGGCCGCGCTCCGACGTCGCGACGACGAGCAGGTGCACCTGGTCCTTGCCGGTGCCCGCGAGCAGCTTGGGGCTGTTCTCGCTGACCGTCACCTTGGACGCGAGGCTGGACATCACCGCCTCCAGCCGCTCCGCATAGGGGCGACCGGCGATCGCCGCTTCCTGCGCACGGCGCAGCTTCGCGGCGGCGACCATCTTCATCGCCTTGGTGATCTTCTGCGTCGACTTCACTGAGCCGATGCGGATCTTGAGGGCCTTGAGGCTTGCCATTCTAGTTCTTCACCGTCCCCTCACCCGTCATGCCGCGCCTGCGCGGCCCCCCGCCTGTTCCTGCCGTGGCAGCAGCGGGACCCCGGCCTGACGCCGGGGTGACGCGATGTGTTGCCCTATCCGTTACGCGAACGTCTTGGCGAAAGCGTCGAGCGCCGCGACGACCTGGCCCTTGGCCTCGTCGCCCAGATCGCGCGTATCGCGGATCTTCGCCAGCGTCGCGCCATGCTGGTCGCGCATGAAGGCCAGCATCGCCGCCTCGTAACGGACCACGTCCTGCACCGCGACATTGTCGAGATAGCCGTTGGTGCCGGCAAAGATCGACACCGTCTGCTCCTCGAACGGCAGCGGCGAGAACTGCGGCTGCTTCAGCAGCTCGGTCAGGCGCGCGCCACGGTTCAGCAGCTTCTGGGTCGATGCGTCGAGGTCCGAACCGAACTGAGCGAAGGCCGCCATCTCGCGGTACTGCGCCAGCTCCAGCTTGATCGAGCCCGACACCTTCTTCATCGCCTTGGTCTGCGCGGCCGAGCCGACGCGGCTCACCGACAGACCGACGTTGATCGCCGGGCGGATGCCCGCGAAGAACAGGTCGGTCTCGAGGAAGATCTGGCCGTCGGTGATCGAGATCACGTTGGTCGGGATGTAGGCCGACACGTCGCCTGCCTGCGTCTCGATGATCGGCAGCGCGGTCAGCGAGCCACCGCCATTGGCGTCGTTCATCTTCGCCGCACGCTCCAGCAGGCGCGAGTGGAGATAGAACACGTCGCCGGGATAGGCTTCACGGCCCGGCGGACGGCGCAGCAGCAGCGACATCTGACGATAAGCGACTGCCTGCTTGGAAAGGTCGTCGAACACGATCACGGCGTGCATGCCGTTGTCGCGGAAGAACTCGCCCATCGCGGTGCCGGTGTACGGCGCCAGGAACTGCAGCGGCGCCGGGTCCGAAGCGGTCGCGGCGATGATGATGGAATATTCCATCGCGCCATTCTCTTCCAGCGTGCGGACGAGCTGCGCGACGGTCGAACGCTTCTGGCCCACTGCGACATAGACGCAGTACAGCTTCTTCGATTCGTCGTCGCCCTTGTTCACTTCACGCTGGTTGATGAACGTGTCGATCGCGATCGCCGACTTGCCGGTCTGACGGTCACCGATGATCAGCTCGCGCTGGCCACGACCGACCGGCACCAGCGCGTCGATCGCCTTCAGGCCGGTCTGCACCGGCTCATGCACCGACTTGCGCGGGATGATGCCCGGCGCCTTCACCTCGACGCGGCGGCGCTCGGCCGCCACGATCGGGCCCTTGCCGTCGATCGGGTTGCCCAGGCCATCGACCACGCGGCCGAGCAGCCCCTTGCCGACCGGCACGTCCACGATGGTGCCGGTACGACGAACGGTGTCGCCTTCCTTGATCTCGGCGTCCGAGCCGAAGATCACGACGCCGACGTTGTCGGCTTCGAGGTTGAGGGCCATGCCCTGCACGCCATTGGCGAACTCGACCATCTCGCCCGCCTGGACGTTGTCGAGGCCATAGATGCGCGCGATGCCGTCACCGACGCTGAGCACCTGGCCGGTCTCGCTGACCTGGGCCTCGGTGCCGAAGTTGGCGATCTGGTCCTTGATGACCTTGGAGATTTCTGCGGCGCGAATATCCATTGTTCTTAGCCCTTCATCGCGCTGGCGAGCGCATTCAAGCGGGTACGGATCGACGAATCGATCATCTGGGAACCGACGCGGACGACAAGTCCGCCAAGCAGCGCAGGATCGACCGACAGGTCGACCGACACCTCGCGGCCGACGCGCTGGCGCAGCTGCTGCTTCAGTTCGGTGACCTGATCGTCGGTCAGCGGGTGCGCGCTGGTGACGTCAGCGGTGACTTCGCCGCGATGGTGCGCGGCAAGCATGCGAAAGGCGCGAATGATCGCGGGCAGCTGCGCCAGCCGGCGATTCTGCGCCAGCACGCCCAGGAAGTTGCGCGTGACGGGATCAACGCCGAGCTCGTCGGCGGTCGCCAGCACAGCCTTTCCTGCCGCGTCGCGCGCCACGACCGGCGAGGTCGTCAACGCCTTGAAATCGTCCGACTGATCCAGTGCGGCCCGAACCTTTGCCAGGCTCGCCTCCACCGTATCGATCGTCTTCGCCTGTTCGGCGAGGTCAAACAGCGCAGTCGCATACCGACCGCCCAGGCTCGCCTGGATGCTGCCACCTAGATTACCGCTGGAACCATCCACGCGAGTCGAATCCCCGTTCGCACTAAGGTTAAACCCCCATGCGAAAACACGACGCGCTAACGGCGCCGACGCTTGGGTTGGCCGCCGCGTAGCAAAGGGGTAGCGTGGATGCAACAATCGGAAACGGAGGGATTGCGATGCTTGATGGCCCGACGGGCAAGATGATGCGCATGACGATGAGCGACGCTGCCGATATCGCGGTCTATCACGTCACTCCCGCGGGCGAGCGGCGCGGCGGGGTCGTGCTGGTGCAGGAAATCTTTGGCGTTACCGATCACATCCGCGACATGGCCGATGATTATGCGACCGAAGGATATGAAGTGCTCGCCCCCGCGCTGTTCGACCGCGAGCATCCGGGGTTCGAGGCGGACTATACAGGCCCCGGCTTCGAACGCGCCGTGGAGCTGGCGCGCACGCTTCACCCGTTCGACCTGTCACTGAAGGACACGCAAAGCTGCATCGACCGTCTCAAGGACAAGGGGCCGGTGTTCGTGGTCGGCTATTGCTACGGTGGCTCCGTCGCCTGGGCGGCCGCGACGAAGCTCGACGATGTGGCCGCCGCCTCGGCCTATTATGGCAGCATGATTCCCGCCTTCGCCGCGGAAGCCGCCCCACGCGTTCCCGTTATCGCGCATTTCGGCCGCTATGATCGCGGCATCCCGATGGAGGGCGTCGAGGCGACAATCGCCTGCGCGCATCCGCTCGCCGAAGTTCATGTCTATGAAGCCGGGCACGGCTTCAACTCCGACCGGCGCAAGGATTATCACGAGCCCTCGGCCGAACTCGCGCGCGACCGGACGCTGACGCTGTTCCGCGAAACCGCCGGCTGATCAGCGCCAATCGGTGGCGGCGCGGCTAGCCGCCCCGGCAGAAGGTCTGCGGCGGCGGGGCGCGCCGCTCACGGCTGTTCGCCCGTCGCCTCCGTTTTCACCTCGCCGACCGCCCGGATCTCGCTCCCCGACTTTCCCGCTTCGATTGCGGTCAGCATGGCCAACGCCGGATTATCCGCAGGCGCGTGGGGATGATAGGCGACCGGCCGCAACAGCCGCTTGGCCTCGGCCCACTCCTTTGCCTCGATCCGCGCCACTGCCGCGGCCATCCTGACCCCCCAATCCTGCGGTGTCAGTTCCTGCGCGCGGTACAGCCCCTTGATCGCCGACGGCGTCGGCTCGCGCTCCTGCATCTGGAAACTCAGCCAGAACCACCAGAGCGGCTCGGCATCGTCGGGATCGCTGCGGTTGGCCGCGATGATGCTGCGGCGGGCGCGGTCCCACTGCGCGGCATCCTTAACATTGCCCTGCTTCAACTGGCGCAGCAGTGCCGCGCCGCGATACATATGCGCCTGGACGGATCGGGCATCCCGCGCGATCGCCTGCTCCGCCGCCGCCACCGCCGCGTCATATTGCTCGGCATCAAAGGCCATTTCGGCCAGCCATCCCTGAACCAGCGCGTCATCGGCATATTTGGCGGCGATCGGCGCCGCCCTGGCGTACAGCTTCGCCGCCTCCGTCTTGGTGACGCCACGTATCGATCGCGTCCGCAGGTCGATCATGTCCGCTTCGCCCGCTGACAAACGCCGCACACGGGCCGCCGGCAACACATTCCCATCGTACATCATGGTCATGGCCGGCATCCGCGAGCCGGCAAGGTACCGGTCCACCTCGATCGACAATGCGCCAAGGTCGCCGAATGACTGTTCGGCCGCCGCCACGCTTGGCGTGCCGCTATTCAGCAGCCTCAGATATTGCTGGAACTGCCGGTACCGCTCGGGCTTGAACGTCAGGTAATGGGTGAGCAACCAGCCACGCCCATAGAACGCGTCCTGCCGCTCGGCGCTGCCCAGCCGCGATCGCAGCGTCGAATCGAACATCTCCGGCACCCGAAAGCGCTGGCCCTGGAACAGCCCACGGGCGCGGTGCTGCGCCGGGACGCCGATCTGCGCCGAATCGTCCTTGATCCGCATCGTCGACGCGAACTCGGCGAAGCCTTCGGTGTACCAGGCGGGAAAGGCAAGGTCGTAGGACGCGAACATGAAATGGTGCGCATATTCGTGGAACAGCACCATCTGCCCGATGCCATTGTCACCGAACGACGACGCCTTGCCGCTGAACGCGATCGATCCACTCACCCGCGTTTGGTAGAAGCCCCCGACATTCTGGCATCCGCACAGCGATCGCACCTGCGAATCATCGATCAAAAAGACGGTGACCTTGCGCGACGCAATCTCGGGCTCGTCCTGCACCTTGGCGAACCGGCGCAGCCCCCAGTCGAGCCGTTCCAGCGCCTCCGACTGGCGCCGAATCATCTTCTCGCTCGTGTCCGAATACAGCACGAAGTGCCGCGACGACGCCTCCAGCCATTCGGCTGCGGCAGGCGTCGCCGCCAGGATCGCACCGCACAGTGCGACCAGTTTCCCCCAGGTCATCCATCCCCCGTTTTCATCCCCGTTCCATGAACTTAGCGGGGATATTTGGGAAGAAAAGCGCTATTGCGACCGCCCCCGCGCCTGTACCGCCGCGCGCCGTGCCTCGACCGCTTCCGGCGTCACCGCCCGGTTCGCCGCCGACGAGCGCTCATGCTCCAGCGTCATTGCCTCGCCGAACGGCCGCGCAAAGCCATCGTCGATCAGCTTCTTGTACGCCGCGATGAAGCCTGCATCGGCAGAGGCAATGTCCGCCGCCAGCTTGCGCGCCGTCGCCAGCAGGTCACCCGCCGGCACCACGCGATTGACCAGCCCCCAGCGCTCGGCGGTCGCCGCGTCGATGAAATTGCCGCTCAGCGACAATTCCTTGGCCCGCGAAATGCCGATCAGCCGCGACAGTTTCTGGCTCAACCCCCAGCCCGGCATCACGCCGACCCGCGCATGGGTGTCGGCAAAGCGCGCATTCTCGCTCGCAATCAGGATGTCGCATGCCAGCGCCACCTCGAACCCGCCGGTGATCGCCACCCCGTTGATCGCGCCGATCACCGGCTTGCGGCACAGTTCGATCGCCTTGACCGGGTTCTCGTCCGCGCCGCGCGCATTGGCGGAGCCGAGTGCGCCGGCCTGCGATCCCAGCTCCTTCAGGTCCAGCCCGGCGGTAAACGCGCGCTCGCCCGCCCCCGTCAGCACCACCGCCCGCACGTCATCGTCGGCGTCGACCTGTTTCATCACCGCGTAGAGGCGCGCCCGCAGCGCGGTCGACAGCGCGTTCATCGCCCCCGGCCGGTTCAGCGTCACCGTCGCCATGCCATCGGCCACGTCCAGCAAGACCAGATCGTCCATTCACCCTCTCCCGTTCATTGTTCTGTTTTGATCGCAAGCCATGGGATGCCTGCGTCCGCGCGGTGTCGTACATCAGGGTCATGAGCGATGCCATCGACACCGACGCCGCTTGGGCCGCCTTCGCCAGCCGCGATCGTGGCGCCGACGGCCGGTTCGTGGTCGCGGTGCGCACCACCGGCATCTATTGCCGGCCAAGCTGCCCCGCCCGGCACCCCCGGCGCGAGAATGTGTCCTTCTACCCCGCCCCCGATCAGGCGCGCGCGGCCGGCTATCGCGCCTGCATGCGCTGCCGCCCGGACGAGATCGCCCGCGATCGCCTCGCCGTCGCCCGCGCACTGACGCTGCTCGACACGGCTGAGGTTCCGCCGCCACTGGAAGAACTCGCCGCCACCGTCGGCTACGCCCCGCACCATTTCAACCGCCTGTTCAAGCGCGCGACCGGCGTGACGCCCGCCGCTTATGCGCGCGGGCTGAAGGCAAGCCGCGCCGCCGAGGCACTCGCCGCCGGCGCCTCCGTCACGACGGCCATCTACGAGGGCGGCTATTCCGCGCCGAGCCGCTTCTACGACCACGCCGCCCCACGGCTCGGCATGAGCCCCAGCGCCTGGAGCCGCGGCGGCGCCGGCGTCACGATCCGCTGGACCATCGCGGCGACCAGCCTTGGCCCACTGCTGGTCGCCGCCACCGACCGCGGCATCTGCCGCCTCGCCTTTGACACCGGGCCGGACGACCTCGACCGCCTGTTCCCCAAGGCGCAGATCATCCCCGGAGACACGACGCTCGCCCACCTCGCCCAAGAGGTCGTCGCGCTTGTCGAATCCCCCGCCCGTGACCACAACCTGCCGCTCGACGTGCGCGGCACCGCCTTTCAGGAGGCGATCTGGCAGGCATTGCGCACCATCCCGCCCGGCGAGACGCGCAGCTATGCCGATCTCGCGGCGCTCGCCGGCCGGCCCGGAGCGGTACGGGCCGCGGGAAGCGCGTGCGGCGCCAACCACGTCCCCATCCTCATCCCCTGCCACCGAGTCACCCGCAGCGACGGGGCAACTGGCGGCTACGCCTTTGGCCCCGAGCGCAAACAGGCGCTGCTTGCCCGGGAAAAAGACACCGCCACCGCCCGCGCCCCATCGCGCGACTGATCCCGCCAGACGCCCGTAATTAGGCAAATATAAAGCCTTGCCGCTTACCAATTCTCCGGTGTTAGCAGGACGGATGGCATGAGCGCTTTTGGGCGTCGTAACAACGTAGGTACGGCCGCGCGCCCCGGGTTTGGCGTGGCGCGCCCGATGCAGGGTGGCGCCCCGGCGCCCCGCCCCGATGGCGGTGACCAATTCCCCGCGCTCGACGCCTTGCCCCTCCCCGGCGAGCTTGCGGCGCCCGACATCGTCGGCACCATGCCGGGGCTCCAGATGGACGCGATGCAGCGCCTCGCCGAACGTCAGGCCACCTCAGGCGACGCCGGCAACAGCCGCATGGAAGGCTTCGAGGCGTCGATCCACAAGATCAAGGAACAGGTGCTCCCGCGCCTTCTCGAACGCGTCGATCCGGAGGCCGCGGCCACGCTCGGCAAGGATGAGCTGGCGGAGGAATTCCGCCCGATCATCGGCGAGGTGCTCGCCGAACTGAAGCTCACCCTTAACCGGCGCGAACAGTTCGCGCTGGAAAAGGTGCTGGTCGACGAGCTGCTCGGTCTCGGCCCGCTCGAGGAGCTGCTGGCCGATCCCGAAATCTCGGACATCATGGTCAACGGCCCCGACCAGACGTTCATCGAAAAGAAGGGCAAGCTCCAGCTCGCGCAGATCCAGTTCCGCGATGAGGAACATCTGTTCCAGATCGCGCAGCGCATCTGCAACTCGGTCGGTCGCCGCGTCGACCAGACGACGCCGCTCGCCGACGCGCGCCTCAAGGACGGCTCCCGCGTCAACGTGATCGTCCCGCCGCTCTCGCTTCGCGGCACCGCCATCTCGATCCGTAAATTCTCTGCCAAGCCGATCACGCTCGACATGATGGCCGGGTTCGGCTCGATGTCGCCAAAGATGGCAACCGCGCTGAAGATCGCCGGCGCCTGCCGCTTCAACATCGTCATCTCGGGCGGCACCGGCTCGGGCAAGACGACGATGCTCAACGCGCTGTCGAAGATGATCGACCCCGGCGAGCGCGTGCTGACGATCGAGGACGCGGCCGAACTCCGCCTCCAGCAGCCGCACTGGCTGCCGCTCGAAACCCGCCCCGCCAATCTTGAGGGTCAGGGCGAGATCTCGATCCGCGATCTCGTCAAGAACGCGCTGCGTATGCGCCCGGACCGTATCATTCTCGGCGAAATTCGCGGCGCCGAGTGTTTCGACATGCTCTCGGCGATGAACACCGGCCACGATGGCTCGATGTGCACGCTCCACTCCAACAGCCCGCGAGAGGCGCTGGCGCGTATGGAGAACATGGTGATGATGTCGGACATCAAGGTGCCGAAGGAGGCGATCAGCCGCCAGATCGCCGATTCGGTCGACATGATCATCCAGGTGAAGCGCCTGCGCGACGGCTCGCGCCGGGTCACCAACGTCACCGAGGTGATCGGCATGGAAGGCCCCGTGATCGTCACGCAGGAGCTCTTCAAGTTCGAATATCTGGACGAGAGCGCCGACGGGAAGATCATCGGCGAATATCGCGCCATGGGCCTTCGCCCCTATACGATCGACAAGGCCAAGCAGTTCGGCTTCGATCAGGCGTTTCTCGAGGCGTGCCTCTGATCCGCGACCGTTGACCTTTGACGACAACGAGGGGGCATCCGCCGACCGATCAGGCCGGCGGATGCCCCTTTCGCATTCAGAAGCTCAGCCGCGCCGCGACCCGGATGTCGCGCCCGGCGAGCGGCACATAATCCTTGGTGAACGACGCATGGCGCCGCGCGTCCACGTCGAAGATGTTGTTCGCCGACACGATGAAGGTCGTCTCGCTCTCGCGCCCGAACGGCTTGAACGACAAGGACGCATTGACCAGCGTGAAGTCCTCGGTCGGCGTTTCGAATGCCGCGACGCGGTTCTGCGCCGTGACATGCTCCACCTCGACCCGGCCACCGAAATCGCCCGCCCGCGCGCTCAGCCCGCCCAGCACGCGCAGCGGCGGGATACGCGGCACCGGGCCACGATCGTTGGTCAGCGTCGCATTGACGTAATCGGCGACGATATTGGCATCCAGTTCGAACCCGTTGGTCCGGATCAGGTCCGCGGTCAGCTCGCCTTCGACGCCGTAATAGCGCGCACCGGCCTGGAAATACTGGAAGATCGGCAGGCCGTCGCGCGCGCCGCCGACCGCATTTTCATAGATGTAATCGTCGAACCAGGTGGCGTAGCCGCTGACCTGGAAGCGGACCGGCCCGGTCCGCCCGCGCGCATACAGCTCCAGTCCCCAGCTCTTCTCGGTCTTGAAATTGGGGTTGCCGATTTCATACGCCTGTGTCGCGACGTGCGGCCCGTTGGAAAACAATTCCTCCGCCGACGGCGCGCGCTCGGCGCGCGATCCGTTGATCCCGATGCGCACTTCCGGCGCGACGGCATAGGACAGGCCAAGCGCGCCGGAGAAGGCGTTGAAGTTGCGGCTGACGCCAACGACCGGCGCGTCTTCTTCCGGGCCGACGCGCACCGCGCTGGATCGCACCGCCGCATGTTCATAGCGGCCGGCAAATTCGACTTCCCAGTTACCGCGGTTGATCTCCTGCAGCGTGAAGAGGCCATATTGGTCGGTCACGTTGGGCGGAACGAACGCTTCTGCGCCCACCGCTGAGAAGTCACGCGTAAATCCCTGGAATCCGGTCACACCGCGCCAGCCGCCGCGATCCGCCTGGACCAGCTCGACACGCCCCTCGAAGGCCTGCGAGTTGAACACGGTGCCAACCTGGGCGCCCTCGAATTCGGTATGCTCATAATCAGCAAAGCCGGCGCGGAAGCGGATGCGATCGAGGAAGTCGCCGCCCGCGATCACCTCGCCGCGCATGTCAGCGCGGAACTGCTTCATCGCGATCGTCACGTCGCCGTGATCATGCCCTTCCTCGCCATGATCGTGGTCGTGGTCGTGGTCGTGATCATGATCGCCGTGATCGCCGCCGCCGTGCAGGTGCGACGCCCCGGGCCGCTCCGGCACGCCATATTTGCTGTCGTAATAGCCAACGGAGAAGCCCAGGCTCCCCCCCTCGTTGATCAGCGCGAGGCCAGCGCCCAGCGTATAGGTCTCGGTCCCGCTGTTGGGCAGCCGCCCGCGCCGATTGGCCAGCGCCCGCGCCTCGGCGGCCTCCTCCATATGCCCTTCGGCCGCTTCCTCGGCGGCGATGGACAGCTGCTCGCGGCGAAGCGTCGGCGACAATTGATAGCCGCCGATGCGAAGGTCGTCGGACTTGCGATAGCTGCCATCGACATGCGCCACGATCTGCGACGACAGCGCCACGTCGACGCCTGCGCCGCCGCTCCGCTCGTTCGCCGCCGAGCCATAGGTGCCGATCGCATCGACGTGATAGCCATGTTCGGGCACGCCGCGCGGGATGCGCCGATCGATCACGTTCACCGCACCGCCGATCGCCTGGCTGCCAAACAGCATCACCGCCGGGCCGCGCAGCACCTCGATCCGCTCCGCCGTCAGCGGGTCGATCGTCACGCCATGATCGGTCGAGGTGTTGGATACGTCGAGCGACCCCAGCCCATCGGTCAGCACCCGCACGCGCTCGCCCTGGAATCCGCGCAGCACGGGGCGCGACGCGCCGGGGCTGAACGAGGTGGCGGAGACGCCCGGCTGGCGCGTCAGCGTGTCGCCGATCTGCGGCCGCAGATCGCGGACAAGTTCATCACCAGCGACAACAGATTTGCCCGCCAACAGGTTGAGATCCCGGACGAACGGCGCGCTGACGACAATGTCATTGTCGGCTTCCACATGGCCCGTCCGGGTCGGCGCACTGTCATTCCTGCCGCCTGCGGTGCCGGCGGTCGGTGCCGGCGTATCGGCCGGCTGATCGGTGGACTGGGCAAGTGCGGGGGTGGCGGCAAACGCGGTACCGGCCAGCAGAACGGCAAAGATCTTCAACGTGGTCCCTCCCTGGATCGCCGCTCCCTAACCGCGACGTGATAACATCACAAGGGGTGATTTGCGCCCGCGACGATCCGCTTGCGCGACCGGGGCAAAATTCCCAATTACCGCCGCATGACCGATCCGCAGCCGCCCGAGGATCACGCGCGCGCCGCCGATGCCACGCCCGGCCGCGACATGATCGCGCGCGCGCCGCGTAACAGCGTGTTCCTCGGCGCCACGGTAGAGCGGTTCGGCGGCGGCGCCCCCACCCGCCACCGCGTCCGCGACCTGTCGACCGGCGGCGTCCGGCTCGATCAGGCGACGGGGTTGCAGGCGGGCGCGACGATCCTCGTCAGCGTCGGCGCGCTGCAGGCGGTCGCCGCCACCGTAGTCTGGGCACGTGACGGACAGGCCGGGATCAAGTTCGCCGAGCCGATCGATCCCGATGCCGCCCGCGCCCGCGCCGCCGTCGCGCCTCGCCCCGCGGCGTCCCCCAGCGCCGCCCCCTCAGGCGCGCCGTCCGCTGGCTGGATCCCCGCGCTCAAGAACCCCTACGGCCGCTGATCGCCCCGCATCGGCGGCTTTTTCCTGCCAAACCAAGATTTTGTTCCCAACCTCGCGTCGTTTCCCCGCGCGGCGCGTTGGAGGGCGATCAGATGGGGAGAATGATCATGGCGTACGACCGCGAAGAGCTGATCCGGCAGCGCGCCTACCGGATCTGGCAGGAGGAAGGTGAGCCCGAGGGGCGCGCCCACGATCACTGGTCGCGCGCCGAGCAGGAGCATGCGCCCGCCGCATCGGAGGAGGATGCGCTGCTCCCCGGCACTGCGGCCGACCTCCCCTTCGGCGAACCTGCCGATACCGGCGTCGAGGATCGCGCGGTGGCGGCGCCTGCATCTACCAGTCCCGCCTCCACCGAACCCGCCCCGTCGCGAAAACTACGCCGCGGCAAAGGCCTGATCAAGGCGGTGACCTGAAGCCGCGGGCGGCGCACCCGCCCCACTCCCCGGCCGCCCCTCAACGGCCACCGGCGCGTGCCCCACGCCCCTGCGGTGCGGCACGATCGGCCGCATTCGCCTGTCACTCCCGCGTCCATCACCGTCCTGCAGCGAGGCTCGCGCATTGCTTCCTTCGATCGACCGGCTCCAGCCCGGCTCTCCCCACCCGCTCGGCGCCACCTTTGACGGCCTCGGCGTCAATTTCGCGGTCTTCTCCGCCAATGCCGATGCGATCGAGCTGTGCATCTTCGATCCCGCCGGCAAGCGCGAGATCAAGCGCTTCTGGCTCCCTGAATGCACCGATGAGGTGTTCCACGGCTATCTGCCCGACGTCGAACCCGGCCTCCTCTACGGCTATCGCGCGCACGGCCGCTATGAGCCGGAGGCGGGGCACCGCTTCAATCCCAACAAGCTGCTGCTCGATCCCTATGCGCGAAAGCTCCACGGCCAGATCCGCTGGACCGATGCGCTCCACGGCTATCGCATCGGCTCCCGGCGAGAGGATATCTCCTTCGACCGGCGCGACAGCGCCGCCGCCATGCCCAAGGCGGTGGTGGTAGACGATCATTGGGACTGGTCGCGCGATCGCCGCCCCAACACGCCCTGGTCGGAAACGGTGATCTACGAGGCGCACGTCAAGGGTTTGACCAAGCTGATGGAGGAAGTGCCCGCGCGCGATCGCGGCACCTATGCCGCGCTCGGCCACCCCGCCGTCATCCGCCACCTCCAGCGGCTCGGCGTCACCGCGATCGAATTGCTCCCGATACAGGCCTTCACCCAGGATCGCTTCCTGCAGGAAAAGGGCCTGCGCAACTATTGGGGCTATAACACGCTCGGCTTCTTCGCCCCCGAACAGGCCTATATGGCGCGCGAGCAGCAGGACGAGCTTCGCCGCGCGGTCTTCCGCCTCCACCAGGCCGGGATCGAAGTCATCATGGACGTGGTGTACAACCACACCTGCGAAGGTTCGGAAAAGGGCCCGACGCTCTCATGGCGCGGCCTCGACAACGCCAGCTACTATCGCCTCGTCGCCGACAACCCGCGCTACACGATCAACGACACCGGCACCGGCAACACGCTCAACATGAGCAAGGCGCGCGTGATCCAGATGGTCGCGGACAGCTTGCGCTATTGGGCGACCAGCTTCGGCATCGACGGCTTCCGCTTCGATCTCGGCCTCACCCTGGGGCGCGAGGCAACCGGCTTCGATCCCGGCGCCGCCTTCTTCGATGTGGTCCGGCAGGATCCGGTGCTCAGCCGGCTGAAGCTGATCGCCGAGCCCTGGGATGTCGGCCCCGGCGGCTATCAACTCGGCCACTTCCCCCCGGGCTTCGCCGAATGGAACGACAAGTACCGCGATACGGTGCGCAGCTATTGGAAGGGCGATCCCGGCACCCGCGGCGATCTCGCCGCACGCCTGTCGGGCTCGGGCGATCTCTTCGACCGCCGTTCGCGCCGCCCTTGGGCCAGCGTCAATTTCCTCGTCGCGCATGACGGCTTCACCCTCGCCGACACGGTGATGTACGAACATCGCCACAATGAGGCGAATGGCGAGGACAATCGCGACGGCCATGACAACAATCATTCGCGCAACTGGGGCGTGGAGGGGCCGACGGACGATCCCGCGATCAACGACGCGCGCGGCCGCGTCATGCGATCGATGCTGACGACGCTGCTCGCCTCGCTCGGCACGCCGATGCTGGTCGCCGGCGACGAATTCGGCCGCACGCAGCAAGGCAACAACAACGCTTATTGCCAGGATAATGAGATCAGCTGGCTCGACTGGACCGCCGCCGCCACGCCGGAGGGCCAGCAGCAGATCGATTTCACCGCCCGCCTGACCGAACTTCGCCGCCGCTACCCCGTGCTGCGCGCGCCGACCTTCCTCTATGGACAGGATTCGCCCGGCCATGGCGTCAACGATGTCGAATGGTGGGATGAACGGGGTGAGCGGCTCAGCGACGAGGATTGGCAGAACCCCGAAGGCCGCGCGCTGATGATGCGCCGCGCCGCAATGAACGATGCCGGCGAGGTGCAGGCAGTGTCGCTGCTCCTCAACGCCAGCAGCGATCCCGTCGTCTTCCACCTGCCGAAGCCCGACACGAAGCGCACGGTTCTGATCGACAGCGCCAGGCCCGATCAGGGCGAAATCGACATCGGCAGTGAATATGAGGTAGCGCCGCAGGGCGCCGTCCTCCTCAGCTGGACCAGCGCATGGGAGGATTGAACGCCTGGGGCCCGGAGCCGCTGCCCGGCGGCGCCACGCGCTTCCGCCTATGGGCGCCCGCTGCGCCGCGAGTCGTCCTCGACTGCGATGGCACGCATCTGCCGATGACGCCGCAGGACGATGGCTGGCACGTCGCCGATCACCCCGGCGGCCCCGGCACCCGCTACCGCTTCCACATCGGCGACACGCCCGTCCCCGATCCCGCATCGCGCCGCCAGCATGGCGGGGTGCACGGCTGGAGCATCGTTCCCGATCACAGCCATGACTGGCGGGTACCCCATTGGCGCGGGCGGCCGTGGCACGAGATGGTCATCATGGAGCTTCACGCCGGCACGCTCGGCGGCTTCAGCGGCGTTACCCAGCGGCTCCCCGTCATCGCCGCGCTCGGCGTCACCGCGATCCAGCTCATGCCAATCAACGCCTTCGCCGGGGACCGCGGCTGGGGCTATGACGGCGTCCTGCCCTATGCCGTGCATGAGGCATATGGTTCCCCCGCCGAACTGCGCACGCTGATCGACGCGGCGCACGAACTCGGCCTCAGCGTCTTCCTCGACGTCGTGTACAACCACTTCGGCCCCGATGGTAATTACCTCGGCCTCTATGCCGATCGCTTTTTCCACCGCGACGTGGCGACCCCCTGGGGCGGAGCAGTGGCGGTGGACGAGGCCCCAGTGGCGCGATTCTTCATCGACAATGCCCTGATGTGGCTGCGCGACTATCGCTTCGACGGCCTCCGCTTCGACGCGGTCCACGCGATCGACAACCCCGCCTTCCTCGACGCCATGGCCGCCGAGATCCGCGCTGCGCTGCCCGATCGCCACGTCCATCTCGTGCTCGAGAACGAACATAATGACGCGGCTCGCCTCCGCGCCGACGGCTATGACGCGCAGTGGAACGACGATTTCCACAATGTCATGCATGTCCTGCTGACCGGCGAGACCAGCGCCTATTACGCCGACTTTGCCGATCGCCCGGCCGAACGGCTCGCCCGCGCACTCAGCGAGGGCTTCATCTATCAGGGCGATCCCTCGCCCAATCAGGATGGCCGCCCGCGTGGCACGCCCAGCGCGCACCTCCCGCCCACCCGCTTCGTCAGCTTCCTCCAGAATCACGATCAGGTCGGCAATCGCGCGTTCGGAGAGCGACTCACCCGGCTCACCGATCCGGCAAAGCTGCGTGCCGCCACCGCGCTGATGCTGCTCGCCCCGCAGATCCCCTTGCTGTTCATGGGCGAGGAGGAGGGCAGCGACAGCCCGTTCCTCTTCTTCACCGATTTCCATGACGAGCTTGCCGATGCGGTGCGCGAGGGCCGCCGGCGCGAATTCGCCAACTTCGCCGCCTTCTCCGATCCCGAAGCGCGCGAACGCATCCCCGATCCCAATGCGCCGGACACGTTCGCGCAATCCCATTCGCAACCCGGCAGCGATGCCCTCGCCTGGCGCACCTTCTACCGTGACCTGCTCGCGCTGCGCCACGAACATATCGTGCCCCATCTGCGTGGCGCGGTCGCCCTGGGCGCGCAGGTGCTGGGGGATGCTGCCGTCATCGCCCGCTGGCGTCTCGGCAACGGCAGGCAACTGACGCTCGCGATCGACCTCGCCGACGCGCCAGCGCCCTTGCCGCAGGACGCTGGATCACCCCCGATCTTCACCACCGACGAACGCTTCGCCGCGTGGGCCGAATGAGCGATCTTCACGCCGCCGCTGCCGCCGCCGGGCTCAAGCGCGACTGGACCGACGCCAGCGGCCGCGCGCAGCGCGTCGACGATGCCGTGCTGGAGGCGCTTCTCGCCCGACTGGACCTGACGCCCTCCGACACCCCCTTCGTATCGGTGACGGCCGGCGCGCCCCTCTCGCTGCCCGACGCGCCCGCCGGCCCTGCCGAACTGGTGCTGGAGGACGGGACGACGCGTCCGTTGACGATCGCTCCGGATGGTATCGCAGCGCCGATCGACACGGTCGGTTATCACACGCTGATCGCCGGGCATCGTCGTTACACGATCGCCGTCGCTCCACCCCGCTGCCCCCCGGTTCCCGCCCGTAGCTGGGGCGCGTCGGTACAGATCCCCGCGCTCCGCGACGAGCGCGCGACCTTTTACGGCGACTACGGCACGCTCGCCGCCGCCGCCGCCGCCTTCGGCCACGCCGGCGCCGCGGCGCTCGCGATCAGCCCGACCCACGCGCTCTTTCCGGCCGACCCCAATCGCTTCAGCCCCTATGCGCCCTCCTCGCGGCTGTTCCACAATGTGATGCTGGCCGATCCGTCGCCGCTCGGGATGCCCTTCCCCGACGAACCATCCGGCGACCTCATCGACTGGCCCGGCGCCCTCTCCGATCGCCTCGCCCATCTGCGCCGCGTCTATCTGGCCGATCTGAGCCGCCACCAGGCCATCGCCGCCGCCTATGAGGCCGAACACGGCCCGGATCTCACCGCCCACGCGCTGTTCGATACCCTGCATTTTCAGCTCGGCGGCATCGGCTGGCCCGACTGGCCGACCGCTTATCACGATCCCGCCGCCCCCGCCGTCGCCCGCTTCGCCGCAGAGCATCAGGACGACGTTTCCTTCTTCATCTTCCTTCAATGGCTCGCGGACCAAGGTCTTGCAAACGCGCAGGAAAGTGCGCGCGGCGACATGTCGATCGGCCTCATCGCCGACCTCGCCGTCGGCACCGATCGCGCCGGCAGCCACGGCTGGAGCCGCCGCACCGACCTGCTCAGCGGAGTCTCGATCGGCGCGCCCCCCGATCCGCTCGGTCCCGACGGCCAGAATTGGGGTATTTCCGCGCTGGATCCCTATGCCCTCCGCCGCAGCGGCTTTGCCCCATTTATCAAGACGATACGCACGGCTCTTCGACATGCGGGCGGCCTGCGCATCGATCACGCCATCGGCCTTGACCACCTGTGGATCGTTCCCGACGGCGGCACCGCGGCGGACGGCGCCTACCTCACCATGCCCGGCGACACACTCAAGAATATCGTGGCGATCGAGGCATATCGGGCCAACGCCATCGTGATAGCGGAGGATCTCGGCACCGTCCCGGCCGGCCTGCGTGCGGACCTCTCCCGCCGCGGCATGCTCGGCATGCGCGTCCTCCCCTTTGAGCGCGACCAGCAAGGCGCCTTCATCCCTCCCTCGCGCTGGGATGCCGATGCGGTCGCCATGACCGGCACCCATGATACGCCGACGCTCGCCGGCTGGTGGGTGGGACGAGACATCGATTGGCGCGCGCGCATCGCTGGCATGGTCGATACCGCCGCGACGTCGCACCGCGCAAATGAACGCAAGTCTCTCGTGCAGATCATTGATCTAGTGCCAATACCCGCTGCCGCGCCGGTCGATGAAATCCTGCACGCGGTAGCGGACGCCCCCGCCCCGCTCGCCATCTTCCCGCTGGAGGATCTCCTCGGCCTCGAGGAACAGCCCAACCTTCCCGGCACGATCGACCAGCATCCCAATTGGCGCCGCCGTATGCCCGGCGCGACCGACACGCTCCTCGCCCGCCCTGACGTACAGCGGCGCACCCATATGCTGTCCGAAAAGAGACCTGGATGATCCCGCGCGCCACCTATCGCCTGCAATTTCACCGCGGCTTTACCTTCGCCGATGCGGAGGCGATCGTGCCCTATCTCGACCGGCTCGGCATCAGCCACATCTACGCGTCCCCGATCACCACCGCCGCGCCCGGATCGACCCACGGCTATGACGTGGTCGATCCCACGCGCATCAATCCGGAGCTTGGCGGCGAGGCCGGCTTCTGCCGCCTCGTGACCGCGCTTCGCGCGCGGAACATGGGCATCATCATCGACATCGTCCCCAATCACATGGGCGTCGCCGGGGACACTAACGCATGGTGGAACGACGTCCTTCTCCGCGGCCAATCAAGCCCTTATGCCGCGATCTTCGATATCGACTGGTCCCGCCCCATCCTGCTGCCTGTGCTCGGCACCCCGCTGGACGAGGCACTGGCGGACGGCGCCCTCACGCTGGACCATCACGACGGCCGCCACTGGCTGAACCTCTATGGCGAACGCCGCCTCCCCTTGCGCGATGAGGATCAGGCGAGCGCCGGTCGTGAACCACTCGCAGCCTTGCTCGACCGCCAGCATTACCGCCTCGCCTCGTGGCGCACCGCCAATGACGATCTGAACTGGCGCCGCTTCTTCGCCATCAACGAACTCGCCGGCGTCCGGGTGGAGGACCCCGCGGTCTTCGCGATGACTCACGCCTTGTATTTCCGGCTGCACGATGAGGGTCTGATCGACGGCGTGCGGATCGACCATGTGGATGGGCTCACCAATCCGCTTGGTTATTGCCGCGCCCTGCGTGCCCGGCTGGGCGAGAACGCCTGGATCGTGATCGAAAAGATCCTCGGCGTCGGTGAGGTGCTGTCGCAGGATTGGGCGGTAAATGGCACCAGCGGCTATGATTTCATGGAGGATACAGCCGCGCTGCTTCATCATCCATCCGGCGCCGCACCGCTCGCTTGCCTGTGGCACGACATCAGCGGCCGGCAGGCTGATCTGGCGGCGGAGGAGCTGCTCGCCCGCCAACAACTTCTCGCCTGGCAGTTCAGCGGCCAGCTCGAACAGTGCGTCGACGCCTTTGCCGCCATAGCCCCGGACGGGATCACGCGCGGCATGCTGCGCCGTGCGCTGGAACGCCTGCTATGGATCTTCCCGGTATATCGCACCTACGGCCCGACACCCCCGGCAACCGACGCGGAGGTGCGCGCCACCGTGCGCCTGCGCGTCGCGCCGCACGTGCCGCCAGGCGAAATGCCGGTGGTCGATCTGGTCCTGCGCTGGCTCGCTGGCGAGGGAAACCACGCCGACCCGGTCCGCCGCTTTCAGCAGCTCTCCGCCCCGATCGCCGCCAAGGCGCTCGAGGACACCGCCTTTTACCGCTACGGCCGCCTTCTCTCCCGCAATGACGTCGGCTTCGACGCCGGACACATGGCGCTGGAGCCGTCCGCCTTTCACCTGCGCATGCAGGCCCGCGCCCGAGACTGGCCGACCGCCATGCTCACCACTGCGACACACGATCACAAGCGCGGCGAGGATAGCCGGGCGCGCCTGGCGGTGCTCAGTGCGCTCCCCGATCAATGGGGTGCGATCGTCAGTGACTGGGAGGCCATCGCAGAGCCGCTGTCGCATGGCGTCGATTGCGGTGATCGCTACATGTTGTTCCAGACGTTGCTCGGCGCCTGGCCGGACACCCTCGACGCATCGTTCGGCGATCGAATCACCGCCTGGCAGACGAAGGCGCTGCGCGAGGCGAAGCTGCGCTCCTCGTGGGAAGCGCCGAACGAAAGCTACGAGGCGCGTTGCAACGACCTCGCGCTCACCCTGATCGACAGCCCCTCATTCCGCGCCTCGATCACCGCCTTTCTGGCGGAGATCGCCCCCGCGGCGACCGACAACAGCCTCGTGCAGGCCGCGCTTCGCTGCACCATGCCCGGCGTGCCCGACCTGTATCAGGGGACGGAGTTCGCCGACCTCAGCCTCGTCGATCCCGACAATCGGCGTCCGGTCGATTATGATGCGCGCATCGCGGCACTCGATCACCCACCCGCCAAGTTTCGGCTGATTGCCACCCTCCTGAACCTGCGCCGGGAGCATCCGGATGTGTTCGCGCGCGGCAGCTACGATCCTGCGAGTGTCGACGGCACCGACCGCCTGCTCGCGTTTGAGCGACGGCACGGCGATGTGATCTTCCGCTGCGCACTGGCGCTAGACGGGGGTCAGTCGACCGGCGCGATCCGCTTCCACGGCGGCGAGGAGCGCGACGTCGCATCGCTGTTCGCGGACTCACCGGTCTGGTTCGAAATGGCCTGACCGGTCACGCCGGTCGCCGCACGCCGAGCGGCGACGACCGCGGCATTGGCCTGCAGATAATCCTGGACCCGCCCGCGCCCGCCGCGCAGCGCGGTGCGCAGCGTCGCCACCTCGTCCAGCCGCTGCATCGCGGCGACCAGCCGGGCGCCAACCGGCAGGCCCTCGTCCACCGGCGCATGCGCCAGCGAGCACGAGGGCGCAATCTGCACCGTCACCTTGCCGACCAGCGGCTCCACCTCGTCGAGGATCGCCGACAGGTGCGCCGGCTCGCCACCCCGCCCGTCAACGACGCCGAGCGACAGGACAAGGTCAAGCCGCCCGCCCCGCATCACCTGCGCCAATTGCCCGGGCGCAGCCACCAGGTCGAGGTGCAGCCCCGCGACCGGCAGCCCCAGCGCCGCATCCAGATTGTCGCCGATCGCACCGAAATAGCTCGCCAGCATGATCTTCGGCGCGCCTCTTCCGGCCAGCGCCCAATAGGTCGTGCGCAGCGCCGCGCGAACGGCCGGCGATGAATCCAGCACCAGCACCGGCTCGTCGATCTGCACCCAATCGGCCCCGGCGAGCTTCAATTGAAGCAGCAGCTCGGCATAGACCGGCAGCAATCGGTGCAGCAGCGACAATGGCTCGACGCCCGGCTCGCGTGACTGCGCGAGGTGCAGGAACGTCACCGGCCCGAGGATCACTGGCCGGCAGTGATACCCCAGCGCCTTGGCCTCGTTGAACGCATCCAGCACGTTGCTGGTCGAGAGACTGAAATGCTGGTCGGCCGACACTTCCGGGACGGTTCCCGGACCGTCGCTGTCAAACCATCGCGCCCGACCGGGTCCGCGCTCCACCGTCGGCAGCGCAGCGCCCTCGCCCTCAAGAAAACCACCCGCCATCGCGACATACAGGTCCAGCGACCCAGGTTCTCCGGCCGCACGGAACCGCTCAGGCACGGCGCCCAGCATGATGCTGGTATCCAGCAGCTGACCGGCAAAGGAGAAATCGTTGCAGGGGATGACCTCGATCCCCGCCTGCCGCTGCCGCTCCCAGGCCGCCGCGCGCGCCCGGCGGACGAGGTCGATCAAATCCGCCGCGCTGATCCGGCCGGCGCGATAGTCCTCCACCGCTGCCGCCACGTCGCCATGCTGCGCCTCATGCGGGAAGCCGAGGCAAGCGGCGGCTATGGTCATCGCGCGTATTCCCCCATGGTCACAAACGCCGGATCGAACCGAAACGCACGAAATGGCAAGAAAGGGTCAGAGGCCGGTGACACCGACGTTGAACGGATGCGCGGCGGCCGCGCCGCACGCCCACTGGCGCGGTGCCGCGCGGCGGGACCGGCTATCGGGCGCCCGCCTGCGGCTCCCGCCGCTAGCGACCGACGCCGCGCCCTCGAATCGCCGCGCCGGCTCAGGACGGTTCGTCAGCCCCGTAGAACAGCTTCCCGATCTCAATCTCGGGCCGCCCCTGCGACACGCGATGCGCATTGGTGTCGCGCAGCGAATAGACGCAGCCGCAATATTCCTGCTGGTAGAAATGCTCGCGTTTGGAAATCTCGATCATCCGCGCCGCGCCGCCGCCCTTGCGCCAGTTGAACGTCCAATAGCTGAGGTCGGGATAATGCGATGCTGCGCGCTCGCCGCAATCGTTGATCTGCGCCATGTTCTTCCAGCGCGAAATGCCCAGCGACGAGGTGATGACGGGGAAGCCATTCTCATGCGCATATAGCGCGGTCCGCTCGAACCGCATGTCGAAGCACATGGTGCAACGGATGCCGCGCTCGGGCTCCTGCTCCATGCCCTTGGCGCGCTTGAACCAGTTCACCGTGTCGTAATCGGCATCGACGAACGGCACGTCATGCTTCTCGGCGAAGCGGATATTCTCCTCCTTGCGCAGGAGGTACTCTTCCTTGGGATGGATGTTCGGGTTGTAGAAAAAGATCGTGTAATCGATCCCGCTCGCCGTCATCGCTTCCATAACCTCGCCGGAACACGGCGCGCAGCAGCTGTGCAGCAGCACTTTCTTGTGGCCCTCAGGCGGGGTCAGCAGGGGGCGTTCGATCTCGGTCATGGCGCGGCGATATACGGGAAGTCGCGCCGGAGGGCAAAAGCGCGATCTTCGCAAAGTTCGCAGCACCAGCAGCACGCGTCCGCCGATCTTCGCCCTTTAGGCGCGGCGCGTGGGTTGCGTCTTTGCGGATAATGCACAAATGAAGGGACCGTGATCGTACGACGCGACGCGCACGCCCGGGTTAGAGCCTCGTTCCTGTGCGCCGAGCAACGCCAGGTAGAGATTCGCCCATGAACAAAGCATTCCGCAAACAGCTTCCCGGCACGCCCCCCGGCACCAGTGTCGATTTCTTCGACACGCGCGAGGCGATCGAGGCGATCCGCCCCGGTGCCTATGACGGTCTGCCCTATGTCTCGCGCGTCCTCGCCGAGCAGCTGGTGCGCCGCTGCGATCCCGCCTTGCTCACCGATGCACTGACCCAGATCGTGGAGCGCAAGCGCGATCTCGATTTCCCCTGGTATCCCGCCCGCGTCGTCTGCCACGACATCCTCGGCCAGACCGCGCTCGTTGACCTCGCCGGCCTGCGCGATGCGATCGCCGACAAGGGCGGTGATCCGGCCAAGGTGAACCCGGTCGTCCCGACTCAGCTGATCGTCGATCACAGCCTCGCGGTGGAGCATGGCGGCTTCGATCCCCAGGCGTTCGAGAAGAACCGCGCGATCGAGGATCGCCGCAACGAGGACCGCTTCCACTTCATCGAATGGACCAAGGAGGCGTTCCAGAACGTCGACGTGATCCCCGCCGGCAACGGCATCATGCACCAGATCAATCTGGAAAAGATGTCGCCGGTGATCCAGCTGCGCGACGGCGTCGCCTTCCCCGACACCTGCGTCGGCACCGACAGCCACACGCCGCACGTCGATGCGCTTGGCGTCATCGCCATCGGCGTCGGCGGGCTCGAGGCCGAAACCGTGATGCTCGGCCGCGCGTCGATGATGCGCCTCCCCGACATCGTCGGTGTGAAGCTCACCGGCAAGCGCCAGCCCGGCATCACCGCGACCGACATCGTCCTCGCCATCACCGAATTCCTCCGCAAGGAGCGGGTCGTCGGCGCGTGGCTCGAATTCTTCGGCGACGGCGCGGAAAGCCTGACGATCGGCGATCGCGCGACCATCTCCAACATGTGCCCGGAATATGGCGCCACTGCCTCGATGTTCTACATCGATCAGCAGACGATCGACTATCTCCTCCTCACCGGGCGTGAGCCGGAGCAGGTGAAGCTGGTCGAAACCTACGCCAAGCACACGGGCCTGTGGGCCGACGCGCTGAAGACCGCGCAGTATGAGCGCGTGCTCGAATTCGACCTGTCGACCGTGGTGCGCAACCTCGCCGGCCCGTCCAACCCGCACCGCCGCCTGCCCACCTCCGCGCTGGAGGAAAGCGGCATCGCCGTCGGGCTTGAGGCTGCGCAGGAAGAGGAACGCCAGGGGCTGCTCCCGGACGGCGCGGTCATCATCGCCGCGATCACCAGCTGCACCAACACGTCGAATCCGCGCAACGTCGTCGCCGCCGGCCTCGTGGCGAAAAAGGCCAACGACCTTGGCCTCGTGCGCAAGCCGTGGGTGAAGACCAGCTTCGCGCCCGGCTCGATCGTCGCGCGCCTCTATCTGGAGGAGGCCGGCCTGTTGCCCGAACTCGAGAAGCTCGGCTTCGGCATCGTCGGCTTCGCCTGCACCACCTGCAACGGCATGTCGGGCGCGCTCGATCCGAAGATCCAGCAGGAGATCATCGACCGCGATCTGTATGCCACCGCGGTCCTCTCGGGTAACCGCAACTTCGACGGCCGCATCCATCCTTATGCCAAGCAGGCGTTCCTCGCCTCGCCGCCGCTGGTGGTTGCCTATGCGCTCGCCGGCACCGTCCGTTTCGATATCGAGCAGGACGTGCTCGGCGTCGTCGACGGCAAGGAGATCCGCCTCAAGGATCTGTGGCCGACCGACGAGGAAATCGACGCGATCGTTTCCGCGCACGTGAAGCCGGAGCAGTTCCGCAAGGTCTATGAGCCGATGTTCGGCGCCCGCGCCCGCTCCGCGGAAAAGATCAGCCCGCTCTATGACTGGCGCCCGATGTCGACCTACATCCGCCGCCCGCCTTACTGGGATACCGAGGGTGTCGGCGCGCTCGCTGCACACCCGCGCACGCTGAAGGGGATGCGTCCGCTCGCCATCCTCCCGGACAACATCACCACCGACCACCTCTCGCCCTCGAACGCGATCCTGCCCTCGTCAGCGGCGGGCGAGTATCTGGCGAAGATGGGCGTGCCGGAGGAGGACTTTAACTCCTACGCCACCCACCGTGGCGATCACCTCACCGCCATGCGCGCTACCTTCGCCAACCCGCAGCTCGTCAACGAGATGGCGGTGGTCGACGGCGAGGTGAAGCGCGGCAGCCTCGCCCGTGTCGAGCCCGACGGCGTCGTCATGCGCATGTGGGAGGCGATGGAAACCTACCACCAGCGCAAGCAGCCGCTGATCATCATCGCCGGCGCCGATTACGGCCAGGGCTCCTCGCGCGACTGGGCGGCAAAGGGTGTCCGTCTCGCCGGCGTGGAGGCGATCGTCGCCGAGGGCTTCGAGCGGATCCACCGCACCAACCTCATCGGCATGGGCGTGCTGCCGTGCGAGTTCAAACCGGGCACCACCCGCCTGACACTCGGTCTCGACGGCACGGAGACCTATGATGTCGTGGGTGAGCGTCGTCCGGGTGCGGAACTCACGCTCCTCATCCACCGCAAGTCGGGCGAGACGATCGAGGTGCCCGTCACCTGCCGCCTCGACACCGCGGAGGAAGTCTCGATCTACGAGGCGGGCGGCGTGCTGCAGCGCTTCGCGCAGGACTTCCTCGCTTCGGAAGCGGAGGCCGCCTGATGGCGGGCCAGGTCCGCATCCCCGCCACCTATATGCGTGGCGGCACCAGCAAGGGCGTGTTCTTCCGGCTGGAGGATCTGCCCGAGGCCGCCCGGGTTCCGGGGCCCGCCCGTGACAAGCTGTTCCAGCGCGTCATCGGCAGCCCCGATCCCTATGGCGCGCAGATCGACGGCATGGGCGGCGCGACGTCCAGCACCAGCAAATGCGTCATCGTCTCGCCCAGCAGCCAGCCGGGTCACGACGTCGACTATCTCTACGGTCAGGTGTCGATCGACACCGACTTCGTCGACTGGTCGGGCAATTGCGGCAACCTCTCCACCGGCGCAGGCGCCTTTGCGATCCACGCCGGCTATGTCGATGCGAACCGCGCCGAAAACGGCATGTGCACGGTCCGTATCTGGCAGGCGAACATCAACAAGACGATCATCGCCCACGTACCGGTTGCCAATGGGGAAGTGCAGGAAACCGGCGATTTCGAGCTCGACGGGGTCACCTTCCCGGCGGCCGAGATCGTGCTCGAATTCATCGACCCCGCCGATGACGGCGACGAAGGCGGCTCGATGTTCCCCACCGGCAACCTCGTCGACGAACTCGACGTGCCGGAGGAAATCGTGCCCGGCGGCAAGCTCAAGGCGACGATGATCACCGCCGGCATCCCAACGATCTTCGTGCAAGCCGCCGACATCGGCTTCACCGGGACCGAGCTGCGCGAGACGATCAACAGCAATCCCGACACGCTGCGCCGGTTCGAGACGCTGCGCACGATCGGCGCGCTCAAGATGGGCCTCATCAAGTCGCCCGAGGAAGCCGCCAAGCGGCAGCACACGCCAAAGATCGCCTTTGTCGCGCCGCCGACCGACTATCCCTCCTCCAGCGGCAAGATCGTGAAGGGCGAGGATATCGACCTCCTCGTCCGCGCGCTATCGATGGGCAAGCTGCACCATGCGATGATGGGCACCGCCTCGGTCGCCATCGCCACCGCGGCCGCCGTGCCGGGAACGCTCGTCAACCAGGCGGCCGGCGGCGGTGAGCACCAGGCGGTCCGCTTCGGCCACCCTTCCGGCACCTTGCGCGTCGGCGCGGAGGCGAAGCTGGTCGACGGCCAGTGGACCGTGACGAAGGCAATCATGAGCCGAAGTGCGCGCATCCTCATGGAGGGCCATGTGCGCGTGCCGGAAGGCAGTTTCTGACACCCGCCCCGTCCCATGTCGCACGGCGTCCGTCGATGCCGGCGACCGGAACGGTAGCGCTTGTAACACGCCCGCCGCAGGGCGACCGAACAAGAAGAAAGAGGACCGAAAGAGCATGACCGACACCGCCACCGCTCCCACCTTCAAGCCGAAGAAGTCCGTGGCCCTGTCCGGCGTCACCGCCGGCAACACCGCCCTGTGCACCGTCGGACGCACCGGCAACGACCTGCATTATCGCGGCTATGACATCCTCGATTTCGCCGAGACGGCGGAGTTCGAGGAAATCGCCCACCTCCTCGTCCACGGCTGGCTGCCCAATGCGGCCGAGCTCAAGGCGTACAAGGCGAAGCTGAAGGCGCTGCGCGGCCTGCCGCTCGCCGTGAAGGAGGCGCTCGCCGCCCTCCCCGCCGCCGCTCACCCGATGGACGTGATGCGCACCGGCGTCTCGGCGCTCGGCTGCGCGCTGCCGGAGAAGGACGATCACAACGCACCGGGCGCGCGCGACATCGCCGACCGGCTGATGGCCAGCCTCGGCTCGATGCTGCTCTATTGGTATCACCTGTCGAACAACGGCGTGGAGATCGAGGTCGAGACCGACGATGAATCGATCGGCGGCCACTTCCTCCACCTGCTTCACGGCGAGAAGCCGTCGGAGAGCTGGGTGCAGGCGATGCACACCTCGCTGATCCTCTATGCCGAGCATGAGTTCAACGCCTCGACCTTCACCAGCCGCGTGATCGCCGGCACCGGGTCGGACATGCATTCGTGCATCACCGGCGCGATCGGCGCGCTGCGCGGTCCCAAGCACGGCGGTGCCAACGAAGTCGCCTTCGAGATCCAGAAGCGCTACCAGAACCCGGACGAGGCAGAGGCTGACATCCGCAAGCGGATGGAAGCCAAGGAAGTCATCATCGGCTTCGGCCACCCCGTCTATACGATCAGCGATCCGCGCAACGTCGTCATCAAGCGCGTCGCCAAGAAGCTGTCGGACGAGGCCGGCTCGACCAAGATGTACGACATCGCCGATCGCCTCGAGGCGGTGATGATGGAAGTGAAGAAGATGTTTCCGAACCTCGATTGGTTCTCGGCCGTCTCCTATCACATGATGGGCGTCCCCACCGCGATGTTCACCCCGCTGTTCGTCATCGCCCGTACGAGCGGCTGGGCGGCGCACGTCATCGAGCAGCGCGAAGACAACAAGATCATCCGCCCGTCGGCCAATTACACCGGCCCGGAAGATCTCCAGTGGGTGCCGCTGGCCGAGCGCAAGTAAGCGCCCGCTGACGAAGTGAGAGGATCGGAGGCGCGGCCAGCGTCAGAAATGGTCGCGCCAAGCTGCAAAAGCGCGAAAGCGTACCCAAATCAGACATTGAATAATCAAGGACGACCAATGCCTTACCTCCTCGCCTCCGACCTCCCCACCGAATCCGCCGGCAAGCGCTTCCGCGCCGGCCTTGAGCGTCCCGGCATCTTCCAGCTGCCCGGCGCGCACAACGGCCAGGCCGCGATCCAGGCGCGCAACGCCGGCTTCGACGGCCTGTACCTCTCGGGCGCGGCGATGACCGCCTCGATGGGCCTGCCCGATCTCGGCATCATCACCGTCGATGAAGTCGCCTTCTTCATCCGCCAGATCGTCCGTTCGTCGGGCCTGCCGCTGCTCGTCGATGGCGACACCGGCTATGGCGAAGCGCTCAACGTCATGCACATGGTCCGCACCTTCGAGGATGCCGGCGCCGGCGCTGTCCACCTCGAGGACCAGATCCTGCCGAAGAAGTGCGGCCACCTGAACGGCAAGAACCTCGTCTCGGCGATGGACATGGCGACCAAGGTTGCCGCCGCGAAGAAGGCCGCACGCGACATCGTCATCGTCGCCCGCACCGACGCCGCCGGCGTTGAGGGCTTCGACGCCGCCGTCGAGCGCGCCAAGATGTATGTCGACGCCGGCGCCGACGCAATCTTCCCCGAGGCGCTCAACACCCGCGAGATGTTCGAGAAGTTCGCCAAGGCGATGCCGAACGTGCCGCTGCTCGCCAACATGACCGAATTCGGCAAGACGCCCTTCTACACCGCGAAGGAATTCGAGGAGATGGGCTACAAGATGGTGATCTGGCCGGTTTCCAGCTTGCGCGTCGCCAACAAGGCGCAGGCAGAGCTCTACGCCTCGATCAAGGAACATGGCGGCACGCACAAGTACGTCGACCGGATGCAGACCCGTCAGGAGCTGTACGACACGATCGGCCTGCACGATTTCGAGGAACTCGACGCCAGCATCATCAAGACGGTGGTGCCGGTGATGCCGCAGGAGGGCTGATCCCTCTCGTCCACCCGGCTGGCCACGCGCCGGCCGGGCAGACACCTGCCTTTTCGCAACATCCGCAAGGCGCTAAGCTCCCCATCCGGTAACGCTGGCTCCCCGCCGGCCGCTGGATGCGAAAGGTGCAAAGGCGCACATGCGGAAGACCTTCATGGGCGTACGGCTGCGGCGGCTGCGCGAGGAACGTCGGCTGAAGCAGGTCGAGCTCGCCCATGCGCTGGGGATCTCGACCAGCTACCTCAATCAGATCGAGCAGAACCAGCGCCCGCTCACCATGCCGGTGCTGCTGAAGATCAACGCCGTCTTCGGCATCGACGTGCAGCTTTTCTCGGAGGATGAGGAAGCGCGCCTCATCACCGAACTGCGCGACAGCCTCGCCGAGGCGCCCGAGCCGATCTCGCTCGCCGAAATCCGCGAACTCGCCACCAACATGCCTGCGGTCGCACGGACCCTGATCGGGCTCCAGCGCCGCCACCGCGAGATGATCGAACGGACCGAGGCGATGGCCGATCAGCTCGGCAACCAATGGCTTGCCGGCGGCTCGGCACGGATGCCCTTCGAACAGGTGCGCGAATTCTTCCACGCGCATAACAACCATATCGAACCGCTCGACCAGGCGGCCGAGCGCCTCTATCGCGAGGCCGGCTTTGCCCCGCGCATGGTCCATTCCGGGCTGATCGAGCGGCTCCAGCGGCTGCACGACATCCGCGTCGTCCATGCCCAGCCCGGCTCGGTGCAGCGCCGCTACGATCCCGAAACGCGCATCCTCCACATTTCACCCGATCTGCGGGCAGGACAGCAGGCGTTCCAGATGGCCACTCAATTGGCCTTCCTCGAGGTCGGCGACATCATCGACGATCTCGCCAGCAGCCCGGTCCTCACCGGCAGCGAGGCGCGCCGCCTCGCGCGGATCGGCCTTGCCAATTATTTCGCTGGCGCGCTGCTCCTCCCTTATGCCGACTTCCTCGCCACCGCGGAGGCGCAGTCCTATGATATCGAGCGGCTGGGTCGGCATTTCGGCGTCGGGTTTGAGACGATCTGCCACCGTCTTTCGACGCTCCAGCGTCCCGAGGCGCGCGGCGTCCCCTTCTTCTTCATCCGCGTCGATCGCGCGGGCAACATCTCCAAGCGGCAGTCGGCGACCGACTTCCACTTCTCGCGCGTCGGCGGCAGCTGCCCCTTGTGGAAAGTGTATGAGGCGTTCGCCCAGCCCGGCCGCGTGCTGCGTCAGGTCGCGCAAATGCCCGATGGCCGCACGTACCTGTGGGTCGCGCGCACCGTCCGCCGCACCGCCGGCGCCTTTGGCGAACCGGGCAAGACCTTCGCCATCGCGCTCGGCTGCGACATCCGCCACGCGCATCGGCTGGTCTATTCGCGCGGTTTCGACCTCAGCGATCCCTCCGCCGCCACCCCGATCGGCGTCGCGTGCAAGGTGTGCGAGCGCACCGCCTGCCCGCAGCGCGCCTTCCCGATGATCGGCCGCGCGGTCGCCGCGGACGAAAACCGCGCCACGCTGACCCCCTATCCGGTGGCGCTTCCGGTCAGCGCTGACCAGCGCTAGCCCCGCATCGCCTCCATCGCGTCGGACAGATTGCCACCATGACGCGCCAGCAACGCCGCTGCGTCCGCCGCCGTCACCCCGCGTGCGACCAGCACGGCGCGCCGCACATCGTCGCCCCCCACCGACAGCGCATCGCGCGCCGCCTCCGGTCCGACCCTGGCAATCGTCATGATCATCCGTTCGGCGCGCGCGCGCAGCTTGGCGTTGGACACGCGCATGTTGACCATCAACCCGGCATGGACCAGCCCGCGGCGCACCATGATCGTGGTCGAGAACATGTTGAGCGCCGCCTTCTGCGCCGTGCCCGCCTTCATGCGCGTCGACCCGGCGACAATCTCGCTTCCCGTATCCGCCAAGATGGCATGTTCTGCGGCGGTCAGCAGCGGCGCACCGGCATTGTTGGCGATCCCGACGGTCATCGCGCCCGCTGCCCGCGCGGCCTCGATCACCGCCAGCGTGTAGGGCGTGCGCCCGCTCGCCGCGACGCCGATCACCACGTCCTCGGGCGTCAGCGAGGCGGCGGCGACGGCGTCACGCGCCTCCTCGGGATCATCCTCCGCCCCTTCGGCGCTCTCGATCAGCGCGCGCGTGCCACCCGCCATCAGGAACAGCAGCCGCTCGCGCGGCCAGTTGTAGGTCGGGTACAGCTCCACCCCGTCCTGCACGGCCACCCGGCCCGACGTGCCCGCCCCCGCGTAGATCAGCCGCCCGTGATCGCCGAGCCGCCGGGCGGCGGCATCGGCCGCGGCTGCGATCGCCGTCACCTGGCTCTTCAGCGCCGCAATGGCGGCCAACTGCCCCTCCAGCATCGCCTCGACGGCGCTCGACGCCGGCCAGCGGTCGATCGCAGTGTAACGAGGATCGGCGGTTTCGGTACTCACGATTGAGTCTCCTTCGCCCAGACACCGGCAAAGCCCGCCAGCCGCAACGCCCCGTGCAATGCGTCTCCCTTCGGCTCGCTCAGTCTGGCGGACGTGCGCTCGCGCAGCCACGGGCGAAGATGCGGGGCAAGCCCGCCGAGCAGCGCGCAGGCGGGCGCGCCGCGCGCGAAGATCGTGTCGATGAAACACTCCACATGCCCCACCGCATCGGTCACGATCGAGCGCGCGATCGCATCGTCCCGCTCGGCATAGTCAATCACGATCGGCGCCAGCGCGGCGTAATCCGCCGGTCCGGCCTGATCCATCCAGGCGATCGCGCGCGGGATCGCTTCGTCGAAGCGCGCGGTGATCGCACGGGTCAGCGGCGTGCGCTCGCTGCGCCCGTCCAGCGCACGCAGCGCATGGCGCATCGCCGACAGGCCCAGCGCCGCCCCGCTTCCCTCGTCCGAAATCGGAAAGCCATATCCGCCGATCGAGGAATCCTCGCCGTCGACGCGAAGCTGCGCGATGCTGCCGGTGCCCAGGATCAGCGTCGCGCCGTCGCCGCCGTCATGCGCACCGATATTCGCGATCACCGCGTCGGACGTCCACGCTACCTGCGCCAGCCCAAGCGGCATCGCCCGAAGCGCGGCCTCGCTGCCCGGCCGGGATATCCCCGCGATGCCGACCCCTGCCGCCACATCGGCGCGCGCCTCGCGCGTCAGCCCCGCCGCCGCCATCGCTTGGTCGATGACCTCGTCAAGCGACGCCCGCACCGCTTCCATGCCAAGGCGGGTGCTGGCGGGCCCGCTGTGGCCCGTGCCGACCACTCGCCCGGTCGGATCCACCAACCGCGCACGGCAATGGCTGCCGCCCGCATCGATGCCGAGATACCATTTTACCATGGCGGGCAATGTGTCTCTCCCGGGGCACGAGGGCCCATTCCCTTTGACCCCGCCGGTATAACCGCCAGTGATGCAGCCCGCCTATCGGGCGTGTCGCGGGATTGACGCGAGCGTCGTCGCGTAGAACGATCCCGCCATGACGCATATCGCCGCCGCTGCGGCGCCCGACCCAGCCGACATCACCCGCGCGCCCGTCAACCGGCGCGGCATGGCCTTGTACGGGCTGCTGGGCTTTGCCGCTGGCCTGCCCTTCTACATGTTCTCCACCGTGCTCGCGCTGCGCTTGCAGGCGCATGGCGTGGCGCTGGCGGTGATCGGCTTCTTCGCCTGGGTGCAGCTTCTGCCGACACTGAAGTTCGTGTGGGCGCCGTTGCTCGATCGCTACGCCGTCCCCGGCTTCTCGCGCTTCTATGGCAAGCGGCGCGGCTGGCTGATGCTGGCGCAGCTCGGCATCTTCGTCTCGATGCTTGGCATGGCGCTCACCGCGGGGGACGGCAGCCTGGCGGTTACCGCCCTGTTCGCGGTGCTGCTCGCCTTCTGGACGACCACACTCGAAATCGCCGCCGACGCCTGGCGTATCGAGCTGTTTCCATCGCAGGACGAACAGGGGCCGATCGTCGCCGCCAACCTGTGGGGATATCGCAGCGCGATGGTCGCGGCGGGCAGCGGCGCGCTGCTGCTCGCGGACTGGAGCGGCTGGACGCTCGCCTATCTCGCCATCGCGCTCGCCGCTTTCCTGCCCTTCCCTGTGCTCGCCGCGATGCGGGGCGCGGATGATCGCGACGTGGAGCGGGTCACCTCGCTCGCAACCGGCATCCTGGCGAGCGTCATCATCCTGGCGCTGACCACCGTGGCCACCATGGCGGTCGGCTGGGTGATCCTGCGCGCCGCGGAAGGGGCAGGCATCGACGCCGGCTCCAACGTCACCCCCTGGGTGCTCGGCCTGTGCATGTTGCCCTTCCTCGCGATGGCGGCGGCGCTCCCCCGCATCCGCCGCGCGCCGCCCACCTCTGCCTTGCGTCGCTCGGTCGCGCTCGGCCCATTTGTCAACTTCTTCTGGCGCTTCGGCTTCGGCGCGCTGGTGCTGATGGCGTTCGTCTCGCTCTACCGCATGGGCGACGTCCTCGCGCTCAACCTGTCAAAGCCGATGATCAAGGATCTGGGCTATTCGCTCACCCAGATCGGCCGCGCGGACAGCCTCGTCGCACTGCTTTCCAGCATCGTCGGCGTCGGCCTCGCCGGCTGGCTTGTCACCCGCTGGAGCATGACATGGGCGCTGGCGGTCGGCGCGCTGCTCGCGGGCATCGGCAACTTCGCCTTCGTATGGCTGGCGCAGCAACCGGTGGATGAGGTGCTGCTCTACGTCGCGACCGGCCTTGACCAGTTCGGCAACGGCTTCGCAGGCACCGTCTTCGTCGTCTACCTGTCGCTGCTGGTCAATCCGCGCTTCGCCGGCGCGCAATATGCCTTCCTCACCGGCTTCGCCTTCATGCTCCCGCGCCTCCTCGCCGGCGCCGGCGGTACGATCGTCGGCGCGATCGGCTATGACAATTTCTTCCTTCTCTCGGGCGCGCTCAGCGTGGTGACCATCGTGTTCCTCCCCGCGCTCGCCCGCATCCATTCCCGTCCGGACGATGACGCATGATCGATACCGTTGTTGAACAAGCCTTCCGCCCGGCCGCAGAGGCCGTGGCATCAGGGCGGATCCCCGGCGCGGCGCTGGGGCTGGTCACGGCAAGCGGCGAACGCGCTGTCCGCCTGACGGGCGCTGCGCAAAAGGTGCCGGTGGAACAGGCGCTGACCCGCGACCATTGGTTCGATCTCGCCTCGCTGACGAAGGTGATCGCCACCACCAGCTTCATCCTGCGCCTCGCCGACGAAGGGCGGATCGACCTCGATCGCCCGTTGACCGACGCGATCCCGGACCTGCGGCAATATGACGTCGCCGGCGCGCCCGAACGGCGGCTCACCTTCCGCGACTGTCTCGTCCACCGCACCTTCCTGCCCGCGGTGGAGCCGATCTACACGTACGGCGATGATCCCGCCCGCCTGCGCGCCTTCGTGCTTCAGCGCGAATGGCGCCACGGCCCGCCGGTCTATTCCGACATCAATTTCATCCTGCTGGGCATCGCGCTTGAGCGGCTGACCGGCGCCGGGATCGACGCCCTCCCGATCGGCAACGGCCTCAGCTGGGGCCCACCGCCGGGCCCTGCCGTGGCGACCGAATATTGCCAGTGGCGCGGGCGCGTCCTCGTCGGCGAGGTGCATGACGAGAATTGCTCCGCCATGGGCGGCACGATCGGCCACGCCGGCCTGTTCGGCACGATCGACGGCGTGCTCGACTTCGCGCAAGGGCTGCTCGACGGCACCGGCGCCAGCCCCGCGATGCTCGACGCGATCAGGACGCCGGTGGAGGGACATCGCACGGCGGGCTGGGAAATCCGCTTCCCCGGCTGGTCGGGCGGGCAATCCTGTTCGCCCGGTACGATCGGCCACACCGGCTTCACGGGCACCGGCCTGTGGGTCGATTTCGATCGCGGCCTCGCCTGGACCTTGCTCACCAACCGCGTCCACCCGACGCGCCACTTCGACAGCGGCATCTTCACGCTTCGCCCCGAGACGGGTGAGGCGCTGATCGACGCCTTCGACGCCGCCTGATCCCGGGTCGGATCCGGCCGGGGCTTACCGCCCCGGCCACCCGATCAGTTCGCTTCCGCCACCGCCACCAGCGCCGCGTCGATCGCCTTGGTCGCGCTGACATCGCCCGGCATGTCATTGGCATAGGCCGCAAAGGTGAACGTGCGCCCGCTCGCCGTGGTCATGTAACCGGCCAGCGCGTTGGACGCGTTCAGCGTCCCCGTCTTGGCGAACAGCCGCCCGGCGAGCAGCGTCCCCTTGAAGCGGTTGGACAAGGTGCCATCGACCCCCGCCACCGGGAAGGTCTCGCGCCACGCCGGGCCCCATTTCTGCGTCGCGCCCCAGCGCAGCAGGGTCACCGTCCCGCGCGGCGTCACGCGATTGTAGTTCGACATGCCCGACCCGTCGGCAAAGTCATATTGCCATTGCGACAGCCCCGCCTGGTCGAGCACCCGGCGAACCGCGCGCTGCCCGTCCGCCACCGATCCGCTGCCCTCCACCGCGCCCACGCGCCGCAGCAGCAATTCGGTGTGAAGGTTCTGGCTCACCTTGTTGGTGTGGATCAAATCCTCGTTCAGCGGCGGCGGCGTCAGCTTGGCCAGTACCTGCGGCTGCGGCGCGCGTGCCGCCGGCGCCGTACCCCGCACGTCGGGATCATCGCCCGGCATCAACGGGCGGTGCCGCACCGCCACGTCGCCAGTCACCGTCACGCCCTGCGCGCGGAGCAGCCCGGACAGCAGCCACGCCGCGCGATGCGCCGGATCATCCAGCCCCACCCGCATCTCGTACGGCGCCGTCCCGGCCGGGATCGTCCCCGTCAGCCGCAGCAGGTCACTGCCCGGCTGGCGTGTCGCGCTGATCGACCTTTTGCCCCCGGCCGGCACCGTGATCACCCGGTTGTCGATCGTGAAATATCCGTCGCCGGCCACGACTGCCGATCCGCCGACCGCACCCGGCGCGACCGACAGCGCCACTTCATTGTCGTCGATGGTCAGCGCGGAAACGGCGGTGCCATATTTCCCGACCATGTTGTTCCAGCTCATCCCAGCCGGCCAACGCTCGTCGGGAAACGCGGTGTCGTCACCGATCACATGGCGCACCCGCCGCGTCTTCTGCGCCACCGCTGCCGCCAGATCTTTCAGGCAATCGCGCGTGCAATCCGCCGCGCTCGACAGCCGCGCATCACCCGCGCCGCTGAGGATCACGTCGCCATCCTCCAGCCGGACGCTCGCGCCCGCCGCCTCGTCGGCGCCGCTCGTCTCCAGCAAGGCAAAGGCCGCCGCCGTCGTGTACAGCTTGGTATTGGACGCCGGGACAAATCGCTCGTCCGGCCGGATCGCGACCACCTCGCGCCCTTCCTCGTCGACCACCAGCAACCCCAGCCGCGTCCCCTGTGCCGCCTGCGCGATCGCACTGGCGACCGGCGCCTCAACGGGGGGCGCAGCAGCCGCAGGACTGTGGGCGATCGCCAGCAACGGCAGCAGGACGAGCATCATTCGGCGTCAATCTCCTCTTTCAGTACCGCCAGGAACTCGCTCGCCAGCGCCGAGGGTGGCCGGTCGAGCAAGTGGATCGCATGGAGGTCGAACGTCAGCGACGGGCGCAGCGGCCGCATCGCGAGACCGGGGCACATCCACGCTTCGGCGGTGAAGCTGTCGACCACGGTCACCCCCACGCCCGCACGCACCAGACCTGCGGCGATATAGAAGGTGCGCGCCGCGACGACCTCGGTCAGTTCCAGCCCCAGCCGGTCGAGCTCGTCGGTCAGCAACGTCCCGATCGGGCCACTTCCCGCCAGCGAGATGAACGGGCGGTCGACCAGATCGGACAGCTCCACCCGCGCCGGCGCGTCCGGCATGTCAGCCTCGCGATACAGCACGACCAGTTCGCCCTCACCCAGCCAGGTGGTGTTCAGCGCCGCGCCGCGCGGCGGTTCGCTCGCGATCGCGATGTCCGCCTCGCGCTCGTACAATTTGCGCAGCAGATCGTCGTGATGGACGGTCTGCAGGTCGAAATGCACCTTGGGGTGCTTCTGCAGGAAGCGCGACACCGCCATCGGCAGCACGCCCAGCGCCAGGCTCGGCAGCGCGGAGATGCGCAGCCGCCCGCCACCACCGCTGCGCATGTTGCGCCCCGCCTCGCGCAGCGCACGGACGCGCTCCTGGATCTCGGCGACGTCGGCAAACAGGTTGCGCGCGTCCTCGGTCGGGACCAGCCGCCCGCCGGTACGCTGGAACAGGTCGAAGCCGAGCAGCGTCTCGGCGTGGCGCAGCGTCTTGGAGACGGACGGCTGCGACACGTTGAGCGCACGCGCGGCGGCGGAGACGGAGCCGTTGACGTACACGGCATGGAAGATTTCGATATGGCGCAGGTTCACCGGCAAGGTCCTACCGCTGATGCCATCACTCTACCACCCGCCCCCTGAACTTGGCTTCGTCCAGCGCGCCTTCGGCCTTCGCCACCAGCGTCGCGACGGTCAAATTGGCGGAGGCTGACGGCACGGTGCGCGTCATGTCGAGCAGCCGGTCGAACGGCAGCACCAGCCCGACGACCAGCGCGGTCTGCTCGGGCGATACGCCCACCGCCGACAGCATCGCCGCCAGCATGAACAGCGAGGCGGAGGGCACCGGCGCGGTGCCGAACGCCGCCAGCGCACCCGTCGCCAGCATCACCACCAGCATCTGCGCATCGGGAATGATGCCCAGCGCCTGAAGCGCGAACTGACCCAGCAGCCCGACGTACATCGCCGTCCCGTCCTTGCCGATCGCCGCGCCCAGCGGCAGCACCGTTGAGGCAACCGGCCGCGCAACGCCCAGATTGTCGTGCGCCACCCGCAGCGCCACAGGCAGCGTTGCGGAGGAGGATGCCGTCGAGAATGCGATCGCCAGCGCATCGACGATGCCGCGGAAGAACCGCACCACCGGCAATCGCGCGACCAGCGCGATCAGCCCCGCATGCACCACCAGCATCTGCGCCAGCGAGGCGACGATGACGCACAGCGCCAGCCAGCCAACATTGACGAACACCGCCGCGCCATTGGCCGCCACCGCATTGGCGATCAGCGCGAAGACACCGAACGGCGTCACTTCCATCACGATCCGCACGATATGCATCAGCACCGCGGCCAGGCCCTGAAGCAAGGCGACGACCGGCTTGCCCGCCTCGCCCGCCAGCACGCTGCCGATCCCCAGCAGGATGGCGGTGAAGATGATCGCCAGCATGTCACCGCGGGCCAGCGCCTCGATGATGTTGGCCGGAACGATCGACAGCAACTGGTCGCTTGGCGACACCGCCGCGCCCAGCACGTGCGGCGCGACGCCGGCCAGAGCGATCCCCTCGCCCGGCTGGACCAGCAGGCCCACTGCCATGCCCAGCGACACCGCGATCAGCGTCGTCAGCGCGAACAGTCCGATCGTGCGCCCGCCGATCGGCCCCAGCCTGCGCGGGTCGCCAAGGCCGGCAATGCCGGCGGCGATGGTGATCAGCACCACCGGCACGACCAGCATCTTGATCAGCCGGACGAACAGGTCGCCGACGATCTTCACCGCCGGCGCCGCGGCGGGCCAGAACATGCCGAGCAGCGCGCCGAGCACCAGCCCGGCCACCACCCGCTTCCACAAAGTTATCGCGAACCATCCACGCAGGATGGTCACGCGGGCGTTCCCCAGAAGCCGGGCGCCGGGGGCTGCATCCAGCCGGCCTCGTCACGCACCCCGCCCTCGCGATCAGCGGCCAGCCACAAGGGCCCGTCCAGATCGACGAACGACGCGCGCTCAGCGACCAGCATCGCAGGCGCAATCCCCAGCGACGACGACACCATGCACCCCACCATCAGGCCAAACCCCATCCCCAGCGCCGCATCGGCGAGCGCCAGCGCTTCGGTCAGACCGCCCGTCTTGTCGAGCTTGATGTTGACGTAATCATAGCGGCCACGCAGCCGCGGCAGGTCCGCACGGGTATGCAGCGCCTCGTCGGCGCAGATCGGGATCCGGCTGCCCAGCCCTTCCAGCCCGGCGTCATCATCCGCCGGAACCGGCTGTTCGAGCAGGTCGACACGGTGCGCCAGCAACATGTCCTGCCAGCGCGCGACATCCTCGACACGCCAGCTTTCATTGGGGTCGACGATCAGCCGCGGCAGCGGCGCCACTGCGCGCACGGCGGCCAGCTGCGCCTCCGTTTCCTCGCGGTTCAGCTTCACCTTCAGCAGCGGCACCGACGTGTGGCGCTGCGCCACCGCCGCCATCGCCTCGGGCGTGTCGATCCCGATGGTGATCGCGGAGGCCAGCGCCTCGGGCGCCCGGCATCCCGCCAGCGCCGCGACGCTCGTACCCGCGCGCTTCGCTTCCAGGTCCCACAATGCGCAATCGATCGCATTGCGCGCCGCCCCCGCCGGCATCGCCGCGGCGAGTTCCTCGCGGGAGGCGCCTGCCTCCACCAGCGCGCGCATCCCGGCAATCGCCACCAGCGATCTGTCGACCGTCTCGCCATAACGCGGATAGGGAACGCCCTCGCCGCGCCCGACCAGCTCGCCCTCGCGCACCGTGACGGTCACCACATCGGCGACCGTCTTCACCCCGCGCGAGATGCGGAACGGGGTGTGCAGCGGAAAGCCGTCGTGGCGGGCGTCAAGCGTTCGGCGCATCGGTCGCCAGCAGATGGTCGATGATCGGATCGGCGCCAAAGCGGAACGGGTCGGTGCACGGCAGGCCATGCGCCTCGCTCGTCGCCGCCAGCAGGTCGCGCGCCTCACCCTCGCCCAGCTTGGCGGTGTTCAGCGCGATCCCGACGAAGCGTACCGCCGGGCTGGTCAGCCGCGCGACGCGCAGGTTCGCGTCGATGCACTCGGCGAGGTCGACCAGCGGATAATGCGGCAAGCCGCGCATGTGCGGGCGGGTCGGATCGTGGCACATCACCAGCGCCTGCGGCTGCGCGCCATGCAGCAGCCCGGTCGAGACGCCGGCGAACGCCGGGTGGAACAGCGAACCCTGCCCCTCGATCAGGTCCCAGCCATCGTCGCTGCGCGCCGGCGACAGGTCCTCGATCGCGCCGGCAATGAAATCGGCCACCACCGCGTCGAGCGGCACGCCGTCGCCGGCGATCAGGATGCCGGTCTGCCCGGTCGCCCGGAAATCGGCGGCGATCCCGCGCGCGCGCAGCGCATCGCGCAGGCACAAGGTGGTGTACATCTTGCCAACCGAACAATCGGTGCCGACCGTCAGCAGCCGCTTGCCCGCCCGCTTCTTGCCGTTGCCGACCGGAAGGTCCGGCCGAGGATCACGAATGTCGAACAGCTGCACGCCAGCGGCCTTGGCCGCCTCGACCAGCCGGGGCTCATCCTTCAGCCGCTGGTGAAGCCCGCAGGCCAGGTTCATCCCCGCCGCGATCGCCGCCAGCGCATCGGCCATCATCCACTCGGGGAAGCGGCCGCCCGCATTGGCGATGCCCAGCACCAGCGTGCGAGCGCCCGCCGCCGCCCCGGCCGCCGCGTCCATGCGCGGCAGGTCGAAACTGAACGGGCAATCGTCATGCCGCCACTCGCCGACGCAATCCTCGCGTCGGAACGTGGCGAGGCCGCGCGAGGTTTTCAGGCCGAATTCGTCGTCCGAATGGCCCAGGTACAGCAGATATGGTGCCGGAATGGTCATAGCGCAGGACGATAGATGCCGCTGACGGTGCCCCGCCAATCATGCTCGCAGCTTTGCCTATAACGCAAGGCTATTCCCCGCAATTTGCCGGCCGCGGCCGCAGCAGCGCGCGCCCCGCCGCCGCCCCGGTGACGGCCCCATCCTTCAGCGCCAGCTTGCCGTTGACGAACAAGGCGCTGACGCCGGCACTCGGCTCGCGCGGGCGGATGTAATCGGCCCGCGGGGTATAGCCGACGGGATCGAACACCACGACATCGGCAAAGGCGCCGGGCTTCAGATAGCCACGATCCTTGATGCGATACATGTCGGCGGTCGCCCCGCTCGACCGGCGGATGAACTGCGCCAGCGTGATCACCGGCCGTTTCACGACATAATCCTGATACAGTTTGGGGAAGGTCGCATATTGCCGCGGATGCCCGTTCGATCCGTCGGAGGAGGTGACGACCCACGGCTGCTTCATGATGAGGTCGACGTCGCCCTCCGCCATGTTGAAACTCGCGACGCCAGCGCCGGCGGGATCGGTGCCCTTGGCATTGGCCACGCGCAGGATGCGGATCGCGGCATCGATCGGGTCGAGCTTCCACGTCGTCGCCATCTGCGCCAGTGTCTTGCCGGTCCACGGCTGCCCCTGAGAGATCAGCAGCAGCGATTCCGCCCCGCCGCGCCGGCGCAAATTCTCGCGCATCTCGGTCCTGATCTTCGCCATCGTCGCGGGCGTGTCGAACCGCTTGATCATCGCCTGATAGCCGCCATCGACGGCCCAGGCCGGGACCAGCGAGGCATCGACGCTCGATCCGCTGGCCAGCCAGGGATATTGATCGGCGGTCACATCCTGCCCGGCGGCACGCGCTTCCTCGATCGTGCGGATCAGTTCGGGCGCCTTGCCATGCAAATCGACGCCCAGCGCCTTCAGATGCGCGAAATGCACCGGCGTCCCGGCGCGCCGCCCGATCTCGATCGCTTCCTTGGTGGAGGCGATCAGGCCGATATTATAGTTGGATTCGTCGCGCTGGTGGCTGTCGTACATGCCACCGCGCTTGCCCACCTCGGCCGCCACCGCCGCAACCTCGTCGGTCTTGGCAAAGCTCTGCGGCGGATAGAACAGCCCGGCGGACATGCCATAGGCACCCTCGCACATCGCCTTCGCCGCCAGCCGCTTTTCCTCCGCCAGCTCGGCCGGCGTCGGCGCGCGATCGGCCTTGCCCAGCACGCGCTGCCGGATCCCGCCAAAGCCGACGAACGGCACCACATTGGTCCCGATCCCGCTAGCCTCCAGCTTGCGTGCATCGTCCCCCACGTCGGGCGTGCCATAGCCGTCGACCCCGATCACGATCGTCGACACGCCCTGCGCCAGCCACGGCAGGTTCAACCGCACCTTGGGATCGTCGGAACGGATATAGCTGTCGGGATGGGTATGCGCGTCGATGAAGCCCGGCGCCACGATCTGCCCCTTGGCCTCCACCACCTGTCCGGCGCGCGTGCCGCGGCTCGGGCCGACATAGACGATCCGGTCGCCGGCGATCTCGACGTCACCGGTGATCGGCGGCGTCTCGGCGCCGGTATAGATCGTCCCCCCGCGGATCACGACATCGACGTTCGGCCCGCTCGCGGCGCCCAGCGCCAGCAGCGATCCGATCGCGACGCCGGCCTTCAATGCCACGCGCATCACTTGCCCCTCCCCTTCGTCGCCGGCCACTGCGGCATCAGCGTCGATCGGCTGGCCGCCACCGCATCCACCGCCGCGCGGCTGAACGGCATCGGCTGCATCTCGCCCTTGATCCACGGCGCATATTGATCGCGATAATGCGGCGAGCGCGGGTCGTTCGACTGGCCCGGCAGGTTCAGCATCACCGATTTGTCCCAGTCGCCCACGTCGATGACGTGGAGGTAGCTCGCGCCGCCGCCCGTGCGCCAGCCAGGCCCATTGCCCAGCCATCGCGCCATGACGGTGTAGCTGTCGCCACCCGATCCCTCGCCCTCGATCGCCGGGAACGCCGCGGCGACCGCCGGGATGCTCGACAGCGGGTGCGCGATCCGCACCTGGTGCAACGTGCCCCAGCGCCACGCCGCGGGATCGCTGCCCATCAGCCGCTGCGCCTCGGCCCAGCCGCTCGCCAGCGCTGCGTCCACCATGGCCGGACGGCTCGCCGCACGGCGCAGCAGCTCGGACGGCGCGATCTCGTCGACCAGCCCCTTGGCCTTGTCCGGCACGATCTCTGCCAGCATCCGCTTGCCCAGGTCACGCCACACGATCTCGTACAGCGCCGCCGCGCCGCTATCCCGGTCGAGCTTCGCGTCCCACCCGGACAGCATCTTCACCGCCGGCGCCGCGCCCGCGGATGGCTGCTTGGGCAGCAGCGCCAGGAACTGCTTGGCCGGGGTCGACAGCGTGTCGAACTGCAACGCCACGCTGCTGGCGACCGAATGGCGCTGGTGCGAGCCAAGCACCTCGGCGACGCGCTCGTAGCGATAGGGATCGCGGAACGAGAAGGCCGGGATCTTGTCGCGCGGCCAGTCGGCCGGCAGATTGTTCTGGTTGGCGGAGGCGAACCAGCCCTTCTGCGGGTTGAACTCGCTCGGCAGCGCGCGGAAATCGCGGTAGCTGTTCCAGTCATACCGCCCGTCGCCCGGCACCGGCATCAGCCCGTCGCCCTTCTTGCGCTGGGGCACGAACCCGATCACCTGCCAGCCGTGATTGCCGTCCACATCGGCATAATGGAAATTGGTCGGCGACGGGTGCAGCTTGAACGCTTCCTTCAGGCTCTCCCAATCGCGCGACAGGTTGATCGCCACCATCGCGAACGATCCGGAACCGCCCGGCTGCATCCCGATCGAGCCGAGCACGGTCGCCCGCCCCTTGGCCGGATCGTGCATGATCACCGGTCCCTGCACGGCATAGCGCAGCACGACCTTCTGCGCCGGCCCGCCCTTGACCGGGATCACTTCCTCGACGCGCTCGAACCTTTTCCATCCGCCCTCGTGACGATACCGCTCGGGATCCTTGGGATCGAGCTCGAGCACGAACAGGTCCTGCTGGTCGATGTGGAAGTTCGTCCGGCCAAAGGCGAAGCGATCGGTATGCCCCTGCATGATGCCCGGCAGCCCCGGTGCGCCGCCGCCAATCACGTCCAGCCCTGGCGCGGTCAGGTGCGCCACGTGCCGCGGGCCAAAGCCGCCGATGCCCAGATGCGGGTCGTTGGCGAGGATCGGGCGTCCGGTGGTGGTGCGGCTGCCCGCGATGGTCCAGGCATTCGACCCCGCCTGCGCGCGGTCCAGATCCTCCTCCGGCTCGCGCGTCGGCGTGTCCGGCCCGAACGGCAGCCGGCCGAGCTGAAGCACGCCCAGGTCCGCGTCGCTCACCTTCGACGTATCCAGCCCCTCGGGCACCGCCAGCTTCCAAGTGGGACGGAGCGGCGCGATCACCGCGTCCAGCTCCAGCATCCCCATCGCGGCCAGCTTCGCGCGGCGGATTTCGTCATCGGCATTACCCATCGAGCTGCCACGCGCGCGCACCAGGTCGCGGATGTCCCAGCGCAGCGGCTTGACGCCGAGGATGCGATATTCCGGCGGCAGCAGCGCGGGGTCCTTCTCCACCTCCGCGATCCGCGCGTTGATCCCGGCGATATAGCCGGCGACGGCGTCGCGCACCTCCTTGGGCACCCGCGCCAGCTCGGCGTCCAGGTCGCCGCGGTAATGGAACAGCCGCGCCACCGCATCGTGCTTCGCGAATTCGGGGCCGAACGCTTCGGCCATCCGGCCCAGTTCGCGGCGATGCGCCAGGTCGATCTGGAACAGCCGGTCGCGCGCCACGACATAGCCCTGGCCGAAGAACGCGTCCGGCTTCGTCTGCGCGCGGATATGCGGCACGCCCCAGCGGTCGTCGATGATCTCGATCGGTGCGGACAGGCCGGCAACGCGGGTGGGTCCTTGTGCCGGCGCCGACTGGCCGTGGCAGGCAGCAGACACCAGCACGGTCGCCGCCGAACCAAGCAGAAATAGGCGCCGGTCGAGCATTGCTATCCTTTCCTTGTGGGTATGCCGCAGGCTAACCGCGTGAGGCGGGCCGCGTCCATGACAAGCAGGTCACGCCTTATAGCGGCCGGTTATGCGCCGCCCTACGGCTCCCACCCATATGCCTGATCTATGGATCAACAAACACAGGTAGGCCGATCTTCCCTTGACGGCTTTCCGCTCCTACCGGCACGTTCCACCCTATCGGCGATCTGCGACAACAGCATGACGCATGCAGGTAGGCACAGGTAACAAAAGCTTTCGGGGGACGGCACGTGCGTGATATTATCTTGTCCAGAACAATGCTGACGGGAACGGCGCTGCTCGCGCTCGCTTCGGGGCTCGCGGCGCCTGCCGCTGCGCAGACGCAGCCTTCAAGCACCGCCACGGCGCAGATCGGCGATCCGGCACCCGGGACCAGCAACGACGGCAATGGCCCGGACGTCATCGTCACCGGCACGCGCATCGTCCGTGATGGCTTCCAGGCGCCCACCCCGCTGACCGTCCTGACGCAGCAGGAAATCCAGAATTCCTCGCCGTCGAACAACGTCGCCGATTTCGTCAATCAGCTGCCGTCGCTGGCGGGCTCCACGCGCCCGGCGAACTCGCGCCTCAACCTCTCCAGCGGTCAGGCCGGCATCAACGCGCTGAACCTGCGCAACCTCGGCGAAACGCGCACGCTGGTGCTGCTCGACGGCCGCCGCTCGGTGGCCTCGACCGTCACCGGCCTCGTCGACGTCAACACGATTCCGCAGGCACTGATCAAGAGCGTGGAGGTCGTCACCGGCGGCGCCTCGTCGGCCTATGGTTCGGACGCCGTCGCCGGCGTCGTCAACTTCGTCCTCGACAAGAAGTATTCGGGCCTCAAGGTCGCGATCGACAGCGGCATCACCGACAAGGGTGACGGCGGCAATTACTCGTTCAGCGTCACCGGCGGCCTCTCCTGGGGCAGCGAGGGCCGCGGCCACCTGCTGCTCAACGCGGAGCTCGCGCATCAGGACGGCATCTTCCGTGTCGATCGCGACTGGAACGCCACCGGCTACGTCCGCATCCAGAACCCGAACTGGTCCGCCAACAGCACCGAGCCGCAGTTCCTGATCCGTCGCCAGGTCGGCGCGGCGAACTCCACGCCGGGCGGCCTCATCACCGCCTCGACCGGCGCGCGCGCGAACAGCCTGCGCGGCACCTATTTCGGCTACAACGGCGCGATCGGCCAGTATCAATATGGCGCGCTGACCTTCCCGTCGCCGACCGGCACGGCCCCGCCGACGCTGACGCAGGGCGGCGACTGGCGCCTGAATGACTCCGGCCGCCGCATCGGCCTCAGCCCGGAGGACGACCGTCGCGGCATCTTCGCGCGCGCCAGCTACGAAATCGCCGACGATATCGAGGTGTTCGCAGAGGGTTCGTACAACACGCAGGAAATCTTCTTCAACGCCGGCCCGAACCTGCAGACCGGCATTGCGCTGAACGCAACCGGCTGCACCACCGTGCCCGTCGGTCCCAACTGCAACGCGTTCCTCTACAACACGCTTGGCCCGGCGGCGCTGACCGGCATCACCGGTGTGACGCTCGCCACCACCGCGGCTGACCTGCCGTTCCGCGCGATCAACAACAAGCGCGAGGTGCAGCGCTACGCCATCGGCGCAGAGGGCAGCACCGAGGTGTTCGGCAGCAACGCGGTGTGGAACGTCTTCGGCCAGTACGGCCGCGCGGACCTGCGTGAACAGCTGCGCAACATCATGAACATCAGCCGGATGGCCAATGCCACCAACGCGGTGTTCGCGCCCGCCGGCAATCCGGGCAACTTCGCGACCGGCTCGATCCAGTGCGCGATCAACGTCGACAGCAATCCCAGCAACAACGACCCGAACTGCGTTCCGCTGAACCGCCTGGGCCTTGGCGTCGCCAATCCGGCCGCCTTCAACTACGTCCTGGGCGATCCGTACCGTGACGAAGTGGTCGAGCAGTACAACGCCGGCTTCAACGTCTCTGCCTCCCCGTTCCGCACCTGGGCGGGCGAGGTCAGCGTCGCGATCGGCGCCGAATATCGTGAGGAAAAGATCCGCGGCTTCGTGCCGACCGAGTTCCAGCCGATTGCGACCACCAACGCCGCCGGCAACCCCACGACGTCCAACGCCTGGTCGGTCGGCAACTACCTGCCCACCAACGGCAGCTACAATGTGAAGGAGGTTTTCCTCGAAACGGTGGTGCCGCTCGGCGCCGGTCTCGAGTTCAACGGCGCAGTCCGCGCGACCGACTATTCCACGGCTGGCTATGTCACCACGTGGAAGGCCGGCGCCACCTGGCAGCCGATCGACGACTTCCGCGTCCGTGTCACCCGCTCGCGTGACATTCGCGCACCCAACCTGAACGAACTGTATCAGGGCGGCTCCGCGAACAGCGATTCGGTCCGCAACCCGGCCTATACCGCCGACGGCGCCAATGGTCCGGCCAGCTTCGGCTACTCGGGCCTCGTCACCGGCAACCCGCGCTTGGGCGTGGAAAAGTCGGACTCGTGGAACGCCGGTGTCGTCCTGACGCCGCGCTTCATCCCCGGCTTCGCGCTGTCGGTCGATTACTTCGACATCGACATCAAGGACGGCATCACCACGTTCAGCGCGCAGGACATCGTCAACCTCTGCGACTCCGGCAATACGGCCCTGTGCGACGCGATCTCCGAGGATCCCGCGCGCTCGGTCCCGGGCCAGCCGTACCTGCTGATCCGCAGCCAGCCGTTCAACGCGGCGAGCCAGGTCGTGCGCGGCGTCGACATCGACGCATCCTACCGCCTGCCGCTCGACCGCCTGTTCGGCGACACGGACGGGAACCTCACCCTGCGCGGCGTCGCCACCCGCTATATCGACAACATCCTCGACAGCGGCGTGCCGCAGGCGGTGATCACCAACTCGGTCGGCGTGAACGGCGGCCAGTCCACCACGCCGGACTGGATCTATCGCTTCACGGCAACCTACGACACGCCGAACTTCGCGATCACGGCAACGGGTCGCGGCGTCAGCGCGGGCAAATATGTCGCCACCGGCATCGAATGCACCAGCGGGTGCCCGATCTCGACGCCGCAACAGCCGACCTATGACGTGAACCGCGTGTCGGGTGTGTTCTACGCCGATCTCAACCTGACGCAGAAGGTCCGCTTCGGCGACGCGGACGCTCAGTTCTTCGTCAACGTGACCAACCTGTTCGATCGTTGGCCGCTGTTGCTCCCGGAAACGGGCCTGGCTGCGAACAGCACCTATTCGGACCTGCTGGGTCGTCAGTTCCGCATCGGCCTGCGGATGCAGACCCGCTGATCGCAGATGCGCCGCTACGCTCCTCCGGGGGCGTGGCGGCCGCTGCTCCCAAGGCAACGCAACGTGACAGCATCACCTCCGCCAGTTCGGGGGTGATGTTTTGCATCAGGGCTTCGCCCCACCCAGCGACCGTTTCCAGGTCCAGCGTCCACCAGCGTGACCGGGCGATCCGATCCGCCACCTCGGGCGAAAGGCGCCGGCCGATCACCCGCGCGGGCACGCCGCCGACGATCGTGAACGGCGCCACGTCACGCGTGACCACTGCCCCCGCCGCGATCACTGCGCCGTCGCCGACCGATCGGCATCCTCCGACGATCGTCACGCGATCCCCGATCCACACGTCATTGCCGATGGTCAGCGGATTATCGGCCTCCGCGCCAATCGTGTCGCGCGGCACCAGCCCCAGCTTCGCATTGTAGAAGAACGGATGCTGCGTGATCCGCCCGATCGGATGGTCCCGCCGCCGCACGATCAGCCCCTGCCCGACCGAACACCAACGCCCCACCTGCGTCCCGCGCGGCAACAGGCCGGGGCGCAGGATGGGGCCATAGGAATAATCACCCACCGAAACCCCGTGCTGCCGTTGCAGCATCGCGCGCAAATGACGGGAATGGAGCTCGCCCCCCTCCCAGCGCTTGATCAGCCGCAGGTACCAGCGATGCGTCCGCCGGCCGCCGTACAAACGACGCAGCAACATTTCCCGCAGATTCCCGATCAATGCCCCCTCCCGGCCGATTGTCCGCTCCGCTGAATATCGGCCATTCGCTCCGCCGCGGTGCGAGGTTGATCCGTTCCTGCGCTAACTCCTGCCGGCAGTGGCGCGGCGCGGTTAGAGACATCCCCGGATCTGCGGAGGGGGAAGGGTCGAGCGTTCATGTCGGCACATGTCATTCCGCCCCTGTTCGGTCTGGCGACGATCTTCCTCGCCAGCACCTCGGTCGTCACCGCGCCCGATAAGCGTGAACTGATCGTCAGCACGGCGCCGCAACTGGTCGCCGCGGTACGCCAGGCACGGGGCGGGGAGCGGATCCGGCTCGCCCCCGGCCTCTACCCGCCGGTTACGCTGCAAAACATCAACCCAGCCCGAATGGTGACGCTCACCTCGCGCGATCCCGCCGACCCGGCGATCCTCACCGGGCTCTTCCTGCGCAACAGCGGCAATCTCACGCTCTCCGGCCTCACCCTGCGCAGCGCGGGATCACCGGTGCAGCATGGCTTCACCCTGCACCGTGTGCACGATGTGTCGCTCGATCAGGTCCGCGTCACCGGCCGCCACGGTCCGATCGGCCGCGCGCAGGACAAGCTTCTGCTCGTCCGCGACAGCCGGGATGTCGGTATCACCCGGTCCGAATTCACCAATTCCTTTACCGCCATCTCGCTGCTCGACACGCATAACGCGACCGTCACAGGCAATTACCTCCACCATCTGCGGATGGATGGCGTGCGCGGCGGCGGCAATTCGCACATCGTCATCGCCGAGAATGTGATCACCGATTTTGCCCCGGCGCCGGGCGATCACCCCGACGCCATTCAGATGTGGACCTCGCGTCAGGGCAGCGCCGCGTCGAACATCACGATCCGCGGCAACATCATCGATCGCGGGGCTGGTGCCGCGATGCAGGGCATCTTCCTGCGCGATGAAAAGTCCGGCCTACCCTATCGCGACGTCGTGATCGCCGACAACATCGTCATGGGCGCGATGTACAATGGCATTGCCGTTCTGTCGAAAAGCCCCTCGCTGGTGGTGAAGGACAATGTGGTCGCGCGCTTCCCCGATCAGAAAAGCTGGATCCGGGTTCAGGAGGGCGCTCGCCTCACCGGCAATGCCGCGCCGCTCTACCTGATCGGCGCGGCCGCCCCGGCCACGCCGCCCAGCAACACGGTCATGCCGGTCACCGGCGACCGCGGCCGTTCCGCGCTGCGCCGCTGGATCAGCAACCGCTCGATGGCCGGTTATCATGCGACGTGGCGGCAACAGGCGCCCGGCCTGTGACGCGCCGCGCGCCGCCGGGATGGCAGCCTGCCAGTGACTGATCTGAACCGGCCGCTCGCGCTCCGCCGCCCTATGGTGACGCCCGCTTCCCGTGCGCGTGGGCCTCAGCGCAAGGGGCCGCTCGTCCGCGTCCACAATGGGCGGCTCGTCCGTACCGACACCGCCGTGGACCGGCAGCCGCTCGATACACCCTTGCTGCCGACGGAGATGGCGGCAGCACCTGCGCATTCGTCGCTTGCCCGCCGGCTGATGATCATCAGCTTCATCGCCACTCTTTTCCTGCCGTCGCTCTACGATGTCGGATCGATCCGGCTCTCGCCCTCCTTGATCCTCCTGATCGTCAGCTTGCCGGTAATGTTGGGCCTGTGGGCAGTCGGCCGCGCGGGGCAGCGGTCGGTGATCGACGCCCTCGCGCTGGCCTTCGCCATCTGGGCCGCCGCCACCCGCTTCCTCCTGCTCGACCCGCGCGACGCGATTGAGCCGGCCGGCGTCGTATTATTGCAAAGCGCCGGCGCTTACTTTGCGGGCCGCGCGCTGGTGCGCGACGCACCCTCGATGCGCTACACCTTCGCCGTCGCGATCGTCGGCGTCATCCTGCTCGCCCCCTTCCTCATCTGGGAATCCGTCAGCGGAACGAAGCCGCTGCTCGACCTGGCCGGCCGCTTCGGACAGGCACTCGCACCCACCTATATGGAGGAACGCTGGGGCTTCAGCCGCGCGCAGGGCGTGTTCGAACACCCGATCCTCCTCGGCGTCTTCTGTGCAACCTTGATGGCGCCGGCAATCTACATCACCGCCGCCCGTCGCACGCTCGCGTTCCGCAGCGGCATCGCGTCGACCGTGGCCATAGCCACGCTGACCTCGCTGTCCACCGGCGCGCTGCTCAGCATGAACGTCCAGTTCGCGCTGATGACCTGGAACCTGCTGCTCCGCCGCGTCCAGCGCCGCTGGATCATCCTCATCGCCCTGTGCGTCGCCGCCTTTGTCGTGACCGACCTGCTGTCGGATCGAACACCGTTTCACCTCTTCGTCGACTACGCCACCTTCAACACCCGCAACTCCTACAATCGCATCCTGATCTGGGAATTCGGCACGGCAGACGTGATGCGCAGCCCGCTGATCGGCCACGGCACCGACGAATGGGAACGCCCCGCATACATGAGCAACAGCATGGACAATTTCTGGCTCGTCATCGCCTACCGATACGGGCTGGTCGGCCTCGCCCTGCTGGCGTCCGTGTTCATGCTCACATTGCTCCGCGCATCAAAGGGCGGCACAGCCGGGGACGATGAGGCGGCAATCCGCCTCGGCTACGTCTTCGCCGTCGTCGCGACGATGGTCGCCATCGTCAGCGTTCACCTTTGGAACAACAGCTACATCTGGCTGATGTTCGTGCTCGGCGCGGGCGGCTGGCTGGTCGAGGCCGCTCGCCCCCGGAACGAGGCCAAAGTGCGCCGGGGACAGGCCGCTCCCCCCGTCGTCGCCGGCCATTTCGCGCCACTGCCATCCTGATCCAAGGCAAGGAATCCATCACCGTGCGCTTACTGCGATCAGGATCGATCGTACTGTTCAGCAACTGCGTGGACGTCGCCGCGGTCCTCGTGCGCAACGTCCTGCTCGCCCGCTTGCTTTCCGTGACGGAGTTCGGCCTCGCCGCCACCTTCGCCATACTGATGACGATTGTGGAGACATTTCAGAACGTTGGCCTGAACCGTCTCGTGGTGCAGGATCCCCGTGCCGACGATCCTGCCTTCGTCTCCAACCTCCACGGCGCGCAGATCGTGGTCAGCTTCATGGCGACCATCCTTCTCATACTGGTCGCCTTCATCTTCGCCGCGGCCACCAATACCATCAGCCAGACCGGCGACTACCTGATCCTCACCGTCGTTCCGCTCATCAACGCCTTCACAAACTTAGATATTTTCCGAATGCAGCGCGATGGACACTTCGCTCCGCAAGCGCTGCGGTCGCTGCTCTCGCAACCCCTGGGCCTGCTCGCCATCCTGCCAGCCTATTGGTTCTTCCACGATCACCGCGTCGCCCTGGCCGCCATCCTCACGCAGCAGGTGAGCGCCGTCGCCCTCTCCCACGTAGGTGTCCAGCAGAGCTATCGGGTCAGTTTCGACGGCACGATCGCCCGGCATGCCTTCCGCTTTGGCTGGCCGCTGGTCGTGAACGGCCTGTTAATGTTCTTCATCCTGAACGGTGACCGGATGATCGTCCTCAATAGGTTCGGCCCGGAATCCCTGGGCTGGTTCAGCGCGGCGCTGATGCTGACGATGATCCCCGGTAATCTCGCCGCCAAGTCCCTCCAGACGCTGGCGCTGCCCGCACTGGCGAAAACACAGGCAAGGCCGCAGGATCATGCACATCTCTACACCGTCCTGATCGCCCTTTCCGCGCTGTTGGCAGTGACATTGACGGTGGGCGCACTGCTTCTCGGAGCGGCCGTGCTCGACCTCCTGTTCGGCGCCCGCTTTCATGCCGCGGCTGCGTACATCGTGCCGCTCGCTTGCCTGAACGCCTTGCGACTATTTCGCGCCGCGCCCGCGATTGCTGCCCTTGCCTCTGCCGAAACGCGCAGCCCGCTTTACACCAATATCGTGCGGCTCGGCGGCGTGCCGGCCGCACTGGCGATCGCCGCAACAACCGGCAGGATCGACGCCATGATCCTCGCGGGGATTGGCGCGGAACTCGCCGCTGCCAACTGCGCTGGCCTGTTCACCAACGCGCCCCACGGCCGCATGCACGATGGCTATTATGCCACGCTGGCGCTTCTTGCCGCCTCGATCACGCTCGTCCTGCTCGCACACTATGTGAACGGCTATTATGCGCTGTTGCTCGCCACTCCGCTTGCAATTGTCGGGCTGCGGCTCGCCGGGTTGACGGCCAACCGCTCCTCAATCCTCGCTGCGATCACTCGGCTCGGCCAGCACAAACCCGCGGAACAAAGCAAGATCTATCCATAACGGACCAGCCCGCTTGCCGGAACCCGCCCCCAGCATCACCGGTGCTGCAGGGTAAAATGAGCGGAATACGATATGCGATGGTGGTCTTCCCTGTTCGGCCAGGCACAAGAGCAGGCGACCACGCCGGATATCGGATCGGCGCCGCACATCGAGCAGCCGGTCGCAACGCCGCGCCGCACGGCGCATGTCCTTCCCCGCTTCCGCGGCACAGCGGTCGATCGCATCGCCCCCAGCACCAGCAGCTACGACCAGCTTCGCCTCCGGCTAAGGTCGGCCTTCACCCCCGCCCGACCCGTCATGGATCCAACGAGGTTCGCTGGACGGGGTGAATTGCTTCGCACCGTCATACGGGCGGTGGAGGATCAATATTTGCACGTCGTGCTCTTCGGTCCGCGGGGCATCGGCAAGACATCCACGCTGCACGTCCTGTGCGGCATCGCACGCGAATCCCGTTATCTCGTCCGTTACGTGTCCTGCGGTGAACGCAGCAACTTCGACGCCTTGTTCCGCGCGATCCTCGCAGACACGCCGCTGTTGTTCCACGACAGCTATGATCCTACCGCCAATGAGATCGAATCCGGCCTCAGCTTCAAGGACCTGCTCGACGATCAGCCGCTGACGGTGGATCTCGTATCCGACATCTTCGATCGGCTTGCCGGAACGAGGCTGCTTGTGGTCCTCGATGAATTCGACCGGGCGGGCGATGCCGATCTGCGCCGGTCGATCGCAGAGCTCATCAAGAACCTGTCCGACCGCGGCAGCCGTGTTCAGCTGATCATCGCGGGCGTCGCGCAGAACCTGACCGAGATCATCGAGCATGTACCCTCGATCCGGCGCAACATCCTGGGCCTGCTGCTGCCCAACATGACGCAGGACGAGATCGCCGACTTGATCAACGCTGGACAACAAGCCAGCGGGATGAGCTTCACGCCCAAGGCGCTGCAGCTCATCAGCCTGGCGGCACTGGGGCTTCCTTATCTGGCCAGCCTCATCGCCCAGCATGCCGGGTTTGCGGCGCTCGAGCGACGCTCCGACCGGGTGGATCACAATGACGTCGAACGAGGAATGGGTCAGGTGCTTGACCATCTCCAGCTACGCATCGCGCCGGGCACCAGATTGCGTGTGGACGAAGCGATACGGGACGGTCACGAGCGGGCATTGGGCAGCCTCGCGCAGGTGTCCCTGATCAACAGCTTTCGACTGCCCGTGGCGCAGATCCCGCGTGATCCGGCCGGCCAGCCGAATACGTCAGCCCTCCTGCAGCCGCTTCATGACAGATATGGCCTGATCGTTCCCGTCGTCGACGAACCAGACACTTATGTGTTCAGCGACGATGGCGTACCCCTGTTCCTGTGGGTACGACTGATGCTCGCTCATGCGCGCAGCTGCAGCGACGCCGCAACCTGACCGACCAATGCTCTCGCCAACGTAGCGCGCGTAGGCCGTCTTAGCCCAGCTTGTTCACTTTCTCCTGAAGGCGGGACAATTCCGCCTTCAGCGCGGCGATCTCATCATCCTTGCTCGCGGGCGGCGCTGCCGTCGCCGCCGGCTTGAACGCGCTGGTCGCGGCTTCGAACATCGCCATGTTGCGCTTGGCCATTTCGGCAAAGGGCGATCCGGCAAAGGCGCCCTCGACCGCCGACTTGAACTGCGCCTGGTTGCGGCGGAAGCTTTCCATCGACGCTTCCAGATAGCCGGGCACCATGGCCTGCATCGAGTCGCCGTACATCGAGATCAGCTGCCGCAAGAAGTTCACTGGCAGCATCGGCTGATCGCCACGTCCCTCCTCCTCCATGATGATCTGGGTGAGGATGCTGTGGGTGATATCCTCGTCGGTCTTGGCGTCGACGACCTTGAACTCGCGGCCATCGCGGGTCATCGCGGCGAGATGCTCGAGCGTGATGTAGGAAGAGCTTTCGGTATTGTAGAGGCGCCGGTTGGCGTATTTTTTGATGATGATCACGCCATCTACGCTATGCTGCTTCTTCATCGCGCTGCCCCGCTAATGATGTCTTTCCGCGGTACAGCATCCCATATGGCGCTGCAACAAGTCTGACCTTTGAGACATCGGTGTCATGCTGCGCAAAAGGCGTGCAGCATGCAGAAACTTAGCTTCACTCGATCGTAGCAAGACCTGACGGCAGCTTGACGGCAGGCGCCGAATTCATGCCTGGGCGCGAAGAGCGCCGTCTGCGCGTCATTGGCCATGCTGCGCAGCATTACCCGGCGACCACGAAGCTGAGGGTCGCCGACCCCGTGGTAGCCACGTACGGCATGGCTTCCAGAAAACCCGCCACGCGGCAGGCCACCAGACCCGGGCCGCCGCGGGTCAGTCCGGGCGAACGTCCAGAATCGTGATCGCATCCTCGCGTCCGTTGAACGCCACCACCTCGTCCGCAGCACCGCCGATCAATGCGCGGGCGAGCGGTGCCGAGAACGCGACCTTCCCCGCTGCCGGATCAGCCTCGTCATCACCGACGATGACGATCTCCTGCTCCTTGCCGTTGAGCCTGAAGCGGACGCGGCTGCCAAACGCCACCTCGTCCTCCGGCGGCCGCGGGGCGAGCACCGCCGTCACGCGGCGCGTATTCCAGTAGCGAAGCTCGCGCGCGATCTCGGTCGCGCGCATCTCGTCCGCGCCGGATTGTTCCTCGGTCAGCGCCGCGATCCGCTCCTCGATGAGCGCAAGGCCGCGCTCGGTGACGAGATTGGGTCCGCTGGGCAGCGGCAGTTCGAACCGCGGCTCCCGATGCTCCTCGTCGCTCTCCCGGCGAAAGGCGACGCTCACGGCTTGTCCTGAAGCGTGCGGATGATCCCGGAGAAATCGGTGCCCGCGTTGCCGCCATTGACGAACGAGGAGTACAGCTCGGTCGCGTGCGTGCCGAACGGCAGGTCGACGCCCGCCCGCTCCGCCGCCCCCATGGCGAGGCGAAGATCCTTGAGCATCAGCGCAGCGGCGAACCCGCCCTCATAATTGCGGTCGGCGGGACTCTCCGGGCCGACGCCCGGCACCGGGCAATAGGTGTTGAGCGACCAGCTCTGCGCCGTCGCCTTGCTGGCGATGTCGTAGAAAACCTGCAGGTCCAGCCCCAGCCGCTCGGCCAGCGCCAGCCCCTCGCAGGTCGCGATCATCGTGCCCGCCAGGATCAAATTGTTGCACATCTTCACGGCCTGCCCCGCGCCGCTGTCGCCGGCATGGATAACCGCCTTGCCCATCGCTTCCAGATAGAGCTGCGCCTCTTCGAACCCCTTTGCGGTGCCGCCGACCATGAACGTCAGCGTGCCGCCATTGGCGGCGGCAATCCCGCCCGATACGGGCGCATCGACGGCCTCAAGCCCGCGTGTCGCCGCCGCCGCGGCCAGCTCGCGCGCGGTTGCGACGTCGATGGTGGAACAGTCGATCAGAACGGCCGACGGCGCCGCATTGCTGAACACGGCCTCCTTGTACGTGGCGGCGACATGGGCGCCAGCGGGGAGCATGGTGATGACGGCCTCGGCGCCGACCACGGCCTCTGCCGCGCTCTGAACTGGCAGGCATCCCGCCTGCTTCGCCCGATTGAGCGCCTCGGCATCGAGGTCAAAGGCGCGCACATCATGGCCGGCCTTGGCCAGGTTCGCGGCCATGCCGCCGCCCATGTTGCCCAGGCCAATGAATGCAACGCGTGCCATATTCTTCTCCTTAGCGCCGCGCCGCTGCGGCAGGCGCCTTGTCCCGCGGAGCTGAGATTACCCGCCCCGCTCTTCAATGGTGGTTCGTCCGGATGAGCCGGCGGGGGCTCAGCGCCCCTTCCAGACCCCCTGCCGCTTCTCGACGAAGGCTGCCATGCCCTCCGCCTTGTCCTCGGTCGCGGTCAGGATCTGGAACAGGCGACGCTCGGTCAGGATGCCCTGCGCCAGCCCGGTCTCAAAGGCCGTGTTGACCATTTCCTTGTTCACCATCGCGGCCATCGGCGGCATCGAGGCGATCAGTTCCGCGGTCTTCAGCGTCTCTTCAAGGAGCGAGGCGAGCGGCACCACTTTGGCGACGAGGCCCGAGCGTTCCGCTTCGGCGGCATCCATCATCCGGCCGGTGAGGCACATTTCCATCGCCTTGGCCTTGCCGATCGCACGCGTCAGCCGCTGCGATCCGCCCATCCCCGGCGCGACGCCAAGCTTGATCTCGGGCTGGCCGAACTTCGCCGTGTCGGCCGCGTAGATGAAGTCCGCCATCATCGCGAGCTCGCACCCGCCGCCCAGCGCAAAGCCGTTGACCGCCGCGATCCACGGCTTGCGCGTCGCCACGACGCCGATCTGCCAGCCGGCGAAAAAGTCCTGCAGGAAGAAATCGGCTGCGGCCATGTCGGCCATCTGCTTGATGTCCGCGCCGGCGGCGAACGCCTTCTCGCCCGATCCGGTGAGGACGAGGCAACGCTGGCTGTCGTCCTTGTCATACGCACCGAACGCCGCCGACAGATCGGCGAGCACATCACTGTTCAGCGCATTCAGCGACTGCGGGCGATTGAGCGTGACGAGCGTGACGGCACCGCGCTGCTCGACGAGGATGTTGGCATATTCGGTCATCATTCTCTCCCCTTCCCTCGCCGCGGCACTGCCAGCGGCGGCGGGTTTATTGGTCAATCGTGCGGCGTCCACGCCTCGGCATCAGGCAGCGGCGCGAAGATCTGGTCGATCACATGATCGCTGACGCCTTCGGGCGTCGCCGGTTCCCACCTTGGCGCATTGTCCTTGTCGACGATCACCGCGCGGACGCCTTCGAGGAAGTCGTGGCGCTGCACCACGCGCGCGCCGACGGCATATTCCTGGCGCATTTCGTCGGCAAAGCTCGCCATCGCCTTGCCGTCCTTCAGCAGCTTCAGGCTGACCTTCATCGTCTGCGGCGACTTGGTCTTCAGCGTCCCGAGCGTCGCGGCGGCGAACTCACCGCCGTCCGCCTCCAGCGCGGCGTAGATGTCCTCGAGCTTGTCCGATGCGAACAGCCGGTCGATCTCGGCGCGCTTGTCGAGCAGCGCCGCCGGCCCCGGCTCGGCGGACAGCGTATCCAGCGCCTCAACGATCGCGCCGGGATCGGCAGCGATGCGGCGCTTGGCCTCCTCGACCTGATCCGCCGGCAGGTAGTGCGTGGCGAGGCCCAGCGCGAAGGTCTCCGCGCCGTCGAGCCGGTGGCCGGTCAGCGCCAGATATTGTCCGATCCGCCCCGGAAGGCGCGACAGATACCAGCCGCCACCGACATCGGGGAACAGGCCGATGCCGGTTTCGGGCATGGCGAACTTCGTGTTCTCGGTCGCCACGCGATAGCGGCACGGCAGCGAAATGCCGACGCCGCCGCCCATGGTGATGCCGTCCATGAAGGCGACCGTTGCCTTCACATAGGTGAACAGGCGGTGGTTCATGCGATATTCGGTGTGGAAGAATTCACGCGCCTCCGCGCCGTCCTTCGCGCCGCTTTCGGCGAGCATGCGGATGTCGCCGCCGGCGCAGAAGCCACGGCCTTCCGCGTGATCGACGATGATCGCCCGGACGCCATCGTCGCCGCGCCATGCCTCCAGCGCGTCGAGCACGGCGACGCACATCGGGGTGGTGAGCGCGTGGATCGCCTTCGGGCGGTTCAGCCGGATGCGGCCGATCGGCCCGTCGACAAAGGTGAGAACGTCACTGGTCATCCGCAAAATTCCCGAAACTTGTGCGTGTGAGAGAGAAGATAAAGACGTTCGTTTCGGAGGCGATCCTATCTTCTCTCACACCTACCGCGTGTAGGACAGTTACTGGCGCGTCAGCTCACGCCCCACGATCATCCGCATCACCTGGTTGGTGCCCTCCAGGATCGAATGGACCCGCAGGTCACGCCAGAAGCGTTCGATCGGATAATCCATCAGATAGCCATAGCCGCCGTGCAGCTGCAGCGCGCGATCGACCACCGAGGATCCGGTGTCGGTCGCCAGCCGCTTGGCCATCGCGGCAAAGCGCGTCTTGTCGGGCGCGTTCGCCGTCACCTTCGCGGCGGCGACGTAAAGCAGGTAGCGCGCCGCCTGAAGCTCGGTATCCATGTCGGCCAGCGTGAACTGCGTGTTCTGGAAATCGGCGATCGGCTTCCCGAACTGCTGGCGATCCTTGGTATAGGCGATCGCCTCGTCCAGGCAGCGCTGCGCCCCACCCAGCGAGCAGGCACCGATGTTCAGGCGCCCGCCGTCGAGGCCCATCATGGCGAAGCGGAAACCCTCGCCTTCCTGCCCGACGCGGTTTGCCACCGGCACCTTCACATTGTCGAACAGCACTTGGCGGGTCGGCTGCGCGTGCCAGCCGAGCTTTCGCTCATTCGCGCCGAAGGAGACGCCCGGCATGTCCTTGTCGATGACGAGGCAGGAGATGCCCTTGGGGCCATCGGCGCCCGTGCGCACCATCGTCACATAGACTTCATTCTCGCCCGCGCCGGAAATGAACTGCTTCGATCCGTTGACGATATAATGATCGCCCTCCAGCCGCGCGCTGGTCTTGAGCGCCGCCGCATCGGAGCCGGAGCCCGGCTCGGTCAGGCAGTAGCTCGCCATCTTGTCCATGGTGACAAGGCTGGGCAGATAGCGGCCCTTCAGGTCATCGGAACCGAAGCGGTCGATCATCCACGAGGCCATGTTGTGGATCGAGATGAAGGCGCTGGTGGCGGGGCAGCCATAGGCCATCGCCTCCATGATCAGCGCGGCTTCCAATCGGCCGAGGTTGATCCCGCCGCTTTCCTCGCTGACATAGATCGCCGCAAAGCCGAGCTCGGCGGCGGCCTTGATCGTGTCGCGCGGGAAGATGTGCTTTTCGTCCCATTCGGCAGCGAAGGGGGTGATACGGTCCGCGGTGAAGCGGCGCGCGAGATCCTGAATCTCGCGCTGGTCGTCGGTAAGATCAAACTGGTCAGTCATTTTCCGGCTCTAGCGAAAGACAACGGTGCGTGCACCATTGCGCAGGACGCGGCGCTCCGCGATCCAGCGAACCGCCCGCGCAAGCACCTGCGCCTCGATATCGCGCCCGATGCCGATCAGTTCCTCGACGGTCGCACGATGGTCGACGCGCTCCGCCGCCTGTTCGATGATCGGCCCTTCATCAAGATCGGTGGTGACGTAATGCGCCGTCGCACCGATCAGCTTCACCCCGCGCGCATGCGCCTGATGATAGGGCTTGGCCCCCTTGAAGCTCGGCAGGAAGCTGTGGTGGATGTTGACGCAGCGCCCGGCGACCTTGGCCACCAGGTCCGCCGACAGGATCTGCATGTAACGCGCCAGCACCAGCAGCTCGGCCCCGCTCCGCTCGAACAGGTCGAACAGCGCCTGTTCCTGCTCCGCGCGGTTGGCGGCCGATACCGGCAGGTGATGGAACGGCAGGCCATGCCATTCGGCCAGCCCCTGCAGCGTCGTGTGGTTGGACACCACGCCGACCGGCTCGATCGGCAGCGCGCCGATCGACCAGCGGTGCAGCAGGTCGTTCAGGCAGTGCGAGGTGTTGGAACAGGCGATCAGCACCTTGGGGCGATGATCGGCCGGTACCAGCGTCCAGTCGAACCCGAACCGCGTCGCGACGCGCGACAGCCCCTCGCGGCAGTCCGGCCCGCGGAACACCAGCCGCATGAAGAAGCGGCCGCTCTCCAGATCGGCATATTGCTGGCTGTCGAGGATGAAGCCGTCCGCCTCCGCCACGCAGCCGGCGACCGCGGCCACGATCCCGCCGCGGTCCTCGCAGGAAAAGGTTAGGATCCAGCCTGTCGCGCTTCCCCCGCTCATGCGCCGCACCGCGTATATTGCAGCTTGCGACCATCGACGAGGCGCGTCAGCGTGACGCCATCCTCACCGAGGATCAGCGGTGTTTCCTGCGTCCACTCCTGCCCCTCGCCGGTGAAGGTCAGCGTCACGCGGACTTCCGTCGGGGAGATCGCCTGAAGACCACGCACCGCGGCGCGCGATTCGTAGAAGGTCAGGAGGTCCGGCGCGATCACCATCAGCCCGGCGTTGTTCCCGGCCGTGCCCGTGCAATCCTCCGCCGTCAGGCCCCAGCGCCCGATGAAGGGCTGGGGCAGACGGTTCACCGGCGGCTTGATCTCGACGGGAACGATCGCAGCGATATTGTCGACCGCCACGATGTTCTCCGCCGCTTCCAGCGCATTGTTGCCGATCTCCTCGACCGGCGTGCCGCAGGCGGCGAGTGACGCCGCGGCTGCGGCAGCAAACAGGAAGTTACGCGCCAAGGTACCTCAGCCCATCGTCGGGATGACGAACGCGTCCTGGACGCGCGACGGGCCGCCGTCCTCGCTGCCGCGCGGCAGGTCAGCGGAGCCGTCCGGCCAGCGCTGCGTGACGGTCTTCACCTTGGTCCAGAACTTCACGCCTTCCATGCCGTGCTGGTTGGTGTCGCCATAGGCGGACCGCTTCCATCCGCCGAAGGTGTGATAGGCGACCGGCACCGGGATCGGCACGTTGATGCCCACCATGCCGACATTGACTCGCGCCGCGAATTCGCGCGCGGCATGGCCGTTGCGCGTGAAGATCGCGACGCCATTGCCGTATTGATGGTCGCTCGGCAGGCGAAGCGCGGTCTCGAAGTCGGGCGCGCGGACGATCTGCAGCACCGGGCCGAAGATTTCCTCCTGATAGCTCTTCATCTGCGGCGTCACGCGGTCGAACAGCGACGGGCCGACGAAGAACCCGTCCTCATGCCCCTGCAACGTGAAGCCGCGGCCATCGACGACCAGTTCCGCGCCCTCGTCGACGCCGGTCTGGATCCACTGTTCGACGCGCTGCTTGTGCGCGGCGTTGATGACCGGGCCGTAATGCGCCTCGGCATCGGTCGAGACGCCGACACGCAGCTTCTCGATCGCGGGGATCAGCTTCTCGCGCAGCGCATCGGCGGTCTTGTCGCCGATCGGCACCACCACCGGCAGCGCCATGCAGCGTTCGCCAGCCGAGCCGAACGCCGCGCCCGACAGGTCGGCGACCACCTGGTCGAGGTCGGCGTCGGGCATGACGATGCCGTGGTTCTTCGCGCCGCCCATCGCCTGCACGCGCTTGCCCGCCGCGACACCGCGCCGATAGACGTAATGCGCGATGTCGGACGATCCGACGAAGCTGACCGCGCCGATCGCCGGATGATCGAGGATCGCGTCGACCATCTCCTTGTCGCCGTTGACGACCTGGAAAATGCCCTCCGGCATTCCCGCCTCGCGCATCAGCTCGGCAAGGCGCACCGGCACCGACGGGTCACGCTCCGACGGCTTCAGGATGAAGGCATTGCCGCAGGCGGTGGCGACCGCACCCATCCACAAGGGGATCATCGCCGGGAAGTTGAACGGCGTGATGCCGGCACCAATGCCGATCGGCTGGCGCATCGAATAGACGTCGATGCCCGGCCCCGCGCCCTGGGTGAACTCACCCTTCAGCACATGCGGGATGCCGCAGGCGAATTCGACCACTTCCAGCCCGCGCTGAATATCGCCCTTGGAATCGGCGATCACCTTGCCGTGCTCGGACGACAGCAGATGCGCCAGCTCGTTCATGTTCGCCTCGACCAGCGCCTTGAACGCGAACATCACGCGCGCGCGGCGCTGCGGGTTGGTCGCGGCCCAGGCCGGCTGCGCTGCCCCGGCGGCCGCGACCGCCCGGTCGAGATCAGCCTGCGTGCCCAGTGTCACCTGCGCCTGAACGCGCCCGGTATTGGGGTCGAACACCTCCGACACGCGCCCGCCGGCGCCACCCTGATGGCCGACGATGTGATGGTCGATGACGCGCATGATACTCTCCATTGTTCCGCCGAGCCTTTAGCGTCGGCGCCTCCGCACCGACAACCCATCGCTTGCAATCTGGACGCGCCGCCAGCCGGTCAGGCAGGCACGGTATCGCGCACGACTTCCGGCAGGATCGCGTCGAGCAGCAGCATCCCCTGCTCGCTCACCGTCAGGCGACTGCCGTCGAGCCGGATCAGCTCGGGCAGCCGAGCGATCGCGGCAAGATCGACGATGTCGGCCATGTCGCGCCCGGCGAGCGCGGCGATCCGCGCGAGATCCACGCCTTCGCGCAGCCGCAGCCCCATCAGCAACGCTTCGGACGCCTGCGTCGCGGGGGCGAGCGGCTCCTCCGCCTCCATCCCGTGCCCGTTGCGCTCGATCGCGGTCAGCCAGTTCTCCGGCTTCTTGCGCCGCACGGTGGCGAGCCCCTGCCGCCGGCCATGCGCGCCGGGGCCGACGCCGGCATAGGTCTGGTAGCGCCAATAGGCCAGATTGTGCCGGCTCTCCGCACCCGGCCGGGCATGGTTGCTGATCTCATAGGCCGGCAGGCCCGCCGCCGCGGTGATCGCGCGCGTCATCTCGAACAGGTCGGCCGCATCGTCGCCATCAGGGATCGTCAGCCGCCCCGCCGCCGCCTCGGTGGCGAAGCGCGTGCCCGGCTCGATCGTCAGCTGGTACAGCGACAGATGCTCGGTCCCGAACGACAAGGCGCGGCGAAGCTCCGCCTCCCATTGCGCCAGCGTCTGCTCGGGCCGGGCATAGATCAGGTCGAAGCTGACGCGCGGGAACACCGATTGCGCGATATTGAGCGCGCCCAGCCCCTCCGCCACGTCATGCGCGCGGCCAAGAAAGTGAAGCGCCGCATCGTCCAGCGCCTGCAGGCCCAGCGACACGCGGTTGATCCCCGCCACCGCCAGATCGGCGAAGCACGCCGCCTCGACCGATGACGGATTCGCCTCCAGCGTGATCTCGATCCCCTCGTCGAACCCCCAATGCCGCTCCGCCGCGTCGAGCAACGCGGCAACGGTCGTCGGCGGCATCAGCGAGGGCGTACCCCCGCCAAAGAAGATCGAGCGCAGCTTGCGCCCCGGCAGCACCGCGGCCTCGTGCGCGAGGTCGATCAGCAGCGCCTCGCGCCACTTCTCCTGGTCGACGGCGGCGCGCACATGGCTGTTGAAGTCACAATAGGGGCATTTGGAGACGCAGAACGGCCAATGAATGTAGAGCGCCAGGGCATTGTCGAAGGGCATGGTGCCGCCGATATGGCCGCGATGCTCCTCCGACGCCACCTCGCCGCGCTCGTTCTTTTTCTTTCCGGCTGCGCGCAAGGCCCCGAACGGGTGTATGAGGAAAAGGTGTCGCAGGCGCCCGCCCCCCGTGGCGGCGCATTGCTGAGGCAGGTCATGCTATCCGCGCACAATCGCGCGCGGGCCGAGGTTGGCGTCCCGCCGCTCACCTGGGATCCGGCGCTGGCCGCATCGGCCAGTCGCTATGCCCGTGAACTGGCGCGCACCCGCCGCTTCGCCCACGCCAGGCAGCCGCAGGGCCCGACGCGTGAGGGGGAAAATCTGTGGACCGGCACGCGCGGCGCCTATCGCTTCGACGAAATGTCCGGGCATTGGGTGGCCGAGCAGCGCTATTTCGTGAACGGCGTCACGCCCGCGTTCAGCCGCACGGGCAAGTGGCGTGACGTGTCGCATTATACCCAGATCATCTGGCGCAACACGACCCGCGTCGGCTGCGCGATCGCGTCCAACCGGCGCGACGATTATCTGGTCTGCCGGTACAGCCCACCCGGCAATGTGGTGGGCCAGCGCACGCTCTGACGCGCGCCGGCCCGCCATTGTCAGAAAATGGCGGCAACCATCTGGCGGAACGCATCGGCACGGTGGCTGATGGCGTGCTTCGCCTCTTCGTCCATCTCGCCGAACGTCAGGTCATGGCCGTCGGGCAGGAACATCGGATCATAGCCGAAGCCCTTGGTCCCGCGCGGCGGCCAGACGAGCGTGCCGTCGACCCGCCCCTCGAACCATTCGACATGGCCGTCGGGCCAGGCCAGCGCCAGCGCGCAGACGAAATGCGCATCGCGCGGCGCATCCTCGATCTCCGACACGCGCGCGTGGACTCGGCGCATCGCCTCGCCGAAATCCTTCGTCTCGCCCGCCCAGCGCGCGGAGAAGATCCCCGGCTCGCCGTTCAGCGCATCGACGCAGATGCCGCTGTCATCGGCCAGCGCCGGCAGCCCCGACAGGTCGGCCGCCGCCTGCGCCTTCAGCTCGGCATTCATGACGAATGTCGTGCCGGTCTCTTCCGGCTCGGGGAGGTCGAGCTCGGCCGCCGACACCACTTCCAGGCCGTGCCCTGCCAGCAGGGCCGCGATCTCGCGCACCTTGCCCGGATTATGGCTGGCGATCACCAGCTTGCCGGGCTGCAGCTTGCGGATCGCCTGCGGCTCGTTCCCCTCGCCGCTCATGCCCCGATCGCCCGATCCTGCGCGGCGAAGATCTCGTTGCAACCGATCCGGGCCAGCCGCAGCAGGCGCAGCAGCGCCTCCTCGTCATAGGTCGCATGTTCGGCGGTCGCCTGTGCCTCGGCGATATGGCCGTTCTGCAGCAGCACGAAATTGGCGTCCGCGTCCGCGTTCGAATCCTCGTCATAATCAAGGTCGAGCACCGGCTGCCCCTGGAAGATGCCGCAGCTAACCGCCGCGACCTTCTGGGAAATCGGGTCCTTCTCGATTTTGCCGGCCGCCATCAGGCTGTTCACCGCCATGCGCAGCGCGACCCATGCGCCGGAAATCGACGCCGTCCGCGTGCCGCCGTCCGCCTGGATCACGTCGCAATCCAGCACGATCTGCCGCTCGCCCAGCGCCTGCATGTCGGTGACGGCGCGCAGCGAACGACCGATCAGCCGCTGGATTTCCTGCGTCCGGCCGGACTGCTTGCCCTTGGCCGCCTCGCGGCTGCCGCGGGTGTGGGTGGCGCGCGGCAACATGCCATATTCCGCCGTCACCCAGCCCTGGCCCTTGCCGCGAAGGAACGGCGGCACCCGCTCCTCGACGCTGGCCGTGACCAGGACCTTGGTGTCGCCGAAACCGATCAGCACCGATCCTTCGGCATGACGGGTGAAGTTCGGCTCGATGGTGATGGCGCGCATCTGGTCGGGCGCACGGCCGCTGGGACGCATGGTCATTCTACTCCGCAGATCGTCCGGCGGCGGCGCCCGGCCACTTTCCACGAGGAAGGCGACCATCGGCAGACGCCACCGGACGTTGATGTGGCTTCGCGGTAGCCGCTCGGCAATTGTCGCGCCAGCCTGTCTGTCCTAGATTTCCGGCCTGTTTGTTCTAGATTCATGTCGTGAGCGTTTCTCCCCCCATCACCGAATTGTCCGACCGGGCGCGCGACATCTTCCGCCGCGTGGTCGACGGCTATCTCCAGAACGGCCAGCCGGTCGGCTCCAAGACACTGGCGCAGGCCGGGCTGAACCTGTCGCCGGCGTCGATCCGCAGCGTGCTGGCGCAGCTCGAGGAGGTCGGACTGCTGGCCGCGCCGCATACCTCCGCCGGGCGGATGCCGACCGAGCTTGGACTGCGCCTGTTCGTCGACGGCATGATGCAGGCGCTGGAGCCATCGGCCGAGGAGCGCGCGACGATCGAGGCGCGCGCCGGTCTCGGCGGCCCGGTTGAGGAGGCGCTGGCCGCGACCACCGCCGCCCTGTCCGGGCTATCGGCCTGCGCCGGGCTGGTCATGGTGCCCAAGCGGGAACAGGTACTGCGCTCGATCGGCTTCGTGCCGCTGTCCCAAGGTCAAGCGCTGGCGGTCCTCGTCAGTGAGGATGGCGCGGTCGAGAACCGCGTCGTCGACCTGCCGCCGGGCGTCGGGCCAGCCGCGCTGATCGAGGCGGGCAATTACATGTCCGCCACGCTGTCGGGGCTGACGCTGGCGGCGGCGCGGGCGCGGATCGACCAGGAACTGGCGCGCGACCGCGCGGCGCTCGACAGCGCGGCCCGGACCCTGATCGAACGCGGCATCGCGGTGTGGAGCGAGGATGGCGAACGCCGGCCGGTGCTGATCGTGCGCGGCCAGGGCCGGCTGCTCGACGATGCCGCCGCCGCCGATCTCGACCGGGTGCGCGACCTGCTCGACGATCTCGACGGCAAGCAGGAAATCGCCGCGCTGCTCGATTCCGCTCGCGCGGGCGATGCGACCCGCATCTTCATCGGCGCGGAGAACAAGCTTTTCGCGCTGTCCGGCTCCTCGGTGATCGCAAAGCCCTTCCGTGGCAGCGACGGGCGCGTGGTGGGCGTGGTCGGGGTGATTGGGCCCACGCGGTTGAACTACGCCCGCGTCGTGCCCATGGTGGATTTTACGGCAGCAACGCTCGCTCGCCTGATGGGTTGAGCAGCCAGATGATGACAGGGAAACAATGACCGACACGCAAAGCAACACGCCGGCCGAGGATCTGCGCGAGGAAACCGCCGCGGAGGCACCGGAAGTCGCCGAGCATGATCGCACGGCCGAGCTGGAGAACCAGCTGGCGGAGGCGAAGCAGCAGACGCTGTACGCGCAGGCGGAGATCCAGAACGTGCGCCGCCGTGCCGAAAAGGACGTGGCCGATGCCCGCGCCTATGCCGCGACCAACTTCGCGCGCGACGTGCTGAGCGTGAACGACAACCTCGAACGCGCTTTGTCGTCGATCCCCGCCGAACTGCGCGAGGATGAGCGGGTGAAGGGGCTGATCGCCGGGATCGAGGCGACCGGGCGTGAACTGGTCAACGTGTTCCAGCGCAATGGCCTGACCCGGATCGAGGCGATGGGCCAGCCGCTCGACCCCAACCGGCACCAGGCCATGATCGAGGTGCCTTCGGACGCGGAGCCGGGCACGATCGTTCAGGAAATGCAGTCGGGCTGGATGATCCGCGACCGGCTGCTGCGCCCTTCGCTTGTCGGCGTCGCCAAGAAGCCGGCCTGAGCGGCTGACCTTCGCGGCCTGCCTGCCGTCAGGCGGGCCGCTACCGGCTGGTGCCCTGCCGCACCGCCATGCCGTCGACCAGATTGGCCAACATCAATGGCGCGCGCTCGCGCACGCCCGCCGCAATTTCCTTCAGCCACGCCTGATCGCGTGACGCCGCGGCTCGGGTCGCGGCAATCGCCTCGGCCGCGCTGACCAGCTCGAACCGCACCGCCTCGCCGGGGGGCAGCTGGGCGAGCGCATCGATATCCGGCTCTATCACCACCGCGATGCGCGGGTAGCCGCCCGTCGTCTGATGGTCGGCAGTCAGCAGGCTGACCCGCCCCTCGCCGTCAACCTGTAGCGCGCCGCGCACCGCCGGCCCGCTCGGCATGTCGATCCGCAGCGGCTGGAGCGCCGGCCCGTCGAGTCCCCGCCCCATGCGATCGAAGCGGCTCGTCGCGACAAAGCTGGCCGACGTCAGCAGCGCGAGCGCCTGCTGGCCAAAATGATCCTGCTGGGGGCCGAGCACCGCGCGAAAAAGGCCGCGCACAGGCCGATCCGGCGGCGCCGGCAACATCGCAAAGGCCAGGTTTTCGCGCGCCTGCGTGATTTCCACCACGTCGCCCGCGCCCAGCCGCCCCCCGCCCAGCCCCGCGATCAGATGCGTCGACTGGCTGCCGAGCCACGACGGCGCCCGCAGCGTTCCGGCGAAGGCAACATAGCCCCAGCACGCCTGCTCGACCCGCACGACGCATGTCGCCCCCTGCGGCAACGTGAAGCGGCTCCATCCCCCAAGATCGACCCCGTTGACGGTGGTTCGCGCAGCGCCGGTGACCGCCACGGCGACAGCGCCCTCCTCGCACATGACCGTCACGCCACCCGGCGCGACCTCGATGCCGCTGGTACTGCCTCCGCACGCCGCCATCCCAGCGGCAAAGGCGCGCCGGTCGACCGGTCCCGAGGGCGGCACGCCGAAGCGGCGCCAGCCGGGCCGGCCGCCATCCTGCACGCTGGTCATCGGACCGGCATCAACGATCCTGAGAAGCACCCGGCTCACCCGAACATATCCCCATGAACCCGCGTGAAGCGCACGCGATCGCCGGGGTCGAGCAGGAACGGGCGCTCTGCATCGGCATCCAGCACGCGCAACGACGTGCGCCCGATCACCCACCAGCCGGTCGGCATCGGCAGCGTCGTGATCAGGCATTGGGCGCCCGCGATCATGACGCTTCCCACCGGATAGCCGCGTACCGCAGCCGGCTTGCGCGGCAGGTGAATCGCATCGGGCACCCCGCCGAGATAAGCGTATCCCGGCGCGAAGCCGTACATATACACCCGATAGTCGCCCGCCAGATGCTGCTCGATCAGCGCCTCCGGCGTAATTTGCAGCGCCTCCGCCGCCGCCACGAGGTCGGGTGCCGCCTCCCCATCATAGCAGACCGGCACGTCATGGACGCGGGGCGGCGCCGCCAGCCTCTCTGCGTTCGTCACCAGCCGGAGTGCATGGCGCCCCACCGCTTCGTGGTCCGTCACCAGCGGATCGAACACCAGCAGGAGGCTGGCGTACGCCGGCACCGTCTCACACAGGCCCACCGGCGGGTCGGCCTGCACGGCCTGATCGAGCGCCACGACATGCGAGTAGACCGCATCGTCGATAGTTTCGCCGAAATCGACCAGCAGCGCCGCCGCACCTGCCGGCCGGAGCACCGGGCTCGTCATGCGTCGTGCACGAAGGAGGTGATAGCGATGCCGTGTTCGCTCAGCGCCGTGCGGATCGATCGCGCCATGTCGACCGCGGAGGGATTGTCGCCGTGCACGCAGATCGAATCCGCCTGTAGCGGGACCTGCCCGCCATCGACGGTGAGCATGGCGCCAGTTTCGAGGAAGCGCAGCAAGCGATCGGTCGCCTCCGCCGGATCGTGAATGATCGCGCCGGGCTGATCACGCGGCACCAGCAGGCCGGCCGCGGTGTAGCCGCGATCGGCGTAGATCTCACGGTACACCGTCATGCCGAGCGCACGGGTCGCGAGCTCAAGCTGCGTGCCCGCGATGGCGAGGATGCCGAGCTGCGGATCGATCGCCTGAACCGACCGCGCGATGGCATCGGCCACGTCGCGCTCCACCGCCGCGACATTGGCGAGTGCGCCATGCGGCTTCACATAGCGGACGCGATGCCCAGCGAGCGCACCGATCGCCACCAGCGACCCTACCTGCGCGGCGACGAAACGAGTGATCTCCTCAGGCGGCGCAATCAGCCGACGACGACCAAAGCCGGCCATGTCGGGGTAACTTGGATGCGCGCCGACGACGACCCGCCGATCGCGCGCCATCTCCAGCGTGCGGAACATAGTCTCCGGGTCGCTTGCATGGCCGCCACAGGCGACATTGGCACTGGTGACGAGCGACAGCATCGCCGCATCATCGCCCATCGTCCAGGGGCCGAAACCCTCCCCCAGATCGGCATTCAGATCAATCGTCCGCACCGCGCCTGCTTACGCGTCCAGCATCGGATTGTCGAAGCCGCGTGGTTCAGAGTGACTGGCCGTCGTCGATGTCGATCACCGACCCGGTCACCATCGCGCTCGCGTCCGAGGCGAAATACAGCAGCTGGGGGTCGAGGACGTCGATCGGCATGAAGCGGCGGCGATGCCAGCCCGCGACCTGCCGGGCGCCGCCCTCGGTCTCGAACCAGTCGCCGGCGATCTCGGTCTGGATATAGCCGGGCTGAAGCACGTTCACGTTGATGCCCAGCCGCACCCATTCGCGCGCCAGATTGCGGCCGAGATGCGCGACGGCCGCCTTCGACGCGGCATAGGCGCTGTCGCCATGGCCGGTGACGTGCGCGGTGATCGACCCGATCAGCACGATGCGGCCGCGGCCACTCTCACGCGAGCCGGCGGCGATCATCCGCCGCGCCCCCTCTCGCGCGGTCAGCAGCACGCCGGTGAAATTGGTATCGATCGTCTGGCGCAGCTTGTCCGCGGGGATGTCGATCGCGCGGCCACCATTGGCAACACCGGCATTGGCGACAACCGTGTCGATCGCGCCAAAATGCGCTTCGGCGGCATCATAAGCGGCGGTGATGGAGGCTTCATCCAGGACATCGATGGCGACCGGCAAGGCACGATCCCCGAGCCGGTCGGCAAGGTCGCGCACCCGATCGACACGGCGCGCGCCGATCACGACCCGCGCACCCGCAGCAACGAAGATTTCAGCGAAGTGAGCGCCCAGGCCCGACGATGCGCCGGTAATCAGCGCGGTGCGCCCCGTGAGATCGAAATTCATCTCGCCCCTCCTGACGCCCATCATGGCGCCAGTCCGGCGAAGCGGGCTTTTAGCTGGTGACCCCTACGGGACTCGAACCCGTGTTTCAGCCGTGAAAGGGCCGCGTCCTAACCACTAGACGAAGGGGCCAGCGAGGGGGCTGCTAGAGGGGCCAAAGCCGGCTGTCAACGCCCCGATGCATCAATCTGCCCATGCAGCATCATCAATATGCAATTCTGCGGCAGGCCGCTGCGCCCAGTCATCCACCTTGGCGCGCCCGGCGAGCCACAAGCGTCGGTGCGAGGACGCGCCGAGCAATGCGGCGCCGAGCGCGGTATCCGCCGCGCGGAACGCCATCGCCTTCAGGCTGCGCCCGTCATCCCCGGCGACGATCGCACGGACATGGCCGTTACCGACGACATCGACGCGTACCGGGCGGACGCGACCGATGGCAACACGCGGGCTCGGCCACCCGGCGCCATAGGGCCCGCCCGCCTCCAGCGCATGGACCAGGTCGGGCGTCACCCCGCCGGGGGCGTGAACCGAATCAACCAGCAGCGCGCGGTCAGCCACGGCCGCGGCGATCCGGTCGCGCAGCAATTCTTCGAGGAAGTCGGCAAAGGCCGGAATCTGGTCCGCCGCAATCGTCAGCCCGGCTGCCATGGCGTGGCCGCCGCCAGCGACGATCAGCCCGGCCTCCTTCGCTGCGTGGATGGCCTGCCCCAGATCGACGCCGGTGATCGAGCGTCCGGAGCCCTTGCCGACGCCGTTCTCGTCGATGGCGATGACGATCGCTGGCTGACCCAGTTTCTCCTTCAGGCGGCCAGCGACGATGCCGATGACGCCCGGGTGCCAGCCGACACCCGCGACGACGGTCATGCTGCGGCCCGCGGCGCACATCGTCTCGGCCTCTGCCTGGACCGCCGCTTCGATCGCGCGGCGCTCCTCGTTCAGCCGGTCAAGCTCAGCGGCGATCGCGCGCGCCTCCGCCGGATCGTTGGTGGTGAGCAAGCGCACGCCAAGATCTGCTCGCCCCACCCGACCACCCGCGTTGATGCGCGGTCCGAGGGCAAAGCCAAGATCGGTCGCGGTCGGTGCGCGGGTCAGCCGCGACGCCTCGATCAGCGCGGCGAGGCCGATGTTGCGCCTGCCGGCCATGACCTTCAGCCCCTGCGCGACGAACGCCCGGTTCAGCCCGCGCAATTGCGCGACATCGGCGACGGTACCCAGCGCGACGAGATCGAGCAGGTCCAGCAGCCGGGGCTCTGCGCGGGCGGCGAAATAGCCGCGCCCACGCAGAACGCGGAGCAGCGCTGCACCGAGGAGGAAGGCGACGCCGACCGCTGCCAGATGGCCGTGTGCGGCCCCTTCCCCTTCATCGAGGCGGTTGGGGTTCACCACGGCATGCGCCAGCGGCAGCTCGCTCGAACATTGGTGATGATCGACGACGATCACATCCACCGGGACAGCGTGGGCGGCAGCAAGCGCGTCAAACGCCTGCGCGCCGCAATCCACCGTCACGATCAGCGACGCGCCTTCGTGCGCCAGCCGGGTCATGGCCGCGACGGTCGGGCCATATCCCTCCGTCATCCGGTCGGGAATATAGACCCGCGCCTCGACACCAAGCTGACGCAGGAGGAGGAGCATCAGCGCCGAGGAGGTCGCGCCATCCACGTCATAATCGCCGAAGATGGCGATGCTCTCGCCGCGCTCGACCGCGTCAGCCAGCCGCATTGCCGCCGTGTCCATGTCGCGGAAGATCGACGGGTCGGGCATGAACGCGCGGATCGAGGGCGCGCGATGATCATCGAGCGCCTCGGGCGGACACCCCCGCGCCAGCAGCAGCTGGGTGACGAGATCGGTGGGGGCAAGATCCTCCGCCGCGGTCGCGCGCCAGCGCCACGGCTGGCCCAGGATCGAGCGTTCGACACCCAGCACATGTCTCATGACGTCACGCCGCCGGGGTCCAGGGCGCTTCGCGGAACCATTTGGTGATGATGTACTTCACGCCCTCCGACACCGACGTCCCCTCGTGCAGGGTCGCGGTGTTGGGGCTGCCATCGGGGTTCATGTTGTTCCAGGCGAGCAGCGTGCCCCGCTTTGGCTTCACGCGCACGCCGGCCTGTGGAAACCATGTCGCGCCGCCCTCGTCGACGTCGTTGAGGAAGATCATCGCGGTCCACACGCGCTGCCCGCCGGACGCCTTCATAGACGGCCAGTAGCTTTCGCCCTCGTGAAAATAATCGTGATGCGCCTTGAAATACTGACCGGGGGCGTAGCGTTGCCCCTGCATCGTCTCGCCCCAGGCAGGGTCAATGCCCAGCAGGTTGGCGAGGCCCACGTCGATCGGCTCGATATCGGGCGCGCGGCGGTTCATGTCGCAGCTTTCCGACGTGCGGAACGAGCTGTCGCCGCTGTCCGACAACAAGGTCGAGGGGCGCCGATTAGCGTCGATCATCGCGACCAGCCGCTTGCACGTCGCAACGTCCAGATAGTTCGGAATCTTCCACGCCGCCGCTTGCTCGCTGGGCAGCCGGATCGATCGGGGGTCCGCATCAAGCCGTGCTGCCACCGCAGCGCCGATCGCGGCGCGGTGAGCGGAAGGATGACCGGGTACGCTGGTGATCGCCATGACGTCTATTTGCGCGCCAGTCCGGCGATAGCAAGACGAAGGTCGATCGGGGATCGGCGACACGCCTTCGAACAGCGGGCCGAACGGAACGGGTGGGGAGCTTCTGTTGCCCGGCGCTCCCCGTGCCGCTGGAATCCGCTTCTGTTGCCCGGTGCGGTCCAACCGCGCTATTTTGGTGTAACCTTAGGCCGTTAAGCCGTCAGGTTACGCCGCAATCGCGAGTGCTTCGTTATCGTTGGCACTTGTGTATGGGCCGTCACGGTGGTCCCATTCCGAGCAAAAACCAGCGCTTTTCAACACACGTCGATCCTGGTTCGGCCCCGTCAACGTCCCTGCTGAAAGCAGAAGCGATGGTGGAGCCGCCGGGTACTGCCCCCGGGTCCGCTGTGCCTATTCTTCGCCGGCGTTTATCGCCATAGCCGCGGGGCAAGCCCCGCGAGCCCGACCCATATAGGATGGCGGACAGAAAGTTGGAAGGGCTAGAAAGTTGGCCGGCGCGCCTTCCAGTCGCCATAATGCGGGTGCATATAACAGGGTATCATGCTTACCCAGCGTTCCCGTTACGGCCTCCGCTCGATGATCTTCCTCGCGACGACACCGGCCGGCGGCCCGCCCGTGCCGATGAACCGCATCGCCGTAGAGGCGAATGTGCCGCGCAAGTTTCTTGAGCTGATCCTCGCCGATCTGCGCGATGCCGGGTTGCTGCACAGCCATCGTGGCAAGATGGGCGGGTACATGCTCGCCCGGCCAGCACACCTCATCTCCCTGGGCGAGATCATCCGCGTGATCGAAGGGCCGCTCGCGCTGGTGCCCTGCGTGAGCCGCACCGCTTATCGCCCCTGCAAGGACTGCAAGAGCGAGGCGGACTGCGCCATCCGGCACGCGATGGCGCGGGTTCGCGACGAAACCGCACGGATCCTCGACGGCACCAGCCTGGCCGACGCGACGGCAGAGGAGATGGCCGCGGCCTGAGCAGGCTGCGGCCGCCCCCGGCGATCATGCAGGGGGACGCGCCTTCAGTTCGTCGCGGATCTCGCGAAGAAGCGCGATTTCAGCCGCTTCTGCCTTCGGCTCCTCGGCCGCCTGCGCCTTTTCCTTCTCGAACATGGCCATCGCGCGGTTTACCGTCCGCAGCAGCATGAAGATGATGAAGGCGACGATCAGGAAATTGACCGCCTGCGTGACGAAGGCGCCATAGCCGATCAGCGGCACGCCGGCCTGCTTCAGCGCGACATAATCGGTGGAGCCAGCGAGGTTCGGCGGAATCTTGCCCAGCGGTATGAAATAGCTCGAGAAATCGAGCCCGCCGAAGATCCGGCCGATGATCGGCATCAATACGTCTTCGGTCAGGGAGGTGACGATCTTCCCGAATGCGGCGCCGATGATCACCGCTACGGCGAGATCCAGCACGTTGCCCCGCGCGATGAACGCCCGGAATTCCTTGAGCATGGCTCATCCCTTCATCGTTTCCGCGACGATATCGGGGCATTGCCCTATCGCCAAGAGCGCACACCGTCCTATATTGATCATACAGTGTTTTCTTGGAGACCCACGCCCATGACGTTCCGTCCCCTGCTTCTTGTCGCTGTTTCCGCGAGCCTCGCCGGCTGCGGCATCAACAGCGTGCCCACCGCGGAGGAGAATGCCAAGGCGCGCTGGGCTGATGTGCAGAACCAGTACCAGCGCCGCGCCGATCTGATCCCCAACCTGGTGTCAACCGTGAAGGCGGCCGGCGCGCAGGAGAAGGAGATCCTGACCGAGGTGACCCAGGCCCGCGCCTCGGCCAACCAGATCCAGGTCTCGCCCGAGGAGCTGAGCGATCCGACCAAGATGCAGGCATATCAGCGCGCGCAGGCCGGCCTGACGCTGTCGCTGCAGCGGCTGCAGGAAGCGTATCCGGAGCTGAAGAGCCAGGGCAATTACACCACCCTGATGAGCCAGCTCGAGGGTACCGAGAACCGGATCACGATCGCGCGCAACGACTACAACACCGCGGTGCAGGAATATAACACCAGGATCCGCACCTTCCCGGATGCGATCGGCGCCAAGATCTTCTACGGCGCGAAGCCGATGGTGCCGTTCGCCGCGACGACGCCGGGCGCGGAGACAGCCCCCAAGGTCGATTTCGGGGCCTGATCACCGAATGACCATCTCCGTCCCCGTTCGTTGGAATGCCGGATCGTTCGTCGCAGGTGTCGCTGCCAGCACCGGCGGATTGACCCCGTTGGTGCTGCGCGCCTGGATCGTCCGGCTGCTTGCCGCGATGATGATGGTGCTGGCGTTCGTCGCCAGCCCGTCATCCGCGCAGACCTTCCCGAAGTTCACCGGGTTCGTCGTCGATGCCGCGAACGTCCTGCCACCCCAGGTGGAGGCGGACCTGACCACCAAGCTCGACGCGCTTCAGCGTGACACGAAGCGGCAGCTGGTGGTGGTCACGGTACCTAGCCTCGAGAATTATCCGGTCGAGGAATATGGCTACAAGCTGGGACGCGAATGGGGCGTCGGCCTGAAGGATGTCGACAATGGCGCCATCCTTCTCGTCGCGCCGAACGAGCGCAAGGTGCGCATCGAGGTCGGTTACGGGCTGGAACCCTTCATCACCGATGCACTGTCGAGCGTGATCATCAACCAGGCAATCCTCCCGCGCTTCAAGGCGGGTGACCTGCCGGGCGGCATCGCGGCGGGCACCGATGCGCTGGTGACTCAGCTGCGCTCCTCGCCCGAGGAGGCGCAGGCGCGGCTCGATGCGGCGGTGAAGCAGTTCGATCAGGCCAACAAGGCGCAGCGCACCGGCGGCGACGGCGTGCCGATCGGCATCGTCTTCTGGGGCATGGTCGCGCTCTTCGTCTTTCTGTCGGTCGCGCGTCGTCGCGGCGGTGGCGGCAAGCGCTATCGCGGCGATGGCAGCGGCGCTCTCCCGGTCGTGCTCTGGTCGATCGCCAACGAGATTGGCCGAGAGGCCGGCCGTGGCGGCTGGGGCGGTGGCTCCGGCGGCGGCGATTGGGGTGGCGGCGGTGGCGGCTGGGGTGGCGGCGGCTTCGGCGGCGGCGGCGGTGGCGGCTTCGGCGGCGGCGGCGCCTCGGGGGATTGGTAATGCATCTGAGCCCCGAAGATCATGCGGCGGTAACCGCTGCGGTTAAGGCTGCCGAAGCGAATACGAGCGGGGAGATCGTCACGATCGTCGCCGGCCGGTCGGACAGCTATGTCGACATCGTCGTCCACTATGCCGCGCTCGCCATGCTGCTGGTGCTGGCCGTACTGGCGACCTTTCCGGAATGGGTCGATCACCTCCACGCGCTGATCCGCGATCCCTGGACCGATCATGTCTCCACCGGCGCGGCGCTCACCATTGCGACCGCGCTGGCGGCGCTGGCCTTTGTTGCGGTTCGGCTGATCCTGACGGCTGCGCCGCTTCGGATCGCGCTGACGCCGCGCGCGACCAAGGCGCGCCGCGTGCGCCGCCGGGCGCTGGCGCTGTTTCGCGCCTCCGCGGAGCATCGCACGATGGCGGCCACCGGCGTGCTCCTGTACCTGAGCCTCGCCGAGCATCGCGCGGAGATCATCGCGGACGTCGGTATCCACGAGCGTGTGTCGCCCGACGTCTGGGGCCATGCGATGGCGGCGCTGATTGCTGGCGTGAAGGACGGCCGCGCCGGCGAGGGCATGGCCGCGGCGGTCGAGGAGATCGGCGTCGTGCTGGCCGAGCATTTCCCCCGCAGCGGCAGCAATCCGAATGAGCTGCCCGACCGCCTGATCGAGCTCTGACGATGGCAGATGAACCGCCCGCCACGATGTGGGAAGGCCGCTTCATCAAGGTGCTGAAGCAGGGGCCGTGGGAATATGCCGCGCGGTCAGGCGACATGCAGGCCGCGGTCATCCTGGCGATCACCGACGCAGACGAGATCGTTCTGGTCGAGCAGTACCGCGTCCCCCTCGGCCGCCGCTGTCTTGAGCTTCCCGCCGGCCTGGTGGGTGACACCGATGCGGGCGAGGATGTGGCGGATGCCGCCGTGCGCGAGCTGGAGGAAGAAACCGGCTACCGCGCCGGTGCGATCGACATCATCGGTGAGTTCAACTCATCGCCCGGCATGGTCAGCGAGGGCTTCACGCTGGTGCGCGCGGGCAACCTTAGCAAGGTGGGTGATGGCGGCGGCGACGAGCATGAGCAGATCACCGTCCATCTCGTGCCGCTGGCCGAGGTGAAATTCTTCGTCGACGCCAAGCGCGCAGAAGGCGTCGCGATGGACGTGAAATTGCTCCTGCTGCTGGGCGATCAGCTTCTGCGCTGACGCAGCGGTCGCTGGCGGGGCGAAGCATCTCCCCCCTTCCCCGCCCTGCGGCGTCAGTCTATCTCACCGCGCATGCGCAAACACATCCTGATCGTGCTTGGCCTGATCGTCCTGGTGGCGGTGGGCATTTTCGCCTGGCTGAGCTGGCCCGACAAGGCGCGGCTCGATGTGCAGGAGGTGACCGGGCAGCGTCCAAACATCACCGCGCCGCGCAGTCAGATCATCCCGACCGTCAAGGTTGCCGATGCGATCGGCTGGCCGGCGGGTGCGAAGCCGACGCCGGCGGCGGGCCTTAAGGTCGAGCGTTTCGCCGACAATCTCGATCACCCCCGCTGGATGTATCGCCTGCCCAATGGCGACATCCTGGTGGCAGAGACCAACTCTCCGCCGCGCGGGCGCAGCTTCGTCGATCGTGTCATGCGGTACCTGATGGGGCGTGCGGGCGCGGGCGTACCGTCGGCCAACCGCATCACGTTGCTGCGGGATGAGAATGGCGACGGCCGCGTTGATTTCCGGTCGGAATTCATGACCGGCCTGAACTCGCCCTTCGGCATCACGCTGTTCGACGGGCATCTGTACATCGCCAACACCGATGCGCTGGTGCGCGTGCCCTATGAGGAAGGCGCCACCAAGATCACCGCCACACCGGAAGTCGTGGTGAAGCTGCCGGGCGGGGAAAACCATTGGGCGCGCAACGTCATCCCGGCGGAGGACGGCCGCACGCTGTACGTGTCGGTGGGGTCGGCCTCCAACGTCGCCGAAAAGGGCCTCGATCTGGAGCGTCGTCGCGCGGTGATCCTGCAGGTGTGGCCGAAGGAAAAGACCTCGCGCATCTATGCCGCAGGCTTGCGCAACGCCAATGGCATGGCGATCAATCCGCAGTCGAACCAGCTGTGGACCGTGGTCAACGAGCGCGACATGCTCGGCTCCGACATCGTCCCCGATTACCTGACCGCCGTCGAGCTCGGCGACCATTTCGGGTGGCCGTGGTATTATTGGGGCGGCTATCCGGACAAGCGCGTGGAGCCGGGCAACCCGCAGCTTCAGCAATATTCAAAGCGCCCCGACTATGCGCTGGGGCCGCACGTCGCGGCGCTGGGCCTCACCTTCGCAGGTGACGTGAAGCTGGGTCAGCGGTTCAACTATGGCGCGTTCATTGGCGAACATGGTTCGTGGAACCGCGTGCCGCCGTCTGGCTACAAGGTCGTCTTCGTGCCCTTTACCGACAAGGGCTGGCCGGTGCCCGGCTCCAAGCCCGTCGACGTGCTGACGGGCTTCCTCGACGCGGACGGCAAGGCGATGGGCCGCCCGGTGGGGGTCATCGGCGATCGTACCGGCGCCATGCTGGTCGCGGACGATGTCGGCAACGTCATCTGGCGCGTTACGCCGGCGGACGCACCGGCGGCGCGCTGAGGCTTCGGTGACGCGATGGAGTGCCGCTGATCGCGGCCTCCATCCGGCGGGCAAATTCGCCTGCTGTAACAATGCTGCGCAAGACAGGAGCGGTGACGCGAGCTAACGGGGCGCCATGATCCGTCGACTCGTTCCTGCCTTCGCTGCTCTGACCGCCCTCGCCGGTTGCGCCTATCCCGAGACGCCGCCGGCCCTCCCCTCCGCAACCGCGCCGGCTGGTGTGACAAGCGCCGCCATCGAAATGCAGCGGGCACCCGTCACGATCCTCATCTCGATCGACGGTTTTCATCCCGATTATCTGAAGCGTGGTCTGACGCCGAACCTGTCGCGTCTCGCGGCGGGGGGCGTGACAGGGCCGATGCGCCCCTCTTTTCCCTCCAAGACCTTTCCCAATCACTGGACCATCGTCACCGGCGTACGTCCCGACCGGCATGGCATCGCCGCCAACATGATGGAGGATCCCAGTCGCCCGGGTGAGGTCTTCACCATGGCGAGCGACGATCCCTTCTGGTGGAACGCCGTGCCGCCGATCTGGGTGACCGCGGAAGAGGCCGGCATTCCGACCGCCTCGATGTTCTGGCCCGGCTCGAACGTCGCTTGGGGCGGCGCGCGCGCGACAGCCTGGCCGAACGATATTACCGGCGGCACCCGGCCCTATGACTGGCAAGCCTTCAGCCAGCAGCTTCCCGGCGACAATCGCGTGCGCCAGGTGATCGACTGGATGCGGCGTCCGGCCGCCAGCCGCCCGCGCTTCGTCACCACCTACTTCGACGTGGTCGATACGGAAGGACATCGCAACGGGCCGAACTCACCAGGCGTGAACACCGCGCTTGCCGAGGTGGATCGCCAGATCGGCGCCTTGGTGGAGGGCCTTGCCGAGCTGGGGCAGCCCGCCAACCTCATCATCGTATCAGACCACGGCATGTCGCAGACGTCGAGCGAGCGCGTGGTCGCGCTTGACCGCATCGTTCCCGCCACCGACGCGCGCGTTGTCGAAAGCGGCCCCTATGCGACCTTCGCGCCGCTGCCCGGCCGCGATGCCGCCGTCGCGGCGGCGTTGCTCAAGCCGCACGCCCATATGGAATGCTGGCGCAAGGAGGCGATTCCGGCCCAGTTCCATTATGGCCAGAACGTCCGCGTTCCTGCGTTCCTGTGCCTCGCCGAGGACGGCTGGGAGCTTCAGAAGACGGCACCGACCATGACGTACACGCGCGGCAACCACGGCTTTGACCCTTATGCGCCCAGCATGCAGGCGCTGTTCATCGCCAACGGCCCCGCGTTCGCCCCGGGGAAGAAGGTCGGCGCCTTTGACAATGTCGCCGTTGCCCCCCTGCTTCGTACATTGCTCGGCCTGCCCGCCGACCCTACGCTGGACAGCACGGATGCGGTGTTCCGCCCGGTGCTACGGCGCAGATAGGAGAGGCAATGCAATATTTCGAAGACATCGAGGTCGGTGCGCGGGCAAGTTTCGGCAATTACAAGGTAACGCGCGAGGAGGTCGTCGACTTCGCATCGCGCTACGACCCGCAGCCCTTTCACCTGTCCGACGACGCCGCCGCCCAGACCCATTTCGGGCGGCTGTCCGCCAGCGGGTGGCACACCTGCGCGATCGTGATGTCGATGATCGTGGAGAACGGGAAGCGCCACCCGTCTGCCGGGCTGGGTTCGCCGGGGATCGACGAGCTTCGCTGGGTCAAGCCGGTCTATCCCGGGGATACGCTTCGCTGCGAGACCGAGGTGATCGAAAAGCGCCAGTCGCAGTCGCGGCCCGAGATGGGCATTTTCAAAAGCCGGATGAGCGTCTTCAACCAGGACGACGTCGTGGTCATGACCATGGTATCGAACGGCCTGATTGCCACGCGACCGGCGACCTAGCTGACCATCACCAATGCCTGCCGCGCGCGCCGTTCAGCGCGCGGGCGGGATCACTGTGGGCGGGTGACGGGGCGGTCGGCGCCGCGCCCTGGCCCACCCCGGTTGCCGAAGCCACCCGGCCGGGGGCCTTGCGGACGACCGGCACCGGGCTGGCGACCGGGGTTCTGCGGACGATTATATCCCGGAGTGTTCCAGGGATTTGGCCGCTGGCCCGGGGCGGCGCCGGGCGGGCGCGGCCGCCCCGGACGCACGGCATCGGGATTGCCCGGGCGACCCGAACCCCAGTTCGGCCGCCCGGGGCGGTCGGGACGATTGAAGCCACCCCAATCGGGTCGACGATTGGGCTGGTTCCAGCCAGGCCTGCTCTGCCAATAGCGTCGCTGCGCATTGTTCCAGCGCCGCGGGCGACGGTACTGATCGTACACATAGACGCCGGTGCCGGGATAATAGAAATTGTCGTACCAGCCGAAGGTGCCGCCCAGCCCGACGCCATAGGGTGCACCGCCGTAATAATAGGGGTCCCCGTAATAGGGATCGCCATAATAGCCCGAGCCGTAGCCGAGACCGACGCCACTATAGCCATAGCCATCGGTACAGGCACTCGAGGCGAAACCAAGGGCCGAGATGATGGCGATCAGCCCTGCACGCTGCCAGTTCATGGCATCCTCCTACAACAGCGGAGAAGCGGCTGATACGCGCCGCCAATTTATCGACAACGACAAGCGGTCGGCGAAGTTCCTAATGGCCCTCGAAGGCCACCAGGGCATGCACATCCACCCCGTCCTTCCGTAGCGCGTCGGCGCCGCCCAGCTCGGGCAGGTCAACGAGGAATTGTGCCTGGACGACCCGGGCCCCCGCCTTGCGCAACAGGCGCACGGCGGCGCGCGCCGTCCCGCCCGTGGCGATCAGATCGTCGACCAGCAGCACGCGTGCGTCGGGGGCGCAGGCGTCTGCGTGCATCGCGATCCGATCCTGCCCGTACTCCAGGGCATAATCCTCCGCGATCGTGGCACCCGGCAGCTTGCCGTCCTTGCGGATCAGGAGCACGCCCGCATTCAATCGATCGGCGAGCGCACCGGCGAACAGAAAGCCCCGCGCCTCGACCCCGGCGACCAGATCAACCGGACCGGGAGCTGCCGCTGCCATCCGCCCGACGCAGCTCGAAAAGCCGCAACGATCCAGCAGCAGCGTGGTCACGTCACGAAACTGGATACCCGGCTTCGGGAAGTCCGGGATGGTCCGGATCAGCGCCTTCAGATCGGCATTATCGGCGTTTGCCGCTGCGACATGGCGGCTGGCCGCGCTGATCTCAGGGCTCTCGTTCGTGCTCATACGGCGGGTCATGCGCTCGCACCGAAGCGACCGCAAGCCGCACAACAAAAAAGCCCCGGCCGCGAATGGCGACCGGGGCTTTCTCGCTATCGATCCCGGCCGGCGTGCCCGGGATCGTTCTGGTTCAGCTCAGTGCTTAACCCCGCGCCAGACGTTCTGGTACGCGCCCCAGGTCAGGAACACGAAGATCGCGAGGAAGATGATCGCGGCAAATCCTGCGGCGTGACGCGATTCCAGGTTCGGCTCCGCGGTCCAGGCGAGGAATGCCGACACGTCCTTCGACATCTGCTCCTTGGTCGCCGGCGTGCCGTCCTCGTAGGTCACCTGCCCGTCGGCCGTGATGGGCGGCGGCATCGCGATGTTCAGGTTCGCGAAGTACGGGTTGTAGTGAAGGCCCTGCGGCGTCTTCGCGTCCGGGAACTTACGCAGCAACTCTGCCGGCTGGTTCTGATAGCCGTCCAGCAGCGACGCAACGTAATTGGCGCCATCATGACGAGCCTTGGTGATCAGGGACAGATCAGGCGGCAGCGCATTGTTGTTGGCCGCACGCGCCGCGACCTCGTTCGGGTACGGGCTCGGGATACGGTCAGACGGGATGTTCTTCCGCGTCATCGCTTCGCCCGTGTCCGGGTTCACGCTCGGCTGCTCGATCGGCCACGCCTGGGCAAGCGCCTTCACCTGGCCCTCGCTGTAGCCGAGCTGCTCGAAGTCGCGGAACGAGACATACTTCAGGCTGTGGCAGGCGGCGCAAACCTCCTGGTAGACCTTGAGGCCACGCTGCAGCTGCTGCTTGTCGAACTTGCCGAACAGGCCAGCGGAGGAGAGCCCCGCATCCTTGGGATGGAGGTGGAACTCATGTTCGGCGGTCTCCGGTGCCGGATCACTGATCGCGGTGGAAACCGTCCCGAACAGCGCGATACCGAGCACGAAGACGAATCCCGCGCCGATCAGGAGTGCGATGGTACGAACCATTTTCTTTCAATTCCCCCGTATCGGCTCAGTGTGCCAGCGCGGTCTGTGCAGGCGAGGTTCCGCCATGCTTGGCAAGCACCGCCTCGGTGATCGAATTCGGCAGCGGGCGCGGACGCTCCGAGCGCGAGACGATCGGCAGGATGATCAGGAAGTGCGCGAAGTAATAAGCCGTCGCGATCTGACCGATGATGACGTTGCGAGCATTCGCTTCCGCGCCACCGATATAGCCCAGGACCAGCACGTCGATTGCGAGCACGGCCAGGAACCAGCGGTACGTCGGACGATAGTTGGCCGAACGAACCGGCGAGCTGTCGAGCCACGGCAGGAAGAACAGCAGCAGGATCGAGCCGAACATCGCCAGCACGCCCCACAGCTTGCCCGTCAGGATGAAGTCCGCGGTGAAGCTCTTCAGGATCGCGTAGAACGGCAGGAAGTACCATTCCGGAACGATGTGCGCCGGCGTCGAGAGCGGGTTCGCCTCGATGTAATTGTCCGGGTGACCCAGCATGTTCGGCGAGAAGAAGATCAGCGCCGCGAAGACCAGGAAGAACACGGCAACGCCGACGCCGTCCTTGGCCGTGTAATACGGGTGGAACGGAACGGTGTCCTGCTCACCCTTCACGTCGACGCCGGTCGGGTTGTTCGAACCCGGGATGTGCAGCGCCCAGATGTGCAGGATGATGACGCCCGCGATGACGAACGGCAGCAGATAGTGCAGCGAGAAGAACCGGTTCAGCGCAGCATTATCCGGCGCATAGCCGCCCAGCAGCAGCACGCGGATCGGCTCACCGACCAAGGGAATGGCCGAGAAGAAGCCGGTGATCACCTGCGCACCCCAGAAGCTCATCTGGCCCCACGGCAGCACGTAGCCCATGAAGGCGGTCGCCATCATGAGAAGGAAGATCACGACACCCAGCAGCCACACCATTTCGCGCGGCGCCTTGTACGACCCGTAATACAGGCCGCGGGCAATGTGGATGTAGACCACGGCGAGGAACATCGAGGCGCCGTTGGCATGCGCATAGCGCAGGAACCAGCCGCCGTTGACGTCGCGCATGATGCTTTCGACCGAGCCGAAGGCGACCAGGCTGTTAGGCGCATAATGCATCGCCAACACGATGCCCGTCACGATCTGGCACACCAGCGCCAGGCCGGCGAGCACGCCGAAGTTCCAGAAATAGTTGAGATTGCGCGGCACCGGATAACCGGCGCCAACAGCGTTGTAGACGAGGCGCGGCAGCGGCAGCTTCTCGTCCATCCACCGCATCAGCGGCTGCTTTGGCTCATAATGCTTGGCCCAGGGAAAGCTCATCTGTGTGCTACCTCAACCGACCGTCACGACGGTGTCGGACGTGAATTCATATTCGGGAACGACGAGGTTCGTCGGTGCGGGACCGGAGCGGATGCGGCCGGCAGTGTCATAGGCAGAGCCGTGACACGGGCAGAAATAGCCGCCGAACGGCCCCTTGTTCTCGCCCTCGCCCGCACCCAGCGGCACGCAGCCCAGGTGGGTGCACACGCCCAGGGTGATCAGCCAGTTCTTCTTGCCCGACTTGGTGCGTTCCTCAAGCGTCTGCGGATCGCGCAGATCGCTCACCGGAACGGCATCGGCCTCGGCAATTTCCTTCGGCGTCAGATTGCGCACGAACAGCGGCTGCTTGCGGAACGTCGACTTGATCGACTGACCCGGCTCGATCTTGCTGATGTCGATCTCAGTCGTCGACAAAGCCAGCACGTCGCCCGACGGGTTCATCTGGTTGATCAGCGGCAGGACGATAACGCCCGCGCCGACGCCAGCCCATGCAACAGCCGCGATATTGATGAAATCTCTACGACGGGGATCGTGCCCGTCTTCCGCTTCAGGCGTTGGGTAATCGCCCGGAGTAATTGTGTTGTCAGCCGTCGCCATTCACCAACCCTTGTCCAACCGGCCCCGGCGGGGAACGCGCATTTGGAAAGAGCCTCCCCGACGCCCGCCTTTTTTCCCCATCGCCCCGCGGGGTCGGCGGGTTGATAGCTTCGCACCCTGCGCCTGCCAATGGTGATTTTGCGATCATTCACCGGCGCTTCATCATGGCGGCACGGCTCACCATTGCTAAAGCATTGCCATGCGACTTGCGCTTTACGAACCGGACATCGCCGGCAACGTGGGAACGATCCTGCGCACCGCCGCCTGCTTTGGCGTTCCCGTCGACCTCATCGAACCAATGGGTTTTCCGTGGAGTGACAAGGCGTTACGCCGCTCCGGCATGGACTATCTTCCGGCCGGGCAGGTCACGCGGCACGTCGATTGGCCGACGTTCAACAAGGAGCGTGACGGCCGGCTGGTGCTTGCCAGCACGCGCGGCGCGACCGACCTGTGGGACGCCCGTTTTGAACAGTCGGATATCCTGCTTTTCGGCAGCGAAAGCGCTGGCGTACCCGACGAGGTGCATGCTTGTGCCGATTTGGCGGTGCGGATTCCCCTGCTTTCGGGCATGCGATCGCTCAATGTGGCAGTCAGCGCGGGAATCATCCTTGCCGAGGCGCTGCGCCAGCTCAGGCATGCTGAGGCGCCTGCACGGTAGGACATTCTGGCACCTCGACACCCGATCCACCCTGTCTCTAAAGGCGCGATCATGCTGACGCTCGATCCAGAACAGACCGCCGCTCGCCAATGGTTCGAGCATCTCCGCGACCAGATCTGCGCCGCATTCGAGGCGATCGAGCGCGAGGCAGGATCGGAGGCCAGCTTCACCTACACGCCCTGGGATCGTCACGACCCGTCGGGCGAGCCAGGCGGCGGCGGCGTTCGCGGGGTGATGAAGGGCCGCGTGTTCGAAAAGGTCGGCGTGAACGTGTCCACCGTCGGCGGGACGTTCGAGAGCGAATTCGGCAAGACGATCCATGGTGCGGGCGATGATCCGCGCTTCTTCGCGACCGGCATCAGCCTGGTGGCGCACATGGCGAACCCGCACGTGCCGGCGGTTCACATGAACACCCGCTTCCTCGTCACCACCAAGCGGTGGTTCGGCGGCGGCGCGGACCTCAACCCGCCGCTGCCAATCAGCGAGGACACCGAGGATTTCCACACGGCGCTGAAGACGGCGTGCGACGCGCACGACCCGGATCACTACCCGCGGTTCAAGAAATGGGCGGACGATTATTTCTACATCCCGCACCGGAAGGTTCATCGCGGTGTCGGCGGCATCTTCTACGACCATCTGGAAGGCGCGTTCGCCGACAATTTCGCGTTCACGCAAGATGTCGGCCGTGCCTTTCTCGACATTTACCCGCAAATCGTGCGGCGGCGCATGAACATGCCCTTCACCGATGCGGAGATGGCAGCGCGCAACGAATGGCGCGGGCGCTATGCCGAGTTCAACCTCGTCTATGACCGTGGGACGCTGTTCGGCCTCAAGACGGGCGGCAACATCGACGCGATTCTGATGAGCCTGCCACCGGTCGCCACATGGGGCTGACGCCCGTTCCTGATGACCAACTGGCCACCGTCGTCACGACGCTGGAGATGACGACGCGGCCGCCGCTACGGCCGCTGCCCTCGTCTCCCCTGCGAATTCTTCGCTGGCGGCAACCGGGCGCCGACGCCTACCGAATCCTGTTCCGCCGGGTTGGCGCGCCCTGGCTGTGGTTTTCGCGGCTGGTGATGGACGACGCCACGCTGCTGCCGATCATTCAGGACCCGCGGATCGAAGTCTATCCGGTGATGGATTCGATGGGGATCGAGATCGGTTTTGTCGAACTCGACTTTCGTCAGCCGTCGGTTGGCGAGATTTCCTATTTCGGATTGGTCCCGGAACTGACCGGGCGTGGCCACGGCCGCTGGCTGATGGCGGAGGCGCTGCTGCGCGCCTGGCGGCCGGGGATCGAACGGCTCACGGTGAATACCTGCACGCTCGATCACCCGTCAGCGCTCAATTTCTACCGCGCGCAGGGCTTTGTCCCGATCCGGCGAACGGTGGAGACGTTTGCCGATCCGCGGGTCGCCGGGCTGCTCCCCGCCGACGTCGCGCCTCACATCCCGCTGTTGACCCCGCGGCGATAGACCACCGTTCCCACCATCAGGATCGCGATATTGTAGATCGTGGTCGCGGCGGTCAGCAATATCGCCACCATGGCGATCAGGAACGGGTTCTCATGCTCCGGCTGACGCAGCCAGGTGTCGAGCGGGAACAGCGGGCGAACGATGATCCACTGCGCCAGAAACAGCGACACGACCGCGCCCAGGATCGCCCAGGCAGGCTTGGCAGTGAGACGCCAGCTACGACCGATGGCGCGCGCCGCGCTTAGCTCAGGCGCCGCAGCCAGCGCCGGCAGCGCCGCGATCAAGCGCGCCTGAAAATAGAGACCCGGAAAGACGAACAGCCACAATCCCAGCCCGACGGGAATGGCGATGAGCAGGTTGAGCAGCACGAATCGCCACAGGCGTCGGACGGCGGCGCCAAGGCTGCCGATCACTGTCAGCCGGTCCGGCGACAACAGCAACAATGCGATTGTCGCCAGGCCGATCATCCCGATCAGGTCCGCCAGCACGTAGAAAAAGGCGTTGCTGTTGCCCCAGGCGGATACGGCGTTGATCCACTGCTCCATGGCAGCTTCATCACCGCGCTCGGTCGGCAGTGCCGGCAGCGGGTCGCACAGCAGCTGGACCGCCAGCGCCGGCAGGAAGATGAGCGGCCCGGCAATGCGCAGGATGAGGTCCGCATCGCGGCGGAACACCCGCCAGGCGTTGGCCAGCAGGTTCATGAAAGTAGGGGTCACGCAGCGTCCTTAACATCACGCGCGGCAAGGTAGAACTGGCCGGAAAAAACCGACTGGATGATCCCGAAAAGCGCCGTGAGGGCCGCCGTCGCGATCGCCACCGCCAGCGCCACCAGGCCAGGGTGATCCGGCCCGACGATCAATCGCGTGATCAGCCCGGCCACGTTGGTGGCGGCCACCACCGCGACGAGGCAGACGATCCCGAACAGGATCAGCACGCCGATCAGCTTCCATGTGCTTCCGCGCGTCAGCTCGAAACTACGGCGGATCGCGCCCAGGCCGCGGCGCTCGTTCACGATTACCGCCAGCAGCGGCACGAAGCGCGCGGTCACCCAGAACATCAGGGCGAAAAACAGGATGAAGTACAGCCCGGCGGCCGCCGCCATACCGAGGTTCAGATTGGCCTGCGCCTGCCCAAGCTGCGCCCGGGTCACGTCCAGCCCCGCCGCCACGATCAGCAGAACGCCGGGCATCACGATCAGCAAGGCCGCCAGCGTCAGCAGAAGGACGATCCCGATGGCCGGTCCTAGGCGCTGGATGCCCAGCGCGGCCGCGCGCGGACGATCGACGTTGGGATCGGTGGCAACCGCCGTGATCGCCAGCGTGCCAACGGTCGCGAGCAGCGACACCATCAACGACAGGATCGCGGTTCCGCTACCCGGCTGGCCGGGGGTCTCGGCCATGGCATCGACGCTCGCCTGCACGACGGTGGGCGCGAACAGGAACACCAATGCAAGTGACAACAGAATACCGAGCCGTCCGGCGATGACCGCCTTCGTGCGGTCCCACACCGTTCCCATGCTGATCATCAATCGACTCTGCTGCTGTTGCGACGGGTGGACGCTACTCGATCGGACGAATGGTTGCCAATCGCCCTGCCCGGTCGCATCTGCTCCAGTGCGATGGACATCAACGATCTCGAATGGCGGGTGACGCCGGGGCTGACCGACTATTCTGCGGCACTGAAGGAGATGGAGGCGCGGGCGGCCGCCGTCGCGGCGGGCGAGGCGCGCGAGCTTGTCTGGCTCCTCGAACATCCCGCCGTCTACACGGCCGGGACCAGCGCGTCCGCCGACGAGTTGCTCGACGCGCGCTTTCCCGTCGTCGATGCCGGCCGCGGCGGCCGCTACACCTATCATGGGCCTGGACAGCGGATCGGCTATCTCGTCCTGAACCTGGCGGAGCGCGGGCGTGACGTGCGCTGTTTCGTCCACGCACTGGAAGGATGGATCATCGCCGCTTTGGCGCAGATGGACATTCCCGCATTTCGCGCCGAGGGCCGGATCGGGATCTGGACCCGGGACGCGCAGGGCCGGGAAGCGAAGATCGGCGCAATCGGCGTGCGCGTGCGCCGCTGGGTGACGATGCACGGCTTCTCCGTGAACCTTTCGCCCGATCTGTCGCACTTCACGGGGATTGTGCCCTGCGGCATCGCCGACTATCCCGTGACCAGCGCCGCGGCGTTGGGGGCCAGCCATGATATTGAAACCTTTGATGCTGCGTTGGCGTTGACGAGCCGCGCTTTCCTCGAAAGTCTAACTTGTTCGCGTAAAATCGAGACTTGAGGGGGCGGCGTTCTCTGACTAATATCCAGTCTGATTTGGGTATTAAGGATCCGTCCGCCGTCCAAATCCTTTATCTAGGGAGCTATCCATGCGTGCTATCTCGAAGATCCTGACCGGTTCGGCCATCGCGGCTGCAGCGCTCGCCGTGTCGGCTTGCGGTTCCAAGACCGAAACCAACGTCGACAACACCACCATCACTGATCTGAACGCCACCGAGGGCATGGACACCATGACCGACAACATGACGGCGGTTGACGGCGCGATGAACGACGGCATGCTGGCGAACGACACGATGCTGTCGAACGACATGATGATGATGAACGGCACGAACGCGATGTAATCATCGCGTCTCTGACGTGATTTAATGGGCCGCCTGGGCAACCGGGCGGCCTTTCTGATTCAGGCGTCACAAATTCGACCGGCCGGGCATGATCTGTGTTGGAGGTTCGGTCCAAAAGGCGTAAGAATCCCGCGCGTTGCGAGTAGCGGGGAGTGGTATCAATGGTTGGGTTGCGGGTCTTCGGTGCGAGCGTGGTCATGGCTGCGCTGGTCGCGTCGGCGCCGGCGTCGGCGCAGTTTTTCATGAAGTCCAAGGACCTTTCCGGTCAGGCTGTCCGGGGGGATGAGCCGGGCATTGCGCAGGCACTGCCGGGCGCGACCGAGAAGGAGGTCCGCGCGGCCCTCACCTGGACGCTGCGTGCCGGCATGAATGTCGCCGCGCTTCAGTGCCAGTTCGAACCGACGTTGCTAACGGTCGAGAATTACAACGCAATCCTGCTCGACCATCGGGCCGAGCTGAAGGATTCGTACGATACGGTTTACGACTACTTCAAGCGCACGCACAAGACGCCAAAGGCTGCGCAAACGGCGTTCGACCAGTTCGGCACCAAGACGTATTCGAGCTTCAACGCGATCGCGGCGCAGTACAACTTCTGCCAGACCGCCGGTTCGATCGGCCGTGCGCTGATCTATGCGCCGCGCGGCAGCTTCGCTGCGGTCGCGCAGGAGCGGATGCGCGAGATGCGCAATAGCCTGTCGCCTTGGGGTGAGCAGCAGTTCCCCCGCTCCTTCTATGCGGAATCACGCGTCCCGCGGCTCGACAAGGTCTGCTGGTCAAAGAAGGGCGAGTGGCAGACGAAGAAGTGCGGCTCGCTCGATTTCCCGCCGCCGGTGGCCGCAGTGAGCCTCGCGCAGCGGTAAGCCTCAGGCTTTGCCAGGATCTGGACGGCGCCGCAGCGATGCGGCGCCGTTTTCATTCGGCAGCTCCGATTGACGATCACACCGGTACGAAGGCGTTCTGGCTGCGGTCCTTGCGCACCTTGGCACCGTCGAACACGGTTCCGTTCATCGCGATCCAGACGCCTGGCGGCGCCACCTGCGCGGTGGCGAATGCCATGCCGAGATTGAAGGCCGCGTCGCTCTCCGCAAAGCGCGCCGGCGACAATGCGCCGACCAGTACGACCGTTTTCCCTTCCAGCCCGCTCAGCGCCTGCGCCGTCTCGGTCATCGTGTCGGTGCCATGCGTGATGACGATCCGGTCCTCCGGCGCGTGTGTGACGGCGTCGCGAATGGCGGCGCGATCCTCATCGGTCAGTTCCAGGCTGTCCTTGCGCATCAGGCCGACAATGCGGTGGGGCAGCGTCACGCGCGCGGTGTGGAGCAGCCGGTCCACCACCGTGTCGCCGATCTGATAGGTGCTCAGCGCATCGAAATAGAGCTTGTCGATGGTTCCGCCGGTGGTGAGGATCAGCACTTGAGTCACGGGCAACACTCCGCCGTTCTGTTAACGAGCAGCGCCATGACCCAAGTTGCCGGCGATCGAAAGGCCCCGCGTCCCGGCGACCGATATCACGCGGCGAAGCGCGCCCGCGCTGGCGCCGGGTTGGAAAACTCCATGCTGTCGTCCACCGATCCGAACCGCAAGGCCATGACATCAAGGGCGTAATTCTGATTCAGCCGCCACGGCTTGCGGTTGCCCTGCTTGGGCAGTTGGTCTGCCACCCGCTGGATGTAGCCCGACGAAAAATCGACGAAGGGCTCGACGCCCACCGGCTCGGCGCCGATGCGCGGAGTGGCCTGCCGCATCCCCCGCTTCTTCATCGTGTTGAGGACGCGGCACAGGTACATGGCGACCAGATCCGCCTTCAACGTCCAGGATGCATTGGTGTAGCCGAACGTGAAGGCGAGGTTGGGAATGTCGGAGAACATCATCCCCTTGTACTGCAGCGCCGCGGACAGATCCTTGGTCTCCCCGTCAACGACCGGCGCGATGCCGCTGAGCAGCTTCACCTCCAGCCCTGTCGCCGTCACGATGACGTCCGCCGGCAGCGTGCGACCGGACTGCAATTTGATCCCGTCCTGCGTGAACCGTTCGATCGTGTCGGTCACGACCTCCGCCTTGCCCGCCTTGATCGTGTCGAACAGGTCGGCGTCAGGCACCAGGCACAACCGCTGGTCCCAGGGATTGTAGCGCGGCGTGAAATGGGTTGCGACGTCGTAATCAGGCCCGAGATGCTCGCGCACCTGATCGAGCAGCTTCTGCTTCACCTTTTCCGGCTTCTTGCGGGTCATGCGGTAGAAGACCATGCCGAACAGCACGTTCTTCCACCGCGTGATGCCGTAGGCGGCATGTTGCGGTAGCTTCGCGCGCAGCCAATTGGCCATGGAATCCTGCGCCGGCCGCGACACGACATAGGTCGGCGATCGCTGCAACATCGTCACGCTGGCCGCACGTTTCGCCATCTCCGGCACTAGCGTTACCGCCGTCGCACCGCTGCCGACCACGACTACGCGCTTGCCGCTGTAGTCCAGGTCTTCGGGCCAGAATTGCGGGTGGACGATCGTCCCCGCGAAGTCTTCCTGCCCGGCAAACTGCGGCGCGTGCCCACGCTCATAATCATAATAGCCGGAGCACATGTGCAGGAAGTTGGCGGTGAAGCTTACCGGTCCCTCCGGCGTTTCCGCGGTCACCGTCCAGCACGCATCGGGGGTGGACCAGGACATGCCGGTCACGCGATGATTGAACCGGATGCGGCGATCGATGCCGCCTTCCCGTGCCGTATCCTCGATATATTCGCGGATCGACGGGCCGTCGGCGATCGCCTTCGCCTTGGTCCACGGCCGGAAGTTGTAGCCCAGCGTGTGCATGTCGCTGTCGGAGCGGATGCCGGGATACCGGAACAGGTCCCACGTCCCGCCCATCGCCGCGCGCGCCTCAAGGATCAGATAGGATCGGTTCGGGCAACGCCGCTGCAGGTGATGCGCGGCGCCTACGCCGGACAGTCCGGCCCCCACGATGATGACGTCGACGTGTTCGGTCATGGCCGATCCTCTCCTTGTGCCCGAGCGTACCGCAACACACCGGGCGGGGAAAGGACCAGACTTACTCGCGTGTCAGTAAGTGGCGGCCACCAGATCGCTGATGATCCGTTGGCCGCCGCCTCCCTCAATAATCCTTGGAGTAGCGCAGCTGCGCATTCGATCCGCCGAACGATCCCGCCTGGGTCAGCAGGCTGAGCGAACGGCTGAGCGCAATTGTCAACTGCGTGGCGGTGAAGCCGCGGGCATCCGTGACGATCTCGATATAGATATCGTCGGTCAGATACTTTCCGGCGGCAAGCGCCGTGCCGCGCCCAGCCGCATCGTCCGCGCCGAGGATGCGCAGGCGATCGAAGCCCGTGGCCGACCGAAGCTTGCCCAGCGGGTTCAGCCCGCCTCCCGACCCGCGCAGCGAGTTGAGTGCGGATGCGAGTTGCAGCGCCTCGATCGCCGACAGATTCTCCGGGTTGGTGCCGAACAGCAACCGGCTCAGCACCTCGTCCTGCGGCAGCGAGGGCGTGGAGGAGAAGGTGATCTGCGGCCGCTGGCCCGTGCCGGCGATGTTGATGGCGAAGGTAACGCCGTCGTTCACCGTGGTCGCGCGTATATCGATATCCGGGTCGGTCATCGCCCCGCCGCGGAAGCGGACCCGGCCCTGTTCCAGGTCGAAGCGCTTGCCGGCGAAGGAATAGGTGCCGCGCACCAGATCCAGCCCGCCGGTGATCAGCGGCGCCGCGGACGTGCCGCCCACCTTGATGTCGGCCTCCCACTCGCTCTCCAGCCCCATGCCGGAGACGAACAGCTGGTTGTCGGCGCGAATGCGGATATCGAGGCGGAACAGCCCCATGGACTGCGGTTCCGCCGCCGCCGGCCGATCGGTGATCCGCGCCGGACGAATGTCGCTCTTGCGGCGAACGCCCGTCAGCTCGGGCACTTCCGCCGACCCCTGGCGGATGATCTGGTAGCGCGCCTCGGGGATGGTGAGATCCGCCTTGATCAGCCCGCCGCCACGCCCGTTGGTCACCGACAGAGTGCCGGTGGCGGTCGCACCCAGCGAATCCGACCGGGCGAGCCGTGCGTCGTTCAGCTGGGCATCGATCTGCATCGGATACCCCTGATCCGCCGCCAGGCTGACATAACCCTGCGCGCGCACGGTTCCGTCGCCCGCCCGCCCCGTCAGGCTGTCGAGCTGCAGCCGGTCGTTATTGAACCGCGCGCGGATCGCCATGTTCGACAGGCGCGTACCGTAGGTTTCATTGTCATAGGTCAGATTGTCGGCGCGGATCAGGCCGTTCAGCTGCGGCGCCGAAACACGGCCGCCGAAGTCCGCGGCGACGACGATCGGCCCGGTCAGCTGCTGGTGCGCGAGGCCACTCAGGCTGAATAGCACGCCCGACGGGCCATTGTAGCGGATGCCGCCGCTCAGCGGGGCGGCCATCAGGCGCGATGCCCAAGATCCGCCGGTGCCGAGCGGTCGCAGGAACGCCTGCAGCCGGCCGACCGTCGTCGAACCGCGATTGATCAGCGCACGCGCCTCGGCACCGCTTCCCGACAGCCGGCCGGCAAAGACGACGTCCACCGGTTGCGACACCGTGGCTAGGCTGGACCGCTGGAAGCCGGTGATCGTCATCCGGGCGTCCGCCTGCGGGAAGGCTTCGGCGCTCGCCTGGACGAAGTCCAGGCTGCCCGTCGCCTTGCCGCCAAGGCCGAGGTTCGGGACCAGCGCATTGGCGATCGACAGGTCGAGGCTGTCGAGACGCATCTGCGCACTGAGCCCGTCACCATAGGAGCCAGCAATGCGCAAACGACCTTGGTCAAAGATGATCTGGGTCGGCGCCAGCCGGTACACGCCCGCATTGTTGGTGATGCGCGCCGGATTGCCGGTGCGGAAGTTGATGTTGTTGGCCTGTCCCTGCAACGCCACCAGATAATTGTCGGGCGACAGACGGGCGTTAGCGGCCAGTCGGAACGGCACGCTGTTGGAGCCGGTGAACAGGGCCTGTGCCGTCCCATTGCCGCCGGCGTAATTCACCTTCACGCGGCCGCTCTCGATCACCGTTGGGCCATAGCGCAGGTCCGCAACCTGGGCGTCCGCGATCACTTGGGGCTGATCGTAGAGGACGACATTGGCCTTCACGATCGCGCGGCCGATGACGAAGTCGACGTCGCCGGGGAAGCGGGCCGCATTGGCGCGCGCGTCGATCGCAGCCGTCTGATAGCGTCCCTGCCCGCCCAACTGGACGGTGCCTTGCGTGCCGGAGCCGGCAAACTGCACGCGGCCTGCGAACGGCCCCGCGGCAGTCTGCACCACGCGCCCGGCGAAATTGACCCCGGCAAAGATGACCCGGCGGATGTCGATCGCCAGCTGCGATCCCGGCGTAACCAAGATGTCGGCATTGAACGGACCATAGGTGGTCCCGCCCGTCGCGGTCACGGCATAGGCGCCGTTGCGGCCGACGATACGCGCGTTGAGGTCGGCAAGGCCGATCCCGACGCCGGGGCGCGGCGCGCGCAGGTTCACCACCGGCGCGGCGGCGCTTCCGCTGACCCGCGCGAACAGCGGGCCATATTGGTTGGAATAGGCGTCGGCCGACACCGCGACCGCACCGGTATTCAGGTCATAACGCCCCTCGCCTCGCGTCACGCGGAACAGCGGCGCCGTCAGCTTCATGTTGCGGAAGGTGACGATTCCGTCGGTATCGTAGCCGAAGTTCGTGAAGGCGACGGCGTTGCCGCCGAGGAAGCTGCGCGCGCCGTCGTTGAAGATCTGGCGCGTTTGCACGCCCACGCGACCGACGATCCCGAACCCGCCATTGGGCTTTGTCACCAATTCGGCATCGGTCGTCAGGTTGAGGATGCCGACACTCTCGACCCGGAAATTGTTGACCCGGCCCTTGAGCGCGCCCGTGTACCGGCCGGTTTCCATATTGGCGGCGATGATCGCGGTCGCATCGATGGTGTCGGAGCGGATGCGCAGATTGTCGGAGAGGATCTGCGGCATGTCGATCGCGATATCGCCGTCTAGCCGGACGTTGGTCGTGAGGCCACCCAGTGCAGGGTTCAGCCCGGAAATGCGCCGCGCACGACCATGGACGGGCACCAGGATGCGATCAGCATCCACCCGTGCCAGCCCCTCGGCATACAGGTTCTCCACCGTGGTTTCGGCAAAGCCCAGCGTTGTCGCGCGCAGCTTATAGTCCACCGTTGGCGTCGCAAAGGCGCCGTTCAGCACCACTCGTGCCAGCACGTCCCGACCACGCAGATTGGGGGCGATCGCGCCCGGCGTCAGCAGCTTGGCATCGACCGCGAAATTGCCGAAGCGGCTGTTCGCCAGGTCGACGATGCCACCGCCGTCCACCGCCAGCGCGCTGGAGCGCAGCTTGAACCGGGTATCCGCACGTCGCTCGGCGAGCGTCGAATCGATTGCCACGTCCAGCTGCGGCGCGGTCAGTCGCTCGACCGGCCCTTCAAGATACAGCCCCGGCCGGGTCGTGCCGCGCACCTCGATATGCCCGTCACGTGCCGACAGGTTGAGATCCGCCAGACGCCCGCCGCCGAGCGTCGCGTTCAACTTGCCCTGCCACGACTTCCAGCTGCCGCGACCGTCGATCGTGGCGGTAAGCGGCGCCTTGGTACCGGCCAGGCCGGAAACGAGGCCGCCAGCGGGCGCGAACAGGCGCGCGTCTATCGTCAGCTTGTTGTCGTCGGGAACCGCATCCAGCCGCAGGCGAAGCGTATCGCCACCGGCCACGCCCGGTCCCCGCAGCGCCCCGGCATCCACCGTCAGCTGGGCACGCCGATCGGCGATATGCGCCGACCCGTCGATCCGCGCGATGTGCCGCCGACCGGCCACCGGCGGCTCCATGACGAAGCGGGCCACGCGCAGCCGATCGATATCGATGTCGAGATCGGGCAGCAGTGGCGCGTTCGGGTCGCTCGGCTGCGGGATCAGTTCGGGGTTGCGCGCCATCGTGATGAGCTCGCTCTGCAGGCTCTTCACGTTGACGTGATTGTTGAGGAACGCGAACGGTCGCCAGTCCACGTCGAGGCGCGGCGACACGATGAACACGCCCTTTGGATCGCTCACCCGAACGTCGGTCAGCACCATCCGCCCGTACAGCGACCCGTCGATCCGGCCGACCTTGATGTTGAGGCCGCCCGCCGTGGTGTAATTGCCCAGCTGGTTGGCGACGAAGCGCCGCCCGGGATCGGTGTTGATGCCGAAGACGATCGCCAGCAGCAGCAGCACCAGCGCCGCCAGTGCGATGCCGATCCATTTGACGACGCGCTGCCAGAGCGGACGACGCTCGATGATCACCTCGGTGGTGGGCGCTGTGTTGTCCTCGACCATCAGAATGCCTGCCCGATCGAGACGTACAGCGCGACCTTGGGATCGCCCGGCCGCGGATTGAGCGGGGTGGCGACGTCGACGCGCAAGGGTCCGAAATTGGTGTAGAAGCGCCCGCCGATGCCCGCGCCGAACCGCAGGTCAGACGCATTGGGGAACGTGCTTTCATAGGCATTGCCGGCGTCGATGAACGGCACGATGCCGAAATTGCCGAACCGGTAGCGCGCCTCCAGCGAGAATTCGTTGATGCTTCGTCCCCCAACCGGGCGCAGATCGGCGAGGTTGATCTCACCGTCGTCGTTTGGCTTCAGCGACGACACCGGCTCGAGCGGCCCCAGACGCTGATAGCCGTAGCCGCGGACCGATCCGCCGCCGCCACCATAATAGCGCCGCGACGGCGCCAGATCATCGCGGGAGATGCCGAAAATTGATCCCGCCCGCGCGCGGCCCGCGATCACCAGGCTGTCGGTGACCGGGTAATAAGCTGTCGCCTCCAGCATGGTGCGCGCATAGGGCCGCACCTGCCCATGCACCGATGCCTCCGGGCTGACGTTCAGCTTGAGGCGGAAGCCGCGGGTGGGGTTGAGCAGGTCGTTCGACCGATCCCACACGGTCTGCATCGGGATCGCCGCGATGCCATAAGTGCGGCGCACGCGCTCGTTCAGGTCGAAGTCAAAGACACTCTCGTTGGTCGCGATCAGCTCGCCGCCGAACGCGTAGGTGAATTGCTTCTGCCACAATGGCGTCGATTCATATGCCCAGCGCGCGAAGAGCGAACCGGTGTAGGAATCGAATGCATCATAATTGGAATGGCTGGCGGTGATGCCGGTGAAGAAGCTGCGATCGCGGCGCCCGGCATTCTGCCGCCGGAACGTGGCCGCCGCGCCCTGCTGCTGCGTGCCCGCCACTGCGGCGAGGATCAAGGCGCCCTCCGGCGGGAACAGGTTGCGATGGGTCCAGCCGCCTTCCAGTTTGACGCCCTCACCCGTGCCGTAACCAGCACTGCCCGCCAGGCTGCGCCACGGCCCCTTGGTCTGGCGGACCATCATGTCGATCTGCTCGGTCCCCTCCGGGCCAGGCCGTCCGGTTCGCACCGGTTCGACGCTGATCGTGTCGAACAGGCCGGTCGCGATCAGCGCCTCGCGCAGATCGTCGCGCAGCCGCTGGTCGTACAATTCGCCCTGCTTGAACCGCGGGAAGATGCTGAGATGGTCGAGGTCGAAGACGTTATCGCCCTCGGTCTGCACCACGCCGAAGGACGATCGCGGCCCGGTATCCACCGGCAGCGTGTAATCGCCCGTCATCGTCTCGTCGTCGAGCAGGATGTCGCGCTCTCCTACCTCCACGAACGGATAGCCCCGCTGCGGCAGCACGAGCGAGACATTTGCCTCTGCCCCCTGCACGCGCGCGGCCTCGATCGGGTCGCCGGTCTTCAGGGGCAATTGCTCGCGCACCAGATTGGGCGGCACCGTCGGGTTCGCGACCACGGTGATGGTGCCGAGCTTGAATATCGGTCCCGGCGTCGCGGTCAGGACCACGCGAAGACGGCCCGGTTCGTTGGGGATCGTCTCCAGCACCATCGACGCGGTGCCATCATAATAGCCGAGCGACTTCATCAGCCGGACGGCAAGCTGTTCGTCCTCACGCCCGCGCGCATTTACCTGCGTCGCATTGGCCGCCTTGCCGCCGCCTTCGCGCAATGCAGACAGCGAATTGAACTCATCCTCCAATCCGATGTCATTCAACCCGCGGACCACCGTCTCATACCGGATCTCGGGTGCATCGCTGTCCGTGACGTCCGCGGCGGTCTGCAGCGGCACCGTGTCGGTCGCGCTGAGCGGCGGCAACGGCTGGTTCAGCGCCGGGTCCTCGGGTGCGGGCGGCGGGATGGTGGCGCTTCCATCGATCGGCGCGGCAGACGATCCGTCGGGCAACGGCTGCACGGTCTGCGGCGGCATCGGCTCGAGCGGCGCATTGATATCGCCGGAGAGCGACGGGAGCGCGGCGTCGAATGCGGCATCGGGCACGATGGGCTCGTTCCCTTGCGCATTCTGCGGCGCCGTCGCTGATTTGAGTGCGTCAGGTCCAGTTGCAGGGGCGGTCCCCGGCTTTGCCATCTGCCCGCTCGCTGCCGCTGAAGATGCAGCAACCAGCGCAACCGCGAGCCACCGATGACAACCCGAATTGAACCGCACAAACGCCCCTTCTCAACCTCGGGACGTCCGATTTTTCGAATCCCCCCGCATGGCCCAACGCTTTGTTGAACGATAAGTTTCCGCACCGTAACCGGTGCGACAAGTTGCGACATGTTCAGGGTGGCAACCCCGCTTGAAAGCGATTACGCGACAGGCTTAACGATGCCACTGGGCTGCCGCACCGGAGCGGCCGCTTTCTGCGGAGATCATGGTCAATGTATCGAGCGAAAGTTCGTGCACTCGCGTGTGCCCGGTCGGCTAATGATCTGACGAGCAAGCAGGATTGATGCGGTTGATAGAGGTGCGAACGCTCGCGTTGGTCAGCGCGGTGGCTCTGGCGGCGTGCAGCAGCGGCGGCGACACCGGCAATCAGGGCGCCGGAACCCAGGGCAAGGCCGCGGGCAAGGGTGACGGCGGGCAACCGCCGCAGGTTGGCTATGTCGTGGTCCAGCAGACCCGTGTCCCGCTGATGACCGAACTGCCTGGCCGGACCTTCGCCTACCAAAGCTCCGAGGTGCGCCCTCAGGTTAGCGGCGTCATCCAGAAGCGGTTGTTCAAGGAGGGCTCCCTGGTGCGGCAGGGGCAGCCGCTCTACCAGATCGATCCGAGCCTGTACCGCGCGGCCGTGAACGAGGCATTGGCCGCGGTGCAAAGCGCGCAGGCGACGGCGGCCGCCGCACGTGTGCGTGCCGAACGCTTCCGTCCGCTGGCGGAGATCGAGGCAGTCAGCAAGCAGGATTATACCGACGCGGTCGCAACCCAGCGTCAGGCGGAGGCGAGCATCGCGCAGAACCGCGCCCAGCTGGAAACGGCGCGCGTCAACCTGCGCTTCACCACCGTTCCCGCGCCGATCACCGGCCGGATCGGCCGCTCGCTGTTCACCGTCGGTGCGCTGGTGACCACCAGCCAGGCGGACCCGCTGGCGACGATCCAGCAGCTCGACCCGATCTATGTCGATATCCAGCAATCCGCGGCCGACCTGTTGCGGCTGCGCCGGCAACTCGCCAGCGGCGGCGCATTGCCGGCCAGCGCCGCCGTCCGCCTGAAGCTGGAAGACGGCAGCGATTATGGTCGCACCGGCTTTGTCGAATTCTCCGAAGTGGTGGTCGATCAGCAGACCGGCACCGTGACGATGCGCGCCCGCTTCCCCAATCCGGACGGGCTGCTGCTGCCGGGCATGTTCGTGCGTGCCGTGTTCGCTCAAGCGATCGAGGCCAACGCGTTTCTCGTGCCGCAGCAAGCCGTCGCGCGCGATCCGCAGGGCAATGCGACCGTGTGGGTCGTTGATGCCAACAACAAGGCCGTGCAGCGCACGGTGCAGACCGTCCGCGCCGATGGCGCGAACTGGATCGTGACCGGCGGGCTCAACCCCGGCGATCGCGTCATCACGCAGGGCACCGCCCGCCTGAGTCCCAACAGCACGGTACGTCCTGTCCCCGCCTCGGCGCCGCAGCAGCCCAAGCCCCCCACGCCCGAACAGCTAAAGCAACAGCAGAAGGCGAAGGGCGGCTGAGATGTCGCGCATCTTCATTGACCGTCCGATCTTTGCCTGGGTTCTTGCCATCATCGTCATGATGGCGGGTGCCGGTGCGATCATGGGCCTTCCCATCGCGCAATATCCCGACGTGGCGCCGCCGCAGGTGTCGATCCGCGCCACCTATCCCGGCGCGAATGCGGAGACGATCGAGAACTCGGTCACGCAGATCCTGGAGCAGCAGCTGACGGGAATCGACGGCCTGCTCTACTTCGCCTCGTCGTCCAGCTCGCGCGGCTCGGTGTCGATCACCGCGACGTTCGAAAAGGGCACCGATCCCGATATCGCGCAGGTCCAGGTCCAGAACTCGATTCAGCAGGCGCTGACCCGCCTGCCGGCGCAGGTGCAGCAGCAGGGCGTCACCGTGCGAAAGTCCAACCCGGACTTCCTGATGATCGCCGGCGTCTATGACGAGAGCGACCGGATGACCAACCGGGACGTCTCCGACCTGATGACCTCGACGCTGCAGGACCCGCTGGGCCGCGTACAGGGCGTCGGCGACACCAACGTCTTCGGCTCGCAATACGCCATGCGCATCTGGCTCGATCCGGCGAAGCTCGCGAGCTTCCAGCTGATGCCGGGCGACGTGGTCAGCGCGATCCAGACGCAGAATACCGAAGTCGCCGCGGGCGAGATCGGCGGACAGCCGATGCCGTCCGACCAGATGCTGAACGCGACGGTCACCGCGCAATCGCGTCTCCAGACGCCGCAGCAATTCCGCGACATCATTCTCAAGACGCTGCCATCGGGCGCCACCGTGCGCGTCGGCGATGTCGCGCGGGTGGAGCTCGGCTCCGAAAACTACAATGCCAGCAGCCGGATCAACGGCCATCCGGGCGCCGGCATCGCCATCCTGCTCGCGCCGGGCGCCGACGCGCTGACCACCGCGGAACTGGTGAAGGCGGAAATCGCACGCATCGCCAAAACCTATCCGCCCAACATCAAGGTCGCCTACGCCAACGATTCGACGGACTTCATCAAGCTGTCGATCGACGAGGTGGTGAAGACGCTGATCGAGGCGATCATCCTCGTCGTCATCGTCATGTTCGTCTTCCTGCAGAGCTGGCGCGCGACGCTGATCCCGACGATTGCGGTGCCGGTCGTGTTGCTCGGCACCTTCGCGGTCTTCTATCTGGCGGGCTTCTCGATCAACACGCTGACCCTGTTCGGGCTGGTGCTGGCGATCGGTCTGCTCGTCGATGACGCGATCGTGGTCGTGGAGAATGTCGAGCGTCTGCTTGAGGAAAATCCCGACATGACGCCGCGTGAAGCGACGATCGAGTCGATGAACGAGATCACCGTTGCGCTGATCGCGATCGCGTTGGTGCTCTCCGCGGTGTTCCTGCCGATGGCGTTCTTCGGCGGGTCGACCGGCGTGATCTACCGCCAGTTCTCGCTGACCATCATCTCGGCAATGGTGCTGTCGGTCGCCGTGGCGATCGTCCTGTCGCCCGCGCTCACTGCAACGCTGCTGAAGCAGCGCCACAAGAAGGATGAGGACCGCCGCGAAGGTCGCTTCGCGCGCCATTTCGGCTGGGTCAGCGACCGGCTCGACCGCGCGAGCCACTGGTTCAACACCAGTTTCGAGCGCGCGACCGAGCGATATGTCGCTGCCACCCGCCGCGTCATCGATCGCAAGTGGCTGTTCGTCGGCATCTACCTGGTGATCGTCGCACTGCTCGCCGTGCTGTTCCTTCGCCTTCCCACCGGCTTCTTGCCGACCGAGGATCAGGGCGGCACGCAGGTGCAGTTCCGCCTGCCCGCCGGCGCGACCCGCGCCCGCACCGAGGAAGTGCAGAAGGCAGTCGAGCATTATTTCCAGGAGTATGAGAAGAACAACGTCCGCACGATGCTGACCGTCGCCGGCGGCGGCGGTGGCGGCGCTTCCGGGCAGAATACCGGTCAGGGCTTCATCTCGCTCACGGACTGGGCCGACCGCAAGGGCAAGGAAAACTCGGCCGACGCGATCGTCGCGCGTGCCGCAGCCGCCTTCCGCGCGTTCCGCGATGCGCAGGTGTTCGCGCTGGTCCCGCCCGCGATCCGTGGTCTCGGCCAGTCCGAGGGCTTCACCATGGAGCTTCAGAATACCGGCGGCCTCAGCACCAAGGAATTTGCCGCGGCGCGCGACAAGCTGCTGGCGATGGCCAATGCCGATCCGAAGCTGTCGGGCGTGCGCCTGTCCGAACTCCCGGACATTGGCACGCTGCGCGTCAACACCGATCCGCAACGCATCGCAGCGCTTGGCCTGTCGCAGACCGACGTGAACACGACGCTGTCGACCGCCTGGGGCGGCCGCTACGTCAACGACTTCGTCGATCGCGGCCGCGTGAAGCGCGTGTTCGTGCAGGGCGATGCGCCCTATCGTGACAACCCGGATTCGCTGAACCAATGGTTCGTGCGCGGCGCGAACGGGCAGATGGCGCCCTTCTCCAGCTTCGCCTCGACCAGCTGGTCACAGGCGCCAACGACCGTGTCACGCTTCAACGGCATCCAGTCGTTCGAATTCCAGGGTTCGGCGGCGCAGGGTGGCAGCTCGGGTGACGCAATGGCGCGGATTGAGGAACTCGCGCGACAGATCCCGGGGACCAGCGTGGCCTGGGCCGGCATCTCCTATCAGGAACGCCTGTCGGCGGGTCAGGCCCCGCTGCTCTACGGCCTGTCGATCATCGTGGTGTTCCTGTGCCTCGCCGCTTTGTACGAAAGCTGGTCGATTCCGCTGGCGGTGCTGCTCGTCATCCCGGTCGGGCTGATCGGCGCGGTCGCCTTCGTCACGCTGCGCGGCCTCACTAACGACGTGTACCTCCAGATCGGCCTGCTCACGACCATGGGGCTCGCGGCGAAGAACGCCATCCTGATGATCGAATTTGCCGAGCAGGAAGAGAAAAAGGGCGCGCGCGTCATCGACGCGGCGCTGACCGCAGCGCGCATCCGCCTTCGCCCGATCCTGATGACCAGCCTCGCCTTCATCTTCGGCGTGCTGCCGCTTGCCATTTCCACCGGCGCTGGCGCGAACAGCCGCATCGCCATCGGCACGGCGGTGATCGGCGGCATGTTCACCGCGACGGTGCTGGCGATCTTCTACATCCCGTTGTTCTTCGTGCTGGTGCGTCGCGGCTTCCGTGACGGCATGGCGAAGCTGCGCGGCGAGGAACCCGGCCACCGCCCGCCTGAAGACAATAATGTGCCCCCCAAGGGCACACCGCAGCTGGAGCAATCGTGATGCGCCTCCTCCTGCCGCTTCTGCTCGGCACCGCGCTCGCCGGATGCAGCATGGCACCCAAATATGTGCGACCCGACCTTCCTGTGCCTGCCTCCTGGCCGACGGGCGACGCCTATCTGCAGCAGAGCGAGGCCGCGCTGCCCAGCGTCACCTATCGTGAGATCTTCCGCGACCCACGGGTGCAGCGTCTGATCGACCAGGCGCTCGCGAACAATCGCGATCTTCGCGCCAGCGTCGCCAATATCGAGGCAGCGCGTGCGCAATACCGCATCCAGCGTGCGGAGCTGTTCCCGCAGGTGGACACCGGCGCCACCATCACCCGGCGCGAGATTGGGCGGCAGGCGGCGGGCGGCAATTTCGCCGTCGGCGGCACCACTTATCAGGCAACATTGGGAACGAGCGCGTTCGAACTGGACCTGTTCGGCCGTGTCCGCTCGCTCAGCGACGCCGCGCTCGCGCGTTATTTCGGTCAGGAGGCCGCCGCGCGCGCCGTCCGCCTGACGCTGACCGGCGATGTTGCCAGCGCCTGGCTTACCTATGCGGCGGACCAGAGCCTGCTGAAGATCGCGCAGGACACCGCCGCAGCCGCGCGGCGATCGGTGGAGCTCACCCGCGCGCGCGTGTCGGGCGGCATCGCACCGCGCACCGACCTGCGCCAGGCGGAGCAGATCCTCGCCACGGCGGAGGCCAATATCGCCAGCCAGCGCACCGCGCTGGCGCAGGATATCAATGCGCTGCAACTGCTCGTCGGCGCGCCGATCGATCCGGCGCTTCTGCCCGCCTCGATCGAGGAAGCCGCCGGCACAGTGGCAGAGCTGCCCGCGGGCCTCGACAGCCAGGTCCTGCTGCGCCGGCCCGACGTGGTGCAGGCCGAATATGATCTGCGCGCCGCCAACGCCGAAATTGGCGCTGCGCGCGCCGCGCTGTTCCCGCGCATCTCGCTGACCGGGCTGTTCAGCTTTGCCAGCACGGCGCTCTCCTCCCTGATCAGCAGTGACGCGTTGACCAAGACCGCGACCGGCAACATCGCCTATCCGATCTTCGCCGGTGGCGCGGCGCGCGCAGGGGTGGATCAGACCCGCGCGCAGCAGCAGGCCGCGCTTGCCCGCTACGAAGGGACGATCCAGACCGCGTTCCGCGAGGTTGCCGATGCGCTCGCCCGCCGCGGCACCATCAGTGATGAACTCGCCGCGACCGAGCGGTTCGCCGCCGCCGCGCAAGACACCTACCAGCTGTCGAACGCGCGCTATCGCGGTGGGGTGGAGCCGTTCCTGACCACGCTGGACGCGCAACGCTCGCTCTACGCGGCGCAGCAGCAGATGGTGCAGACCCGCCTGATCCGCGCGACGAATTTGGTGACGCTCTACCGCACGTTGGGCGGTGATTCGCAGCTCGCGGTCAACGCGGCGGGCGCCGTCCCTGCCCCGGCCCTGGTGGGCTCATCCGCGCCGAATCCGCAGTGACCGGCACGTAATCCTCACCATATAGTCACGATTAAGCGGCTGCGCGGCAGAACCTTGTCCGGTTCTGTCCGTTGTTCGCGGACCCTGAGGAGACGCAGACGATGGCCAATGATGCGGCGGACACGGTGGTGGCGCCGCCCTCCCCGCTGTTGGCGCTTACCGAACTGCCCCGCGCGCTGCTGGAGTTCGGCATGCTGCCCTGGGCCGCCCCGGCGCTCGCCAGCGTCCCGCATGGCGACGGTCATCCCGTCCTCGTCATCCCCGGCTTCAACGCCTCGGACAAGTCGACGCGAATCCTGCGCTTCTACCTTCGCCGGCTCGGCTATGACGTTCACGGCTGGGACCTCGGGCGCAACCGGGGCCCGCGTTCGATCGGATCGGAGGGCGAGAAGCTGATCGCCCGGCTCGAGGCGATCCACGCTGCCGAGGGGCGCCGCGTCAGCGTCGTCGGCTGGAGCCTGGGCGGGATCATGGCCCGCGTGATCGCCCACCGTCGCCCGGCCATGGTGCGGCAGGTCATCACCCTCGGCGCGCCGTTCTCTGGCACGCCGCGATCGACGCGGGTGTGGCGGATCTACGAATATCTGTCGGGGCACAAGATCGATGACCCGGTGGCGCTTGGCTATATGGGCGAGGCCGCGCAGCAGCTGACGGTCCCGTCCACCGCGATCTGGAGCCGGGACGACGGCATCGTGCCCTGGGCCAATTGCGTGGAGCCGCATTGCGCCACCACCGACAATATCGAGATCTTTGGCAGCCACTTCGGCATGCCGGTCAATCCTGCCGTCCTCTATGCGGTGGCCGACCGGCTCGCCCAGCCGGAGGACGATTGGAAGCCGTTCGATCGGCGCGGCCTGCTACGCGCCATGGCGTACCCTACCGTCGGCCACGCCTGATCCCGCGCATCTTACGGGATCGATTGTCCGCGCCAGATCACCGGCGCGGACAATCGAACGCGTTAGCGATCAGTCCGCCTTGCGAGCGGTCTGTCCTGATTGGGTCGGGCCATAGAGCGCCGCATTGAGCAGGAACTTGAACGACGGATAGGGCTGGCCGCGCTGCGTCACTTCATTGGCGAGCAGGTAAACCCGGCCCTGCCCCAGTGTCCCGTCGATCACGGTGGCCGTGCCGTTCAGTGCCTTCTGCCCCCAGGCCCAGCCAGACCGCAGCGGATCGTCGCTGGCGAACCACGCCACCCGCCGCACACCCGCCTGCCCCGGCACCGCGGCATAGGTCGGATTGTTGTTGTAGAAGATGTCGAGCGACTCGGGGAGGCCGTACGCCAGCGGGTCGCTGGGATCGACCTTTGCCTGCAACACTGAACCCGGCACATAGAATTTGGTGCTCGGCAGTGGCACGCGCTTGCCCGATGCATCGACACTGGTCAGCGCATTGTAGACAGGCAGCCCCATCTCGGCCCCGAGACGTGTTGCGCCGCCGACTGCGATCACGGTACCGCCCGCCTTGGCGAAGGCAGCGATCTGCGGCACCGTCTTCTCGCTGGTGATATGACCCAGGGTAGCGCGCCATTCGGCCGGCAGGTCGGCGGCATCCGGCTGCTTCTGTGGCGGCCGCCCCTCGCGTCCCAGCACGTCCGACTGGAACACCAGCACGTCATATTTTGCGTTCAGTCCGCCCTTGTCGAGCTCCTGCGGATAGACCCGCGTGTAGGGGAATTCGTACTTCTCGAAGATCCAGCGGTTCCAGCCCGACGCCATCGAGCCGCCATAATGGTCCACCAGCCCGATCCGCACCGGCTTCAGCTTCACCGCGTCGCCAGCAGGCTTGGCGGTAACGGCATGCGCATCGATCCCCAGCGTCCTGACCGCACCATCGACAATGCCGCTCGCAGCGCCGCCCGCCGGGATCCACAAGGCGCCGGGCGCCAGCTGCTCGCCGCCCACGGTCACACCCTGGCTCAGCCAGTACACCGGCACTCCGGCCTTCAGCAGCCGATTGGTCAGGATGAAGCTGTTGTTGGTCGCATGGCTGACGACATAACCCGCCCCACCGTCGCCGATCACGTGCCCGGCCGGCGGAGTCTGGATCACATCGGTGACTTGCGGGAAATGCTGCGGCGCGCCGTCGAGCAGGCGATCGAACGTGACGTTCATCTGATACGCCAGCGTGTAGCCGGTGATGTCATACGGCCGGATCGGCGGCCCGCCCGGATAGGCGAAGTCCTGCGGATGGTCCTGCGGCTCAAACATGTCGAGCACGTGCGGGCGAAACGCCTGGTCGGACCGCACGATGTACGAGCCGGCGGCATAGCGTTTGTCGCCATAGCTGAACGGCTTGTCGGCCCGCTCCACCTCGACCCCGGTCTTGATCAGTGAATTAAGGAAATCGACCGTGGTGGGCAGATCCGCCTGCTTGTCGACCGGCAGCACGAACGCGCGCGGCGCGCGATATTGTGGATCGCGCAGGATCGTCTGGTACAGCGTGGAGGGCACGATATCGCGCGTGTTATACCCGGCCAGATCGTCTAGCGCGCTACCGCCGCTCTCCTTCTTCAGCCGCTCCGCCGCCGCCTTGACCGCGTCGATCCGCTTGGGTGTGACAACCCAGCTATCCTCGCTACCCTTCTGGATCTGGTTTCGACCCATGACGTAGCGGTTGAACAGCACCGTCTCGCGGTTGCGCGAGGCATAGTCGAGGATCGCCCGCGACATTTCCTTCACGTAATCGATCGACTGCTGGAAGTGCCATTTCTGCGGCGCGATCGTCATCACGCCATCGGATGTGGCGAGCTGCTTCGCCGGCACGAGCGGGATTTCCATCGGCGTCGGGCTGCCGATGATCTCGGTCAGGATGCCGATTTGATTGTGGAAATAGCCGACCGTGCGGACGCCGCCGTTGAACCAGGTCGAATAGGGCGCGCCCGATCGCGAGACTGACCCGCCCTTCCCCTGCGCCACCAGCCGCGCATGCATCGCCGTACCCACGGCATCCGTCTGGTTGATGACCAGCGGCTCGTTGTTGAAATTGTACGGATCGCGGAAGGGCGGGATGAACACCACCGTGCCAACCGGCCCGGTCTGATGCTGGTTATAGAGGATCTGGGGGAACCACTCGCGATAGGCCGCGCGGTTCATGTTGGTAGTCTCGGGCTGGTGCGAGGCGTAGCTGTCGCGGTTGTTATCGTGCCCGACGTACTTCTGGTAAAGCACGGGGATCGTGTTCGTGCTGCGTTTCGCCTTGTCCGCGGGGCGCATGTACCAGTCGGCAACGAGGTCCAGCCCGTCCGGGTTGGCGAACACATAGAGCCCGATCGTGTCGTTCAGGATGCGCATCGTCTCGGGGTCAGTCCGCGTCAGCATTTCGTGGATCAGCTGAACGTGGCTTTGCGCGTTGACGACTTCGGTCGCATGCAGCCCGGCGTCGATCCACACGACGGCCTTGCCCTGGTCGGCCAGCGCTTTCGCCTGATCGTCGGTCAGCCCCTTGGCCAGCGCGAGCTGCTGCGCAATGCCGCGATAACGATCAAGGTTGCGGATGTTCTCTGGCGACGAGATGATCGCCATATATTGTTCGCGACCCTCGGCGGTCTTGCCGATGCTCACCAGCTTCATCCGGTCACTTTCCTGTGACACCTTCTGAAGCCACTCGCTGATCTGCTTGTAATTGGCGAGGAAATAGTCGGAGCCCGGCTTTGCCTTGAGCACCGCGACCGGGTCGGTCACGGTCCGCGACTGGGCGGTTGCCGCGCCGCTGGCGAAAACGATCGACAGCCCTGTGGCTGCCAGCATCAATGCACGCATCGTGATCTGCTCCCCCTGTTTACTTCGCCCCCGCAAGCATCAGCAATGTGGCGAGGCTCACCGCCATGCTGTCCACGTCCTTTGGCTTGTCGACCACCATCGCCTCTTCCAGCGAATGCGCCCGCATCGTCTGGAAGCCGGATCCCAGCGTCACCGCCGGGATGCCAAGGCTCATCGGAATGTTGGAATCGGTCGATCCCGCGCCATAGCTGGGCGTGAAGCCCGCTGCCCTGGTGACGGCGGTCGCGATCTGGACGATGTCGGTCGACGACGCCGTGGTGCCGACCGGCCGGTCACCGACCTGCTTCGCCTCATAGGTGATCTTGCCCTTGGCGGTGGACCGCGCGGCGTTCTCCGCCGCTACTGCGCCCGGCAACATGGCGAGGAAGTTCTTCTCCACCGTGTCCAGTTCGGCCTTGCCGACCGACCGCATGTCCACCGTCATCGCGGTCGAAAACGGGATCGAATTGACCGAGGTGCCACCTTCCAGCAGGCCGACATTGTACACGGTGCGCGGTTCCGCCGGCACCTTCATCTTGCCGAACTCGACCATCGCATTGGCCATGGCATAGGCGGGGTTCACCAGGCCGAAATCGCCCATCGAATGGCCGCCCGGCCCCGAGAATGTCACCTTGTAGCGCTTCGATCCGACCCCCGCATTGGTGATGCGCCCCGCGCGCCCCGGCTCCAGCGAGATGAAGTAGCCGATCCGATCCTTCAGCGGCCCCTTGGTGAACAGATAGCGCGTGCCGCGCAGATCGCCCGGCCCTTCCTCGCCGACATTGCCCATGAAGACGATGTCCGACTTGGTGGTGAACTTCGCCTCGTTCATCGCGCGGATGAACGCCAGCAGCACCGGCAGGCTCGACGTGTCATCGCCGATGCCCGGCGCGTAGAGCATGTTGCCTTCACGCCGCACCTTCACGTTGGTGCCTTCGGGGAACACCGTATCAAGGTGCGCGGTGATGACGATCAGCGGCCCGCCGCCGGTGCCCTTGCGGGTGCCGTACACATTGCCTTCCGCGTCGGTGGTCAGGTCGGTCAGCCCTTCGGCGCGCAGCATCTCCAGGAATGCGGCGGCGCGCTTGGCTTCCTTGAAGGGCGGCGCTTCAATCTCGGTCAGCGTGATGACATCCGCCACGACGCGATCGTGATCGGCGGCAAGCTTGGCCTTGGCGGCGGCGAACTTGGGGCTGGACAGGAACTGCTTGGCTGCTGCGTCCCGGTTCTGCGCGACTGCCGCTGCCGGCGCCATCGCGCTCGCCAGCAATGCCAAGGTCAACAGCGTCTTCATTCATGCCCCCTCGTTGCGATGTACCGCCGGCGATCGCGGCGACCACCATGTCGCCGGTACCGCCAAGTCGGCACCATGTGCGTCGCGCCGCTCTTGCAATCACGATCGCCTGTTCACCGCATGCTACTCACGAAAGTGGCGGGGACGAGTGCCAATCGCGTCAGGGAACTGATTGATTGTTCAACGTCGCATAACCGCAGGCTAAGCGCCTCGCCCCCACTCACCCCGCGCATACGCGACCGTGCGCTCGGCAAGAACGTCGGTGGCGTCGATCAGCGGCACGGGAAGCTCGCCGTCGGCGATCACCAGCGGCACTTCGGTACAGCCGGCGATGATAATCTCTGCGCCCTGATCCAGCAGGTGGTGCGCCGTTGCGCGTACCCCAGCCGTGCCCACATCAAGCTCGCCCCGCTTGATTTGCCAGATCGCGTCCATGAACGCTGCCCGTGCCGCATCGTCGGGTGTGACAGCGGTGAGCCCGGCCGCATCCAGCGCGCGTTCGTACAGCTTCGCCTCGGCCGCGCCAGCGACGGCAAGGACGCCGATCCGCCGCGCCTCGGGATGGCGGCGACGGACGGCGGCCACTGCCTCGTCGATCAGGTGAACGAAGGGCAGCGGCGTGGCGGCGCGCACCGCATCGGCAAAGGCGTGCGCGGCGTTGCATGGCATCGCCAGCACGCCCGCCCCCGCCGCCGCCAACCCGCGCGCCATCGCGGCGAGCGCCGGGGCCGGCGACGGACCGGTGCCCGCGATCGCGGCATTGCGATCGGGCAGCGCGGGATTGCTGTCGGCAATCACCCGCACATTGTCCTGCTCCCGCGCTGCGCCGCGTTGCGAGTGGCGCAGGACCTTCGCCATGAAATCGATCGTCGCGGCGGGGCCCATGCCCCCCAGCACGCCGATCGCCAGCGGGTGGTCGGTCATCAGAAGGCAGCGTCGCCGGTAAACAGCGGCTGGTATGCATAGAGCGCGGGCGAGCCACCGGTGTGAACAAAGAGCACGCGCTCATCCGCATGGATCTCGCCGGAACGGACCATGCCGATCAGCCCCGCCGCCGCCTTCCCGGTATAAACCGGATCCAGCAGCACCCCTTCGAGCGAGGCGAACAGGCGTACCGCCTCGACCATCTCCTCGGTCGGCAGCGAATAGCCGGGCCCGACCCATTCGTCGCGGCATTCGATCTCGTCCGGCGTGATCTCGGGAACGACCCCGGCCAGCGCGGCAACCTCCCGCGCCAGGCGAAGCACATTCGCCTCCTGCTCCGCGCGGGGACGCCGCACGTTGACGCCCGTCACCGGGATGCCCGCGCTGTTGCCGATCAGGCCGGCGACGATCCCCGCATGGGTACCGGCGCTGCCGCTCGCCACGACGATCCGGTCAAACGCGACGCCATCGGCAAACGACTGCTGAAGGATTTCCTCGGCGCAGGCGACATAGCCGAGCGCGCCCAGCGGGTTGGAGCCGCCACCGGGGATGATGTAGCCGCGCCGCCCCTCGGCCGCGAGGTCGCCGGCGATCTTCTCCATCGCGGCCTGAAGATCATCGCCCAGCGCGACCACCGTCACGGCCTCGACGCCGAGCAGGTCGAACAGTAAATTGTTGCCCGACGCGGTCTTGTCATAGCTGTCCGGCACACGCTGCTCGAGCACGAGGCGGCATTTCAGCCCCTCGCGAACCGCGGCGGCCAGCGTCAGGCGGCAATGGTTGCTCTGCACTGCGCCGACCGTGATCAGCGTATCCGCGCCCTGCGCCAGCGCATCCGCAACCAGGAATTCGAGCTTGCGGGTCTTGTTGCCCCCACCGGTCAGGCCGAGCAGGTCGTCACGCTTGATGAAGAGCTCCGGCCCGCCGAGCGCCTTGGTCAGATGCGGCATGGGCTCGATCGGGGTTGCGCCGGGCGTGTAGCGCCGGCGCGCGAAACGCGCGAGATTCATGATGGTCGGCTCCGATCCTGCTGGTCGGGGCGTTCAACGCCCGGACGACCCTTTGGTGTTCCACGATCGTCCAGCGCCGTCTCCGGCCGTCATGGGGACTGGATCGATCTCCTGCACCGCAGTTCACACAGCAGGCCGTTGTTCGACAAGCTTTCAGTGTTGGCGGGCACCCATAGCATTTCGGCAATCATCCCGCTCGGCGCTCGGCCCCTGCGCCTCGATCATCCCCGCCATGAGGTCGGTGAAGCTGCGCGCGACCCGCGACAGCGGATGCGCGGAGAGATGCTGGACCGACAGGCCAAAGGTCACGGCCGGTTCAACGGGGCGGAAATGCAGGTCGTCACCGACAAAGGCCTGAGCGGTGAACTGGTCGACGATCGCAACCCCCGATCCACTCCGCGCCAGCGCCGCCGCGATATAGACGGACTTCACCTGGATCGCGGGTGTGCTCTTCAGCGTGCCGGCCATGACAGGTGCAATCAGGTCGCCGATCGACACGCTCGGCGCGAGCCCGATCAGTTCCTGGCTGCGCAGAAGATCGATCGGTATCGCACTTAAATCACGGTCAAACATGCCCTCGACGAACAGCGCGCCGACGCACCCCTGCCCGAGCGAGAAGGCAGCGATCTCGGGGTCACCTACCGCATGGTGACCAATCACGAAGTCGCACTCGCGCGACATCAGCGCCGCGCGGAATTCGTCATGGTGGATCGCCGACACCTCAAAGGTCACACGCGGCCACTTCTGCCGAAAGACCGAGATCGCGCGCGGCAGCTTCGCCAGCGCCAGCGAGGGAAGCACACCGATCCGGATATGCCCCTCCGACGGCGAGCGCAGGTTGCGCGCCGCCCGCTGGAAGGTGTCGATCCGGCTGTGCAGATCGTCCACCTCGCGAAACAGGATATGCGCTTCCTCGGTCGGGGTCAGCCGACCGCGCACCAGGGTGAACAACCGGAAGCCGAGCCGGCTTTCGGCATGCTTCACGATCTTGCTGACCGATGGCTGGGATACATTCAGCAGACGCGACGCACCGCTGATCGATCCCACGGAATAGACGGCGTGAAACACCTCGATGTGGCGCAGGTTCATGACGCTCCCCGGTTGATCTTGCTCTCGTCCCTGCTGCGGCGTTTTATGGTTATGAAGGAACGTTATCAGATCGAGCAGCGTTTTCGCCAGACCTCTGGCGACCTGGAACATAACTTTTTGTTCTAACCTGCTTATGCCTTTTGCATGTGTCCGACCACAATCGGCACGTCCCATGGCATCAATGAAACAGCGGCACCCCGCGGCCCGGGCAATCGCCGCAGCTTCCGCCCCGTTGCGCCCGGCGGCGTTTGGCGCTTAGCGTCACGGCATGGCTACACGCGTGCTACGATGGTTGCTGAAGGCGGCGTTCTGGTTCGTCGCCCTGTCGGTGTTGCTGGTCGTCGCGCTCCGCTTCGTGCCGCCGCCGTTCACCTTCACGATGCTCGGCGATCTCCTGGCCGGCCGCTCCGTCACCAAGCAATGGATGCCGCTCGATCGGATCGATCCCGACATGGCGCGGGCCGCGATCGCCGGGGAGGACGCCAAATTCTGCAGCCATCACGGCTTCGACCTGGAGGCGATTGCCGGCGCCGCCTATCGCAACGCGCAAGGAGGCCGGATTCGCGGGGGCTCCACAATCAGCCAGCAGACGGCGAAGAACGTCTTCCTCTTCCAGGGCGGCGGCTACATCCGCAAGGCGTTCGAGGCATGGTTCACCCTCCTGATCGAGGCGATCTGGGGCAAGCGGCGGATCATGGAGGTCTATCTCAACGTCGCGGAAACCGGCATCGGCACCTATGGCGTCGAGGCGGGTGCGCAGCGCTATTTCAATCACTCGGCGAGCAAGCTGACGCCGACCGAGGCGGCACGGATTGCCGCGGTTCTGCCGTTGCCGAAGAAGCGCGAGGCTGTCGCGCCCAGTGGCTTCGTCCGCCGCCACGGCAATACGATCGCACGCTACGTCGGCGTGGTCCGCCGGCAGGGGCTGGACGCCTGTATCCGGCCGCCCACCCCCTGATCGACGAAATTACTTGGTAGCGCCCTCGATCGCGGCACCAGCCTTGTCGGCGGTGTCGCCGACGCTCTTGGCGGCCGAGCTGATCGCCCGGGTTTCCATATTGTCGTTCTTCGACTGATTGAACAGGAAGAAGGCGGCAACCACGACCGCCAGCAGCACGGCAAGCCCGATCAGCATGCCGCCACCGCCCCCACGCCGCTCGATGATCGTCGTATTCGGCGTGGAGGTCTCGGTCACACGTTCGTCGGTCATGTGTTTCTCCATCATTACTGATGAAGCGCAACGTTGACCGATCAATTGTTGTTCCAGCGCTGCAATGAAGCGCGCCGCGGCTACATCATCAGAACGGCAGCTTGAAGCCCGGCGGCAGCGGCAGGCCGCTCGTCATCTTCGCCATTTCCTGTGACGACACGGCATCTGCCTTGGTGCGCGCATCGTTGAACGCTGCGGCGACCAGATCTTCCAGCATCTGCTTCTCGCTCGGCACGATCAGCGAATCGTCGATCGATACTGACAGGATGCGACCCTTGGCACTCGCCTTGATCTTCACCAGGCCGCCCCCGGAAACACCCTCGACCTCGATCTTGTCGAGCGTGTTCTGCGCCTCGTCCATCTGCTTCTGGACATTCTCTGCCGCGCTCTGCGCTGCGGCGAGAAGCTCGTTGATATCCTTCACGCGCTATTCCTCTTGTTAGGCCAATCGATAAGTTCGGCGTCCGGAAACGCCTCCATTGCCGCCTGCACGATGGGCGAGGCGAGCACCGCCTGGCGTTCCGCCTCCGCGACGGCGTCCTGCGCCTCCTTCAGCGTTGGCTCACCCGGCGCATCAAGCAGGCTGAGCTTCCACGCGACACCTGTGATTGTCCGCAGCGCCGCCGCCGTTTCCGACAATGTATCGGCGGCGATCGGCCGAGTGCCGCTCAGCACAATCTCCGGCGGCTGGTAGCTGACGATCCGCGCCCCATGTGCCAGCCGCACGGCCAGCAGATGATGGCCATGCACCTCCATCTGCTCGACAAGGGCGGCAAAGGTCTCGGGCATCGCGGGCGCGGCCGGTTCCTCTACCACCGCGACCGGCGCCGGCGCGGGTGCGGGTGCGGCCGCGCTGGCAGACTGCGGCGAGGTGGCGGCAGGGCCCTCCCCCTTGGTGATCGCGCGGGCAAGCTCGCCCGGGTCGGGCAAGGACCGGGCATGGATCACCCGCAGCAGCGTCATTTCCGCCGCCTCGATCGGCAACGCGGCGCGCGCCACCTCGTCATGCCCCTTCAGCAGCAATTGCCAAAGGCGGTGGAGCAGCGGGAAGGATAACGCCTCCGCCCATTCGCGATAGGCCGCGCGCTCCTCGGCGGGCTGTGCCGGGTCCTCGGCCGTCCCGACCTTGGTCAGCGTGATGCCGTGCACCGCCTCCAGCAGCGCACGCAGCACGCCGGTGGGATCGACGCCGTAATCATATTGCCGCCGCAGCGCGGCCAGCGCCCCCGGCGCATCGCCGGCGAGCAGCAGCGCCAACAGGTCGCGCACCGCGCCGCGGTCGGACAGCCCCAGCATCTCGCGCACCGCGGCGGCGGATACGCCGCTGCCCTCGGCATCGGCATGGGCGATCGCCTGGTCCAGGATCGACAGGCCGTCGCGCGCCGATCCCTCCGCCGCCCGCGCGATCAGCGCCAGCGCCTCGGGCTCGGCCGACACGCCTTCCTGCGTGCTCACCGCGGCGAAATGCTCAGCCAGCTTCTCCGCCGGGATGCGGCGCAGGTCGAACCTTTGGCATCGCGACAGGACAGTGACCGGCACCTTGTTCACCTCGGTCGTGGCGAACAGGAATTTCACATGCCCCGGCGGCTCCTCCAGCGTCTTGAGCAACCCGTTGAAGGCCGCCTTGGACAGCATGTGGACTTCGTCGATGATGTAGATCTTGTAGCGCGCCGACACCGCGGCATAGCGCGACGCCTCGATGATCTCGCGGATGTCGTCGATGCCGGTATGGCTCGCCGCGTCCATCTCGATCACGTCGATATGCCGGCCTTCCGCGATCGCGCGGCACGGCTCGCACACGCCGCAGGGATCGATCGTTGGCCCGCCGGTGCCATCGGGGCCGATGCAGTTCAGCGCCTTGGCGATCAGCCGCGCGGTCGACGTCTTGCCGACACCACGCACCCCGGTGAGCAGAAAGGCATGGGCGATGCGGTCACGCCGGATCGCGTTCTCCAGCGTCCGCACCATCGCTTCCTGGCCGATCAGCGCCTGAAACGTCTGCGGGCGATATTTACGCGCCAGCACGCGATACGCTTCCCCACCACGCGTTGGCTGCGCGGGTTCGTCCAGGCCGAGAAGAGAGTCGCTCATCGGCGCCTATCTAGTCTCGCCGGCCGCGCTTGTCGAAGGGGCTGTTTGCCAATTGGCGCGGGGGAGCGCTGCGTCGCGCTGCGCACTGCGGTGGGAGCCGGAACGACCCGCAGCGAAATCGTTGTGGCTGCTTCCGTCAGGATCTGACCAGGTTGGCGACGACTACGTCCGCCCGACTCCCGGGGCGCCATATGGCCGAGCAATGCGCGGTGTTCAAGTGCGCGTGATACGCGCCGTCAGGCCGTCCATCGCATCGTCCAGCACGATCTGGCACGACAGCCGGCTGGTGCGCGTCGCACCGGGCGCCAGATCGAGCATATCCTCCTCTTCCTCGCTCGCTGGCGGCAAGCGGTCGAAGTCGGCCGCGTCGATGATGACATGGCAGGTCGCGCACGCCATCTGCCCCTCGCACGTCCCCTCCAGCGGCATACCGATCCGCTGACCCACGTCGAGCAGCCGCTCCCCGGCCGCCGCATCGGTGTCGATCGCCCGGCCATCCTCGTCGATGAAACGGATCTTCATGCCATCATCAGCTGCGCGTCGGCAGCCGCGACGATCGCATCCAGCCCGGCGCGAAGGTCCGCCTCGGTGGTGTAGCGGCCAAAACCCAGCCGGATGGACGACCGCGCATCGGCATCGAGCAGCCCGATCGCCTTCAGCACATGGCTGGTCCGCCCCGAACCGCTGGCGCACGCCGATCCGGCCGAAAAGGCGACGTCACGGCAATCGCTCATCAACCGCGCCACATCCAGGCCGCGGCGACGGACGTTGAGATTGCCGCAATAGCGGTGCTCCGCCGATCCGTTGATCGTCCAGCCGCTCAGCCGCTCGGTGGCGAGTGCCCACAGCCGTTCGACATGCGTGGCATCCGCCTCGTACCGCTCGCCCATCAGCCGCGCTGCCACGCCAAATCCGACGCACAGCGCCGGGCTCAGCGTGCCGGAGCGGCCACCCTCCTGGTCGCCGCCATGCAGCAGCGGCTCGATCGACACGCCGTCGCGCACCCACAGGGCGCCGATCCCCTTTGGCCCGTGGATCTTGTGCGCGGAAATCGCCACCAGGTCGCATTCCTCGGGGATGGCGATGCGGCCATATCCCTGCACCGCGTCGCACAGCACCAACGTGCCATGCCGCTTCGCTGCGCGTACCAGTTCCGGCAGCGGCTGGATCACGCCGATCTCATTGTTGACCAGCATCGCCGCCAGCACGCCCGCGCCCTGCCCGAGCACGCGATGCGCCACCCACAGGTCGATGCGCCCATCGGGGCGCACCGGCAAAACCGTCAGCTCGCGCCCGCGCGCCTGTTCGGCGCGGGCCGTGTCCAGCACCGCGGCATGTTCGCTGGCGATGGTGATCAGCGAACCCGACGTTCCCTTCAGCGCCCAGTTCAGCGCCTCTGTCGCCCCGCTGGTGAAGATCACGCGCCCGCCCGGCGGCAGCAATTGCGCCACCTGTTCGCGCGCCACCTCGACCGCCGCTCGCGCCGCGCGACCCATCCGGCTCGGCGAATGGGGATTGGCGAAATGATCGCGCAGCCACGGCACCATCGCCTCGAACGCTTCGGGGGCGAGCGGCGTCGTCGCCTGATAATCGAGGTAGATCACGCCGCCAGCACCCGCGCGCCGCGCGCCATGTCACGCCAGGCCGAAATGAACCGCTGGACGGCCGATCTGTCCGTGGTGCGGCCAAAGCTTACCCGAATGACCTCGCGGCAGGCCTCTTCCGACCATCCCATGGCGCGCAGCACATGGCTCGGCTTCAGGCTGCCGCTCGCGCACGCGCTGCCGGCCGACACCGAAATGCCTGCCATGTCGAGGCGGATCAGCTGCGCGTTGGCGCTCATGCCGGCCAGCCGGTAACTGCCGATCGCCGGGTGACGGGGCGCGTTTTTCGCCACCACTTCACCGCCCGAACGCATGATGGCGTCGTCAAGAATAGCTCGCAACTCCCTGTGATCTGGCTCATTCTCGCCGAGCGCTGCGGCATAGCCCAGCACCCCGGGCACATTCTCCGTTCCCGCGCGATAGCCCCGTTCCTGCCCGCCGGTGGGCTGGAGCGTCGCCAGATCGCGAACCAGAAGCGCCCCCACCCCCGGCGGCCCGCCCCGCTTGTGCGCGGACACTGCGATGAAATCCGCATGGGCCGCCAGCGCATCCGACGCCGGCATCTGCGCCGCATCGACCAGCAACAGCCCGCCAGCGGCTTGCACGATCTCCGCAATCTCGGCGATCGGCTGGATCACGCCAGTCTCGCTATTGCACCACTGGATGCAGGTGATCGGCCGCCCCCGCGCGCCGTCGCTGCTCCAGCAAGCATGCTCCCGCAGCGCCGCCACATCGACAAGCCCTTGCGCCGTCACCGGCAGCACATGGGCCTGCTCGCCCGCCGCGCGCATCACTGCGTCATGCTCGACCGCGGAAATGAAGCGTGGTCCGGCAACCGCCCGGCCAAGCGCGATGGCCAGCGATTCACTCGCCCCGCTCGTCAACAGCACCTCATGCTGCCAGCCATAGGCGGTGCCGATCGCACGCCGCGCTTCCTCAAGCGCGGCACGCGCCGCGCGTCCCTCGGCATGGGGCGACGACGGGTTGGCCCATAGCGCCACGCCCCGCGCCATCGCCTCACGCGCGGCAGGGGTGATAGCGGTGGTTGCAGCATGGTCCAGATAGAGGCGCTCGGGCAAAACTCGTTCCATATTCCGATGCATCCCCTATATAGTGCGGCGTTCATGGCGCCACACCCGGCGCCCTCCACAGACAAGAGTAACGATGCCTGAAGTGATCTTTCCTGGCCCCGAGGGCCGCCTCGAGGGACGTTTTGCACCCGCCCCGAAGCCGCGCGCACCGGTGGCGATGATTCTGCATCCGCACCCTACCGCCGGCGGCACGATGAACAACCACATCGTCCAGGCGCTCTACAAGACCTTTCAGCGTCGCGGCTTCGCTACCCTGCGCTTCAACTTCCGCGGCGTCGGCAAGAGCCAGGGCACGTTCGACAATGGCGTCGGCGAGCTTTCCGACGCTGCCAGCGCGCTGGATTGGGTGCAGAGCTTCCACCCCGAGGCGCAGACGACCTGGATCGCGGGCTTCAGCTTCGGTGCCTGGATCGGCATGCAGCTGCTGATGCGCCGTCCGGAAATCCGCGGCTTCATCTCGATCGCCCCGCCGGCCAATCTCTACGACTTCACCTTCCTCGCCCCGTGCCCCTCGTCGGGCATCATCATCCAGGGCGCCGAGGATGAAGTGGCGACCCCGCCGGCCACGCAGAAGCTGGTCGACAAGCTGCGCACCCAGAAGCACATCACCATCCATCACGATGTGATCCCGGGCGCCAACCACTTCTTCGAGCATGAGATGGACGACCTGATGAAGTCGGTCGATGGCTATCTCGACATGCGGCTCGACCCCAACTGCCCGATCAAGTAATCGGTGTGGCAGCGAGCGGCACCGCGCCGCTCGCTGCACCCATCGCGCTGTGACGCGTCATAGCGTCCAAATTGCGACATTGCCGAACAGCACCAGCGCCATGATGATCAGCAGCCAGCCACGCTTCGGATCGCGGCGGGACCGAATCATCCAGCCTCCGCCCAGGACACAGGCGAAAGCCGCGAGCATCGCGATCGCGGGGGCTGCATTGGCAATGGCGTCCATGATGTCCTTCTGACTGTGATGTAATTGCCGGCCGCCCGCGCTGGCCGTGTCTGCATATTGATCAGGCGCCGCCTACAGCGTGTCGCGCGTTAGCCGCCGGCGAGCACCCGCGCATAAGCGGCCGTATCCACGTTGCCGCCTGACAGGATCACCAACGTGCCCGGCTCGGCCGCGACCTTCCCGGCGAGCAGGGCAGCCAGGGCAACCGCGCCGCCCGGCTCCACTACCAGCCGCAGCTTCTCGGCTGCCCAGCGCTGTGCGGCCGCAACCTGTTCCTCGCTCACCGCCACGCCCTGCGCATCGCGACGCGCCAACACGTCAAAGGTCAGCGACGCCACCTGTTTGGTCATCAACGCATCGCACGCCGTCGTCGGCGGCGAATCCTCGACCGGCAGTATCCAGCTCGCCTCCAGGCTGCGGCGCATGTCGTCCCACCCCTCGGGCTCCGCCACGGTAATGGCCGCCTCGGGAAGCGCCAGCGCCAGGCCGGCGGCCAGGCCACCGCCACCGCATGGCGCCAGGACGCGCGTGGGTGCGCCCAGCCCGGCCGCCTCCATCTGGGCCGCGGCCTCGATCCCGGCGCTGCCCTGCCCCTCGATGATCCACGGATCATCGAAGCTGGGGACGAGCGTGGCGCCGCGCGCCTCGGCCAGCGATGCGGCTATCTGCTCACGCGACTCGGCGTGGCGGTCATAGCGGACAACCTCGGCACCCAGCGCCAGCGTGCCCTCGACCTTCGCGCGTGGCGCGTCAGACGGCATGACGACGCTAGCCGGCATACCCAGGCGCCGCGCCGCCCAGGCGATTCCCTGCGCATGGTTGCCGCTCGAAAATGCCACCACGCCGCGCGCCCGCGCCGCATGGTCCATCGCGGTCAGCCTGTGCCACGCGCCGCGGATCTTGAACGCACCGATCGGCTGCAGCGATTCTGCCTTGAACGCGACCGGGATCCCCTTGATCTCGCTCACGAATAAGGGGGTCGGGGGCAGGATCGCAGCGATCTTCGCCGCAGCGTCGCGGACGCCTGCACGGGTGGGCTGTCGCAAAATGGTCACGGGCCACCCTTTGCCGGGAAACACTACCCCGGAAAAGGTCTTTACATATGGGGTCTCTAAACCTAACTCGCGCCTCCGCTGCCCCATGGGACTTCCACCGCAAGGCAGTGATTTCGTCAACTGAAGACCGGGGGGCCCGCCTCCCTGGCATTGGAGGTCCCTTGAATTGCACCAGGATCATCGCGCGCTGGGGCTAGCGCCCCTCTCGACCGTTGCCTGCAACTCCGTTTCGGGCGCCATCGACATCGCACAGGGCAAGCCGGTCGAGCCGGTCACGCTCGTGCGTCCGCACGCCGCGGCACGCGCCGCCCGGTTCTTCGTAGAGAAGTTCCCGGGTCGCTCGATGTATGCCGTGAAGGCGAATCCGTCGCCCGAGCTCATCCAGATTCTCTGGGAGAACGGCATCACGCATTTCGACGTCGCCTCGATCGGCGAAGTGCGCATGGTTGCCCGCACGGTGCCGGAGGCCACCTTGTGCTTCATGCACCCGGTGAAGGCCGAGGAGGCCATTGCCGAGGCGTACTTCAAGCACGGTGTCCGCACGTTCAGCCTCGATTCGCTCGAAGAGCTCGACAAGATCATGCGCGCGACGCGCAATGCGGCCGACCTGACGCTCTGCGTCCGGCTACGCGTGTCGTCCGAGCATTCGAAGCTCAGCCTCGCGTCGAAGTTCGGCGTGGCGCCGCAGGATGCCAAGCCGCTGCTGTTCGCCGCGCGCCAGGCGGCCGACGCGCTCGGCATCTGCTTCCACGTCGGCAGCCAGGCGATGACGCCGGAGGCTTATTCGAATGCGATGGAGCGGGTGCGCGGCGCAATCGTCGATGCGGCGGTGACGGTCGACGTGATCGACGTTGGTGGTGGGTTCCCGTCGTCCTACCCGGGCATGGAGCCGCCGCCGCTCGAGCTCTATTTCGAGACGATCCACCGCGCGTTTGAGAGCCTGCCGATCAGCTATTCGGCGGAGCTGTGGGCGGAGCCGGGTCGTGCCTTGTGCGCCGAGTACAGCAGCGTCGTCGTGCGCGTCGAAAAGCGCCGCGGCAGCGAGCTGTACATCAACGACGGCGCCTATGGCGCGCTGTTCGATGCCGCACACATCGACTGGCGCTTCCCGGTGACGCTGCTGCGCGAGCCGCAGTCCACCGTGCGCGATCATCCCTTCTCCTTCTACGGCCCGACCTGCGACGATCTCGATCACATGGCCGGTCCGTTCCTGCTGCCGGCGGATGTCGAAGCAGGCGATTACATCGAGATCGGGATGCTCGGCGCCTATGGCTCGGCGATGCGCACGGCCTTCAACGGCTTCGGATCGGACGAGACGGTGATCGTCGAGGACGAGCCGATGGTGTCGCTCTACGCCGAGGTGGAACGCGAAGCTGCGTCCAACGTCGTAAAGCTGTAACCGACCGATTACATTGAGATAGACGGCGGCGCTCGCAGGGGCGCCGTCGTTCTTACGGGTTAACGCGTCCCCTTCCGAACGACGTGTGCCATCATGCGAGAAGCACCCATGACTGACACCCTCACGAAGACCGCGGCGGCAAACGCGCCGATCAACGACACCCGCAAGGCGGAATTGCTATCGAAGCAGGTCAAGCACATCGACATCAAGTCGTTCGATGCGCGCCCGATCGTCGACGCGATGAGCGACATGAGCTTCACTAGCCGCGACCTCGGCCGCGCGACGAAGATCTACAACGAGATGCTGGCCGACAAGGACTGCACCGTGTGCCTGGTGATCGCGGGATCGACCAGCGCAGGCGGCTGCATGGACCTGTATGCCGATCTGGTGCGCAACAACATGGTCGACGTGATCGTCGCCACCGGCGCCACCATCGTCGACATGGATTTCTTCGAAGGTCTTGGCCACAAGCACTATCAGGCGCTTGAAATCCCTGATGATGATACGCTGCGCTCGCTCTACATCGACCGCATCTACGACACGTATATCGACGAGGAGCAGCTGCAGGACTGCGACTTCACGATCAACAAGATCGCGAACGAGCTGGAGCCCAAGGCCTATTCCTCGCGCGCCTTCATCCGCGAGATGGGCAAGTATCTCGTCGAGCACGGCAAGAAGGAGAACAGCCTCGTCAAGCTCGCCTATGAGCATGACGTGCCGATCTTCTGCCCGGCGTTTGTCGACTCGTCGGCCGGCTTCGGCCTCGTCAAGCACCAGGTCGACCGCGCCAAGGAAGGCAAGCCGTACATGATGATCGACGCGGTCGCGGACTTCCGTGAGCTGACCGAGATCAAGATCAAGGCCGGCACCACCGGGCTCCTCATGATCGGCGGCGGCGTGCCGAAGAACTTCATCCAGGACACCGTCGTCTGCGCCGAGATCCTCGGCCACGAGGATGTCGAGGTGCACAAGTACGCCGTGCAGATCACCGTCGCTGACGTGCGCGACGGCGCCTGCTCCTCCTCGACGCTGCAGGAAGCAGCTTCGTGGGGCAAGGTGAACACCGGCATCGAGCAGATGGTGTTCGCGGAAGCCGGCTCGGTGATGCCGCTGCTGGCGTCCGACGCCTATCACCGCGGTCACTGGAAGGATCGCGCAAAGCGCGCCTGGGCGAAGCTGTTCGCCTGATCGGCTTGACGTGACGAAGGGCCCGCGCCCCGCCCTGCCTCATCAGAGGCAGCGGCGTGGTGCGGGCCTTTTGCTTGTTAACCCTTCCAGACGTCGCATCGGCGCATTGTCCAGGCCGGCGTGACGCTGACAAGTCGCGCACCGGGCCTGCTCGCCGGCTGCGCGGGCATGCACCTCAATCTGGCTGGCGAAGCATCGACCAGAAGCGTGGCCCGCCCCCCGGCACGTGCCAGTCATCGACAATATCGAAGCCGAGGGCGCGATAGAAACCGAGGTTCCGCTCGGTCGCCGTCTCGAGATAGGCGGGCAGGCGCCCGGCCGCGCGGGACAGCCCCGCCCGCACCACGGCAGCGCCCAGACCCTTGCCCTGCACGGCTGGATCACAGCCGGCAATGTGAAGGTACCAGAAGTCACCCGCCGGCATGTGCGCCTCGACCGCGTGCGAAACCTTCAGGGCGCGTGGAATGTTCGCCCCCAGCGCACGCCATAGCGGCCACGCCTGCCGCAGCATGGCGACCGCGCCGGTCGTGGCCTTGCCCGGGCCGCGCCACAGCGTCGCGGCCTCGCCCCCTGCCGTGACGACCCGCATCCCCGCCGCATCCGCATCGAACAGGATCGCGAACAATCGCGGCAGCCGACGCGCGCGCTCCGCCGGATCGGGAAAGATCCAGCTCATCGCCGGATCATCCGCGAACGCGCGCGCCAGCATCGCGGCAACCCGCGCCCGGTCAGCCCGGCCCGCATTGCGCATGCCGGTCACCCTCGATCTTCCAACAGAACCGCAAAAGCGGGGGTCCAGATCATTGCCATCCCCTCCCCTCCTTTTCACCACTCCGATCGACGCGCAGCCACCGACAACGAAAAAGGGCGCCGATCGCTCGGCGCCCTTCGTCATTCAGCGGTGCGTCACGAGGCTTACGCCGCGTCGCTGCCGGCCTTCTTCTTTTCGGCATAGACGCGGATCGGTTCCTTGCGGCCGTCGACCACATCCTTGTCGATCATCACCTCGTCCACCGATTCCATGCCCGGCAGGTCGAACATCGTGTCGAGCAGGATGCCCTCCAGGATCGATCGCAGGCCGCGCGCGCCGGTCTTTCGCTCGATCGCCTTCTTTGCGACCGTGACGAGTGCGTCGTCGGTGAAGCCCAGCTTCACTTCCTCCATCTCGAACAGCTTCTGGTACTGCTTGACCAGCGCGTTCTTCGGCTCGCTCAGGATCTTCACGAGCGCCGTCACGTCCAGGTCCTCGAGCGTCGCGATCACAGGCAGACGGCCGACGAACTCGGGGATCAGGCCGAACTTCAGCAGATCCTCCGGCTCGGTCTGGCGCAGCACTTCACCCGTGCGCTTTTCCTCCGGCGCCGCGACATAGGCGCCAAAGCCGATCGACTTGCCCTGCAGGCGGTCGCCGATGATCTTCTCGAGGCCCGAGAAGGCGCCGCCGCAGATGAACAGGATGTTCGTCGTGTCGACCTGCAGGAACTCCTGCTGCGGATGCTTGCGCCCGCCCTGCGGCGGAACGGACGCGGTGGTCCCTTCCATCAGCTTGAGCAGCGCCTGCTGCACGCCCTCGCCCGACACGTCGCGCGTGATCGACGGGTTCTCGGCCTTGCGGCTGATCTTGTCGATCTCGTCGATGTAGACGATGCCGCGCTGCGCCCGCTCGACGTTATAGTCGGACGCCTGGAGCAGCTTCAGGATGATGTTCTCGACGTCCTCGCCGACATAGCCCGCCTCGGTCAGCGTCGTCGCATCGGCCATGGTGAACGGCACGTCGAGGATGCGCGCCAGCGTCTGCGCCAGCAGCGTCTTGCCGCAGCCGGTGGGGCCGACGAGCAGGATGTTCGACTTGGCGAGTTCCACATCCGCACCCTTGGCGCCGTGGTTCAGCCGCTTGTAGTGGTTGTGCACCGCGACCGACAGCACGCGCTTGGCCTGCTTCTGCCCGATGACATAATCGTCGAGGACGTCGCAGATTTCCTGCGGGGTCGGCACGCCGCCGTCCTTCTTGGACACAAGCGCCGACTTGGTTTCCTCGCGGATGATGTCGTTGCACAGCTCCACGCACTCGTCGCAGATGAACACGGTCGGTCCTGCGATGAGCTTGCGAACCTCGTGCTGCGACTTGCCGCAGAAGGAGCAATAGAGCGTGCTCTTCGAGTCACCGCCGCTGAGCTTGGTCATTCAATCACATCCTTTGCCGGCCGGGCATGGTAACCCGGCCAGTCATGATCCGGCAATGCCGGAAAGAGGGCCAACGCCGATCAGGCGGCGGCAGCCGTATCTTCGGCCGGGGCAGGCCGCTTGTCGAACACCTCGTCGATCAGGCCGAATTCCTTGGCCTCATCCGAGCTCATGAACTTGTCACGATCCATCGCGCGCTCGATCACCTCGATCGGCTGGCCGGTGTACTTGGCGTACAACTCGTTCATCCGGTGCCGGATGCGCAGGATTTCGCGCGCCTGAATTTCGATGTCGCTGGCCATGCCCTGCGCACCGCCCGACGGCTGGTGGATCATGATCCGCGCATTGGTCAGCGCGACCCGCATCCCCGGCTCGCCCGCCGACAGCAGGAAACTGCCCATCGACGCGGCCTGACCGATGCACACGGTGCCGACGCGCGGCCGGATGTACTGCATGGTGTCGTGGATCGCCATGCCCGCCGTGACGACGCCGCCCGGCGAGTTGATGTACATGAAGATGTCCTTCTTCGGATTCTCCGACTCAAGGAACAGCAGCTGCGCCGTGATCAGGCTTGCCATGCCATCTTCAACGCCGCCGGTGACGAACACGATGCGCTCGCGCAGCAGGCGGCTGAAGATATCAAAGGACCGCTCGCCACGGTTCGACTGTTCGATGACGATCGGCACGAGACCTGCCTGCGTCTGCTGCATGCCGACGCCGGCGCGCGCAAGGGCGCCTGCAAAGTCGCCGGTCTCGAACGGGTTGTGCATGGAAGGCTCTCTCTTGTTCTTTCAGGATGACCTATGTCGCGCGCGGCAGCGGCGACTTCAAGACCTGCCGCTCAGTCCTGGCGGCCGCGAAACGTATAGGTCAGGGACAGGCCACCGGACCATTGATTGCGTGAGCCGTAGCGCCGCACGATTGGCGACCGGCTCGCATCGTCGACGAGCCGCTCGTATTTGCCATAAACGTAGATGCCCCATTGCGGCGTCAACTGCTTGAGGAAACCGGCGTTCCCGCCCACTGCCTGGATCCCGCCCCCGGGGCGGAACGCCGTCAACCCGGACGTGGCGACGGATTCCACCGGGACGCCGAAATAGGCACGCTGGTACTTGCCGTTGGAATAGGTGACCCGCGGCCCGATCGCGAACAGCCAGTCGTCGCGGTCGCGCGCGACATAATCGACGCTGGCGACACCGATCAGCCCCTTGTGCCCACCAATCCCTTGGCGCAGCTCGAGGCGGGCGCGCAGCGGCTCGGCGATGGTATATTGCGCGAACAGGCCCGGCTCCACGGTAAAGCCCACGCCACGCACGCCCGGCACGTCGCGCGTCCGGCGGGACCCCTCGAAACTCAGCGTCGGGCCGACGGAAAACCTTTCAGTATCGAAGACGGAGATGCTGGCGCTCTCGTCCGCCGCCTCGAAGATGAACGGCGTGTCTCCACGCGCCCGGCTGATATCCAGGAACGGCCGCAGCACCACGCCCTTGTAGCCGGGATATCGGGGGACAAGCTGGGGCCCCGCCGCGATCCTGGTCCGCCGTGGCTCGTCCTGCGCGGCAACGCCTGTCGCCCCTGTCGTGCCAAGGACGAAAAGGGCCGCTGAACGGCCGAGGAGCGACATCGCCATGCAGTGAGACTAGATCAGTCTGTCGGCCCTGACCAGCGTTCCCGGCGCAGGATACGAAAGATACGCCAATCGCCGTACCTCGCGGCGGCCACGGACCACCGTATCCAGGATCAGCCCGGCAAATCCGGCGAGCGCCGCCAGGATCGTCAGTCCGGTCACGAGGATCGCCGTCGGGAAGCGCGGCACCAGCCCGGTCTGTGCATAGGTAACCGCCAGCGGGACGGCCAGGATGATCGCGAGCAGCAACAGTGCGGCCCCGACGTAGCCGAAGAACCACAAGGGGCGCTCGATCCGATACAGGGTCGCGATCGTGCCCAGGATGCGCCAGCCATCGCGATAGGTGCTCAGCTTCGACACCGAGCCTTCCGGGCGCGCAAAATAAGGCGTTTCCACCTCGCCCACCGGCATCTTCAGCTCCAGCGCGTGCACCGAAATCTCGGTCTCGATCTCGAACCCGACCGACAGCACCGGGAAGCTCTTGACGAAGCGGCGCGAGAACACCCGATATCCGCTGAGGATATCGGTGAAGCTGCGCCCGAACAGGCGAGTCAGCATCCCGGTCAGCATCGCATTGCCGAACCGATGTCCGCGTCGATACGCCTCGGTCGCTTCACCGATGCGGCTGCCGACCACCATGTCGAGCTGCTCGTCGAGCATCCGCTCGATCAGCAACGGCGCGGAGGCCGCATCATAGGTCGCGTCGCCATCCGCCATCACGTAGATGTCGGCATCGACGTCGGCGAACATGCGGCGCACCACGGCGCCCTTCCCCTGCACGCGCTCGGTCCGCACGATCGCGCCCGCCGCCCGCGCGACCGCCGCGGTTCGGTCGTGCGAGTTGTTGTCATAGACGTAGATCGCCGCGCCCGGCAGCGCAGCGCGAAAGCCAGCGATCGTCTGCGCAATCGCTGCTTCCTCATTGTAGCAAGGAAGCAGGACGGCAATCCTCAGCTCCGTCTCGCGCACCATAGCTCCATTCACGCCGCCCAGATCTCCGATCGCGATGTTCTGTAACAAAAAAGAGCGTCCCCCTGAAAAATCAGGGAGACGCCCTTCACTATCCGAAACGAATTAAGATCAGCCTTCGGTCTTGGGCGCCTTCTTGGCAGCGGCCTTCTTCGGCTTGGCCGGTGCTTCCGCTTCGCTCTCGGCATCAGCGGCAGCCGCCTTCTTCTTCGGCGCTGCCTTCTTGGCCGGCGCTGCGGCCTCGTCGGTCGCCTCGTCCTCGGCCGGTGCGGCCGCGGCCTTCTTCTTCGGCGCCGCCTTCTTGGCCGGCTTCACCTCGTCGCCCTCGTCACCCTCGGCAGCGGCCTCGTCAGCCTTCTTCTTGGCGGCGGCCTTCTTCTGCTTGGGCTTGTGGTTGTCGTGATCGTGGTGATGCGTGCCGGTCGCGAAACCGTCCTCGCTCTCAATCGCGGCTTCCAGTTCCTCGCGCGTGGTCTCGCGCTCGGTCACCTCGGCCTTGTCGAACAGGAAGTCGACGACCTTGTCCTCGTACAGCGGCGCGCGCAGCTGGGCAGCAGCCATCGGCTCCTGCTGAATGTACTGGATGAAGCGCTGCTGGTCCTCGCCGCGATACTGCTGCGCAGCCTGCGCGATCAGGCGGTTCATTTCCTGCTGCGTGACTTCGACGCCGTTGGCCTGGCCGATCTCGCTCAGCAGCAGGCCGAGACGGACGCGGCGCTCGGCGATCTTGCGATAATCGTCGCGCTCCTTCTCCATCTCTTCCATGGCCGCCTTCGGATCCGGCTCATGGGTCGCCTCATGCTCGAGCTGCGCCCAGATCTGCTGGAACTCGGCCTCGACCATCGACGGCGGCACTTCGAAATCGTGGCCGGCGGCGAGCTGGTCGAGCAGCTTGCGCTTCATGTGGGTGCGGGTCAGGTTGCCCAGCTCGCTCTCGATCTGGCCACGGACCAGGCCGCGCAGCTGCTCCAGGCTCTCGAGGCCCAGGTTCTTGGCGAGGTCCTCGTCGACGGTCGCTTCGCCAGCGACCTTCACCGACTTCACGGTCAGGTCGAACGTGGCGTCCTGTCCGGCCAGTTCCTTTGCCTGGTAATCCTCCGGGAAGGTCACCTTGATCTGGCGCTCCTCGCCGGCCTTCACGCCGACGGTCGCATCCTCGAAGCCCGGGATCAGGCGACCCGAGCCAAGCTCGATCGCCATGTCGGTGCCGGTGCCACCCTCAAAGGCAACGCCATCCATGGTCTTGCCGACGAAATCCACGGTGACGAGGTCACCCATCTTCGCGGCATAGCCTTCCTCGGCGTCTTCCCACTTCTTGGTCTGGTCGGCGAACTTCTGCAGCTGCTCGTCGATCACGGCGTCGTCGGCCGGAACGGTCAGCTTCTCGAGCTTCAGCCCCTCGATCGCCGGCGCCGGCACCTGTGGCAGCACTTCCAACTCGACGGTCAGCTCGGCGTCCTTGCCTGGCTCATAGCCGTCGGCCAGCTGGACGGAGGGCTGGATCGCCGGACGCAGCTGCTTCTCAGCCAGCAGCGTCTGGATGCCTTCCTGGATCGACGTGTTGAGCGCGTCCTGCAGCAGCGCCGGGCCGTGCATCTTGCGCACGATGTTCGCCGGAACCTTGCCGGGGCGGAAACCGGGCATGCGGACCTGCGGTGCGACTCGTGCCAGCTCCGCATCAACGCGCGCCTCGATGTCCTTGGCCGCGATGGTCAGCGTGTAGGCGCGCTTCAGGCCCTCGTTCAACGTCTCGACAGTCTGCATCTTCGTGCCTTCAACTGAAATTTCGTGGATGGTGCCTGTCCGCGGGCACGCCGCGGATAAACTGGTGCGGGCGAAGGGACTCGAACCCCCACATCTTGCGATACTGGAACCTAAATCCAGCGCGTCTACCAGTTCCGCCACGCCCGCATTTAGGCACCGCCGGTCGCGGGCCTCTATACCGGGTGGAGCCGATCGGCAAGCGGCGCGAGCAACCACGCAGCGCGATCGCGCGTTGAAAGCGTGAAGAGGACCCAGAACATGGCCACCACGCCCCCGCCCGAAACACCCGTTAAGCCCACCCAGCCGGCTCAGCCCGCGGCCCCGCCGCCGGAAGTGACGCCGCCCGCGCCCGACATCGATCTGCCGGCACCGGGCGCCCCTGCGAACGATCCTGCCCCCGCCAACCCGAGTATCTGACGTGACCGACAATCGCAGCAACGACCCGCTGATCGACAGCCTGCCCGAAGATGAACCGGAAACCGCGCCGGACAGCCCGCCTGCCGCGCAGGACGATCTTGCCCGCACCGACATCGAGGGGCAAACCGCGATCCGCAACGAAGCGGTCGATGAAGGCGCCATCGCGGAGCCGCACGACGCTCCCGCCCGCTTCAGCGAAACCGACAGCCCTGATGACAGCCGGCACGATCCCCGCGTGAACTAGCGCGGGCAGCCGGCGCCCGGACAGCCGCTTCGACCAGAGCCGCAGCTACTGGTCGAAGTCGCTCTTGCTCGCGTCCGTGCCATGAAGCTGCGCCCACAGTTTCTGCGTCCCCGCTTCCTGCGCGCGATTCACATATTGAGAGGCGACCAGCCATCCCTTGATCGGCCGCAGCGGCAGGACCGTGCCCAGCGCCATGATCGGAACCGACGTGAACAGATGGACCCAGCCGGGCGGATCAAAAGCGACCTGCAACCACACGATGAATGCCGTCAGCGGCAAGGCCACGATGCAGAGAGAGAAGAACGCCGGCCCATCATCGGGCGCAGCAAAGCGGTAATCGAGGCCGCAGTTCTCGCATCGATCCGTGATCTTCAGCCATGACTGGAACATGTGACCTTTGCCGCAACGCGGACAAAGGCCTTTCCACCCGCTCTTCAGGATCCAGCGGAATTTGTCTCCGTCGGACTGGGCTTCGCTTTCGATAGCTTGCTTCTCCATCATGCTCAGCAGGTAGGGATACGGCCAACAAGCCGGGATTGGACATAATGTCCACCTCGCCCGCACCTTTCCTGAACCTCGCTGAAGAAACCGGCGCTGGCCCCGGCGTCATTCACGGCCGGGCACGCTGCTTTGCTGAATCGTCGCATCTGCCGTCTGGCTGACCCTCGGCGCTTCGTTGCCGCGATCTGCCGAGAACAGCCGCAGAGCATCCGGCAGCCGCCGCGGGACCTTGCCCGCCCGGCTCGCCTCGATCGCCTTGATCGACTGGAGAAGATCGCGCTGCTCGAACGGTTTGTAGAGGCAGCCGACACCGACCAGCTCCGCCTCCGGCGGGCAGTCGCCGGTGACGAACAGCGAGGGAATGCCACGTTCGCCCGCGGCTCGCGCAACATCAATGCCGCTGCCGTCGGCCAGCCGGACATCGACCAGCACGAGATGGATGTCGTGTCCGGCCTGCAGCGTGGCCACCGCATCGGAAACACGATCCACGGTGGCGACGATCTCGAAATCCTGCTCGCTCAACAGATGCTCGGTGTCGAAGGCGACAAGTGGCTCGTCCTCGACGAGGAGGAGACGGATGATCGACCGTTTGCGCTTCCTGAAGATCATACGACCGATCCGCGCCTGTCCCTCTTTCCCATGTAAGGAATAACGCGCCGGGTGACGGCTGGTCGCAAATATTTTCGCGCTGCGACATGAACCGCGGTAATAGCGCTCCATGCCGACAGAAAAGCGTGACGGGCCGTTGACCGGACCCGGCAAGAGCCATGACCAGAAATCGACGACCCGAGCGCCGGAGCCCGCCCGCATTGCCAAGCTGCTGGCGCGCGCCGGCGTCGCGTCGCGTCGTGAGATCGAACGGATGATCGCGGAGGGCCGCGTCGCGCTGGACGGTGTCACGCTCGACACGCCGGCGACCCTGCTTGCCTCGCTCGACGGGGTGACGGTGGATGGCAACCCTGTTGCCGCGCCGGAGGCGGCCCGCCTATTCCTGTTCCACAAGCCGGCAGGGCTTCTCACGACCGAGCGCGATCCCGCCGGGCGCCCGACGATCTACGATCGCTTACCGAAGGGGCTGCCGCGCCTGATGCCGGTCGGCCGTCTGGATCTCAACACCGAAGGGCTGCTGCTGATGACCACCGATGGTGGGCTGAAGCGGCTCCTGGAACTTCCCGCCACCGGCGTCGAGCGCGCCTATCGCGCCCGCGCTTATGGTCAGATCAGCCAGCCGCAACTGGAGGAGCTGATCCACGGCATCGAGATCGAGGGCGTCCGTTACGGCCCGATCGACGCCAATATCGAACGCCGCACCGGCGCGAACCTCTGGATCGAACTGGTGCTGAAGGAAGGCAAGAATCGCGAGGTCCGGCGTGTGCTGGAGCATCTGGGACTGCAGGTCAGCCGCCTGATCCGCACCCGCTACGGCCCGTTCGTCCTCGGTGATCTTGCCCCCGGCCAGATCGGCGAGGTTCGCCGTCACGACGTCGAGAGCTTCAGCGCGGAGCCGACGCGCCGCGAACTGCCGCAACCCGCGCGCCGCCGCGCGGTCGAGCCGGTGTTGCCCCCGGCTGACGCCATCCCCGCGCCGGAGCGGCCCGCCGACAAGAAACCAGCGCAGCGGACGCGGCCCGGCGCTGCGAAGAAGGAACCACGCCGCCGCGCCGACGGCTCTGTCGCCAGTCGCGCCGGCACGGCGCGCAACGAGCGCGCACGCACCTTCCGCGCCGAACAGGCTCCTGCGGAACGGCCGGCGCGTGGCGCGAGTGCGGATAGCGACCGCGCCGCCGGTCGCTCGGCCGATCGCAGCAGCCGCCCCGCCCGCGGCGCTTCCGCCCCGCGCGGCTCGGCAAAGCCACGCGTCGATCGTCCCGACGGGCCGCCGCGCAACGCCGGCCCCGCACGTCCCGGCGGCGGACGGCCGCGGTCACCGGCCGCTGGCTCTGCTCGCCCCGGCGCATCGCGCTCGGGCCCGCCCCGCCCGCGGGGGAAGCGCTGATGCGGATCATCGCAGGCGAATGGCGCGGCCGACCGCTCGTCGCGCCCAAGGGCGATTCGACCCGTCCCACCGGGGACCGCACGCGCGAGGCATTGTTCTCGATGCTGGCGAGCCGCCTCGGCAGCTTCAACGGGTTGGCCGTCGCGGATCTGTTCGCCGGATCGGGCGCGCTGGGGCTGGAGGCGCTATCGCGCGGTGCGGCCTCCTGCCTGTTCGTGGAGCAGGATCGTGCCGCGCTCGACGCATTGCGCGCCAATATTGCCGCGCTCAAGGCGAGCGGGGCGGAGGTCCGCGCCGGCAGCGCGCTGGCACTCGGCCCGACGGCAAAGCCGCTCGACCTCATCATGATGGACCCGCCCTATGGCACCGGCGCCGGGGCGGTGGCACTCGACAAGCTCGGCCGGCTCGGCTGGGCCGGCCCGGCGACGTGGATCTCGATCGAGACCGCCAAGCAGGAGGACGTCGAGGTGAAGGGTTTCGTCGTCGACGCCGAACGCGTCTACGGCAAGGCAAAGATCACGCTGCTGCGCGCCGCCTGAGGCAGCGAACTTACGGCTCCAGCACGACGGCGTGGGTGCGCGGCCGCGGCCTCGTAGCGACCAGGGCCACCAGGCTCAGCGCGGCGGCCACGCTGCCGTACCATCCGACTGCGGACAGGCCGACATTCTCCGCCAGCGCCTGGGCGAACAGCGGCGTCAGGCCGCCGCCCAGCACGCCCGCCACGTTGAACGCCATCGACGCCCCGGTGTAGCGGACCCGCGGCGGAAACAGGCCGGGCAGCCACGCGCCCAGCGGGCCGTACACGAACCCCATCAGCAGCAGCGCCAGCGCCAGGAAGGCGAACACCAGCACCAGCGACCCCGCCCCCATCATCGGCCCCAGCAGGAAACCGGCGAACACCACCGCGACGCACCCGCCAGCCAGCACCCGCCGCTCGTCGAACTTCTTGTCCGCCAGCCAGGCGGAGGCATAGATCCCCACCGCCATGAACAGGATGGCGCCCAGTTGCACCAGCAGCATGGACTGCATCGAATAGCCCAGCGTCTTGGTACCGTAGCCCAGCGCAAAGGCCGTCGCGATATAGTAGAGCGCGAAGCAGGCGATCGCACCGACCGTTCCGGCCAGCGTGGCCAATCCGTGGTGACGCAGCAGTTCGGCGAACGGCACCGCCGGCGGCGGCGCTTCCTCCAGCGCCGCGGCGAACTCGGCCGTTTCGGTCAGCTTCAGCCGGATCCACAGCCCCAGCCCGACCAGCAGCGCGCTGACCAGGAACGGAATACGCCAGCCCCAATCGCGGAACTGCTCGGGCGTCAGCCACAGGCCCAGCAGCAGGAACAGGCCATTCGCCGCGATGAATCCCGCCGGCGCGCCCATCTGGGGGGCGCAACCGAAACGAGCGCGCCAGCCCGGCGGCGCATTCTCCACCGCCAGCAACGCCGCCCCGCCCCATTCGCCGCCAAGGCCAAATCCCTGGCCGAACCGCAGGAGGCACAGGATGAACGGCGCCCACCATCCCGCCTGCGCATAGGTCGGAAGAAAGGCGATCAGCGTCGTCGACAGCCCCATCGTCAGCAGGCTGGCGACCAACGTCGACTTGCGGCCGATACGATCGCCGAAATGCCCGAAGAAGGCCGCACCCACCGGCCGCGCGAAGAACGCCACCGCCAGCGTGGCGAAGCTCGCCATCTGCTGCATCCCCGGCTCCGCGACCGGGAAGAATATCTGGCCGAACACCAGGCTCGCCGCCGTCGCGTAGATGTAGAAATCGTAGAATTCGACGCCGGTGCCGACGAAGCTCGCCAGAAGAACGCGGCGCGACGAATTGCCGCCGGAGACGATGGTGCTCATGCCTCCCTCTCCCTCCACGCCGCGCCCGCGTCAACACGGCCGCCGTGCAACAACTTTGTCCCTACGCGACACAATTGCGCAACATTCGCGCTGTAGACGCTGCCCTGTCGGTCCAGCCCCCTATCTGACACCGACAGCCGCTGGCCTCTGGTCGCGGCACTCCCTGAACTGCGGGGCAGTCGTTCGTTAGCGGCTGCCCCTTCTTTTTTGCCCGTTTCAGCCCAGCCGCCAGCGCTTCAGCTGCGCCAGCACGTCGCCGGCGATCTGATCCTGCGAAAAATCGGTCAGGTCACGGAAACGTGGATCACTGTTGGTCTGCGCCGCAAGCGTCCAGGTCACGCTGCGGCGGCCCTCCGGCGCCTCCAGCGCGGTATAGGCCGCAAGCGGGCGGGCACGCGGAAACAATCGATAGACGAAGCGCCGCTCGGGCTCCGATCCGACTGTCAGCACGACCTCACCGTCCTCCACGTCCAGTCGGCATTCGCTGGGCATGTCCTGCTGGAGCGCATCATAGACGGAACGCAGCGCCGGCTCCCCCTGTTGCTGCAGCTGGCGCATGATCTCGCCGCGCCGCGCCGGAACGAACAATCTTTTCAGCCGCTCGCTGACAGGCGCGGCCTCATCAGCCAGCGTGATCCCTTCCAGATCGGCATTCGCCTGCCGCACCAGCCCGAACGCCAGCAGCAGCATGATGAAGCAGAAGGGCAGCGCAGCCATCAGCGTCGCCGCCTGCAATCCGCCCAGACCGCCCGCGACCAGCAGCAACGTCGCTGTCACACCCAGCAGCACACACCAATAGACCCGCTGCCAGCGCGGCGTTTCTTCCGCACCGCCCGACGTCAGCGTATCGATCACCAGCGCGCCCGAATCCGCCGAGGTGACGAAGAACACACCGACCAGGATGATCGCCAGCGTCGACGTAAAGCCGGCGGCGGGCAGATATTCCAGGAACTTGAACAGCGCCGTGGACAGGTTCGCCTGCACCGCATCGGCAATGCCGCCCGATGCTGCGCCAAGATCAAGCGCGATCGCCGTATTGCCGAATACCGTCATCCAGACGAAGGTGAAGGCGGTAGGAACGAACAGCACGCCGGTGACGAACTCGCGCATCGTCCGCCCACGCGAAATACGCGCGATGAACATGCCGACAAACGGCGACCAGGCGATCCACCAGGCCCAGTAGAACAGCGTCCAGTCCGCCATCCAGGCGCGTGGTTCATAGGCGTACAGCGTGAAGGTGCGCTTCACGAAATGGTCGAGATACAGGCCAAAATTCTGGATCAGCGCACGCAGCAGGAAAAGCGTCGGGCCGACCGCCAGCACGAACAGCATCAGCAGCACGGCGAGCACCAGGTTCAGTTCCGACAGTCGCCGCACGCCCCGGTCCGCGCCGCTCAGCACCGACAGCGTCGCTGCGCCCATGACGACCAGGATCACTACCAGCTTGGTCGCGGTGGTGTCCGGCACGCCGTAATTATAGGCCAGCCCCGACGTCATCTGCGACACGCCAAACCCCAGCGACGTCGCAATGCCGAAAACGGTGCCGCACACTGCGAAGATGTCGATCACATCGCCCAACGGGCCGTTGATCCTTTTGCCCAGGATCGGTGACAGGCCGGACCGCAGCGTCAGCGGCATCCCCTTGCGATAGGTGAAGAACGCCAGGCTCAACCCCACCAGCGCATAAATCGCCCAGGCATGGACGCCATAATGGTGGAACGTGATGGCCATCGCCTCACGCGCCGCGAGGATCGTGCCGCTCTCCACCTCGGGCGGCGAGATGTAATGCTGGATCGGCTCGGCCACCGCGAAATACATCAGGCCGATGCCCATGCCCGCGGCGAACAGCATCGCCAGCCACGAGACATAAGGGAAATCCGGCTCGGCATCGTCCGGCCCCAGCTTCAGCTTGCCGGCGGGCCCGAAGCCTAGGATCAGCGCCACGACCAGGAACACGGCGACCGACGCGATGTAGAACCAGCCGAACGTATCGATCGTCCACGCCTGCGCTGCCTTGAACGCCACGTCCGCGCGGCCGGGCATCAGCAATGTCACTGTCAGCAAGGCGACGACGATCGCCGACGCCCCCCAGAACACGCGCGGCACGATTTGAGCTTTGATCATCAGGGCGGCTGAACGCACCAGGGGCGCGTTTGGATCATCCAGATCATTGATGCCGATCAGGGCATCGGACGTCTCCCTGATTGCCACGCTTTTTGAACGGGCATAGGGCGGCACCCGAATTGTGATTGCCGGAGCTGTTTGCGAGTGATGAGGGAGGAACCAGCCGCGTTCCGTCGCCGCCTTGGGGTCGGCGCATTGGCGCTGGGGATGCTGGTGTCCCCGGCCCAGGCCTTTGCCCAGGCGAAAACGCCCACCGTCGAGGACCTCCAGCGTCAGATCGACGAGCTGAAGGCGCAGATTCGCGTGCTGACCCAAAATCAGCGCGCCGCCGCGCCGGCCGCGTCTGTCAACCAGCCTGCCGCCAACCAGTCCGCCGCCACCATTGCTCCTGCGCCGGTGACGACGAATCAGGCGCCCGCACCGGACGCGCAGGTAGCGGCCACCGCGCCTGCCACCCCCGCGTCCCCGGCACAGACTGCCACCCCGGCCGCTACGCCCACCGCCGCTCCGCCGGTAGCGCTCGCGGCCGCCACCCCGCCGGCCGACAAGCCGTGGTACGAACGGATCAACGTGCGCGGCTATACGCAGCTGCGCCTCAACGAAATCATCTCGGGCGACGCCACCGCCCCGGACGGCGTGTCACGGCTGCGGTCACCCGGCGACGGCGGCATCACCGACGAAGGCAATTTCACCTTCCGCCGTATCCGCCTCGTCTTTTCGGGCGATCTGTCCGATTCGGTATCCTTCTACTTCCAGCCCGATTTCGCCGTCGCGGTCAGCAACCAGTCCGCGGGCGAGCGTCGCGAGGGGTTCGCCCAGCTACGCGATGCCTATGTCGACTGGTCGCCATGGGCCGATCGCCGCTTCCGCTTTCGCTTTGGTCAGCAGAAGGTACCGTTCGGCTGGGAGAACCTTCAATCATCCTCCAACCGGCTGACGCTCGACCGCTCGGACGGGATCAACAGCGCCATCCCCGGCGAACGCGATCTGGGCGTGACCGCATTTTTTACGCCGGCCGCGGTGCAGCGGATCTGGGACCGGCTGGAGGATGACGGGCAGAAGCTGTTCGGCAATTACGGCGCCTTCGGTCTCGGGCTGTATAACGGTCAGGGCGTCAACCGGCCGGAACGCAACAATGACCTGATGAGCGTCGCCATGGCGACCTGGCCGTTCGAGCTTGACGGCCTGGGCACCACCTTCGCCGGCCAGGTACTCGAAGTGGGCGCGTCCGGGATGCGCAACCGTGTCCGCCCCGAAATCCGCACCGGCGGCGTCAGCGACGCCAGCTTCCGTGACGATCGGGTCGGCGTTCACCTGATCCTCTACCCCCAGCCGTTCGGCCTCCAGGCGGAATGGAACTGGGGCCGCGGCCCGGAATATGATCCCTTGCTGGGGACGATCCGCACCCGCTCCCTCAGCGGCGGCTACGTCCAGGCGATGGGCCGGGTTCGCCAGAGCCCGCTCGGCCCCTTCATGCCCTATGTTCGCTGGCAGACGTATCGCGGCGGGTGGAAGGCGATCGTCAACGCGCCCCGACTGGAAACGGACGAGATCGAGCTGGGCATTGAATTCCAGCCGATCGAGGAACTGGAGCTGACGCTCGCCTATGCCGATATGACGCGGCGCGAGGCAGACGAGCGCCGCTTCGGCCGGGCGGAGGGCGATGTCATCCGCGCGCAGCTACAGTGGAATTATTGACGGCCGCGTCAGTTCGCCATCGTCAGTCGAGCGGGATGGCGCCCGTCATCCAGGTTGCGTCGGCGCCATAGCCGGCCACCTTTGCCGCCAGCGCATCGGATGCCGCCGCCTCCGTGAACCCCAGCGTGCGCCAATAGGTTGCGGCGCCGCCCACCGCGATCAGCTCGGCGCGCCCAATGCCCTGCCCCGCGGCGCACATGAAGGCCGCTTCCATCAGCGCCCGTCCGGCCGACAGCCCGCGCGCGTCAGGGGAGACGGCCATGTCGTGGATGAACAGCACGTCGACCTGCGGCGGCTCGGCGAGCACGGCTCCCACCGGCGGCGGCGACCCCTCCGGCCAGCCATGCGCCAGCACATAGCCCGCCATCGTGTCGCCCTGCATCGCGACGAAGCAGCACGAACTCGCCAGTCTCACCCTGCTGCCGAAGGCGGCTTCGTCCTCCAGCAGGAACGCGGGAAAGCAGACTGCCTGAATGGCAAGCGCCGCCGGCACGTCGCTCTCGGCGAAGCGGCGGATGGTCAGTGAAGAGGCCTGTGACATCATCGCTCCACTTTCGCCGATGACCGTTCAACCGGCAACAGCCGCACGCAGCTCCTGCGCGCCCCGGCGGCGTCAGTCCATGCCGGGATAGGCGTTGAACGCCGGCAGGTCGGCGATGCCCGGCGCCCAGCCCAGCCGCTCCTTGACCATGATCTGTGCGCCGGGCGGCAGCCGTTCCGGGTCGTCGAGCGTACCGGACTGTATGTCGACGATGCCCGGCAAGGTCTCCGGGTTGCGATAGAACAGCCCCGTCCCGCAGGCGCTGCAAAACTCCCGCGTCCCGTGCCGCGACGAATGATAGCGCGTCGTCGCGCCTTCGACGGTCAGTTGATCCTCCTGCCACGCGATCCACCCGACCATCGGCGCGCCCGACCAGCGCCGGCAATCCTCGCAATGGCAGATCGCATGATGCTGCGGCTCACCTTCGGCTGCCCATGTGACCGCCCCGCAATGACAGCGTCCCGTCGCGCTCATCACCCTTCTCCCAATCGTTTCACCTTTGTTCTCATGCATTGCGCTGTCGCGCAACCCTGCCTACGTGGCACCCGTGACCGAATTGTCGACGCAGAGCCAAGCCAGCGAGCCGCCCTATCTTTCCGGCCTGAATCCGCCGCAACGCGAGGCCGTGCTTACCACCGACGGGCCCGTCCTCGTCCTCGCCGGTGCCGGCACCGGCAAGACGGCGGCGCTGACCGCGCGCCTCGCCCATCTGCTCTACACCCGCCGCGCCTATCCCAGCGAGATCCTGTCGGTGACCTTCACCAACAAGGCGGCGCGCGAAATGCGCGAGCGGGTTGGCCGCCTCGTCGGCGATGCGGTGGAGGGGATGCCATGGCTCGGCACCTTCCACGCGATCGGCGCAAAGATGCTTCGTCGCCACGCCGAACTCGTCGGGCTGCAGAACAATTTCACCATCCTCGACACCGACGATCAACTGCGTCTGCTGAAGCAGCTCGTCCTTGCTGCCGACATTGATGAGAAGCGCTTCCCCGCGCGCAGCCTCGCCGGCCTGATCGACGAATGGAAGAACAAGGGCCTGACGCCGCGCGAAATCGACGCCGGCGAAAGCGAGCGTTACGCCAACGGCCGCGGCGGCGAACTCTACGAGCAATATCAGGCCCGCCTGCGCGCAGTGAACGCCTGCGACTTCGGCGATCTGCTGCTCCACGTCCTCACCATCCTGAAGAACAATCGCGAGGTGCTGGAGCTGTATCAGCAGCGCTTCCGCTACATCATGGTGGACGAATATCAGGATACCAACGCCGTCCAGTACCTCTGGCTGCGGCTGCTCGCGCAGGAACGCCGCAACATCTGCTGCGTCGGCGACGATGACCAGTCGATCTATTCCTGGCGCGGCGCGCAGGTCGAAAACATCCTGAAGTTCGAAAAGGACTTCCCCGGCGCCAAGGTCATCCGGCTGGAGCAGAACTACCGCTCCACGCCGCACATCCTGGGCGCCGCCGGCGGCGTGATCGGCAACAACACGGGGCGGCTCGGCAAGCAGCTGTGGACCGAGCTCGACGTCGGCGAAAAGGTCCGCGTCGTCGGCGTATGGGACGGGCCTGAGGAGGCGCGCCGCGTCGGCGACGAGATCGAGGCGTGCCAGCGTGCGGGCAAGAGCCTGGACGACATGGCGATCCTGGTCCGCGCACAGCACCAGACGCGCGAGTTCGAAGACCGCTTCATCGCCATCGGCCTGCCCTATCGCATCGTCGGCGGCTTCCGCTTCTACGAGCGGCAGGAAATCCGCGATGCACTCGCGTACCTGCGCATCGTCAACCAGCCGGCGGACGATCTCGCCTTCGAACGCATCGTCAACACGCCCAAGCGCGGCCTTGGCGACAAGGCGATCGCCAAGCTCCACCAGCTTGCCCGCGCGGAGAACCTCCCGCTCAGCTTCGCCGCCGCGCGTATCCTCGACACCGACGAACTAACCCCGCAGGCGCGCCGTGCGCTGGGCAATTTCGTCGGTGACATCGCGCGCTGGCGCGACATGGCGCGCGATCTTCCGCACCCCGAACTCGCCCGACAGATCCTCGACGAATCTGGCTACACCGCCATGTGGCAGGCGGAAAAGTCCGCCGAGGCCGCGGGCCGGCTGGAAAACCTAAGCGAACTCGTCCGAGCGATGGAGGAATATGAAAGCCTCGGCGCTTTCCTCGAACACGTCAGCCTCGTCATGGACAATGAAGGCTTGCGGGAGGATCCCAAGGTCACGATCATGACGATCCACGCCGCCAAGGGCCTCGAATATGACACCGTCTTCCTGGTCGGCTGGGAAGAAGGCCTGTTCCCCTCGCAGCGCTCGCTCGATGAAACCGGCACCCGCGGGCTCGAGGAGGAACGCCGCCTCGCCTATGTCGCGATCACCCGCGCGCGCCGCCAGGCCACGATCCTCCACGCCGCCAATCGCCGCATCTATGGCCAGTGGACCAGCTCCATCCCTTCGCGCTTCGTCGCGGAGCTGCCCGACGATCACGTGGAAACCGAAACCACCATGTCGGGCGGCGAAAGCCTGTGGCGCGCCAACTGGTCGGAACGCGCCGATCCCTTCGCCGATGTCGGGCGCGGGACGGGCCGCGGTCCTGGCTGGCAGCGCGCGGCGGGGACGCTGGGCGGCAAGCCCGGCGGCGACTGGCAAAGCCGCACCTTTTCGCGCGAACCGTCGCGCGTGGTCGAAAGTCGCACGCCGGCGGTCAGCCTCGGCAACAAGGGGCGCACCGACCTGTCGGTTGGCCTGCGCGTCTTCCACCAGAAGTTCGGCTACGGCACGATCGAGGAGATCGAGGGCAACAAGCTCGAGATCGAGTTCGAGAAGGCCGGCCGCAAGCGCGTCATGGACAGCTTCGTCACCATCCCCTGAGCCTCAGTGCTATTTACCTGCCGGGTTGATGCCGCAATAGTCCGGCCATGGCCCTTCCGCGTGCTGATGCCGACCAACTCGCCCGTCAGGGGCTCGATGCCCTGCGCAATCGCGACGGCGCCCGCGCCCGCGCCATCTTTGATCGGCTGGCGGTGGAGGCCCCGGCCGACGTGCCGCGTCCGTGGTTGCCGCTCGCCCAGGCCTGCCGACTGATCGGGGACGCCCCGGCTGAGACGGAGGCGCTGCAGGCGCTGCTCAGGGAACAGCCTCGCAACCTCGCCGGGCTGTTGCTGATGGGGGATCGCAAGCGGCTCGATAGCGACGATCGCGCCGCAACCGTCTTCTACACCGCGGCGCTCAATCAGGCCGCGGCCATGCGTGAGGTTCCGGCCTCGCTCCACCCGCTGCTGCGCCAGGCGGAAGCGTTCAAGCAGGAAAGCGCCGTGCGCTTCGCCGGCCATGTCGAGGCGGCCGTGGGCGCGCTTCACGCCGGCCGCGTCGCCCAATCGGTCGACCTGCTGCTCGGCCGCCGCGAACTTCACCTGCAACAACCCTCGATGTTCTATTTCGAAGGGCTGCCGCAGCGCCCCTTCTACCGCCGAGACGAGTTCGACTGGGTCGCCGAACTGGAGGCCGCCACACCCGCCATCCGTGCCGAACTGGAAGCCGTTACCGAGGGCTTCCGCCCCTATGTGGAGGGTGATCCCAACCGCCCGCTCCCCAACAACCCCCTGCTCGACGATCCGGCATGGAGCGCGCTGCATCTGTGGCGCGGCGGGGAGATCGTGGCGGAGAACGCCGATCGCTTTCCCGTCACCATGGCGGCGCTGGCGAAGCTGCCCATTCCGCGCATTGCCGGCCGCTCACCAATGGCGCTGTTCTCGAGGCTGACGCCCGGCGCGCATATCCAGCCGCATCACGGCCTGCTCAACACCCGCCTGATCTGCCATCTGCCGATCATTGCCCCGCCCGGCTGCGCGCTGCGCGTTGGCGCCGACACGCACGAATGGCGCGAGGGTGAGCTCGTGACCTTCGACGATTCCTTTGAGCATGAGGCATGGAATCGCGGCACGTCGACCCGCACGGTCCTGCTGTTCGAGATCTGGAAGCCGGAGATTGCGCCCGACGAACGCGCCGACCTGACCCGGCTGTTCGAGGCGATCGACGCTTATGGCCCGCCGATGGTTGATCAGGGCTGACGGCAGCTGCGCACGGCCCCGCTCGCCCGCGGCGCCCACCAGATGATCAGTGGTTGGAGCAGCAGGCGCACCACATGATATCCGATCGGCAGCCCCGTTCCGCTCGACAGGTCGTTCCACGCATGCTGCATGTTCGCCGGCCACACGCAAAGCGCATAGGCCGCCAGCGCCCATCCCGCCGCGCGCCGGTACCGCGGCGTCACAAGGGCCGCCGCGCCTGCCAGCTCGGCGAGCCCGGTTGCCAGCACCACCAGCCGCGGCGCCGGCACGAACTTCGGCACGATCCGCACCATCGCATCGATGAACAGCAGATGCCCGATCCCCGCCGTCAGATAGAAGGCGATCAGCAGCCAGCGTGCCACGCGTCTGCCGCCGCTCTCCCAGTCCATCATCGATCCTCCTGACCAACGGAACGATACGCCGATGCAACCGTATCCGCCTTGCCCTCTATGTGGGGCGCGCTTGCGGGCGCCCGGTTTTCAGGATTGGGAGAGGATCGCGACATGTCGTTCCGTCACATCGCCGTCACCATGGCTGCCGCCGCGGCGGCGGTGGCAACCCCCGCGCTCGCGCAAACCGCCGCTGATGACGCACGCTTCCGCGCCGCGCAGGAACGGTTCGAGCGCGAGCTGGAAACCTTCCGCAGCGAATATGATCGCTACCAGTCGGTGCGCCGGGTGCCGGGATCCGGCTATCGCACCGCGCCGGCCGACCCCCGGTACGACGACCCGCAATGGCGCGATGAGGGCGATTATGATCCCAGCCGCTATTATAGCCCCGGCAACCAGGAACGCGCGCTCGGCCCCAACGACCGGGTCTATACCGGATCGGACGGCCGCTATTACTGCCGCCGGTCGGACGGGACGACCGGGCTGATCGTCGGCGGCGCGCTGGGCGGCGTGCTGGGCAATGTCATCGATGGCGGCCGCAGCCGCACGGTCGGAACGCTGCTGGGTGGCGCGGCCGGGGCACTCGCCGGGCGCGCTGTGGATCGCAGCAATCAGCAGATCCGCTGCCGCTGACGAACGGATCGTCGCGGCGCTGCGAGTCAGCAGTCGACGGCCAGCAGCGTCACCCCTTCGTAGCGCTCTTCCTTGGGATTGAAGAGCTCGCTCGGCGTGAAGCGCCGCGGCGTGACCCGCATCCCGCCCAGGCCAACGATCTTGAACGCGCCGATCTTCGGCTCGCGCGGCGGCTTGCCGTCCCGCTCCAGCGTCACCGCGTCGAGGTAGAATTCACCGTGCTTGGTGTAGACGATGTGCGGCGCCAGCGTCACGTCGCCGCGATTATAGGTCGCGGCGAGTGCCTGCTGCTTGACGATAGCCTCGAACACGACGGGCATGGTGGCCGGCGGCGGCGACGGTGCGACCTGATCCTGGTCGGTATTCAGCTTCATGTTCAACGGCAATATCCACACTGCTGCACCGCAGCAACATTCGTTTTCTGCAACTCTGCGTAACCTGTTTGCACCCGTAGATGCGGCTGCTCACTCCTGCTCGGGCATCAGCTTGCGCGCAAAATAGGTCATCTGCAGCGCCTGCAGTCGCGCACCCTGCGCAATGTCGGCATCACCCGAATGGCCACCCGCCGTGTCCTCGTAGAACAGGTACGGCAAGCCATATTCGCGCATCCTCGCCGCGAACTTGCGGGCATGCTGCGGCCCGACCCGATCGTCCTTGGTCGTCGTCCAGATATAGGGTTCGGGATAACGCCCACCGCGGCGCAGCGCATGATAAGGCGAGATCCGCTCGAGGAACGCGCGCTCCTCGGGGACGCTGACCGAGCCATATTCGTCCACCCACGACGCGCCCGCCGCAATTCCTTCGTAGCGCAGCATGTCGAGCAGCGGCACCTGGATCGTCACCGCACCCCACAATTCGGGGTGCTGCGTCATCTCGACACCCATCAGCAGGCCGCCGTTGGACCCGCCATAGATGCCGAGCCGCGAGGCACTGGTGATCCCGCGCGCAAACAGGTCGCGCGCGATATTGGCGAAATCGTCATAGATCAGCTGGCGACGCGTCTTGCGCCCGGCCTCATGCCATGACGGGCCAAACTCCCCGCCGCCGCGGATGTTGGCCAGGACAAATGCCCCGCCCCGCTCCAGCCAAAGCTTGCCGGTAATGCCAGAATAATAAGGCGTGTTCGACACCGCGAAGCCGCCATAGGCCGTCATCAGCGTCGGCGTGCTGCCGTTGAGCGGGGTGTCCGCCCGGCGAACGACGAAATACGGGATCTTGGTGCCGTCAGACGAGGGCGCCTCATGCTGCTCCACCACCAGGCCGGTGGCGTCGAAGCGCGCCGGCGCCGACTTGACCGTAACCGGCGCCGCATCGCTCGCGGTGTTGAACGACATCAGCAGCGTCGGCGTGGTGAAGCCCGACACGGCAAGATACCCCTCGTCGCTCGCGATATCGCTGGCCACCAGATCGACCGACAGATTGTCGGGCAGCTTGAGGCTGCGGCTGCTCCAACCGTCCCCGGACGGCGTGAACACCATCGCGCGGCCACGCACATTGTCATAGATCGACGCAACCACCGCATTGCGCGTCACGCGCACATTGCCCCGGTCGACCGCTTGCCGTTCCGCCGGCGCGAAGATCACCGTCGGCGTGCCCGTTCCCGCCATCGCGTCCTTCAGCGGCAAGGAGGCAAGGGCCCCCTCCGGCACCGCGCCCCACGGCTCGCTCGTGCGGAAGATCAGCCGTCCCTTGACCAGCCCGATCGCCTCCACCTTCTCCGGAATGGCGATCTTCTTCGCGGTCTTGCCGTCCCACAGCAATGTCTCGGAGGTGAAGAAGGTCTTGGCGCGCGTGATCACCACCGCGCGGTTGCCGTCGCCGTCGACCATCACCGATGGAAACACGCCCAGGTCATCTTTGGTCCCGCGGTACAGCTCGCGCGCCTCGCTCAGCGGCTGGCCCCGCTTCAGGATCTTGACCACGAACGGATAGCCGGACTTCGTCAGCGATCCGGTACCCCAGTCGCGCGACACGATCAGCGTGTTTTCGTCGATCCAGTCGGCATTCTGCTTCGACGTCGGCAATGCAAAGCCGTCCTTGACGAACCGCCCGTCGACCAGGTCGAACTCGCGCAGCGACGTGGCGTCCTCGCCCCCCTCGCTCAGCGTGATGAGGCAGCGGCGCTCGCCCGGTTCGAGGCAGACGACCCCCTTCCACACCCACTTCTTGCCTTCCGCCTGCGACAGCGCGTCGACATCGATCAGCGTCTGCCAGCGCGGCGTTGCGGTGGCGTACTCCTTGGCGCTCGTCCAGCGCCAGATGCCCTGCGGGTGCTTCTGGTCACGCCAGAAGTTGAAGATCCGGTCGCCCAGCATCTGCGGCATCGCGATCCGGTCCTCGGCGGAGGCGATGGCCAGCGCCTCGTCATAGAAGGTGCGATAGCGCGGGTCGTTCTCCAGGCGGGCAAGCGTCCGGGCATTTTCCGCCTCTACCCATGCCAGTGCCCGCTTGCCGTCCTTGTCCTCAAGCCAGATATACGGATCTTCAGTCATCGATGCGATTTGGGCGGCACTTTGCGGTGCTGCAAGCGCTCCAAGTGCGATAGCCACAAGATGTTGCAATGCGGGACGTGTCTTCATCGGGCGTCGATATACTGTCTCCTGCCGATCGAACAACCCTGAGCTGGCGCTGATTCAACGCTTTAGCGCACACTCCGCGGCACCCCGCAATCGCCGGCTTGTCCACGACCATCATCCGCGTATGACCGCCGCAATGTCCGATGGCCTTCCGCTTCCCCGCCGCCTGTTCGCGATCGGCGCGCTTGGTTGCGGGTCCGCGCTGGTGATCATCGACGGCGGCATCGCCAACGTCGCCTTGCCGACGATCGCGCGGGATCTGGGGGTGGCGTCCAGCGCCGTGGTGTCGATCGTCACCGTTTATCAGGTCACGCTGGTCATGCTCCTCCTGCCATTTTCGGGGATGGCGGAGCGTATCGGGCTCAAGCGGACCTACCAGGGCGGGCAGATCATCTTCACCCTGTCGACCCTGCTCTGCTTCTTTGCCGAGAGCTTTCCCTTCCTCCTCATCGTGCGGACGATGCAGGCGATCGGCGCGGCTGGCGTGCTCAGCGTGTCGTCAGCGCTGATCCGTCACACCTATCCCACCCGGCAGCTTGGCCGTGGGCTCGGGATCAATGCCGTCATCGTTACCAGCGCCGCCGCCGCCGCGCCCACGGTCGGCGGCCTGGTGCTCGCCGTCGCGCCCTGGCCCTGGGTCTTCGCCTGCACCATCCCGCTCGCGATCGTCAGCCTGATCCTCGGTCGCTGGCTTCCCGATCCCCCGCCCCGCCTCACCAGGCTCGATCTTGCCGGCGCGATCATGTGCGCGGCGATGTTCGGCCTCGTCATTGGCGGCGCGGAAAGCTTCGTCCACGGCGACAGTCCGGTGGTCAGCGCGGCGGTCGTGGCCGCCGGCGCGACCATCGGCTGGTTCTTCGTGCGGCGCGAACTGGGCATCACCGCGCCGATCCTCCCCGTCGACCTGCTCGCCCGCCCGATCATCGCACTGTCCGCGGTCGGCAGCCTCACCGCGTTCATGGCGTCAATGACGGTGCTCGTCTCCACCCCCTTCCGCCTGGCCGCACTGGGTTTCACCCCCGCGCAGATCGGCACCTGCATCGCCCCCTGGCCGCTCACCAACATGGTCGTCGCACCGCTCTCCGGCGCATTGTCCGATCGTATCCCAGCGGGCATCCTGGGGGGCATCGGCATGGCGGTCTCGCTCATCGCGCTGGTGCTCCTCGCCACCATGCCGGCCGACGCGGGGATACTCGACGTGGCGTGGCGCATGGCGCTGTGCGGATCGGGCTTCGGCCTGTACCTGCCGCCCAATTCGCGGCTCGTGGTCGGCTCCGCACCGCACCATCGCGCTGCTGCCGCGGGCGGCCTCATCTCCACCCTTCGCCTGACGGGGCAGACGATCGGCGCCACCCTGGTCGCCGCGCTTCTCGCCGCGGGTGTCGGGACCGGTGCCGTCCCGCCTCTGGTGGCCGCCGGGCTCGCGCTCATCGCCGGCCTGTGCAGCATCGCCCGGCTGCGCCCCTCGGTAAGCAGCCCCGCCGGCTTTGAAACTCCTGCCGAGGCACCAACCCTCCGCCCCTCGCGCTGACCGGAACGCGGCTCGCATCCGCTCGTTCACGGCAAGGCACTAACCGGAGTTAATCATGCCCTACGTCAAGACCCGTGATGGAGCCGACATCTTCGTGAAGGATTGGGGCGAGGGTCGTCCCGTCGTGCTGATCCACGGCTGGCCGCTGTCGGCGGACAGCTGGGATCCCCAGGCACTGGCGCTGGCGGAGGCCGGCTATCGCGTCATCTCCTATGACAGGCGCGGCTTCGGCCGGTCGAGCCAGCCGTGGACGGGTTATGACTATGACACGCTGACCGACGATCTGGCCGACGTGATGAAAGCGGCCGGCGTCGAACAGGATGCGACGCTGGTCGGCTTCTCGATGGGCGGCGGAGAGGTCGCGCGCTACATGAGCCGCCATGACGGCCGCGGCGTCAGTTCGGCCGTGCTCGTCGGGTCGGTCGTGCCGTATATGCTGAAGACGGAAGACAATCCGCACGGCGTGCCGGAACATCAACTCCTCGGGATCGCCGCCGGCATCCAGGAAGACCGCCCGAACTTCTTCCACAATTTCTTCAAAGACTTCTTCGGCGTGGGCTATGTGACCAGCCCGGTCAGCCAGCCGATGCTCGAATGGGCCTGGCGACTTGCGATGCAGGCGTCGCTGCGTTCGACGCTGGAATGCGCGAAGAGCTTCAGCTTCACCGATTTCCGCCCCGACCTGCCGGCGTTCCGCGTGCCGACGCTGGTGATCCACGGCACGGGCGACAAGACGGTGCCGATCGACGCCACCGGTCGCGCCGCGGCCGCCGGCATCGCCGCGAGCCAGCTGGTCGAATATGACGGCGCCCCCCACGGGCTGTTCGCCACCGAAAGCGAGCGCCTGACGGAGGATCTGCTGACCTTCCTCAGCCGCTGACCGCTGGCTCATGAAAAAAGGGGCGGTGGAGGTTTCGTCCTCCACCGCCCCTTTTCGATTCCGGGATGGCGATCAGATGTGCAGCGCGCGGCCGTAGGCGCTCAGCACCGATTCATGCATCGCCTCGCTGATCGTCGGGTGCGGGAACACCGTCTCCATCAGTTCCGCCTCGGTCGTCTCCATCGTCTTGCCAATCGTGTAGCCCTGGATCATCTCGGTCACTTCGGCGCCAATCATGTGCGCGCCCAGCAGTTCGCCGGTCTTGGCATCGAACACCGTCTTCACGAAGCCTTCCGGCTCGCCCAGCGCGATCGCCTTGCCGTTGCCGATGAAGGGGAAGTTGCCGACCTTCACCTCATAGCCGGCATCCTTCGCCTTCGCCTCGGTCAGCCCGACGCTGGCGATCTGCGGCCGGCAATAGGTGCAGCCCGGGATGTTGCGCGGGTCCATCGCATGCGGGTGCCCGCCAGCAATCGCCTCGGCCGCGATCACGCCCTCATGGCTCGCCTTGTGCGCCAGCCACGGCGGCGCGGTGATGTCGCCGATCGCCCAGACGCCCGAAACGTTGGTGCGGCACATCGCATCGGTCTTCAGGAAGCCGCGCTCGTCCATCTCGACGCCCATTTCCTTCAGGCCGATGTCTGCGGTGTTCGGCACGATCCCGACCGCCACGATCACATGGCTGAATTCGGCGGTCACTTCCTTGCCCGATGCGTCCTTCAGCTTGGCGGTCACGCCCTTGTCGCTGACGTCCAGCGCGCTGACCCCGGCGGAGGTCATGATCGTCATGCCCTGCTTCTTCAGCGACTTTTCCAGATGCGCGGAAATGTCCGCATCCTCCACCGGCACCAGCCGGTCGAGCATCTCGACGACCGTCACGTCCGCGCCCATGTCGTTGTAGAAACTGGCGAACTCGATCCCGATCGCGCCCGATCCGATGACCAGCAGCTTGCTCGGCATCTCGCTCGGCGTCATCGCGTGGCGATAGGTCCAGATCCGCTTGCCATCGGCCTTGGCGAACGGCAGGTCGCGCGCCCGCGCGCCGGTGGCGACGATGATGTTCTTATACCCGATCTCGGTCGCCTTGCCGTCCTCGGCCGTGACGGTCAGCTTGTTCTTCCCCGTCAGCTTGCCGGTGCCCATGTGGACCGCGATCTTGTTCTTCTTCATCAGGTGCGTGACGCCCTGGTTGAGCTGCTTGGCAACGCCGCGCGACCGCTTCACCACCGCGTCCAGGTCAGCGACGATGCCCTCCGCCTTCAGGCCATAATCCTTGGCATGGCCCATCAGGTGAAACACCTCGGCCGACCGCAGCAGCGCCTTGGTCGGGATGCAGCCCCAGTTGAGGCAGATTCCACCCAGCAGTTCACGCTCGACGATCGCGACCTTCAGCCCAAGCTGCGCGGCGCGGATCGCAGCGACATAGCCGCCCGGCCCCGAGCCGAGGACGACGAGATCATAAGTGTCTGCCACTTTTCAGTTCCTTGGTTTGCGCGCGGCCTTCATCACCGCCGGCACGCTCATCGCCAGCAATGCCAGCATCACCGCCCAGCTCACCGGCTCCAGCGAGTCGGTGCCCTGCGGATAGGACCAGATCGCCGCGCGAAAGACCGCCTGCGTCGCCACCAGCGCGATCGCCAGATAGATCAGCTCGACGGCCGCCGCGCGGTTCATCTCAGGCCAGCATGCCCAGCGGGTTTTCGCACAGCGCCTTGAACGCCTGCATCAGTTCGGCACCATCCGAACCATCGATCGCACGATGGTCGAAGCTGCCGGTCGCGCTCATCACGGTCGCGATGCCCAGCGCATCGTCGATCACGTACGGGCGCTTCTCGCCCGCGCCGACCGCCAGGATCATGCCCTGCGGCGGATTAATCACCGCCTCGAACTGCTTGATCCCGTACATGCCCATGTTGCTCAGCGACGCAGTGCCGCCGGTGAATTCCTCCGGCTTCAGCTTCTTGTCGCGCGCACGCGCGGCCAGATCCTTCATCCGCGTCGAAATCGACGACAGCGACGCGGTATCGGCCTCGGTGATCACCGGCGTGATCAGCCCTTCCGGCGTCGACACCGCGACCGAGATGTCGGCGCGCTTGAACGTGACCAACTCGTTCGGCGTGTACATCACGTTGCACTTGGGCACCTGCACCAGCGCCGCGGCCAGCGCCTTGATCATCAGGTCGTTGACGGACAGCTTCACGCCGCGCGCGCCCAGGCTCTCGTTCAGCTCGGCCCGCAGCTTCAGCAGCTTGTCGAGGCGCACGTCCACGGTGAGGTAGATGTGCGGCACCTGCTGCTTCGACTCGGTCAGGCGGCGCGCAATCGTCTTGCGCATGTTGCTGAGCTTGGTCGTCTCATGCGGGATGTCGGGGATCTGGGCCGGGGCAGGTGCAGCGGCCGGCGCGGCGGTTGGCGCGCTAGCAGCCTGCGAAGGCGCAGCCGCGGCCGCCGGCTGCGCGCCTTCCACATCGGCCTTTACGATCCGGCCGTTCGGCCCCGATCCCGCCAACGTCGCCAGGTCCACGCCCTTCTCGGCGGCGATGCGGCGCGCCAGTGGGCTGGCCTTCACGCGCTCGCCATCGCGGCGCGGCGCGGCAGCGGCTTGCGGCTGTGCTGATGCCTGGGCCGGAGCCTGGGCCTCAGCGGCCGGCTGCTTGTTCTCAGGGTTTTCTGCGGACACCTTCTCACCGGTTTCGCGATCGACCGGTGCGTCGACCTGCTCCTTCTTCGGCGCCGGGGCGGCGGTCTCGGCGGCAGCGTCCTTCTTCGCCGGCGCGCTTTCCTCACCCTCACCGTCGAGCAGCATGATGACCGTGCCGACCTTCACGCCATCGGTACCCTCGGGAACCACCAGCTTGCCGACGACGCCCTCGTCGACGGCCTCGAACTCCATCGTCGCCTTGTCGGTCTCGATTTCGGCCATGAGGTCGCCCGCCTTGACGGAGTCGCCCTCCTTCACCAGCCATTTCGCCAGCGTGCCTTCCTCCATCGTGGGGGAGAGCGCGGGCATTTTGATCTCGATCGACATGAAGGTCCTCAGCGGTTCCTGGCGGGGCGCCCGTCTCTTGCGCCGAGGCCTTGCGCGGTCAACCCCGCAGGCGGATAAGTGACGCCTTACAGGGGCGAAGACAATATAATGCGCATCTATCTGACCGTGATTGATGAAACCCCGGAGGCAGAGATCGCGCTTCGCTTCTCCGCCCGGCGCGCCGTGAAGACCGGCGGCGGCGTGGAAATCCTCGCCTTGGTCGAACAGCAGGAGTTCATCGCCTTTGGCGGCGTGCAGGCCACGATCGAGGATGAGGCGCGCCGCCATGCGGAGGGGCTGGTGGCCAAGGCCGCCGGTACCTTGCTGGAAGAATCTGGCCTTCGCCCCTCCATCACCGTGCGGCAGGGCGATGGTCCCAAGATCATCCGGGAGATGCTGGCCGCCAATCGCGAAGTCGCCGCGCTGGTGCTTGGCGCGGCCGCCGACGGGCCGCCCGGACCGCTCGTCACCCACTTCGCAGGTCAGGCGGGCACGCTGCCGGTACCGCTGATGATCATCCCCGGCAATCTCGATCGCGAGGCAATCGACCGGCTGAGCTGATCCACCCGCGTCGCCCCTGCGAGACCCGGTGGCGCGGGCGTCAATCTCAGCGGCGCCCCTGGCTTGGCGACGTGGTGGTGGTCGTCGTCGTCACCGGCTGCCCCTGCACCGTGATCGTCGTGATGCTCGTCCCCGGATAATAATAGCCGTTGGCATAATAGCCGGGCGTCGGCGTCGTGGTGGTCGTGCTGAGCACCCGCGTGCCCGGTGCCGCCGTCACCACGACGGGGGCCGCACCCGTTACCTGCTGCACGGGGGGCGGAGCGGCTGCCGGCGAAGAGGCCGGCGCACGCGTTGCCACGGCCGGAGGATAGCCACCGGTCGCCGCCGAATAGCCTGCTCCCGGAACCGGATAGTCCGCGCCGTAGCGCGGCGCCGGCGCGCGATAGGGTTCCGCAGGCTGACCAGCGCCCGCGACCTGCCCTGCGCCAACGCTCGTCACCGTCCGCTGCGCCGGGGCGGGTTCGGGTGTGCGTGCTGCCGCTCGGCGCGGTGCGTCATAGGGCGCACCCTGCGACGACGGGCGGGCCGGTGGCGGTGGCGGTGGCGGGGCGGCATAGGCCAATCGGTCATATCCCGGCATCGCGCCGACATCGGCATAATCGACCAGCACATCGTCAAACTGGTCCCAATCGACGCCGCCGATCGTGTCGTGCACCGATCCGCGCGCATCGATCATCACCGCGTCGTCATAATAACGCGACCAGACATAGCCCTCCGGCGGCCGCGGCAAGCCATAGGTGGCCCAGTCGTTCACCCGCCAATCGGGCGACAGCCAATAGGTCGGCAAGGCCCAGCCCCGCAGCGGCCGGCGATAGGCGTCCCAGCCGCCCGGCGCGCGATGCCCGGCCCACCAGCGTCCCTCGGACCGCTCGCCCCAGCGCGACGGCGACGTGACCGCGGCCTGCGACGCGCCGGCGTCACGCCGCGCCTCGGCCGAGCGGCGGCTTCCCGGGGGCGGCGGCACACGCGGGCCGCTCGGTCGCTCGGCGGCGGCGGCGCGCAGGTCGGGGCGATCGGGACTGCCAGCCGCCGCGCTCGTCGCGATCGACAGGATCGCCGCCGTCGCCAAGAGTGCGCGCATCGTCCATTCTCCCAGAACTCATTCAACCGGCAAGGCAACTGCCGACGCTCGTCAGGAAGAATGATATCAAAATGGATAAGGACTAGCCACAATGGCCAATGTCCCGGAATGATGCATCCGGAACAGGTACCGTGGCGCGACCATCGTTCGTCTCAGGCGATCCGCGGCGCCAGTAACGACACGATCGCCTCGCACCCTCGCGCATCCTGCGCGTCGAACCGCCCGGGAATGGGGCTGTCGAGGTCAAGCACGCCGACCAGTCGGCCCTCATGAATAATCGGGACCACCAGTTCCGACGCGCTTGCCGCATCACAGGCGATATGGCCCGGGAAGGCGTGAACATCGGCCACCAGCTGGGTCTCGCGCGTCGCCGCCGCGGCGCCGCACACCCCCGCGCCGACCGCGATACGAATGCACGCCGGCTTGCCCTGGAACGGCCCCAGCACCAGCGTGTCGTCCACCATGCGGTAGAAGCCGGACCAGTTCAGGTCGGGCAGATATTGCCACAGCAGCGCCGCGGCATTGGCCATGTTGGCGATCGCGTCCGGCTCGTCGGCGGTCAGCGCGTCCAGCGCCGACAGGATGTCACGGTAAAGCTCGGCCTTGTCGCCGGCTGCAATGTCGAACTGATACATGGTGCGCGATGTAGTCGCCCCCGCTCCATCGCGCGAGGGCCTTCCTTCATGCGCCGCTTACCATTGTTGCGCTATTGGGGTGGCATGATCGCCGATTCCATCGTTGCCGCTGCCGGCCGCGCCGAGCCCCGCCCGGCGTCCGCCGTGTCGCATGGCGTCGGGCTTGCCGGGCTCGCCGGGGTGATCGTCTGGATCGCGATTGCCCGCGCCTACGGCATGGACGGGCCTTATGCCGCGCTGGTCAACCTGCTCGCCTGCGGCATCCCGATGATCGTCTGGTCGATCTTCGTCGACAAGGTCCATCGCCGCTCGTCGACCGGGATCGACTGGGCAGCGGCGCGGCCGTGGCGCGACACCATCGATGTCAGCCTCGTCAAACTCGCCGGCCTGTGGGCGACCTGGGCGGCCATCGCGCTCATCTACGCGACCTGCCGGTTCTACTGGGAGGGCAATTTCGCCTTCGCCATGTGGTGCCTCGGCACCGCCGCCCCCGCCCTCTTCCTGCTGTCGATACCCTATGTCCTGTGGCTCGACCGCTATCTGGTCGAGCCACGCGATGGCGCCTGGGCGCTCGGCGCATGGCTCACCAACACTGCCCGGCCGGAACCGGACGTGATCTACGGCCACCTGCGCGCCTGGGGGGTGAAGGCCTTTTTCCTGGCGTTCATGCTCGCCATCGTCCCGCCCGGTTTTGCCGAGTTCATCCAGACGCCGACCTTCGGCATCCTCGCGGATCCGGTGCGCCTCGCCAATTGGCTCATCACCTTCATGTTCGTGATCGACGTGGCATTCGCGACGGTGGGCTACATCCTCACCATGCGGCCGCTCGACGCGCATATCCGCAGCGCGAACCCCTATGCCGCCGGCTGGGCCGCGGCGCTGATCTGCTATCCCCCCTTCATCCTCATGGATGCCGGCGGCCCGCTCGATTATCACCCGGGCACCGCCGACTGGACCTATTGGCTTCAGGGATATCCCGTCCTGCTCGCGCTCGTCGGCGCGCTGCTGGTGCTGCTCACCGGCATCTACGCCTGGGCGACGGTCGCCTTCGGCCTGCGCTTCTCCAACCTGACGCACCGCGGCATCCTGACGCATGGTCCCTACGCCTGGTCACGCCACCCGGCCTATCTGACCAAAAACCTCTTCTGGTGGGTCTCGACGATCCCGCTGCTCTCGACCGGCTCGCTGGCCGACGCGGCGCGTGCCACGCTGATCCTCGCGGCGGTCAGCGGCGTCTATTACTGGCGTGCCCGGACGGAGGAGCGGCACCTGTCGGCCGACCCCGCCTATCAGGAATATAGCGCCTGGATGAGCCGCAACGCGCCGGTGCCGCGCTTCTTCCGCTGGATCGGCGGGCGCTGACGTTCAGCCGCGCACCTGCCCCGTCCCCACGCCGACCCATTTGTAGGTCGTCAGCCCCTCCAGCGCGACCGGCCCGCGCGCATGAAGCCGGCCGGTCGCGATGCCGATCTCGGCGCCCAGCCCGAACTCGCCGCCGTCGGCGAACTGCGTCGACGCATTCCACAGCACGATCGCGGAGTCGACTTCGGCCAGGAACTGCTCTGCCACCGCCTCGTCCGACGCGACGATCGCATCGGTATGGTGCGAACTGTGCCGGGCGATATGCGCCAGCGCCCCCTCCAGCCCATCGACCATCGCGACCGAACAGATCGCGTCGAGATATTCGGTGTCCCAATCCTCCTCGGTCGCCGGGACAACATCGGCAACCGACGCGATCCGCTCGTCGCCCCGCACCTCGCACCCCGCCGCCACCAGCGCGGCGATCAGCGCACCCGGCTCGGGGTAGCCAGCGTCGATCAGCAACGTCTCGGTCGCCCCGCAGATGCCGGTGCGCCGCATCTTCGCATCGACCACGATCCGGGTTGCCATCACCGGATCAGCGGATCGGTGGATGAACAGGTGGTTGATCCCGTCGAGATGCGCCAGAACCGGCACCCGCGCCTCCGCCTGGACGCGTGCGACCAGGCTTTTTCCGCCGCGCGGCACGATCATGTCGATCAACCCGTCCGCCGCCAGCATCGCGCCCACCGCCGCGCGATCGGTCGTGGCGACACGCTGCACCGCATCGGCCGGCAGACCGCCCGCCGCCAGCCCCTCGCAGAAGGCCTGATGGATCGCGGCATTGCTGTCACGCGCCTCCGATCCCCCGCGCAGCAGCACGGCATTGCCCGACATCACGCACAGCGCGGCGGCATCGGCGGTCACGTTGGGCCGGCTTTCGTAGATGATGCCGATCACCCCGATCGGTACGCGCACGCGCGACAGGCGCAGCCCGTTGGGGCGCGTTGCCGTGTCGATGATCTGGCCGACAGGATCGGGCAGCCCGGCCACCGCTTCGACCGCATCCGCCATCGCCGCGACTCGCGCCGGGTCCAGCCGCAGACGATCCAGCATCGCCCCCGACAGCCCCGCCGCCTCCGCTCGCGCAACGTCCTGTCGATTGGCGTGCAGAATGTCCTCGGACGCCGCTCGCAGCGCCTGCCCGACCTGATGCACGCCGGCGCGCCGCTCCTCCGTGCTGGTGCGCGACAGCATGCGCTGCGCCGCGCGCGCTTTGGTGGCGAGGTCGGCGATCAGGGCAGACGGGGATAACGGATCCAGCATGGCCGCCATCTACCATGCCAGGGCGTTGCGGACGAGTAGCTGTGGTCCCCCAGATCAGCGCGCAGCTCCCGCCTTCGGCATTGTGGCAGCGATACAGGCATTCGCCCGCATCCCAGCAACGCCAGCACCCCCGCGCCCTCGCCCCGTCACCTGACGCTAGACGCGCCCTTTCCAGCCCCTGTGATGCCGCGCCTGCCCGCACTATATCGCAACCCATGTGGCAGACGCTCGATCGACGGCAGATGCTGGCTGTGCTGGGCGCGGGAGCCGCGGCAACGGCACTCGGCGCCTGCCGCGCCTCACCCGCCGCCGCGGAAAGCTTCCCCGTCCGCTTCAGCGACGAACAATGGCGCCAGCGCCTGTCGCCCGCGGCCTATCGCGTGCTGCGGCAGGAGGCGACCGAACGTCCCTTCTCCAGCCCGCTGGATCACGAGAAGCGCGCCGGGATCTTTCGTTGTGGGGGTTGCGGCCAGCCGCTGTTTTCCTCGCGCACCAAATTCGACAGCGGCACCGGCTGGCCCAGCTTCTATGCGCCGCTGCGCCATGCGGTGGGAACGCGGCGGGATTTCTCGCTCGGCATCCCGCGGACGGAGGTGCATTGCGCGCGCTGCGGCGGCCACCTGGGTCACGTCTTCGACGATGGCCCGCCGCCGACGGGGAAGCGCTATTGCATGAACGGGGCCGCGCTACAGTTTCGCGCCGCCTGATTCGCAGCGCTGGGGGTCAGGAACGGGCGCTCTGGCGCCCGCCCGGGATCAGTCCGAAACCGAAACGCCGCCGCTGACCGGCACCGATGCGGCCGACGCGATCGCCAGGTTGGCCAGCCGCGTCTCGTCGGCACCCTCGCCCTTGCCGGCCTGGATCACCGGCGCACCGGCGGCGCCATCGGCATAGATGAAGCCGTTGGTCGGATAGTCGGACGTGCCAAGGCCGCCGTTGGGCGCATACCACACCTTGACCATGCTCCAGTCACCGGCCGGGGACACGTCGATCGCGCGCACATCGCGCTCGATCTTGCCGCGGCGCGACCAATTGGCGTGGGTCAGGCGCACTTCGCGATCGCTGACGACCTGGCTGACCATCGCGACATGGCCGACGCGCATGCGGCGGGTCGACTGGAAGGAAAGCACCGCGCCGACCTTGGGCGTATTGCCGCGCTCGTAACGGCCGGCAGCCTGGCCCCACCAGGTATTGGCGTTGCCGTGGATCTGAATGCCAGAGATCTCACGGGCATAAGGTGCGCACTGCCAGAACTGTGCATTGGCTGCGGTCGCGGTCATCAGGCCGCACGACACCACCAGCGCCAAACGCGCCGTCAAAGACTTGAAATTCACTGCGACCCCCCGGCCAAACCGACGTTCGTTGCAGTCCAGCTACGGGGGGTTCCGCCGAATACCAATAGTTGCGGGAACCAATTCCGATGAACGGTGTTGCGGCGCCGACGAACAGCAAAGCTACCCGTGTTTTAACCATCCGGCGGCAGCCGCCCGCCGCTTCTCACGCTCCCGCAGGCTGAAAAACCGCCGTTTCCGCCTGCATTTACTCCGATTGGATTCGCCGCAGACAGAAGAGCCCCCGGGATGATCCCGAGGGCTCCTCCACCTCATCGCTGGCGCAGGTGCTTACGGCACTGGGTCGATCCGCTCGGCGTCCAGCGCCTGCATCCGGAGCGCCTCCAGCCGTGCGGTATGCTCGGCCCGCCCGAAGGGGAAGGCGCGGTAGGTGAACGCCGCGATCAGCGCGAGCACCGTGGCGCAGATGATGTAGATAATTGTCAGGCGATCCAGCACCGCGACCGGCACCTGTCCCGGCACCGCCTTCGCCGGGAAGTTCGCCGCCGCCAGGATCAGCCCGGTGGCAAAGATGCCGACGCCGCTGGTGCACTTCTGGATGAAGAAGCTGCCCGCGAAGAACACGCCCTCGGAACGTCGCCCGGTGCGTTGCTCGGAATCCTCCACCACATCGGCCATCATCGATGCGCCCAGGATGTGCGCCGTCACGCTCGCCGCCGTCCCCGCCGCCAGCATGCCGAACAGCAGCGGCAGCATCATCGGGTTCTCCGGCCCCGGGAACATGCCGGCCAGCCGCAGCCAATAAGGCGTGGTCCCGATGATGATCGCCAGGATCGCTGCGGTCGACGCCGCCTTGGGCTTGCTCGTCACCGCCCCGATCCGCGGCGCGACGACAAACGCCACCAGCACGCCGCCGAACAACACCATGCTCAGCGGCACGAAGGTCGGCACCGTCAGCCCCAGGAAGCTGACCGTCGTGAACCCCCACACATAGGTGTAGAGATAGTTGGAGATCGCGTAGGTGATGCCCTGGTTGGTGAACACGAACAGCCCGGCGATCATCAGGATCACGAACGCCTTGTTGTTCAGCGTCTGGAACAGGTCGGCGAAATTCTGCTTCAGCGTCTGCTTCTCGATCACCGGCGACGGAAGGTTCGGGATCTCGCGGTGGGTGCCCATCGCCGACGTCAGGATGGCGATCCCCATGAAGATCGCGCCGGCGACGGCAAACCCCTTGTACCCCGCGGGATTGAGCAGGCCGTTGGGATATTCCGGCGTCGGCGACAGGAACACCCAATAGGCCGCGATCAGCATCACCAGCCCGCCGGCCCAGCCGAACAGGTAGCGATAGGCCATGATCCGCGTCCGTTCGTCATAATCGGCGCTCAGCTCCGCGGCCATCGCCTGGCTCGGCACTTCATAGGCGCTGACGGCGCTACGCACGAGCACGGCGACCGCAAACAGCCAGCCGAGCGTCGCCGCCTGCGACGATTGCGGCGGGTTCCACAGCAGGATCCAGCCCAGCATGATCGGCAGCGCCGATCCGTATAGCCACGGATGCCGCCGTCCCCAGCGCGTGCGCGTGCGATCGGACAGGAACCCGATCGTCGGATCGACAAAGGCGTCGATGATCAGCGCCAGCATGATGACGAAGCCGACCGTCGCGGCCGGCACCCCGATCACCTGGTTGTAGAACAGCAGGAGGAACGTGCCGAAGCCCGAATCCTTCACGCCATAGGCCGCGGCGCCGAAGCCATAGCTGGCCATCGTTCCCGGGCGCAGGCGACGCGCCGGCGCCGGACTGGGCACCGCGACGCTGGCGGTACTCGCGATTGTGGCGTTCATTGAAATGCCTCCAGCGCCGCGAACAGCCCGGGCTGTTCGGGATCCCAGCTTTGCCGTGTGCCGATGGTGATGCCGCCGTCGACGACCAGATGTGTGCCCGTGACGAACCCGGCCTCGTCGCTCAGCAGGAACGCGACCGCCGCGGCGATATCCTCCGGCCGCCCCGCCCGCCTCACCGGCTGCGCGTGCGCGGCCACCTGCGCGATCGCCTGGTTCGCCAGCTCCAGCTTGTCGGCCGGCACGTTCAGGTGGCGGGTGAAGATGTTGGTGGTGATGAAGCCGGGGATTACCGCGTTGACGCGGATATTGTCCTTGGCAAGGTCCGCGGCCGCCAGCTTCGACAGGTGCAGCACCCCGGCCTTGGCGGTGGAATAAGCGATCGGCGCATAGCCGGTGCCCAATGCCGATACGCTTGATGTGTTGACGATCGCGCCCCCGCCCCGTTTCGCCATCAGCGGCGCGGCATATCGGATGCCCAGCGCCACCGATCGCAGCAGCAATGATTGGGTGCGGTCCCAGCCATCGGCCGGCATTTCGTCGATCTTTTCCGGCGCCCCGCCGGCGCCGGCATTGTTGAACAGGACGTCCAGCTCGCCCGGCGCCTCGATCAGCGCCTTGATGTCACCCTCCTCGGTGACGTCGCATCGTCGGAAATGGATCTTGCCGTTGGAGGTGCTCGCCAGCTCCTCGCCACCTTCCTCGTCGATGTCGCCGATCCAGACCTCGGCTCCTTCTTCCGCCAGCCGCAGCGCAGTCGCACGTCCGATGCCGGACGCGCCGCCTGTCACCACGGCACGCTTACCCGAAAAGCGCATCCTCTCGTCCTGTCTTTCTGTTTTCGGCAGCATAGTATGGCGCTGCCCTTCGTCAATCATAACCTGTTCGAAAAAGCGGTAGGCCGCTTGCCGTCTTTCGGCGCGCTCGCTAGCCCCACCGCAAACGAGGAGGGATCACGATGAGCCTGAACAATCTTTTCAGCCTGGAAGGGCGCACCGCGCTGGTCACCGGCGGCAGCCGCGGCATCGGCAAGATCATTGCCAAGGCGTTCATCGAACAGGGCGCGAAGGTCTATATCTCGTCGCGCAAGGCGGCAGCGTGCGAGGAAACCGCGGCCGAGCTCGGCCCCAACTGCATCCCGCTGCCGATGGACGTGTCGACGGTCGACGGCTGCCGCGCGCTGGCCAAGGCGCTGGCCGAGCGGGAGGACCATCTCGACATCCTGGTGAACAATGCGGGCGCAGCCTGGGGCGTGCCGTTCGAGGAGTTCCCGGAGGCCGGCTGGGACAAGGTCATGGACCTGAACGTCAAGTCGCCCTTCTTCCTCACCCAGTCGCTGCATGAGTTGCTGAAGGTGAAGGCCAGCCATGATGCCCCGTCAAAGGTGATCAACATCACCTCGATCGACGGCCTGCGCCTCAATCCGTGGGATACCTACAGCTATCATGCCTCCAAGGCGGCGCTGATCTATCTGACGAAGCGGATGGCGGCGCGGCTGATCAAGGACGGCATCATCGTCACCAGCCTCGCCCCCGGCGCCTTCGCCAGCGAGATGAACCGCGCCGCGCGCGACCATGGCGACACGGTCGCAAAGGGCATTCCGATGCGCCGGATCGGCAATTTCGATGACATGGCCGGCGCCGCGATCTTCCTCGCCAGCCGCGCCAGCGATTATGTGGTAGGCGATACGCTCGTCGTCGACGGGGGCCTGGTCAACGCGTCGCTCGGCACCAGCATCGACGCCTGAACGGTCCTCGATTACCCAAAGAACGGGGCGGATGGCTCGGCCACCCGCCCCATTTTCTTACCAGAAGATGTTCTGGATCACGTCGACCACTTCGCCGGTGTAAACGTCCACCAGCAGCGCATCATTGTAATAGCGCACCCAGCGGAAATCGTCATACGCCTCCGGCAGGCGATAGGCCCAGGGATCGTTGATCCAGTAACTTTGCGCGAACAGCCCGGCGGTCAGGACCGCACCGATGCCGAACGGGCGATACCCCTGGTTCCAGCCATAGGGCGCATAATAGCGCGGCAGGCGGAAGGCGTTGCGGTTGCTGTTGCGCCAGCGTGCCCAGTCATAGCGGCTGTCGCGCCGCCAGTCGCGGTTCCACCCGCCCCGATCCCGATTGCGGTCCCAGTTGCGATCCCAATTTCGATCGTTGCGATAGCCACGGTCGAAATTCCCCGCACGCCAGCTGTTGCGCTGCCAACCGTCGCGATCATCACGGCCGCGCTGGCCATCCCAGCGGCGCTGCTCGTTCCACTGGGCACGGCGGGCGGAATCGCGGGCCTGGTCATTCCAGTCCGCGCCGCTGCGTGCCCAGTTACGCTGCGCCTCCGCCTGGCGGTTGCGCTGCCACGCCTCGCGGTCACGTCCCGCATTGCGGTCCGGACGGACCTGCTCCGGGCGCGGCGCCTGCGCGCCCTGCTGCGGACGGATCTGCCGGTAATTGCGAGTCGGCGCCTGCTGCTGCGCACGTTGCCATGCGTCCGCCCGTCCGCCATCGGGCCGCGCGGGGCGCTGGGCCGGTGCGGGACGTTGCGCCGGGGTCGGCCGCTCCGCGCGCTGACGCCCGCCGCCACCGGGCTGGCCACCCTGCCGCTGCTGCCAGCTGCCGCCAGGCTGCCCGCCCTGGCGACCCTGCCAGCCGCCGCCCGACTGCGGGCGCTCGGCACGCCGCCCGCGATCACCGCCGCGGTCGCCGCCACGATCCTGCGCGGTCGCGATACCCGGAACCAGCGCCGCGGCCGCCATCAGTGCCGCCATGAACTTCCTGGCCATCTTTGATTACTCCATCGCCGGCACACTTCGCCGGCCCTGCCTATGACGAACCATTAGGCGAGCCGTGGCGAATACCGGCTGAATGCAGCAGACAGCATTATGAAAGGATTGGCGCCGCCCGCGCCGTTACATGGCAATGACTGGCGGGGCGGCCCTGCGCACAGGCGCAACGCCCCGCCCAACCCTGTCAGGCAACGCCCGCCAGCGCCTTTGCCTTGGCATAATCCGCCTTGCCATTGGGCGCGCGGAGCGACTGGTCGGTGGCGATGATCGTCTTGGGCAGCTTGTACCCCGCCAGCCGCTGGCGCAGCACGTCGCGCGCGGCATCCTCGTCAAAGCCGGTCGACTGCACGACGGCCGCAACCGCCTGCCCCCATTTCGGATCGGGCACACCGAACACCAGCGCGTCGTCCACCTTCGGGCACAGCTTCAGCGCCTCCTCGACTTCCTCGGGGAAGATCTTCTCGCCGGCCGAATTGATGCAGGCGGAACCACGGCCCAGCAGGATGACGCTGCCATCCTCCGCAACCTGCGCATAATCGCCCGACACGGTGTAGCGCACCCCGTCGATCAGCCGGAACGTGCGCGCGCTCTTCTCCGGGTCCTTGTGATATTCCACCGGATTGGGCGGCCCCAGCACGACCTTGCCGGTGACGCCCGACCCCGGCACCACATCCTTGTCGTCATCGTCGAGCACGCGGCACCGCGGGCCGACCACGAACTTGGCCGTCTCGACCGTCCCGTCCTTGGTGGTCAGCGACACGCCCATGCCGATCGCCTCGGAGGAGCTGAAATTGTCCTGGCACGTCGCCTCGGGCATGTGCCGGATCAGCCCGTCCTTCACGCCCTGCGTCCACATCACGCCCGACGAGTTGATCAGCCGCATCGCCGACACGTCCCACCGGCCGGGCTCGGCGTCGAGCGCTTCCAGGATCGGCCGCGCAAAGGCATCGCCCACCACCACCAGCCGGTTCGCCTGCCAGCGATGCATCGCGTCCAGCGCCTCCTCCGGCTGGAAGCTGCGGCTCGGCAACGTCGCGACGAACCCGCCCGCGAGCAGCGAGCCATAGGACGTCAGCAGCCCAGTCCCGTGCATCAGCGGCGGGCCGCAGACGGTGCGCGGATAATCGGGGTTCGCCGCCGCCATCGCCGCCGCTTCCTCGACCGTGGTCGGCACCGGCAGCCCCGCCGCCGCCGCCGCGCCATGCGCGATCGCGTTCAGGTCGGCATGGCTCCACACCACGCCCTTCGGCATCCCCGTAGTGCCGCCGGTATAGATGAAGAACCGGTCCTGCGGATCGCGCGCGATTTGCACCGGCGCGCCATCGCCGGCGACCAGATCCTCGAACGCCTCGGCGAAGGGCGGCAGACTTCCGGGATCGCCGCCGATCTCGACATAGCTGCGCACATGCGGCGAGCGGTCCACCACATCGGCCACGCAATCGCGCAGCCGCGCATCATAGACCAGCACCGTCGCGTCGCTGTCGGCGAGGATGTACGCCAGCTCCTCCGCGACATAGCGGTAGTTGACGTTGACGTGAGTCCCCCGCGCCTTCCAGCACGCCATCAGCGCGACCAGATAATCGGCCGAATTATAGGCGTAGAAGGCGAAGCGGTCGCCCGGCTTCAGCCCGCGGTCGATCAGCGCGCGCGCCAGGTTGTTCGACTGGACCCGCAGCCCGTCCCAGTCGATCACCTGCTCGCCATGGGCCAGCGCCACCCGGTCACCCGGCACTGCGGCTTCCACCGCCTCGATCAGGTCACCGAAGTTGAAGCTCATGCCGCCTGCTCCGAAGGGGCCGGCGCTGTCTCGGCGGGCTTCGTCTTGCCCCAATATTCGTCGCGTAGCAGCCGCTTGTATAGCTTGCCCGTGTCATGCCGCGGCAACTCGGCGCGGAAATCCCACCGCCGCGGGCATTTGACGTGACTGAGGTTCGCGCGGGCGAACTCCGCCAGCTCGCTCGCCAATGCTTCCTCATTCGCGCCCGGATCCTTGGGCTGGATCACCGCGACCACCTGCTCGCCCATCTCCTCGTGCGGCGCGCCGATCACCGCCACATCGGCGACCTTGGGATGCGTGATCAGCAAATTCTCGATCTCGGCCGGATAGATGTTCACCCCGCCCGAAATGATCATGAAGCTCTTGCGATCGGTGAGGTAGAGATACCCCTCCTCGTCCATCCAGCCCACATCGCCCAGCGTGGTCCAGCCCTTGGCGTTGGTGCTGTCCTTCGTCTTCTCGGGATCGTTGTGATAGCTGAACGGCGCGGCACCGGTCGGGTTCAGGTCCGTCACCGGCGCCTCGAAATAGATCGTGCCCTCGGTCCGCGGCGGCACTTCGTTGCCGTCCTCGTCGCAGATGTGGGTGATCGTGGTCAGATTGCGACCGACCGATCCCTTGTGCGTCAGCCACTCGGGCGACAGGATGTTGTGGAAACCATTACCCTCGGTCCCGGCATAATATTCGCCGATGATCGGGCCCCACCACTCGATCATCGCCTCCTTGACGGGGATCGGGCACGGCGCGGCGGCATGCCACACCGCCTTCAACGAGGAGACGTCGTACTTCCGCCGCACGTCCTCGGGCAGCTTCAGCATACGGATGAAGTGCGTCGGCACCCATTGCGCATGGGTCACCTTGTACGTCTCGATCGCCTCCAGCGCCTTTTCGGGATCGTAGCGTTCCATCACCACCACGGTGCCGCCCAACTGCTGCACCGCCATCGACCAGCGCAGCGGCGCGGCGTGATACAGCGGCGCGGGCGACAGATAGACCATGTCCGGGTTGAAGCCGTACAGCCCCTGCCCGATCATCATCAGCGGGGAGACATTCTCGCCATAGGGCTCTTCGGGCAATGCGAAGCGCACGCCCTTGGGCTTGCCGGTCGTGCCGGAGGAATACAGCATGATCTGCCCCGGCGACGGATCGGCGATCGGCGTGGTCGGCTGGCTGGCGCAGGCCTCTTCCCAGCTCTGATAACCCTCGATCGTACCGTCGACCATGTAATGGACCAGATCGCCGATCAGCGGCAGCACGGCCTCCGCACAGGCGGCGCACCCCTTGGACGCGATGAACACGCGGCAGTCGCCGTCACGGACGATATATTCCGCCTCGCCGGCCATCAGCTTGGACGAGATGCAGGTGAGATAGACGCCGGCGCGCTCGGCCGCCCAGGCGACCTCGAAATAGCGCGGCGAATTGTCCATCATCATCGCCATCGCGTCGCCCCGCTTCAGGCCCAGCGATCGGATCAGATGCGCACCCTGGTTCGCGCGCGCATCGAGCTGGGCGAAAGTGACCGTCTCGCCGGTCCCCGCCATCACATAGGCGGCTTTGTCGGGCGTGGCGGCGGCATGTTTGTACGGGTGCGTCATCATTCTCTCCGCCGCGGCGGGCGCTCTCGGCCCGCTCGCGGTCTTGCTTCTGCTGTGATCAGGCGGCCAGGCGTTCGACGATGATCGCCGGCGCCATGCCACCTGCGGCACACATGGTGACGAGGCCATAGCGCTTTTCCTGGCGCTCCAGCTCGTCGACGATGGTGCCGATCAGGATCGATCCGGTCGCGCCGATCGGGTGGCCGAGCGCAATCGAACCGCCGTTCACGTTCACCTTGTCACGCGGCAGTTCGAGGTCGCGGATGAACTTCTCGGAAACCACCGCGAAGGCCTCGTTGATTTCCCAGAGGTCGATGTCCTCCTTCGTGAGGCCCGCCTTCTCCAGCACCTTCTTCGCCGCCGGCACCGGCGCGTTCAGCATCAGCGTGGGATCATCGCCGACGTTCGCCATCGCCACGATCCGCGCGCGCGGCTTCCAGCCCATCTTCTCGGCATATTCCTTGGACGCGAGCAGCACTGCCGCCGCGCCGTCGACCACGCCCGACGAATTGCCGGCATGGTGGAAATGCTGGATCTCCAGATCCGGATACTTGCGGTTGATCTGCTTGCGGAACGTGTCGCCCGCCTTGTTGTACGGCATGTCGGCCAGCGCCGCGAAGGACGGCTTCAGGCTGGCGAGCCCTTCCGCCGTGGTCTGCGGACGCGGGAATTCGTCATGGTCGAGGACCACATTGCCCTCGTCGTCCAGCACCGGCACGATCGACTTGTTGAACCGGCCCTCGGCGATCGCCTTGGCCGCCTTCTGCTGGCTTTCGAGGCCCGCATTGTCGAGCTGCTCGCGCGTGAAGCCTTCCATGCTGGCGATCGCGTCGCCGCAAATGCCCTGGTGCGACTGCGGGTGGCTCAGGTTCAGCCGCTCGTTGCCCGAGCCCATGCCCAGCGGCGCCTTGCCGCTTTCCATGTCCTCCTGGCTCATCGCCGCGGTCAGGCTCATCATCTCGGTGCCGCCGGCAATGACGAGGTCTTCCATGCCGCTCATGATCTGCGCCGCAGCGAAGTTCACCGCGGTGATGCCGCCGCCGCAGAACCGGTCCAGCGTGGTGCCCGACGCCTTGACGTCATAGCCCGCGTCCAGCGCCGCCATGCGGCCCATGTCCCCGCCCTGCTTGCCGCGCTGCGAGCTGGTCGACCAGATGATGTCGTCCACCTCGGCGGTGTTCAGGTTGTTGCGCTCCTTCAGCGCCTTCAGCACGGTGGCGGCGAGATGCTGCGGGTGCATGTGCGCCAGCGCGCCCTTGCCCTGCTTCCCGATCCCGCGCGGCGTACGGACGGCGTCGATGATGTAAGCGTCGGCCATTGCTTCCAAACCTCTCCAAGAATCTCACCCCGACCGGCCCTTTACCGGCGCGGATTTCCGGCATAACCTTCGTTATGGTAGACAGGATGTCAAGCGTGCCGCCCGCCGCTTCAGCACCGGTGGTTGCGCCGCGCTCAACCGATCTCACGCCACGCGATTGGCTGGAGGCGGGTCAGTCGCTGCTGCGCCGCGGCGGGCTGCGCGCGCTCAAGCTGCGCCCCTTGGCGGAGGAGCTGAAGGTCTCGACCGGCAGCTTCTATCACCATTTCCGCGACTTCGATGATTACCAGGGGAAGCTCGCGGCCTATTTCGCGGAGGATCAGGTCAGCGATCTCATCGCCGCGCTCGAACGCGCCACGCCCGAACCGATCGACCGCATCCGGCTGCTCGGGCAGACGGTGCGCCGGCGCGGCTCGTCGCGAATCGCGGTGGCGATGCGCGCCTGGGCGGAAAGCGACCCGCGCGCCCGTGTCGCGGTGGAACGCCATGACGAACTGATGCTCGATTTCCTCGCCCGGAACCTCATGGCCACTGGCTTCAGCCGCGAGGAGGCGGAGATACGCGCCTACGGCCTCATCACCCTCGGCCTCAGCAAGGTGCACGCCCCGCACCTTGAAATGTCGAGCCTGTTCGAATCCCTGCTCGACATCCTGGTGGCGCGTCCGTGAGGGCATTGGTCGTCTCACAGCTTTCGCCTGACCTGTCGGGCACCGCGCTTCGTGACGTGCCCGATCCCGTGGCCACGCCGGGCAAGGTGCTGATCCGCGTCAAGGCCGCGGCGCTGAACTTCCCCGACCTGTTGATGACCCGCGGCGAATATCAGCTGAAACCACCGCTCCCCTTCGCCCCCGGCATGGAGGTGGCAGGAGAGGTCGTCAGCGGCGACGGCTTCACCCCGGGCGACGCAGTCGTCGCCGGCACGCGGCTCGGCGGCTTTGCCGATATGGTTCTGATCGATGCCGCAGCGGTCCGTCCCAAGCCGCCGCACCTCTCCTTTGCGCAGGCCGCCGGCGTCGGCGCTGCCTATCTCACCGCTTATGTCGCGCTCGTCCGGCTGGCGAAGGTACAGGCGGGCGAATGGGTGCTCGTCCACGGGGCGACCGGCGGCGTCGGGTTGGCGGCGGTCGATCTCGCCAAGGGGCTCGGCGCGCGCGTCATCGCCACCTCCCGCTCGCCCGAGAAGCTCGCCGTGCTGGCGGAGGAATATGGCGTCGACGCCACCCTCCCCGCGCCCGGTTTTCGCGACGCGGTGAAGGAACTCACCGGCGGCGGCGCTGACGTGATCTACGATCCCGTGGGCGGCGACGTATTCGACGAATCGGTCCGCTCGATCGCCTTTGGCGGCCGGCTGTGCGTGGTCGGCTTCACCTCGGGCCGCATCGCCAGCGTCTCCACCAACATGCCGCTGATCAAGGGCTTCTCCGTCATCGGCGTGCGCGCCGGCGAATATGGCCGGCAATTCCCCGACAAGGGCCGCGAGAACCAGGAAGCGATCTGGGCGCTCGCCAGCGAAGGCCGCATCCGCCCGCGCGTCCATGCCGAATATCCGCTGGCCGGCTGGCGGGCCGCGTTCGACGCGATGGCGCGCAGCGACATGGTGGGAAAGATCGTCCTCGTGCCCTGAACGGGCCACGTCCGGGCTGGCATCGCCACCGCGACTTCAATAGCATCATCAAGCCAACAAGAATCCCGCCCAACGGGATCGCAGAACAGAAAAAAGTGGAGAGGCAAGATGCCCGGTTTCGATTACGTCATCATCGGCGGGGGTTCGGCCGGCTGCGCGCTGGCGGCACGGCTCAGTGAGGATCCCGCGGTCAGTGTCTGCCTGCTCGAGGCGGGCGGCCCGAACAAGGAATTGCTGGTCAGGATGCCGGCCGGGGTCGGCAGCCTGATCAAGGCCAAGGGCAAGCACAACTGGGGCTTCTGGACCGAGCCCGAACCGCATCTCGACAACCGCCGCCTGTGGTGGCCGCGCGGCAAGGGGCTGGGCGGATCCTCCTCGATCAACGGCATGGTCTACACCCGCGGCCATCCGCAGGATTTCGACGAATGGCGCCAGATGGGGCTGGCTGGCTGGTCCTGGTCCGATGTCCTGCCCTATTTCCGCAAGCTGGAGGGGCATCACCGCGGCGGCGACCATCACGGCGCGGACGGCCCGCTCACCGTCTCGCCGGGTGAAAGCGACAGCCCGTTCCACGACGCGCTGGTCGAGGCCGGGGTGCAGGCCGGCTATCGCTCGTGCGACAATTTCAACGGCGCCGACCAGGAAGGCTTCGGCCGCTACGACCTGACGATCGCCAATGGCCAGCGCTGGTCCACCGCCGCCGCCTATCTGCGCCCGGTGCAGCATCGCAAGAACCTGACCGTCATCACCGACGCGCGCACCACCGGCATTGTCGTCGCGGGCGGCCGGGCGGTCGCGGTCACCTACCTCCACGGCAGCCAGCCCGAGCGGGTCGAGGTCGCGGGCGAGGCGATCCTGTGCGCCGGCGCGGTGCAGAGCCCGCAGATCCTCCAGCTCTCCGGCATCGGCAACGCCGCGCAGCTGCGCGAGGTCGGCGTAGGCCCGGTGCACGACCTCCCCGGCGTCGGCGAGAATCTGCAGGACCATCTCGACATCATCATGAGCTGGCACAGCAAGGGCCTGCTCACCGCCTACTCACAGACCAAGGGGCTGGGCCAGCTTCGCGTCGGCCTCGAATATCTCCTGCGCGGCACCGGCCTCGGGCGTCAGCAGTTCCTCGAATCCGGCGCCTTCCTCTGCTCGCGCGAGGGGCTGTCGCGCCCCGACGTGCAGATCCACGGCGTGCTCGCGATCATGAAGGATCACGGCAAGACGCGCATCAAATCGGACGGCTTCTCGCTCCATTTGTGCCAGCTGCGCCCGGAGAGCCGCGGCCGCATCACCATCGGCTCGGATGATCCGACCGCCGATCCGCTGATCTACGCCAATTACCTCGCGAGTGAGGTGGACCGCCGCGTCATGCGCGATTGCGTCCATATGGGGCGCGAAATCGCCTATCAGGCGGCGCTCGATCCCTATCGCGGCGCCGAATATGCGCCCGGCCGCGACGTCCAGACCGACGATCAGATCGACGCCTGGATCCGCGCCAATGCCGAAACGATCTACCACCCCGTCGGCACGTGCAAGATGGGCACCGATGGCGATCCGATGGCGGTGGTCGATGAGAAACTGCGCGTGCGCGGCCTCACTGGCCTTCGCGTGGTCGACGCTTCGGTCATGCCGACGCTGGTGGGATCGAACACCAATGCACCGACGATCATGATCGCGGAGAAGGCCGCCGACATGATCCGCGGCGTGGAGCGGCCGGCCGCGCTCGCGGCCTGACCGATCGGCCGCTCCCCGGATCATGTCCGGGGAGCGGCCAGTCTCGTCAGCGCATCAGTTTCGTCAGCGCATCAGTTTCGTCAGCGCATCAGCGCCGCAACACCCGGCAGCTCGCGCCCTTCCATCCATTCCAGGAACGCGCCGCCCGCGGTCGAGACGAAGGTGAAATCGTCCGCCACGCCGGCATGGTTCAGCGCCGCGACGGTATCGCCGCCGCCGGCGACCGATACCAGGCTGCCGTCAACCGTCAGCGCCGCCGCCGTCTTGGCCAGCGCGACCGTCGCCGCATCGAACGGCGGCGTCTCGAACGCGCCCAGCGGCCCGTTCCATACCAAGGTGCGGCAATTCTTCAGCACGTCCCCCAGCGCCTCGACCGCGGCGGGCCCGACGTCGAGGATCATCTCGTCCGCGGCCACCTCATGCACGTTCACCGTGCGCGTCGGCGGGTTCGGCTTGAACTCCTTGGCGACCACCACGTCATAGGGCAGATGCACGGTGCAGCCGGCGCGATCGGCCGCTTCCATGATCTCGTCCGCGGTGCCGGTCAGGTCATGCTCGCACAGGCTCTTGCCGACATTGACGCCGCGCGCCGCCAGGAAGGTGTTGGCCATCCCGCCGCCGATGATCAGGTGATCGACCTTGCCCACGAGGTGCTTCAGCACCGCGAGCTTGGTCGACACCTTGGCCCCGCCGACCACGGCCGCCACCGGATGCTCAGGCTCGCCCAGCGCCTTCTGCAGCGCGTCCAGCTCCGCCTCCATCGCCCGACCGGCATAGGCCGGCAGCTTGTGCGCCAGCCCCTCGGTCGAGGCGTGCGCGCGGTGCGCCGCCGAAAAGGCGTCGTTGACGTAGATGTCGCCCAGCGCGGCAAAGCGATCGACCACCGCCGGATCGTTCTTTTCCTCGCCGCCGAAGAAGCGCGTATTCTCCAGCACCGCGATATCGCCCGGCTGGAGCATCGCGACATTCGCCGCATCGCCTTCCCAGTCGATATAGCGCACCGGGCGGCCCAGCACCGCCTCATAGGGCTTCACGATCTGCGCCAGCGACAATTCGGGGCTCGGCACGCCCTTGGGACGGCCGAAATGCGCCAGGATCAGCACGATCGCGCCCTTGTCGGCCAGCTCGCTGACCGTCGCCACGGTGGCGCGCAGCCGCGTGTCGTCGGTCACCTGCCCGTCGGCAAAGGGAACGTTCAGGTCCTCGCGGACGAGTACGCGCTTTCCGCGGATGTCACCGATATCGTCGAGCGTCCGGAATGACTTGGCCATGATTCCTCGATCCTGATTGCATCACCGACGGCAATATGGCCGCCCTTTATCACCATCGCGCACGCACCGCCGCGCCAATCGGGGGTCAGCGCCGCGCGCAACCCGTCGGCCAGCGCTTCCATCCGTTCGCACGGATCGCATTCGCGCGTGATCTCCAGGATCACGTCCGCGCCGATCCGCACCCGGCAGCCCGCCGTCTGCGGCAGGTCGAACCCGTCGACCAGCAGGTTCGCGCGCCGTTCTTCCCAGCCGATGGCGTGCGCGACTTCCGCCATCGCCCGGTCCCAGTCGCCGCGCTCGATCAGGGTGATCTGCCGCTTGTACGGCTTGCCCTTCATCGCGCCGCGAAAATCACCGACGATGCCGCCCTCGGGCGTCACCTCGGCATTGGTCAACACCTCCATGGGTGCTCGCGATCGCGCATGGCGCGCGATTCCAACAAGGATCCCGTTTGCCATGCGCGTATCGCGTGACCACCCCGGCGTGGCGCCGGGGCGGCCCGACGGATCAGCCCAGCTTCGCCATCAGGGTCGCGGTGTCGACCATGCGGTTCGAGAAGCCCCATTCATTGTCGTACCAGCTGACCACGCGGACCAGCTTGCCGTCGATCACTGCCGTCTCCAGGCTATCGACGGTCGACGAATAAGGCGTGTGAACGATGTCGATCGACACCAGCGGCTCGTCGGAGAAGTGCAGCACGCCCTCCATCGGGCCTTCCGCCGCCGCCTTCAGCAGCGCGTTGACTTCCTCGACGCTGGTGTCGCGCTTCGGCGTGAAGGTCAGGTCGACCAGGCTGCCGTCCGGCACCGGCACGCGGATCGCCGAACCGTCCAGCTTGCCCTTCAGCTCCGGCAGCACCTCGCCCACCGCGCGCGCCGCGCCCGTGGTGGTCGGGATCATGCTCATCGCCGCGGCGCGTGCGCGGCGCAGGTCCGGGTGGATCTGGTCGAGGATCTTCTGGTCGTTGGTATAGGCGTGAACGGTGGTCATCAGGCCACGCTCGATGCCGATGGCATCGTTCAGCACCTTGGCGACCGGCGCCAGGCAGTTGGTGGTGCACGATGCGTTGGACACGATCGTGTGGCCGGCCTCCAGCTTGTCATGGTTGACGCCATACACGACGGTAAGGTCGACATGCTTGCCGGGGGCGGAGATCAGCACCTTCTTGGCGCCTGCCGCAATGTGCTTTTCGCACGATGCGCGATCGGTGAAGAAGCCGGTGCATTCCAGCACCAGGTCGACGCCCAGTTCCTTGTGCGGCAGGTTCGCCGGGTCGCGCTCCGCGGTCACGCGGATGTGCTTGCCGTCGATGACCAGGTCGTTGCCGACCGCCTCGACGGTGCCCGGATACTTGCCGTGAACGCTGTCACGGCTGAACAGCCATGCGTTGGACTTGGCATCGGCGAGATCGTTGATCGCCACCAGTTCGAGATCGCTGCCGCCGCGCTCCAGCATCGCACGTGCCACCAAGCGTCCGATGCGGCCGAAGCCGTTGATCGCAACCTTCGTCATAATGCCGACTCACCTCTCGTTCAGATTTTGCCGCGCTGTCGCAAGAGAAGCATGATGCGTCAACCGGACGGCCGCCAGCTGTGGGTTACGCGCACAAGCCCAGGGGTTGCCGTTGCGGCACCGCGATCCTAATCCGGTCCCATGACACAAAGCGACGCTGTGACGCGGATTCATGCCGCGATCAGGCGCATCGAGGCGGCCATGGACAGCCGTGAGCAGCAGACCGAGACATTGCGCAAGCGGCACGCCGCCTTGCGTGGCGAGGTCGCGCAGGCGGTCGCCGCGATCGACGCACTGGTCGCCGCGCAGGACGCCACTGATCAGGACAGCACTGGCGATGCCGCGCCGGAGGGCGATCGCTGATGGCGCGCGTATCCCTCGACATCGGCGGCACGCGCTGGACGGTCAACACCCGAGAGGGCGGCGAGGCGGAGGTGCAGCGCCTCGGCCGGATCGTGGCGGAACGCTGGCCGCAGGCGCTGCGCGCGGCCGGCGACGGCGGCATCCCGCAGGCGCTGCTCCTCACCGCGCTGATGCTCGCCGACGAGGTGAGCGAGGCGCAGGCGCAGCTCGCCAATCAGGCCACCCGGCTGGAGGCACAATCCGTCCAGATCGAGGAGCAATCGGCGCTGCTCGATGCGCAGGCGTCGCAGCTGGAGGAACAATCCGCCCTGCTCGATGCGCAAACCGCGCAGTTCAACGATCAGGCGGCGCAGCTGGCGACGCCGTCCGTTCCATCCGACAGCGCGCAGGCCGAGGCGGTCGACCTCGATACGCTCGTCGCAATCGCCGAACGGTTGGAAGGATTGGCGGAGGCCCTTGAGCAACCCGCCCCGAATGACTAGTTTGGTCGTGACGGGTACTGCCCGGTACGAGCCTAGACTTATCCCTGAGGCTATTCATCATCCATGGGGGCTGTCCCTGCCCGGGCCCTGGCCCGACGCACATGGTCCCCACCTGACGTACTGGGCGTCAGTGGATATCCCGGCAAACGGCCATGGCGGTCCCGTCACCCGCCCCCGTGCATCATGAACGACGCGCCGCTGGACAAGCAGGCGCTGCGCCGCGCCGCCCGATCTGCGCGCCAGGCGCTCGGCCCTCATCCGCCGATCATCGCACCGCCACCGCCCTTCACCGCGTTGCTCGCGCCGGGAATGATCGTCGCCAGCTATGTGCCCGTCGGCAGCGAGGCGGATCCCACCGCTCTGGTCAGCGCGGCGCGCGCGGCGGGATGCCGGATCGCGCTGCCGCATGTGATTGATCGCGAAACACCGCTTCGCTTCCTCGAATGGCAGCATGACGCGCCGCTCGCGACCGGCCCGTTCCGCCTTCGCCAGCCCGACGCCGATGCGCCCGAACTGGTGCCCGACCTGATCCTCACACCATTGGTCGCGTTCGATCGGACGCTCGCCCGGCTCGGCCAGGGTGCCGGCCATTACGATCGCGCCTTTGCCGCCTACCCGAATGCGCACCGCATCGGGGTTGCCTTTTCGGTGCAGGAGGTCGAACGGCTCCCGGTCGATCCGTGGGACGTCCCGCTCCACGCGATCATCACCGAACAGGAATGGATCACGTCATGACGCCGTCCTGGCGCAAGCCGGTGGGGATGCTCGCCATCCTCCTTCTCATCACCGTCTGGTGCGCGCTGATCGTCAGCCTTTCCAGCACCGTCGGCGAATGGCACGCGCTGGTGCAGGCGCTGTTCTACGTGGTGGCCGGCATCATCTGGATCGCGCCGCTCAAGCCGTTGCTGCGCTGGATGGAAACCGGCCGCTGGCGCTGACCTGATCACCGCGGGGCGGTTCTTCCCGACTGCTGGCCACGCTCGGGCGATCGCTGGCCGAATTTAGCCGGAGACAGGCCGGCCTTCGCCGACTTCAGCGCTTTATGTTCCGTCTTTGTTCCGCTATATCGTGGTTCGGACGATCATGCGCAAACCACGCCCCCATCGCGGCGCGACCATCAACCCGGTCAGCGATCGCTTCAACCTCGCCGCGCGAGAGGCCGACGGCGACTGGCTCGACATGCGCGACATGATCGACGGCCCGCCCCCACCCGTCCGCACCACCGTCCAGCAACTGTCGGCCAAGACGATCATTTCACACAATAAAAGCCCCGATATCCCGTTCGATCGCAGCATCAATCCCTATATCGGCTGCGAACACGGCTGCATCTATTGTTTCGCCCGTCCCACCCATGCCTTCCATGATCTATCGCCCGGCATCGATTTCGAAACCAAACTCTTCGCCAAACCTGACGCACCCCGCCTGCTGCGCGAGGAACTTGCCAAACCCTCCTACCGCTGCGCCCCCATTGCGCTGGGCACCAACACCGATCCCTACCAGCCGATCGAGGCGCACTGGCAGATCATGCGCGGCATCATCGAGGTGCTTTCGGCCTGCAGTCATCCGCTTGTAATCACGACCAAATCTGACCGCGTGGTGCGCGACATCGACCTGCTCGCCCTCATGGCCGAGCGCAATCTGGTCAGCGTCGCCATCTCCGTCACTTCGCTCGATCCACGGATCGCCATGACGATCGAACCTCGTGCGCCGCATCCCGAACGCCGCCTCGCCGCGGTCACGAAACTGACCACCGCAGGCATTCCCACCTACGTCAACATGGCCCCCGTTATCCCCGCCATCACCGATCATGAGGTGGAGACGATCGTCGCGCGCGCCGCGGCGGCTGGCGCGCTGGATGTGTCGTTCATCCCCGTGCGGCTGCCTTGGGAGGTCGCTCCGCTGTTCCGCGCGTGGCTCGACGAATACTACCCCGATCGCGCGGCCAAGGTGATGGCGACGATCGCCTCGCTGCGTGGTGGCAGGGACAATGACCCCGCATTCTTCTCACGAATGCGAGGGCAAGGTCCGTGGGCAGACCTCCTCCGCACGCGCTTCGACATCGCGCGGCGGCGGCACGGCATCGTCCGTCGCGCCGAGCGCCTTGGGCTCAGGACCGACCTGTTCCGACCACCACCGGGCGCCCAGGGCGATTTGTTCGGCTGAGCGTCGCCACCGATCAGAACCGCATGGAGGCGCTCACGAAAATTTTTGCCCGGTTGGGACTGAACTCCCGCATTGCCTCAGCCGGGCTGGTTGGAGCAGCGAGCAGACCGGCTGGGCCCCGCTTACCGCCCCTCCCCTGGCAGTTCCCCGCCGCCAGCGGCGAGGAGGAGCGCGGGGAGGGACATCAGCCGACCAGCGAGAGCCGGGTTTCGGATTGGCGCAATGTCACGGTGCTGACGCCTGGCAGTTCCTCGATCCTGTGCACCAGTTCAAGATCGAGAAGAAAGTCCCGCCCGAGCAGCACCGTCGCCTCGCCACTGACCGCAGCCTCGCCGACGGGCGCGCGCAGGAGCACTTCGCCGCGGGCGCCGCGTTGATGTTCCAGCACGGCGGCCAAGGCGGGCAAGGCAGCCGCGGAGGTTACCGCAACTTCAACGACAAACCGGGCCTGCGAAGCGAGCGTCTCGAATGGCTGCAGCCGCTTCACCGTCACCCGCGGTGTTTCCTCGCCCGGTCGCCGGTCAAGCTCGACCGTGGCAAGGCCACAGCCCCCCGCCCGCGCTGCCTCTTCAAGATCGGCCGCCACCGCATCGTCGAAGCAGGTCGCAACGAACTGGCCGCTCTGGTCGCTCAGCGTCGCCATCAGATAGCGCTTCCCGCGCGCCGACGTTCGCCACCGCGCGTCCTCGACCAGTACCGCCATGGTCGCGCCCGCGCGGGTGCCATCATCCGGGATCGCCAGTTCCGCCAGCGCGGTATAGAGCCGCGCACCGTGCGATTTCGCCAGATGGGCGTGCCGGTCGACGGGATGCGCCGAGAAGTAGAAGCCGAACGCTTCCTTCTCCTGCTCCATCCGTTCCGACATGCTCCAGCGGGCTGACGTGGGCAGCTTGATCGCATCTCCGGCAGGCTCGGCATCGCCGAACAACCCACCCTGCCCGCTGATCCGCGCGTCGTGGGTGCGCGCCGCGACCGCAAGGATCGTCTCCGCAACCGCGTGAACACCGGCACGGTTGGGTTCGATCGCGTCAAACGCGCCCGCGGCGGCGAGCGTTTCCAGCTGCCGCTTGTTGATCAGCCGCGGATCGACGCGGTGCGCCAGGTCGTCCAGCCGGGTGAACGCGCCGCCCGCATCACGCTCCGCGACCAGTCGCTCCATCGCGCCTTCGCCAACGGATTTCAGCGCGGCGAGCGCGTAGCGCACCGCCGGCCCATCCTCATCCACCTCCACGTCGAAGTCCGCCTGACTGTGGTTGATGTCAGGCGGCAGCACCCTCACCTGCATCCGGCGCATATCGTCACAGAAGATCGCCAGCTTGTCGGTCTGATGAATGTCATACGCCATCGACGCGGCGAAGAATTCGTGCGGGTAATGCGCCTTCAGCCACGCCGTCTGGTACGCGAGCAGCGCATAGGCCGCCGCGTGGCTCTTGTTGAAGCCATAGCCGGCGAACTTGTCGATCAAGTCAAACAGGGCGTTCGCGCGGTCAGCGAGGATCTGGTTGTGGTTGGCGCAGCCTTCGACGAAGGTCGCGCGCTGGGCGTCCATCTCCGCCTTGATCTTCTTGCCCATCGCGCGGCGCAGCAGATCGGCGCCGCCGAGCGAGTAACCGGCCAGCACCTGCGCGGCCTGCATCACCTGTTCCTGATAGACGAAGATCCCGTAGGTTTCGGCCAGGATCGGCTCCAGCAGCGGATGCGGATAATCGATCGCCTCCGTGCCCTGCTTGCGCCGGCCGAAGGACGGGATGTTGTCCATCGGCCCCGGGCGGTAGAGCGATACGAGCGCGATGATGTCGCCGAAGTTCGTCGGTCGGACGGCCGACAGCGTGCGCCGCATCCCTTCCGATTCCAGCTGGAACACACCGACGGTGTCGCCCTTCTGCAGCAGCGCGTAGACCGCCTCGTCATCCCAGGACAGCGCATCCAGATCGACATGGATGCCGCGCTTCTGAAGCAATTGCACCGCGCGCTTCAGCACCGACAAGGTCTTCAGGCCTAGGAAGTCGAACTTCACCAGTCCCGCGCCCTCGACATATTTCATGTCGAACTGGGTGACTGGCATGTCCGATCGCGGATCGCGGTAGAGCGGCACCAGCTGCGAGAGGGGGCGGTCGCCGATCACCACACCCGCGGCGTGCGTCGACGAATGTCGCGGCAAGCCTTCAAGCTGCATCGCCAAGTCGAGGAGGTGCCGGACCTGATTGTCGTTGGCATATTCCCGGTGCAGTTCCGCCACCCCGTCGATCGCCCGCTTCAGCGTCCAGGGATCGGTCGGATGGTTGGGGACCAGCTTGGCGAGGCGATCGACCTGGCCATAGCTCATCTGCAGCACGCGGCCGGTGTCCTTTAGCACGGCGCGGGCCTTCAGCTTACCGAAGGTGATGATCTGCGCCACCTGATCGCGGCCGTACTTCTCCTGCACGTACCGGATTACTTCGCCGCGCCGCGTTTCGCAGAAGTCGATGTCGAAGTCCGGCATCGAGACGCGTTCCGGGTTGAGGAAACGTTCGAACAGCAGCCCGAGCTGAAGCGGATCAAGATCGGTGATCGTCAGCGCCCAGGCGACGACCGAGCCTGCGCCCGAACCACGCCCCGGACCCACAGGAATGTCGTTCGACTTTGCCCATTGGATGAAGTCGGCAACGATCAGGAAGTAGCCCGGAAACCCCATCTGGATGATGACGTCGAGCTCGAAGTCGAGCCGCTTGCGGTAATTCTCCTGCCACCCGTCCTCGAGCGGTTCGGTAGCCAGTTCCGCGATGCGCTTCAGGCGCGCGTCGAGGCCGGCGTGCGACCGTTCGCGTAGCATCGCTGCCTCGCCCTCGCGGTCGCCGGCGAGGCTGGGGAGGATCGGCTTGCGCTTGGGCGCCGCGACGGCGCAGCGCTGCGCCACCACCAGCGTATTTGCGATCGCCTCGGGCAGATCGGCGAACAGCGCCTTCATCTCCTCCGCCGGCTTCATCCAGGCGTCGGGCGAACTGCGCGGGCGATCCTCGCTTTCGACATAGGTCGAATTGGCGATGCACAGCATGGCGTCATGCGCTGGCCCGAAACCCTGCTCGGCGAAGCAGCATGGGTTGGTGGCGACGAGTGGCAGGTCCTTGTCATAGGCAAGGTCGATCAGCGCCGCCTCGGCGCGCTCCTCCACCTCATTGCCGCGCCGGCTGATCTCGACATACAGCCGGTCGCCGAACAGCGCGGCCAGCCGCTCGGCGTAGGCGAGTGCACGTGCCGGCTGATCCTCGGCGAACAGCCGCGCCAGCGTTCCCTCGCCGCCAGCGGTCAGCGCGACCAGGCCGTCGGTGAAGCGCGCGAGCGTCGCCAGGTCGACGTGCGGCGCCAGATCGATCGGGCGATCGAGGTGCGCGCGGCTCACAAGTTCACAAAGATTGTCGTAACCGCGCTCGTTTTGGGCATAGAGCGCCAGCCAGTCGACCATCGGCGCCACGCCCTCCGGCAGGTCCGGGCGCGCCACGCCTAGCATGGTGCCGATGACCGGCTGCACGCCCTCTCCAAAGGCCGCGTCGGAAAAGGCCATCGCCGCGTACAGCCCGTTGCGATCGGTGAGCGCGGCGGCAGGGAAGCCGCGCTTGGCCGCCCGCTTGGCAATTTCCTTCGGCTCGATCGCCCCGTCGAGCATGGTGTAGGAGGAGAAGATGCGAAGCGGAACGAACCCGGAATGCGGCATCGCCTGAGGCTACCGTAATTGTCCTGATTCGACCAGCGGAACCGCAGATGGCACTGTGCGCTTTCATCGACGCGCAGGATCAGGAGCATCCAGCCATGACCGACACTCGGCAACGCGAAACGTTCCTTGGCAACACTGGCAGAGTGGGGGGCGGCTGGGGCTGGCTCGTCGCCTATGGCGTAGTGTCGACCCTGCTTGGCATTTCCGCCCTTGTCTGGCCCTTCCCGGCGACACTCGCCGCGACGATGGTGATCGCCTTCGCCTTCATCGTCTCGGGCGTGTTCTCGCTGATTGCCGGCATACGCGGCACGGGATCGGACAGCCGGGTCTATTCGATCCTGCTGGGCCTGCTGTCGCTCGTCGCAGGCGGGATCATGGTGGTGCAGCCGCTGACGGGCGCCATTTCACTGACCGTGGTGGTCGCCGCCTGGCTGATGGTGCGCGGCGTGATGGAGATCGTGTTCGGCGTTCGCGTGCGGCGGCAACGCTGGCTGATGATCGCGCTGGGGATCGTCAACATCCTGCTGGCCATGCTGATCGTGGCGACGGTGCCCATGTCGGCGCTGACGCTGCCCGGGTTCATCCTGGGGATCAGCTTCCTGCTCGGTGGGATCACCGCGATCATGGCCGGCATCGATCACCGCAGCAACGCGTCGGCCTTCACCTTTCCCGGGTAAAGAGCCGAGCGAAGCGCCGCGTCAGAGCAGCTTTTCGATATCGCGCCGAATGTCCTCCGGCTTGGTGGTGGGCGCATAACGATGCACCACCGCCCCGTCGCGATCGACCAGGAACTTGGTGAAATTCCACTTGATCGCCTTGGAGCCGAGCACGCCGGGCGCCTCCGCCTTCAGCCGCTCGAACAGGGGATCGGCGTTGGGGCCGTTGACCTCGATCTTCGCGAACACGGGGAAGGTCACGTCATAGGTGAGTGAGCAGAAGTTGGCGATCTCCGCGGCATCGCCCGGCTCCTGCGCGCCGAACTGGTTGCAGGGAAAGGCCAGCACCTCGAACCCGCGCGCCGCATAGTCGCGATGCAGCGCCTCCAGCCCCTCATATTGCGGGGTGAAGCCGCATTTGGAGGCCGTGTTGACGATCAGCAGCACCTTGCCACGGTAATCGGCCAGCGACGCCATGCCACCCTCAGCGGTCTTCACCTCGAAATCGGTGATCGCAGTCATCAGCCCCACTCCCTGTTCACCGCCGGTTTGCCCGGGCAGCGTCTCTCAATACGGCGCGACTCAAGCAGGCTCGATCACCCCTTCGTGCAGCCGCACGACACGGTCCATCCGGCCGGCCAGCCGTTCATTATGGGTCGCAATCAGCGCCGCCGATCCTTCCTCGCGAACCAGCCGCAGGAATTCGCCCAGCACGCGATCGGCGGTATGTTCGTCGAGATTGCCGGTCGGCTCGTCAGCGAGGATCAGCGCCGGGCGGTTGGCCAGCGCGCGCGCCACCGCGACGCGCTGCTGCTCGCCGCCCGACAATTGGCTGGGACGGTGCGTCAGGCGGTGGCCGAGCCCCAGCGCGGTCAGCAGCGCAGCGGCACGATCGTTCGCAGCCTCCGTCGTGGCACCATGGATAAGCTGCGGCAGGACGACATTCTCGACCGCGTTGAAATCGGGCAGCAGGTGATGGAACTGGTAGACGAAGCCCAGCCGGTCGCGCCGCACCTGCGTGCGCCCGTTGGCGTCGAGCCGTGCGGCCTCCTCGCCGGCAATGCGGATCGACCCGTCGAAGCCACCCTCGAGCAGTCCGACCGCCTGCAGCAGCGTGGACTTGCCCGAACCGGAGGGCCCGAGCAGCGCGACGATCTCCCCCGGCGCGACCGCCAGGTTGACGCCGCGAAGCACCTCGATCGTCTCACCGCCCTGGGTGAAGCTGCGCGACAGCCCCTCGGTTTGCAGAACGGCGGTCATCGGCCCATCATTCATAACGCAGCACCTGGACAGGATCGGTGCTTGCCGCCTTGTACGCTGGATAGACGGTGGCAAGCAGCGTCATCAGCGCCGTGATCAGCACGATGGCGACAATCTCCACCGGGTCGGGCTTTGACGGCAATTCGGTAAGGTAGCGGATCGATGGATCCCACAATTCCTGGCCCGTGACGAACTGCACGAAATTCACCACCGCCTGGCGATAGAACAGGAACAACGCGCCCAGGATCAGGCCCGCGATGATGCCAAGCGCACCGATCGTCACGCCCACGGTCATGAAGATGCGCATCATCGCGCCGCGTGTCGCGCCCATCGTGCGCAGGATGGCAATGTCGCGGGTCTTCGCGCGCACCAGCATGATCAGCGAGGAGGCGATGTTGAACGCCGCGACCAGGATGATGATGCACAGCACCACGAACATCGCGATCCGCTCCACCGCCAGCGCCTCGAACAATTGGGCATTCATCTGGCGCCAATCGCTGATCACGGCGAAGCGGCTGACCTTCTCCGCCAGCGGCGCCAGGATCTGCCCGACCCGATCGGCGTCGACCGTTTCCAGCTCGATCATCCCCACCGCGTCGCCGAGCAGCAGCAGCGTCTGCGCATCATCCATCGGCATGATCACATAGGCCTTGTCGAAATCGTACACGCCGATCTCGAACACGGCCGACACCGTATAATTGACGTAGCGCGGCACCGTGCCGAACGGGGTTGTCTGGCCCGCCGGGTTGATCAGCGTGATCTCCGACCCCACCGTGGCGCCGAGCGATTCCGCCAGCCGCGATCCGATCGCGACGCGCCCCGCACCAGGCGTGAGCGAGCTGAGCGTGCCCGTGATGACCTTGCTGCCGATCGTCGTGTTGGAGCGGATGTCCTGAACGCGCATCCCGCGTACCAGGACAGCCTCGACGCGCCCGTTATAGGTCGACATCAACGGCTGCTCGACCAGCGGCACGGCGCTGACGATCCCTGGGGTCGCATCAGCCTCCCGGATGACCTCCCGCCAGTCGGTCAATCGTCCGCCGACGCCCTGCACCACCGCATGGCCGTTCAAGCCGACAATCTTGTCGAAAAGTTCGGCCCGAAAGCCATTCATGACGCTCATCACGATCACGAGCGCCGCGACACCCAGCATCACCGCGCCGAGGCTGAACCCAGCCACGAGGACAATGAAGCGTTCACCGCGCCCGGGAAGCAGATAGCGCCGCGCGATCATTCGTTCGTAGCGCGACAGGATCATGTCCCGCGCTGTATCGGCGCGGGCCGGCACTGGCAATGTTGCTGTTGCGGAATCATCACACGCCCCGATCAATCTGTTTAGCTGCGGTTCATTTTCGTGGACGCGCCACCAAGGAGCACGTAGCAACGAGCCACTGGCACACAGGCAAAGGCCGTGGTTCGGGGAAGCTTTCTGCCCCGCCTCCCAGTTGAGGCGCGCGGGCGGTAGCACAAGGGGGCTGACGAGCAATCGTCACGCAGGCGCCCGGATCGGAAACGATCCGGGCGTTTTCCTTTTGGGAGATCCGCGCGTGATCGCTGCAGATAAAATCAACTTATCCTGATCTATATCGTTGTTCGCCATGGTACCGCGGTTACGGTGAACGACATGAGCAGCAACGCCGCCATCCTGGCCATCGACCTACTGAATACCTTTGATTTCAATGGCGGAGACGCCCTGAAGCACGCTGTTGCCGCAATGATGGAACCGGTTACCTCGCTTCGACGCCAGGCGGCCGAAGCAAAGGTCCCCGTCATCTTCGTCAATGACAATTATGGCCGCTGGCACGATGAACCGCATCAACTGATCGCGCATGTCGCGGACAGCAAGGGCGGCGACCTGCTCGACCAGTTGAGGCCGCAACCCGACGATTACTTCGTCATCAAGCCCGAATCCTCCGGCTTTTACGCCACCACGCTGCCCGCCCTGCTGCCGCGGCTGGGCGTGTCGCGGCTCGTCCTGATCGGCGTGGCGGCGGATATCTGCGTCCTTTTCACCGCCGCCGACGCGCACATGCGCGAATATGACCTGTGGGTTCCGCGCAACGCGGTCGCCTCGCAGCATGAGAAGCGCGCGCATTGGGCGCTGGAGATGATGGAAAACGGGATGAGCGCCGAGACTCGCCCCACCAGCGAACTGTCGCTCGCGCAATGGCTTGCCAGCGAACCCAAGGTGCAGCCGGGCGGTCGCCGCTGACCAATCGGGCCGGCTGGCGGAACCGGGCCGCTGCTGCCAGACTTTGCAGTGCATGAGCCGGCTATCCCCCGATGACGACGACGCGCGTTTCATTCGCCGCCTGTTCCTGACGCTTGGCGTCATAGCGCTGGCAGCCACGCTGTACTTCATCGGGGATCTGCTGATCCTCGCCTTTGGATCGGTCCTCGGCGCGATCGTCATTCACGCGATCGCCGAGATCTACAATGAACGGCTACGCGTACCGGCCCGGCCCGCCCTGGTCGCTGCGATCCTCACCGTGCTGGCGCTGATCGTCTTTCTGGGCTGGCTGTTCGGGGTGGAGTTCCGCACGCAGGTCAACGTGCTGGTGACCCGCCTGCCCGGCATCCTGGACGAGATCGGTGATCAGCTGTCGATTTCGCCAGTCGGGGCCAAGGTGGTGGACGCGGTGCGCGCCGCCTTTGCGGGCAGCCGCGTGGCGCAGGACATCGGTGGCCTTGCCGAAGGGGCGGGCCAACTGGCGATCAACGCGCTCCTGGTCCTGGTCGGCGCGATCTTCTTCGCGGTCGATCCCAAGGTGTACGAGCGCGGCTTTCTGCTGCTGATGCCGCCCTCCAAGCGCGCCGTCGTGGAGGACGCGCTGGGCGACACGGCATCGACGCTGCGCCTGTGGCTGCGCGCGCAACTGATCCAGATGACGAGCATGGGGGTGCTCGTCGGGCTCGGCCTGTGGTGGCTGGAGGTGCCGTCCGCCGCGGCGCTGGGGCTGTTGTCGGGGCTGAGCGAGTTTATCCCCTATGTCGGCCCGGTGGCGGCGATGATCCCGGCGCTCGGCCTGGCGGCGACCCAGTCGGTCAGCCATGTGCTTTGGGCACTGGGTGTCTTTGCCGCAGTGCGGGTGATCCAGACCAACTTCATCACCCCCTTTGTCACCAGCCGCGTGGTGGCCATCCCTCCGGCGATTACCTTGTTCTCGGTGCTGGCGATCGGGGCGGTGTTCGGATTGTTCGGCCTGTTCTTTTCGGCCGCGCTGCTGGTCGTGATCTATACGTTGATCCGCAGCCTCTATCTGCGCGACACACTGGGCGAGGACATCCCCCGCAGCCGGCATCGCACCTTGTTCGATTCAGCCGGCAATGAACGCGACTCGCCGGAAAAGCTGGATTAATGTCTTATTTACCTTTTGCGTTCAGATGTTGAATGGTTAATGGATCGCTTGGGGTGTGTCGCTTCGCCACACGCTCGCAAACGGGGGAATGACGTATGCGCGTGCTGTTGATCGAGGACGAGCCGACGACCGCCAAGGCCATCGATCTGATGCTCTCTGCCGAGGGGTTCAACGTCTATTCGACGGATCTGGGCGAAGAGGGCTTGGACCTCGGAAAGCTCTACGATTACGACATCATCCTGCTCGACCTGAACCTGCCGGACATGCACGGCTACGACGTGCTGAAAAAGCTGCGCGTGGCGCGGGTGTCGACGCCGGTGCTGATCCTGTCGGGCGTGAACGAGATGGATTCCAAGATCCGCAGCTTCGGCTTCGGTGCGGATGACTATGTGACCAAGCCGTTCCACCGCGAGGAACTGGTGGCGCGCATCCATGCCGTGATCCGCCGCTCCAAGGGCCATTCGCAGTCGGTGATCAAGACCGGCAAGCTGTCGGTGAACCTCGATGCCAAGACCGTCGAGGTCGACGGCGCGCGCGTCCACCTGACGGGCAAGGAATATGCGATGCTGGAGCTGCTGTCGCTCCGCAAGGGCACCACGCTGACCAAGGAGATGTTCCTCAACCATCTCTATGGCGGCATGGACGAGCCCGAACTCAAGATCATCGACGTCTTCATCTGCAAGCTGCGCAAGAAGCTCAGCATGGCGTGCGAGGGCGAAAATTACATCGAAACCGTCTGGGGCCGCGGCTACGTGCTGCGCGAACTGGACGAGGTGCCCGCCAAGGTCGCCTGACGCTTCCCATTCGTGGGGAAAGAGGCCGCGGCGTCGGGGGGCGCCGCGGCTTTTCTTTTGGCTCGCCCGTCAGCCCGCCTGCTCGCGCGGCTTTGCCACCAGCCGCAGCAGGTGATCGCGCAATGCAGCCGTGTTCGCCGCCCATGTGAACCGCGCCGCATGAGCGCGCACCTCGTCCGCTGGCAGGGATGCGGCGAGAAGATCGTTGATCCCTTTCGCAAATGCCGCCGGCGTTCGCGCGACGACCCGCCCGGCGCTGGCGGCCGTCACCACCTCACCCGCGCCGCCGGCGGCCGTGATCACGATCGGCGTACCGCAGGCCAGCGCCTCCACCCAGGCATTGGCCAATCCTTCCGACGAAGAAGCGAGCGCCATGACGTCCGCCGCCGCGATCAGCGCGGGCAGATCGGCGTGCGGCACCGATCCCAGCAGGCGCACGCGAGCGGCAACACCCGCGTGGCGGGCGACCTCCTCGAGCGCGGCATGCTCCGGCCCCGACCCGGCGATCAACAGCGTTGCGCCCGGCACATGCTGCATCGCCTCCACGACGATGTCATGCCCCTTGCGCGGGATCAGCGCGCCGACCGAGATGATGAGCGGCCCATCGACGCCGATGCTTGCCTTCGCCGCTGCCCGGTCGACCGGCGCAAACCGTTCGAGATCAACCCCGGTATGATGCACGCGGATCCGGTCCCCCGGCATGCCGAGCGCGACCATGTCGTCGCGCATCGCGCCAGATACCGCGAGCAGCCCGTCCGCCCCCTGCCCGGCGGCCAGCACCGAAGCGCGGGTGGCAGGCTGAGTCCCCCAGAAGTGAATGTCCGCGCCGCGCGCCTTGATCGACACGGGCACGTCATACCGCCGCCCCATCGCGAGCGCGGCAGGCCCGTCGGGGAAGAAGAAGGAAGCATCGATCACGTCGAACGGGAAGTCGCGCCGCATGTCGTCGAGCAACGGCGCCAGTGCCCGAATTAACGCCGCAACATGGAAGCGTCCCTTCGTCCCCGGCCATGTCGTGAAGTGCGGCCGCACGACGTGCAGGCCCTTCCACGTCTCCGCGCGCGGAAGCGACGCCAGTGCGCGATAATGTCGATGGCGGCGCAGCGGCCACGGCGGCAGGCCGACGGGCGCGACGACCCGCACCATCACATCCTCTGCGGCGGCCAGCCCCAGCGTCTGGCGTTCCACGAACACGCCGAAATTGGGTCGTGTCTCATCGGGGAACAGGCTGGACAGGGTCAGGACACGAAGCATCGCGCTGGTTGTACAGTCTATATGTTAAGGCGGCGTGGGCAATCGTGCACTGCGCCTGTTCTGGTCACGTCCGGGAGCCACTGCTAGATTGGCACCATGGGTCACGCGCATCATCACGGCCACGCACACGCGCGCGGCCACGGTTCCGCCGCCGCTGGCTCTCATGATGATGGGCATGGGCATGGGCATGGGCACGGGCACGCTCATGACCACGGGCACGCTCATGGCCATGGTCACCATCATCACCCCGCCCCTCCCGCCTCCTGGGACCGGGCGTTCGCGATCGGAATCGGGCTCAACCTGGTCTATGTCGTGGCGGAGGCAGGCGCCGGGCTGTGGACGGGCTCGGTCGCACTGCTGGCGGACGCCGGGCATAATCTGTCGGATGTTCTAGGCCTCGCCGTGGCCTGGGCGGGTGCGGCGCTGGCTCGTACCCCGCCATCGAAGCGATTCACCTATGGGCTGAAGGGATCGACGATCCTCGCCGCCCTCGCCAACGCATTGCTGCTGCTCGTCGCGCTCGGCGCGATCGTGCTGGAGGCGGCGCAGCGCTTTGCGGATCCCGCCCCCGTACCGGGCCTGACGGTTTCGGCAGTGGCGGCGGTCGGCATCCTGATCAATGGCCTGACCGCCTGGCTGTTCGCGCGCGGGCGCAAGGGCGACGTCAACATTCGTGGCGCCTACCTCCACATGCTCGCCGATGCGGCGGTATCGGCCGGCGTGGTGGTCGCGGGGATCGGCATCTGGCTGTCCGGCTTCGGCTGGATCGATCCGATCGTCAGCATCGTCATCGCTGCGCTGATCTTCTGGCAGACCTGGGGCCTGCTGCGCGAAACGGTGGAGATGAGCCTCGCCGCGGTGCCGCGCGCGATCGATTATGACCGGGTGCAGGCCGCGCTGGCCGAACTGCCGGGCGTGTCCCAGGTGCATGACCTGCATATCTGGCCCATGTCGACGACCGAGCCGGTCCTGACGGCGCATCTGCTGATGCCGGCTGGCCATCCAGGCGACGCCTTCCTCGCGGAGGCGCAGGACATGCTGCACGATCGGTTCAACATCGGCCATGCGACGTTGCAGGTCGAAACCGGAGAGAACCCCTGCATGCTGGAGCCGCACGGGTCGGTCTGATCGCCAGCGGGGCGCAGACCCCGCCGACGCCATCGATCAATAGGCCCGCGCCACCGCGAATTCGACCGCCTCGATCATCGCGTCCTTCGCCGCGCCGGCCGGGAACGGGGCGATCGCGTCGATCGCCTGCTGCCCGTAATGGCGCGCGCGTGCCATGGTATCGGCCACCGAGTGGCTCGACTGGACCAGTCCGATCGCCTGGGCGAAATCCTCGTCGCTGTCGCGGCGCCCTTCGACCGCGTCCTTCCAGAAGGCGCGCTGCTCCGCGTCGCCACGCGCATAGGCGAGGATGACCGGCAAGGTCATCTTGCCCTCGCGGAAGTCGTCGCCCGCGTCCTTGCCCATGGTCCCCGCGTCCGACGTATAGTCGATCGCGTCGTCGACCAGCTGGAACGCGATTCCGAGGTTGCGGCCATAAGCGTCGAGCGCCGTTTCCTCCGCTTCGGGCCGATCAGCGACGACTGCGGCGATACGGCAGGCCGCGGCGAACAGCGCCGCCGTCTTGGCGTTGATGATCTCGAGATAACGGTCCTCGGCGAGATCGACGCGGCGCGCGGCGGTCAGCTGATTGACCTCACCCTCGGCAATCACGGCGCTGGCGTTGGACAGGATCTTCAGCGCGCGCAGGCTGCCCGATTCCACCATCAGCTCAAACGAGCGGGAGAACAGGAAATCGCCGACCAGCACGCTCGCCGGATTGCCCCAGATCGTGTTCGCCGTGCGCTTGCCCCGGCGAAGGTCGGACCCGTCGACGACGTCGTCGTGCAGCAGCGTCGCGGTGTGGATGAACTCCACCGCGGCGGCGAGCCCGTGATGCCTGCTTCCCGAATAGCCGACGAGCCGCGCGCTCGCGAGCGTCAGCATCGGGCGCATCCGTTTGCCCCCACCGGCGATCAAATGACCGGCGAGTTCGGGAATCAACGGAATCTCTGACGTCATCCGGTTGCGGATCGCGTCATTCACGCGAAGCATGTCTTCCGCGACGAGGTGAATCATCGGGTCTAGCGACGGCTGGGTGCCGGCAAGGCGTTGGACGGTGGCGCTCATCTGCGACAGCCTCTACGGACGCGCGGGCAAGGCCGCAACTGCGGGGAACGCCATGGGAGGGCGCGAATGACGGACGAAGTGCTGAGAGGTTATCGTAAAAGCATCGACAATATCGATGCGGCGCTCGTCTGCCTGCTCGCCGAGCGGTTCAAGGTGACGCAAGCGGTGGGCCGTCACAAGGCGGAGGCGGGGCTGCCCCCGGCTGATCCGGGTCGCGAGGAAGCGCAGATCGCCCGACTCCGCGCGCTGGCGGAGGAAGCCGAGCTGGACCCCGAGTTCAGCGAGAAGTTCCTGCGCTTCATCATCGACGAGGTGATCCGCCACCACGAGCGGCTGCGCGGCTGAGCCTCTGGGCGCAACCGATCAGCTGCACCAGGGGCGGCGGCGTCCTTCCCACGGGCGCGCCAGCCCCTCAGCGATCAGCGTGTCGCCCAGCGACTGGCCGTCACGCGTGACGATCGCAAGGCGGCGACCGTAACGATCAGTCGGGCGATCGGCGTCAGCCAGCGTGACGGGGCCGGTGTTGAGCAGTTCCTGCAATCGTCGTGTTGCCTGCTCGCCGAGCGCCGCCTCCTCGGCACAGCGCGGCGGGTGCGTTTCGGGCGTGTCGATATCGGCAAGGCGCACCTTTTCGCCGCCGATCCAGATGGTGTCCCCATCCACGACGCAATTCTCGCCGCCGCCGCGATGGCAGAGCGAAAAGTGGCGAATCGCTGATGTGTTAGCGGTGGCCGGCATGCCGGGCTCGGGAACGAACCAGACGCCGGTGGCAAGGCCAGTGGCGATCGCGAGGACAAGTGCGGCCGCAAACGGCAGCTTCCGCCGTCGGCGCGGCGCGGGCCAGAAGGAAATCGGCTTGGCGGCGCGGCGCGTGGTGCGATGGAAGGAACGATCGTGGCGCATACGGGCGCTCGTGCCCGCCGATGGTAAGCGATCGATCAATCATCATCGTTAATGCGGGCGATCGGCGCCGCGGGATGATGACCGCGGCGCCGCGCCCGGGGCGTTACTTGCCGGTGAACTTTGCCGGACGCTTTTCGAGGAAGCTTGCCATGCCCTCGCGGAAATCCTGACTCTGGAACAGCGGCAGCAGCTGCAGATATACGTGCTGCACATGGGTATCGAAGGTTTCCTCCATCCCCATGCGCATCAGTCGCTTGGCGCCCTGCACCGCCATCGGCGCGTTGGCGGCGATCTCCAGCGCCAGCTCGCGCGCGCGCGTGGCGACCTGATCGGCCGGCACGACTTCGTTGACGAGCCGCTCCTTGAGGCAATCCTCCGCCGACAGCGTGCGGCCGGTAAAGACGATCTCAGCCGCCTTGGCCCAGCCGATCATGCGCGGCAGGAACCAGGTGCCGCCCGATTCGGGGAGGACACCGCGCTTCACGAACGCCGCGGCGAGCTTTGCCTCCGACGCCATGACGCGGATGTCGCAGCCGAGCGCCAGGTCCATACCATAGCCGGCGGCCGAACCGTTGAGCGCGGCGATCACCGGCTTGTCGAGCGCGTGGAGCACGGTCGGCGGCGTGTTGCGGAGGTCGATCGTCGCGCCGAAGGTGGCCGACGATGAACCGATCCCCTCCCCCTTCGATGCCGCGTTGAGATCGAGCCCAGCGCAGAAGGCGCGCCCCGTGCCGGTCAGCACGATCACCCGCACCTCGCGATCCTCGCCCGCCTTCACCAGCAAGCGGGTGAGTTCGTCCAGCATCGGGCCGGAGATGGTGTTCATCCGCTCCGGGCGGTTCAGCGTCAGCGTGGCGACGCCTTCGGACACTTCATAGGTTACGTCTTCGCTCATTCTTCCTCTCCCCTCACGCGGACCGCGGCAGGCGCGCGACCGTCGCTTCATATTCCGCCATCGTCTCGTCGAAGATCTGCGCGACCGGCTTCACCTCGCGGATGCGGCCCGCCACTTGGCCGGTGAGCGCGATGCCCGCCTCCAGGTCGCCGCCGAAATAGACCGCCTGGGTGTCGGCGAATTCGCCGAAGATGTTGGGCGTCCCTTCCTTCTCGATCCGGGTCGTGCGCTCGGTACGCAATGCGCGGAGCGCTGGGCCCGGGCCGCTGCGGTTGAGGAACACGGTGTCGGTCGAGTCCGCCTCGACGATCGCCGTCTTCCAATTCTCGTGCACCGGGCTTTCGGCGGAGGAGAGGATGCGCGTGCCCATCAGCACGCCCTCCGCGCCGAGCGCGAAGGCGGCGGCCATGGTGCGGCCATCCATGATCCCGCCCGCGGCGACGACCGGCACGTCGACGGCCTCGACCACCTGCGGCACCAGCACCATGGTGGAAACGTCCTTCGGGTTCTTGAACCCGCCGCCCTCGCCACCCTCTACGATCAGGCCGTCGACGCCGGCCTCGACCGCGCGGAGCGCACCGGCGAGGTTGGGCACGACGTGGAACACGGTGAGTCCCGCCGCCTTCAGCATGGCGGTATATTTCATCGGGTCCCCGGCGGAGGTGGTGACGAAGCGGATGCCCTGATCGATCACGAACTGGATGATGCCCGGATCGCGCACGAAGGCCTGGGCGACGTTCACGCCGAACGGCTTGTCGGTCAGCTGCCGCATCTTGAGGATCTCGTCGCGCACAGCATCGAGCTCACCCGACGACGTCTCGATGATCCCCATGCCGCCGGCGTTCGACACGGCCGACGACAGGTGTGACCGCGCGATCCAACCCATCGCCGCCTGGATGATCGGCTTCTCGATCCCGAGCATCTCGGTGACGCGCGTCTTCAGCGCCATTTCCCTCTCCCGCTTACAACGATTCGAAGATCGGGTTCGCACGAGCGGCGCCTTGGCGCCAGCCCCTTTCAAATAGTGAGTGCGAGAAGCGCGAATGTCGCCAACCAGTGCGTGCCCATGTAATCGTCGGCAAGGTGCGGCAGGCTGGCGGCAAGATGATCGTCCGCCGCGGCGCGCGCCACCGGCGCGATGGGATGAGCCGGCAGCGCGGCTGCGATCGAGCGCCAACACCATGCGCGACTGAGGTTCAGCCCGTCGAGATGCGCGATCTTCCCGTCGCTGCGATCCGAGACCATCGCGGGCGTGAACAGGCTCTGCGGGCGACCGGCGACGGCATCCGGCAGGAAGACGTCGAACCAGCCGGCGAAGCCGTCACCCAGCACGCGGCTCATCAGCAATGCCTCGCAAAGGGCCGAGGACAGGAACTCGTCCCCGCCCGGCTCCCATGCCTGGCAGCCGCGATCCTCGCCGAACCAGTCGCGGGCGCGCATGTCGATCAGCGTCACCAGCGCGGGATCATGGTCGAGCGCCCAATCGCGCGCGAGCGTCAGCGCGAAGGCGGTGTTGAAATGGGTACCGACGCGGATCGGGTAAGTGAGCTTGGGCAGATGCTGGTGGAAGCGCTCCGCAAAGGCGCGCGCCAGCGGCTCCAGCCCTCCGCCCCAGGCCGCGTCATGCCGCACCGCTTCGCCGTGCAGCGCCAGCGCCCAGGCCCAGCCGTACGGCCGCTCGAAACCGGCGGCGTACGGCCGCGTGAGCACCGCCAGTTCGCCGGCCACCTTGTCGGGCACCAGCATCTCCTCCGCGCGGCGGCGGATCTCCAGCGCCTCGGGCAGATCGGGGAACAGCCGAGCGATCGTCAGCAACTGCCACCAGCCGTGGACGCAGCTGTGCCAATCGAAACTGCCGTGGAAGATCGGGTGGATTTCATGCGGCTCGCGCAGGTCCTCCGGCCCGGTCAGCACCTGATCGAGCTTGAAGGGATAACGCTGCCCGACATGGCCCAGCGTGAGCCGGGCGAAGCCGGCGGCGATATCGGGCGTCAGGGTCATGCAACGATCCACCAAAGTAACAGGATATTGAACACGAGCAGCGGCAGCGCCGTCGGCACCTGCGCACGGATCACGCCGTTGCGATCCTTCAGCTCGAGCAGCGCGGCGGGGACGAGATTGAAGTTCGCCGCCATCGGCGTCATCAACGTGCCGCAGAAGCCCGCGAGCATGCCGACCGCCGCAACCGGTGCGGGATCGGCGCCATAGGCCTGGATCAGGAGCGGGATGCCGACCGCCGCGGCCATCACCGGGAAGGCGGCAAAGGCATTGCCCATCACCATCGTGAACAGCGCCATGCCGAGCCCGAAGGCGAGCACCGCGCCAAGCACGCTGCCGGTGGGTATGGCGACGCCGATGAGCCGGCCGACCACCTCGCCGACACCCGCCAGCGCAAACACAGCGCCGAGGCTCGCGAGCATCTGCGGCAGCACCGCGGCCCAGCCGATATCGTCCATCAAAGCACGGCCAGCGCGGAACGGCTCGCCGGGCGCCGGCCGGAGCCAGGCGTAGCAAAGTGCGAGCGCCAGCAGCACGCCCGCCGCCAGCGCCACCAAGGTCGCCTGCCGGCCGTCGAACACTGCGGGGAATTGCTTGAACACGAAGGTGCCGATCAGCGCCGTCGCCGGGATCACCAATGCGGGCACGAACACCATCGCGCCGCGCGCTGCTGGCTCGCCCGTCGGCACGCGCCGCTTCATCCGCCCGCTCGCGGCGATCGCCACCAGCGCCAGGACAAGCACGCCATTGCCAATGTCGCCCAGCCAGTCGCCGACGAGGAAGCTCGTCGCCACCAGTGCGTAGAAGCCGGCATTGGCCCAGCGGCGCTCGCTGAATGAGAGGATGGCGAAGGCGAGGAACGTCAGCCCGGCGACGAGATAGACGAAGTTCAGCCCCATCATGCGCGCCGCGCCTTGCGATCGAGCAGCCAAAGCCGCGTGCCGTGGATAGCGAAGGCGGCAATCGCGGTGGGGATCGCCCAGACGGACATGTGCAGCGGCTCGACGAAGATGCCGTACCCTTCCAGTACGCCCTTCATCAGCAGGATCGATCCGATCGCGATGAAGATATCCTCGCCGAAGAACAGCCCGATATTGTCGGTGGCGGCGGCCATCGCCTTCACCTTTTCGGGATCATGCGCCTCCCCTGCCGCAGCCTCCGCCATCGGGGCGATCAGCGGGCGAACAGTCTGCGCCGGTCCCGCCACGGAGGTCAGGCCAAGCGCGGCAGTGATCTGGCGGAAGGCGAGATAGGCCATCAGCAGCCGCCCGGTCGTCAGCCCCTTCAGCCCGCCGACCAGCGAACGGGCCCGCGCCTGCAGGCCGTTGCGTTCCAGAAGGCCGATTACGGGGAGCACGATATAGATGGCGGTGACGTAGCGCGTGTCGTTGAACGCCTTGCCGAACGCGGCGAGGATGGCGACCGGATCCATCCCCGCGGCGAGCCCCGTAACGAGCGCGGAGGCAGCGATCACCAGCATCGGGTTGAAGCGCAAGAGAAAGCCAAGCGCGATGATCGCGATGCCGGCAAGGACGAGCATCAGTTGACCCCCCGCGCATCACTCCGCCGCCGCCCCGGGCGCCGCCATGTCATGGAAACCATCCGCCGATCTGTGCGGCAGCGGCGAGGTTGGGACAAGCCCGAAGCGGCGAAGTGGTTGGGCGCGGTTGGTGCGTAGCGATTAGATGCCGCAGTGCTTTATAACCGTCACCGCTCGTGACAGCGGACTGACCGAAAACGCCCAACAACAGCCGCTGCGCGCGGATGCAGCGGCTTCGCTATTTTACCATACCCGGTGCTACTGGACTGCGCTTGAACTATGTCATGCTCGCAATCGCGATTCTTGCTGAGGTGTGCGCCACCACGGCGATGAAGCAGTCGAACGGCTTCACTCGCTTGCCTTGGGCAGCCGTGACTGTGATCGGCTACGGAATTGCATTCTACTTCCTTTCGCTGACCCTCCGGACCATCCCGACAGGGTGGCATATGCAATTCGGTCGGGTGTCGGCATCGTTCTCATTTCAGCCGCTGCATGGGCGTTCCAAGGGCAGAAGCTAGACGCTGCTGCCGTGATTGGAATGGGGCTGATCGTGGCTGGCGTTGTAGTTATGAACGCCTTTTCGAACGCCTCGGCCCACTGACGGGCAGGCTGCTTTCCACCCAATCTAGGCCGTTCTAATGCGGTCAGGCGATTCCGAGAGCGGACAGGCACGAAGCGCCCCAATTGCGAACGTTGAGGGTGCCAGTATGCTTCGATCGATGGCACCAAAGATCCTCGCACCTGCTCTGTTGGGGCTGGTATCAATGACGTTAAGCAGTCGAGCTGAGGCCATCACAAACGATTACGGCTCGTCGCTTCGGCTTGACGCTTCCGGGCCGATGTCGCCCGGTGAAGTGGCAGCGTGTTTGGGGAAGCGTTCCGGTGTCGGATTGGCAGTCGCCAACCCTGTCCGTGGGCGACGACGATCATTTCTCAGCCTGTTTGTTCGAGCAGGTCGCCTCGATCCAGACAAGCCCTTGGTTAACGAGGTTCGGTTCCTGACGGTGATCCTGACTCCAAAGGGCGCTGGCACCCGCGCGCGCCTGTATCTTCGGTCGTCCTATCGACTACGATCAACAGACGGTTCGATCCTCTTCCGATGCCTAAGGCAGGCATGATTGCTCTTGTCAGCCAACGTCCGCTTCCCACGCGAAGCGGACCTTCACTGTCGGCGCCGAGGCCCCGAAGCTAGCGTCTGAACGCCCGGCACAGCGCAGCGATGCGGGATTGGTTCGCTTCGCGCGTGATCGCTGCGTCGGGGGCGCCGTCGAAGCCGTGAATGGCGCCGGGCCAGATGTGGAATTCGGTCGGCATGCCAGCGGCGAGGAGGCGCTGGGCGTAGGCGATGTTCTCGTCGCGGAAGAGATCGAGGCTGCCGGTCGCGATATAGGTGGGCGGCAGGCCGGTGAGGTCCTCCGCGCGCGCCGCGGCGGCATAGGGTGAGACGCCCTCCCCGCCCGGCGCTTGGCCAAGCATCGCCTCCCAGCCAAAGCGGTTGCTCTCTCGGTTCCAGATGAACTCGCCGGTCAGCGGATCGCCTTCAGCGACCCCGGTACGGTCGTCGATCATTGGGTACAGGAGATGCTGGAAGGCGAGACGATAGGCGCCGCGGTCGCGGGCGAGCAGCGCGAGCGCGGCGGCGAGCCCGCCGCCAGCGCTTTCGCCCATCACGCCGATCCGCGCCGGGTCGATCCCGAGCCGCTCTGCATTGGCGAAGGTCCAGGCGAGGCCGGCGTAGCAATCCTCGATCGGTCCGGGGAACGGCGTCTCCGGCGCGAGGCGATAGTCGACCGAGACGATGACGCAACCGAGCGCGGCGACCATCGGGCGCAGCCGCGCGGCGCTGCCCTCCGGCGTGCCGAGCACGAAGCCGCCGCCGTGCATGTGGCAGATGCCGCCGGCGTCCTGCACCGGCTCGGCCGGGTGGAAGATGACGAGGCCGAGATCCGGAGCGCCGGCCGGGCCGGGCACGCTGATCCGCTCCATCACCACGCCGTCATCGTCGGCGGGCGGCAGCGGGGCGGGCCAGCTGCGCGCCTGCTCCAGCACCTCCGCCGACATGGTCACGGCCGGCCACAGGTCGAGCAGCGGCAACAGTTCGGGATCGACCAGATGCCGCGTGCTCATGACGCCGTCTCCTGTAGCTGCTCCGTCCTTATGCCGGCTGAAGCAGGCCTTCGCGGGCGATCTTCTCGCGCCACACGAGTGGGGCGAGCTGGTGGACGTTGTTGCCTTCGCTGTCGACCGCGACGGTGACCGGGAAGTCCTCCACCTCGAACTCGTAGATCGCCTCCATCCCGAGATCCTCGAAGCCGACCACCTTCGATCCCTTGATCGCGCGCGCGACGAGATAGGCCGCACCGCCGACCGCCATCAGATAGGCGCTCTGGGCATCCTTGATCGCATCGGTCGCCGCGGGGCCGCGCTCGGCCTTGCCGACCATCGCGAGCAGGCCCTGGTCGAGCATCATGCGCGTGAACTTGTCCATGCGCGTGGCGGTGGTGGGGCCGGCCGGGCCGACCACTTCCTCGCCAACCGGATCGACCGGGCCGACGTAATAGATCACGCGGCCCTTGAACTCGACCGGCAGCTCCTCGCCCGCATCGAGCATGTCCTTGATCCGCTTGTGCGCGGCGTCACGCCCGGTCAGCATCTTGCCGTTCAGCAGCAGGCGGTCGCCCTGCTTCCACGAGCGAACCATCTCGGGCGTCAGCGTGTCGAGATCGACGCGGATCGCGGCCTTGTCCGGCGTCCAGTTCACCTTGGGCCACTCATCGAGCTTCGGCGTCTTGAGATACGCCGGGCCGCTGCCGTCGAGCGTGAAATGCGCGTGGCGGGTGGCGGCGCAGTTCGGGATCATCGCCACCGGCTTGCCCGCGGCATGGCACGGCGCGTCCAGGATCTTCACGTCGAGGATGGTCGACAGCCCGCCGAGGCCCTGCGCCCCGATGCCGAGCGCGTTGACCTTGTCGAAGATCTCGATGCGCAGCGCCTCGATATCGTTCTTCGGGCCCCGCGCCTTCAGCGGGCCCATATCGATCGGCTCCATCAGCGCCTTCTTGGCGAGGAGCACGCAATGTTCCGCCGTGCCGCCAATCCCGATGCCGAGCATGCCGGGCGGGCACCAGCCGGCGCCCATCTGCGGCAGCATTTCCAGCACCCAGTCGACGATCGAGTCGCTGGGGTTCATCATCTTGAACTTGGACTTGTTTTCGCTGCCGCCGCCCTTCGCCGCGACGTCGACCGAGACCTTGCTGCCCGGCACCATCTCGACATGCAGCACGCAGGGCGTGTTGTCCTTGGTGTTGCGGCGCGTGAAGGCGGGATCGGCGAGGACCGAGGCGCGCAGCTTGTTCTCCGGGTTCAGATATGCCCGGCGCACACCCTCATCGATGATTTCCTGCATCGAGCGATTGGTGTCGTCGATGCGGCAATCCATGCCCCATTTGACGAACACGTTGACGATGCCAGTGTCCTGGCAGATCGGCCGGTGGCCTTCCGCGCACATGCGGCTGTTGGTCAGGATCTGCGCGATCGCGTCCTTCGCGGCAGGGCCCTGCTCCGCCTCATAGGCGTCGCCCAAGGCGCGGATGTAATCCATCGGGTGATAGTAACTGATGAACTGGAGCGCATCGGCAACGCTCTCGATCAGGTCTGCGGCGCGGATCGTCGTGGTCATGACGCGCTGCACTATGGCCTCAGAATGCGCCGCGCAACGGGGCGTGAGGGCACCACAAGCCATAAACGTTTTGCCAATCCTCTCCCGCTAGGGTCGGCGGAATGGGATTCGTACGCCGTTCACCGCGCCCGCTCGCGCCGGAGCAGCCCCGCCTCGTTGAGGCGCTGGGGCTTGTCGCCACCGGCCATGACGCGATCAACGAGGCGACCGAAAAACGGCTCAATGACGTCGCCGCCTTGTGGCCCGTCGTTGCCGCGGTGCTGCTGCTGGGTACGGCCGGGCTGGCGCTGGCGCTTGGCCTGAGCGGCACGGCCACTGCGCGCACCGTGGGGCTGCTGCCGCTGCTCGCGGTCCTGCCGCTGATGATCTGGGGATTGCTTGCCCTCCCCGCCGCCCGGGCGCTGCCGCCGCATCGCCGCGTGACGATCCTGACGACTCTGGTCGCTTTACTGTCCGCGGCGCTGTCGCTGCAGCTTGCGGTGATACAGCATCTGCCCGGCGGATCGCTTCAGGTCACCGCCTTCGTGACCTGCTTCGGCGCGATCATCATGGCGGCGATCGCGCTTCATTCTGTGCGCGTCGCCTCGCTCGCCCTGGCGCTCACGCTGGCGATGCTGGTGCCGGTGAACGCGGGGCTGGGCGCAGCGTCGGCCGCCGCGATCGTGCTCGCCACCTTGTTGCTGGTCGGCGTGTTGCGCATGGCGCGGCGCGATCATCAGGCGCTGGGCACGCGCGAGCAGGAGGAACGTGACCGGGTCCTCGCGGTCCGGCTGATCGCGGAATATGAAAGCCACAGTACGGGCTGGTTCTGGCAGACCGATCGTTATGGCTGTCTGGTTCACCTCAGCGGCAAGCTCGTCAACGAGCTTCAGACGCTTGGCTTCATGCCGCTGGGCCAGCGTTTGGTGGAGGTTTTCCGGGTCGATTCGACCATGGCGGACACCGAGCGGACGCTGACCTTTCACCTGTCGGCGCGCACCAGCTTCTCCGATTATTCGGTGCGCCCCGCGTTCGAGGCGGGCGGCGACCGGTGGTGGTCGATCTCCGGCCGGCCACTGCTGGACGATCTTGGCCGATTTCATGGCTTCATCGGCTTCGGCTCCGACCTCACCGAAAAGCGTCGTGCCGATGCGGAGATCACGCGGCTGGCGCTGTTCGACAGCCTGACCGGCCTCGCCAATCGCCAGCGGATGCGCCTGTCGCTCGATCAGACGCTGGCACCGGTCACGGGCGCACGCAGCACCAACGCGCTGCTGCTGCTCGATCTCGACCGGTTCAAGGCGGTCAACGACACGCTCGGCCACCAGATGGGCGACGAACTGCTGAAACAGGTCGCCCATCGGCTGCAGCAGAGCGTCGGGGACGCGGGCCTCGTCGGGCGCCTCGGCGGCGACGAGTTTCAGGTCGTCCTGCCGCGCGAGGGCAATCGTGAACGTCTGGGCGCGTTGGCGCAGCAGATCATCGCCGCCTTGTCGCAGCCCTATTTCCTGGGCGGCTCGTCGGTGTCGATCGGCTGTTCGATCGGCATCGCGATCGCACCCGAACATGGCAATGACAGCGAGACGCTGATCCGCAATGCCGACCTCGCGCTCTACGCCGCCAAGGCGGACGGCCGCGGCGTTTCGCGCTTCTTCCGCGAGGAGATGCTGGCCGGCGCGCAGAACCGCAAGCGGCTGGAGGACGACCTTCGCCAGGCGCTCGCCAACGACGAATTCCACCTTGTCTATCAGCCCGTCGTGTCGACCAGCAGCGAGCGCGTGGTCGGCTACGAAGCGCTGCTGCGCTGGGTGCATCCGACCCGCGGCGCGGTCAGCCCGGCCGACTTCATCCCGATCGCGGAGGAATGCGGGATGATCGAGGCGATCGGCGAATGGGTCCTGCGCACCGCCTGCGCGGAAGCGGCGCAATGGCCCGATCCGGTCCGCATCGCCGTCAACGTCTCCGCAATCCAGTTCGCCAATCCCGCGCTGCCCGCGATCGTCACCAGCGCGATTGCCTCCTCGGGTCTCGCCGCCAGCCGACTGGAGCTGGAAATCACCGAAAGCGTCTTCCTGACCGACGATTCCTCCTCCAGCCACATGTTCCGGGCGCTGAAGGGGATCGGGGTTCGCCTGGCGCTCGACGATTTCGGCACCGGCTATTCCTCGCTCGGCTATCTGAAGAAGGCGCCGTTCGACAAGATCAAGATCGACCAGAGCTTCGTGCGCGGTGCGATCCAGGCGGGCAACCGCAACGCAGCGATCATCCGCGCGATCGTCACGCTGGCCGAGACGCTGGGGATGGAAACCACCGCCGAGGGCGTCGAGCAGCAGGACGAGATCGCGCTGATCCGCGACCTTGGCTGCAGCCACATCCAGGGCTTCGTCTATGGCCGCCCCGGCCGCGCCGCCGAGATGCTGGCGCTGTTCCGCGAACAGGACGGCGCGGCGCTTGCGGTGGGCCATCGCGTCAGCCGCGCCGCGCGGTCCACCGTGCTGCGATCGGCGCGGCTCGAGGTCGGCGGCGATACCGGCGAGGTGCGGATCCGCAACCTGTCGGCGACCGGGGTGATGATCGACGGCGTCGACTTTCCGGAAGAGGCGGTCGGCGCCGAGGTGCGCATCGAACTGGTCGAGGAGGAAATGTTCCCCGCCGTGATCCGCTGGGTCGACGAGGGCCGCGCCGGGCTCGAATTCACTCGCCATTTCGACATGGAGCGCCTGTCGCCGGCGCAGCCGCGCACGCTGCGCAAGGCGGGCTGAGCGCCGCAGTTCTGCGCTGGTCGGGAGCGCCAGCGACGCGTTAGACCCGCCCCGGCCGCATGTCCGGCGCCGCGCCACAAGCCCGGGAAAATTTTTCCCTGGCGACCTTCAGTCTTGCAATTCGCGAACCCCGCGGAAGTCCACGCGTCGCCGCATGGCGAGGCGACGGAGTGGCGCTCAAATGGCCGCTTCGAGACCACCTTCCCCCTTGCCTCTTCGCGCGCTCTGCCACAATCTGTGGGGGTAGACTGCTACGGCGGGCGCTAGTGCTGGTAGAACAGATAGCGGCCGCTCTGCCGCTGAAGGGAACGGACATGCGGGCGAGGCACCCACATTGATCCCTTTTTGTTCTTAGTGAAGCGCGTTCGGGTGTAGCATGATGGCTCGCCTCCGATTCGGACGAGCTCAACTGGGGGAACGGCGGCGATGGATTTTAGAGACGCGAACGAGGCGAACATGGCAACCGACACCTTAGTAGCAAGTGCCGAGGGCACGGGCGCAGCGGAAGCGAGCGCGACCAAGGGTGCGTTGCGCAAGCCGTACCCGATCGAGGTCGATCATTCGCGCGATGCGCTGTTGACCGATTTCGGCAAGGACACGCTGCAGGATCGCTACCTGTTGCCGGGCGAATCCTATCAGGATCTCTTCGTGCGCGTCGCGAGCGCCTACGCCGATGATGCCGCGCATGCGCAGCGCATCTACGATTACATCAGCCGCCTGTGGTTCATGCCGGCGACGCCCGTGCTGTCGAACGGCGGCACCGGGCGCGGGCTGCCGATCAGCTGCTATTTGAACTCCGTGCCCGACAGCCTGAACGGCATCGTCGACACCTGGAACGAGAATGTCTGGCTCGCGTCGCGCGGCGGCGGCATCGGCACCTATTGGGGCAATGTGCGCGGCATCGGTGAGCCGGTCGGCCTCAACGGCAAGACCAGCGGCATCATCCCCTTCGTGCGCGTGATGGACAGCCTGACGCTGGCGATCAGCCAGGGCTCGCTGCGCCGCGGCTCGGCCGCCTGCTATCTCGACGTGTCGCACCCGGAGATCGAGGAGTTCCTCGAGATCCGTAAGCCCTCGGGCGATTTCAACCGCAAGGCGCTGAACCTGCACCACGGCGTGCTGATCCCCGACGCGTTCATGGAAGCGGTGCGCGACGGCGGCGAATGGGAGCTGAAGTCCCCCAAGGATGGCACCGTCCGCGGCAAGGTCGATGCGCGCAGCCTGTTCCAGAAGCTGGTCGAGACTCGCTTGGCGACCGGCGAGCCGTACATCGTGTTCGCCGATCACGTGAACAAGAACATGCCCAAGCATCACCGCGACCTGGGCCTGAAGGTCTCCACCTCGAACCTGTGCAGCGAGATCACGCTGCCGACGGGCCGCGACCATCTCGGCAATGATCGCACCGCGGTCTGCTGCCTCTCCTCGCTCAACCTGGAGACGTGGGACCAGTGGAAGGACGACAAGCAGTTCATCGAGGACGTGATGCGCTTCCTCGACAATGTGCTGCAGGATTATATCGACCGGCATGAGCCGGGCATGGAGCGTGCGGCTTACTCCGCGGCGCGTGAGCGCTCGGTCGGCCTTGGCGTCATGGGCTTCCACTCCTTCCTCCAGGCACGCGGCCTGCCGATGGAAGGCGCGATGGCGAAGAGCTGGAACCTGCGCATCTTCAAGCACATCAATGCGCAGGTGAACCAGGCATCGATGACGCTGGCGGCCGAGCGTGGCCCCTGCCCCGATGCGGCCGACATGGGCGTGATGGAGCGGTTCAGCTGCAAGATGGCGATCGCGCCGACCGCGTCGATCTCGATCATCTGCGGTGGCACGTCCGCCTGCATCGAGCCGATCCCGGCCAACATCTACACCCACAAGACGCTGTCCGGCAGCTTCGCGGTGAAGAACCCGTATCTGGAGAAGCTGCTCAACGAGAAGAGCAAGAACGCGGACAGCGTCTGGAACTCGATCCTCGAGCATGGCGGCAGCGTGCAGCACCTCGACTTCCTCAGCCAGGAAGAGAAGGATTGCTTCAAGACCAGCTTCGAGATCGACCAGCGCTGGCTGCTGGAACTGGCCGGCGATCGTTCGCCCTATATCGACCAGGCCCAGTCGCTGAACCTGTTCATCCCGGCGGACGTCGAGAAGTGGGATCTGCTGATGCTTCACTTCCGCGCGTGGGAACTGGGCATCAAGTCGCTCTATTATCTGCGCTCCAAGAGCGTGCAGCGCGCCGGCTTTGCTGGCGGCGTGGAGGCCGACAACACGATCGAGAAGCCCAAGTTCGATCTGGGCGAAACGACCGATTATGACGAGTGCCTCGCCTGTCAGTGAGGCGCTGCTCAAAAGCACGACCATGAACGGGGGCAGCCGGGCGACATGCTTTGGCTGCCCCTTCGCTATTGGCAAACGGAGACTAACCGGGACCGCACGCTGCGTACTTTCCCGAAGATAGACATTGCCCTGTGCGGGACCGAAGCAGTCACCGTCCCCTCCCGCGGCGCATCATCGCGCACTGTCGGCAAGTGCGGGACGGAGAACGGCAATGTGCACCGGACTGAGCTTCACCACCAAGGATCATTATTTCGGGCGCAACCTCGATTACGAAATGTCGTATGGCGAAGCCGTCACTTTCACGCCGCGCAACTTTCCGATCGCGCTTCGCAAGCTGCCACCGATCGAGGCGCATCACGCAATCATCGGCATGGCCACCGTCGCGAACAACTACCCGCTCTATTACGACGGCACCAACGAGAAGGGCCTCAGCATGGCCGGACTCGCGTTCAGCGGGAACGCCGCCTATCTGCCGGCCGCCGGCAAGACGAACGTCACCTCGTTTGAATTCGTCCTCTGGGTGCTGGCGCAATTCGAAACGGTGGCGGAGGTCGAGGCCGCGCTCCCATCGGTGAACCTGTTCGATGAGGCGTTCAGCGAAGGGACGCCCACCTCACCCCTGCACTGGATCATCGCAGACCGGAACCGCTCCATCACAGTCGAGCCGCTGCGTGACGGGCTCAAGGTCTATGACAATCCCGTCGGCGTGCTGACCAACAATCCCACGTTCGACATGCAATTGTTCAACCTGAACAATTACATGCACCTGTCGCGCTATCCGCCGACCAACAATTTCTCCAACGCGATCACCTTCGACATCTACAGCCGCGGCATGGGTGCGCTTGGCCTGCCGGGTGACCTGTCCTCCCCCTCCCGCTTCGTGAAGGCGACCTTCACCAAGATGAACTCGGTCTGCGGAGACTCGGAATCGGAATCCATTAGCCAATTCTTCCAGATTCTGGGATCGGTCGCGCAACAACGCGGGTGTGCCAATGTCGGCGACGAAAAATATGAGATCACGATCTATTCATCATGCTGCAACACCGCCACAGGCATCTATTACTACACTACCTACGAGAACAGCCAGATTACGGCCGTCGACATGCACAAGGAGAATCTGGATGGCCATGACCTTGCGGTCTACCCGCTGGTCAGGGGTCAGCAGATAAGGATGCAGAACTAGCGGCGCGCAGCAGGAGGAACCGGCTGGTGACCGCAAGCAGCGCGATGCTGGAGCAGCAGGCCGTCCACGAATTGCTGTTCTTCATGGATCTGGTGGGCACGTTCGTCTTTGCGATCAGCGGCGCGATGCTGGGGGTCCATCGCCGGCTGGACGTGTTTGGCGTCCTGGTGCTGTCCTTCGCGGCGTCCAGTGCGGGCGGGATCATGCGCGACGTTCTGATCGGTGCCGTGCCGCCGACTGCGATCAGCGACTGGCGCTATCTGGCGACATCGGTCGCCGCGGGACTGGCGATCTTCTTCTGGTATTCGCCGTGGGCACGGCTGCACACCGCGATCCAGCTGTTCGACGCCGCCGGCCTTGCCCTGTTCTCGGTCGCCGGCGCGGAAAAGGCGCTGACCTACGGGCTGGACCCGCTGATGGCCGCGCTGCTCGGGATGGTCACCGGGATCGGCGGCGGGATGGCGCGCGACATTCTCGTCACCCGCACGCCCACCGTGCTGCAGGCGGATATCTACGCGGTCGCCGCGCTTCTCGGCGCCGGGCTGGCGGTCACCGGCAGCTGGCTGCGCCTGCCGCTCGTCCCCACCGCCATCCTGTCCGCCCTCGCCTGCTTCGCGCTGCGCGTTGCGGCGATCCATCTCGGGTGGCGGCTGCCCGTTGCGCTGACCTCGCGCGATCCAAGGGACGACGCCGCCACTTGATACCTCGTTCAGCCCCGCCGCTGGCGCTCCCGCGGATGGCCCTCAGCGACGAAGCCGTTGGATCGCCGCGCCACCCAGGGATAGCGGGCCGCCATCGCGCGGGTATAGCCTAGGTTGAACACCGTGGCGCTTTTCAGCGGGCGCTCGCGGCGGGTGTAGAGCGTGCCGAACAGCCGATCCCAGGCGAAGTTGGTGATGCCGAAATTGCCGTTCTCGTCATGGAAATGATGTTCCATGTGGCGCACCTTCATCCGCGCCAGCCATCCCGCGCGCGGCTTGTACGACAGGTGCTGGATGCAGTGGAAAAACTCATAGAAGCACGTCGCCAGCAGCCCGGTGGCAAAACCGGCCGCCGCCCCGCCCACCCCGCCGATCAGATAGCCCGGCAGCGCCGACACCAGCAGCAGCGTCGGCAACGTGGTGTAGAGCGCGCCGAACAGCACCTCCAGATGGTTGGGATCCTGGTGATGGTCGTAGTGGATCCGCTTCCACGTGGCCGCCAGCCACGGCACCTTGAACATCCAGTGGCAGTGCAGCACCCAGCGGTGCAGGCAATACCATATCAATGGATAGGCCAGGACGATCAGCGCGATCGTGGCGATCGTCGGCAGCACCGGCGCCGGCTGCATGACGAACACGCCAATGGAAAGCGCGGTCAGCGCGAGGTAGCAGAGGATGGCGTAATGCTGGAAATAGGCGACCACCAGCTCGCGCAACGTCATCCGGTCGAGATGATGCGACCGGTGCCAAAAGCCCTTTGATACAATGTCCACGATACCCCCGACCTCTTGTTCGGGCGACGGGCTAGCGCCGCGGACCTGCGCGATCATTGACGGGGATCAACGCTGCATCAGCGAGCGGCTGATCAGCTGGCGGGCAAGCGGCAGGCGTGCGCCTGCCCGCAGCACCGCATGGCGTGCCACCCCGGCCAGTGGTCGATCATCGGTGTAGAGGCGCACCAGCAGATTGGTGCCGGTGTAAAGCGGGCGGGTGGCGAGCCGATGCGCCGCCTCGTAGCGGCGCAGCAGCAGCGCAGAGGCGATGTCGCGCCCCGCGCTCACCGCCTCGCGGATCAGCCGGGCCAGGGTCGCTTGCCCCTGCAATCCCAGGTTGAAGCCATGCGCCGTCACCGGATGCATCCCCACCGCGGCATCGCCGATCAGCGCCGCGCGCGTCGCGGCAAAGTGCTGGGCAAAAGTGGTGGCAAGTGGATAGACGTGCGGATCCTCCACCACCGTGCACCGCCCCAGCCGACCGGCCGACCGCATCGTCAGCTCCGCCCCCAGGGCCGCGCGATCAAGGCTGGCGATCCGCTCGATCTCCCCCGCCGGCAGCGTCAGCACGATGGACGAGGTGCGTCCCGGCAGCGGCAGCAGCGCGATGGTCTGCCCATGATCGAACCATTCGGTCGCCACGCCGCCATGGTCGCGGTCATGCGCCACGCGGCACACCATCATCGATCGGCCGAGCCGGTTGATCGACGCGGTAATGCCAAGCTGCTCGCGCACCTTCGAGAAGCGCGAATCCGCCGCCACCAGCAGGCGGCTGCGCAACTCACGCCCGTCGGCCAGTGTCACCCTTGCGGCCGCCGGCCCGGTGCGCACACGATCCACCGCAACGCCGGCGACCAGTTCCAGCCCCGCCGGTCCATCGCCGGCCTCGAACGCGGTTCGATAAAGCGCCCGGCGCAATTGATGATTGGGCACCAGCTGCCCCAGCCAGTCCTGCGCACCGCCAGCCGGATCGAACGAGAGCGCGAACGGTGAACGGCCGTTCAGCACGCGTGCCGCGCGCAGGGGCGCGATTATCGCGGGGTCGAGATGCTGACACGCACCCATCTCCTGCAGCAGGCGCACGGAGCGATGGGTCAACGCGATCTCGCGCCCGTCGCTTGGTGGGTTGGCGAGCACGTCCGCGGGCTGGCGCTCCACCACGGCGATCCGCAGGCCGGTTCCGCGCAACGAACAGGCCAGCGCCAATCCCGCCGGCCCGCCGCCGATCACCACGACATCATGATCCATCAGACATGCCCCACCATCATCATCATTCTGATGGCGGCATCGCACGGCATGGCGGCCGGGCGGTTTGACCCCGGTCAATGCCGCGTGCGGACCGTACGCTAGCCTTGCGGCACAAAGGGAGTTTGCCCGTGACGAGGCATGATCGTTCTGCCGGCCTCGTGCTGGCGTTTTCGCGTGGCTGGCAGGTGGTGCAGGAAGTCGACCTGATGCGCCTCGTCGCCTTTCACACCGGCGTCGCCGCGCTGTGCGACGCACTGGAGCAATGCGCCGACGCCCTGCCCGGATTGCCGGATCCGGCAACGTGCGCGCGGCTGTGCAGCGGACTGGAGATGGTGATCGCAACTGGTGACGATGATCGCTGCCCGGTCGCCCCGTTCCTGCGCCCGTCCGGCACTGACCCGCTCGGCACGGCACTATCCCGGCTGATCGAGACGCGGCGCGTTGCCAACACCGTTTACGCGCAGGAACTGCTCGCCGCGCTTCGGCCCGATGACGAAACGCCTACGCCTGATGCGGCGACGCTCGGCTATATGCTGCGCTGTTTCTTCACTGGCTGCCGCGCATCGATCGAGCTCGAACAGCTGGCGATCCTCGCGGCCGCGCACCAGCGGCTCACCGCAGAGGGGCGCGCATTGCTGGTCGAGGCACTTGGCCGGCGGGCCGCCGCCGGCTAGCCCGCCGCCGCTGCCCTCAGGCCGCCTGTGCGCGCAGTTCCAGCGCGTTCTGATCGGCGATGGTGATCCCCCGCCCGCCGGGCAGCGAGATGACGCCGGCGCTTTTCAGCTTCGTCATCTGCCGGCTGACGGTCTCGATCGTCAGCCCCAGCACGTCAGCGATCTGACCGCGCGTCAGCGGCAGGTCAAAGGTCAATGGCCCGTCGGGCGTCGCGCGGCATCCGGTGCTGCCCGCGCGTGACGCCATGTCGAGCAGGAAGCCGGCGATCTTCTCCTCCGCCGATTTGCGCGCCAGCGTCAGCATCCGGCCGCGCGCCTCGTTCAGCGCGCGCAGCGTGCGTTGCAGCAGCACGTGCTCCATGCGCGCATGATCCTCCAGCACCCGCTCGAACGCCTGGCGGGGGAAGACGCACAATTCGGCATCGGTCAGTGCGGTGATCGTGAAATCGGCGTGATCGGCAAAGGGCGTGCCGACGAAGTCGGAGGCATAAAGCAGACCGACGATCTGCTCGCGCCCGTCGGCGGTCGACGCCACCAGCTTCAGCACGCCGGACAGCAAATTGGCGCAGATCACGCTTTCATCGCCCGCCCACATGACGGTGGCGCCGCGCGGCACCCGGCGGCGCTGCCCGATCGAATTGAGCGCGACGAGTTCCTGATCGTCGAGGCTGCCGCACAGCGCCTGGTCGCGCACGGCGCAATCCGCACAAATATCCTTGGCCAGCATGGCTGCCATATAGGTCGGCGGCGCAGGTCTGTCGCCCCCGCCTTGTCATGCAAAACGGGGCGACGCACGCGCGTCACCCCGTGCTGCGTCGATCACCGGCGCGCCGGCGCCTCGTCGTCATCCTCGATCGGCAGATGGAATTCGTGCCAGATGCCGTTGAGGATGCCGAACAGGACGGCGAGGCCAAGGCCGAGAACCCAGGTGAAATACCACATCGTATCAGCCTCCTGTCAGTAGAAGTCAGGGTTGGTGCGGACTTCCTCCGTCGTCACCCGGCCGAACATCACCTTGTATGCCCAGGCGGTGTAGGCGAGCACGATCGGCAGGAAGACCACGGTAACGAACAGCATGATCCCCAGCGTCCGGTGCGTGGACGATGCGTTCCACACCGTCAGGCTGGAATGCGCGTCGATGCTGGACGGCAGGATGAACGGGAACATCGAACAGCCAACGGTGGCGATGATCCCGACCGCGGCGGAGGACGAGCCGGCAAAGGCCAGCACCTCGGCGCCGCGGCGAATGCCGACAAACGCCAGCACCGCACCGACGAAGCCCATCAGCGGCGCCGCCACCATCCAGGGATAAAGCGCAAAGTTGGTGAGCCAGCCGCCCGCGACCTGTTCCGCGGTGGTGCGCAGCGGGTTGGACGGGCCGGCCGGATCGACGACGCTGGTGATGCGATACCCGACATCGCCATAAGCGACGAACACATAGCCGACCGCGAACAGCGCGATCGTCGCGATCGCCGCGACGCTGCCGACGGTGCGGGCGCGATCGTGCACTGGCCCACGCTCCACCTTGATCGCCAGCCACGCCGCGCCGTGCAGCACCAGCATCGCGACCGACAACAGGCCGCACAGCAGCGTGAAGGGCGTGAACAGGTCAAGGAAACTGCCCTCGTAGAAGGAGCGCAGGTCGCTATCGATGCGGAAAGGCGCGCCCTGCAGCACGTTGCCGACCGCCACACCGAACACCAGGGCCGGGACGAAGCCGCCGACGAACAATGCCCAGTCCCAACGGGTGCGCCACGCCGGGTCCGGCCGCTTGGAGCGATACTTGAACCCCACCGGCCGCAGGATCAGCGCCGATAGCACCACGAACATCGCCAGGTAGAAGCCGGAGAAGCTGACGGCATAGACATGCGGCCAGGCCGCGAAGATCGCACCGCCGCCCAGGATGAACCACACCTGGTTTCCCTCCCAGGTCGGCCCCACGCTGTTGATCACCATACGCCGCTCGGCGTCGGTCTTGGCAACCCAGGGCAGCAGCGATGCCACCCCAAGGTCGTACCCATCGGTGAGGGCGAAGCCGATGAGCAGCACGCCCATCAGCGCCCACCAGATGACGCGTAGCGTCTCATAGTCGAACATGGTTCGATCCTTTCGTTCAGGCGGTAATGGGCTCGGCGGGGATCGGTCCCGGCGCCGGCTGATCAGGCTCGCGCGCATCCGGCCCGTGCTTGATCGCGGCGAGGATCAGGCGAACCTCGATCACGGCCAGGCCGCCATACAGCGCGGTGAAGCCCGCGATCGTCGTCCACAGGGCGCCGCGGCTCAGGGTGCTGTGCGCCAGGAACGTCGGCAGGACGCCTTCGATCGCCCAGGGCTGGCGGCCCAGTTCGGCGACGATCCAGCCCATCTCGGCCGCGATCCACGGCAGCGGGATGGCCGCAACGGCCAGCTTCAGGAACCAGCGGCTCTGCAGATGCAACCGGAGTGAGCACAGGACGAATGCCGCACCGAACAGCGCGATCATCGCAAAGCCGATCAGCGCCATCACGCGGAAGGTCCAGAACATCAGGCCGACGTCAGGCACTGTGTCCCACGCCGCCGCCTCGATCTGCGCCGGGGTCGCCAGGCGCGGATCGTCCAGATGCCGCTTCAGCAGCAGGGCATAGCCAAGGTCGCGCTTGTGCGTCTCGAACCGGGCGCGCTGCTCGGCATTGGTGGGATCGGTCTTCAACCGTTCGACCGCATCATAAGCGATGATGCCCGACGCGATCCGCTCCTGCGCCTTCAGCACCAGATCCGACATGCCGGCAACGGTGCCATCCAGGCTGCGCGTCGCGATCAGGCCCAGCAGCCACGGGATCTCGACCTTGTAGCGCGTCTCGCGGGCGACGGAATCGGGATAGCCGACCAGCGTCAGGCCACTGGGGCCAGGCTCGGTGTGCCAGACCGCCTCGATCGCGGCGAGCTTCATCTTCTGGTTGTCGGTCAGCGCGTAGCCGCTCTCGTCACCCAGCACGACGACCGACAGCGAGGAGGCAAGGCCGAACGCCGCGGCGACCGTCATCGACCGACGCGCCACGGGAATGAAGCGGCCTTTCAGCAGGTAATAGGCCGACACGCCCAGCACGAGTGCGGAGGCGATGACGTAGCCGGCGCTGACGGTGTGGACGAACTTGGCCTGCGCGATCGGATTGAACAGCACCGCGCCAAAGTCGCTCACTTCCATCCGCATCGTTTCGGGATTGAAGGTCGCGCCGACCGGGTTCTGCATCCAGCCACTGGCGATCAGGATCCACAAGGCGGACAGGTTGGTGCCCAGCGCCACCAGGAAGGTGACAATGAGGTGGCCCAGTTTCGACAGCCGGTCCCAGCCGAAGAACATGATGCCGACCATGGTCGCCTCGAGGAAGAAGGCCATCAGCCCCTCGATCGCGAGCGGCGCACCGAAGATGTCGCCGACATAATGCGAGAAATACGACCAGTTGGTGCCGAACTGGAACTCCATGGTGAGCCCGGTCGCGACACCCAGCGCGAAATTGATGCCGAAGATCTTGCCCCAGAACCGAGTCGCGACCCGCCACACCGGGCGGTTCGTCATCACATAGATCGATTCCATGATGACGAGCATGAACGACAGGCCGAGCGTCAACGGCACGAACAGGAAGTGGTACAGCGCGGTCAGCGCGAATTGCAGCCGCGACAGGTCTGTGACCCCGAGGTCCATTGAAATGTCTCCCCCGTGGGGCCGCACGTCCGGCCCCTGGATGGCCGCGCGGTAGGCCCGGGCCGCACGCGCAACATTGACCGTGGTCAAAGACCTGGCGCTGTTTCGCAGCGACCTGCCGTCCATGACTGCGATCCCATCGACAAAGGCCATGGCCCGTGCGCGCGGCCGGTGGCTCACCGCCGCGGCCGGCACGGGCGCGGGCGCTGCCGGTGCCGTGCTGCTGCTGGATACGCTCGCCGCCATCGGCTTTGCCGCCGGCCTCGCGGGCGGCGTCGTCGCAGTACCGGATGGCCTCGCCGCCGTCCTCCCCTGGGCGGCGCTGGTCGCGGTGACCGGCGCGGCGCGCGGGCTGTTCGCCATGGCATCGGCGCGGATCGGCGCCGCTGCGGCCGAGCGGTCGAAGGCGCAGGTGCGCCGCCGCGTGGTGGAGGCCGCGCTTCACCGCGCGCCGGGTGGCGCCACCACCATGGGCGGCTGGATCACTGCCGCGGTTGACGAGGTGGAGGCGCTCGACGGCTATGTCGCCCGCTTCCTCCCGGCGCGACGCGCGGCCGTGCTGGCGCCCCTACTGGTACTGGCCGCCACCGCCATCGCCAGCCCGGTATCGGCGGCGATCCTGCTCGGCACGCTGATCCCCTTCGTCATCGCAATGGCGCTCGCCGGCGGCGCCGCGGCGGATGAATCGCGCCGCCAGTTCGTCGCCTTGTCGCGCCTTTCCGGCCGCTTTGCGGATCGCGTGCGCGCCCTGCCGGTGGTGCTCGCCTTCGGGGCGGAGCAGCGCGAGGCGAATGCGCTGGGCGAAGCGGCGGACGAGCTCGCCAAACGAACGATGCGTGTGCTGCGGGTCGCCTTCCTGTCCTCCGCGGCGCTCGAATTCTTCGCCGCGCTATCAGTGGCGCTGGTCGCGGTCTATTGCGGCTTCAACCTGCTCGGCCAACTCCCCTTCCCCGTGCCCGAACAGCTCGATCTCGGCCGGGCCTTCTTCGTGCTGGCGCTGGCACCCGAATTCTATGGTCCGATGCGCCGCCTCGCCGCCGCCTATCACGACAAGCAGTCGGCCGAGACCGCAGCGGAGCGGTTGATGACGCTCCCCGCCCCGCTCGCCCCGGCGCGCCCGCGGCCGATTTCCGCCCAGCCCGCACTCGCCTGCCACGATGTGACGATCCGCTATCCGGACAGCGATCGCCCTGCGGTCGCCAACCTCTCGTTCACCGCCGCGCCCGGACAGACGATCGCGCTGGTCGGCCCGTCGGGCAGCGGCAAGTCGAGCCTGCTCCACCTGCTGCTCGGCCTCGCGCCGGTGGAAAGCGGCACGGTGCTGGTCGATGGCGTGCCGCTCGACAGGATGGGGACGGTCGCGCCGCTCGCCAGCTGGGCCGGGCAGCACCCGCTGCTGCTCGCCGGCTCGATCCGCGACAATCTGCTGCTCGCGAACCCGAAAGCGACGCCCCGCGATCTCGACGCCGCGGTCGAGGGCGCGGGGCTTGGACCGATGCTGGCACGCCGCCCGGCGGGGCTGGACAGCGAAATCGATTCGCGCGGCAGCGGGCTGTCGGGCGGCGAACGACGTCGGATCGCACTCGCCCGCGCGCTGCTGAAGCCGGCCCCGTTGCTGCTGCTGGACGAGCCGACCGCGCATCTCGATCACGCCAGCGAAACCGCGCTGATCGCCACCATCGCCGGCGCATGCCGTGGACGCACCACCCTCCTCGCCACCCATAGCGAGCGCGTTGCGGCGATCGCCGACCATGTCGTCCGCCTCGGAGACAGCCAGTGACCCTCGCCACACTGATCGCCGCCGAACGTCGCGCCCAGCATCGCCTGCTGCTGCGCGCATCGCTCTTTGCCGCGCTGGTCGCCGCGGCCTCGGTCGTTCTCCTGGGCCTGTCGGGCTGGTTCATCACCGCCGCCGCGATTGCCGGCGCAGCGGGGCCGGCGGTGGCGCTGGCCTTCAACTACATGCTGCCATCCGCCGGCATCCGCCTGCTCGCGATTGTCCGGACCGGCGCGCGCTATGGTGAGCGGCTGGCCAGCCACGAGGCGGCGTTCGGCGCGCTCGCACGCATCCGGCCCGCCTTGTACCGTGCGCTGGCCGCCGCGCCGGTCCACCGCGCGATGGCGCTCGGGACCGGAGAAGCGACCGCACGCCTCGTCGATGATGTCGGCGCGATCGAGACCCGCTTCGTCCGCCTATCGGCACCCGGGGGCATCGCCGCCGCAATCGGCGCGGGCGGCTGTTTGGTAATCCTCGGCGGTATCCCCGCCGCGCTGGCGACACTGTCTTGCGCCGCAGCGACCTTGGTGATCGGCGCGCTATTGTCCCGCCGCATGGATGCGCCGGGCCGCGCGGTTCAGCAGGCGGCCGGCGCGCTGCGCGAGGAAGTCGCCCGGCTGGTCGATGCCGCGCCGGAGCTTCGCTGCTTCGGACTGGAGGATTGGGCCGCAGACCGGATCACCGTGGAGGCGCGCGCACTGGGTCATGCGCATCGCCGGCATACCGAAGCGGCAGGCTGGTTCGAATGGCTTCACGCGGGTGGGATCGGCCTGGCCGCCGCCAGCGCGCTGTTCCTTGCCGCCCCCGCCGGCGCGCCGATCGCGGCAATGGCGGCCTTGGCCGCAGCGATGACGATCGATGGCCTGGGGCCGCTGCTGCGCGCCCTGGTAGAGCAGGGACGCGTGCGTGAGGCAGAGGTCCGGCTCGACGCCATCCTGGAGAATGCTTCCGCGCAGATCGCCCCTGCCCCTGCCCCTGCCCCGGCCACTGCGCTTGTCGCCGCGCCGACACTCACCCTCGCCAGCCCGTGCAGCGCCGTCCTTCGTCCCGGCGAGCGTGTCGCGTTGGTCGGCCCGTCGGGCGCCGGCAAGACGACGCTGCTCGAAACGCTGCTCGGCCTGCGAGATCCCGCGCCGGGCAGCATGGCGCTCCATGGGCATGACGCGGCACAGATCGATCCCGTCATTCGCCGCCGCTGCTTCGGCTGGGCGCCGCAAGATGCCGCCCTGCTCTCGGGCACTGTGCGCGACAATCTGCTGCTCGCCGATCCGGCGCTGTCCGACGACGCGCTGTGGCAGGCGCTGCACGATGCCGCGATCGACGATCGCGTGCGCGCGCTCGGCGGGCTCGACGGATGGGTCGGTGAGAATGGCGCGCGGCTATCCGGCGGTGAGCGCCGGCGGCTCGCCCTCGCCCGCGCTTATGCGAGCGCGGCGCCCTGGCTGTTGCTCGACGAACCGAGCGAAGGGCTGGACGCGGCGACCGAACAGCTGGTGGCCGCGCGGCTGGCGCAGCGGCTGAATCGCACCGGTCAGGGGCTCCTGCTGGTCAGCCATCGGCCCGCGATGGTCGCCACCTGCCAGCGCCGGATCGATCTTCTCGCCGGCGATCACCCGCTGCCGCAACTCGCTGCCTGATCCGGTCACCCAGCGATACGGGCGAGCGCCGCGCGGTCGAGCAGCCGCACCTGCCGCCCGCCCGGCAGCGCGATGAGCCCGGCGGCCTTTAGCGCCGTCATCTGCCGGCTAACCGTCTCGATCGTCAGGCCCAGCACCTCACCCACCGCGCCGCGCCCCATCGGCAGGTCCACGCGGTCACCCACGCCCAGTCGGCGATGCATGTCGAGCAGGAAGGCGGCGACCTTCTCCGGCGCGTGCCTTCGCCCCAGCATCAGCATCCAGCGCCGCGCCTCGGCCAGCGTCCCCAGCGCGCGGCGCAGCAACAGCCCCTCGGCACCCGGCTGGGCCGCCAGTACCGGCTCCAGCGCACGGCGCGAGTAAAGGCACAGATCGGCATCGACCAGCGCCACCACCGTCTCGCGCGCCTGTTCGACGAACAATTCGCCGACGAAATCGCCGGGAAACAACAGGCCGACGATCTGCGCCCGCCCGTCCGGATCCTCGCGCACGACCTTCAGCACGCCGGAGACCAGATTGGCGCAGACCGCCGCCGGATCACCCGCCCAGATCAGCACCTGGCCGGCCTTCAGCATGCGCCGGCGGCCGATGCCGTGCAACGCAGTCAGCTCCCGATCGGCAAAGCTCGCGCACACCGACGTGTCGCGCGCGGCACAGGCGGCGCAGCGTGGCGGGGCGCAGCCGGGATCGTTGGCGGCGATCGGCATGGGGCTCAGACGGCGCTGCTGAAGCGCGCGGGCTCCTCACCGCGATAGGCGTCCAGCGTCGCCGCGATCACCCGCGCATAGGGGCGCGCCTCATCCTGCAGCAGCAGGCGCTCGCCGTTCCAGCGGACAAGCCCGTGCGCGACGAACGGCGCCAGCCGCGAATAAACCGTTCCCAGTTGCGGCAACCCCGACAGGTCGGCTTCGCCACGCGTCAGGATCGCCTCGATCGCCCGTCCGCGTACCCGGTCCTCGGCGCTGCGCCGCAGCCCGCGTGTGACTGCGAAGCGCCCGCTGCCGATCGCCGTGTGGTAGCGGCCGGTGTTCTTTTCATTCTGCAGCAAACAATCGGGAAATTCGCTGATCGCGCTCGCGCCCAGCCCGATCAGCGTTTCCGCCGGATCCTCGGTAAAGCCCTGGAAATTGCGCCGCAATGTGCCCGCGGCCGCCGCCTGCGCCAGCGCGTCGCCGGGCAGTGCGAAATGATCGAAACCGACCGCGCGATACCCCGCCCCCGTCAGTGTCTCATGCGCCAGTGCCGCATGCCGAAACCGTGCCGCCGCGTCGGGCAGCAACGTGGCGTCGATCCGCCGCTGCCGCGCGATCATGTGCGGCACATGGGCGTAGCCGAATACCGCCAGCCGGTCCGGCGCCATCGTCAGCGCCGTGGCGAGCGTCGCGCGCAAACTGTCATCGTCTTGTGCCGGCAGGCCGTACATCAGGTCGAAGTTGATCGATGACACGCCGGCCGCGCGCAGGATCGCGACGGCCTCGCGGATCTCCGCTTCGGGCTGCACCCGGCCGATCGCGGCCTGAATCGCGGGGTCGAACGTCTGCACGCCCAGGCTCGCCCGCGTGACCTGCGCGCCGCGTAGCACCCGTGCCCATCCCGCGCCGAAGCCGCGCGGATCGATTTCGACCGAGACGATCGTGTCGTCATCGCACTGAAAGGCGTCACGGACCTGCGCGACCAGGTCAGCAAAGGCGTCGGCCGGTATGGCGTTGGGGCTGCCCCCGCCGAAGGCGATGCGCCCCACGCGGCCGCGTCCGTCCAGCCGGCGCGCGACCAGCGCAATCTCCTCGCCCAGCCGCGCCAGATAGTTGGACAGCCGCGCGCTGCGGTTCGCCGCGCCCGTGTTGCACCCGCAATACCAGCAGATTTCCCGGCAATATGGGATGTGGAGATAAAGCGAGATCGCCTCGTCCGACGCGACCCGGTCAAGCGCGACGGCCAAGTCTTCGCTACACACCGTGTCGCCGAATTCGGCCGCCGTCGGATAGCTGGTATAGCGCGGCACCGCGCGGGCGAGCAGGTCGGGATGGTAGGTCCACATGGCAACCGCGTGGGGCACGGCCAGTCACGCATCCTTGATCGCGGTCAAAAACTTGCTTGGCGCCGATCAACGCCGCCCCCCGCCGGCGCGCCTACCCCGGACTCATTCCGAACAAAGATGCAAAGGGGAATGACGATGAAGAAGCGGTTGGTCGCGGCGCTGGGTGTCATGGTTGCCGGCGTGGCTGCCATGCCCGCCGCGGCGCAGGACGATGCGGCGCGGGTCGGAACGCGCGCCGGCGACGTGCTGCTGCGCGCCCGCGCCATCACGGTTGCGCCCAATGAGCGCTCCGGCAGCATCCTGCCCGCCTTCCCGGGGGAAAAGGTGCGGATCGACAACAGCGTCATGCCCGAAATCGACCTCACCTATATGGCGACCGACAATATCGGTTTCGAACTGATCGCTTCCACGACGAAGCATCATGCCGACGGTCGCACCGGCACCACCGGCGGTATCGGCCGCCTGGCCTCCACCTGGGTGCTGCCGCCGACGCTGACCATGCAATATCACTTCATGCCGCGCTCCACCGTGCGGCCCTATGTCGGCGCGGGGATCAACTACACGATCTTCTGGAACGAAAAGGCCTCGCCCGCGCTGGAGGCAGCAGTCGGGCGCACCCGCGTGCACATGAAGGACAGCGTCGGCTGGGCCGCCCAGGCTGGCATCGACATCGACCTGTCGCGCAAGGTGTTCCTGAACCTCGACGTTAAATATATCGACATTGATACGACCGCCCGGCTGGATACCGCAGCCGCCGGTACGCAGCGCGTGCGGTTGAACGTGGATCCTTTGGTCTTCGGCGTCGGCCTCGGCCTCCGCCTCTGATCCTCGTCTCTCCCGCCGCCGCCGCGGTCGCCCTCCGGGACAGCCGCGGCGGCTTCGCGTCGTTCATCCTGACGGCAGCGTATAACCCACGGTCGCCTGCGCCACGATCCCGGCCTCGCTTCCCTGCCAGATCCGGACATCGACAGTGACCAGCCGACGTCCCATCTTCAGGATGGTGGCATCCGCGACGATCCGCTCGAACCGGCACGCGCGCAGGAAGCTCATGGTCAGGGTGTGCGTAACCGCCATCAGCATCGGTCCGGTGTGCGCCAGGATCATAGCATAGGCGACATGATCGGCCAGCGTCATCAGCGTCGGGCCGGAGACGATGTTGCCCGGCCGCGCCATCGCCGGCAGCGGATCGAGGATCATGCGCGCGGTTCCGGGGCCAAGCACCTCGACCGTCCCGCCCTCGCCTGCCCGCCCCGGGAAGGCACCGGCCAGCAGCGTGCGCAATTCCTCCACGCTCAGGATCGGGCCGCCATCTGTCCTGCCGCGTCCCACGCCATCCGCACTCATCCTCGCCGCTCTCCCTTTCTGTTGCCGCCAGGCGGGCGCCCGAAGCGGCTTTGGCAAAGCGGCAGCGCGACGAGAAGAGGCATGGCGCCCCTCAGCAGGTAAACAGCGACGGGAAAGGTGGCGCAGCGGCGCGGTCAGCGTGTTTCCATCCAAACTCCCCATCAGGGAAGTGGCGCGCCCGGAACGATTCGAACGTCCGACCCTCAGATTCGTAGTCTGATGCTCTATCCAGCTGAGCTACGGGCGCGTGGAACTTGTGCTGTAAATAATGGCGCGCCCGGAACGATTCGAACGTCCGACCCTCAGATTCGTAGTCTGATGCTCTATCCAGCTGAGCTACGGGCGCGTGGAACTTGTGCTGTAAATAATGGCGCGCCCGGAACGATTCGAACGTCCGACCCTCAGATTCGTAGTCTGATGCTCTATCCAGCTGAGCTACGGGCGCGTGGAACTTGTGCTGTAAATAATGGCGCGCCCGGAACGATTCGAACGTCCGACCCTCAGATTCGTAGTCTGATGCTCTATCCAGCTGAGCTACGGGCGCGTTGGAGTGGCGCTGATAGAAGCGACTTTTGGATTAGGCAAGAGCGTTGCGCATAACTTTCTCGCTACCTAACACATTCTCATGCTGCTCCGTGCCCTTCCCGCCCCGCTCGCCCTCCTCCTGATCGCTGCCGGGTGCACCGCGCAGGGCGATTATCCCTCGCTGCTTCCCCGGCCCGCCGAAACGCAGAACCTCGATGAACCGCCACCCGCCGCGCCCGAGCCGCCGCAGACGGACCCCGCGCTCGACGCACAGATCGCCACCGTCATGGCCACGCTGACAGAACGGGTGAGCGCGTTCGATACGGCCGCGACGCGCGCCGCCCGACTGGTCAGCAGCGCGCGTGGTGCCGCCGCGGGCACCGATCGCTGGCTCGATGCGCAGGTGGCGCTGGCGGAACTGGATTCGCTGCGCTCATCGACTGGCGACCTGGCGATCCAGCTCGGCGACATGGCGCAGGAGCGCGCCGTGACGGTGGGCTCAGAATATCCGGCGCTGACCGCCGCCTCAGCGCAGGTCCGCGACGCCGTCACCGCGCAGGTCGCGCGAATTACGGCGCTTCAGGGGCAGCTCGCCCCCGCCTGAGCATGATCGCGGCGGGGACGAGCGTTGCCGCTCAGCGCGCCATGCCCTCGATCGGGCGAAGCGCCCCATTGCGCAGGTACATGGCGGTCACGGTAATCTCGGTCACGCCATTGCCTACATGCACCGCCGTCACCTTGGGCGATGGCTTGCGGCCCAGGATGAAGTCCAGCAGCGTCACCTTGGGATCGCCCGACGCGCCGCCGCCGTCCGACTTGTCGGTCTCGCCATTGCCGTTCATGTCGTGCCGCAGGTCGACGGCGTAAGTGCCGGGTGCCGACACCGGCAGGCAGATCCGCACGGGCCCGGAACTTGGCGCCGGCACTTCGACGCGCGTGATCCAGCCCTTCTTCTCGAACCAGGTGGAGGTCGCCCCGCCAAAGGTGCGGGCGCGCAGCGCCCCGTTGCGGTTCTTCAGCCCCACCACATTCACCAGGATCGACGGCTCATTCCCCGCCGCGCAGCGCGCGGCATAGGGGCCAAGGATGGTGCCCTTGCCCTGCGCTGCCACCGAGGGGGCAAGCAGCAGGAGAGCGGCCGAAGCAATGATACGCACAGTGTTCATGCACCCCCTTTGACAGCATCTCGTGGCGCAATCAGGGCGATTCGTGGACGAAACCGGTCGGCAGGAAGGTGATCCCGCTCGCCCGCCGCCACGCCAGAAGGGATATTGCGTAGGTACCCAGCCCTGCGACTAGCGCGGCGGGCGGCAGGCGGTGCAGCGCCAGCACGACGCCCATCGCCGCCGCGCCGATCGCCAGCGGAATGGCGGCGACGCCCGGGGTCGCGACGATCCCGAAGACGCGACGCAGCACGATCCGTCGCGCCAGCGCCCGCGCGGCATAGCCGCCCAGAACTGCCCCGGCCGCGCCTGCCATTCCGAACGCCGGGATCAGCACGCTCGCCAGCAAGCCGGCCACCGCCACCCCAAGCAGCGTGACGCGAAGGCCGAGCCGCGGCCGGCGATAGGCGAAGATCAGGTCCGCCACGCCAAAGCTGCCGTGCACGATCTCCGCACCCGTCAGCAGCAGAAGCGCCCCCGCCCCGGCACCAAACCCCTTGCCGAACAGCTCCAGCAGCGGTGCACCCACGACGGCGAGGGCGATCAGCAGCGGCAATTGGATCACCAGCAACAGGCGGATTGCGCTGCCGATCGCCCGCCCCGCGCCGATCTCCCCGGCCTGCGCGAGCGTGTTGGAGACGAGCGGCACCAGCATCCCGTCGATGCTCTGGCGTACCTGGCGGGGCACGATGGCAATCTGCTTGACCACGCCATAGATGCCGGCCGCCGCCTGCCCCAGCAACGCGCCGACCAGCCATAGGTCGATCCGCGCGACCAGCCCGTCGCTCACCTCGCTGATCATCGTCGGCAGGCCTTGCGATGCCATCCGACGCAGTCGCTGTCGGCTCGGACGATAGGGCACGTCGCTCGTCGGGAGCACCCGCCGCACGGCGAGTACCGCATACGCCAGCACCACCAGCGAGGCGACCAGATAGGACAGCGGCAGGCCGATCGTCCGCGCCCCCGCAACCCAAGCGAGCAGCGCGACCACGATGCCGATCCAGGGCTGGATCACGCTCTTCCCGATCACGTCATAGCGTATTTCCCGTCTCCAGCGCGTCGCGGCGAGCAGCACTTCGACCAGCACCTGGATCAGGATGGTCGGCGCCAGCCACAGCAGCGCCGTCGCGGTCTGCGCCGCCAGCGTAGTGGCGGGCACGAGCAGCGCAGCCGCCGCCACCGCGATCCAGAGGATCGTCGACGCGCACCCCGCCAGCAGCACCGCATCCATCACCACATGCCGCGGCGCACGGCTCCGGCCGCGTTCGTCGATCCACTGGAAGATCAGCCAGCGTGCGCCGACCCCGCCCGCCATCACCCCCAGTTCGACCACCGCCAGGGCAATGGCATAGGCGCCCAGCAGCGAAGCGCCGTACAATTGCGCGCCCGCAAACAGAAAGCCAAAGCGCGCGCCGAAGCGGATCAGGAAGCCGAGCGCATTGGCCCCGCCACCGCGCAGGATCAATTGTCCCGCCCGGTCGCTTGTCGGTGGTCCAGTCTCAGGCGGCGACGAGGGCACCGGGGCCGAGCGCCGCCTGCTCGATGAACAGCGCCTGATAGGCCGCGATCATCGCCGTCATGCCGAACGCCTCGACGCGCGCCGGCCCCGCGGCGCCCAGCCGCGCGGCGAGCGCCCGGTCCTCGATCAGGCGATCGATCCCGCCGTAGATCGCATCGGCATCCGGCGTGACGCACCAGCCCGCCACATCATGGCCGACCAGCTCGCGCGATCCGAACCGGCAATCGGTGACCAGTGTCGGTCGCCCCAGCGCCAGCGCCTCGCCGGCGGTCGTCGGAAAGCCTTCCCATCGCGACGGCAGCACCACCAGGTCGGCCCGCGCCATCCACGCCCAGGGATTGTCGTCGAACCCGACGAAGCTGACGCTCCCATCAATGCCAAGCGCTGCCGCCTGTTGCCGCAGTTGCGCCTCGCGCGATCCACGGCCGACAATCACCAGGTCATGCGTGGCCCGCGCGCGGCTGGCGGCATAGGCCGTCAGCAGCATGTCATGGCCCTTCTGATATTCCAGCCGGCCGACCGATAGGATGAACGGCCGCGCCTCCGATGTTCGCGCGATCGGCGCGTCCGACTCCCGGCGCGCGCGCGCGGCATCGATCGGGTTGCGGATCATCCGCATGCGTGCGGGGTCCAGCGCCAGATCGTCTATCAGGCCGTCCGCCATATGCTGCGAATTGGCGAGCAACACGTCGGCCGCGCGATAGGTCCGCGCCGTATACCAGGTAACCAGCCGCTGCGCTGCCGGTGAGCGAAGCTCGTCACCGATCACCGCCAGCGTATTGTTGCCTTCGCGCGCGATCCAGCGCGGCCGCGCCGCACCAAGCCCCGCCAGCGCCAGCTGCGTGATCAGCGTCGTCCCCTTCAGGAAGCTCATCACCACGTCGGGCCGCCATTCCTGGATCATGCGCCGAAACGCGATCGGCGCCTGCATCGCCCCCGCGATCAGCCGATCCGGGCGGTAGAAGCCGGCGTTCGGCCCCTCGAACACGAACCGCCGCTCCCCCTCCGGGGCCACCATCAACCGCGCTGGGTCGACATCCTTCACGAACGGCCCGGCAGCGCGAAGCAACCCGATGCGCACGTCGACCAAGGCGGGATCGCAGCGGTTGGCTAGGTGGACTGCGACGCGCTCGGCCCCGCCCCCATGAAGCGATGTCAGCAGCAGCAGAACGCGTGCCGGAGGGATCCGTCGCCTGTCATCCTCCTCGCCGCGCCCCATCGTGTTTCCTTGTCTTCCCCCTCACGCTACAACCAACCGGCCCGCGTGAGCCAAGCTCCGGAAAAAATGCCGGAACCGTCGCGCTTTGTTGGGGGGTGGTCCGGGGTTGGTCAAGCATCAGCTGCTCGTCGGCGCGGCCGAATTCTGGACCGCTGCGGCGGACGACATCGCGGCGGCGCGCGATCGCGTGCTGGTCCAGGCGATGACGTTCGAGGCGGACGCCGCCGGCACCAGCGTCTTCGATGCCCTGGCCGCCAGCACCGCCACGGATCGCCGCATCCTGGTCGACAGCTATTCGCGCATGGTGGTGAACGACCGTTTCGTGCTGTCGCCGCAACGCCTGTCCAATGCCGCCTTCCGTCACGAGGTGCGCGCGACACGCGAGATGTTCCGCGATGCCGGGCGCCACGGCATTGCCGTGCGGCGGACCAATCCGATCCGCCGCAACCCGCTGCGTTATGGCGTGCGCAACCACAAGAAGCTGCTGATCACCGACGACGTCGCCTATCTCGGCGGGCTGAACTTCAGCGACCACAATTTCGCCTGGCACGACATGATGGTGCGGATCGACGACGCAGAGGCAGCCGCCTTCCTCGCGCAGGATTTCGAAGCGACCTGGGCCGGAACGCCGCACCATGCGCGCCGCGACGCACCCGGCCTCACCCTCGTCGCGCTAGACGGGCGAACGAACGATCAGGGCTATGCCCCGCTCGCCGACGCGATCGGCGCAGCGCAGCGCGACATTGTCGTGATCAGCCCCTATCCCAGCTTTCCGTTTCTCGACTGGCTGGAGGCAACCGCCCGCCGCGGTGTCGCGGTCGAAATCCTCACCCCGCGCGACAGCAACAAGCCGATCGTGCGCGACGCACTGCTCGCCAGGCCGCCCGTGTCCAACCTCACCATCCGCCTGACGCCGGGCATGAGCCACCTGAAAGCAATGCTGATCGATGGCAAAACGCTGGTGACCGGATCGACCAACTTCGATTTCGCCAGTCATGTCGCGAATGAGGAATATCTCGCGCTCGTCGGCGATGCGACGCTGGTGGCTGATTTTTGCGCGCGCGTCCTCGATCCTGTGCGCGCCGCGAGCATCGACGCCGCGCCTTCGCGACCGTCCCGTCTGCGCGGCATGGCCGCCACCGCCGGCCTGCGCATTGCCGCCGCCGCGATCGCCCCACTGGCCCGCGCGCGCCGCACCGTCACCGACTGGCGCTGAACCGGCTCAGGCGACCAGCTGCGCCGGCCCGTCCTGCCGCGGCTGCGCGCGCCAATTGTCGGCAAAGCTCGCCTGATGAACGCAGCTCACCGTGCAGAACGGCGCGCATGCCTTCACCGTCGCATATTCCCGCGCGACGTCGTCCCGCGAATAGATCTCCAGCGGGATCGCCGGGGCACCGCGCCGCTGCGAGCAATAATGCACCAGCCCGTCCTCGCAGATGTACAGATACCGCCCGCCCGCGCGGCAGCGCCAGCGGTTCGGCCGCCCGTCCATCAAATTGCGCTGGAACGTCCAGTAATTGAACCGGTGCGGGATCCCGCCCTCGTGCATCAGCCGCGCGTACACCGCGCGCTGCGTCGGCGACAGCGGCGCCAGCGATCCGCTGTCATCATGCATGACGCCGACGGTATGGGAAAAGCCGTGCCCGCGCGCGACCTCCGCCACCTCGATCGCATCCTGCGTGCGCTCCTCGCTGATCCCCAGCACCGAATTGATGTTCACCGCGAACTCGGCATGGTCCGCCAAAAGCTGCAGCTTCCCGCGCAGCGACTTCAGCGTCTTCTTCGACACCTCGTCCGGCTCCACCCCATCGATCGAGATCTGCAGCGCATTGAGACCCGCAGCGTTCATCGCCTCGATCCGCTCACGCGTCATCAGGAAGCCGTTGGTGATGGTGGTGACAATCATGCCGCGCGACCGGGCATGCGCAATGACCGCCTCGTGCGCCGGATTGGTCAGCGGTTCGCCCCCCGTCAGCGTCAGCACGCGTGTGCCCAGCTCGGCGAGCCGGTCCACCCGCGCCAGCAGCACCTCCGCCGCGATCGGCTTCGATACCTTGTCGAATTCGTTGCAATAGGTGCAGTCGAGATTGCAGTATCGCGTGACGACGAGATGCGCGAGCAAGGGACGGTGCGGCTCCAGCAGCGCGGTCGCCACATAGCGCGCCATGTCGCTAAACTGCGCCCTAGCCATGCACGGGCCTGCCGCTGCCATCGCAATGCTGGTCGCTCATCACTCCCCCTATCGCCTCCGGCGCTCTCCGTCGGTTATCGTGTTCGCGCCTGTGCACCGTAATAGAATCGTGACTGTGCCCGGCATGTGCAAGAGAGGAAAGGCCACCTCCCCGAAACGATTGATTTACTCGGGCGGATAGGGAGCGTGCGGTCTCCACAACAAGATCAGCCACAATCGCGGCAGGTGGCGAATTGCGCCGTCCCATCAAAGATACTGATCCGGATCAAAGGCGAGGCAGCCTTTTGCAGTGCAGATCCATGCTAAGCTGCCTCGGGCGTTTGCGCAGAGGATCGTCGCAGCTAGGCCAAGCGCTGTCCGCAGGAGCGCCAGCGCATTCACTCGTGACACGAGCATATCTGCGCAAAAGCTCCGAGAACCGCGGCAACAACTGAAAGCCGCGGAGCGCATGAGGTCGACCAAAACGCGATTCACGGCGCGGCTTTGCTCCCGACGTTTTCGCAGCATCCGTTTCAACGAAGGGCGCGCCGGCGATCCCGAACGTTATCCCTTCCCATTCATCGCTTTCTTCATGCCAGACCAATTGACGTGCCTCACCGCATCTGCGGATCACCCTTTCGCAGCCGGCTAGGCAGCATGTGGCTCCCGCACCTCGGCGCGACATTGCCTCGGACCCGATCCGCACGAACACGGGAACAAAGCTGACGGCTGTGTGTTCTAAGCCGCGCTCCACCCCGCCCATCTTGTCCGTCCGTAATCCGGGGTGGGGCAATCACCTTATGCGCGAGATCTTCCGGGTGCCCGACGCACGATCCGGCAACGCATTTTTACCGTTATTCCCGGTGAGGTAACGCTGGGTTGACCAACCGCTTTTCCGCCACGTGCGACAGCGTTGGCCTGCTCCTGAGTGCAGGCCAGGTCCCGCTATCCTCACGCGTCGCGATACCATCCGTCGTGACGCCACCGGACCAAAGCCTCCCACTTGCATGCAAGCACATCGAAGCGCGCCGACTGGAGTCTGACGTCGATCAGCCAAGATCCAAATTCACAAACGATCCGTCACCCTGTGCAGCGCATGGACCGAAGGAAGCGAGGAAGGCTTTGGCGCAGTAGTCCCATTGTGCAGTGCTCGGATCCTCGCACCGTGGGAGAATCCGTCACCATCTCGATATCCGGGACAGAGCACAACAAAACTGCGCGCGGCGCATTTCCCAGGCTGTCTGTGAAAAATCGAGCGGTGAGAGTCCGCGCCGATCACCACATAGGAATACTGCGGCTTTGCAGGTGGTGGGCGCTGACGGGTTCGAACCGCCGACCTACTCGGTGTAAACGAGCCGCTCTACCAGCTGAGCTAAGCGCCCCCTTGCGGGAGGATGCTCCTTTAGCGTCCCGCGCCGATCGCACAAGGCTCCTTGAGACGCCAACGCCACCTCCGCGCGCCGCCCGGGAGCTCCGTCAGATGATGGGCAGTCCCAAGGTGCGCGCCATGGCGACATAGCGGCGCATCGCGTCCAGCCCGCTTTCGGTCAGCGACATGAAGGCACGGCGTCGATCGAACGGGTCCGGGCGGCGTTCGAACAATCCCGCCTCGGTCAGGCGGGAGATCCAGCGCAACGCCGTCGTCGGCGCCACCGCCGCCGCGATGCACAGGCTGGACACCGAAACATGCGCGCGCTCCAGATGCGCGGCATACAGGTCCAGCATCATGTCCCAGGCGGGATCCTCGAACAGCCCGGGCCCGACATAGCGATCGCGCAGCCGGCGCGAGCGAACGATCTGGCGGATATCGGCCGCGGTGATCGAATCGGTCCGCTGCTCGGCTGCATAGTCAATGCTGGGTTCAGCCACGATCGCCGTGCGCATCGGCTCGTCATGCTTGGACAGTTTCGCCAGCACGTCGGCGATCCGCGCTACTTCCGCGTTCAGCTTCGCCAGCCGCGCCGCCTCGCCCTCGTTGATCCGATCATGCAGGACCAGCCGGTCTGCGCCCTGAGCGCCGGCCATGGCGGCGATCCAGTCCGCCGGCTGCGGATCGCACAGGATCTGGTGACGCGACAGGACGAGGCCAGCGGCCACCACATCGATCTGCGCCGGGGTGATGGCGGCGACCATCGCCAGGTCGCGCCCGGCCGCCATGCCGTCCAGCCGGGACAGGCCGGCACTGATCGCCTCATCCTCGACCTGCCGCAGATCGAGCAAGATCAGCGGCCGCGTCGCCAGTGTCGCGAGGCGTGCGGGCGCATCGCTGAGCGTCCCGCTACCGACCACCCGGCCGCCACACATCTCCAGCGCGGCCGCCGCGTCCTCGCCCCCGCCCTCATCCTCACCCCAGCCCTTATCCCCGCCGGGGTGCCGATCGCCACCGATGATCAGGGCGTCAAAGCCCGGCTCCCCCCCGGCGTGATAATCACGATGGATCAAATGCATCTTCTGACTCCGAACGGCGATTTCCGACATTCCTGTAATGTTTTACGCCATTCGACAATCCATCATCCGAAATGGATGACAATTGATGGTCGGTTTTGCATCCAATCTGGACCGGATCAGGTTAGTCCAGCGCCTTGACGATCTCCTCGACCATCTTCTTGGCGTCGGCCAGCAGCATCATCGTGTTGTCGCGATAGAATACTTCATTGTCGACGCCGGCATAGCCGACCCCGCCCATCGATCGCTTCACGAACAATACCGTCTTGGCCTTTTCCACATCCAGCACCGGCATGCCGTAGATTGGTGAGGTCTTGTCGGTCTTTGCCGCGGGATTGGTCACGTCATTCGCGCCAATGACGAACGCTACGTCGGTCTGCGCGAACTCGGAATTGATATCCTCCAGCTCGAACACCTCGTCATACGGCACGTTGGCCTCGGCGAGCAGGACGTTCATATGCCCGGGCATGCGGCCGGCAACTGGGTGGATTGCGTATTTCACGCGCACGCCCTGCTCCTTCAGCTTGTCGGCCATCTCGCGCAGTACGTGCTGCGCCTGGGCGACCGCCATGCCGTAGCCGGGGACGATGATGACCTGTTCGGCCTGGCTCATCAGGAACGCCGCGTCCTCGGCCGAGCCGCGCTTCCACGGCCGGTCGATCTGCGCCCCGCCGCCGCCGCCCGACGACGCTTCCGCGCCGAAACCGCCGGCGATCACGCTGATGAAGCTGCGGTTCATCGCGCGGCACATGATGTAGCTCAGGATCGCGCCCGAGCTGCCGACCAGCGCGCCGGTGATGATCATCGCGGTGTTGTGCAGCGTGAAGCCCATCGCCGCTGCGGCCCAGCCCGAATAGCTGTTCAGCATCGACACCACGACCGGCATGTCGGCGCCGCCGATCGGGATGATCAGGAGGAAACCGATCGCGAACGACAGGGCGACGACGATCCAGAAATCGAACGGCGACTGCGTCAGCCAGAAGGAGAAGGAGAACCACAGGATCATCAACGCCACGCCCAGATTGATCGCGTGGCGGGCCGGCAGCATGATCGGCGCGCCGCCCATGTTGCCGTTCAGCTTCAGGAAGGCGATGACCGAGCCCGAGAAGGTAATCGCGCCGATCGCGACGCCCAGGATCATCTCGATCCGGCTGACGCCATGGATCGCGGCAAAGGGCGCACCGATCAGCGGCGTGACGACGTCGGCGATGCCGAAGGCGACCGGGTTGAGGAAGGCGGCGATCGCCACCAGCACCGCGGCAAGGCCGACGAGGCTGTGGAACGCCGCGACCAGCTGCGGCATCGCCGTCATCGCGATCCGCCGCGCGGTCACCACGCCGATCACCGCACCCAGGCCAATCGCCAGCAGGATCTCGATCACCGACAGCGTGTCGACCCGCCGCAGGATCGTCGCATAATCATAGCCGGCGACTTCGCCCATCGCGAGCACCGGCATGGTCGGCACGTGCGTCACCAGCGTCGTCACGACGGCGATGGCCATGCCGATCATGCCATAGCGATTACCGCGACGGCTGCTTTCCGGGCTCGACAGGCCGCGCAGCGCCATGATGAAGCACACGCCCGATATCAGGTAGGCAAGCGCCACCCAGGGATTGTCCGCGACGTGATCCACTATCCTCTACCCCCTGTTCGTCGTCCCGGCGTTCGTCGTTCCTGCCGAAGCCGGAACCGCCCTGCCCGAGCGCGACGTTGTTGGACGTGGCCCCGTCTCGTTGGATCGGAGCCGCTTGTTGTCGTCAGTGCTTGGCGGCCGCCGGCCGCTCCTTCTTCTTGTACATCGCCAGCATCCGCTGGGTGACGGCAAAGCCGCCGAAGATGTTGACGCTGGCCAGCACCACGCCCAGCAGCCCCAGCCACTTGGCGGTGGGCGATCCGCTCGCCGCGGCGGCGATCAGCGCGCCGACGATGATGACGGAGGAAATCGCGTTGGTCACCGCCATCAGCGGCGTGTGCAGCGCCGGCGTGACCGACCAGACCACGAAATAGCCGACGAAGCACGCCAGCACGAAGATCGACAGGATCGCTATGAAAGACATGATCTACTCCTGATCCTTCCGCGCGCAGAAGGGCTGACCCCCGGCGGCGTGCCGGTGGTGGAGATGCGCCGCGACCGGCGCCGACAGTTCCGAAACATTGCCACGGCGCCCCGCGCCGCGGCCCCCTCCCCGATGTGGGGAGGAAGGATCACGACAGCAGCCTCTGACTGACGATCTGGCCGTCGCGGGTCAGCCGCACGGCGTCCCCGATCTCCTCGTCCAGCACCGGCCGGCCGAGGTCCTTGTCCCAGAAGGCGGACAGGAAGTTGAACAGGTTGCGCGAAAACAGCGCGGAGGCATCCGCCGCCAGCCGCGAGGGCACGTTGCGATGCCCGACGATCTTGACGCCATGCCGCTCGACGATTTCGCCCGCGACGGCGCCCTCGACATTGCCGCCCTGCTCCACCGCCAGATCGACGATGACGCTGCCCGGCCGCATGGTCGCGATCTGCGCGTCGCTGATCAGGCGCGGCGCGGGCCGGCCCGGGATCAGCGCGGTGGTGATCACGATATCCTGCTTGGCGATATGGCTGGAAACCAGCTCGGCCTGCGCCTTCTGATATTCCTCGCTCATCTCGGTCGCGTACCCGCCCGAGCCTTCGCCCTCGATCCCCTTCACATTCTCCACGAAGATCGGCTTGGCGCCGAGCGAGAGGATCTGCTCCTTGGTCGCGGAGCGCACGTCGGTGGCGGAGACCTGTGCCCCCAGCCGCCGCGCCGTGGCAATCGCCTGGAGCCCGGCAACGCCGACACCCATCACGAATACCTTGGCGGCCGATACCGTGCCCGCCGCGGTCATCATCATGGGAAAGGCGCGGTCATATTCCGCCGCGGCATCCAGCACCGCCTTGTAGCCCGAGAGATTCGACTGCGACGACAGGATGTCCATCGACTGCGCGCGAGTGATTCGCGGCATGAACTCCATCGCCAGCGCCTCGAGCCCGGCGGCGGCATAGGCGTCCACCCGTGCCCGTCCGCCCTGCTCGCCCGTGCCGAACGGGTTCAGCCCCGCAACCAGCCAGGCGCCCCGCTTGGCATTGGCGATCGAGGCCGGATCGGGGCCTTGGACGCCCAGGATGATGTCCGCCCCGTCGACCACCCCTGCCCGGTCGGCGACCGTGGCGCCCGCATCGCGGTACGCCTGGTCGGCGATCGAGGCGCTGGCGCCTGCGCCAGCCTCCACGGCCAGATCAGCGCCTAGCTGAATGAACTTCTTCACCGTTTCCGGTGTCGCCGCCACTCGCCGTTCGCCGTCCGCCCCCTCCTTGAGGACAGCGATCTTCATGGCTCAGGCGATCAGCCAGACGACGAACGCAACCAGCGCCACGCAGACGATCGTTCCCCACTTCAACATGCCCATGACTCTGCCATAGGTTGCTTCATGCGCCTTCATGTCGCCATGGTGATTTGCGCTGTGCTGGGCCATTGTAATCCTCTTTCCACTGCTTTGAAGTTCGTCTTAGTCCGGTCGGCGCCTTCGCCTCAAGCCTGCTTAAGCGAGCTTTTACTTGCATGCCATAAAGTGGGGCACTGGATGAAACGGGACGAATCATGACGCGAAACGGCCAGCGCATGCTGATGCTGATCGATGACGAGCCCGCGCAGCGCCGGCTGGTGGCGGCGCTCGCCTCGCGCGGTGGATGGCGCACCTTGTTCGCCAGCGATGCCGAAACGGCGATCGCCATGCTCGGCACGCAGGAGGGGATGCAGCTCGACGCCATCCTGTTCGATCACTGGGGGGAGGATGCCGATGCCTCCGCGTTGATCGCGGAACTGCGCGCCCGCCGGCCCGCGCTGCCGGTGCTGGTGGTGACCGCCAATGGCTCGGTCGCGCATGCGGTGAACGCGATGCGCGCCGGGGCGACCGACTTCCTCGTAAAGCCGCTCGCGCCCGAACGGCTGCTCCAGGCGCTCGACGCCGCGGTGGCGGATACGGCGGCAGGAGAGCTTCGCCCGTTGACCGAAAAGATCCCGGCGATGCTTGGCTTCGACGAGATCGTCGGCTCCGCCCCGCAATTCCGCGCCGCGCTCGCGGTGGCGGCCAAGGCGGCCCGCGCCCGTGTCGCCGTCCTAATCGAGGGCGAAAGCGGCGTCGGCAAGGAAGTGGTGGCAGAAGCGGTGCACGCCGCCAGCCCGCGCGCGAAGAAGCCCATGCTTTCGGTGAATTGCAGCGCTTTGCCCGCCAATCAGCTCGACAGTGAATTGTTCGGCCACGAAACCGGCGCCTTCGCCGGCGCCTTTGATCGCAAGATCGGAAAGTTCGTGGAGGCCGATGGCGGTACCCTGTTCATCGACGATATCGGCGAAATGCCGCTGGAAACGCAGGCACGCCTCCTCGACACGATCCAGACCGGACTGGTTCACCCGCTCGGCGGCCGCCACCCGCGCGAGGTGGACGTGCGCGTCATCGTCGCCACCAGCAAGCGGCTGGTGGATGAGGTGGAGGCCGGCAATTTCCGCGAGGACCTGTACTTCCGCCTCAACATCGTGCCGGTCACCATCCCGCCGCTGCGCGAACGCGCGCAGGATATTCCCGCGCTCGCCCGCCACCTGCTCGCCCGCATCGCACTTCAGCCCGGACTGCGTCAGCTGGGCATCACCGACGACGCGCTCGCGCTCCTGATGGACTATGACTGGCCCGGAAACGTGCGCCAGCTTCAGAACGCGCTGTTCCGCGCCGCAGTGCTGTGTGAGGGCGATGCGCTGACCCGCACCGATTTCCCGCAGATCGCGACGCTTAACACCCGCCGCGTCCGCACGCCCCAGCCGCAGCAGATGGCGACCTCAGGCGGCGTGGAGCTGTTCCGCCCGGACGGCAATCTGCGCATGCTGGAGGAGATCGAGGCAGACGTCATCCGCCTCGCCATCGGCCATTATCGCGGCCGAATGACGGAGGTTGCACGCCGGCTCGGCATCGGTCGCTCGACGCTCTACCGCAAGCTGGGCGAGCTGGGCATCGACAACGCCGCCTGATTGGCGTCGACCGCCCCTATTCGGCCATCCCCGCCGCCTCCTTGCGCAGCCGTGCCGCCAGTGCGCGCTCCGACGCCTCGGCCAGCGCGCGGCAGGCGCCCGGCTCGGTCAGATAGCGCCCTGTCGCCCCGCCCTGATCGGCATGGGCGGTGATCAGGATGTCGCACGGCATCGCCTTCATCGTGGCATAGGTCTGCGCAAAGGCATCACGAATCCCCGCACTCGTCGGCGCACTGTAACGATACCCCTCGGCCGACACCGGGTTGAGGCTCGAGGCAAACACGATCGTCCGGCATGTCGCGCCCTCGCACGCAGGCCAGCTCCAGCTCATGCTCCCGGTCGTATGCCCCGCGGTGCGATGCCCCGTCACCGTCACCTTGCCCAGCGTCAGCCGCTCGCCGTCCGCCAGCGTGCGCACCTTGGCCACCGGCGGAAAGCTGTGGTCATAGGCGAGTTGCGGATCGTCCTTGCCCAGCCGCCCCGTGCGCAGCCCCTCGGCGGCGCGATCGCTCGCCACCACCGTCGCACCGGTATCGCGCACCAGCGCGGCAAGCCCGCCGGCATGGTCGAAATGCGGCTCGGTGCTCAGGATGTATTTGATGTCGCGGGGCTTGAACCCGAGCTTGCGAACATTGTCCAGGATCCGCGGCGCCGCCTGCGGCAACGCGCCATCGACCAGGATCAGCCCCGCGCCCGTATCGATCAATGCGACGCTCAGCCCGCCGAACCCGACCAGATAGGTGGTACCGAAGATCTTCTCCGGCGCGCGCGGTGCCAGCCACGTCGATTCGCGCTCAACGGCCAGCGGCCGGGTCAGCGGATCGCTCGCTTGCTGCCCGGCACCTGTACCCGGTCCGGTCGCCACGACGGGCCCAGCGGCGCTACCGCCAATCAGCAGCGCGGCAACAACAATGCCGGTTCGGCACACCATGTGATGATCTCCCTTTCCCGACCTTGTCGCCGCACGCCGGCGCCGCGACAAGAGGAGACGGGAGGGATGCGATCAGCGCTGCGCCACCCGCGGTCAGTGGCACGGAAAGCTCCGCCGAGGGCTTAGTCGGCGGTGCCTTCTCCTTCTACGACCGGCAGACGCCTGTCAGCTTACGTCATCCCGACTTGCCTTTGGCGTCAACGCCTTGCCGGTCGATCGAGCCAGGCCCGCCGCTATCCTTCCTCGATCGCCCGCACCCAGTCGGGCAGCTCCGCCAGGCTCGCCAGCTCGCGAAATCGCGCCGCGTCGGTTGGCGGCGGCGCCACCTCATGCGCCCAGGCGCCCGCCTGCGGCACATATGCCGCCCATGCCCCGGCGGCGAGCGCCGGCAGGACGTCCGAGCGCATCGAATCGCCCGCCATCAGGGCATGGGCGGGCGGCACGCCGTAGCGTTCGAACAGCCGCGCAAAGGTTTCCTCCTTCTTGTCGCTGACGATCTCGACGCCGTGGAACATCTCGCCCAGTCCCGATGCGGCCAGCTTCATTTCCTGATGCAAAAGGTCGCCCTTGGTGACGAGGACGAGCCGCGCACGCTCCGCGAGGGCAGCCAGCGTGTCCTCGATGTCATCCAACAGCTCGACCGGATGCGCCAGCAGCGCGCGTCCCGCCTCCAGCACGTCGCCGATCGCCCGCGCGTCCGCGCCGAATTCCAGCGCCGTCTCGATCATCGACAGGGTGAAGCTCTTGGCGCCATAGCCGTACAGCGGCAGATTGCGCACCTCGACCGCCGCCAGCCGGTCGCGTGCGATCCCCGCCTCGGCAAAGGGTGCCAGCATCGCCACAAAGGCGTCCTCCGCCGCGGCGAAGAAGCGCATGTTGTGCCACAGGGTATCGTCGGCATCGAGGCATATGAGGTCGATCGGCATGGCGGCCCCTTTAACAGCGGCGCCGGCCGCGTCGCCAGCCGGGTTCATCTTTGGAACCGTCGCGTAACGAATTGTGTGAGCCGTCGCCGGGAACAATTGACGCCCCTCGTGCGATGATTTATTGACATGCCTGTCAGTAAGGAGCCGAACACATGGCCGCTAAGCTACCTCCCTTCCCCGGCAGCACCGGCCGGCGTGACTGGAACACAGCCTTCGACGCAATCAAGAAGCTGCTCAACAATGGCGACGACACGGTGCAGGTGTTCCGCATCATGCGCGCATTGAACGTCGGCAGTACCGAATGGGGCTATGCCAAGCTGCTCGGCACCGAAGAGGGTGGCCGCATCGCCCGGGAACAGACCGAACTGTCGGAGCGCTTTTCCGATCGTGCCTGGGTCGACAGCTTCGCGCCCGGCACTGTCGGCGCCGCCTATCGCGATTTCCTCGACAGCACCGGCTATTCGGCCGACGGCCTCGTCGCGGTCAGCCGCGAAGGCAATGACAATGTCGAGATCAACCATCCCTATGCCTGGTTTGGTCGCCGCACCCGCGACATCCATGACATCTGGCACGTGCTGACCGGCTACAAGGCCGACGAAAGCCTGGGTGAGGCGGCACTGGTCGCGTTCAGCTACGCCCAGGTCGGCGGTGCGGGCTGGGCCTTCATCGGCTCGGCCGCCGCGCTCAAGAGCCTGCGCATTACAAAGGGCACGCTGTTCGCCCGCGCCGTGCTCGAGGGATATCAGCGTGGCAAGGCCGCGAAATGGCTAGCCGGCGAGGATTATCTGAAGCTGATGCACGAGCCGCTCGGCGCCGCGCGCAAGCGCCTCGGCCTGACCGAGCCAGTGCTCTACCGCCGCGCGCAGGCGGAACTGGGTGAGGAAATGGCATCCTATCTCAGCCAGCGCCGCGAAGAGGCGCAGCAGAAGGACATGCCGCTCGCCGCCTGACCGGCAGCATCGACGCAGGGCCGCCGGCAGCGGCGGTCCGCGACTGCAGCAAGCGCGACGCCTTTAAAGGCAGCGCCTTTGACCGCAGCGTCATCAAGAAAGAAAAAAGCGCCAGCGCCCGGCTGTTCTCAGCCGGGCGCTGATCGCTGTTGGTGGGTCAGCCCTCGGCGGTCCGCTGGGCGGCGGTGGCCGCCTCGCGCTCCATCCGCTGGGTGCTCACCCGTTCGGCGCGGTCGGCCATGACGCCCCACGCCCGCGCTGCCCGCTCACATCGCTCGCGCACATTGTCGAGCGTTGCGGCGTTCGCATTGGCCGTTTCGGCGGCCGCGCGAGCGCGATAGGTGACGGCATCATCGGCCATGGTATCGCTCCTGAAAAAAACGGGCCGGCGATCGGCCGACCCGCATGTCCTTACTCCGCGGCTTCAAGCGCCACGGCGCTCGAACGGCCACGACGATCGGTCTCCATCTCATAGCTGACGCGCTGGTTCTGCTGCAGCGTGGCGAAGCCCGCGCGCTCGACGGCGGAGATGTGCACGAACGCGTCCGCGCCGCCATTGTCCGGCGCGATGAAGCCGAAGCCCTTGTCCATGTTGAAAAACTTTACGGTGCCGATCTGGGCCATGTGCTTATTCCTTCATTTTTGGCTGGCCGATCCAAAGAGCGGATCGTCCGGTGCCGCGGCAGCAGGGAAAGAAGGAAGAAGGTGCCGCAAAGCGCCAAAGACCGTTCGATTTGCGACTGTAGCCCCGCCGATATAGACAATATTCCTGAAAATAGCCAGCCCCGGCCCAGGCCGATATATTTTGGCGCCAACGTTGCGGAAATTACCCCGTTCCCCATGTAGATTTCATCGGTGGCAGTTCTGATCTGTAGGCGTCATCGACTGAGAGACCGACGTGCTTTCGCTTACCCCTTCTGAAGGCACGATGATGGACCTCAACGAACTGTATTTCCGCCATCAGCTATCGATCGTGCGCGCCACGTCCGCGCCGACATTCGAGGCGCGCCATGCGCATCGCGGCCTCGCCGCCGGCTATGCTCGCCGCATCGCCGCTCTCCAGTCGGGCGACGCCATCGTTGCACTGGCGAGTGCGACGCTCCTGCGCCGCGATCGCCCGCGCCTCCGCCACTAGGCGCGCGCCGCCGCGCACAACACGGCGCTTTCGCCTTTTCCCAAGCCACAGTAGAGCGGCGGCGATGATCCGCCGGCTCGTGCTGACCGACGTGCGCAGCCATTCCGGGCTGGCGCTGTCCCCCGGGGCGGGGTTCGTGCTGCTCACCGGCCCCAATGGCGCGGGCAAGACCAATGTGCTGGAGGCGGTGTCGCTGCTCGCGCCCGGTCGCGGCTTACGCCGCGCCAGCCTCGGCGATATCGCGCGCCGCGACGGGCCGGGCGGCTTCGGCATCGCCGCCACGCTGGACGATACGACGGAGATCGCGACCGGCACGCTGGCGAGCGCGCCCGAGCGCCGCGTCATCCGCATCAACGGCGCCGCCGCCCCTGGCAATGCGCTGGCGGAATGGCTGTCGGTGCTGTGGCTCACCCCCGCGATGGACCGGTTGTTCGTCGAACCGGCGAGCGAGCGCCGCCGCTTCCTCGATCGGCTGACGCTCGCGCTGGTGCCCGGTCACGCCACCGAATCGACCCGCTACGACGCCGCGATGCGCGCCCGCAACAAGCTGCTGGCGGAGCCATTTCCCGACCGCGAGTGGCTCTCAGCGCTGGAGGCGCAAATGGCGCAGCATGGCGCGGCGATCGACGCCGCCCGGCGGGAGGCGGTAAGCGCGGTTTCCGCCCAACTTGCCGGCACCTCGGATACCGACTTCCCCCGCGCCACATTGGCCCTGGAGGGGTGGAGCGGCGACGCCGACGCGCTGCTTGCCGCGCTTGCCGCCGGCCGCGCGCGCGATGCCGCCGCCGGTCGCACCCTCGTCGGGCCGCACCGTGCCGATCTCCACGTCACCCACCGTGACAAGCAGATCGCCGCCGCCCAGGCCTCCACGGGCGAGCAGAAGGCATTGCTCCTGTCGATCGTCCTCGCTCATGCCGCGCTCGTGGGTGAGCGCCGCGGCCAGCCCCCGATCCTGCTGCTCGATGAGGTCGCCGCACATCTCGACCCCGCCCGCCGCGCCGCGCTGTTCGACCGGCTCAGCAACCATGCGCAGGTCTGGATGACCGGTACCGAGCCTGCGCTGTTCGCCGCGATCGGCGAGGATGCGACCCGCATCGCGCTCGGTTAGGCGCGCGACCCCACGCCCGACCCCGCCATAATCGCTGGACGCGCCCGCCCCGCGCGCTACCATCACCGTCATGGAGAGGAACACGCACCGCCCGGCCCGCGCCGGCGAGTGGCGTCTCGGCTGGCCTGTGGTCGTCGCGGCGATGATCGGCATCGGCACCGGGCCGGGGCTGTTCCAAAATCTGTCCAGCCTGTTCATCGCCGGCCCGGTGGGCGAATTCGGCTGGACGCGCGGCGACATCGCCACTGCCGCCGGCCTCGGGCTGCTCGGCGGCCTCACCGTCCCCTTCCTCGGCCGCCTCGCCGACCGCATCGGGGTGAAGGCGATCATCATCCTCGCCATGCTGCTGCTCGGCCTCGTCTATGCTGGCATGGCATCGCTCACCGGGCCGCTGTGGCAATATCAGGTGCTGGTGTTCGGCCTCGCGCTCACCGTCCCGGGCACCAGCGCGATCGTCTATGGCAAGCTGATCGCCCAGCGGTTCGAGGCGCGGCGCGGCATTGCGCTCGGCGTCGCCACCTCGGGCATCTCGATCTCCTCGCTGGCGCTCGCGCCGGTGCTGGGCATCATCATCGCCGCTTATGGCTGGCGCGCCGGCTTCGTCGCACTCGGCCTCATCGTCGCGCTGCTCGCGCTTCCCGCCGTCCTCTACCTCCTGCGGCACGAACGGACCGCCCCGACCCGCCCCGATCCCGATGATCCCGCCGCAGCGCTGCCGGTGGAGGGGATGACCGGCGCGGAGACCCGGCGCGACACCCGCTACTGGCGGCTCGGCGCCACCGCGGCGCTGATCAACATCGCCAGCGTCGGCCTCGTCACCTCGCTCGTCCCGCTCGGTACCGATCGTGGCCTGACGCCCGCCGCCGCCGCCTTGCTCGTCACTGCCTTTGCCGCCAGCCAGGTCGTCGGCCGGCTCGTCATGGGCGCGCTGGTCGACCGCTACCGGCCGCAAGCGACCGCCGCCGCCTTCGCCACCGTGTCGGCGCTCGCCTTTGTCGGACTGCAACTTCCCGCGCCTGGCCTGCCGCTGATGCTGACGCTGGTGTTCCTCGCCGGGCTGATGAACGGCGCGGAGCATGATCTGCTGCCCTATCTCGCCACCCGCCTGTTCGGCCTGCGCGCCTTTGGGGAGCTTTACGGCCTGCTGGTGATGATCGGCCTGTTCGGCACCGCCACCGGCATCACCGCCTTCGGGCGGCTGTACGATGCCACCGGCAGCTATGGCGCCGCGCTTGCGATGGCGGCGATCGCGCTGGCGCTGGCGGCGGTTTTGTTCCTCACCCTGCGCGAACGGCCGCTCCCGCACGTCCAGGCGCACGCGCAACCGGCCTGAACGCGCGCCATTTCGCTTTCGTTGCAGCGCCGCCATGCCTATATGATTGGCATGGCAGATCAGCAGAATTCGAACGACTACGGCGCCTCCTCGATCAAGGTGCTGAAGGGCCTGGACGCGGTGCGCAAGCGGCCGGGCATGTACATCGGCGATACCGACGACGGATCGGGCCTCCACCACATGGTGTTCGAGGTTTCGGACAATGCGATCGACGAGGCGCTGGCCGGCCATTGCGACCGGATCGACATCACGCTGAACCCGGACGGCTCGGTCAGCGTCACCGACAACGGCCGCGGCATCCCCACCGGCATCCACCCGGAGGAAGGCGTCTCGGCGGCCGAGGTCATCATGACCCAGCTTCACGCCGGCGGTAAGTTCGAAAACACCTCGAACGACAATGCCTACAAGGTCTCCGGCGGCCTCCACGGCGTCGGCGTCTCGGTCGTCAACGCGCTGTCCGAATATCTCGATCTCACCATCTGGCGCGATGGGGAGGAGCATTACATGCGCTTCACCCATGGCGACGCCGTCGCTCCGCTGAAGGTCGTCGGCAAGGCGCCTGAGGGGAAGAAGGGCACCCGCGTCACCTTCCTCCCCTCGCCCGCCACCTTCAAGATCACCGAGTTCGACTTCGAGAAGCTGGAGCACCGCTATCGCGAGCTCGCCTTCCTCAACTCGGGCGTCCGCCTGTTCCTCACCGACGCACGTCACGAGGAGCCCAAGACGGTCGAGCTCTATTACGAGGGCGGCATCGCCGCGTTCGTGAAGTGGCTGGATCGCACCAAGGCCGCGCTGTTCCCGGAGCCGATCGCCATTTCCGGCCAGCGTGACGATATCGGTATCGACGTCGCGCTACAGTGGAATGATTCCTACTACGAAAACGTCCTGTGCTTCACCAACAACATCCCGCAGCGTGACGGCGGCACCCACCTCGCCGCCTTCCGCTCGGCACTGACGCGCACGCTCAATGCCTATGCCGACAAGTCGGGGATGCTGAAGAAGGAGAAGATCTCGCTCACCGGCGACGACATGCGTGAGGGGCTGACCGCAATCGTCTCGGTCAAGCTGCCGGACCCGAAATTCTCCTCGCAGACCAAGGACAAGCTGGTCAGCTCCGAGGTCCGCCAGCCGCTCGAAAGCCTGCTCGCCGACAAGATGGCCGACTGGCTGGAGGAAAATCCCCAGAACGCGCGCCAGATCATTCAGAAGGTGATCGACGCCGCCGCCGCGCGCGAAGCGGCACGCAAGGCGCGCGACGCCAGCCGCAAGACGGTGATGGGCTCGATGGGCGGCCTTCCGGGCAAGCTGCACGACTGCCGCGAGAAGGATCCGGCCAAGTCCGAACTGTTCATCGTGGAGGGCGATTCGGCCGGCGGCTCGGCCAAGTCGGGCCGGAACAGCGAGTTCCAGGCGATCCTGCCGATCCGCGGCAAGATCCTGAACGTCGAGCGCGTGCGCGAGGATCGCATGCTCTCGTCGAAGGAGATCATCTCGCTGATCCAGGCGATGGGCACCGGCATTGGCCGCGACGAGTTCAACCTCGAGAAGCTGCGCTACCACAAGATCGTCATCATGACCGACGCAGACGTTGACGGCGCGCACATCCGCACGCTGCTGCTGACGTTCTTCTACCGCCAGATGCCCGACCTGATCAGCGCCGGGCACCTCTATATCGCCCAGCCGCCGCTCTATAAGGCGACGCGCGGCAAGGCCGTGGAATATCTGAAGGATGAGGCCGCGCTCGACGATTACCTCGTCCGCAACGGCACGCAGGCGACGACGCTCGATGGCGTCGGCACCGGCGCGCCGCTGTTCAACCTCGTCGATCACGCGCGCCGCATGCGCACGCTGATGCGCTACGTGCCGCGCCGCTACGATCCGGTGATCATCGAGACGCTGGCGCTCGGCGGCGCGCTCGATCCGCAGATCGCGCCGGAGGAACGCGCCACCCGCCTCGCGCAGGTGACCCGCCGCCTCGATCAGGGCGATCCCGAGGCACGCTGGACGGCGCAGATGACGCCGGAGGGCGGCTTCCACTTCCAGCGCTTCTGGCGCGGGGTGACCGATCACCACATCGTCGAGGCAGCGTTCGTCTCCTCGGCGGAGGCACGCAAGCTCCACGGCCTCGCCGCCGAACATGCGGACCTCTACGACAGCGCGCGCAAGCTCATCTCGCTCAAGGCCGGTGACCGCACTGAGGAGCCGGCGCCGGACGCGACGCTCGACGGCGCGATCGTCGATGAGGGGGAGGCGGATGAGGCGCTGGTGATCGGCAAGGGCGAAACGCTCGTCGCTCGCCCGTCTCAGCTGCTGGAGGCGATCCTCGCCGCCGGCCGCAAGGGTCTCGCGATTCAGCGCTACAAGGGCCTTGGCGAAATGAACGCCGAGCAGCTGTGGGAAACGACGCTCGATCCCAACAACCGCTCGATGCTGAAGGTCGCGATCGACCAGGCCGACGTCGCGGACGAGATCTTCACCCGCCTGATGGGTGACGTGGTCGAGCCGCGCCGCGAGTTCATCCAGGAAAACGCGCTCAGCGTCGCCAACCTCGACGTCTGATCGCACATCGCGAACCAAGGGGGCGCCGGCGCGGCCGGTGCCCCTTCCCCGCGCACGCCGCGTCGCTCACCCTGCGTGCCGCCGCACCCAGCCGGCAAAGCGGTCCATCCAGCCTTGCAGGAACGCACGACTGCCAGCGGCGATCGTGCCGTCCGCATCCAGCATCGCGTCGCTCCACTGGATGAACGCCTCCGGCTGCCCCAGCGTCGGCATATCGAGATAGGCCAGGATGTTGCGCAGGTGCTGCTGCGCCAGCGCCGTGCCGATCTTGCCCTGCGACACCCCGATGATGCCGGCCGGCCGCCCCGCCCACACGCTCTCCCCCGGCGGGCGCGATCCATGGTCGAGCGCGTTCTTCAGAACCCCGGGGATCGATCGATTACATTCGGGCGTGACGAACAGCACGCCGTCGGCCTCCGCAATCGGGCGCTTCAGCCGCCGTACCGGCTCGGCCGGGTCTGCCTCCTCGTCCTGGTTGTAGAGTGGCAGGTCGCCGATCGGCACGTCGTGAAAGGAAAGGTCGGCCGGTGCCAGGCGAAGCAGCGCGTCATGCAGTCGCCGGTTGAGCGAATCGCGCCGCAGGCTGCCGACGATCGAGGGGATGCGCAAAGCCATGACATACTCCTGTTGGCCGCCACCCCGGCATGAAAGGCGCGGCCACGGCTACGGTTCCCCGATCCAGCCCCGCCCCAGCGGAACGATTGCCGCCCCCGCCAGTCGTAGCGGGATGACCGACGATCCTTCCGATCCCTTCCCCCCCGATCCCCACGCCCCCGATCCTGCCACCCCCGGCCGCGCGATCCCGTCGGGCCGCATCGCCCGGCTCGGCACCTTCGGGCGGCTTGCCGGCGGCGTCGCGGGCGGGATGCTGGCGGAGGGCGCACGCCGCCTCGCCGCCGGGGAGCGGCCGCGCCTCGGCGATCTGGTGCTGACCCCGGCCAACGCCACCCGCGTCGCCGATCGCCTGTCGCACCTGCGCGGCGCAGCGATGAAGCTTGGCCAGATGATCTCGATGGACGCCGGCGACATGCTGCCGCCCGAACTCGCCACCATCCTCGCCCGGCTGCGCAACCAGGCCTATCGCATGCCCCCGCAACAGCTCGACAAGGTGCTGAAGGCCGAATGGGGTGCCGACTGGCGCCGCCGCTTCGCCCGGTTCGAGGCAACGCCGATCGCCGCCGCCTCGATCGGCCAGGTCCACCGCGCCACCCTGCCCGACGGCCGGCGCCTCGCGATCAAGGTCCAATATCCCGGTGTCGCGAACAGCATCGACGCCGATGTCGACAATGTCGCGACGCTGCTGCGCGTCTCGAGCCTCCTCCCCTCGACGCTCGATATCGCCCCGCTCCTCACCGAGGCGAAGCGCCAGCTGCGCGAGGAGGCGGATTACCTGCGCGAGGGCGAACAGATGCGCGCCTATCGCGATCGTCTGGCCGGCGACGATCGCTACGTCGTCCCCGGCCTCGAACCCGCGCTCACCACGCGCCGCGTGCTCGCGATGGAGTTCATCGACGGCCGCCCGATCGAGACGCTGGAGGGCGCCGACCAGCCCGCGCGCGATGCCGCGATGGATGCGCTGGTCAGCCTCGTGCTGCGCGAATTGTTCGAATTCCGGGTGATGCAGACCGACCCCAATTTCGCCAATTACCGCTGGCAACCCGACACCGGCCGGCTGGTGCTGCTCGATTTCGGGGCCACCCGCGCCGTGCCCGCCGCCACCGCAGACGCCTATACCCGCCTCATCCACGCCGGCCTCGCACGTGATCGCGACGCGATGCGCGATGTCGCGATCGAGACCGGCTTCATCGGCGTCCGCGCAGCGGCGGCGCACCGCCCGGCGGTCGACCGGATGATCGCGGCGGTCGACGCCACCATCCACCGCCCCGGCCCCTTCGACTTCGGCGACCGCGCCTTCGTCCCCGTGATCCGCGAGGAAGCCAAGGCGATGATCGAGGATCGCGCCACCTGGCACGTCCCCGACGTCGAGACCCTGTTCGTCCAGCGCAAGGTCAGCGGCACCGCCCTCCTCGCCGCCCGGCTGAAGGCGCGCGTCGACGTGCGCACCCTCGCCGCGGAGGCAACCGACGCGCCCCCGCCGCCCTGACGATCCGGCAGAAATCAATTTAGGAAAGCACGACGCTCATACTTCAGCGTACAGCTGCACCAAGGGCGCAGCGGAGGCCTCATAGGGAAGGTCGATCACGGATCCCCGGGTGAACGCTCGGCGTTGCAGGGTCAGACTTCGATCCTCGCCGGTCCCCGCCGTATCCATCACCCGTACGACGAGGCGATACGGCGTGTTGCAATCCTCGCTAACATGAACGCGAAGAGACCCGGCATGTCGTTCGACGCTCGTCACTGCGGCAGAGCAGCGGACCGGGATGATACCCGAAATCCGAAACGTCGCCTCATACCGCTGCGGCTCCGAAACGGCGGGAGTAGCGGTGAGCGCACTTAAGATTAATCCGGTGTTTACGAAGATCGGCATATGCCCTCCAACCAGACGGGACTAACCGGCTTGGTTTGAGAAACTCTAAACGCCGATCGGCGTGCATTTATCCCGTCGCGTCTACGCTTACGGTCACAACGTCGCGATATTCGCCCGCCAAGCGACCTTCCACAGGGGCAACGGTGGTGCGGGCTTCGTAAGCGGCTCCGTCCAACGTACGCGGCGGACGCCGGCTGAGTATTGTCGGTGCCGCCAGGTTGATCCTTTGTCCGTCGACCGAAAATTCGTAATGAATTGACTGGTCGGCCGCCTGAACGTGGGTGAGGCGACCGCGATTTAGCGATTCCAGCCGCAGCGTCACCGGCTCGTTCGCCCGAACCTGGATGAACATGCGGCCAGTGGCCCCCCGCTCCAGAGAGCCGAGGTCGAGCCGCGCGCTGCGCACCCCGGCGGAAAAGTTGCCCGCGGTACCGGCAATGTTGACCTGCGCGCGTGACTGGACCTGCACGCTGACCGGCACCTGCCGTTCGTTGGTGCGCACGCCGCCGCTCTTGCTGATGATCCGCAACCGAAGCTGTTCATCATAATGGCCGCTCGGCACCACCTGCCCCGGGTTGATTCGCAGCTGCAGGCGCACGGTCTGCTCTGCTTTGGGTGTCAGCACAATTGGCGCGCCAAAGGTCGCCGCCTCTTCGTTGGGGATCCGCACCCCAGTGCCGATGGTCAGGTCATAGGCCAGGCGTCCCCCGCCCGCCGATCCGATCAGGTTTCTCTGCCCCGGGGACGTGCTGAGTGCTACCAGCTGCAGCTCGCAGCGGTCATCGTCCCTGTTCCGGATGTCGATATCGAGCGAATAGACCGCCACGTCCGGCGCGAAGGGTTCGTATGGGGCATTGCGCGGCGCTGACACCCGGCTGACCTGCGGGTCACAGGCCCAAGCGGGGGTTACAACCGCGGCGGAGCCGATCAGCCCCAGGAGGACCAGACATGATTTCTCGCGTGCCATCATGGTAGTGACCCTTTTTCCATGCGCAGCCGACCCGCGTCGACCAACCCGATCCGGTCCTTGGCAATGGTCACCTCGGCTTGCTTGCCGTCCATCTCGACGACATAGCGGCCCGGGCGAACGGCAGACGCGACAAAGCGGCCGGTGCGATTGGTGAACAGCGCCACCGGCTTCTCTCCAAGACGGTCCAACGATCGCATCTCTCCGCTCAGCAGCACGATCGGAGCACCCTCTTCATCGACCAAAACGCCCATCACCGTGCGCGACGCGTCGGACCCGACCGTGATCTTGAACCCGCTTCGCGTGCCCGGGAACAGCTCATATGCCGCCGCGCCCAGATCATAGCCGGCCGGCAGGTCGGCAACGTCCACCCGTATCGGGTTGCGTTGATAGGCACGGCTCGTGCTGACCAGCGCGGGCCCCAACGCGCCGGTGCGGGCATAAACTTCGCTCGCGACGCCGGCGCTGACATCGATCGGCGCCCCATCCAGCGTTCGGTGCCCCCGCACGACGGCGAATCCGTCGCGGAACGGCCGGCCCACGGCGACCGCCCCGTCTGCAAACCCGATCGCGGTGGCAAGGCGCAGCGTTGTCTGGCGTGCGCGCACGCCATTCAGCGTGTCGTCAAACAGGTCGAAGCGGGCCCCCGCCTCGGCACGGTTGGAGAAATAGTCGATTTGTCCCTGCAGGCTGCGCTCGCCATCGGCACCGCCAAGCCCTGCCCTGATACCCCAGTCGCCCAGCCGGTTAGTGACGCTGCGCTCATATTCCAGCCGATATCGGTCCTCGCGCGTGGCATAGCGTGCGGTAACGTTCTCCCGCGTGCCTAGGCGAAGGCTCAGGTTCAGGAAACCGGCATGCTCGACGCGCTGACGATCACGCTGCCGCCCCTCGTACAGGACGGATAGGAAGAACGGCCCGAACCCCCGGCTTAACCCGCCGGACCAGCGGGTCTCGTCGACACCCTGGCGGCGCTCGGATCGTCCGAAGGTTGCATTGGCGAAGAAGCCGCCGGACAGCGCTTGACGGTATCGCACCGCGACATCGTCCACCAGGTCGGTGCCAAACCGCCCCTGGTTGAGCGTCGTGTAGTCGCGACTGCGATGATCCCATAGCGCCTCGATCTCGCCGGGATTGCCTCCTAGGATGAACGACCGGATCCAGCCTGCTGTCGTAGCGATGCCAGTTCGGCCGCCTCGCGTCCGGCTGACCGCGGCCTCGAAGCGGAACGTGCCCAGTCGTGTCGCCAGCAGGCCTTCGCCGCCGAACAATTGGGTGAACCGGTCGCCCTGAGCGTTCACGCCCAAGGTCAGGCTCTGCGTCAGCCCCACGCGGTAGAACCCGGTAACCTGCGGTTCGGTCAGGTAAGTAAAACCGCCGATCGTCCCGATGCGTGGCATGCCCACGGCAAAGGAAAATTCGTCGATCCCCTGCTCCAGCAGCGTCGACGTGAACGATCGGGAGAAGGACGCGATCTCGCGCCGCCCGGCCGCATCCTGGATCAGCAGTCGAACCTCGTTCAACCCTTCGGTGAACGGCAGGTCGCGGAGATTATAGGTTCCGGCCCGCAGCTGAAGCGTTCGGGTGACCACGCCGTTCACCTCGACCTCAACGATCGCGTCGCGTTCCAGGATGAAATTGGTGCGTCCCGCGGGGCGGACGTTGCGTGTTGGTTGCAGGTCCGCGTAGGCGCGCGTGATCAGCAACCCGCCCAGCGGTGTGGCGCCCTGCAGCGGCAAGGGGAACGGATCGACGTCACCGGCGGCATAGCGCACTGCGTTGCGCCAGTCGTCGTGAAGCAGCGTGATGGGGCCGCGGGTATAACGTCCATCCGGCCCATCCTGAAACGTCGACTGGTGAACGATCGTGACGCCGTCGATCCCGCCCAAATTGACGAAGCTGTCGATCCCCACCGTCGTCGGCTGGAACCCGCGCGTACTTGGGCCCGCCACACCGCGATGGGTAAATGCCTTGGACGCAAACAGGTTCACCCCGGCGGCATAATCCGCTGGCATGATGGTCGTGTCGGTCGGCTTGTCGATGATGGACGGGGCCAGCGCGACATCCTGCGCGCGCGCGCTGTCCGCCGATACGGTGACGACCAGCTTCAGGTCGCCGGTGTCATATTCGACCGCTATGCCCGGGATCGCCAGCGCTTCGATCGACGCAGTCGCGCCGGCCTGGGCGACGCGGGCCGCCAGGGCCGCGGCGGCAACTTCCGCCAGCCGAGGACTGACCAAAGCCAGAAAGCGCGGCGCGTCGACGGCGACGATCTCGCCGGTCATCGTCGCCTTGGCGGCGATGTCCCCTAGGTAGAAGCCGTTCAGCTCCAGCGGCAGGTTGACGTCGATCGTGCGCTGCGGTTGCGCAGGGGGGGCGCCAGGAACCGCGCCTGCGGCAGGCGCGGCGGCGGGCGCCACGGCGTTTGCCCCGCTTTGCGCCACGGCGGCGTGGGTCGACAGCGCCGCGACGCTTGCGCCCGCGGCGAGCAACCGCAATGCCTTCCGCACGCGGGGGATCCGGTTTACCATCTCGATCGCTCGCTGCGCAGGGTGGTCAGCGGATCGCCAACTGGAGCGGACCGGTCGTGGCGAAGCCCTCGCTCGCCTTGATCATGTACACCCGGCGCCCATGCGACGGAACGACGGATGCAACCAGCGCCTCGCGCAACGGATCACCGGTCAGCACCATGCGCTGTCCTGCCCCGTTGGTGAAGGTGAAGGTGGTGTTGCCCAGCGGCGCATGACGTGCGCCGGCGTTTTCCAGCGTGACCTTCATCATCCCCGGCTCGCTTGCGGGCTCGACCGAGACGACGTTCAGCAGGGTTTTGGCACCCGCCGGCACCACATAGGCGGCCGTACCGAAGTTGATGACGAACTGGACGCCGGTCTCTGCATTGGGATCCTGCACCGGTACCTGGTTGACGCCTACGACGTACATCGCAGTATCATCGGCCAGCGGCGGCCCGGCATATTGCACGCGCACCGCCTGCGTCTTTCCCGGCTCAACGATCATCTGCGGCGGCAGGATGATGAAGTCGTCGTCGGCTGCGGTGCGGGTCTCGTTGCCGGCTTCGTCCCAGGCGCGCCGCTCCACCTTCATCTCCAGCGTGATCGGCCGGTCGGTCGTGTTCTCAACCCGCAGTACGGTGGACGCGGCCGATCCGGTCGGCGCCAGCTCGTACGTCATCGGGTACACGCGATGCGCATGGGCCGCCGCCGGTGCCAGCATGGCCGACGCCCCGATCAACAGGCCCAGAAGCTTCCTCATTACGCACCCTCCCCTTCGCCACTGCGCCCCCCCGGGCGATGTGAACTCTTAGTTGATCGGCTCAAGCTCGACCGTGAACGTTTCGGTATAGGTGCCCGCCAGCAATTCGCCGGGGCGTTCCCATTCGATCCGCATCTGGCCCGATTGCTGGACGACCGACGTCCCCGACGAATAGTTGACGCCCCGCGCCCAATTGTTGCCGGGGCCAGAGAATTGCGGGGCCAGCGCCTGACCCCCGTTGGTCACCATCGCCGGCCATGCGATCGAATAATCAAGGTAGGTCCGCCGGTCGCCAGGTGAAAAGGACTGGACGTTGCGCAGCGCGCCGTTGGTCGCGCGGCCCGTCATGCGAAATGGCGCATTGCAGTTCATGCGCACGCCGACTTCGTACGAACGTCTGGCGGTAAGATCGACCGATGCGGTCGCCTCGTCGAAAACGATCCCGCATTGCAGCGGATTGTCTCCGCGGATCAGCAGCGCCACCTCGCCCCCTTTGTCGCGCGACAGGTAGCTGTCTTCGCGCTGCTGCAGATCGGATCGCTTGATCGCTTGCGCGCTCGCCGTCACCGAAAGGAGCGGGCCCAGCAGGCACAAGGAAATAGACCACCACCGCGACATTGCCGGACTCTCCAGTCAGAAACGGGGCGGCTCGCAGAGCCGCCCCGATCTTGGCTCAGGCCAAAGCCCTGCTCAGTTGGCAGCGATCGAAACGACGATCGTGTCCGTGTAGGTGCCGGCGAACAGCGGGTTGCCGTCGGTCGCAGTGGCGGGCTTGGCAGCGATCAGGCGCAGCTGACCGGTCTGACCATTCACGAACGCTGCGGAGGACGACAGGCTGTTGGTGTAGGTGGTCGCCAGCGACACCGGCGTGCTGATCGCGATGCCCGAACCGCCCGAGTGCGAGACGGTGTACGGCACGAAGCTGTTCGCCGGGCCATTCAGGCGGCCGCCATTGGCCGACTTGATCGTGCGGGTGAAGCCGTTGGCGCCATTGCACTTGTAGGTCAGGCTGCCCGCGGTCTGCGCGTCGGTCGAGTCGAGGTCAACCTGAACCGTCCGCTCGTCGGGGCTGACGGTGCACGAAAGGGCGATCTTGCCAATGATCGACAGATCGGCCTTGCCATCATTGTTGCCCGGATTGACGGGAGCAAACTGCGACTGCGCCAGAGCCGGCGAGGCAAGCAGAGTGGTGGCGGCGAAAGCCGCAGCAAGCATCTTGGTCATGTAGGTTCTTCCCTGGATCTAAACGGTTGTTAGAGCGGGGAACCTCGTCTCCAAGAAGTCCCCCATCCTCAGGGGAAGCGCCGCGCTGCGACTCGCCTCTCCTTCGGTAAATAAGTCATTAACAGCCGCCTTGCGTGCCAACATCATCACAATTGATTAGACGCGAACAAACAGCCGCTAACCCGACCGGTTCAGTCGACATATAACCTTTTTCTTTTCAGTTATTTACAGCGCCGGCGCATTGCACGGTGATAACCGCACGCCCCGAGCCGAAACGACTCTGTCTCGCCCTGGGACAATGCTGAGCGGGGTAAACAATTAACGATTGTCGCGCCGGAACGCACATCGCAAAACCGTCAAAACGATAATGGCGAGGATGATGCAGGGCGAATTTGTGGCTGCCAGCGCGGGCAGTGTGTTTCGGGCATGGAAGGAAGCAGATCCCCAGCCCAAGGTATTGATCCGTCAGGATCGTTTGATCTTTTGGCACAATCAGGCTGCAGCTGAACTTGCCGCATTAAATGCCGGTCTTTCAATAACTGGCGGCGTCCTCACCATCCATGTGCCCGAACTCTCTGCTGACCTCGACGCTGCGCTGACAACTGGAGCGCCGCGCTTCAGCCTGTGCCGCCCCTCCGTGGAGCCAGAAAATTTCATCATCGTGAAAGGTTTGCACCTGGAACAGCCGCCCGAAGAGAATTGCTGGGCGGTCAGCTTGGCTCTTGCGGGCGGCCGCGTGTTCCCGGCTCCGCACTATTCCGGTTACGCCGAGGCCTTCGGGCTCACCGCCGCTGAGGCTCGGATCGCCGACGCGCTGGCGCGCGGCCTTGGAGCGCAGGACATTGCCATCGAACTGGGATTAGCCACCCCAACGGTGCGAACGCATGTGCGCAGCATCTATGCAAAGATGTCGGTCAACAGCCAGACAAAATTCTATCAACGCATGCTGCCGTTTCGAATCGCCTGAACCACCCTAACTGGGCGATCTGCGAAGGCGGTCATCTGGGCGGGCGATATTCGTCGTCTGTTTGGAGACGACGACGAACATCGTTTATCCCGCCCACGGCGATCCAGGGAAGAAACCCAGTCGCATCGTTGAAACTATTACTTCGCGCAAAAGGTTGCAAACAGGTTGCGGTCGGTCGTTTCACAGCGGCGGCATACAGCGGGGCAGCATCTGCCGAACCATGCGCGAAACACCCGCGGACATGGCAATCATACGCCTCGACATCTGCGCACAATCCTACCACCCTCCCAAACGCCGTTCTGGCGACCCAACGTCCCCTGCCTTCAGGAAGCCTCCCCTTGCCCGCCCGATTCATCCCCGCCGCCCTCATCCCGCCCGCCCTGCTTAGCGCCGCACTGATGCCGCTCCCTGCTACCGCCGCGCCGGCATCGTTCGACCGCGCACTCGGCGAATTCCGGGACACCCACCGCCGCGTCGTGGCGGAGGCGGGGATCGTTGGCAGCAGCTTCTATTTCCTTCGCGATGGCCGCACCGCCGTCGCCGACCATATCGGCTATCAGGACGCCGCCACGCGCACCCCGGTCGATGCGCGCACGATCTTCCACTGGGCGTCGATCACCAAGACGATGACCGGCATCGCGATCATGCAATTGCGCGATCGCGGCCTGCTCACGCTCGACGATCCGATCACCCGCTACGTGCCGGAGCTTGCCGCCGTGCATAATCCGCACGGCAGCAACGATGCGGTCACGCTTCGCCACCTGATGAGCCATTCCGCCGGCTATGGTGGCCCCACCTGGCCGTGGCGCGAGGCCGCGTGGCAACCGTTCGAGCCGGCGCGCTGGTCGCAGCTTGTCGCCATGCTCCCCTACACCCAGGTCCAGTTCCGCCCCGGCAGCCGCTTCAGCTATTCCAACCCCGGCATCGTCTATCTCGGCCAGGTGATCGAACGCCTCTCGGGCGAGGATTGGGAGGTTTATGTCGACAAGAACATCCTGCGCCCGCTCGGCATGTACGACAGCTATTTCGATCGCACCCCGCCGCACCTCCTGCCGCACCTCTCGCACAGCTATCTGATCCGCGATGGCAAGCGGGTGGAGGCGCCGTTCGATGCCGACACCGGCGTCACCGTCTCCAACGGCGGGCTGAACGCGCCCATGCCCGACATGGCGAAATATGCTGCCTTCCTCCTCGGCGATCCCGCCGCCGCGGCGCGGCACGATCTGGTGCTCAAGCGATCCTCGCTGGAGGAAATGTGGGCACCGCAGATCGCCGCCGGCGAGGATTATTCGCAAGGCCGAATGGCACCCACGACGAAGGCCGGCCTGTCCTTCTTCATCGACCAGGGCCCCGGCGGCCTCACCTTCATCGGCCACAATGGCGACCAGAACGGCTTTCGCGCCTATCTCAGCCTCTGCCCCGCCCGCCGCGCCGCCAGCCTGCTCGCCTTCAACACCGAAACGCGCGCGGTCGAAAACACCCCCTCCAACCGCACCACCGCCGAATCCCGCATCGCCCTGGCCACCGACCGCCTGTGCGAGGCGCTGCCCGCCGCCCTCAGTCCGCGCGGCAAGGCCAGCGCCTCTTGACAGCGAACGCCGATCTAGTCCCCACATCGGGCAAGATGTCCGGCATGACTTATTAGTGAGAACAGGCATTTAGGTTCAGGATCAAGGTATCGCGGGAGAGCCTCAAATGAACATGCGATGGGCGCCAGCCTCAGTATCAGTTCCGCTCTTCGCCGCCCCGCTCCTGCTCGGGTGCCAATCCGCTTCGCCACATCCCCGCGATGAACCGGCACACCTTAGCACTATCGCTTCCGATCAGTCCCCTTCCGCCCAGCCGCCTGCACCGCCCGCCGTTCCCGGGCCAAATTTTGACAGCGAACCCGGCCCCTCCGCGCCAATCGTGGCCGATACACGCGGTCTCACCAGTGCCCAGATCGACGCCATGTTCGACGCCGCCGTCAAGCAGGCTCGACCCTCCCAGATCAAAGCCGCCGTCTGCGTGGGAATGCAGGGGCTGGGGGACCGCGTCACGGTGAATGCCCCTGCGCCAACCATCGCGCGGCTATCGGCCAAGCTGCGTCTGCCGGCCTTCCCGGCATCTCAGTGCAGCTTCGGTGTCGAGCCGATCGTCATCAAAAATGGCGCAAAGGCAATATTGTATACGGTGCGAGTGGAGGCACGCGATGCAGACGGCATTCTCACCTTCTGGGGTGGGGCAGCCTACGGAAACCTCGGAGCTAACGGTACGCAATACCGTCTTATGCCCCGGGGTGAGGATTGGGAGCCGGTTCCAACAGGCACAATTTACGTGTCATGATGCACAACGAGCGTTCGCAGCATTCAGGATCGGAGGACGCGCCGCTTCTGCGCCATGACCTTCAGAAGCATTTTGGGAAACGTTCTATTGATCGGCTGAGACGAAAAGGCCGCTTTAAAATGCAATTCTGGCGCATCCTCCCCATGTATGACGTAGCCTACGAATGTAGGAATAGCCGCCGAGAAAGCGGCGTTTTAAGTTAAAATATGGAACAAACGATGGCGTTTCGATGCCATCATATATGTTCTTGCACCATGAAGTTGTGACGTCCCAATTACTAACCAACCCGTCTTGTTGCACCCGGCCCTAGCGACAGCCGTATATAATTACTCCACTCATCCCAATTGCAAGTACTTGCGCGACTTGGCAGATAGCCAGTGCACCTGGGGGGCTAGGTGCAATAAGATAGGGGGATTATATGGACGCTATACCGGAACATTCGGTACTGCTCAGTCGGACGACGTCGGCGCTCGACCGGATCGAAGCGCTTTATCTCAAAGTACTGCGTGCGGCCCTGCTGATCGTGGCTACAGTGCTGCTGATCTGTGCGGCCGGGTGGGCGGCATACAGTTTGATGCGGGTCATGCGCTCACCCGATTCCGTAGTGGAAAAGCCCAGTGTCGTGTCAGTCGCCGAGATCGTTGCCAGCGAGGCTTCGACGAAGACCGATGCCCCTCGCGCCGGGGCCAACGTCGACGTTCTTCGAAGGGAGCGCGCTTATTACGACGCGTTCGTAAAAAAGTACTTCGCCCTTTATAGGGAAAAGTTTCAGCCGAGCCTTCGTGATGACGACAAGAAGCTGACTATCGGGGAGTTTGACGATCTAACCATCAACTCTTCCGCACGACTTGACGCAGTCCGGAGCGGTGATCTTTCATTCGAGCAGGACCGAAAGGATCTTGATGGCTACCTGCCGATCGTCACTCAGGCAGCCAATTCCAAGCAGACCGTTGAACGTCTGAGTCGCTATCGCACCGCCACAAAGCGCCCGGTGGCGACGCAAGTGCAGCGGACCCGCGTCGAGACCCGGCGCGGATGGGACACGTTCAGCGACAATTGTGAGAATTGGTACCTGTCCCCCATCGGCTGCGCGGTCACTCGTCGCGTCGAAGTTCCGTACACTGAGACAGTACAGGTAATGCGCTACCCGGATGGAATCGCCTCACCGAGCGAGGTGCTGAAGGGGTATCAGGATCGCTACTTCCAGCTCTTAGCTGAGCGGAGAGAGCGCAACGCCAGCGAGGCGGCATCTCAGCGCGACGAGATCGTTCGTGGCCAGGCTGCAGGCTGGAACGGGCTCTCACAGTCAATCCTGATCGCCGGCGGCTTTCTGGTTTTGATGTTCTTCTTCCTCTTGGTCGCAATCGAGCGGCATCAGCGTCGCTCACGCTCGCCGGTAGCTTAAGCAACAGTTACAAGGTTAGCTCAGCTTCCTAGTGATCCTTGAGCGAGCGAGATGTCAGGCCTGCGGCATCATCAAAGTTAATGCCGCAGGCCTGCCCGTTGGCGGCGCTGTTTGCCCGCATCGAGCGGCGCGGGGGGCCGGGAGCCTAAGTTCGACTACCCCTGCCTCGGCCTTTAGACATCTTGGTGCGCTGCCTACCTCCTGAGCCCGCAGGCGGTTTGAGGCGAACGGCCCTCACTTCCCCGCGCCAGCAACCCACGGCAGCACCTTGTCCAGCGGCAGTTGCTCGGCGGTGCCGCGATGCCCCGTCACCGTCCGGGCGGCGAACAGCGAGTTGATCACCGCTTCCTCGGTCGCCTCCGCCGCCGCCTGGAACAAGGGCGACATCGCCTCGTTGCGCAGCTCGGCCGCCGTGGCACCGACCGCCCCCGCCTTCCCTTCCTCGCGGCGCACCGCCGCATGGGTGGAAAAGGCGATCGCATAATCGCCCGATCCGTTGGAGAAGGATGATCCGGTCCGCCCGATCCCGATGAACGCGCGCTCGGCGATCCGGCGCAGGTTGCGGTCGGAAAGCGGCGCGTCGGTCGCGATCACGATCACCACCGATCCATCCGCCGTGCCGCGTTCCACCCGCCCGGCGAACTCGTGCCGCCCTAGCCGCTGGCCCGCCGGCACGCCGGCGATGTTGAGCACCCCGCCGTAATTGCTCTGCACCAGCACGCCGAGCGTCCAGCCGCCCATTGCGGCCGGCAAGCGGCGTGACGCCGTGCCGATCCCGCCCTTATATTCGAACGCGACCGTTCCCGTGCCCGCGCCCACCGCGCCCTCCGCCACTGGCCCCTCGCGCGCGGCCTCGATCGCGCGGCGCGCATCGGCGATGGTCACGCGCCGGCGGCGGATGTCGTTCAGGAAGCCGTCGTTGGTCTCCCCCACCACCGCGTTCACCGATCGCACCTTTTCGTTGCCCGGCTGCGCCAGCGTCCATTCGACCGCCGCCGCCATCGCCTCGGGCACGTTCAGCGTGTTGGTCAGCAGGATCGGCGTCTCGATCTCGCCCAGCTCCACGACCTGGGTCGACCCGGCGAACTTGCCAAAGGCGTTATAGGCGACGAACCCCGCCGGCACGCGCGATCGGAAGACGTTGCCGCCATGCGGCACGACGGCGGTGACGCCGGTATGCACGTCGCGCCCCTCCTCGATCGTGACATGCCCCACCCGCACGCCGGCGACATCGGTGATCGCGTTGCGCGGCCCTGCCGGCAGCACGCCGATCGTCACCCCCGCCTCCCGCGCGCGCGGCGCCTCCGCCTTGCCGCCCTGCCCCGCGATCGCCGCGGCGGAGGTGATCGCCAGCAATCCGGCCGCCGCGATTGTCTTGCCCAAGGTCAAATCCTCTTCCCCCTCTGTCGCCGCAACGCGGGGCTCGGCATCATCCGCCCCCCGCTCCGCGCCTTGTCGTTCCTGTTGCATCACGCCCACCTATGAAAAGCATCGCCCGCCTGCGCCAATGCCAAAAGTGACAGGCCCTCCAATCTGGCGTCCTGCCCCCCGACGCGGCTAGGCTCCTCCGCGACAAGAACGATGGGAGAGAGAGACCATGGCCTATACACCCTTTGACCTCAGCGGGCGCGCCGCGCTGATCACCGGCGGCAATGGCGGGATCGGCATCGGCATGGCGGATGCGCTGGCGCAGGCCGGGGCCGATGTGGTCATCTGGGGCAACAATCCCGCCAAGAACGAGGCGGCCGAGGCGCGCCTCGCGCAGCACGGCACCCGAATCATCGTCGACCGGGTCGATGTGGCGGATGAGGCGGCAGTCGATGCCGGCGTGGCGCGCGCGCTGGAGGCACTCGGCCGGCTCGATTTCGTCGCCGCCAATGCCGGCGTCGGCGAAGGCGCCGACAGCTTCGACACGATGAGCACCGACCTCTGGCGCCGCGTGCTGGCGGTCAATCTCGACGGCGTGTTCTGGACGCTGCGCGCCGCCGCCCGCCACATGGTCGCCCGCGCAAAGGATGGCGATCCCGGCGGCTCGCTGCTCGCTACCTCCTCCACCTCCGCGGTGCACGGCGCGCCACGCAACCAGGCCTATGCCGCGACCAAGGGCGCGCTGCTCCCGATGATGCGCGGCCTCGCGGTCGAATATGCCCGCCACGGCATCCGCGCCAACGCCATCCTCCCGGGCTGGATCGCCACCGACATGACGGCGCGGGCGCAGGGCAATGACCGCTTCAATGAAAAGGTCATTTCCCGCGTGCCGATGCGCCGCTGGGGTGAGCCGGAGGACTTCGGCGGCCTCGCCGTCTATCTCGCCTCCGATGCCTCGCGATTCCACACCGGCGACACGTTCACGATCGACGGCGGCTACACGATCTATTGATCGCATTTGGCGCGAAAACCGGCCTGTTCGCGCGATCTGGCCACGACAGGCCGCGAACAGGCCAATTGTCGCCAGTGCGGTCGCACGCGAGGCCGCCGGCAGGCCGCGGGTCGGGCGCCGGCGGCCGGCCGTTCGCGACAGGGTGGCGGCCGGTGGCGCGATCTCCTACATGGCCGCGCATGACCGAAATCACCGTCGCCGCGCTTCAGCTCGCCTTTTCCGCCGACATGGACGCCAACATCGCCAACGTCTCCCGCCTCGTTCGGGAAGCGGCGTCGCGCGGTGCCCAGGTCATCCTCCCGCCCGAATTGTTCGAGGGCGAATATTTCTGCCGGGTCGAGGATGAAGGGCTGTTCGCCAACGCCCGCCCGACGGCCGAGCACCCCGCCGTTCTTGCCATGCAGTCGCTGGCATCGGAGCTAAAGGTCACGATTCCCACCAGTTTCTTCGAAGCCGATGGCCCGCACCATTACAACAGCCTCGCGATGATCGGCCCCGACGGCAAGGTGCAGGGCGTCTATCGCAAGAGCCACATTCCCGACGGCCCGGGCTATGAGGAGAAATTCTACTTCCGCCCCGGCAACACCGGCTTCAAGGTCTGGGACGGCCCGGCCGAAAGCAAGGGCGCGAAGCTCGGTGTGGGCATCTGCTGGGACCAATGGTATCCCGAAACCGCCCGCGCCATGATGCTGATGGGCGCGGAAGTTTTGTTCTATCCCACGGCGATAGGCAGCGAACCTCATGACACGTCGCTGGATACCGCCCGCCTCTGGCGCCGTGCGATGGTCGGCCATGCCGTCTCCAACGTGGTCCCCGTGGTCGCCGCCAACCGCATCGGCGTCGAACACGATCAGACCTTCTACGGCACCAGCTTCATCTGCGACGAACGCGGCGACATCCTGGCCGAGCTTGGCCGCGAGGAAGAGGGCGTGATTACCGCCACGATCGACATTGATCGCGTGAAGCGCCACCGCGCCGCCTTCGGCTTCTTCCGCGATCGCCGGCCGGAACTGTACGGCCGGCTGACCGCGGACGTCTGATCCCAACCGGTCAGCGCCGGCTCAGGCTGGCGGCCAGTTCCACATGGGTTGACCAGCGGAACTGGCCGACCGGCTGGATCCAGTCGATCTGCCAGCCGCCCTCGACCATTGTCTTCACATCACGTGCGAAGCTGCTGGGATTGCACGAAACATAGGCGAGCTTCGGGGTCTTCGATCCGGCCAGTGCCTGCGCCTGCTCCTTGGCGCCGGCGCGGGGCGGATCGATCACAACGGCGCTGAACCGGTCAAGCTCGGCCGGGGTCAGCGGCCGCCGGTACAGGTCGCGATGCTCGGTGAACACCGTGCGATGCGATCGCGCCGCCGCCGCCTTCAACGCCATGATCGCCTCGCGCCCTGCCTCCGCGGCATAGACCCTGCCCGGCAGCGCCAGCGCAAAGGTGCCTATCCCCGCAAACAGGTCGGCCACGACGCCCTCGCCGGGCACCACCTCACGTACCGCGGCAACCAGCGCGGCCTCGCCCTCGCGCGTTGCCTGCAGGAAAGACGCGGGCGGCAGCGGCACCGGCACGCCGCCCAGCGTAATGGTGACCGCTTCTGGCTCCCAGCGCACCTCCGGGCCGTAGCCCTCGTCGAAGGCCACGCGCGCCAGTCGATTACCCTCTGCAAAGGCGGTGATCGCCTCTGCCGCTGCCAGCCCCTCCGGCATCACGCCATTGATCAGCAGGTCGACGCCCTGATCGGCCAGCGTCAGATGCACGTCCAGCCGACGGCGCGGTCGCAGGACATGGATCAGCCGCCGCAGCGGCGCGACCAGCGCGAACAGTTCTGGCGCCAGCACATGGCATTCGGCAAGGTCAACGATCGCATGGCTCTTCTCCATCGAAAAGCCGATCCGGCCCGAGCTTTCCGCATGAAGCGTGGCACGCCGCCTGGTTCGCGGTGGCGACAGCGCCGGCGCCCGGATCGCCGCCTCCAGCCCCTGAGTGGCCAACGCACTGCTGATCCGATCGAGGATGAACTGGCTCCAGCTGGCGTCGTCCAGATGCTGCAACTGGCAACCGCCACATTCGGGGAAGTGACGGCACGGCGGCACCTGGTGATGTGGCCCCGCCTCAATGTCACCATCGGGCAGCACGCGATCGCCGGGCGCCGCAAAGGGCACATGGCGCCCATCCGCCGTCACCCCTTCGCCGCGGGCGGCAACCCGCACGATCTCATCAACATCACTCACAGCTATTACTCACAAATCATCGTTTTCACGGCAGGTCATGCCGTGAGTGTCAGGTGGCCCACTAGGTCGTCGGCGATGAAGGCTGCTCCCGCCCGTCGTGCCGCCTCGGCGTGAAGCCACACCCCTTGGACTGCCGCCTCCATCGGCTCAAGCCCTGCCGCCAATCGCGCGCCGATCACGCCGGCAAGCACGTCGCCGGTACCCGCCGTCGACAGCCAGCTACTGCTGCCCGAATGAACGATGACCCGGCCGTCCGGGGCGGCGATCACTGTGTCCGGACCCTTGTGCACGACGACCGCCCCGGTCCTTTCTGCCGCGGCGACGGTCCGGTCGATCTTGCTGCCCGAACCCCTGCCGAACATCGCTTCGAACTCGCCAGCATGCGGCGTGAGGATCGCGGCGCCGGCACATCGACGATCATCCATCAGGCGCAGGGCATCGCCATCGATCACCAGCGGTCGCCCGCTGGCGAGCGACGCAACTAGGCGCTCTTCGGCACGTTCGTCCCGCCCCAGCCCCGGCCCAATCACGAGTGCGCCGATCCGTTGATCCTCCAGCGCCTCCGCCGTGAACCGCCGCCTGACGATCGCATGCGGCAGCCGGTCGGTCGCGCTGCCGAGCAGCAGGACATAGCCGGCGCCAGCCCGCGCCGCCGCACTGGCCGCCAGCGCCCCCGCGCCCGGCATCGCGCCCGCAACCACGGCAACCATCCCGCGCGAATATTTATGCGCCGACGCCGCGGGCGGCTCGATCACGGGCGCTGCTGCCGCGCGCACCCGGCTCGGCGCCTCGAGCCCAATGTCGACGAAGCGCACCGTGCCGCACTGCGCCGCGGCAGGCTGGAGCAGATGGGCCGGCTTCACCGCCCCCATCGCCAGCGTCAGGTTCGCGGGGGGCAGATCGGAGAGGCAGACGCCATCGTCCGTCGACACCCCGCTCGGCACATCGACGGCAATCGTGAGCCGCGCCGCCGTCATCAATCTGCGCAGCGGGCCCGACACCCCCTCGTCCAGCGCACGCGACAATCCGATGCCGAAGATCGCATCGACCAGGATCGGCGCCGGGAGCGCCTCCGCCAGGGCCTCCACCTCCTCGCCCCAGCGTTCGCGCGCGGCACGCGCTTGCGGGGTCGTCGCCGGCGCAAAGGTAGCCACGCGGACCGGCAGCCCGGCGCGGCGCAACGCGGCGGCCGCGACATAGCCGTCGCCACCATTGTTGCCCGGCCCGCACAGAACCAGCACTTCCGCGCCTGCCGCCAGCCGGCGCACCTGCTCCGCCACGGCTGCGCCCGCTCGCGCCATCATTTCGTCGGCGCTGACCCCCGCCGCTATAGCGCGCGCCTCAGCCTTGCGGGTGTCCGCCGCCGTCAGCATCGCCTGCCCATCGATCGGGATCATTGCGCCTCTCCGCTGATCCTGGCGGGCAGCCGGTAACGGTCACCCGCCACGGACACTTCGATCACGTTCTTGCCCACCAAGGCGACCTGCGCCGGCTCCGCACCGTCGGCCGCCCGAACGCCGCGGCCATCCTCCGTCACCAGAAGCCGGCGAAACCCACCGTCCGGGTGTCGCAGCGTGAGGACGACGCCGGCATCACGCTCGGCGCGATCCACCGTGCACGAGGGGGTAAACGCCCCCGCGTTCGCCAGCGCGCAGGGCAGCCGCGCCGGTCCGGCCGCCGCGGCCTGTTCGCCGCCTCTCGCAACCGCGGTCGGCTCGCCGCCAACCGGTGCGTCCTGTCGCGCCTCGCCGCACGCGGCGAGCATGACCAGTAGCGCGCTAGATATCCGCGTAGACATGGCTTTCGGCGGCGGCTCCCGGGTGCGTGACAGCTCCCTTGTACGCCGGCCCTACGTTCTGCGCATAGCGCCACAACGCGCCCGACCCGTAATCAGTGGGACGCGGCTGCCAGGCCGCGCGGCGCGCCTCCAGCACGTCGGCCTCGACCAGCAGGTCGATGGTGCCCGCCTCAGCATCGATGCGGATCGTGTCGCCGTCCTCGACCATCGCGATCGGGCCGCCCTCCGCGGCCTCGGGGCCGACATGCCCGATGCAGAAGCCACGCGTTGCGCCCGAGAAACGCCCATCGGTGATCAAAGCCACCTTCTCGCCCATGCCCAGACCATAGAGCGCCGCGGTGGTGGACAGCATCTCGCGCATGCCGGGGCCGCCCTTCGGCCCTTCGTAGCGGATGATGATCGCCTCACCTTCGCGGATCTCGCGATTCTCGACCGCCTGGAACGCATCCTCCTCGCAGTCGAAGCAGCGCGCTGGCCCTTCGAATTGCAGGCGGTGCATCCCTGCCACCTTCACGATCGCGCCATCCGGCGCCAGCGAGCCGCGCAGGCCAACAACACCGCCCGTGGGCGTGATCGGCGATTTGGCGTCATAGATGACCTTCTGGTCCGGGTTCCACGTCACCTGCTCGATATTCTCGCCCAGCGTCTTGCCGGTGACGGTCAGGCAGTCGCCGTGCAGCAGGCCTTCGGCGAGCAGCGACTTCATCAGCATATAGGCGCCGCCGGCCTCGTACATATCCTTCGCCACATACTGGCCGCCGGGCTTCAGATCGGCGCAATAAGGCGTCGACTTGAAGATCTCGGCCACGTCGAACAGGTCGAACTCGATGCCGGCCTCATGCGCCATCGCCGGCAGGTGAAGCGCGCCGTTGGTCGACCCGCCGGTCGCCGCAACGATGCGGGCAGCATTCTCGAACGCCTCGCGCGTGCAGATGTCGCGCGGGCGGATGTTTCGCGCCAGCAACTCCATCACCTGTGCACCGGCAGCAACCGCGATCTGCTCACGCGTCGTATAAGGTGCTGGCACCATGTTGCTGTTCGGCAGGGACAAACCGATCGCTTCGGCAACGCATGCCATGGTGTTGGCGGTATATTGGCCGCCGCAGGCACCATGCCCCGGGCACGCCACCTTCTCCAGCGCGTGCACTTCCTCGATCGGGCAGGCACCCGCCGCATGGCGCCCGACGACCTCGAACACGTCGACCACGGTCACGTCGCGGCCCTCGAACCGCCCTGGGAGGATCGAGCCGCCATAAACGAAGATCGACGGGATGTTCAGGCGCAGCATCGCCATCATCATGCCCGGCAGCGACTTGTCGCATCCCGCAAAGCCGACGAGCGCGTCGTAGCAATGGCCCCGGACGGACAGTTCGACCGAATCGGCGATCACTTCGCGGCTGACGAGACTCGCCTTCATGCCCTGGTGGCCCATGGCGATGCCATCGGTCACGGTGATCGTGTTGAAACGACGCGGCATGCCGCCGCCCTGCTCCACCCCGCGACGCGCGGCATCGGCCTGCGCATCGAGCGTGGTGTTGCACGGCGCGCTGTCATTGCCGGCGCTGGCGAGCGCGACGAACGGCCGGGCAATCTCTTCCTCGGTCAGGCCCATCGCATAATAATAGCTGCGGTGAGGCGCCCGCTCGGGGCCGACGGACACATGCCGGCTCGGCAGCCGGGCCTTGTCGAAACGTTGAGTCATGGACCGCTCGCTATGCCGCAAGGCGCCGCCGAGCAAGCATTGAACGTTCCTGCGGGCCGGCAAGACCGAAAATATCCGGCCGCTGCCTCAGAGAGCGTTCAGCGCCTTTTCCACCCCGTCCAGCGTGAACGGCTTCTGCAGGATCGGGCGGGCGCGAAATTCCTCCGCGATCATGTCGTCCGCACCGCCGGTGGCGAACACGAACGGCACGTTGCGTTCAGCCAGCGCGGCCGCGATCGGCCAGCTCTTCTCACCCCCGCGCAGGTTCACGTCGAGGATGGCGCAATCGAAGCCGCCCGCCTCCACAAGCGGCAACGCCGCCTCCACGCAGTCTGCCGTTCCGGCACACTGACGATCCAGTGCATCGAGAAAGTCCTCGAGCATCATGGCGATAAGCGGCTCATCCTCGACGAGCAGAACGCGGCTAGTCATGATCAGCCCTTAGAACGCGCAAGCTGTTCCCGCAATGTCCCCACACGTCGATCGTGTGACATTGCGTGTCAGCCCTGCTGGCCGAGCGCCTCGCGCGCTGCTTCGGCGAGCTGCTGGACCGAAAACGGCTTGGGAATGAAGGCGACATTCTCGATGTCGATCGACCGGCGCAGCTGCTCCTCGGCATAGCCGGACATGAACAGGATCGGCAGGTCAGGGTAACGCAGCCGGATACGCCGCGCCATCGTCGGGCCATCCATCGCCGGCATCACCACATCGCTGACCAGCAGATCGGGGCGCGGGTGCTGCTCGATCAACTCCAGCGCGATCTCGCCGTTTTCCGCCGCGATGACGGTATAGCCCTGCCGCGTCAGCGCACGCTCCGCCACCGCGCGCACCATGTCCTCGTCTTCCACCAGCAGCACGGTACCGGTGCCCCAGAGTTCGGCGGGCTTTGCCTTTGGCGCGGCCTTCCGCGGCGCCACCGGCTCACCGCTGGCGTGTACCGGCAGATAGATGGTGAAGGTCGCGCCCTGCCCCGGCTTGGAATCGGCGAAGATATAGCCGCCGGATTGTTTGACGATGCCATAGACCGTCGACAGGCCGAGCCCCGTTCCCTTGCCGACCTCCTTGGTGGTGAAGAACGGCTCGAAGATCTTGGGCAGTGCGTCCGGCGCTATGCCCGAGCCGGTGTCGGAGATCTCCAGCGCGGTATATTCCCCGACCGGCATGACGTCGGGACCGCGGCGCCGGATCTCGGCCGTTGTCGCCGACCGCGTCTGGATCATCAGCTTGCCGCCGCCATGCGGATATTTCGCTGCCATGGCGTCACGCGCATTCACCGCCAGATTGACGACCACTTGCTCCAGCTGTCCGGGATCGGCGCGCACCGGCCCCAGGTTACGCCCGTGCCGCACCTCCAGCGTGACCATCTCGCCCAACAGCCGCTTCAGCAGGTTCGACACTTCGGACACGACATCGGGCAGTTGCAGGATCTGCGGCCGCAGCGTCTGCTGGCGCGAAAAGGCGAGCAGCTGGCGCGTCAACGCCGCCGCCCGATTGGAGTTGTTCCGCACCTGCTGGATGTCGTCATAGTCGCTGTCGCCCGGCGAATGGCGCATCAGCATCAGGTCGCAGTGACCGATGATGGCGGTCAGGATGTTGTTGAAATCGTGCGCCACGCCACCGGCCAGCTGGCCGACCGCCTGCATCTTCGTCGCCTGTGCGACTTCGCGTTTCAGCCGCGATTCCTCGTTGTTTTCCTTGAGGCTCAGCACCACCGCCGCATCGCCCAGCCCCCGCGCGCCGGCGATCGACAGCACCACCGGTTCCTCCGGCAAATCGCGCAGACGGACCGCAATGTCGGTGACATGGGCGGCCCCGCCGCCGGCAAAGCGGCGCACTGCATCCGCCACCGCGGCCTTGTCCTCACGCACCACCAGGTCGCCCGGATACAGCGGCGGGGCGTCGCGATCGACGGCAGCAGCGCGGATGAAGGCGTCGTTCATCTCGATGAACCGGCCGTCCCGATCGACGAGCGCGATGCCCAGCGGCATGAGCTGCACGAGCGTACGGATATGCGCCGCCGCTCCGCTGCCCAGGCTGACCGGCGCCTCGTCCTCATCGAGCAGCGCGACCAGGATCGGCGCGCCGTCGATGTCGGAGAACGGCACCTGCACCAGCCGCAGCGGATTGCCGTCGCGGCCCTCGCGCTCGAACCGGATCAGGCCCCGCTCATCCGTGATCAGGAAGCGGGCGAAATCCGCACCCTCCACGGCGGCATCGGCATGCCCCATCGCACGCATCCGCAGCACCGGATCGGCGGCAATGACCCGGCCGTCCGGCGTGAGCAGCGCGGCCATGATGCCCGATTCCGCCAGTCGCCGGCCGAGCGAGCCCGTCAGCGCCTCCGCGAGCGCGCGCCCGCTGTCGGACCCCATCAGCGATGCCGCGCGCCAGATCAGCAGATCCTGCCGCTGGCCCGCGCGCAGCACGTCGAAATAGATCGCCCGTCCCGCGACTTCGGCATGCTCGACCCGCGCGCGCCCGTCGCGCCAGGCGGCGCGCCCAGCAGCCGCCAGCGCACCCACACCCGCTTCGCCAATCGGCAGGCCGGGTGGCGCGGACAGGCCGCCGAACAGCTCCTCGAAACGATCGTTGGCGCAGACAAGGCGCCCGGCACGATCCGTCACCGCGATCGCATCATCGCTTTCCTGCGCCAGCGTGCGGACCAGCTGCCAATCAACCGCCGGACCCGGTGCGGGCGGTTCGGGCGCCAGCGCGCGCCACGCCACCAGGGTGCCGCCCAGCACGATGGCCGCGGCGAGGAAGCCCGTCGCAACCGCCGTGTCCCCGATCACCCACAGGATCAACGCCGCGGACAACACGCCAGCGCCCACCGCGGTCGCCAGCGCAGCGCGCGGCGTCAGGCGGGGCATGGTATCGGGAAACAGCGTCGCCATTCCGGCAACCCTTCAATCCCCGCCGCGGCCGCGTCAAGCAGCGCGCGGCGGGCATGGCGTCACCAGATCCGGATGCGCTGCTCGTTCGTCAGGTAAAGCTTCTGACCGGGGCGGACACCGAACGTATCATACCAGGCATCCAGATTGCGGACGATGTTCGCGCGCTGCATCCCCGGCGCGTGCGGATCGGACAGCAGGATCTGACGCAGGATCGGCTCGCGGTACTTGGTCCGCCACACCTGGCCCCAGCCCAGATAGAAACGCTGATCGCCGGTCGTGCCGTCGATCACCGGCGCCTTCTTGCCACCGAGCGACAGGCGGTAGGCGTCATGCGCGACGACCAGCCCGGCGAGGTCGGCGATGTTCTCACCCAGCGTCAGCGCGCCCTGCACGTGCTGGCCGGGCAGCGGCTCATAGGCGTCATATTGCGCCACGAGGCGGTCGGTGAAGGTCTTGAACTGCGCGACGTCCTTCTCCGTCCACCAGTCGGTCAGCTTGCCGTTCACATCATATTTGCGGCCCTGATCGTCGAAATGATGGCTGATCTCATGGCCGATCACGGCGCCGATCCCGCCGTAATTGATTGCCGGGTCGGCTTTCGGATCGAAGAACGGCGGCTGCAGGATCGCCGCCGGGAAAACGATCTCGTTCATCGTCGGATTGGCATAGGCGTTGATCGTCATCGGGGTCATGAACCACTCGCCCCGGTCGATCGGCTTGCCCAGCTTGTCGATGTTGCGCTGGAACTCGAACTCATTGGCGCGCGCGACATTGCCGACCAGATCGTCGCGGCGGATCTCCAGCGCAGTATAGTCGCGCCAGCTGTCGGGATAGCCGATCTTCGGCGTGAAGGCGGCGAGCTTCGCCAGCGCCTTCTGCTTCGTCTCGGGCGCCATCCATTCCAGCTTCTTCAGCCGCTCACCCATCGACGCGATGACGTTGCGCACCAGTTCGTCCGCCGCGGCCTTCGATTCCGGCGGGAAGTATCGGGCGACATACGCCTTGCCGAGATCTTCCCCCAGATGCTCGCTCGCCAGATCGACGCCGCGCTTCCACCGCGCCTGCTGTTCGGGCGCGCCGGTCAGCTCGGTGCCGTAAAAGGCGAAGCGGGTGTCGTCGAACTCCTTCGGCAGAAAACGCGCATAGCTGGACAATGTGCGCAGCAGCAGATGATCCTTCAGCACCGGCAGCGGCGTTTCCGCCCACACCTTTGCCTCACCGGTAAAGGCGGACGGCTGCGACACCAGCATCGGCGCATCCGTAGGAATGCCCGCGCCTTCGAAATACTGCGCCCAGTCATAGCCCGGGGCACGGGCGTTCAGTTCCTCAAAGGTCAGCTTGTTATAGACCTTGTCGGCGTCGCGGCTGTCGACGCGGGTCCAGTGCGCCGCGGCGATCGCCTTTTCCATGTCGACGACGGCCGCGGCGCGCGCCTCCGCGTTCGGCTCACCCGCCAGCGTCAGCATCTTCGCCAGATACGACTGGTAGGCGGTCCGGTTGGCCGCCAGCTTGGCATCATCCTTCAGGTAATAATCACGGTCCGGCAGGCCCAGGCCCGACTGGCTGAACACCACGGCATAGGTCTCGGGATCCTTGTCGTCCTGGTTGACGTACATGCCGAACAGGGTGCCGACGCCGCGGCGCTGCATCCGCCCGGCTTCTTCAGCCAGCGCCGCCTTGCTCGGCGCGTTCTTGATCGCGGTCAGCCACGGCTGGACGGGCGTGATACCCTTGGCATTCACCGTCGCCTCGTCGAGGAAGCTCGCGTAGAAATCGCCCGACTTGCTGCCCGGCTGGCCACGCTGCTCCTCCAGGATCGTGCGGGTCTGTTCGCGCGACAGGTCCTGCAGCACGTGGAACATGCCATAGGTCGATCGGTCCGCCGGGATTTGCGTATTCTTCTCCCAGGTACCGCTGGCATATTGGTAGAAGTCGTCGCCCGGCGGCACGCTGGTGTCGCGGCCCGCCATGTCGAAGCCGAAGGTCCCGATCTTCGGCCCGTTCGCCTTCGCGGCTGCCGGCTGACCCTGCACCGTCTGGCCCTGCGCCGTCTGGCCCTGCACCGCCTTGCTGGGAGCGGCAGCCGTTTTGGGCTTGTCCGCCGCGGTCTGGGCAATCGCCGCAGCCGCGGTGGTGGAAAGAATCGCAGCAACCAGGAGGGACGAGCGCATCAAAATCGCCTTCAAGGGAATGAAAGGCGGTGTTTTATCCGCTCAAGACGCCTCGTCAACGTGGTTACGAATGTGACGAGACCGCCACTTGCGCGCGATCCACAAACGCCATCCCAGCATCGACAGCCCATAGCCTGCCAGCGACAGCACCGCGGTGACGATCAACAGGCCGAGCGCCGTCGCTGGCGCCGCATCCGACATCAGCCACTGCATCCAGCCCGATTGCGCGGCGTTGACCGCGGCGTCCTGCATCGGATCGCCGGGCAGCGCCCGGTCGAGGTGCAGCGTCCATTTGCCGATATAATAAGCCGCCACCCACAGCGGCGGGGTAGTCACCGGATTGGTGATGAACGTCGTTAACGCGGCGGAGGGGATGTTGGCGCGAAACGGCAGCGCCAGCATGGCCGAAAAAGGGATCTGGGCGACCGGGAAGAGGATCCCGGTCACCATGCCCAGCGCCACGCCGCGCGGCACCGACCGGCGGGTGAACCGCCAGAGCTGCGGCGCGAGCACACGGTGCGCGACGGGGCGAAGCAGGCGGCTTTCCTCCATCGATTCGCGGGTCGGCAAATTGCGATGGCACCAGCCGGTGAACCGCTGCCAGATGCCGGGGTTGCGCGTGGCCACTAGCCGCGCTCACGCATGAGGCGGCCGGCCTCGCGCTTCCAGTCGCGCTCCTTGATCGCGTCACGCTTGTCGTGCGCTTTCCTGCCCTTCGCCAACGCCAACTCCACCTTGGCCCGACCCTGACTGTTGAAATAGATCATCAGGGGCACGAGGGTCATACCCTCCCGCGCCACGGCGCCGTGAAGCTTTCTAACTTCGCGCTCGTGAAGCAGGAGTTTACGGGGACGCTTGGGCTCGTGGTTGAAACGATTGCCGTGGCTGAATTCCGGGATGTTCGAATTCACCAGCCAAACGCCGCCTTCACTGACCTCGGCGTAGCTTTCCGCGATCGATCCCTCGCCGAACCGCAGGCTCTTCACCTCTGTGCCGGTCAGGACGATCCCGGCCTCATAGGTGGTGTCGATCGAATAATCGAAGCGCGCGCGGCGGTTCTCGGCGACGATCTTCTTCTTGTCGAAGATGGCGGGTTTGGGACGTGGCATGGACGGGGCGATGTAGGGCGTTGCGTCGTCCGTGGGAAGGCGGCGTGATCAGCGTTTGACGGTGCCGATCGGAACGCGGAGGCGGATCATCGCGCGATTGATCGGCGCCCCCTGCGCATCCGCCGCCCGCTCTGCTTCCGCGGCAAGCGTCCCGACCCCGTTTATCGCGGTTTCTGCCTTGGGCGGGGCGCGTTCGGGCGCGTAGCGATCCGGCATCGGCTTCAATCGGAAGGCATCGCCTGACCGGCCGCAGACGATGATCTCTTCCCCGGGCTTGGCGACCGGGCATGGGCGTTCCACGGGCGCGCGGGCGACCGGGGCCGGCGGTCCGGCAACTGCCTGCACGGTCAGCATCAACCAAGCCGCCACCGCTTTCTCCCCTGTTCGTTCGGGAACGTGCGGGGAGAATGCGGCGGGATTAAGAGCGCTTAGCCGATGCGTCCACGATGGCGCGATCAGAGCAGGCCAGCGCGCTCCAGCCCAGTGTCGACCGCGGCGCGGCTCGCCTCGTTCGGCCACGTCATTGGCAGGCGAAGTCCCTGCGGGAAATCAGGGCGGACACGGCTCATGGCATATTTCACCGGCCCGGGAGAGGCATCGGTGAACAGCGCGGTATGAAGCGCGAACAAACGATCGTGCAGCGCCAGCGCCTCGACCCCCGTGCCCGCCGCCTGGAAATCGGCGCACAGCCGGGGCGCGACATTGGCGGTGACAGAAATGCACCCCACCCCGCCCATGGCGTTGAATGCCAGCGCCAGATCGTCATTGCCGGACAGTTGGCTGAACCCCTCGCCCAGCGCCGCGCGATGCTGCGACACACGCTGGAGCACGCCCGATGCATCCTTGACCCCAACGAACACCTTGGGAAACGCCTCCACGATACGGATCAGCGTTTCCGGCTGGATGTCGGTCACCGTGCGGCCCGGCACGTTGTACAGCACGATCGGCAGCGGGGAACTGGGCGCCAGCGCGGCGAAATGCTGGAAGATGCCGTCCTGCGAGGGTCGGTTGTAATAAGGCGGCACCATCAACGCGGCATCCGCCCCCGCCTCCTTGGCCGCCGCGATATTCGCCGCCGCGACGCGCGTGTCGTTGGATCCGGCACCGGCGATCACCGGCACGCGCCCGCGCACCTGATCGACGCACACCTTCACGATCGCGAAATGCTCGTCTTTGGCCAGCGTCGCGGCCTCGCCGGTCGTCCCGCAGGGGACAAGCGCGTTGGAACCCTCGCTGATCTGCCATTCGATCAGATCGCGATAGGCGCGCTCGACGAAGCGGCCGTCGGCGTCGAACGGCGTGACGAGCGCCGGAATCGATCCGGAAAACATGTGTTGCTCCTGAAACGGATTGTGGTGCGTTGGGTCGTTCAGGACAGATACGGGTGAGCCGGCTATTCTGTCCACAATGGTGACTGGTTTGAGGGCAGGGGCATTGATCGCACTGGGAATAGGGTTGGGCGCGGCGCTGGTCGTCGCTCAGGGGCAGGATGATGCTGCACGCACGCGGGCAGCCAACGCGCTGGCGCAGTCGCAGCCTGCCGCCATGGCGCAGGTAACGAACAACGCCGATCTCGCCGCCGCGCTCGCGCAATGGCGCGCGTTGCAGCAGACCGACGGGCTGCCGTTCGACAGCTACGCCAGCTTCGTGATGGCGCATCCCGGCTGGCCGAACGAGGCCGCCAATCGCCGCGCGGCGGAGCGGCAGGCCAGCAACGGCTATGCCGCGCCCGCGAATGTCGTCGCCTTTTTCCGCCGCTATCCCCCGCTGACCGCGGCGGGCGCCGTGGCGCAGGCGAAGGCGCTTCAGGCGACGGGAGCGATGGCTGAGGCCTATGAGGCCGCACGCAATGCATGGCGGCGCGGCGCGCTGACGCCGACCGATGAATCGACGATCCTCACCAGCTTTGCCGGCGCCCTCCGGCCCGAGGATCATGACGCGCGGATGGACGCGCTGTTGTGGCAGGGATCGACCAGCATCGCTGCTCGGCAGATCGCGCTGACCTCCCCTGCCCGTCGCCCGCTGTTCGAGGCTCGGCTGGCGTTCCGCACCAAGGCGGAGAATGCCTCCGCGCTCGCCGCCGCCAACGATGCCGCGGGCGCGTCGGATGCGGGCTATATCGCCGACAAGGCGGTGTGGCTGCGCAATAGCGGGGCGAGCGCCAGCGCGCGGTCGTGGCTCGCCCGCACCCGCCGGCCCGGAATCGCCCTGCCCGGCAATGTCGAGAAATTCTACGAGGTGCTGCTGACCAATGCGCGCGCCGCGGCCGCCGATGGGCAGTATCAGCTCGCCTATGACATCGCGCGGCAGGTCGACGACGCCTATCCCGCCGGCACTGACGTGTCGAAGAAGCCCTATGGCGAGCGGGACGATTACACGAGCCTCGTCTGGCTGGCTGGCCAGACGGCGCTGAAGCAATTGAACCGCCCGGCTGACGCGATGACGATGTTCGATCGCTATGGCCGGGGCAGCCAGTCGCCGCAGACCCGCGCCAAGGGCTTTTACTGGGCCGGCCGCGCCGCCGAGGCCGCCGGTCGCAGCGCCGATGCCAGCGCTTTCTTCAACCGCGCCGCTGGATATCGCGATCAATTCTACGGCCAGTTGGCGCTCGAGCACCTTCGCCGCCCGCTGACCGCCCCGCGCGACGTGGCCTCCCCCGCCATCGATCCGGCCGCCCGCCAGGCATTCTTCGGCCGCGAAACGGTGCGCGCCGCGCAGTTTCTGGGCACTATTGGCCAGTATCAGGATCAGACCGCTTTCGTCCGCACCATCGCCGCCGACGTCGAGACCGATGCCGAGCATTTCCTGGCGGAGGAACTCTCCCGCTCCATCCGGCGCCCCGACCTGGCGGTGATCGTCGGGCGAAAGGCGATGCAGAACGACCAGACCGAATATAGCGCAATCGCCTTCCCCACCGTGTCGGTGCCGTCCGGCTATGACAGCCAGTGGACGATGATCCACGCCATCGCGCGGCAGGAAAGCCAGTTCGATCGCGCCGCCATCTCGTCGGCCGGTGCGCGCGGGTTGATGCAGCTGATGCCGGGCACCGCGCGCGAACAGGCGGGGAAGATGGGGCTGCCCTATGACGCCGGCCGCCTGCTGACCGACACGGGCTACAACACGCAGCTCGGCTCCAGCTATTTCCAGCGCATCTTCGGCATCTACGGCAGCTATCCGCTGGCGATCGCGGCGTATAACGCCGGGCCGGGCAACGTGAACAAGTGGCTGCGCGCCAATGGCGATCCGCGCACCGGGGCGATCGACATGGTCGAATGGATCGAGGCGATCCCCTACGGCGAAACGCGCAACTATGTGCAGCGCGTACTGGAAAACGCCGTGGTGTATGACCTCATGAACCCGCCGCGCGCCAAGAGCCGTGGCCCCGCCAACCTCAGCTGGTATCTCGGCCGCAATCGCACCGGCTGACGCATCGCGACCTTCCCTCGCCACGCGACGGGAAGGTCGCGGATCCGCTGCGGCTTGGCTAAGACGCCGCGATGGATCGCCCGAACTACATCACCCCCGCCGGCTATGCGACGTTGCGCGCAGAATACGACCAGCTGTTCGCCAAGGAGCGGCCGGCGCTGGTCGAGACGATCGCCTGGGCCGCCGGCAATGGCGACCGCTCGGAAAACGGCGACTATATCTACGGCCGCAAGCGGCTGCGCGAGATTGATCGCCGGCTGGGCTTCCTGTCGCGCCGCATGAAGGCCGCCAAGGTGGTCGATCCTGCGCAGGCGCCTGATCGCACCCGCGTCTATTTCGGCGCCAGCATTACGATCGCCGACGAGGACGACAATCACCGCGAACTCACCATTGTCGGCGATGACGAGGCGGATGCCGGCAAGGGGCTGATCGGCTGGAATGCCCCGCTCGCCCGCGCGCTGCGCGGCGCAGCGGTCGGCGATCTGCGCCGCGTCACGCTGCCCGCGGGCGAGAAGGAATATGAAGTGATCGCCATCGCTTATCCGGACGCCTGACGAAACTCGGCACCCTGCCCACTCGTTCTTCCACGCAGTGAAGGAGAGTAACAATGGCAGAGAACCCCCGCACCACCAGCGCCCGCGATCATGACGACAAGGATGTGATCGAAGGCATGATCCCCGCGGGTGACGCACAGGCCGGCACCAGCGGCGGCGCGCTGGCCCGCGACCTCGGCTCGCGCGCTGACCTGAAGCAGGTGGATGATCCCGACGGTTCGACCCCGCTGACCAAACAGGCGGATATCAACGCCGATCAGGCGTTCCGCAGCTCGCGACCCGTGGGTGGCTGAACGCTGCGTCCATCAACGAACCGGGGGCGATTGACGCGGGCGGATGGAGCGCCGATGGCTTGACCCATGGCGACCGACGACACCCCCACCCGCAACATCGCCCTCCTGATCGACGCGGACAATGCCAGCTGGCACGCGATCGATCCGGTGCTGACCGTCCTTGCCGAACTGGGGACGGTCAACATCCGCCGCGTCTACGGCAATTGGTCGAAGCCGGCGCTGAGCGGCTGGCGCGAGATGACGATCAAGCACGGCATCGAACCGCAGCAGCAGTTCGATATCACCAAGGGCAAGAACGCCACCGACATGAAGATGACCATCGACGCGATGGACCTGCTGTTCCGCGGGCGCGTCGAGGGGTTCGGCATCATGTCGTCGGACAGCGATTTCATGCCGCTTGCCACCCGGCTGCGGCAGGATGGCCTGCCCGTCTATGGTTTCGGCCAGGCCAAAACGCCCGAGGGCTTCAAGCGCGCCTGCACTCGCTTCATCGATGTCGACAAGCTGATGGCCGCCGAGGAGGAGAGCCCCGCGCCCACGCCGCGCCCCGCTCCAGCCAGGGAAGCGCCGGCGGCACCGGCAAACGGCAAGGAGCAGGCCGCGCCGGCCTCCGCCCCTGCCCCCACCGACACGGGCGCGGCTGAGACGACCCCGCTTGAGCCCGCCGCATCGCAGAGCCCGGCACCAATCGACGATGAATTGGTGAAGCTGCTGATCGACGCCTATTCCGCGGTGAAGCGCGACGAAAAGGGCTTCGTCAGCCTGTCCGCCATGGGACAGCTTGCCGCCAACCGGTCGAGCTTCGACGTGCGCAACTATGGCTACAAGCGCCTGTCGGACCTGATCGCCGCCGTTCCCAATTTCCAGACCGAGCGGCGCGAGGATGGCCGTGTATTCGTGCGAAGGTTGCGTTGATGAAGAACAAGACGATTGCCTGTCTCCTCCCGCTGATCGCCATTGCGGCCGCCGACCCACCAAAAACCGACCCCGCCAAGCTTTCCGAGATGACCAAGGTGCTCGCCTCGGATGAATTCGGTGGCCGGTCGCCGGGGACGGAGGGCGAGAAGAAGACGATCGACTGGTCGATCGCGCGCTTCAAGGCGCTGGGACTGGAGCCGGGCGGGCCGGACGGCGCCTGGACGCAAAAGGTGCCGCTGATCCACACCCGGCTTGGCGATGGCCCGGTCAGCTTCGGCGCGACCAGCCTGAAGCAGGGCACCGACGTCGCACTCACCACCGTTCGCCCCGATGCGGCGGTCGCGATCGAGAACGCGCCGCTCGTCTTTGTCGGCTATGGTGTCAGCGCGCCCGAGGCGAAGTGGGATGATTTCAAGGGCGTTGACCTGAAGGGCAAGGTCGCGGTTTTACTGGTCAACGATCCCGATTTCGAGGCGGCGGCGGGCGAGGATGCCAAGGGCCGCTTCGGCGACAAGCGGATGACCTATTATGGCCGCTGGACCTACAAGTATGAGGAAGCGGCACGGCGCGGCGCGATCGGCGCGCTGATCGTCCATGATACCGCAGGCGCCGGCTATCCCTGGTCTACCGCCAATGCCTCCAACGGCGAGAATTACGATATCGTCCGCGGCCCCGAGGATCAGCGCATCGCGCTGCAGGGCTGGCTGTCGGGCGAGGCGGCGAACCGCGTCTTTGCCGCCGAGGGCCTCGATCTCGCGGGGCTGCGCAAGCAGGCGCGTTCCGCCGCGTTCCGCCCGATCGCGATGAAGGCGCGCTTCACCGCGAAGCTGCCCGTCAGCGTCGAGCGGATTGAAAGCGCCAATGTCCTCGCCAAGATCCCGGGCAAGGTGAAGCCGGACGAGACCGTTCAGTTCGCCGCGCATTGGGACGCCTATGGCGAAGGCCCGCCCGATGCGCAGGGCCGTACCATCCGCCCCGGCGCCAACGACGATGCGCTCGGCGTTGCCGGCGTGATGGAGCTTGCCCGGTTGTTCAAGGCCGGCCCGGCGCCCGACCGCACGCTCGTCTTCGCGCTGTGGACCGCGGAGGAACGCGGCCTGCTCGGCTCCGAATGGTTTGCCACCCGCCCGACCGCGCCGCTGGAAAGGACCGTCGCCAACCTGACGCTCGACATCCTGCAGACGGCGGGCGAGGCGAAGGACGTGATCCTCGTCGGCGCTGGTCAGTCCACGCTCGAGGATCTGCTGACCGAGGCGGCGCGTGCGCAGAACCGCGTCGTCACGCCGGAGGAGGCCAGCGAGCGCGGGCTGTTCTATCGCGCGGATCATTTCTCGGTCGTCCGCCGCGGCGTTCCCGCGCTTCAGCTGATGGCGCTTGGCGGTGCGAGCGACATGCGCGTCGGCGGCCGCGAGGCGGGGCAGAAGTGGCTCGACGGCTATATGGCTTGCTACCACAAGACCTGCGACGCCTGGGCGCCCGACTGGAACTTCACCGGCGCCGCACAGGACGTCGACCTGTTCTATTCGATGGGCCAGCGGCTTTCGAAGGCGGGCGTGTGGCCCGAATGGCGCCCGGCGTCCGAATTTCGCGCCATCCGCGCCAAGAGCGCCGACCAGCGCCAATAAGAAAAAGGCTCGCCGCGGCATCTGCCGGGCGGGCCCTTTCCTTGATCCACCGTCACCCCGGCGATGCGCCAGGGTGACGATCGCGTCGGATCAGCGCGTCAGCTTCTTGTAGGCAAGCCGCGTCGGACGATCCGCCGCATCGCCCATCCGGCGACGCTTGTCCTCTTCATACGCCTCGAAGTTGCCCTCGAACCATTCGACATGGCTGTTGCCTTCGAAGGCGAGGATGTGCGTGCACAGGCGATCGAGGAAGAAGCGATCGTGGCTGATCACCACGGCGCAGCCCGCGAAGCTTTCCAGCGCCTCTTCGAGCGCGCGCAGCGTCTCGACGTCGAGGTCGTTGGTCGGCTCGTCGAGCAGCAGGACGTTGCCACCCTCCTTCAGCATCTTGGCGATATGGACGCGGTTGCGCTCACCGCCCGACAGCTGGCCGACCTTCTTCTGCTGGTCCTGCCCCTTGAAGTTGAACGCACCCACGTAGGCGCGCGTACCCAGCTCCTGCTTGCCGAAGCGGAACACATCGAGCCCGTCGGAAATCTCTTCCCAGACGTTCTTGTGCGGGTCGAGCGCGTCGCGGCTCTGGTCGACATAGCCCAGCTTCACCGTCTGGCCGACCTCGATCGTGCCACCATCGGGCTGCTCCTGCCCGGTGATCAGCTTGAACAGCGTCGACTTGCCGGCGCCGTTCGGGCCGATGACGCCGACGATGCCGCCCGGCGGCAGGTTGAAGTCGAGGTTCTCGAACAGCAACTTGTCGCCATAGGCCTTGGTCAGCCCCTTGGCCTCGATCACCTTGCCGCCCAGGCGCTCGGGGATCTGGATCAGGATCTGCGCCTTCCCGATCGCGCGGTTCTCCTGCTTCTCGACCAGCTCGTCGAACGCACGGATACGCGCCTTGCTCTTGGTCTGGCGCGCCTTGGGGGTCTGCCGCATCCAGGCGAGCTCGTCGGCGATCGCTTTCTGGCGGCCGGCCTCTTCGCGCTCTTCCTGCTCCAGCCGCTTGGCCTTCTTCTCCAGGTAACCGGAATAGTTCGACTCGTAGGTGTAATAACGCCCACGATCGAGCTCGAGCACCCAGTTCACGACATTGTCGAGGAAGTAGCGGTCGTGCGTCACCAGGATGACGTTGCCGGTATATTCCTTGAGGAAATTCTCGAGCCAGCTGACGCTCTCGGCGTCGAGGTGGTTGGTCGGTTCGTCGAGCAGCAGGATGTCGGGCTTCTCGAGCAGCAGGCGAACGAGCGCGACGCGGCGCTTCTCACCACCCGACAGGTTGGTGACCGGGCTGTCGGACGGCGGGCAGCGCATCGCCTCCATCGCCTGTTCCAGCTGCGAATCGAGGCTCCAGCCGTCGGCGGCGTCGATCTTCGCCTGAAGATCGCCCATCTCCTCCATCAGCGCGTCGAAGTCGGTATCATCCTTCGGATCGCCCATTTCGGCGGAAATGGCGTTGAACCGCTCGACCATCTGCACGACCGGTCCCGCGCCCATGCGGACGTTCTCGATCACCGTCTTGTCGGGGTCGAGCTGCGGCTCCTGCGGCAGGTAACCGACCTTGATCCCCTCGGCGGCCCAGGCCTCACCGGTGAAATCGGTGTCGATCCCGCCCATGATCTTCATGAGCGTGGACTTGCCCGAGCCGTTCGGGCCGATGATCGCGATCTTCGCGCCCGGCAGGAACTGCAGGTGGATGTTGTTGAGCACGGGCTTGTTGGCGCCCGGGAAGGTCTTGGTCAGACCCTTCATGACGTAGGTATACTGGACGGCCATGGGTCGCCTGTCGCTCCGTAGACTGGAATGGCTGGAAAATGTCGCCGCGCATGTAATGATGCGACGGGCCGTTGGCAAACTTGCTGCGCCGACCTACGCGGTAGGCATGACCAGTCGTTACGCCCTCGCCGCCCTTCTCCTCGCCACATCCGCTGCCGTGCCGGCCGTCGCGCAGCGCGCCGCACCGGCCGCGCCCGCCGGTGTCGACCCGCGCGTCGCCGCGCTGCGCGATGCCGCGCTGAAGGACGATGTCGCCTACGACATCGTCGAAGGCATGACGACCGAGGTCGGCCAGCGCCTGGCAGGGACCGAGGCGGAGGCCCGCGCCCGCACCTGGAGCGCGGCGAAGCTGAAGGCGCTGGGCTTCAAGAACGTTCGGATCGAAACCTACCAGATGCCGGTCTGGGTGCGCGGTGAGGAACGCGGCGAAGTGGTCGCCCCCGTGCCGCAGAAGCTGCACCTGACCGCGCTCGGCAATTCGGGCGCAACGCCCGCCAACGGCATCGAGGCGGAAGTGGTGATCTTCCCCACCTATGCCGATCTCGCCGCGGCGCCTGACGGCAGCCTTACCGGCAAGATCGCCTATGTCGGCAACACGATGATGAAGACGCAGGACGGATCGAGCTACGGCCAGGCCGGCGTCGCACGCTTCGCCGGCCCTGCGCTCGCCGCCAAGAAGGGCGCCGCCGCCATCGTGATCCGCTCGATCGGCACCGACACGCATCGCCTGCCGCATACCGGCACCACCTATTTCCGTGACGGCCCGGCGATCCCCGCCGCCGCGCTGTCGGTGCCCGACGCCAAGCTGATCGAGGCGCTGGCGAAGCGCGGCAAGCCGATCCGCATGAAGCTGGTCCTCACCCCGCGCCAGGTGGGTGAGCGGGAGTCGGGCAATGTCATCGCCGAGGTGCCCGGCACCGATCCCAACGCGGGCATCGTCCTCATCGGCGGCCACCTCGACAGCTGGGACCTCGCCACCGGCGCGATCGACGACGCCAGCGGCGTCGCCATCACCGCCGCGGCGGCCAAGCGGATCCTCGACAGCGGCAAGCGCCCGCGCCGCACGATCCGCGTCGTCTGGTTCGGCGCGGAGGAAGTCGGCGGCTTCGGCGGCCGCGATTATGCCGCGAAGCACGGCAAGGAACGCCACGCGCTCGCAGCCGAAAGCGATTTTGGCGCGGACAAGATCTGGCGGCTCGGCATGACGCTGCCGGAATCAGCGAAGCCCGTGGGTGATCGCCTTGCCGCCGCTCTCGCCCCGCTGGGCATCGTGCGCGGCAACGGCCCGGGCGGCAGCGGCGCGGATATCGGCCCGACGGTGGCGCTGGGCGTTGCGGGCGTCGACCTCAATCAGTCAGGCCTCGATTATTTCGACGTACATCACACGCCTGACGATACGCTGGATCGCGTGGACCCGGACAACCTGCGTCAGAACGTCGCGGCATGGACGGCGATGCTGGCGATCGTGGCCGATGCGCCGGAGGAAATCGGGCCGGTTGAGCGTCCCGCGCGCTGAATCCGTTCGTCGCGAACCTTGCTGCCAGATGAATTTCATCATTGACCCATCAAATTGCTGCGGTATTTGCCGTGGCTCGCGACGGCAAACGGGTCGGCCGCGAAATGAATAAATGCTTGGGAGCATTCGAATGAAGAAGATCGTTCTGATCGCTGCCGCCGCCGGCCTGATGTCCGTGGCTGCTTGCTCGAAGTCGCCGGAGGCCGCCGCGGTCGAGAACAACGCGGACATGATGGCCGACAACATGGAAATGATGGCCGACAACCTTGAGGACCTGGCTGACAACTCGGCGAACGCCGTTGCTGCCGAGGGTCTCGAGAATGCAGCTGACAACCTTGAGGACGCAGCGGACAACGTCCGTGACGTCGCCGAGGAAAAGGCTGACAACATGCAGTAATGCGCTGCGGGCCATCAGGCTCGCCGCTTTGCTGAATGATGAAACGGGCGTTTCCGCTTTGCGGAGGCGCCCTTTTCTTTTGTCACTTTCCCAGGGGGCCGCGTACCATTTGAGGCATTGCCGCCCCTGCGACGCTCCGCCTATAGGCGGTCACTCACGCGGAGGGCCTGTAGCTCAACGGTTAGAGCTGGCCGCTCATAACGGCTAGGTTGCGGGTTCGAGTCCTGCCGGGCCCACCGCGTGATCGCTTGCACTCGGGCCGGTAACCGCCTAGGCGCTCGCACGCGTCGGGGAGTGGCGCAGTCTGGTAGCGCGCCTGCTTTGGGAGCAGGATGTCGCAGGTTCGAATCCTGTCTCCCCGACCAACTCACGCCGGCGCCGTTGCGATCGCGATCGAGGCGTATTCAGCCGTACTGACGGAGCCGCCCACCGAAGCCTATTCCTTGTCCGACGTGCCGGCCTCCAGGATCGACACGATCGAAAACAGGGTAAAGCAGACGGCGCCAAGCCCCGCCAGAACGCGCGCCGGGACGAAGAAGCCCGGGTTCGCGGTGGCCGCTTCTGCAAGGAAGGCGGAAAAGAACAGGCAGGCGAGGCAGGTCAGGACCGGAAGCAGCGGAATCCGGTTCGCCAGTGCGCATTCGCGCCGCCAGGTCAGCGCCAGCAACCACACCTTTGACACGATGCTGAAGCACACCATGCCCAGCCCGAGCAGGACGCACCCGGGGGCGATCCGATCTACCCGGTCATCTCCGAACAGGACGATCACTCCCCAACCAAATGCCGCTGCTCCCATCAACAGGACCCACAGCGTCCACGCCCATCTTTCTCCCTCGCCAAATTCGTTGCGCACCTGCCGCACCACCGTCGACACCAACGAGATAAGGCTTGCGCAAATGGCCGTGATGCCGAGCAGGACGTGGCCGGCGACATAATCAGGCGTCTCGGCGGCACGCGCCAGCAACATCGCCGCCCACAACGCACCAGCGACGGTAGCTATGACAGGCACGGCAATCAGCGCCGCGCCGGTCGCGCGGCTGTACGCCTCGGCGGGCGGACCGTCCTGCGCGCGGCCATGCGCATTTCTGGGGATCAGCGTGAAGGCACTTGATGCCGTCGCGACGGTGCTGACACACGCAGCAATCAACCCCACGCCGGCTATCACATGGCCGGCAACGAAGCTGGGCACGCTCCCCTGTTGAATGATCGCGAAGCCCCAGATCACGGTCGCACCCGCGGCGGAATAGCCGATCACGGGGAGGATGACCTTCCATGCCGGACTGAACGTGTGCGTTAGTTGCCGGATGATCATCGCGGCGGTCGTGAACAGGGCGATGCAGATGGCGGTCAGCGACACCAGAATGTGTCCGGCGACGAAATCATTGGCATCCGTGCCGTCCCGCAACACATACAGGCCAAGGCCGAGGCACACTGCCCCCATCGCCAGGGGAATGATCCGGAATAGGATGCTGATCCAATAGTTCACGGGCATCCTCCTGCTCGGCGGGGCAAGGGGCTGTACGCTCCGTCCGCCCCTGCGAACACGCCACGCCATCACATGGCCGGCCGCTGGGGCAGGATCCAATAGGCAAAGATACGATCGCGCCGGGATGCCGCCGGCGTTGGTTCGGCGTGTTTACCCTGCCGCTCAGGCTGCGTAGCTTGCCCGCCCGGCCACCCGCTCGTGCCAGGCGCGAACGTGGTCGCGCTCTGCCAGCGGCTCCATGCCGATCAGCTGGCCGAAATCGATGATCGTCACCGCCGCGATATCGGCCATCGAATAGTCATCTCCCGTGATGAACGCCCGCGCGTCCGACAGCTCGCGGTCGAACCAGCGCATGGCGCGATGCAGCAGGTCGCGGTTCGATGCGCCATAATCCGTGTACTGCGTCAGCAGCGCCGCCGTCGCCGGATGCGCATGGCGCCAGAACATCTTCACCGGCTCGCCGATCTGAAGCTCGACCCGGCGGATCCACATGTCGACCAGCGCCTGCTCGGTCGGCGTCTGCCCGAACAGCGACGGCGCGTCGGCCACGCTGTCGAGATAGCGGCAGATCGACACCGTCTCGGAAATCATCGTTCCGTCATCAAGCTCAAGCACCGGCACCTGGCCAAGCGGATTGCGTGCCAGATGGTCCGGCGCCTTGTGCTCTCCCCGCCGGAGATCGAGCATGACCTCCTCCAGCGTGATGTCCTTCTCGGCGGCGGCCATGCGGACGCGGCGGGGGTTCGGGGCCGGCGGCGGCGCGCTGTACAATTTCATGCCGCCATCCTGACCCAGCCGCGCCCAAAACAAAAGCTGGCGCCGCAGCAGCACGGACCGCCCGACGCCAACGCGTAATTTGCCGCCTCCCCACGGAGATAAAGCCACGTTCGCGCATTTCCGGTAAGCCCATGACACTGCCCCAGAGCCTCTCCATCGCAACGCTCCTGGGGATGATGGCGCTCTTCATCTGGGGGCGGTTCCGCTATGACGTCACCGCGATCATCGCGCTGCTCGCCGCGTTGCTGCTCGGCATCGTGAAGCCGGAGGACGCGTTTCGCGGCTTTTCCGACGATATCGTCGTGATCGTCGGCTCCGCGCTGGTGATCTCGGGGGCGGTGCAACGCTCGGGCGTGCTCGAACGCGCGCTGCGCAAGGTGAGCCGCCACGTCACCCGGGTCCGCTCGCAACTGCTGGTGCTCACCGGGACGGTCGGGGTCGCGAGTGCGCTGGTGAAGAACATCGGCGCGCTTGCCATGCTGATGCCGGCCTCGTTCCAGATGGCGAAGCGCAACGATACCAGCCCGTCGGTCTTCCTGATGCCGATGTCCTTTGCCGCATTGCTCGGTGGGCTGATGACGCTCGTCGGCACCTCGCCGAACATCATCGTCAGCCGCGTGCGCGAACAGATGACGGGGCACCCGTTCGGCATGTTCGACTACACACCGGTCGGCCTCGGGCTGTTCGTCATCGGCCTGGTCTATCTGCGGTTCGCCTATCGCCTCGTCCCGCGCGACCGCCGCGCCGCCGCGACGATGGGTGAGGCACTGGATATCACCGGCTATGTCACCGAAGTAGTGCTTCCCGCCGGGTCGCCGGCAGTCGGGGAGACGGTGCAGGCGTTCCTTGATCGGCACGAGGGCGAGATCGTCCTCACCCAGATGTTGCGCGCCGGGCTGCGCAGCGCGCCCGGCATGGCGATGACGCTGGAGGAAGGTGACACGCTGATCCTCAGCGGCGCGCCCGACGCGTTGGAGCGGGCGATCGCCACCGATCGGCTCGCTTATGAGGGCGAGGGGCGCGAAGCGGCGCAGGAACAGCGCGACAAGGACAAGGGCAGCAGCACCGGCGAGATCGGCGTGGTCGAGGCGGTGGTCAACATGGGCGGCATGCTGGAGGGGCAGACCGCCGGGCGCCTCAACCTCCAGCGGATGTTCGGCGTCAACCTGGTCGCGATCTCGCGCCGCGGCGAGCGGCTGTCCCGCCGTCTCGCCAACACGGTGCTGCGCGCCGGCGATGTCGTCGTGCTGCAAGGCCCGCTTGATACGATGCCCGAAAGATTGCGGCAGCTCGGCTGCCTGCCGCTGGCGGAACGCGACCTGCGGCTGGGCTCGCGCCGCACCACCTGGTTGCCGATCCTTGTCCTCGCGGGCGCCATGTTCCTGACCGCAATGGGCTGGGTGCCGGTGGCCGTCGCCTTCTTCGCCGCGGCGGGCCTTGTCATGGCGACGGGTGCGATCAGCCCGCGGGAGGCCTATGATCATGTCGAATGGCCGATCCTCATCATGCTCGGCGCATTGATCCCGGTGTCGGATACGTTGCGAACGACGGGCGCGTCGGAGGTGATCGCGACCGGCCTTGCCCGTGTCGCCACCACCCTGCCCGCCTGGGGCGCGGTCGCGCTGATCCTCGCCGCGGCGATGGCGGTGACGCCGTTCCTGAACAACGCCGCGACAGTGCTGGTGATGGCGCCGATCGCCGCGCAATTCGCCGGTGATCTCGGCTATCGGCCGGAGGCGTTCCTGATGGCAACGGCGGTCGGCGCGGGGTGTGATTTCCTCACCCCGATCGGGCATCAGTGCAATACCCTGGTGATGGGCCCGGGCGGATACCGTTTCGCGGATTATGCCCGGCTGGGCGCGCCGCTCTCGCTGTTGGTGCTGGTGCTGGGCACCCCGCTCATCCTGTTCTTCTGGCCGCTGGCCTGACCGCGGCTACAGATTGGCCTGCTCCTCCTCGGGCAGGTCGGCATAGGGCCCATAATAAAGCTCGGCACATTCCGCCGCGAGGCAGCCGCCCTCGATCTCGATATCGTCGCGATACGCGTCGGCGATGAACGCCAGCGTGTCGACATGCTTCGCCTCGAAATACATCGGGTGAACGTCATCGCGCCCCGCGCCGAACACGACCCGCCCGACCTTCGACCAGATCGACGCCATGGTGCACATCCCGCAAGGCTGCAGCGTGGAATAAAGCGTCGCGCCGCGCAGTTCGAGCTCACCGATCCCCTCGCACGCGCGGCGGATCGCCATCATCTCGGCATGGGCGGTCGCGTCGGGCAATTCGTGCGTCTGGTTGCGCTCCGCGGCAATGACCTTGCCGTCCAGGACGATCACGCATCCGAGCGGCGATGTCGAGGGATGCGACCCCTTCGACCGCGCCACCTCCAGCGCCGATCGCATCCACCGTTCATCATCGTCCTTGCGCATCAGTCAGCCCTTTCCCCCGCCCCAACGCGTCAGGCACCAATTGGCCGCTGGTTCTGGCTCAGTCCGCGTTCCGCCGCCGCGCGGCGGCGACGGCCTCGCGCAGCGTCGGCAGCTCGACCGCGCCGGGCAGCAGGTAGCGCCCGATCACCAGCGCCGGCGTGCCGGCCAGGCCGATCGCACGGGCGTAGCGGTGGGTACGTGCCAATGCTGCGTCGATCGCCTCGTCATGCTTGACGAGGTCAGCCTGCAGCCGCGCCCAATCCACGCCGGCGCGGTCCGCGGCGATACGGATCGACTGGCTGGTGATCCTGCCCTGCGTCTGCATCAGCGCATTGTTGAACGCGGCGTGCCGCCTCTGGTAATTGGCCGCGATCGCCGTCCGCGCCGCCTCGCGAGAGACCGCGCCGAACACCGGCCAGTCGCGATACACCACGCGCAGCTTCGGATCCTCGCGCCGCAATTGCTCCAGCGCCGGGTGGACCTTGCGGCAATAGGGGCATTGATAATCGGAAAACACCACCATCGTCACATCCGCACCCGCCGGCGCGACTGTCGGGGCGACGCTGTCATTCTGGATCTGGCGATGCAGCGACGCGACGTTGGAGGTGATGTTCTGCGCCGTCACCGCCGGTGAAACGGTCAGGGCCACAGCAAGCGCGGCCAGCGCCTGCACCATAAGAAAACGGCCAGTGACCATCAGCTTCCTTCCAGTTCGTCGATCGCGGCCATCAGGCTGGCGCGCGAGATTTCGCCCGTGTGGCGGCGGGTGATCCGGCCCGCCGCGTCGACGAACACGGTGGTGGGATAGCCCCCCGCCCGCGTGGCCGCAGCGACATGGCCCGTGGGATCGAGCACCACGGCGTCCCCCGCCAGCCGCTCCGCCGCCAGGAAGCGCCGCACGGCGGCCTCGCTCTCGCGCTGGTTGATCAGCAGCACCGGCGTGTCGGACGCTCGCGCCACATCGATGATCATCGGCATTTCGCGGCGGCACGGTCCGCACCAGGTGGCCCACAGGTTCAGCACGAACGGCTTGCCGCGCAGCGCATCGATCGCGACTGGCTTTCCGTCCAGATCATGCAGCGTCAGTCCGCGTGGCAGTGGCTGGGGCGCCGGGGCGAGGACCGCGCTCAGCGCCGCGTGGCCGAGTGACAGCACGGCCAGCACCGCGATCATCCACGCCGTCGCCCCGCGCCGTCCCAGCGCCAGCAGCAGGGTGAGCGCCGCCGCCATCACGCCGATCCACGGGGCAAAACCGCCCTGCCAGATGGCGATGACCGACCATGGCTCGACGCGAAACGCGTCCAGATGCTGCACGACGAAGCCAAGCCGCGCCGCCACGATCCCGACGACCAGCGCCACGCCCGCGGCGCGCTCGGCCGCCGCGCCCGTGCGCCGCGCCACCATCATGCCGGCCGCGAGGAACAGCCACATCGCCGCGATCGCCAGCGCACGATCGGCCGCGATCATCACTGGCCCGATCGTCCATATGCCGTCCATCCGGTCGCCTCGTCGTCGTCAGGCGCGCCAGGGCACCGGTCATCGATGCGGCCGCGTGCCGCCCGCCGGTCACTATGGCGCGGGGCAGCACAGATCAACCGAGCTCGCACCCGCTCCCATGGTGTCGCACCCCCGCCAATCAAGCCACCTTTCAGCACCTTATTCTTTATTGTGCACTGCAACATCTTGGGTTGAGGCTGTGGCGCTTTCGCTGCATGGCAGCATTCCGTCACATGTGAGCAACAAAGCTTGGAACCAAAGCTTTGTTGGTTCGGTCCGCCGATAGATGCCCGCCACCGCCACCACGCCCTATGAATTCAAGCCGCACGAGCGGCCCTTCCTGCCCGGATCGCCGGCGACGCCCGACCATCCGATGGGGCGGCGGATCGCCTATGCCGCGATCGGCGTGCTGCTGGGCCTGACGGGTGGGCTCAGCAACGGCCTGCTGCTCGCCAATCTGCCGCAGATCCAGGGCTCGCTGGGGCTCAGCCCGGTGGAGGGCGGCTGGCTCAGCGCGATCTATTCGATGACCAGCGTGTGCATGAGCATGTTGCTTATCAAATTCCGCCAGCAATTCGGGCTGCAGCGCTTCAATCGCGTGTTCCTGACCGGCTTCCTCGCGGTCACCGTCCTGCAGGTGTTCGTCCACAGCTATGGCGTCGAACTGCTGACGCGCGCGGCGGCGGGGATCGTCGGCAGCGGCCTGTCCACGCTATGCTTCTTTTACATCATGCAGGCGATGCCTGCCCCGGCGCGCCTATCGGGCATGATCATCGGCTTTGGCCTCGCACAACTTGGCCTGCCGCTCGCCCGGATCATCTCCCCCTTCCTGCTCGCGGATGGCGACATCCAGAACCTGTTCGTGTTCGAACTCGGCCTGACGTTGCTGTGCCTCGGCTCGGTCGCGCTGCTGCGATTGCCGCCAAGCGAGCGGTTCCAGGCGTTCGAGAAGCTCGACTTCCTCACTTTCGCGCTGTTCGCGCCGGGCATGGCGCTCCTGTGCGGGGTGCTGGTGCAGGGACGCATCGTCTGGTGGAGCACGGCCTGGCTCGGCTATGCGACCGCCGCCGCGATCATCCTGATCGGCGCGGCAATGCTGATCGAGCACAATCGCGCCAATCCGCTGCTCAACACGCGCTGGATGCGCACGCGCAACGTGCTGCGCTTCATCATCATCGTCGCCGCGATCCGGGTGCTCCTGTCCGAACAGACCTATGGCTCGACCGGGCTGCTGACCGCGCTGGGGATGGGCAATGACCAGCTCGTCACGCTGAACGTCATCATCCTCCTGGGCTCGATCGCCGGGATTGCCGCCGGGGTGCTGCTGCTGAATCCCAAGGATCTGCTGTGGCAGGTGGTCGCGTCGGCGATGATCATCGCCGTGGTGGCCTTCATGGATTCGGATGCGACCAACCTCACCCGCCCGGGCAATTTCTATCTCAGCCAGGGGCTGCTCGCCTTCGCCGCCCTGTTCTGGATGGGCCCCGTCACGATGGTCGGCATCCTGCGCGCCATTTCGAAGGGGCCAAGCCACATCGTCAGCTTCTCGGCCGTATTCGGCATTGCGCAGACGGTGGGCGGGCTCGCAGGCACGGCGTTCCTTGGCACCGTGCAGATCGTGCGAGAGCGGCTCCATTCGCAGGAGATCGTCCACGGCCTCGTCGCCGGCGACCCGCTCGTCACGCAGCGGCTTCAGCAGCTTGGCGGCGCCTATGCCCGCGTCGAGGGCGATCCGATGCTGCGTCAGGCGGAGGGCGCCGTCCTGTTCGGCCAGCAAGTCACGCGAGAGGCGAACATCCTCGCCTTCAACGACGTCTTCACCGGCGTCGGCATCCTCGCGGTGCTGGTGGTGCTGTGGCTTGGCGGGCGGTGGGTCTGGCTGAAGATACACGGGATCAATCCGTTGGCGGAGGAACTGGCGGCGATGCAGAAGATGCGGGAGAATGCGGCACAATGAATGACGCGACATCGCGCCGGGACCAGGCGGTGGCCGAGGAGCGGCTGGAGGATCCGGTCGAAACCACCGCGCCCGAACCTGATCGTGGCCGCGGCTGGGCGCCGCCACGCGGCGGCCTGCTCTCGACATTGTTCTTCGTCGGGCTGCTGATCGCCGGCGCGCTGATCGCGATGTGGGCGTGGGACCTGCCGCCGTTCCGCCGTAGCCTGCAGACGACTGACAATGCCTATGTCCGCGGGCAGACGACGATCATCGCGCCGCAGGTGAACGGCTATGTCACCAGCGTGGAGGTGCGCGATTTCGAGACGGTGAAGGCGGGGCAGGTGCTCGCCCGGATCGACGATCGCATCTACCGCCAGCGGGTCGAACAGGCGCGCGCCGCGCTTGATACGCAGCGTGCGAATCTCGCCAACTCGCAACAAAGCGAACGCTCGCGCCGTGCCGCCGTGGGTGGGCAGGACGCTGCGATCGCCAGCGCCCGCGCGCAACTTGCCCGCGCCCAGGCCGACATGCGCCGCGTCGACGATCTGGTGGCGCAGGGGTCGGTATCGCTGCGGGAGCAGGATCAGACCCGCGCCGCGCTGGCGCAGGCGCAGGCGGCGGTCCGCCAGGCGGAGGCGCAGCGCACCATCGGAGAGCAGGAGGTCCGCTCCGTCACCGTCGGGCGCGGCGGCCTGGAGGCCGCGGTCGCAAACGCGCGCGCCGCGCTGCGCCTTGCCGAGATCGACCTTGCCAACACCATCATCCGCGCGCCCCAGGCGGGGAAGCTCGGCGAAGTCACCGTCCGCCTTGGCCAATATGTCACCGCTGGCACGCAATTGATGTTCCTCGTCCCGCCGACCGTCTGGGTCTCGGCCAACTTCAAGGAAGCGCAGACCGCGCGCATCTTCCCGGGCCAGCCCGCGGTGCTGCACGTCGATGCGCTGGGCGGCGCCGAGATCCGCGGCCGGGTCGAGCGGCTGTCGCCGGCGGCGGGCAGCGAATTCTCCGTCATCCGCCCGGACAATGCGACCGGCAATTTCGTGAAGGTGCCGCAGCGGCTCACCGTGCGCATCGCGCTGGATCAGCGTAGCCCGCTGTATCCACGGCTCAGCCCCGGCATGTCGGTCGAGGCGGCGGTCGATACTAGCGGCGCGCCCGCCCCGGCGACCAGGTAGGCGCCAGACGATGAGGACACGCTCTTCGCTCGCGGTCCTGCTGGCGCTTGCCGGCTGCGCCGCGCCCAACCCGCCCCGGCCCGAGGCGGCCGGCGTCACTGCACCGCTGCAATGGCGCACCACCCTGCCCGCCGGCGCCGCGCTCGACGGCGACTGGTGGCGCCGCTTCGGTGATCCGGTGCTCGACACGCTGGTGGAACAAGCGCGCGCCAACAATCCCGATGTCGCGATCGCTGCGGCGCGTGTGCAGGAGGCGCGCGCCAACGAACGGCTCGCCCGCGCGCAGCTCTTCCCCTCACTCGACGCCGGGGTCGGCGTGACGGAGGCGCGCGCGCTCAACCCCTTGGGGGTCGCGGCCGAGAATACCGGTGTGCAGCCGCTGTTCCAGGCCGCCTATGAGGTCGATCTGTTCGGCCGCATCGGCAATCAGGTGGAGGCCGCGCGCCAGTCCACCGCCGCCACCGCCGCCGCGCGCGACGCGGCGCTCCTGTCGGTCACCGCCGCCACCGCCAGCGGCTACATCACGCTGCGCGCGCTCGACGCCCGCCGCGCGGTGGTCGAGGCGACGATCACCTCGCGCGCGGAGGCACTACGCTTTGCCAAGTCGCGCGCCGACGTCGGCTACACCTCGCAGCTCGAATTGCGCCAGGCGGAGGCGGAATATCGCGCCACGACGCAGATCCTGCCGCAGGTGCAGCTGGCGATCGCGCGGCAGGAGAACGCACTGAGCACCCTCACCGGCGTCACCCCGCGCGCGATCCCGCGCGGGCGGCCGCTGTCGGCGCTGGCCCCGCCCGGCGTGCCCGCCGGCCTGCCATCCGATCTGCTGCGTCGCCGGCCCGATATCGCCCAGGCCGAATACAGCCTTGCCGCGACCGACGCCTCGCTCGCCGCCGCTCGCGCGCAATTCCTCCCCTCGCTTCGGCTGACCGGATCGGCTGGCCTCACCTTGTCGACCGCGCTTGCCGATCCGGTGTCGATCTGGTCGATCGGCGCCAGCATCCTTGCGCCCTTGTTTCAGGGCGGGCGGCTCACCGCCAATGTAGAGGGGGCGGCGGCACGGCGCGACCAGGCGGCCTTCACCTATCAGCGCACCGCCCTCACCGCCTTTCGCGAGGTGGAGGATAATCTGGCCGCGGTCGACCGCCTCGCCGCGCAGCGGCGGGAGCTTGAGGCGCAGCGCACCGCCACGGCGGAGGCCCTGCGCCACGCCACCAACCGCTATCGTGCGGGCTATGCGACCTATCTGGAACAGCTCGATGCGCAGCGCACCTTGCTCAACGTCGATCTGACCCTGGTTCAGCTGCGCGCCGACCAGATCAACAGCGTGATCGCGCTTTATCAGGCGATGGGCGGCGGCTGGTCGGCGGATCAACCCATCGGCTGATCGCTGACCGCGCACACCTGAAGACCCGCGGCCCGTCCCGCCCCCTGAGAGCCACCGTCGCTGCGCCGCAAGGGAGTACAACGCAGCCGGCAATACGGCCTCAGAGGGCGAGGGCCCAGGGAGGAGCGGCGCGTCCGGGGGGGAGGCAGGCGCGCACCGCTCAGGGAACTGGTCTCAGCTGGCGGACTGGGTGGCCGCCAGCTTGTCGAGATCGGCGATCAACGCGGCGCGATCCGCATCGGCCGCCTTGGCGAGGTAAGCGCGCGTGTCGCCGACCTTCTTTGCCACGTCCTGCTGGATCGCGCTGCGGCTGGCGTTGCACCAGCCCGGACGGCTGCCGTTCGCGACATTGTTCTCGACGAAGCTGCGCGAGGCCATCATGCCGCCAGCGCCGGTCGCGGTGCGGTTCACTTCCATATTGGCGGTCCATACGCAGCGCAGCGAGGACGGGCGGCCCGGCGGGGCGACTGCCCCCACCTGCTTCTGCTGGATCTTGATGTCACCGCGATAATCGGCCTGCACGGCGCCGGACGCATGTTCGACCGACAGGCTGTGGGTCGCCGCAGGGGCACCGGTCGCCGCGGCGGCGGCAGCTGCAAAAATGGCAAGAAAGGTCATGATCGTTCCTGAAAGGTAAAGGCGAGCGGCCGCCGACCGGGTCGGCGCGCGAACCGCATCGCGCGGCGTCGTCGCCGCCGCTCGTCAGTGGAAAAATTGGCGGATCAGGCCGCCTGTGGTTGCCAGGCCATGGCGTGAAGTCGGTCCTTCACCTGCAGCCGCAGCCACTTCAGACGCAGCAGGCGGAACGTGTCCGGTGCGCGTCGCGTCAATTCGCTGCGGATCTGCTCATCCAGCCGCGCATGCAACTGGGTCAATTTATAACGAAGGAAACTCAACGCCTCTCTCCAATCAAAGATTGAACGATCGGGTCAGCGATGATGTTAAGAGGCAGACTCAGGCCTACATCGAGCTAACCCGATGCGGTCCGACATCACGTTCGTCCTGAGACGAGCGCCAGAGGGGCCCGGTCCGCACGGTTGAAATTAATTCCCGGGGCCAAAATATCAAGCGCCGGTAACATTACATTTTGTTGCACAAACCTCAGGACTTTGGTGCATTTGCGCGCACTTCGGGCCCATCCGACGGCGCCGTCCCGGCGGCGCCCTGCCCCTCGCCCAGCGAGCGCAGATATTCCTCATGATCGGCCGCCGTCCCGACGAAGCGCTTCATCCGCGCCAGCCGCTCGGCCGGGACGGACAATTCCGCCTTGGCCAGCTCATCGGCGATATAGGTCGCGTTGAAATCGGGTACGCCGGCGCGCTTCAGGTTGCTGGCATTGCGCATCGAATCACCGCTGCACAGCAGCAGCTGCCAGCCATAGTCGCCCATTTCGAACAGCGCCCGGCCGCCAAAGTCACCCTGTGTCCAATCGGCCAGCGCATGGTTGCCGCTCACCACAATCGGCCCGACGTCGATCGGTGCCAGCGGGCTGCCGAAATGCGCCTCTGTCGCCTCACGCACCCGGCGCTCCTCGACCACGGGGTTGGTGATCCCGCAACCGGCGAGCAGCAGCGCCAGCGCCGGAAACACCCACCTAAGCACGGATCAGCTTTCGCAGCCGATCGAGCGCCCGGTCCTCAGGCTCGGCGGCATCCATCGTCGTGGCAAACTCGCCGTTGCGATCGAACAGCAGGATGCGCGCAGTATGATCGATCGTGTAATCGCCATTGGGCAGCGGCACGCGCTCGACATAGATCTTGTACGCTTCCTCCATCCGCTTCAGCTCGGCCGGCTCCCCGGTCAGGCCGATGACCGGCGCGTCGAACATCGACAGGAAGCTCGCGATATCCTCGCTCTTGTCATGCTCGGGATCGACCGAGACGAAGACGATGTTCATCTTGTCCCCGTCCGCGCCCAGTTTCTGGTGAAGCAACGCCATGCGGTTCATCGACGTGGGGCAAATGTCGGGGCAGCGCGTGAAGCCGAAGAAGATCGCATAGGGCTTCCCCTTCAACGTCTGCTCGGTGACGGTCTTGCCGCTGGTATCCACCAGGCGAAAGGCGCCGCCCGGCGCGTTCTGCGCTGCCGCCTCGTCAGCCTTGACGGGCGCCGGCGACGAACAGGCCGCCGTCCCCAGCGCGAGCGCCGCGGCCAGCAACGCCGTGACATGCGTGGTGCGGATGCGAGGGCGGGTCATTGATGGCCTCCATGCGGATGCGCCGGCGCGGCGGCACCAGCGGCGCGGACGGTGAAGACCACCTTCACCTCGCCCGCCTTGGCAAAGCGCAGCGTCGCGGGCACGCGCTCACCCTGCTTCAGCGGCGCGGTCAGGCCCATGAACATGATGTGGTTGCCGCCGGGCGCCAGCGCGATCGTCGCGCCGGGCGCCAGCGCAATGCCGCCGCTCAGCGGTCGCATCCGCATGATGCCATTCTCGGTCGTCATGCTGTGCAGTTCGACGCGCGCGGCCCGCGGCGTTGACACGCTGATCAGCCGGTCGGCCGTCTTTCCGCCATTGCGGATCTGGGCATAGCCTGCGCCGACGGTGGCGCGCGGCGCCGTGGCGCGCGACCATGGCTGGGAAATGGTGATGTCACCCTTGCGCACATCCTGCGCCGCCGCCGGCAGCGACAGGCTGGCGAAGGCCATGATCAGGGGCAGCGCAAATCGATGGGTCATCGCAACTCCTCGCGTCGGCGCGGCCGAGAGTGCCGGTGGCAGGGGTCCTGCCGTCCGCGGGCATCGCGTCGCCGATCCTTGTCACCCGGCTGCTAGCGACCCTGCCCGCCCCGGTCACTTGGACATTCTGTCTCAGACCGGCGATGCTGCCCGCGTGGTGCCGCATCGTCCGCCGCCGCGATCAGCTCGGTCAGGCTGACCGGCCGCACCTCCATCTGCTCCAGCAACGCGAGCATGTCGTCCCACCAGCCGTGGAAACGCGCCAGCCCTGCCGCGTCGCGCACATAGGGCGTGTTCCCCGGCACCAGGCTTGGCGAATGGAAGGAAAAGGTGAGCAGTCTTTCGCCGGCCGCCACCGCCTCGCGCACCGCGGCCGCTGCCTCGCCGAACGACACGCCCTCGGGCGACAGCGGCACGCGCGACAACAGCCCCGTTCGCGCCATCACGCCGCGGCCACGCGGTATTCTGCCTGCCAACCGGTGCAATGCTCCCCCGCCCCGGCGCAGCGCGCCGATATAGCGCGTCGTCAGCGGCACCTCGATCAACCCCTCGGGCGCCAGGCGAAAGGCAGCGCTGCCGATGGCGCTGAAATCCGGCCCGCCGGCGGCGCTATAGTCATGCAGCGCGCGCATCGATGTCTCGACGCGATAGCCGCGCGCCGCCAGCAGCGCGGGCATGCCGGGCCCCAGGCCGTAGCGCCCGGTGCGAAACGCCAGCGGCTGCGCCCCGAACGCGGCCGTTATCGCGGCGGTCAGTTGGTCGACCTTCGCCGCGACCAGCGCGGGATCGAGGTTGCCCGCAAAGGACGCCCAGCCGCTCGGCGCCTCGTCATGCGGCGGATTGACCCAGGGATGCAGCTGCGCGCCGATCGTGCTGCGCCCATCGGCGATCAGGCCGCGCAGCGTATCGATCGCCGCCGCGCTGGTCGCCACCGGATAATCGCACAGATAGCAGGGCGCGACCCCGTGGTCGGCAAGGCGGCGGTGCATGTCCGGCAGCGCCGCGATCGCCTCGACCGCAATGGCGTCGCGCCTGAACGGCGCCGACCAGTCGAATTCCTCCTCGGTATCGACGAACACCATGAACCGGCGGCCGAATGACGCTGGCCATGCAATGTAATCGGATGGCGGCGGCGGCGGCACGCGCCAGCCCTTCGCGCCGCCGCTGCTCACCCCTTGTGGGTCGCCGCCTGCCCCAGCGTGCCGGCCACCGCCGCGGGCAGCGACACCACCATCCGGTCGGGCGTGATCATCATCTGCCCGCCCAGGCTCGCCGCCAGATTGCGCACCAGCCGCAGCGCGAAACCAGTGCCCAGCAGCGGCGCGCCGGGCAGTTCCGCCTCACGCTCCGCATCCAGCGTCAGCAGTTCGTCCTCGGACAGGTCGGCCAACGCGCGGGGCAGCGTCACCGACACCAGGGAGGTATGAAGCCCCGATGCGCCTGCTGTCACGGTGATCGCCTCGTCCGGCTGCGCCGCTGAGACGATGGTCCCGATCAAACGGCCCAGCAGCCGCTCCGTGGCGCGATCGTCGCATGCCACGGCGATCGCGCCGTCCATCGGCGCGATCGTCAGCGTGCAGCCGCGCATCGTCGCCAGCGATTGCAGGTCTGCCGCAATCCGTTTCAGCACCGGGGCAAGCACCACCGCCGCCGGGCGCAGCTGCAACGCATCGCCCTCGATGCGCGCGGCGAGATCCAGGTCCTCGATCGCCGCGATCAGGTCGGCCGCCAGGCTGCGGATCGCCGCCGCCCGCTCACGATAGACCGGCGCGACCGGCCCCAGCAGTTGCGACTCGATCAGCTCGGAGAAACCGGCAATGGCATTGGTCGGGGTGCGCAGTTCGTGCACCAGCCGGCGCAGCCCCTCGACATTGCCTTCACCCTTGGATGGCGGCGCGCGCTCGTCCAGCCGCGGGCGACGCGCGCTGCCGCGATAGCCGGCAAAGCGACCCGTGCCGTGGTCGAATAGCGGCGTCGCCGACAATCGCCACTCACCCGCCAGCGCCGCCCCGCCCTCCAGCGACAACCGCGCATCGGTGAAACTGGTGCGCGCCCGGATCGCGCTGCTCACCACGCCATCGACCTGCGCCGTGCCGCTGCCCGGCAGCATCAACGACAGGCCGACCAGCGCGCCGCGCGGCATCGCGTCGGTCCAGCTGATGACCCCATCGGGCCCGGTTTCGAAGCGGAACGTGTCCACCACGCGCAGCCGCGGCGCCGGCTTCACCGGCCCGCGCGCGCGCTGGAAACTGGCGATCCGGTCAACCAGCTCGGAAATCTCGAAACCGCCGGTGTCGCGCGGCTCGGGCGGCGGGGGCAGATCCAGCACGACCTCGTTCAGCTCGGCCACCTCAGCGGCCCCGGCCGGCAAGGCCGCAACCGTCTCGTCCGCCGGGATCGCCGCGCCATCATATCCAAGCGAGAAATCGGTCGATCCGAATGCCTCCAGCGCGCGGACCACGCTCGCCGGCAGATCGTCGCGCCGGCGCAGCGCCGCCCGACCCACCGGCCCCAGCTGCGGGATCATCGCCAGCCATCCCTCGGCCGGCAACTGCGCCGCGCGCAGCGCCGCCGATGCAATCTCGGGCGCGTCGTCGGCAAAGAAGGCGACCAGTTCGGCCGGTGGCTGGCCCAGCGCAAGGCTGCGGGCCGCGGCCGCGCGCACGGCGGCCGGAACCAGGCCGCGCAATGCCCGCAAGCGGCCGATCGTCTCCGCTTCCGGCTGCACCCTGCCCCGGGCGATCAGGTCGGCAAGCTGGCGGAACGTCGCCTGCGCGCCGAACGCGGTGGAGGAATCCGCAGCCAACACAGTCTTGAGACTATCGTCGAACCGCACACACTTCCCCGTCTCGTCGCAGCGACCAACCGCCGCGTCACTTGCCTCCTACCCTACACGGTGATGATCGCAAGCAACAGAATCACACACTTGTCATACGGTGAGACAATTGCGTTCTCACGCAACTAAACTATAGGACCGGGCATGTTCTTGATAGAAAAGCTGCGTGCGGAAAGCGCGCATGGTGCTTGACCGGATCGATCGGCGGATCCTCGCACTGCTCCAGGAAGATGGCCGGATGACCAACGTTGACCTGGCGGAGAAGGTCGGGCTGACCGCCCCGCCCTGTCTGCGCCGGGTGCGATCGCTGGAACAGGCGGGGGTGATCCGCGGCTATCACGCCAATTGCGAACCCGCGATGCTCGGCTTCCCGATCACCGTCTTCGCGATGGTCAGTTTGCGCAGCCAGGCCGAACACGACCTGGCAGCCTTCGAACGGCACGTGGCGGGCATTCCCGAGGTGCGCGAATGCCACATGCTGAACGGGGAGATCGACTTCATCCTGAAGATCGTCGCCTCGGACCTGGAATCCTTCCAACGCATCCTGACGACGCATCTCACCGCGGCCCCCAACGTCGCCAGCGTGAAATCCTCGCTCACGATCCGCACGGCAAAGGCGCAGCCGGGCGTACCGATCGTGATCGAGGATGAGGTGGAGTAGCGCCCGACGCCAGCGAACCCACGCTTTCACCGGACCACACACGCAACAAAAAAGGGGCGGCCTCGGCCGCCCCTTTCCATATGGTCAATCCGCGCGGATCAGGCCGTCGGCGGGTTGTCCAGGTAGACCGACCACAGCGACGCAATGTCGGTGCGCGGCGCGGTCTTCACCTCGGCGAAGGCGGCCTTGGCGCCAGCCTTGTCGCCCGAGTTGGCGAGCGCGATGCCGATGTGGGTGTTCACCACGTCCGCGTCGACGCCACCCTTCTGCAGCGCGACGCGATACAGTTCGATCGCCTTGGCATAGTTGCCCATGCCCAGGTACGCGTCACCCGTGTTCAGCGCGATGCGGCCGTTGGCGCCCGCCTTGGCCTTTGCTTCGACCGGCGCGAGCGACCCTTCGCTGGCGATCGCCTGGTTGGCGACTCGCATCAGGTCGTTGGCCGACTGGCTGTTCGCCGGGATCTTGCCCGATGCCTTGCCTTCGTCGAGCACTGCCTTGGTCTCGTGCGGCAGGCCCAGGTCATAGGTCCACTGCGCATAGGTCTCATAGTCATACTGGTCGGCCAGCGCCTTGGCCGAACGCATCAGGCGATACAGGTCGACCTTCTGCCCCTTGTCCAGCGTGACCGCGCTCTGCTGCGTCATGCCATAGGTGACGATGCCGTCACGCCAGTTCTTGGCGCTCGGGTAAGCGACGACCCACTTCTTGATCCAGTTTGCCGTCTGCGGGCCCATGCGCTTCTTGTTGGTCTGCGCGATGGCATATTTGTACAGGTCCTCGCTCGGCTTCTGGCCGGCCGCGACCTGCGCGTCGATTGCCTTCTCCAGCTCCGCGGCGCCGCCGGCCACGTCGCCCGAATCCATCTTCAGCTTGACCATCTGCAGCGGCAGGTTGGGATCATTGTAGCCAAGCTGCTGCGCGCGCTGGAAATAGTTGATCGCGCCGGCATTGTCCTTGGCGTTGGCCGCCATGATGCCGAGCTGGTAATTGTACTTCGCCACGTCGACCGCTGGGGTCTTCGGGTTGGCGATCAGCGCTTCGAGCGGCGCCTTCAGACCGGCTTCGTTGACCTGCTGGTTGGCGGCACGCGCGTCCTGGATCTTCACGGCCTCGCTCTGCAGCTGCAGCGCGGCGACGATATAGCGATCGTCATCGCTCTTCGCGGCGGCCTGCGCAGTGCTCAGCGCGGTCGCGGCGGCGGCAAAGTCCTTCGCGCCGATCGCGGTCTGCGCGGCGGCGGCGGCGTTCTGCACGTCCTTGCTGAGCTTCAGCGACGGGCCGCCCCCCTTCTGCTCATTCTTCTTCTGAGCGACGGCCGGGGTCGACACGGCAACGCCCGCTACACCGGCCATAAGCGCCGCCGCAAAGGCGACGCGGGAAATGCTCTTCATGAAAACTGCTCTCCTTTGAGGCGTGAACACTTGAATAGACGCTTAGTGCCCTCTCGTCGCTCCATCAAGAAAGCGCGCTGAACGGACATTGAACGTAATGATTTGCACGCCTAGCCGTTTCTTCATGAAAACGGCAATCATTGGCGCAAGCGGCGGCATCGGACGGGCGCTCGCAGACGCGCTGGAAGAAGAAGGCGCGGTCGTCCGCCGCTTTGCCCGGCCCGAGCTGGACCTGCTCGACGAGGCGACGGTTGCCGCTGCCGCCGCCGCAGCCGGCGCCCCAGAACTGGTGATCGTCGCCACCGGCATCCTGCACGATGGCGATGACGGCCCGGAAAAGTCGATCGCCGCGCTCGATCCCGCGTGGCTTGCGCGCCAATATGCGATCAACACCATTGGCCCCGCGCTGGTCGCCAAGCACTTCCTGCCGGTCATGCCAAAACAGGGGCGTTCGGTGCTCGCCTTCCTCTCGGCGCGGGTCGGCAGCATCTCGGACAATCGGCTGGGCGGCTGGTACGGCTATCGCGCCAGCAAGGCCGCGCTGAACCAGCTCATCCGCACGCTTGGGATCGAGGACAAGCGCCGCAACGAGCGCGGCATCGTCGTTGGCCTCCACCCCGGTACCGTCGACACCCGGCTGTCCAAACCGTTCCAGCAGGCCGGACGCGACCTGTTCAAGCCGGATCGCGCGGCGGTGCAGTTGCTCGACGTGATCGACGGGCTGAAGCCGCAGGACAGCGGCCGGCTGTTCGCCTGGGACGGCGCGGAGATCGCGCCCTGACCGCATTCCGACGCGGCCTTTGCACCACCCCTGCGCGCCCGTACGCGCGCGTGACATTTCTGTTGCGCCGGCCTAGAGCGGGGGCACCAGAATTCCTAACCCGAAAGTAGCGTTTTGACCGACGAGACCGTCCTCGCCGACCCTTCGGATATCGCGCCGATCTCTATCGTCGAGGAAATGAAGACCAGCTACCTCGATTACGCGATGAGCGTGATCGTGGCACGCGCGCTCCCCGACGTTCGCGACGGGTTGAAGCCGGTGCATCGGCGCATCCTCTATTCGGCGAACGAAAGCGGCTTCACCTACAACCGGCCGTACCGCAAATCGGCCCGCATCGTCGGTGACGTGATCGGTAAATACCACCCGCACGGCGATACCGCGATCTATGACGCCTTGGCGCGCATGACGCAGGACTGGTCGATGCGCGCGCCGCTGATCGACGGCCAGGGCAACTTCGGCTCGATGGATCCCGATCCGCCCGCCGCAATGCGTTACACCGAGGCGCGCCTGTCGCGTGTCGCGGATTACCTGCTCGACGATCTCGACAAGGACACGGTCGATTTCCAGCCGAACTATGACGGCTCGGAAAGCGAACCCTCGGTTCTCCCGGCGCGGTTCCCCAACCTGCTCGTCAACGGCGCTGGCGGCATCGCGGTCGGCATGGCGACCAACATCCCGCCGCACAATCTGGGCGAAGTCGTCGACGCCTGCCTCGCCTATCTCGATCGCGCGATCAGCGGCGGAGAGCCGCTCACGACCGAGGAACTGATGGAGATCGTGCCCGGGCCGGACTTCCCGACCGGCGCCGTCATCCTCGGCCGCGCCGGCGCGCGCAGCGCCTATGAGACGGGCCGCGGCTCGATCATCGTCCGCTCGCGCTATGTCATCGAGGAAGGGCGCGGCGAGCGCCGCTCGATCGTCCTCACCGAGATTCCCTACCAGCAGGGCAAGAACGCGCTGGTCGAAAAGATCGCCGAGGCCGCGAAGGACAAGCGGATCGAGGGGATTGGCGACGTCCGCGACGAATCGAACCGCGACGGTGTTCGCGTCGTCATCGAACTGAAGCGCGATGCCACGCCCGAGGTGGTGCTGAACCAGCTGTGGCGTCACACGCCGGCACAGGGCAGCTTCCCCGCCAACATGCTTGCGATCCGCGGCGGCCGGCCGGAGATGCTGCCGCTGCGCGAGATTATCGCCGCCTTCATCCAGTTCCGCGAGCAGGTCATTACCCGCCGCTCGAAGTTCGAACTGGCGAAGGCGCGCGATCGGGCGCACATCTTGCTCGGCCTCGTCATTGCCGTGACGAACCTCGACGAGGTCGTCCGGATGATCCGCGGCTCTTCTTCGCCGGCAGAGGCGCGCGCTGCCCTGATGGCGCGCGACTGGCCGATTGCGGAGATCGCCGGCTACATCAAGCTGGTCGAGGCGGTCGAGACCGAGATCACCTGCGACACCTATCGCCTGTCGGAAATCCAGGTCCGCGCGATTCTCGACCTGCGCCTCCACCGTCTCACCGCGCTTGGCCGTGACGAGATCGGCGACGAGCTCAAGACGCTGGCCGAATCGATCGCCGAGCTGCTCGCGATCCTCGCCGACCGCGTGAAGCTCTATGCGGTGATGCGCGAGGAACTGACCGAGGTTCGCGCGCTCTTCGCGACCCCGCGCCGCACCGAAATCGCCGCTGCCGCCGATGGCATCGACGACGAGGATCTGATCGAGCGCGAGGACATGGTCGTCACCGTGACCATGCAGGGCTATATCAAGCGTACCCCGCTTGAGGCGTTCCGCGCCCAGGCGCGCGGCGGCAAGGGCCGCAGCGGCATGGCGACCAAGGATGAGGATGCCGTCACCAGCCTCTTCGTCACCTCGACGCACACGCCGGTATTGTTCTTCTCCACGCTCGGCCGCGTCTATCGCATGAAGGTGTGGCGCCTGCCCGAGGGCAGCGCCAACACCCGCGGCCGCCCGATGATCAACCTCCTGCCGCTCCAGCCAGGCGAGACGATCTCCACCGTCCTGCCGCTGCCGGAGGACGAGGCGGAATGGGGCAAGCTCCACGTCATGTTCGCGACGGCGCGGGGCAGCGTGCGCCGCAACGCGATGGACGCCTTCACCAACGTGCCCTCGAACGGCAAGATCGCGATGAAGTTCGAAGGCGACGACATCGACGATCGTCTGATCGGCGTCGCGCTGCTGGAGGAGAATGACGACGTCCTCCTCGCCACCCGTCAGGGCAAGGCGATCCGCTTCCCCGGCAGCGACGTGCGCGAATTCCAGAGCCGCAACTCCACCGGCGTGCGCGGCATGCGCCTCGCGCCCGGCGACGAGGTGATCTCGCTCTCGATCCTGCACCGCACCGGCGCCACGCAGGAGGAGCGGGAGGAATATCTGCGCTTCGCCCCCTGGAAGGCGACGGAGCGTGAGGGCGAGCCGCAGATCCCGATGGACCGGTTCGAATTCCTGCGCGCGCACGAACAGTTCATCCTCACCGTCTGCGCGAATGGCTATGGCAAGCTGTCCTCGGCGTTCGAATATCGCCGCACCGGTCGCGGTGGTCAGGGCATCACCAACATCGACAATATCGGTCGCAACGGCCCGGTCGTCGCCAGCTTCCCAGCGAGCAAGAACGACCAGCTGATGCTCGTCACCGATCAGGCCAAGCTGATCCGCATGCCGCTCGCCAGCCTGCGCGTGATCGGCCGCAACTCGGCCGGCGTGCGCCTGTTCAACGTCAGCGACAACGAACATGTCGTCGGCTGCGCGCGGATCGATGAGGAGCCGGAGCCCGAAAATGCCGCCGAGGAAGCGGTCGCGGCGGAACTCTCGCCGCCTGAAATCGCTCCCGATACCGGCGCGACGGTCGGCGATGATGCCGCCGCCGGCCCGGAGGATGGCCAGTGACAGACCCGACGGCAGCTCAGATCACGACCGCGTACAAGGTGCTGACTGCCGACCAGATGGCGGCGCTGGAGCATGAGGGCTCCTTCGCCGGCGCGCCGGTGGACCTGGCGGATGGCTACATCCACCTCTCCACCGCCGCGCAGCTGACCGAGACGGTGGACAAGCATTTCGCCGGTCAGCACGATCTGCACATCGCCGCCGTCGATCTCGAGGCGCTTGGCGACAAGATCCGCTGGGAGGAGAGCCGCGGCGGGCAGCTCTTCCCCCACCTCTACGCCCCGATGACGCTCGACACGGTCGTCGCCTACAGCCCGATGGAGCGCGATCACGACGGCGCGGTGCGCCTGCCCGTCACGGGCTGAGCGCCGCACCGATCACCCTGCTCTCGCGCCGGTTCAGGCGTACAAGTCGACCACCTTCTCGCCCCCACCCTCTTCCTGCAACAGGAGGGTGCGGTGGCAGTGGCAGGGATCACGCTCGTAACACAGCAGCGCGCTCGGCTTTTCCGCCGCCAGCGCCCGCATCTGCGCTGCCGCGGCCTGCGCCTCGGGCAGCGCCAGCTGATCGTCATAGACCTCGCGCAGCGTCGCGACGTCGCCCTTCTTGGCCGCGTCGCGCCCGCGCTTTGGCGTCCCCAGCGCTTTCAGATGGACATAGTCGATCCCGGCCGCACGCAACGACGCCGCCAGCGTCGACTTGGAAAAACCGGGCCTGCGCGACAGCGGCAGGGCACGCACGTCGATCACCCGCTCCACCCCCGCCTTTTGCAGGGCGGCGATGAACTCATCCATCGTCACCCCTTCATAACCAATGGTGAAGATGGTCATGCGCGCTCCTCTGGTGAGCTCGCGGCGCCGCTCAGGAACTGTGGTCGGCGATGATCCGCCACCCATCCTTGCGCCGCTCGAACAACAAGGTGGTGAGGCCGGTCTGCGCCGTGCCGCTCGCCGGGGTCAGCGTCCATCGCGCCACCAGCAGCATGTGGACGTTGCTGATCGTCCGCCACGCGGCGGGCTGAAACGACAGCCGCCCGCGCGCATTGCTGCCATCGGCAAAACTGCCCGCATAGCGTTTGGCGATTGCGGCCTTGCCCCGCACCATGTCCTTGCCGGAGGAATAGACGGCATCATCGGCATAGACCGACATGAACCGATCGAGCGAGCCGCTGTTCCACCCGGCCGCGCTCGCTGCCAGTTCCGCCTCGACCGCAGCTTGAGGCGCGGCGGCGGCAGCTGCGGCGACGACCGCCTGTGTCACGGCGATGGCAACGATGGTCATGCACTCTCCCCTTCGACCAGCAGCGCGAGGGTGGGTTCGTCCACCGGCCCGGCACGCAGGAACCCCTGATAGAGGTCACATCCCTCCGCGGCGAGCAGATCGCGTTCGGCCACGCTCTCGACGCCTTCGGCAATGGTGCACAGGCCAAGCCCGGCTGCTATGGCGATCACCCCGCTCACCACCACCCGCGCGCGCGGCCCGCCCATGATGTCCTGCGTGATGCTGCGGTCGATCTTCAGATAATCCAGCGGTAGCGCCTTCAGATAGGCAAGGCTGGAATAGCCGGTGCCAAAATCATCGATCGCCACGCGCAACCCTGCGTCGCGCAGTTGCTGCAAGCGCCGCGCGGCCAGCGGAAGGTCGGTCACCAGCCCGCTTTCGGTCACTTCCGCCGTTACGCGATCGGGCGCGATCCCCGCCCGCGCGATCATCGCCAGGAAATGCTCGGTGAAATCGGTGCGGGCGAGATCGGTTGCGGTGACGTTCACCGCCACCCGCAGCCCGGCCAATGCCCCGCCCCATGCCCCGGCGCGGCGAAGCGCCAGCGACTGGATATGTTCGGACAGGGGCAGACCAAGCCCCGCCCGCGCCGCCGCGGCAAACAAGGTGCTCGCCCCCAGCACGCCGTGGCGCGGGTGCTCCCACCGGGCGAGCGCCTCGACCCCGACGATCCGGTCGCTCGCCTGGTCGCCGGTCATATGCACCTGCGGCTGGAACAGGATGTCGATCTCGCCGCGATCCATCGCGCGGTGTAGGTCCGCCGCCAGGTCGATCCCGTTCCCCGCGAGCGGCGCGGCGGCGATGCGCACCGCCGCCCCCTCCCCGATCGACGCCAGCGCGAGCGCGTCGCGCGCGCGCCGCACCAGCGATTCGGCGCTTTCGCCCGGGATCCGATGCGCCAGCCCAATCCGCGCACCGACGCTCGCTTCCTCCTCGCCCAGCGAGAAACGCTGCCCCAGCGCAATCTCCATCGCTGCGATCCGTGCCGACGCGGCGTCATCCTCCTCGCGCAGCGCAACGATGAACCCGGCACCATTGTCGCGCTCCATCACCGCTGTCTTGGGCAGCGTCAGCGCCAGCCGGGCGCCGGCCTGATGCAGCAGGCTGTCCCCCGCCGCACGGCCATAAGCGACGTTCACCGCGTCGAAGCGGGAGATCGAAATTACCGCCACCGCCGCCGGCGTATCGGGCCGCAGCGCCTCCAGGAACCGCTCGACCCCGCCGTCGCTCGGCTCCCCGGCGCGGCGAAATTGCCCCGCGCCCCGCAAGCGACGGGCGTGACGCGCCGCAAACCGCAATGTCACCGTCAGTGCGGCGTCATCCGCACCCGAAAGGCAGACGTGCGTCGCGCCGGCATCATAAGCGGCGGCGGCCTCTTCCTCACGCGCCAGCAGCACGACCAGCGCGGCCCGCGCGCGCGCCGCCACCAGCCCCTCGGTCGCCACCGCCTCTGCGCCAGCCGCCGCATCGATCATCCGGACGTCGGCGGTGTCGCCGCCGGCCCGCCACCCCAGCGACCGGATGATCGGCGCCAACGGCGCGCAACCGCTACCCAGCGCCACTTCGGTCATATCGCTCGCTTTTGTGCTCACCATTGCGGCCGTATGGGGCGCCGCGCGTTGCAGCAACCATGCACCAGCCCTTGTTCCCCCGCCCAACAGTCCTTAGCTGTTCCGATATGGGAGAAATGCCGGCCGCCACCGCGTTGATCGACGGCTTTGGCCGATCGATCCGCTACCTGCGCATTTCGGTGACGGATCGCTGCGATCTCCGCTGCCGCTATTGCATGGCGGAGAAGATGACCTTCCTGCCGCGCAATCGGCTGCTGGCGCTCGAGGAAATCGCCGTCATCGCCGAACGCTTCATCGCCTTTGGCGTGCGCAAGATCCGCCTCTCCGGCGGGGAGCCGCTGGTGCGCCGCGACGTGGTGGAACTGGCGCATCGGCTCGGCGGCCATGTCGGCCGCGGCCTCGACGAACTCACCATGACGACCAACGCGACGCGGCTGGCCGAACATGCCGAGGCGCTGGTCGCCGCCGGCATGCGCCGCGTGAATGTCAGCCTCGACAGCCGCGATCCGGCGCTGTTCCGGCATATCACGCGCCACGGAGACGTCGCGCAGGTGCTCGACGGGATTGCTGCCGGTCACCGCGCCGGGCTCGCGATCAAGATCAACATGGTCGCGCTGAAGGGGCTGAACGAGGATGAGATCGCCCCTATGCTCGAATGGTGCATGGCGCAGGGCCATGATCTGACGCTCATCGAAACCATGCCGCTCGGCGCGATTGATGAGGACCGCACCGACCGGTTCCTGCCGCTGACGGCCGTGTTCGATCGCCTGTCTAGCCGCTTCGCGCTGACCCGCGACACCAATGGCACCGGCGGGCCCGCCCGCTACTGGCGTGTCGACGGCACGGCGACCCGGCTGGGGCTGATCTCCCCGCTAACCGCCAATTTCTGCGACGGGTGCAACCGCGTGCGGTTGACGACGGAGGGCCGACTCTATTCATGCCTGGGGCATGAGGATCAGGTGGATCTCAAACATGCCTTGCGCACCGGGGGCGTCGCCGCGCTCGACGATGCCATCCGGCTCGGAATCGCAGGCAAGCCCGCGCGGCACGATTTCCGTATCGAACGCGGGGCAGCGCCCGCCGTGGCGCGGCATATGAGCGTGACCGGCGGATGACGCTTTACCCCCGGCGGGCTTTGCTCGCCTCGCCGACCGCGTCAGCCCAGGCGGCGCGGGCCGCGCTCGCCGACGCGTGGGACTGGTGCCACATCGACGAAGCCGATCTGGTGATCGCGCTCGGCGGCGACGGCTTCATGCTGCAGGTACTCCACTCGCTGCTCGACGCGCGCCGCTCCAGCGTGCCGGTGTTCGGGATGAACCTCGGCACCGTCGGCTTCCTGATGAACGAATGGCGCCAGCACGATCTGGAGGAACGCCTCGCAAGCGCCCGCGCGGTGAAGGTGACGCCGCTCTTGATGACCGCGACCGGGGCGGACGGCCGCATCCACACCGTTCCCGCGATCAACGAAGTGTCGCTGCTGCGCGAAACCCGCCAGACGGCGAAGCTTGAGGTGTCCGTCAACGACCGCGTCGTGCTGGAGGAACTGGCCTGTGACGGCATCCTCGTCGCGACGCCGGCCGGCTCGACCGCCTACAACCTCTCCGCGCACGGTCCGATCCTGCCGCTCGGCTCCGCGCTGATCGCGCTCACCCCGATCAGCGCCTTTCGCCCGCGGCGCTGGCGCGGCGCGATCCTGCCTGACAAGACCCGAATCAAGTTGCGCGTGCTCGACCAGAACAAGCGCCCCGTCTCCGCCGTGGCCGACCAGCGCGAGATCCGCGAGGTTAGCGAGGTCGACATTGCGATCGATCGCGCACGCGAATTGACGCTGTTGTTCGACCCCGGCCACGCGCTGGATGACCGGATTACGATGGAACAGTTCATCGTCTGAGAAAAATCCGGCAATCGGGGGGTTGCAAGCCGCCAGAATCCGGCTAAAGACGCGCCTCCCGCAGCGTTCCCTGATAGCTCAGCGGTAGAGCTCTCGACTGTTAATCGAGCGGCCGTAGGTTCGAATCCTACTCAGGGAGCCAGCGGGGCCGATCGCCCCGCATCATGCGCCAGCGATCCTTCCCACCATCATGTTGCTGCAACGGTCGCCGCCTTGTCCGGGCACGAACGTCGCGATTGGCGGGCCGCGAGCGTCGCACGTTCGATCATGCACCCGGCACCCGCCGCCAGCCTTGCTCACCCTGCCGTGAAGCTGCGCTCACTTGGTCTTCAGATAATTGGCCACCGCCCGGAACGCCGGCATCGACACCGGATCATTATAGGCGTTGCTTGCCCACGGCATCGAGGCGAAGCGCGCGATCACCATTTGCGCTTCGAAGTCGACGTAGATCGCCTGCCCATGCACGCCGCGCGCGGCTACGACCTTGCCGTCCCAGGGATAGATCCACCACAATCCGGTGTAGCTGCCGCCTTTCAGCGCCGGATAGGCATCGCCGAACTTCCTCGGGTCTCCGCCCCGGCGCAGCGCCTGCACCGCAGCGGCCGGGAACAGGCGATTGCCGTTGATCACCCCCTCGTTCATGACCAGCAGCCCCAGCCGCGCGATATCGCGCAGCCCTGCGCTGAGGCCGCCGCCGGCAAAGGGCACGCCATTGCCGTCCACCGTCATATAGGCGCTCTGCTCTGCCCCCATGGGCCGCCACAGCCGCTCGGATGCCAGGTCCGCGACCGAGCGGTTGCTCGCCCGCGTGACGATCCACCCCACCATGTCTGCATTGGGCGTCTTGTAGTGGAACGCCTCGCCGTTGCGCCCCTCCGGCTTGATCTGCGCCAGATATTCCCAATAGCCGTTGGGGCCCTTGTAATCCGCCGGCTTGGGCAGCGGGCTGGCAGCCTCGGCATATTTCCACACGCCCGCGTTCGGATCGGTGTAATCCTCCGAATAATCGAGGCCCGTGGTCATGTTCATGACGTCGCGGACCGTGGCGGTACCGAACGCGCTGTTCTTCACTTCCGGCACATATTTGGTCACCGGTGCATTCGGATCGATCTTCCCTTCCGCGACCAGGATTTCGGCGAGCAGCCCGGTCAGCGACTTCGTCATCGACATCGCCGCATGGACGCCATCGGCGGTCAGGCACCCGTTATATTGCTCGTAGATCACCTGCCCCCGGTGCATGATCAGCATGCCATCGGTGTAATTGGCCCCCAGCGATTGCTCCCATGTCATCGGCGTGTTCGAGTTGAGCGGGGTGAAGGTCAGCGCGTTGATCTCGCTGGTGCGCCGCCGCACCATCGGCGCTTCGGCATAGGCCAGCGGCACCGGGTCGCCGATCCCGCGACTGATGCGCACCGTCGGCAGGAACTGGCGCAGGTGGCACACTGACCAGCGCAGCTTCGGGAAGCTGAAATAGTCGGACTGCGGCTGCCGGATGATCTTGTCCGGCGGCGGCGGGAACCCCTGCATCCATCCCATCACTCGCGGGTCGGACGCCTGCGCCGACAGGGGCGGCGGCTGCGTGCTGCTGCTGCTGGCCTTGGTTCCCTCCTGCGCGCCCGCGCTGGAGATCGCCACCGCGGCGAGCGATGCCGAGCATACCGCCGCAAGCGCGGCGGCCTTAGTAATTGACCACGACATTGACGAACGCTCCTGACCAGATGGGGGGGCTTTTGTCGGGAAAGGCCGCCTTGATCCCGGCGCCGGGGAAGGACGCGCTCACACCCGCGGTGAGGAACACGTTCTGTGAAAAGACGTGGTTGTACTCGAGGAAGATATCGTCCGAGAGGTGCGGCTTGGTCACCCCGGCGATCAGGTTGAACCCGCTGGGCGTCGACACCAGCCGGGTTGCCTGGCCAAACTGGATCGGGCTCGCGAGCTTGTCCACGTTGATATAGGCATAGCGCAGCGTCAGCGCGTCCTTCTTGGACGGCTGCACCGCCAGCGCCAGTTCCAGCGCCCTCAGGTTGGAATTGATGAACACCATCGACGATTTGGAGCCAGTGGCCCAGGCACCCGGCGATCCCTCGTAATAGAGCGGGTCGAACCGCTCCAGCTTGGGCGTGGTGGGATCGTCGCCGGAGAATATCTTGAACGTATAGCTGAGCGTCGGCGTCCACGGCAGGTCGGCGAAATTATGGCCGATCTGCGCCCGCGCGGCCCAGGCGGACATGTTGATCCGGTTGTTCCATTCATAGGCCAGGTCGCCAGTGACGAACCAGTTGCGCACCGCCCCGCTGTGCCCGGTGGCGTTGAAATACAGGTTGCTCGCATTCAGCTGGTCGCGCCCGTCGGGGATGATCGTCGGCTCCCCGAGCCCGCCCGCAGCAGCGCGGATGTAGGGGGAGCTGGATCGCAGGACGTTGACGTAGGTGAAGCCGACGAAGTCGCCCTCGGGCGTATCATAGCGCACGTCACTGCCCGCCAGCTGGTTGTTGCCATCGTTGGAGGGCAGCTCATTGGGTTCGATGAAATAGCCGGTGATCGTCTGCCGGCCGTTCTTGACCCGCGCGATCGCCGCCTGCTTCCACGCCTTGCGCGGCCCGAATTTCAGCGCGCCGCGATCGAACCCACTGGTGCCGCCATTGGCGATCAGCATGCCGCTGCCCAGCTGCAATTCCCGCGGCCCCAGCGACACGTCAAAGGTGGTCGGCTGGTTCGTCGTGCGAAAGCCGAGATATGCCTCTTCCAGCGTCACGGCGCCTTTGTTGCGCGCATCGAACGCGTCCGTGCCCCAGGTGCGCGACGCGACGCCGGACAGCTTGCCGTAAAAGACGTTGCCGTCGGCGAAGGTCTTGTCGAACCCGATGCCCGGTTTGACGTACCCCTCCAGCCACGTCTGGTCGGAATTGAACTTCGCGTCCGGCGCGTAGACCGACGCGAAGTCCCAGAACAGGTTCGTCTCGCTGACCAGGTTCAGCCCGCCCTGGAAATACCAGCGCAGCTTCCACCCGTCCTTGTCGTAGAGCGACGTGACATCATGCGCGGGCGCGTCCCTGCTGGGCAGCTGGTCGGATTGCAGCGCCGAGGGGCCGCCTTCCGGAAGGCTCGACTGCCCCGCGCGCCGGATTTCATCTTCGGCCTGCGCGTCGGCGGGGCGCTCGGCGCGGACAGCGCAATCGGGACGGCCGCGGCAATCTTCCACCAGCTCGACGATGACGATCTGCGGCGCGCCCACGTCGGCGATCATCGCGCGCCCGTCCCCTCCGCCCGCGGGCGGTCCGTCGGCAGCGAAGCGGAAATATGATCGAGAGCAGCCGGCGCCGGAAGCGATGAACTGATCCGATACGGTGAATACCCGGCCCACATGACGGAAAAGGATATGCCTATGCCCGATGCCGGACATTGGATGTTCTACGTAAATCGGCGTGCTCGCCGCCGTGCCCACAAACAAGAAAAGCGGGCGGACCCGGTCAGGTCCACCCGCTTCCCTGCCCGATCAATGACCGGATAGCTGCTGGTCAGGCGGCGTCGAAACGACGGCCGACTTCTTCCCAGTTCACCACGTCCCACCACGCCTTCAGATAGCCGGGGCGATCGTTCTTGTAGGTGAGGTAATAAGCGTGTTCCCACACGTCATTGCCCAGGATCGGCGTGCCCTTGTCCTTGGCATCGTCCATCAGCGGATTGTCCTGGTTCGGCGTCGACACGACCTTCAGCGCGCCGGACGAATCCTTGATGACCCACGCCCAGCCCGAGCCGAACTGCGCCGCGCCCTTGCCGTTGAAGTCTTCCTTCAGCTTGTCGAGGCCGCCATAGGCATCGATCGCATCCTTCAGCGCGCCGGTCGGCTGGCCGCTCTTGGACGGGCTGGTCATGATCTTCCAGAAGAAGTCGTGGTTCCAATAGCCACCGCCATTGTTGCGCACGAGCGGCGGCAACGACGAGATCATGCCGAGGATTTCCTCGATCGACTTGCCTTCCAGCTTCGGATCGGCGGCGACGCCCTCGTTCAGCTTGGCGGTATAGGCTGCGTGATGCTTGTCGTGGTGGTAGGTCATCGTCTCCTTGGAGATGACCGGCTCCAGCGCGTCATAGTCGTACGGCAGCGGCGGCAGTTCGAATGCCATGAAATTCCTCCTTCTGGGGTTCGCGCTATCGAACGCGACGCCACCCAAATGGCTCCCGCATGCTCGTTACGCAACCGCTCCGATTAAACGATCGCGCATCGCCGCTTGCAGTGGGCCTCAGCCGCCCGCCCCGATCAGGTCGTGGCGGCGCAACGCATGGCGCAGCTGGTCATAGGTCAGCCCCAGCGAATCAGCCGTCGCGCGCTGGTTGAACCGGTTCTCGGCCAACGCGCGCGACAGCAATTCGCGCTCGAACAAGGCGACGCGGCTCTTGAAGTCCGATGGGCCGACGTCGCACGCCGCCACCTCGTCCCCCTCGGTCATCGCGCCGGGCTGCTGCGACGGCTGCGACGCCATGGGCGGTGTCGGCATGGCGAGCATCGACGGTGCCGGCCGGGCGCCGCCATCGCCGCTTCCGGCGCCGGGCCGATAGGGCGACTGGAACGGATCGAACTCGATCGTCTCGATCGGCCCCTCGTGCATCCAGCGATAGACGGCGCGCTCCACCACGTTGCGCAATTCGCGCACATTGCCGGGCCAGCGATACTCGCGCAGCGCCTCCTGCGCCGCCGGGGCGAAGCCGGGCCACCGCTCCCACCCCATTTCCGCCGCCATGCGCCGTCCGAAATGGTCCGCCAGCACGATGATGTCGCTCTTGCGCGCACGCAGCGGCGGCAGCGTCACCACCTCGAAGGACAGACGGTCGAGCAGGTCGGCGCGAAACTCGTTGCGCTCCACCTTGTCGGGCAGATGTTCGTTGGTCGCCGCGACGATGCGCACGTCGACGCGGATCGGGCGCGACGCGCCGATGCGGGTCACTTCGCCATATTCCACCGCCCGCAGCAGCCGCTCCTGCGCCCCCATCGACAAGGTGCCGAGTTCGTCGAGAAACAAGGTACCGCCATCGGCCTCCTCGAACCGCCCGACTCGCGCCTTGGTCGCGCCGGTGAACGCGCCCGCCTCATGGCCGAACAATTCCGCCTCGATCAGCGTCTCGGGCAGCGCGGCGCAGTTCATGATGACCAGCGGCTGGTCCCACCGCCCGCTCAGGCGATGGAGCCGCTCGGCGACCAGCTCCTTGCCGGTGCCGCGCTCGCCGATGACCAGAACCGGCCGGTCAAGCGCCGCTGCACGGCTGGCGCGCTCCAGCGCGTCGAGGAACGCGCCCGACTGACCGATCACTTGAGTCGCCCGTTCGACCATGTCGCTCCACCCTGCCCCGCCCAAGCCTTGGCGCATTTTCCCAATGCTTGGCAATATGTGTTTGAGCGCAGCAAATCACGCGGGCGGCGGCATCCGGCTGGTGCCCACCAGATCTATATCGCTGTTTTTGCGCGTATTTTGGTCGTTGCGGGAAAAAGTTGAAGCTCGGCGAAACTGCGCCAAGTGAAATTGGCACGTCCCCTGCAAAGCACTTCGGCATACCCGCAACGTCGGGTCTGACAGATCAGGTAGGGAGATACACCATGACCAACTTCGCTTCGCTCGGCCGCACTCTCGCCGCCATCGCCTGCACCATCGTCTTCAGCACCACCATGGTGGTCGGCGCGGTCGGGCCGGCACAGGCGGGCTCGGCCGCTACCCCCCTCGTTCGCGTGATCGCGTGAACGGCGCCGCCGGGGCGGGTCTTTCCCTCGCTTCGCCCCGGCGGCAAGCCTATAAAAGGGCATCACCAGGAGTTTCGTTGATGGGCATCTTTTCCCGTACCCGCGACATCGTCGCCGCCAATATGGCGGAACTGCTCGAGAAGGCAGAAGACCCGGCCAAGATGATCCGCATGATCATCCTGGAGATGGAGGAGACGCTGGTCGAGGTGCGTGCGTCGGCGGCACGGACGATCGCCGATATCAAGGAGATGCGCCGCCACATGGCCAAGCTTTCCGATATCGAGTCGAACTGGACCGAAAAGGCGGAGCTTGCGCTGTCGAAGGATCGCGAGGACCTTGCCAAGGCGGCGCTGATGGAGCGCCAGAAGGCGTCCGACATGATCGAGCAGCTTCGCGCCGAGGTTGCCGTCCTCGACGACACGCTCCGTTCCTCCGAGGAAGACATCGCCAAGCTGCAGAACAAGCTGCGCGAGGCGCGGACCCGGCAGAACAACATCGCCACCCGGCTGGAAAGCGCCAACAACCGCTCCCGCCTGCGCGAAATGTGGAACGGCCCGCGCACGCACGATGCCTTCAGCCGGTTCGAGATGCTCGAACGCAAGGTCGATGAGGCGGAGGGCCGCGCCGACGCGATGGGCCTGGGCGCGCTGCCCAAGAGCCTCGACGAGGAAATCGCCGAACTCAAGGCCTCGGACAAGATCGACGCCGAACTCGCCGCGCTCAAGGCGCGCCTGAAGAAGGACAATTGAAGATGGAAGAGGTGCTCGTACCGGTTTTCGTCGTGGGCATGCTCTTCATCGGGCTGCCCTGGCTGATCATGCACTATGTCACCAAGTGGAAGCAGTCGCCCGGCGGCATGACCACCGAGGATGAGGCGCTGCTCGACGAACTCCACTCGCTGGCGAAGCGGCTCGAGGATCGGGTGAATACGGTGGAGCGCATCGTCGCTGCCGACAATCCCGATTTCCGCCCCGGCATCGCCGACTACCGCTCTGAACCCGACTACCGGCTCGAAGACCGGAACCTGCGGAGGAACTGATGGCCGACAACAGCCGCACCAAATTCTACCTCAACCGGCAGGAACGCAAGTGGAAGGGCGTGTGCGCCGGGATCGCCGACTATACCGGAATCGAGGTTCTGTGGGTCCGCATCGGGCTGATCCTGCTCACCCTCGCCGGGGGCTTCCCCTGGACGCTGATCGCCTATCTGCTGATCGGCTGGATGGCGAGCGACCGGCCTGCGAACCTCTACGGATCGCCGGAGGATGCGAAATTCTGGCAGGGCGTGCGCTCGAACCCGAAGCGCACCACGGCGGAGGTCCGCTCCAAATTCCGCGAGCTGGACCGTCGCCTCGCCGACATCGAGACGCACTACACCAGCCGCAATACCCAGCTCGCCGAAGAGATCGAGCGCCTGCGCTGATTGCCGCGCCAATATGAAAGGGAGAGGCCATGACCGCCGCCGAAAAGATCCAGCTCTTCTCCGCCCTTGCCCCCGTGATCGCCACGGTCGGTGTCGCCGCCATGCTCGGCTGGGTCGCGACGACCTGGATGCGCATCCGCAACGGCTATCCGCTCGACGGCCAATGGGGTCAGGCGCTCTATCCCAAGCGCGACGATGAAACGATCGAGCGGGTGAAGCTGCTGACGCAGGAAAACGGCCAGCTTCGCGCCGAACTCGGCTCGATGAAGGATCGCCTGCAGAACGTCGAACGGATCGTCACCGACAGCGGCCACCTGCTCAGCCAGGAGATCGAGCAGCTGCGCGACCGCGCCAACTGAGGATCGGGACCATGGAAAAGTACAGCTTTGTTCTACTGTTCTTCATGATCGTGGTGGGGCTGCCGGTGATCCTCGGCGTGGGCGGGGACTCCTTCCGCCGCTGGCTTCGGCACAAGGAGAAAATGGCCGAGGCGCTCAATGCCCAGACCGCGGAGAAGGCGGCGCAATATGCCGCCCATACCGAACGGCTGGAACAGCGGGTGCGCGTGCTGGAACGGATCGTCACCGACCGCGGCGTGGTCCTGGCCGACGAGATCGAGCAGCTGCGCGAGACGCCGCCGCGCATCGAACGGCCCAACTGAACAAGAAAATATCCCCTCTTCAAGGAGTTGATCGATGCCATGGTCTGTCGCCTTCATGGTCATCGCGATCGTGTTGATCACGGCCGTTACCCGGATGCAGCGCGAGAAGTACCGCGGGCTGCGAGACGCCGATGATCATGCGTTACCCGCCGACGCGATCGCCAGCCGCGAGGAAATCCGCCAGCTCAAGGAGCGGATCGCGGTCCTGGAACGCGTCATCACCGACAATCACGGCAGCGCCGATCTGAGCCGTCAGATCGAAGAGCTGCGCGACCGCTGAGTTCGAGGAGGAGCAACGTCATGCCTGACCCCGGCTTCTATATGATCATGGCAACCGCTGCGCTCGCCGGCCTCGCCATGCTGGTTTCGGCCGGCCTCGCCGGCTGGCGCGGCTGGCTTCGGCTGAAGGAGCAGCAATTGCGCCAGGAGGCCGATGCCCGCGCGCCCCATGCGGCGACCAGCGCTCGCATCGAGATCGCCGACCTGCGCGAACGCATCCGCAAGCTGGAGGCGATCGCCGCCGGGGTGGACCTTTGATCCACCCCCTCTGCCCGGCGCGGGCCTGACCCGCCCGGTTGCCGCTGTTCCGGCAAGCCGCTAGTCCCCGCGCGATGTCAGACGCCGCGCCCGAACTTGCCGATCTTCGCGATGAATATGAATTCCTCGATGCCGACGATCGCTATCGCCTGCTGATCGATCTCGGCCGCGCGCTCGAGCCGATGCCCGATGCGCTGAAGACCGATGCGACGCTGGTGCGCGGCTGCTCCGCCGCGGTGTGGGTCTATCCCACCCGCAACGACGACGGCACGCTGCACTTCCTCGCCGACAGCAACGCCGCGATCACCAAGGGGATCATCGCGCTGGTGCTGAAGACCGTGCAGGACGCGACACCGCAGGCGATCGCCGCCACCGATATCGAGGGCGCGCTGGCCCCGTTCGATCTGCGCAACCAGCTCAGCTCCAACCGGACGCAGGGCATTCCCAACATGATCGCGCTGATCCGCGAAACCGCCGCGCGCTACCTCTAGGATCATCGACGGTTCGCCGCCCTCCGCGCGTCGCGAAGGGCGGCGCGCCGGTTCAGGCCGCCTCGGCCTTGTAGGCCGGATAATCGATATAGCCCTCGGGGCCCTTCGAATACCACGTCTTGGGGTTGTCCTGCGCCAGCGGCAGGCCCTCACGCAGCCGGTCAACCAGATCAGGGTTACCGATGAACGCGCGGCCGAAGGCGATCGCATCGGCCAGCCCCGAATCCAGATCGGCCTGCGCCTTCTCCAGCGTGTAATCCTGGTTCAGCACCAGCGGGCGAGTGAACACCTTGCGGATTTGCGGGCTCAGCTTGGGCACGCTCGACGCGCCAAAGGTGCCGTCAGGCGATTGCTCGCGCAGCTCAAGGAACGCGATGCCCAGCTCGTCGAGCACCTTGGCCGCCGGGATGAAGACCGCTTCGGGGTTGCTGTCGTCGGCACCCTGCGTCTCGCCATTGGGCGACAGCCGGATCGACGTCCGCTCCGCGCCCGCGGCCGCGATCACCGCCTGCACCGCTTCCTTCATGAACCGGATGCGGTTTTCCGGCGAGCCGCCGTAATCATCATCGCGAAGGTTGGTGTTGTCGCGCAGGAACTGGTCGATCAGATAGCCATTGGCGCCGTGCAGCTGAACGCCGTCGAACCCGGCCTTCAGCGCGTTGCGCGCGGCCTGGGCATATTGCTCGATCGCTTCCTTGATCTCGTCCAGCGTGGCGGCACGCGCTTCGCCATAAGGGTTCTTTTCCGGGATCGGATAGGGCGCACGGGTGGCGGACGCCGACAGCGGCTGCAGCTTGTTCACGTCGGGACGCGCCAGCCGGCCCTGGTGCCACAATTGCGCGACGATCTTGCCGCCCTCCTTGTGCACCGCCTCGGTGATCGGCTTCCACGCCTCGACCTGCGCGTCGTTCCAGATGCCCGGCGCATTGGGCCAGCCCAGGCCCTGCGGGCTGATTCCGGTCGCTTCGGAGATGATCACCCCGGCGCCGGCGCGCTGGCGATAATATTCGATCATCATCTCGGTCGGCACGTGGTTGGCGTCGGCGCGGGTGCGCGTCAGCGGCGCCATCAGCACGCGATTGGCGGCGCGGATCGCCCCAAGTTCGATCGGGTCAAACAAGCTCGGCATTCAATCTCCCTTCCGTTTCATTTTGCCACGGGACTCCCCCGATCTAGGGGGTTAGGGGGCAGCATGCACGAGGGTCCGACCACAAGAAAAGCTGTATCGCGCGAAAGCGGCAACGCGGTCGCATTTGCCGCACTGATGGTGGGCAACGTGGCGCTCGCCTTCGGTCCGTGGTTCGTCCGGCTGACTGATGTCGGCCCGGTGGCCGCGGCCTTCTGGCGAATCAGCCTGGCGACTCCGGTGCTCCTCGTGCTGGCGGCGGCCACTGGCGGCCGGCTGCTCTCCAGCGTCCGTGGGCTCGGCTGGATATTGATCGGCTCGGGCGTGTTGTTCGCCGGCGATCTCGCGGCCTGGCACCTCGGAATCCATCATACGAAGCTTGCGAACGCGACCCTGTTCGGCAACGCGGCGACCTTTGTGTTTCCGCTCTACGGCTTCCTCGTCGCCCGTGCCTGGCCCACGCGGACGCAGGGGCTGGCGCTGGCCCTCGCCGCGATCGGCGCCGCCTTGCTGATGGGCCGCTCCTATCAGCTTGCGCCGCAGAACTTCATTGGTGACCTCCTCTGCCTGCTCGCCGGCCTTCTCTACGCCGGCTATTTCATCCTCATGTCGCGCGCGCGGCAGACCATGGCCCCCCTCCCCGCGCTGGGCTTCTCCTCGGCGGCAGCGATCCTGCCGCTACTCGTGTCGGCGTTGGTGCTGGGCGAAAAGATCATGCCGGCGAACTGGACCCCGCTGATCTCGCTCGCGTTGCTCAGCCAGGTGCTTGGTCAGGGCTTGATGATCTATGCGCTCGGCCGGCTCAGCCCGCTGGTCATCGGCCTCGCACTGCTCACCCAGCCGATCGTCGCGGCCCTGGTCGGCTGGCTTTATTATGGCGAGACGCTGGGCGTCGCCGATTTCGTCGGTGCCGCACTCGTGGCGATCGCGCTGGTGCTGGTGCGCATCGCGCCGCCCCGACCCCTGCCCTTGCCTCCCGTGTCCGGCGCCTGAGCGCATGCGTCGCACAAGAGAATGGTACCCCGCGGCCAATTGCGGCGTATAAGCATTGCATGACTGATCCCGCAGACCTCACCCTCGACGAGATCCGCCTGCGTCTCGCGCCTGCCATCGCGGAAAATGCGGCCTTTGACGGCTGGTCGGACACCGCGCGTGATTATGCCGCGGATGGCGAGAACATCGATCGCGATGTCGCCGCGCTCGCCTTTGAGGGCGGCCCGGTGGCGATGATCGACGCATGGTTCGAAACGATCGATCTGGACATGCTCGCCGCTTTGCCGCCGGAAACGCTCGCCGCGATGAAGATCCGCCAGCGCATCACCGCGCTGGTCGAGGCGCGCCTTGCCGCCACCGCTCCCCATCGGGAGGCGCTGCGCCGCGCGCTCGCGATCCTCGCCATGCCGCAGAACCTCGCCACCGCCACCCGCCTCGGCTGGCGCAGCGTCGACGCCATGTGGCGCGCCGCCGGCGACAAGGCGACCGACTATAATCATTATACCAAGCGCGGGATGCTGCTGGCGGTCTACGGCGCCACCATCACCGTCTTCCTCGATGACGACAGCGAGGATTATGCCGAGACACGCGCCTTCCTCGGCCGCCGGATCGACGGCATCATGCGCTTCGAAAAGGCGAAGGCCGGCATCGTCCGCCGCGCCCGCCACCGGCCCAGCCTCAGCCGCTTCGTCGGCCGCCTGCGCTACCCGGTGGTCTGACTCGCCAGCCCGGCCCTGCGCCTGTTCGCGGGCGCATCCGGGTTCGACCGCAGCCGCTATCGGAATTGATAATCGTTCGCATCTCCGATACAGCGGCGCCGTGCTTGCTTCCTCTCCCCTCCCGCTCGAATCGCTCCCTGTTCGCCGTCCGGCAACGGTAACCGCCATTGCCTGGGACCGGCTTGCCACGCCCGAGGCGCGCCGCCTGCGCGAATTCGGCTTTGAGGAGGGCGTCCATGTCGAGGTGATGCACCGCGCGACATTGTTCCGCGGCCCCGTCGCCTGCCGCATCGGCCGCATGACCGTGGCCCTGCGGCGCAACGTCGCCGCCGCCATCACGGTGACGGCCGACTGACATGAGCAATCTTCCGCTGATCGCGCTCGTCGGCAATCCCAATGCCGGCAAATCCGCCCTGTTCAACGCGCTGACCGGCGCCCGGCAGAAAGTCGGCAACTACCCCGGCGTCACCGTGGAGCGGCACTCCGGCCGCTTGGCACTCGACGACGGCCGCCCGATCGAGCTCGTCGACCTTCCCGGCACTTACAGCCTCGATCCTTCCTCGCCTGACGAACAGGTCACCCGCGACGTATTGTTCGGCAAGCAGGCAGGTGAGCGGCGCCCCGACGCACTGATCGTCGTCGTCGATGCCGCCAATCTCGATCTTCACCTGCGCTTTGCGTTGCAGCTGATCGCGCTCGGCCTGCCGGTGGTGATCGCGCTCAACATGGTCGACCTGGCCGAGCGTGATGGCCTCACCCTTTCGGCAGAGACGCTGGCGACGGAGTTGGGCGTACCCGTCATCCCGACGGTGGCAGTGCGCAAGCGTGGTCTCGACACGCTGCGCGCCGCGCTCACCCAGAGGGTGGACGGCGGCGCTTCCGCCGACCGCCCCGCGGCGCCGCGCGATCTCAACGCCGATCAACCGATCGCCACCTTCCAGCGCCGCGCACGCGAACTCTCCCGCCTTGCGACGGTCAGCGAGACGCCCACCCGCCGCTGGAACCATGCGCTCGATTCGATCGCGCTCCACCCGGTGTTCGGCCCGATCCTGCTGCTCGCGCTCATGTTCGTCATGTTCCAAGCGGTGTTCAGCTGGTCGGAAGCGCCGATCGGCTGGATCGAGGATGGCATGGCCTGGCTCGACGGGGTTGTCCGCGCCGGCGTGCCGGAAGGGTTGTTCCAGTCGCTGCTCACCGACGGCCTCATCGCCGGCGTCGGCGCGGTCGTCGTCTTCCTGCCGCAGATCCTGATCCTGTTCGCCTTCATCCTCGTGCTGGAGGCATCGGGCTACATGGTCCGCGCAGCCTTCCTGATGGATCGGCTGATGGCCGGCGTCGGCCTGTCGGGGCGCGCGTTCATCCCCCTGCTCTCCAGCTTCGCGTGTGCCGTCCCCGGCATCATGGCGACCCGAACGATCAGCGATGAAAAGGACCGACTGACCACCATCCTCATCGCGCCCCTGATGACCTGTTCGGCGCGCCTGCCGGTGTACACGATCATCATCGGCGCCTTCATCCCCAACTCTCAGGTGCTGCCTGGCGTCGGCCTGCAGGGGCTGGTGCTCCTCGGCCTCTATATCGCGGGCATCCTCGGCGCCTTCGTCGCCGCGCTGGTGCTTCGCCGCACGGTAACGAGCGGCGAGTCCTCCGGCTTCATGATGGAGATGCCGAAATATCAGGTGCCGCGCCTCAGCGACATCGCGATCGGCCTGTGGAGCCGCGCGATGCTCTTCCTGAAGCGCGCCGGCACGATCATCGCCGCCACCACCGTTATCCTGTGGCTGCTGCTCAGCTTCCCCAAGGCGCCCGACGGGCAGAGCCAGGTCGATTACTCGGTCGCCGGCCGCATCGCCTCGGGAATCGAGGTGGTGGTCAAGCCGATCGGCTTCAATCACGAAATCGCGCTGGCGCTCATCCCCGCGATGGCCGCGCGCGAAGTGGCGGTGGCCGCGATCGGCACCGTCTATGCCGTCGATGATCCGGAGGATGCGGAGGGCGCACGCACGATCGTCGAGAACCTCCAGCGCCGCTGGTCGCTGCCGACCGCGCTCGCCTTCCTGATGTGGTTCGTCTTCGCGCCGCAATGCGTGTCCACCATCGCGATCACCCGTCGAGAGACAAATGGGTGGAAGTGGCCGCTGTTCATGGTTGGCTATCTGTTCGCCGCCGCTTACATCATGGCCGGAATCACATACTGGCTCGCGGTCGCCGCGGGTCTCTGAGGAACTTCATGGCAGGCAGCGTCAACAAGGTCATTCTCGTCGGCAACCTCGGTCGCGATCCCGAATCGCGCTCGTTCCAGAACGGCGGCAAGGTGGTGAACCTGCGCATCGCGACCAGCGAAAGCTGGAAGGATCGCAACACCGGTGAGCGCAAGGAAAAGACCGAATGGCATTCGGTGGCGATCTTCAACGAAGGTCTCGCCAACGTCGCCGAACGCTTCCTGCGCAAGGGGTCGAAGGTGTACATCGAGGGCCAGTTGCAGACCCGCAAGTGGCAGGACCAGCAGGGCCAGGACCGCTACTCGACCGAAATCGTGCTGCAGGGCTTCAACAGCGTGCTGACCATGCTCGACGGTCCCGGCGGCAATGCCGGCGGCGGCGGCGGTGGCTCGCGTGATGACTTCGGCGGCGGCGATGATTTCGGTGGTGGCGGCTTCGGCGGCGGTCGCGGCGGCAGCGGCGGTGGTGGCCGCGGCGGCGCCAGCAGCGGCGGCGGCTTCGGCCAGTCCCGCGGCGGCTTCGCCGACGACCTGGACGACGACGTTCCTTTCTGACTTGGAGGATAGCGCGTGTCTGTAATTGTCGCGTCAGCGCACAAGCAAAATCGCGCAGTTCTTCGATTATGGCCTGTCACTAATTTGGTAGCCGGGCCAAGCATTTTTCGGGGTGACAGTTCTGTAACTGTCCCCCCGTTTTCCGTATTGGTCAGAATCGTTGATAGACGGGATCCTGCTCCTCTCGAAGAGGTCGCCGTCGCACCAGAACGCTAAGCTGAAGATAACCTATTTTTGGCGTCTGCTTCCGCAACGCTGATTTTGTGGACCCTAGGCCTGATCGCGCCAGCCGAGGCATGGATCACGATCCCGCCGGCAAAATCCACGACGCCCAGCTGCGACAGGAACCCGCCGCCCCAGATCCAGTGCGCCACCGGCAGATAGACGAAGATCGTCCACAGCGCGACGAACCACATGAACGGCGCGAACCGCATCCGGCCGACGAAGGCACCCGTCATCAGCGCCGGCGTGATGATGGCGAACATCATCTGGTAACCGAACACCAGGATGAACGGCACGTTCGAGGCATAGGCAGGGTCGGCCCCGACACCCACGCCATGCATCCCGAAATAGGTCCGGATATCGGCGATGAAGCCGCCAATCGACGGACCAAAGGCAAGGCTGAACCCGCCGAACACCCAGATGATGCCGACCACGCCGATGCAGACGAAGTTCTGGATCATCACCGACAGGACGTTCCGTTCCCGGACCAGTCCCCCCGTAGAACAGCGAAAGTGCGGGCGTCATCATGAGGACAAGCGCCGCACAGACTAGCAGAAGGGCGGTATCGCCCGGTTCAATTCCTCTCATCAGCGCTTCCTCTCGATCTTTTACATATTCGACCCTGAGGCCCGACGATGGTAGAGTAACGGATTTTATGAACTGCGGGTCTTTCTTGCTCTTTGCAGTCTAAGATTTTTACCTATCCCGAGCAGATGTGTATCTTCTGTATCTAATCCGCCATCCTAATCAGATTAGGCGCCGCAAAAGATCAATGCCGATGACAATTAGCAGCACCGCGTAGGTAAGCTGCAAGGTTCGCTCGTTCATCTTGTGGCTGACACTCACGCCGATCGGCGCGGCAACCATGACTGTCGGAACCATCACCAGGAATATGATAACGTCGACATAGCCGAGTGAGTAAGACGGAAGCTCCTTGGCATTCCAACCGCTGATGATAGCTCCGATTGAGGCCGCCGTGCCGGTGATCAGACCGGTCGCGGCAGAAATCGCGAGCGCGCGTTCCAGACGCATATTGAAGGCCGAGAGGATCGGTGTCGTTAGCGTGCCGCCGCTGGTGCCGGTCATCGCAGCGACGAAGCCGACGATCGAAGAGAGGCCGACCATCTTTGCGCCCTCTGGCGGCCGCTGGCCGAAAAAAAAGCGCCCGTGATTGAACGCGATGTAGAGACCTACTAGGACGATATAGATCGAAAACAGGGCCTGCAAAATCTCGGTCGACCCGAATGGCAGCAGGATCGATCCGATCACAACGCCGACGAGAAGGCCGACGGCCCAGGTCTTAAAAAATCCGACATCTAAATCGCCGAGCTTGTAGTGCTTGCGGCTCGAACTGATGGCGCTCGGTATGACGAGTGCCATTGAGGTCGCGGTTGCTACATGCATCATCACCGGATGGGCCACGCCGAGCCAGGGGAACAGGTAGATGAAGATCGGCATGCGGATGGTGCCCCCGCCGATACCGAACAAGCCCGCGAAGAAGCCCGATATCAAACCAACCAGTATGAATATCACGATGCGTAGGAGAACGTCATCCATCCGGTGGTCTCCTCTGCTCTTGCTTTCGAGGGCTGGTGCGGGTGATGCCTGCCGGCCCATGCCGGAACGGGTGCCTTCGCAGAGAGGGGGTAAACCGGCGCGCAGCCATCACCCGCAATCGTTGAGCGCCAGATCGGTCGACAACCGCAACCAGCCTCGCCCGCTCTCTGCGCTCGGCTATTTTACGCCCAGGCGTATACCGCCAACCTCAGCAAGGCGCTCCAGCTCCGAACCGAATTATAGTCGAAGCAACGGCAGAGGCCGCATTCGTCATCGATCTACTCGTCTCTGAAGCATGCGATGTGAAATGACCGGGCCGCAGGCTTGCCGCTCACGTCAAATGTATGCACCTGCATCTGACTTGGATCTTGCGTCAGTCCAACGGTTATGAAGCCCGGCTGGACTTCCTCTTCCGTCGCGCTGCCGATCGTGCCCGCGAAGTTAGTCTTGGCCTCGCCCTGCAGCGGGATCTTCCAGCTTATCAGATATTCGTTGTCGCCCTTCTTTTCGCATTTGTCGATCATGTACCCGCGGGCGATGGTGCCATCAGACTTGATCACACAGGCCAACCGGTTCTCGAACTTTGCCATGATGCTTCTCCTGCGTTACTCGCGTTTGTCGGGAAGGTAGAGTATCGCGACGCCGCCAGTGTCCGGCACCGGGCCAGCGCGCGGCGACCGTTCCGGCGATGAAGCGTGTGCTCCGTGCCGGAACGATGACGCGGCGACTTAACCAGCGCGCAGTTGGCGCGCGCCGCCGGCGATCAGAGGACGCCGGGGAACAGCACGCCCTCGATCTGCCCGGCGAACATCGCCAGCCCCATGCCGGCAACGACACCGCCCGCCAGCCGCACGCTCATCTGGCGCGACGGATGGCTGGTCATCACCCAGCGGGTGACGAGACCGGCGAACACCGCGATCGCCAGCTGGATCAGGGTGAAGCCGCTGAGATAGGCCACCAGCGGCATTTCCTGCGCGCCCAGGATCGACCCTCCATAGGCCCAGCCATGGAACAGCCCAGCGCCTGTGAACAGCGTACCGAGCATGATCACGGGAAGCTGCCGGTTGGTGGCGATGATCGCGCCGAGCAGCAGCACGGTCGCGGCGATGACCAGTTCGGCAACCGGCAGGTTGACGCCCGCGATATGTACCAGGCAGCCCGCCAGGGCACCGACGACGAACGAGATGGTCAGCGGCAACAGCCGCCCCGCCAGCGCCGCGGCAATGCCGACCGCCACGACAAAGGCGAAATGGTCGACCCCGATGATCGGGTGCCCGATGCCGGAAAGCAGCCCGTCGCCGAACGTCGTCGGCGTCTGGCCGCCCGTCGGGTGGTGGGCGAATGCCGGCGACGTGCCCGCCAGGAAAAGAGGCACCGCACAGGCGGCACGTATGGCGGAAGAGCGAAGATTGGCCATGATATGTCTACCTCCTTGGAACTTAGACGGCTTCGAGCCGGTCGCGGACGGTGCGGATCTGGCGAGCGAGTTCCTCCTCGGTCACCAGCCCGCGGCTGAGCATGATGTGCGCGAGCGTCAGGAGCTGGCGCTCCGGGTTCGGGATCTCGCTGTACACCTCCTCCAGTTCGTCCTCGGCGTGCCGGCGCTCGAGCGAGTCCAGCGCGCCGACCGCCGACAGGGCGTCGCAGGTCGCATCGAGGCACACCTTCCATGGCGGCTCCGGATTGGTCACTGACCAGCGCGCCGCCAGCCGCTCCCACGTCTGGTCCTCGTCCTGCAGTGCCTCGAGCAGCTCGACGCGATTGAGGTCGACATATTGCCCCCGGGGGTAGCCGTGACCGGCGGCCTCGGCGGCGCTCATCGTGTCGCCTCCTTGGGCCGGCCGCCGCTATGCACGGGCCGGCTGGCCTTGTGGATCGGCCGCGGACCGTCGGTCGTCCGGCCGGGCTTCGGCTGGGCGATGCCGATCATGCAATCGCGCGTGACGATCTCCGCGAGCTGATCCTCCGACCAGCCCTCGGTGCCCTCGGGCCGCACGGGAAGGACCATGAAGCGGCTCTTGGCATTGGAATCCTCGACCCGCACCTCGACCTCGGCCGGGATGACCAGGCCGAATTCCGCCAGCACCTGACGCGGCCAGCGCACGATCCGGCGACGGTAGTTGGGCGCGCGATACCAATAGGGCGAATGGCCCAGCAGCGGCCGCGGATAGCAGGAGCACAAGGTGCAGACGATCACGTGGTGCAGCGTCGGCGTGTTTTCGAGCACGGTCAGGTGCATGTAGTCGCTGGTGGTGCCAAAGCCGCTCGGCTCGGCCCAGTCGACGCCCACCTCCTTGCTGGCATTCAGCGGGTCGGAAAAAACCCGCGCCTTGTACTCGGGGTCCAGCCAGGCCTTGGCGACCATGCGTGATCCCGCGGCCGGCGACCGCGCGTCGTTCCATTCCGAGAACACGCGATGATCTTCGGCGGTGAACAGGCCCTTCTCGATCGCCAGTTCACGAACCGCCAACTCGAGCACTTCGAAGTCGGAAATCTCGTCGACCATCGGCGCTGCGCCCGGATGGTCGTCGTCGTGATCGTGCGAATGGTCGTGGCCATGATTATCTGTCGTCGCCATGCTTAGCTCCTATGGCTGGGGCGATTGCGTCAGTTACTTGACGGGTTCGAGCCACATGTCCGGATATTCACTCTGCAGCGTGTCGTTCGGGAACGGATATTCCGCCCAGAGTTCGGTCTGCGGGAAGCGGACAATATAATATTGCTGCTGCGGCTGATCGTAGCGCTCCCAGGCCTCATCGGCAGGAACCAGGTCGGGATAGGTCAGCGCAGCAATCGTACCCGTCATGTTGCGGGCATATAATTGCGTGCGGGTGTAGAAGATCGCCGGAAGATCCTTCACCCGCACCTTGTCGCCCACCTTGAAACGGCCCGGCAGCGTCTCACCCGTCGGCTCCCAGGGGGGCTTGGGCCCGTAATCGGGGCGTTGCCCGCTGCTGGCCTGGCTGGGATCGCCATTATGGGTGGCGATGTCGACATGAGCAGACGCGCCGATGTTCGACTTGGCGTGTCCGTCGCGGGTGGCGTTGACGCCCAGCCGCTCGCGGATCTCGGCAATCTTTTCCTGCAGTTCGAGCAGCCCGATGTATTTCTTGTCGACCAGCATCTTTGCTGCGCCCCAGATCCAGCGCGCATTGTACGGAAAGCCGTAATAGAGCGTCATGCCAATATCATTGGCATAAATGCGACGCCGCTCTTCGGCATTCCACATGCCGCGAAAGCCCAGTACTTCGCAGGTGATGTAGACGTTGTTCTCCCAATCCTCGTCCTCTTTTTCTTCAAAGATCTGAGGAGCGGCTGCCTGACCGCCAACATCATGCGTCGGCCAGATATAGGATTCATACTGGATATGCGGGACTTCGTATGGCCAATCCCTTTCCTGATGGATCGCCGGCATCAATCGGGAGCCGGTCTCGTAGATCTGGCGGGTTTCCTTGGGTGACGGCATCGCGCTATCTCCGTTGTTCCGGCCGAACGGGCAGCTTTGGATCAGTCGTGATATGTGGCTTCGACGCGCGCTGTTGTGGCGCCGCCAGCCCCATCTTTCGTGAAGCAACCAAATTCGTACCAAAGCCTCTGTCGGCCCTTTGGTTGTAGGGGGCGCAAACTGACCGATAAATACGCATCTTCCCCTAAAGCTTACCAAAAGCAGCGGCCATTTTAGCGAGATCATCGATCCCTGATCGGTGCACGCGCTCACCCTGAACCGCCGCGCAGGCGTCCGCACGGAGCATCATTCGTCAGAATTCGGCGCGAACGCCCAGGCGCAACGTGCGCGGCTCGACTACCCGGCTCAGCCGCCCTTCGATCGGGCCGTCCACATCAACCGAGGGGATGTAGGACTCGTAGAAATAGACTATGTCCTTGTCCCGGCTGTTCAGGATGTTGAGCAGCTCGCCATAGACCTGGAACCGTCCGATCTTCCGCGCCGCGCGAAAGTTGAACACGGTGCTTCCGCCATCTCTGACGCTATTGTCCTCGATCAGCGGATAGGGTCCCAGATGGCGTAGACGCAGGCTGGCCTCCCATGGGTCAAGCACAAGAGCGATGCCGGCAGACGCCGCATCCTCGAACGCATTGGGGATCCGGTCGCCATTGTCATACCGTGAGCGGCTGGCCGTGTAGTTGCCGTCAATCGCCAGCCAGCGCAGCGGCCGCCAGAACGCAACCAGTTCATAGCCGCGACGCTTACTCGCGCCGGTCGGCTCGACGGCGTTGGAATCGCCGACGAATCGCAGCTCGCTGTCCACGTCCAGCCACCAATACGTGGCGGTCAGCGTCAGCGAGGACAATTGCCAGCGCGCGCCCACTTCCTTGCCCTCGCCGCGCACCAGCACCGGCACGGGCGTTTCGGTATTCACCGCGCCGCGAACGTCGTTGGAGTGAAAACCCCGCCCCCAGTTGCCGTACAATTCCAGGTTCGGCGTCAGCGAATAGGCGACCGAGGCCTTGGGGGAGAGGATGGAATCATGCCCATTCCCCGTGCCGGCCTGCGCTGCGACCGCGTCGCGCGCACGGACGGAATAATGGTAATAATCGCCGCGCAGGCCGCCGATCAGACGAAGGCCCGCCAGCGGCTCCCACGTCGCCTCGCCATATAGCGCGGCCGACGCTTCCTCGACGTGGTACCGGCCGAGCGAGAACAGAAACCGGCGCTCACTCGTGCGCGAAACACCGACATTACCGATATGATCATATCGCGCCTCTGTGCCGAGCGTCAGCGTCAGCGCCTGGGACACCGTCCAGTGCTTCTCGCCGCGACCACCGATGATCCATCGCCGGTCGAACTGGCGGATCTGCGCACTTGTCCCGTCCGGGTCGGTGTAGGTCGGGTTGGACGTCATCGCCCAGTCGTAGAACTGGCCATAGATGTTCGCGCGCCAGTCCGTCTGGCGGAACGCGATATTGCCGACCAGCCGTGTGGTGCGCCCGCGTGCGGACGGATCGGGCGAACAGAATACATCGGGGCAGATCGGCGATCCGATGACTCGCTCGGGGATCTGCTCAGTTGGACGCCATGTCGCGTGATAGGCATTGAGCGACGCCTCGATCGTTCCCTCGCCAAGTGGCGCGACATATTTGGCAAAGCCGGACGCGTGGCGAAGATGCTCTGGCTCCTGCCACGGCCCGTCATAGATTTTCGCTTGGCCGGCGAGCGTCAGCTTGCCCGCGCCGAGCCCGTCGGTCGTCCCGCCCGCCGCCAGCCGAGCATAGCCATAGGAACCGCCTTCCAGCGACACCCACGGGGCATTGAAGCTCTCGATCGTCGTCATATAGGCCGCGCCGGCCAGCGCGAAGTCGCCGCCATCGGCGCGGTACGGCCCTTTGCGGAAATCCTCCCGCGCAATGATCTCCGGGATCAGGCCGTTGAGGTCGAGATAGCCCTGACCGTGACCATGGGTCCTCAGGTTCATCTGCACGCCATCGATGTAGGTGGTGAAGTCCGACCCGTGATCCAGGTTGAAGCCGCGCAGAAAGTACTGGTTGGCCTTGCCGCTGCCGGAATGCTGCGCGGCCACCATGCCGGGCACTGCTTCAAGCAGTTCCGAGACGCGCAGCAGCGGCCTCACCAGCAGGTCCGCACCAGCCACAGTCCCCTCGCTGGCGGCATGGGCAACGCCGATCTTCGCCTCCCCGCGACCAAAGACCACGATATCGGCACCCGCCGGCTCGGTCGACTCCGGCGTCGGCTTGGCTGCTGGCTGTCCGCTCAGCTGAGCCTCGGCCGGCACGGTGAAAGCGCAAGCCAACGCCGCCAGGCACCCCCTTAAAATGGCCTTCATCGACATTCCTTGCTGTGGGAAAGAGTTCGGCGATTGTGCCCCGCCGATCTCGTGCTTCGATGATTCGACAGGAGAGGAGAGAGGTTCCCAGCGACGATCGATGTAGTACAACCAAGGATGACTCCGCGCGCTAGGGGTAGAAATTCGGCGCTAGGCAGTATGTTCATCAACGCAGCGCGCCGTGCGTTAAGCTTAATCTTCGAATACTTCTCAACGAGCATATAATGCTCGTCGATTCGTGACTTTACGTATGACTAGAGATAATATCCCTGAAACACGCGCTCCGATGCACCCCTTTTGTTCTCTTCGAAGGTTGGTGAGAGTGTTGTTCCCCTTCAAAGCTGCGGTTGACCTAGAAAGGCCAACTCACGTCTTGATGTGAGTGCCGTTTTCCTTCCACTTGAAATGCCATCGCCACAGAAGCGGCATGACGATGAGCATTCCGCAACCATTTCGCCATTGATCAAGAGGCGCGATCGACGCGGCCTACTGCTTAGCAAGGGAAAGCTGCTACCCCGGGGCCATTACGGCGTCTCTCAGGTCCCGCGCCGATGCGGAACTTTAGCGGCTATGCGGGACACGTTCATGAAGCTCGCGCGGCCCGACGCTTTTAGATTTACCCGCCGCCACCCGCCAAGACCGCTGCCCCACCGCCTTCTTCTCTGCCATCGCGCTCGCCGCCACGTTCATCAGCTGCTTTGATCAGCGAGTACGCTGATGGAAGCGACTGCCGCACCGACCCGCTAGAAGCCACAGGCCAAGCTGAAAACCGTATCGCTTCACCTTCGTCTTTCAGGGAGCCCTTTAGGGCCAAGAGCGCGCGCAGGAGCGCGTCATGCCTCCTTTACGCCTCGGTGCGGCTGGTTTGCGCCGGCCTGTGTGAGGGTGCGGTCGAGTAGCTGTTCGTAGATTGGCCTGCCTCCCAGCCCCCGCGCCACTAGGCTGGCGGACAAGCAGGTGGCAACGAGCGGCAGCGTGACTGCGTAGGCGCCGGTCAACTCTAGTGTCAGCACCACCCCGACCATCGGCGAGCGGACTGAAGCGGTGAACAGCCCGCCCATTGCAGCGATGGCAAATGCGCTGGAAACTGGAGTGCCTGATGGAACGATCATGTGAACCGCCCCGGCAAAAGCCAGTCCGATGCAGGCCGCCAGAGATAGGATTGGCGCGAAGATACCACCGGGCGCGCCGACCGAATAGCTAGCAATTGTGGTGCAGAAGCGGATTGCGGACAACACCAGCAGCGCGAATGTGCCGGGGTTCGCGCGGACCCACCCAGGGATTAATGCCTCTCCACCGGTCACTGCGTCCGGCATCAGCGCCAGCAGCACACCGACCGTCAGTCCGACCGCAGCGGGGTAGAGATATGGTGCTGTCCTCGCCAACGCGCCCGCCAGGGCAAGGGCACGGAGAATGCCGGCGTTGAGCAGAACGCCGATCCCGCCCAGCAAGCATCCGAGCAGGACGAATAGCGGAAGGGTGCTGAGCGGCATCTCGGCCGCCGGCATGGAGAGATCTGCACCTGTGCCGCCGATCAGCTGGGTCATGACTGTCGCCAACAACGCCGCCAGGATAACCGCCATGTAGGTGTCAAATCGATAGGGAAACTGGCGCCTCGTCTCCTCGATCACGAACAGAACCCCGGCAACGGGTGCATTGAAGGCACAGGCAAGGCCAGCCGCCGCTCCAGATGCAAGCAGGCCACTTTGCCCGGTCGCGTCCAGTCTGAATCGCCCCGCAAGCATGGACGCGATCGATGCGCCGATATGGATCGTTGGCCCTTCGCGCCCCAGCACTAGGCCCCCACCGATCGCGGCGATTCCGCCGAAGAACTTGACCGGCAGCACCCTTGCCCCATGCACTTGCCGGAGCCCAGCCATCGCCCCTTCCACTTCCTGAACGCCGCTGCCACCGGCTTCCGGCGCGAGATGGCGGACCAACGCCACTGCTGTGACCGTCGCGATCATCGTGAGGAGCGCAGCTGTCGCCACCAACAGGAAGCCACCCAGTTGCGACCGAAGCAGCATTGGCCATTGCTGAAGCGAATTGAGCGAGAGGTGGAACAACGATCCGATGGTGCCGGTCACCACCCCCACTATCGTCGCGAGGACAAGATAGTGGAACAAAGCTCCACGAGCTTCGGCTGCCGATTTTGCCGGAATAGGGTCGTTCATGTGCCCACCCCATGAGTTCACATCGTTGCGGCAGCAGGCACCAACGTTGCTTAACTCCACTGGTTCATCGGACGGGCCGATGCACGGTGAAGTGAATGCCCGCGCGCTGCCCGTTTCAAACGTCGCTGATCACAGCCAGAAGATGAACGTGGCGGCGCGCGCGAAGGCAGAGAAGAAGACGGAGGCAGTAAGGGATCGCGTTAACGGAGCGATCCGCGCCGAACCTAAGCCGTTCTCGCCCCCTACTAGGCTCAGCTGCTCACAGCGCGCCTTGAGCGCAATGGATGAGTGGCGGCTTTCACAATGATTGTGGAGGGAAGCGGACGCCGTCCGAAGGGTCGTTCCGACTGAACTTCCTGCGTCGCCAATAGCCGAACCATACCGATCTCGCGCCGTGCAACGCGAGCTGACGCGGCTGGAATAAGCGATAAGCGCTTCTTGTCTGCTCTCCAGTCCTCGTCCTAGATCGCTTTGCTGATGCGGTCGCGAGTGCTCCGGCGCGCTGTAGGCCGTCAGCCCCTAACCCGCCCGAAAACAGTCGGGCGGACGATGAGCCGCCGCGCCAGATGCAGGGCTTGGCGGGAGCGGGATAATTCGCGAGCCCCAGCTATATTCGCTGTCATCTGCTCCTGGAATGGCAGCTTGAGGGGCTTTCGGCACCTCGGCCCCAGACGCCGGAACCCCAGCGCATGGGCGCGGTCAGTTGATCTACCTATTCTTGCAGGTTCGAGGCACGAGTAGTGTGATGAACGACGCCGAAGGTGACCGTTGTCGATGCGGGCACCACGCCGAGAGTGCTGGGTGGAAAACGACCGTGCTCGACATGTCCAAACCTCCCGCCCTGAACCAAGGACCCCCTCACCCTCCGCTATGCGCATGTCCTGCGGACAAGCTGGCCGGTCTGATCGAGTCTGGTCAGGCAACCCGCCCGATCTCAATCCCCAGCGGGTTGAACTTGATCGCCGTGGTGACGAAACACCATCTCTTCGACGATCTGTTCCTCGAATAGCATCGCATCTTCAACCAGCAGGTATTCCTGACTGCACGGATAAGCGCTTTCTTCCCAGGTGCCGGAATAAAGGCGGCGTCGCGGGGAAGGCACCGACTTGGAGAGGAGAATTCTTCAAAGTCGTGGTCAATTTTTGGGGCGTCGCGTCCGCTCGCCGCCTTCACTCTCGCATTGATGCTCGGCACCGCTGTGGCCGCTCAGGAACAGACGACCTCGCTCGGTGGTGGCTCGCAGAAGGCGCCTTTGTCGGCGGCGGCATCCGACCCGCGCGTGATGGGATGGATGCAGGGATTTCCCCCGCCCAAGGACAAGCTGATCATGCAACCGCAATCCGATTACTTCAGCTTTCCCAAGCTGCGCTGGTCGGTCTGCCACATTCGCCAGTTGCTGCCGACGGTGGAGATCAACCGTAGCCTGAAAAACGCCATTCCGCTGACGTATCTGCCGCCTGCGGAGCTTGCACGAACGGCAAAGACGATCAACGCGCTGACGTTCACCCCGCTCAATTCGAACAAGCCCATGACATGGGAGCAGTCGCTTGGCGTCAACTACACCGATGGCATGTTGATCTTCCACAAGGGGCGGGTTGTCTATGAGTGGTATTCCGGCTGCCTGGAGCCCGACGGCAAGCATGCCGCCATGTCGATGACCAAGTCCATGACGGGGCTGTTGGCGGAAATCCTGGTCGCGGAGGGCAAGCTCGATCCGAACGCACTGGTGACCCGCTATGTCCCGGAAGTGGCAAAGAGCGCCTTCGGCACCGCAACGGTGCGCGAAGTGATGAACATGACGACCGGGCTGGATTACTCGGAGGATTACGCCGATCCCAATGCGGGCGTGTGGAAATATGCGGCCGCTACGAGCCCCCTGCCAAAGCCCGCCGGATACAAGGGGCCGAACGGCTATTTCGAGTTTCTGGAGCAGATCAAGCCGGAAGGGAAGAACGGCGAGGCCTTTCACTACAAGACCCCGAATGCCGACATGCTCGGCTGGATCATTTCGCGCGTCAGCGGCAAATCGGTAGCGAACCTTGCGTCGGACCGGCTGTGGCGGCGGATGGGCGCGGAGCAGGACGCCTATATGACGGTGGACGCCTATGGCACGCCGTTTGCCGGCGGCGGGCTTAGTGCGGGATTGCGCGACGTCGGCCGGATCGGGCTCCTCGTGCTGAACGAGGGGGTGATCAACGGCGAGCGGCTGTTCCCCGCCGCAGCGGTGCAGGCGCTCCGGGCCGGGGGCGATCCGAAGAAGTTCGGAACGGAATATCCAGCGCTCATCGGTGGTAGCTACACCGGCCTGTGGTGGATCTATCCGGGCAACGGCAGGATCATCGCTGCACGCGGCGTCTATGGCCAGACGATCTATGTCGACTTTGACGCCGACATGGTGCTCGTCAGGTTCGCGTCGATGCCGAACGCCGCCAACAATCTGAACGACCCGACGTCACTGCCGGCGTATCGCGCGGTCGCCGCCTATCTGAGATCGCTGCCTCATAGGTGACACGTGGGGCGCCGTATGGGTATGGGCTAGGATGCGCAGATGTTTTCCCGCATGCCGCGAGGGCGATTCCGCCTGCTTTCTCTAAGTTCTTTCAGCAAGAACACAGCACGCCGGCTCGATTTGTAATAGATGAACTGCGGCTTTCGGGATTAAGCGTCGGCCGGCCGAACGACTGAAATTGGGCGCCTAGCTGCCATGTATCCTGCGTTGCGTCGAACGGCAGCTAACGCCCAATTGCGAGTTTGAAGCAAACTCGTACAGCCCTGGATGTGGCTCTTTTCAGCCTTAAGCCTTTGAGCGCGTCAGCTCTCATGGCGACGATAGCCGAAGGTTAGTTAGCACAATCCGCTATGCAGGGTCTACGAGCGATCTTACCGCTCCACGGTGGCGCCGAAGGTGCTGTTCTAGGTCCGGTGGGTTAGGGGGCAGCTACCATTCCCTGCTTACCCATCTAGAACGCGTCTTCCATCTGAGTAGCGGCAAGTCTGGTTGGCAGGATAGACCCCGCCAACCGAGCCTCAAGCCGCTATAGATCCATAGCAGTGCGCGAAATCAGTCGTCATGACCAAATGCGATTGCGAAAAGACTAAACTACTTGTCATGAGGCCGCTGGCGCAGGGAGATGCCATCGGGGAGTACAAATCGCTCTACCTGTGGTCGAGACGCGATTTCCTCAGCGTCACAGCTCATCGAAGTTACCCGGCCGTCATCGTCTACGATCTGCAAGCGCTCCCCATCGCGAGGCCAGCCCAAAAAGCTTAAAGTGATATTGCTGATCGTCTCAACACCCTCGTGCGAAAGAGTTGTCATGAGCGGCACAATTACCTTCTCGAGGTCCTCAGGACGAATTGTTCCGGTAATATCGAAGTGCAAGCTCGGTCCTCCAACATTGTTATGGAGCGGACCGGCTCAAGCCGGGTGTTGGAAACCTACGAAGGCGCAGGCGCATGCGCCTTTACCGGCCAGCCGGTTGGACATGCGCGCATGCCACCCGGCCACTGAATGACCGAGACATGCCTTCGAGGGGTTTCCACGCCCCATCGCCGCTCTGTAATCGGCGATGCGCTTTCGTCGCAGATCGATGGGACATCTGCAAGGCTAAGTCGTTAGCGCGGCAGACTTCAGCGGGGTCGGTTCTCAGGGACGCCGGCAGCCGCCTGCGGCGGTTGCGCTCAGTCGACTTCGAAGATTAACTTCGAAGTCGACTGAGCGCTCAAAGGAGCGGTTCGAAACGGCGCCGACCTGCCAGTAAGTTGCAATTCAGACGAGACTAGACAACCGATCTCACTGAAAACGTTAAAGTTACAGCCTTAGTTACAAGACGCTACCCGTCATTCCCGTTCTAGGCCGCGTGGCGCAGGCGAACTGCGCCCACGCCCTATTCGACTTCTCTGATCCCGGGGCCGCAGTCTGTCACTACGACCCCGTTTTTTGTGCCCGTTCTACCTACCGCGACCAGCCCAGAGAATGAGGATCTCCCGCGAGGTCCATGGTGCGCGCCACCACCGTCGCCGCGCCCCGCCTAGTTCAGCGCATTACCGATGCCGATGATCGAGAAGGCGGCGTTGGACACGGTGTTCAGGAACTTCTGGAAATCCACCAGCGGCGCGTTGGAGACATACAAGACGTCGCGGTTACGGATCTGGAAATCCTGCGCCGCGAACAGGGCGGTGCCGTTGCTCATGTCGAGGCGATAGATCACCGGGATGCGACCATCCGCCGTCCGGCGCGCGGTCGCCGCGACCTCGGGGGCGAGCGCAGCCGGATCCTCGAGGCGGAAGATGAACACGCCGTGCACGCTCGCGCGATCGTCGCGCAGCCCGCCGATCCGTCCCAGCGCCTGCGCCAACGACAGGCCGCCACCCTCGAACGGCACTTCCGCATTCTGCGCCACCGCGCCCAGGGCAATGAAGCTGAACGGCTGGAACAGCGCGGTCACGACGTCGCCCGGCGCCAGCGTCACATTCTGCGCCGGCTCGGCGATGATCGTTTCCAGCGGCATGATCGCGGTCCGCCCACCCCGCGCGAGCTGCACCGTCATCTTGCCCACCGGCTGGCGCGTGCCGCCCGCCGCCGCCAGCGCGTCGAGCAGCCGCTCCCCGCGCCCGGTCAGCGGCATCCGTCGGCTCGCCGCGACCTCGCCCAGGATCGTCACCGCGCGGCTGTCGTTCTGCACCACGCGCACCACCGCCTGCGGCGCGTGCGCCCGCCCGGCGAGCCCCGCGATGATCAGCCGCTCCACCTGCTGCGGCGTACGCCCGCGCACCGCCAGCTGGCCGACGAACGGGACCGAGATGGTGCCCTCCTCGCTGACCATCTGCTGCGGGATCGCCGCGCTCTGCGCCACCATCGGGTTGGCGGCGAGCCGCGGATCGACGCTGGTCGCGCCAAAGAGCACCGCCGGCGGCGCCTCCCATACGGCGACGTCCAGAATATCGCCGCTGCCGATCACCGTCGCGGTCGGCGGGGTCGATCCGAATACCTGCGCGAACCGCTGCGACTGTGTCGCCGCCCTCACGCGCTGGATCACATTGCTGTCGAGATCCATCACCTGGATATCGGCCGCGGCATAGCCTTCCTTATAGGCCCGCTTCACCGCGCCGGTGGACGGCCCCGACCCGCCGAACGCCGTGCACCCGGACAGCATCGCCAGCGTGATCGTGCCCGCGATCCATCGCCGCAGCCGGCGCGCGCCAGTGGGGTGCGCGGGCGTCAAATAGCGTGGCGTGTGCCGGGTCATCACAGGAACCTCTGATACAAGGCGGCAAGATGGTCGCGATAGATGGCGGGGCTGAAGCGGGCCGCCTGCTCCAGGCCGCGCCGCGACAGCTCGGCGCGCAGGTCGTCATCCGCATCCAGCGTGCGGATCGCCTGGCTGATCGCCGCCGTGTCATAGGGATCGATCATCAGCGCGGCATCGCCCGCCACTTCGGGCAGCGACGAGGTGTCGGAGCACAGCACCGGCGTCCCCAGCGACATCGCCTCCAGCACTGGCAGGCCGAACCCCTCGTACAGCGAGGGGAACAGGGCCGCCTTGGCGCCGCGGATCAGGCTCACCAGCAGGCTGAAGGGTGCATATTGCAGCTGGATCACCCGCTTGCGATGCAGGATCGAGCGGTCGGCGATCTGGAACCATTCCAGGCTCGCATTGTCGAGCAGGCGAAGCTCCTGCTCCGATTTCCACGCCTGCGCGCCCACCATCACCAGCGGCGTATCGACCTTGCTCGCCAGATAGGCCTCAAGCATCCGGCCGATGTTCTTCTTCGGCTCGATCGAGCCCCAGAACAGGAAATATTCCTTGAACCCGGTGCCGGTCGCCCCCTCCACCTCGCGCGCCACCTGCTCGTCGGATTTGTCCCGATACTTGGCCGGGATGTCGACCGACTGATAGGTGTTGGTGATCCGCTCCGGCGCGATCCCCGCCACCTCGATCAGGTCGCGGCGCGAACATTCCGACACGGTGACGAAGTGATCCGCCGTGCGATCAAGCTTCTTGAGGAGACTGAAATAGCGCCGTTTGTGGTCAAGCGTCGCATAGGGCAGCCGCAGCGGCACCAGGTCGTGCAGCGTGTAGATGTTGGTCGTCTTCTTGACGCGCAGCGGAATGGGATAGGTCCAGTGCACCAGGTCTGGCCGCACCGGCAGCCGCACGTTGGACACCTCCCCCCACAGCTTGAACGCGCTCTGCGAGCGCTTGAACACGTCGGTCGCATTGTAGAGCGTGTCATAATGCGGCATCCGCGCGCTATATTGCCGCGCGATGACCTTGCCGGTGATCGGCACCTCCGCCGCGACATGGCCAAGCGGGCCGAGCAGCGCGCGGTGGAACTGCTCGATGATCTCCAGCGACCGGTTGCGCTCCCCCACATTGCTGTCGAAGAACGCGATCTCGCGCATCAGTGGCTGGCGCGATGGCGCGGCGCGATTGCCGTAGAGCACCGACGTGCGATAGCCCAGATGCCCGATCTCATAGCTGAGGTTGCGCGCGTAAGTGGCGACACCGGTGCCCTTTTCCAGCCCCAGATTATAGCCGTCGATCAGGATGTTCTTCATTGGGCAACTACCATGATGGATGGGGCGGGCCGCTCATTGTTCGGGCCACTCATTGTTCGGGCGCTCATTGTTCGGCCATTCATTGTTCGGTCTGCGGCTCGACGAGGTGCTGCAACGCCGCCTGCGTCAGCGGCCAATCGGCAAAGCCGCCAAGGGTGATGAGCAGCGGCAGCGGCGCCTGTCCCGCGACGATGCCGTCGATCAATTGCTGACGAGTGTCATCGGACGCCTCGGACAGCGCGATGACGCACACGGTCCGCGCCCAGTCGGCGGCGTCGCTTCCCGCCGCCGATCCCTCGGTGCCGCCACCGTGCGCCAGGTCGCGCGGGATCACCCCATGCTCGCGAGCATGGCGCAGCCACGGCTCGTGCACGCCGCGCACGCGCTCATGGCTCAGCATGTCGAACAGCAGGTCGTCGAAGGTGGCGTGGCGACGCAGCAGCGCGACCATTTCGGTCTCCGGCGCCTCCTCATCCCACAACAGGCGCGCCAGCACCGTGATGTCGGGTCCTCCCGGCACCTGGTTCTTCACCGGCCCCTTTACATAAGGGTGGACCGGCCATGCGGCGGGTTCGATCCCCTGCCGCGACAGCACGAAGGCGAGATGCTCGATCACGTCATGGACCGGCTCGCCGAACGCGCAGGCGGTGCGATAGGAGGCTTCCGCGCGCTGGAAGTCGCCATCCTCCTTGGCGACATGCGCATGCTGCACCCAATAGGACCGCTGATAGGGATGCAGCGCCAGCGCGGCGGCATAACGCTCCTCCGCCTCGCCCCAGCGGCGTTCGTCGCGCAGCCAGTCGCCCTCGCGCACCAGCATCGTGAACCGCTCGTCCTGTAACGCGCGGTGCTGCGCCACTTCGATCAGCGCGCCGCGATCGGCGGTGGTCGAATGGTCGATCACCGGCGCGGCGATCAGGCCGATCCGCTCGCGGAACTCGCCGTAGGCCGTTTCGAAATCGTCATAGAGCGCCAGCTTGCCCTGATGCAGCAGCGCGAAACGGTTGCAGTGATCGCGGACATAGCCGGCATCGTGAGAGATCAGCACCATCGCCCGGTCGCCGCGCTTGCCGAACAGCTCGTAATTGCAGCGATCATGGAACCGCGCGTCGCCGACCGCGCCGATCTCGTCGATCAGGAAGCAGTCAAACTCGATGATCATGGAAATGGCGAACGCCAGCCGCGCGCGCATGCCTGACGAATAGGTCCGCACCGGCTCACGCAGATAGGGCCCAAGCTCGGAGAAATCCTCGACGAACGCCAGGTTGCGCGCGAAATCCTGGTCGTACACGCGGCTGATGAAGCGCACATTGTCGACCCCGGTCAGGTTCTGCTGGAACGCCCCGCCAAAGGCGAGCGGCCAGGATACCGACATGGTGCGCTCGATCCGCCCCGCCGTCTGCCGCTCGGCGCCGCTGATCAGCCGTACCATGGTCGACTTGCCGGCCCCATTGCGTCCCAGAATGCCCAGCCGCTCGCCCATGCGCAGTTCCAGGTCGATGCCGTCGAGCACGACATTGTCGCCGAACCGCGTGCGATACACCTTCCGGACGCCGCTCAGCCGGATCATTCGGGCACCACCCGCGCCGCGACCCAGCGCGTCGCGACCAGCGCGACAAAGGTCAGCACCAGGCAGAATGGCAGGACGTAGCCCAGGTCATAATGGGCGTTCACGCGCGACCCGAAATAGCCTTCGCGCACGATCTCGGTCCCGTGGACCATCGGGATTAGCAGCACATATTTCTGCGCCACCTCCGGCAGCGCGTCGACCAGGAACGCCGCGCCGGACAGCGGGAAGATCAGGTAGGACGCCGGGTGCCACAATTTGTCGACCAGCTCGCTCTCATGCGACAGCGCGCCCAGCGTGATCGCCAGCGCAGCGCCGAACCAGGCGATGATGAGCCAGCCGGCCGCCACTTCCAGCACATTCTCGGGCGGCTTCAGCCAGCCGAGGGCGATGAAGAACACGCTCAGCGTCGCGAAGGAAATGGTCGCGCCGCCGAATTCCAGCAGGATCCGCGCGACATAGATGTCCAGCACGCGGATGTTGCGATGGTACATCAGCGACAGGTTGCTCCACAGCGCGCCGATGCACCGCCCCGGCATGTTGCGCCACAACAGCACGCTGGAATAGCCGGTCAGCGCGAAGGCGACGATCGGCAGGTCGCTGCCATGGACCGACTTGCTGGCCGTCCACAGCGCGGTCACGCCGGCGGTGAACATCATCGGCTCGACGAACAGCCACAGGAAACCGATGTTGTGCCGGCCGTAGCGGGTCAGCATCTCGCGCACCAGCAAGGCGCCCAGGATGCGGACCTGGACGCGCATGCTTTCGCGCAACGGGGGCGTGGCGGCCCGGTCCATCAGTCGCGATGCTCGCGCACGCCGACCAGCAACACCGACAGGATGCCCCAGGTGAGCAGGCCAAGCAGCAGGGTCGCGACAATCCCCCGCAGCCGCTTGGGCTCGACCGCATAATCCGGCAGGCTGGGCTCGGCGATCCGCTCGACATAGGCGCGCTTGCGCCGCGCCTCGGCGCGCGCATCCTGCAGCCCGATCAGCGCCGCGGCGAGTTGCTTGCCCGCCAGCTCAGAATCCAGCAGCAGCACCTGATAGCGCGCAGCGGTCGACGACAGCGAGCCGGAACCGCCGGCGATGCTGGCGGTCTGGGCCGCGATCTCGCGCTGCAACGAGGCCACCTGCGTGCGCAGGTACGGGATCTGCGTCGCCTGCGGGGTGTATGTCTCCATCTGCTTCAGCTGGGTCTGCGCGGCGATCAGCTCGTCCTGCAGCTTGGACACCATCTGCAGCCGCGCGGCGGCCTGCTTCTCGGGATCGATGATGCGTGACCGGTTGCGGTAATCGGCCAGCGCGATCGCCGCGTTGCGCGCACGCTGCTGCGCCTCGTCGACCTCGCGGTTCGCCAGCGCCAGCGCGTCGCCGCGCGCCCGGTCCGACAGGCGGTTGACCAACGCTTCGGATCGCTCGAGCAGCCGTTCGTTGATCGCCTGCGCATCGGGCGCGGCAAAGGCGCGGACAGTCAGGTGGACGACCTGCGTGGTCGGCTCATCCTCCACCGTCACCTTGTCGAGGTAATAGCGATACAGCCGCTCGCGGTTCGGCTCCCGCAGCCCGCCGAACCGGTCCAGCACGAAGATCTTGGCATCGCTCCATGCGCGGCTCAGCAGGTTGGCGCGATTGGCATCCGCAACGGCGCTGCGCGACTCGAGATACTCGATGACCGCATTGCTCTCCTCGCTCGCCCCGGTCAGCCCGCCGCTGCTCAGCACCTGCCCCAGCGACGTGACCGCCGCCTTGCTCGGGCTGCGCACGACGAAGCGCGATTCGGAAACATAGACGTCGCTGGCGAACAGCCCGAAGTAGAGGAACGCCCCAAGCGTCGGGATGACGACCGCGATCAGGAAAATCGGACCAAGGCGTCTCAGCCGTACCAGCAGGTTATTGGTCAATCTCGAACCCCCCGGTCGTTGTTGGCTAGGATCCAGATCGGCAACCATGCTTGTGTCGTTCGCCCTTCCTGGGCTGACCGATCATCGGGCAAGCAGCCACCTCCTTCCGCTCACGCCACATCCTCGCACTCCCCGATCGGCGCGGCCGGGTGCGCGGCCTCCCCGTCTTCCCCGCGCTCCAGCGTCGGCAGCCATTCGTCGACGCGGTCGAAATGATCGCCCCAAGTCGTCGGGCGGAACCGCCGAACCTGCATGATCTGGCGCCGATACCGCGGGCAATCGTCACCAAAACGGGCGATCACGGCCGCCCATGCCTCCACGTCATGCGGGTCGAGCAAACAGGGGATCCCCTTCCCCACCTCGTGGAAACACGGCAGGTCGCTGGCGATCACCGGCAGCCGCAGCCCCAGCGCCTCCGCCATCGGCAGTCCGTATCCTTCCGCCAGCGTCGGCATCAGCATGGCGCAGGCCCCCGCCATCAACCCTGCCAGTTCCTCGTCGGTGCAATGGTCGATCCGGACGACATGCTCGGCCAGGTCGGGATCGCGCGCCAGCATGTCGCGCACCTGTTCGGCGCCCCGCCCCCATTGCCCGACGATGACGAGCCGCGGCGCCGCCCGCCCCATCCGCTGGCGGAGCCGCCGCCACACTTCGAGCAGCAGGACATGGTTCTTGCGCCCCTCGATCGTCCCCACGCACAGGAAATACCGCTCGGCATCCCCGTGCAGGCCGCGGCGCGTCTCGAACGTCGCCCCCGCCAGCGGTGTGACAAGCAGCGGTGGCGGCTTCAGCCGGCACTCACGCGCAAAGCGCAGCAAGTCCTCCGCCACTGCCTGGCTGCTCACGACGATACCAGCGCCATGCCGCAACGCATTGGCCACGCGGCCCAGATGCCGCCGGACCGCATGGGGGCGGCAAAGCTGCTTGTGGGTGATCGGGATCAGGTCATGGATCAGATACACCGGCCGCAGCCCGTGCCGCCCGATCCAGCGCGTGTGCGACGGCAGGTCGAAATCGGTGTGGCCGACGTTGACATAGGTCGCGCCGGGCGGCGGCGCGCTCCCCGCCGCCAAGGCCCGCGGCGCAAACGCCGCGATGCGCGCCTGGAAGCCGCGGCGCCGATCGCGCAGCAGATCGAACAGGGCGTCCGTGTGCCGCCGATCCAGCACACGGATGAAGCCGCGGTGCTGGATCACGGCCGATGCCCGCCCGGCATAATGGTGGAGGTAGGCGTAGCAGACCCGGTCGATGCCGGTGGGCAACCGGCCGGTCCAGCAGCACGCAATCAACCGCGTCACATCCAGCAGCAGGGCCCGCCCCGCATCCGGCGGCGGCCGCGCTGCCGCCAGGGCGTGGCGCATGGCCGCGACAAGATGATCACCGGACGCCGCATCGCGCCGTTCCCAAGCCGCCGGACAATCGTCGTACACAGAAAGAAGTTGGTCAGGCTTCACGACCGTCCCCTCCCTGTGCTGAATGCCACGCGAGTGTATTGGCCGATATCGCAGCTTATACTTACTTCGGCCCAACCCCAATATACGCTTTTCTCTCGCAAACTGCCCTGGGCAACGTCGCGCCCTTCATCGCGCACCGCCGCCTCACGGCGGATTCGGGCCCCCTGCCAAGTGTGAAACTCCCTTAGTTCTTCGGGGTTCGCGGGGGGATACATCCGCCGCATGACATGTCGCTTTCGCCCGCGCGTGCACGATCTGATGGTCAGCAGGCGGCGTCGGATCGTGCAGCGTCCTGGGCACAGCACCGGGCGGGCACTCCCCGGGGGCGCGCCACACGATCCACCCGGCAGCGACTCCTGATGTTCCGGCGCGACCTCGCCCTCGCTGGACACGGCGGGTGAACGCAGCTTGACGACGATCTGTATCGATTGCCGCTACATTGGCAGGCGCTACAGCGGCATCGCTGAGGTGCTGCGGGGGTTGATCGATCTGATGCCGCTCCGCGCGCCCGACCTCGACTTCCTGCTGCTGCGCAACCCGGCGCATCCCGGCCCGCTCAGCGCGGCCGCCAACGTCACCGAAGTCGTGGTGCCCCAGGCGGCGAACGGCCCCGCGAGCATGTGGTGGCTGCCGCGTCTCATCGACATGGCAGCAATTGACCTGTTCCACGCACCGTCCAACATCATGCCGGCGCGGCTGACCGTCCCGTGCGTCACGACGGTGCACGACATCATGTGGCTGACCCATCCGGACTGGTGCCGCACCGGCCTGCGCGGCACGATCGACCGCCTGTTCTACGGCCACGGCATCCGGCGCGCGCTGCGATCCGCCGATGCGATCGTCGCGGTCAGCGAGGCGACCGCACGCGATATCGTCACGCATGATCCCTCCGCCGCGCCGCGGGTGCATATCGCCCGCTCCGGCGTCGCATCACGCTTTCGCCCGGTCGCCCCGGACTGGCCTGCATTGGCGGCGCTCGGATTGCATCCGGATCGGCGCTTTGTTCTCACCACCGGCCAATATGCGCCGTACAAGAACCATGAAGGTGCGATTGCCGGTTTCGCGACCGCATTTCGCGACCGTACCGACATCGATCTCGTCATCGTGCAGCGCGCCGGCCCCGGCGTGCGGCGGCTGCACCGCCTGGCGGCAGAGCTGGGGATCGCGGACCGCGTGCACCTGCTCTCGGCGGTGTCGGAGGATGTCCTGCTGTCGCTCTATTCGGCCGCCAGTGCCTTTCTCCACCCATCGCTGTATGAAGGCTTCGGCAATCCCGTGGCGGAGGCGATGGCATGCGGCTGTTCGGTCATCACCAGCAATGTATCGGCCATGCCCGAGGTGGCGGGCGGTGCCGCTCGCCTGGTCGATCCCCGTGATCCGGCCGACATCGCGCAGGCCCTGGTTGCGGTGGTCGATGACAGCCGGACGGCGGCCGACCTGCGCCGCGCCGGGCTGGCCCGCGCCGCCGAGCTGAGCTGGGAAAGCGCGGCGACGACCATGATCGGCATTTACCGCCAGACCGTGTCGCGATGATGGAAGATCGAGTACCCGTGAACCAAGCAGACAGCCTGTCCGTGATCGACATGGTCTTCCGCAGCGCGGCCGCTGCCGAATACCGCGTGGCCGGCATTCCCGCTGCGGCGCGCGCGGCGCGCGGCGTGGCGGAGGCTTTTGCCGGCGAGGATATCCGCTGCATCATCACCGCCGAAGCATCGTGGACGCCCGGCGCCGGCTGCCGCGCCGAATGCCGGCGTCTTGCCCTGGGCCTGCACCTCGTGCTCGGCGGATCGCCCGCCCCCGGCGCGCTCCGCATCGATGGCGAGGCGCTGGTCGCCGCCCTGGCAGATCTCGCCCCCGGCGGGGATGTTGCCGCCACCGTCCAGTCGGCCCTCGCCCCGGTCACCTGGGGCGCTGAGGATCCCGCGCTCGCGCTGCGCCACGCCAGCCGGACGATCATCGCCGGCACCGGCAAGCCGACGGACGGCATCGTCTCGCGCTACCTCAATCGCCCCATCTCGCAGCGGATCACCCGCACCCTGCTGCGATGCCCGGGCATTACCCCGTTTCACGCAACCCTGGGCACCGCAACGCTGGGGCTGGCGATGATCCTGTCGCTGCTGCTGGGCGGGCATCCGGGGCTGATCCTGGGCGCGATCCTCTTCCAGGCGGCCTCGATCTTCGACGGCGTCGACGGGGAAATGGCGCGCGCGACGTGGCGCACCTCGGATCGCGGCGCCATGCTCGACAGCCTCGTCGACGCGCTGACCAACCTCGCCTTCGTGACCGGCGTGACGGTCAATCTGGCGCTGAGCGACGATGTGTCCGCCAGCCTCGCCGGCGCGGCCGGGCTGGTCATGCTGGCCAGCGGCCTGTTCCTGATCGGGCGGCGGGCCAAGGCATCGGGCCAGCCGGTCAATTTCGACGTCATCAAGGGGCATGTCGGCAAGCGGCGGTCCGCCGTCATGCAGTGGCTGATCTGGCTCACCATGCGCGATTTCTTTGCCGCCGTGGCCGCGCTGCTGATCATCCTTGGCCTGACGCGTCTCGCCTTGTTCGCCTTTGCCATCGTCGCGGCCGGCTGGCTGGTGGTGACGGTCACCGTCCTGGTGCGCACCAGTCGCCGCCACGCAGCGGCGGCAAAGCATCCCGACGGCGCATTGCGCGGGGGCTATTCGCTTTGACGGCGACCGGGCCGTCAGCCCCCGATCTCGCCGCCACGCTGAGCGATCCCGAATGGCGCAGCCTGCATGATTTCCTGACCGGCCTTGCCGATGAAACCGCACGGCTGGTGGTCCCCGCACCGCTTCACCACGCCTTTCCTGGCGCCATCTGCCCGCAGGACATGGCCGATCCGATCGCGCAGGGGTTTGCGGCGATCGCGATCCACAAGGGCGACTACACCTCGATCCCCGCGGATAGCCTCTACCCGCTGCTGATCCTGTACCGCCCCGTCTTCGCCAATGCGGTGTTCATCGTCCTCGCGCCGTCCGATCGCGCCGGGGCCGCCGCCGACCGGGCGCACACCGGCGCGTTGACCGCGATGATCGCCTGGGCCCGCACCCATGCCTCACCGGCGCTGGTCGCCGCCACCACCACGCCGCACGCCGAACTGTCCGCCGATGAGGCACTGACGGCGATGGCGCGGCTGATTGCGCGCGATCTGGTGCAGCAGGTCAGCGACGACAGCGGCCTCGTCGCGGTCGCCGAAACCGCGCTGCCCTTTGCCGGCACGCGCTGGTTCTGGGGCGACGACGCGGGCAAGGTGGCCGAATTGTTCTGCCTCCCCACGCTGGCCGCGGAGCAGCCCGACCTTGCCCCGCGCCTCATCGATCTGGTGATGGCATTGTCCCCGGCGGGCCTCATCCACCGCCGCATCGGCCCCGCCGACCTGCGCGTGGAATCGGACGATCCGCACGATCTCAAGGTGGCGACGCCCTTCACGATCACCTTCGGCGACCTCTCGCGCGGCCGCATCCAGCAGGCGATCCGCTTCAACGACGGGCGCACCCGCCCGATCGTCTGCTTCGTCCCCGGCACGCTGACCGCCAGCTGGCGCGGCCGGCCGGTCACCTGCGACCTCGCCGCCGCCATCTTCGCGCAGGAGGTGAAGCACGACGGCGACCGCGTGATGCTGCGCCATGTCAGCACCATTCGCGATCCCGGCGACGTCACTCGCGAACTTGCCACCGTGACCTGTACCTACTCGCTCGCGGCAGACCGCAGCACCATTGGGTTCGAACTCGCCGTCCGGCCGGCGCGCTTCGTGACCCTGAAGGACATCACCGTCACCCCGGGGCTGGGCGATCTCGACCAGCTCGGGCATTTCGACACGCTCACCACGCTCGGCAGCACGTCCCAGCCGCACATCGCTCCCGCGCTTGGTTCCCTGCCGCTGTCGGCCGCCGCCATGCCCTATCTGTGCCTGTGGGAAAGCCGCAGCCTGCCCGGCCATGCCGTGGGCGTGCACATGGCGCCCGCCGACGCCGCGACGGAGCTCTCAGCCGTCACCAACGACGAGCAACTGACCGGCCTCCGCCTTCACTATCGCGGCCGCGCCGCCACGCGCCGCACGCCCTTCGTGGTACGCGACACGCGGCTCGTGACGACCGGCGGCTATTATGACCGGGCGGCCGAGTATCGCGATCTGATCCACGACGCCGGCGACGGCGGCTGGTGCCGCGATCCCAGCATGTCCTACGATACCGGGGTGGAGCTGAACGCAGTCGCCACCTGGCTCTTCTTCGCCAGCACGAACGCCTACGGCACAGTGCCGCCCGATCGCATGACGACGCTGCGCGCCTGGTACGACCGGCACCTGTCGCTCTACCGCGATCACCTGCGCCCCGACGATCCGAACGTTCACGAACGGATTTTCGTGCGCGGCCTCGCCTTCGTCACCCTCTCGCTCGACACGATCGCCCGCGTCCATCCCGACGCCGGCTATGACCGCCTTGCCGACCGGCTGACGAACCTGCTCCTCGACACACAGACCCCGGTCGCCGATGATCCGGACGCCGCCGTCTTCGGCAGCGGCCTTCCCGACGCGCCCTGGCGGCCGGAGCTCGACAGCCAATGCGCCGCCTTGCTCGCGCTCGGCCGCCGCGCCTGCACCGAGCCGCCGAGCACCGCCCTCGCCGCCGCCATCGCGGCCGGCGTGACCGCGCTGCGCATCGCCACCCCGACCAGCTCCAGCTACGGCAACGACCCGCTCGATCATCCCACGATCGTCATCAGCCGGAGCATGGACGACGACGATCTCGTCGACACCGGCTTCTGGACCTACAAGCTCGGTCTGGCGCTGCGGGCGTTCCACCTGATCGACCATGCCGCCACCACCGGCCGCCTCGCTCTTCCCGACGCCACCCGCGCCCATCTGCAACAGCTCGCCGCCACCGCCACCCAGGCGTTGCTGCGTGCCGCCGACTATCGCGACGGCCTGATCGAGGTGCGCACCTCGTTCAACGCCGGGGAGACCAATTCGGAAACCCAGCCCTGGGCGGCGCTCGGCCTCGTCCCGCATCTCGACCGCGCCCTGCTCGATATCCCCGCCGGTGAGGCGCTTCCCCTGCGCGTCGCGATCACCCCAAAAGGCGTAACGCGCACGATCAGCGAGCCGGCGCGGTGGCGATACTCGAACGGCCGCGCGCAATATGCTAGCGCTCGGCCGAAGGTTTCAGGCGGGGCAAACTGGATGCATCTTTCCTTTCACGGCACGGCAATTGCTGATCCAGTGACCAGGGCGCCGCGTTGACCACCCACCTTTCCCACCAGGCCATGGCGGCGCCGCTTCATGATCGGGATCAACCTCGCCCTTCGTCGGTTGATCCCCACCCGAACTTCCCGGAAGGAATGGTTACGCTCTCCTCCCTGCCCGAACTCGACGAGCTTGAACGCGCCCGCGTGATGGAGCTCTATGACCTCGCCGGTGCGCGCGACGAAGGCCTGCTGGACGATCTCACCGCCTTCGCGGCCGAGCTGTGCCAGGCGCCGATCGCGCTGGTCAGCCTGGTTGAGCAGCAGGACCAGTTCTTCCTGTCGCGCGTCGGACTCGACGTCGACGGCACGCCGCGCTCGCAATCCTTCTGCGCCCACGCGATGCACGGCCATGCCGTGATGGAAGTCGTCGATGCGACGCAAGACGGGCGCTTTCGCGACAATCCGCTCGTCACCGGCGATCCGTTCATCCGCTTCTACGCCGGCGCCCCGCTCGTCTCGCGAGAGGGGACGCCGCTCGGCGCGGTGTGCGTGATCGACACGTCGCCGCGCGCGCCGCTCAACGACTTCCAGCGCCGCGGCCTCGAAATCCTCGCCACTGCCACCATCTCCCGGCTGGAGGCCCGCCGCGTTGCGCGCGAACAGCGAGAGCAGCGCGCCGCGCTCGCCGACAGCGAGGAACGCTTCCGCACGCTCGCCGACACCATGCCGCAGATGGTCTGGTCGACGCTGCCCGACGGCTATCACGATTATTACAACGCACGCTGGTATGAATTCACCGGCGCGCCGGCCGGCACCACCGATGGCGAGGGCTGGAACGACATGTTCCACCCCGACGATCAGGCCCGCGCGTGGCAGGTGTGGCAGCACAGCCTTGCCACTGGCGACGCCTATCAGATCGAATATCGCCTGCGCCATTTCGACGGCACCTATCGCTGGGTGCTCGGCCGGGCGCTGCCGATCCGCGATTCAAAGGGGCGGATCACCCGCTGGTTCGGCACCTGCACCGACATTCACGAGCAGAAACTTGCGCTCGAAGAGCGTGAGGTGATCAGCCAGGAACTGTCGCACCGCATCAAGAACATCTTCGCCGTGATCGGCGGGCTGATCCAGCTCGCCGCGCGCGCCCATCCCGAACTGGTGCCGCTCGCCGCGGACCTGCGCGCGCGCATCGCGGCGCTCGGCAAGGCGCATGATTTCGTCCGTCCGCACAGCCCGCATTCGCGCCCCTCGGCGCATCAGGACAGCCTGCGCGGCCTGCTGGAGCAATTGTTCGCCCCCTATCAGGCGCATCCCGGCGAGCGGCTGGTCATCAGCGGCGCCGATATCGCAGTCGACGATCGCGCGGCCACGCCGCTGGCGTTGCTGTTCCACGAGCTTGCCACCAACGCGAGCAAATATGGCGCGCTCTCGGTCGCCGGCGGCCGCGTGTGGATCGCGATCAGCCGCGATGAAGCGACGGCGCGGATCCTCTGGCGCGAAGAGGGCGGCCCCGGCATCGACGCAAGCGCGATCGCCGCGGGCTTCGGCACCCAGCTGATTGAATTGAGCGCGGTGCGCCAGCTCGGCGGCGCGGTCACGCGCGATTGGCGGCCGACGGGCCTAGAACTGGTGATGGAGGCGCCGGTCGCCTCGTTCAGCCGGTCCGGCTGATCCGGATCACTTCGTCGTCGGCCGGTTCGCCGATCCCGCTCGCCAGCGCTGCCGCGGCCAGGATCGCGCGGTCGCTGAACGGCTTGCGTACATAGCCCAATGCCTCTGACGGGATGCCGATCTGCGCCGGATTGGCGGTGACGAACACCACCTTCACGCCATAATCGCGCGCGATCCGCTCGGCGATCTGCGGCCCGGTCGGCCCGTCGCGCAGGTTGATGTCGACGAAGGCGATCTCGCACCCGGGCGCCGCGGCCAGTGCCTGATCGCTGTCGGCAGCGATTCCGGCGACCACATAGCCGGCATCCGTCAATATCCGCTCCAGATCGAGCGCGACGAAGATTTCGTCTTCAATGATGAGTGCAGTCTTGGACATGATTGGATTGCGCAACACAGATTAAGGGTGTTTCGTTCCCCGCAGCAGGAATATCGCATGTTCTGCCAGGATATTTGCTGCGGCCGATGTCGTTTTCTTGTCACCCGACAGGAACCAGGCGCCTTCCACGGCAACTCCCTGATCCTGCAGATGGGCTCGAAAATCATCTACGGTCAGATGATGAATGTTCGGTGTATCGTACCAGCGTTCGGGCAGCAGCCGGGTCACCGGCATCCGCCCGCCCCACAGTAGCGACAGCCGCACGCGCCAGTGCGCGAAATTGGGAAAGCTGACAAAGGCGTGGCGGCCGATGCGCAACAGGTGGCGCAGCACCACGTCGGGCGCGCGGCACGTCTGCAGCGTCTGGCTCAGGATGGCGTAATCGAAACTCGCATCGGGGTATCCGGCTAGGTCGACGTCGGCATCGCCCTGGATCACGCTCAGCCCGCGCCCCACCGCCGCCGCGACATTGCCGGGGTCAAGTTCCAGCCCGCGCGCGTCCGCCTGCTTGCCATCGCGCAGCGCCGCCATCAGCGCCCCGTCGCCGCATCCGACGTCCAGCACGCGGCTGCCCGGCGCGACATGGTCGGCGATGATCGCCAGGTCGGCGCGCAGATTGCCCGCGCCCGGCGTCATGCGCCCGTCCCCATGAATCCGGCGACGACGCGGTTCATCTCGGGCGAATCGAGCAGGAACGCATCATGGCCATAGGGGCTCGACAGCTCGACGAAGCTGACCGGCGCCCCGGCCGCGTTCAGCGCATGGACGATGCTGCGCGACTCGCGCGTCGGATACAGCCAGTCGGTATCGAAACTGATCAGTGCGAAGCGGGCGCGCGTCTGGCGGAATGCATTGGCCAGCAGCCCGCCATGCTCCTCCGCCAGGTCGAAATAATCCATCGCGCGGGTGATATAGAGGTACGAATTGGCGTCGAACCGATCGACAAAGGCAATGCCCTGGTACCGCAGGTAGCTCTCGACCTGGAAATCGGCGTCGAAGCCGAACGTCTTGGCCTCCCGCGCCTGCAGCTTGCGACCGAATTTCTCGGTCAGCCCGGCCTCCGACAGATAGGTGATGTGCGCCGCCATCCGCGCCACCGCCAGCCCCGCGGCGGGCGCCGAATGGCCGTAATAATCGCCGCCGCGCCAATTGGGATCGGCCATCACCGCTTGCCGGCCGACCTCGTGAAACGCGATATTCTGCGCCGAATGGCGCGCGGCCGAGGCGATGATCACCGCCGCCTCGACCCGATCGGGGAAGGTCGCGGGCCAGCTCAGCGCCTGCATCCCGCCCATCGACCCGCCGATCACCGCCTTCAGCCGCCCGATGCCCAGATGGTCGAGCAGCATCGCCTGCGCGCGCACCATGTCGCGGATCGTGATGACCGGGAAACTCATCGCGAACGGCGTGCCCGTCGCCGGGTTGATCGTCGCCGGCCCGGACGAACCCATGCAGCTGCCCAGCACGTTGGCGCACACGACGAAGAAACGGTTGGTGTCGACAGGGCGACCCGGCCCCACCATCTGAGTCCACCAGCCGGGCTTGCCGGTGCGCGGATTGGCGCCGGCAACATGCTGGTCCATCGTGAGCGCGTGGCAGATCAGCACCGCATTGCCGCCATCTGGCGCCAGCGTGCCATAGGTCTCATAGGCGATCTCGACCGGCGTGAGCTGGCCCCCACCGTCAAGCGGCAGCGGGCCGGGCAGGATCACGTGGCGCTGGAGACCGAAACGCTGGTCGTCGGCGGACATGCTGTGCGCGCTAGCATTGTGCGCGGCGCAAGCAAACCATTCGTGTACCGAACATTTGGTGCCGCGTTGCGTGCACCGAAATGCCGCCGCCACATTGCCAACCTGCGCCGCCCCCCGCTACACGCCCGCGCCATGAACGGACCCGCTCCCAAGCCATGGATCATGCAGATCGCGCCCTATGTTCCCGGTCGCTCGACGACCGAGGATGGGCGCAAGGTCGCGAAGCTTTCCTCCAACGAAAACCCGCTCGGCACCAGCCCGCTGGCGCGTGAGGCATTCGCCACCGCGGCGACCAGCCTGGAACGCTATCCCGATGCCGGCGCCGCCGATCTGCGCGAGGCGCTGGCCGCCAAGCACGGGCTCGATCCCGCGCGGATCATCTACGGCAATGGCTCGGACGAGGTGCTTCACCTTGCCGCCGGCGCCTTCGCCGGGCCGGGTGACGAGGTGATCTACGTCAATTACGGCTTCGCGGTATACCCGATCGCGACCCGCCGTACCGGCGCGACGCCGGTGATCGCCCCGGACAAGGATTATGCGACCGACGTCGACGCGATCCTCGCCGCCGTCACCGATCGCACCACGATGGTGTTCGTCGCCAACCCCAACAACCCGACCGGCACCTATGCGCCGCGCAGCGAGATCGAGCGGCTTCACGCTGGCCTGCGCGATGACATCCTGCTCGTCCTCGACCATGCCTATGCCGAATATATCGACGGCGCGGACGATGACGGGGCGATGGCGCTGGCGGAACGTGCCTCCAACGTGCTCGTCACCCGCACCTTCTCGAAGATGTACGGCCTCGCCGCCGAACGCATCGGCTGGGGCTATGGCGCCGCGCCGCTGATCGAGGCGATGCACCGCATCCGCCTGCCCTTCTCGATCACCATCGCCGGCCAGTCGGCGGCGATCGCCGCGCTCGGCGACACCGATTTCGTCGCCAACGCCGCCGCCCACAATGCGAAGTGGCGGGCATGGTTCTCGGACGAAATCGCGAAGCTCGGCAATGCCGGCCTTCGCGCCATCCCCAGCCAGGCCAATTTCGTGCTGGTGGTGTTCGAGGGCGATCTGACCGCGGAGACCGCGTACAAGGGGCTGATGGACGCCGGCTATATCGTCCGCTGGCTCCCCGGCCAGGGTCTCCCCCACGGCCTGCGCATCACCATCGGCACCGAGGATGAAACCCGCGGCGTCATCGCGGCGCTGCGCACGCTCGCCGGCGCCGAATGATCACTCTCCCGTTCCTCGCGGCCCGCGCGGCCTGACCCAAGGTGGCATGATGCTTCCCTTCGCACGCGTTACCATCATCGGCCTCGGCCTGATCGGTTCCTCCGTCGCGCGTGCGGTGCGTCATTATATGCCCACCGTCGCGCTCGTCGGGCATGATGCCGATCCCGACGTGCGCCGCCGTGCCGACGCGCTCGGGATCGTCGATGACGTGACCGACACGATCGGCGCCGCGGTGACCGACGCCGATCTCGTCATCCTGTGCGTCCCCGTCGGTGCGATGGGCGCGGCGGCGGCGGAAATGGCGGCCGATCTCCCTGCCGACGCGATCGTCAGCGACGTCGGCAGCTGCAAGGCAGAGGTCGTTCGCGCGCTGCGCGACGCGCTGCCCAACGCCACGATCGTTCCCGCACATCCCGTCGCCGGCACCGAGCAGAGCGGGCCGGAGGCGGGCTTCGCCACCTTGTTCCGCGGCCGCTGGTGCATCGTCACCCCGCTCCCCGATGGCGATCCCGCCGCGACCGAGCGGGTCGCCGAATTCTGGCGCCAGCTCGGCAGCACGGTCGAGATCATGGCCCCCGACCATCACGATCGCGTGCTGGCGGTGACCAGCCACCTGCCGCACCTCATCGCCTATACGATCGTCGGCACCGCCAACGATCTGGCGGAGGTCACCCAGTCGGAAGTGATCAAGTTTTCCGCCGGCGGCTTTCGCGACTTCACCCGCATCGCCGCGTCCGATCCGACGATGTGGCGCGACGTGTTCCTCGCCAACAAGGACGCGGTGCTCGAAATGCTGCAACGCTTCAGCGAGGATCTGTCGCACCTTCAGCGCGCGATCCGCTGGGACGATGGCGACACCTTGTTCGACCTGTTTTCGCGCACCCGCACGATCCGCCGCTCGATCGTCGATCAGGGGCAGGATGATGCCGCCGCGGACTTTGGCCGCAAGCACGACTGACGCGGCCAAAATTCGCCAGAGGGCGGCCGCTCACCGCCGCTTTGAGGCCATTTGCACCCGCCCGGCGGCCGCGCTTACCCCTGCGCGCCGGGCTCCAGCGCATTGATCGCCTGCCACACGCGCTGCTCGATTTCCTTGCGCGGCAGCCCCGCCGGGATCGGCGTTCCAACGCGGATCGTCACCACGCCCGGCCGCTTCGGCCCCTTCTTCGGCATGAACCGCCCACTGTCGAGCGCGATCGGCACCACCGGCAGGTTCACCGCCTTGTACAGCCCGGCAAAGCCCGACCGCAGCGGCGGCGATTCCCCCGGCGTCACGCGCGTTCCCTCAGGGTAAACGATCACCGACCGCCCCTGCGCGCGCAGCTCCTTGCCCTCCGCCATCAACCGCCGCAGCGCCTTCGCCGACGCCTCGCGATCGACCGACATGGACCCGTACAGCTTGGTCGCCCAACCCCATAAAGGGATACGGCTCAGCTCACGCTTCAGCACCATCGCCGGCCCGCCCAGGATCAGCTGCAGCTCGGTCGTCTCGTACATCGACTGGTGCTTGGCCGCGAACAGGAACTGACCCTCGGGGATCTCCCCCTCGACCCGCGTCGTCACGCCCAGGAACACGCGTGCCGCCCAGCGGTTCAGCCGCGCCCAGCGATGCGCGTGATGGACTGTCGCCTTCTGCCCGAACGGTGCCACCAGCGGCACGGCCAGCACGATCAGCACCGACCCGCTGTAAAAGACGATCTGATACAGGATCGTGCGTAACCAGTTCATATTCCGTCGATTCCTGCCCACAAGGCGATCCGCCGCAGGATCAGCTTGTTGTATTCGTTGACCAGCCGGCCCAGCGGCTGTTCGGCACGCACGCCGTCGCGATGGATCGTGACGTCGCCGTCCAGCGCCGCACCCAGCTCCATCCGGGCGCGGGCCATATGCCAGTCCGACGTCACCAGCCGCACCGACTTATAGCCATGCTCCCGCATCCAGCGCGCCGTCTCCTCGGCATTGGACCTGGTGTCCACCGCCTCCCGGCCCAGGTCGACGCAGCAGGCGATCGCCCGCTCATGCCCGTTCGCGGCGATCAGGTCCGCCTTGCGCAGCCCGGTGGCGACCCCCGTCACCAGCATCCGCTTCGCGCGCCCCTCGTCGATCATCTGCAGCCCCCGGGGGATGCGCCCCGGCCCGCCGGTCGGCACGACGATGGCGTCGGTGGTCAACGAGGGCTCGGCCGGCTCGGCCAGCCTCAGCATGAACACCGCGAAGCCCAGCGCCCAGGCCACCGCCAGCAATCCGACGAACCGCGAAATCACAGGACGCGCTCCAGCGTGCGGGTGATCGCCAGCCGCGCCGCCAGCGCCGCCAGCAGGACAAAGGCGACCGGCAGCAGCGCCAGCGTCGCCCAGCCCAGCGGCCCCAGCGTCGCCTGCCCCAGCAGCTCGGACCCAAGCCCCGCGGCCTGCGCGCTGATCAGCAGCAGCATCGCCAGCGCCGCCAGCCCGCCGATCACCGCGCCAATCGCCGCATCACGCGCGATCCGCCGCTGGAACAGCCGCGCCACCTGCACATCGGTCGATCCCAGCATGTGCATGATCTCGATCGTCTGGCGATGCGCCTCCAGCCCCGCGCGCGCCGCGAGCACCACCACCGCAGCGGTCGCCCCGGCTAGAAGGATCACCAGCACCGCCGCAATCAGCACGATCAGGTCCAGGAAATCCGCCACCGGGGTCATCCACGCCTCATGCGTATCGACCCGCGCCGCCGGCGCGATCTTCGTCACCGCCGCACGCACGCGGGCGAGCGCGGCAGGCTCACCGTCTGCCAATTCCAGGTCGATCATCGTCGGCACCGGCAGGTCGGGGTCGGCACCCGCATCCCCCAGCCACGGGCGCAGCAACGCGGCCAGTTCGCCGCGGTCCACCGGCGTCGCCCCGCGCACGTCGTCCAGCCGGCGAAGCGCGCCCAGGACCCGGTCCGCCTCCACCTGGCGACGTGCCGGGTCGCCGGTCACGATCTGCACCGTCGCGCGCCCGGCGAGCTGGCTCTCCAGCCCGCTCGCGGCATTGCGCGTGGCCAGCCCCAGCGCCGCGCCCAGCACCGTCAGGAACAGCATGATGGCGATGATCCACACCATCGCCCGTACCCCGCGCGCCTCGTCCAGGACGCGCCGGGTTCGCTCGCCGGCCCCACTCATGGCAGCTCTCGTGCCGGTGGGTGACGCAACGTCCCCGTGGGATCCTGCAGCCGGCCTTTCACCAGCCGCATCATCTGCGCACCGGGCACCCGGTGCATCAGGTGCAGGTCGTGGGTGGCCACCACCACCGTCGTGCCCAGCCGATTGAGCGAATCGAACAGCAGCAGCAATCGCTCCGCCATTTCCGGGTCGACGTTGCCCGTCGGCTCGTCGGCCACCAGCATTTCCGGGCGCCCGATCACCGCCCGCGCAATCGCGACACGCTGTTGCTCGCCGCCCGACAGCGTCGCCGGTTTCGCGTCGGCGCGCTCCGCCAACCCGACCCACGCCAGCATCTCGCTCACCGGCTCCGCAATCTCGGCTTCCGGCATCCCTGCAATCCTGAGCGGCAGCGAGACATTATCCGCCGCCGACAGATGGGGCACCAGCCGAAAGTCCTGAAAGACAACGCCAATCCGCCGGCGAAAGCCCGGCAGGCGGCTGCGCGGCATGGTCACGGCATCCTCACCAAACAGGCGAATGACGCCCCGGCTGGGGCGCTGCGCGAGGTACAGCAAACGCAAAAGCGATGTCTTGCCCGCGCCGCTCGCGCCCGTCAGGAAATAGAAGGAACCGGCAGCCAGCGCGAAACTGACATCGCAAAGCGTCTCAGGCTCTTGCCCGTAGCGCAGCCCCACATTCTCGAACTGCACGATATTCGCCATTGCGGCGCTGCTTGTCCCTTGAACCACCGATGTCTTGCACGCGCCATCGCACGATGCAGCCTTCCGCTTCAACCTCCGCTTGCAAGCGGGGCGCAGGGCGTGTTTAGATTCGCGATGGCTTCAGCCCTTCTGTCCTACGCCGGTATCGACGCGCGATGATCCTCGAATGTCCCGAATGCCGCACCCGGTATCTGGTGCCCGACACATCGATCGGCCCGGAGGGTCGCACGGTGCGCTGCGCCAATTGCCGCCACAGCTGGCACCAGGCGCCTGACGCGCGCGCGATCGAGGCGATGGCCGCCGGCCCGCAGATGGCGACCGTCACTGCCGGCGCACCAGCGTCCGATCCATCGCCCTCGCAGCGGACAACGGAGGCGCCAGCCACCCCCTCTCCGGCGACGTCCAACAACACGCCCCCTGCAGTCGCTGCTTCCCCTGCAGTCGCTTCGCCGCCTGCAACCGCTGCGCCAGCCTCCTTTGCATCCGCGCTCGCCGCGGCCGTGTCGCCGCCGGCAGCCAACGGCGCCGTCCCGCCCGCCGGCAGCCGCCCGCGGATCAACCCGGCGCGCCGCTGGACCATTGCGGCGGTGCTCGCTGCGCTGCTGATGCTGGTCGCGGTCGGAGCCATCCTGTGGACCAGCGCGCCGGGCCTCGCCTCTCAGCTCGGGCTCAATTTCGGGCCGGAGGAAACGCCGCTGCGGCTGATCGACAATCCGATCGAGCGGCGGGAGATCAGCAACGGCAGCGAATTGTTCGCGGTCAGCGGCAAGGTGCTGAACCCGTCGAATGAGCGGCAGCGCGTTCCCGACATTCGCGCCGACCTGCGTGATGACCAGAACCGGATCGTCTACACCTGGACGATCATCCCGCAGCAGCGCACGCTGGCGCCCAAGAGCGCGATCGATTTCAACTCGGCCAAGCTCGACGTGCCGGCCAGCTCCAAGAAGCTGGAACTCAGCTTCGTCGGCGAAGGCGACAGCTGATTGCCGGGCCGCGATCCACGGCCCCAGGGCCTGCGGATCGCGGCGTATTATTTTTCCGCACAAACTTACGATTTGGGCCTTCGGACCCATTGCCAGCCCCAACAAGCCTTGCTAGTGGCCCGCTCCTGCCAGCCGCCGGGCCAGCCCGGTGGACATCACGTGCGGTCGTGGCGGAACTGGTAGACGCGCAACGTTGAGGTCGTTGTGTCCGAAAGGACGTGGAAGTTCGAGTCTTCTCGACCGCACCATTGATTATCGGCGGGGTTACGAAACACTCTCTTGAGTGCCCCGCCGCTACTCCTGCCGGCTGATCATGACCCTGCCCTTCCGCACCGCCGCGCTGTATCAATTTGCCCGCTTCGATGATCCCGCTGGCTTGCGCGATGGCATTGAGGCGTGCTGCCGCGCGAACAGCGTGCAGGGAACGCTGCTGCTGGCGCATGAGGGGATCAACGGGACGATCGCGGGCTCGCCCGCGGCTATCGACGCCGTGATCGCGCACCTGCGCACCCTGCCTGGCTGTGCCGACCTCGCCGTCAAATACGCCTGGGCCCCGACCGAGCCCTTCCATCGGCTGAAGGTGCGCCTGAAGCGAGAGATTGTCACCATGGGGCAGCCGGATCTCGATCCGCTGACCGATGTCGGCACCTATGTCGCGCCCGAGGAGTGGGACGCCCTGATCAACCGCCCTGACACGGTGGTGATCGACACGCGCAACGATTACGAAGTCGCGATCGGCACCTTCCCCGGCGCGATCAACCCCGAGACACGCAGCTTCCGCGACTTCCCGGCCTGGTTCCGCGCCAATCGCGACCAGCTGACCGCCGGCAAGAAGAAGGTGGCGATGTTCTGCACCGGCGGGATACGCTGTGAGAAATCCACCGCCTTCCTGAAGGCGGAGGGGATCGAGGAGGTCTATCACCTTCAGGGCGGCATCCTGAACTATCTGGAAAAGATGCCGGCAGATCAGGTCTCGTGGAAGGGCGAATGCTTCGTCTTTGACGAGCGTGTCGCGGTGACGCCCGACCTGGCCCCTGGCACGCACGTGCTGTGCCGCGCCTGCCGCCGCCCGGTCAGCCCCGAGGAGCGCCAGTCGCCGCTATACGAGGAGGGCATCAGCTGCCCCGCGTGTCACGCCGACCTGGACGACGACAAGCGCGCCCGCCTCGCCGAGCGTCACCGGCAGGAGGAACTCGCTCGCAAGCGTGGTGAGCGGCACGTCGGCGCCCGGATGGACAAGGACTGACCCAGCCCCGCTCCTGGGACAGACGCCGCCTTCCAGTCCCAAGCCAAACGAAAACGGGCGCCGACATCGTCGGCGCCCGTTCGTGCATCAGGGTGCGGGTAAGCGCCGCGATCAGGCCGCCCGGCGGGCGAAGTCCTTGTTGATCGCCAGCGCCCCCAGCGTGCAGATCGCGCCAGACAGCAGGTAGAGGCCCACCGACCACAGGCCGAAGCGGCTGGCGAGGAACAGCGCCACCAGCGGCGCGAAGCCGGCGCCGATCACCCAGGCTGCATTGGCGACGATCGCCGCGCCCGTGTAACGCGATTCGGGCGGGAAGTTGCTGTTCACCGCGCCCGACGACTGGCCGAACGCCAGGCCGAGCAGCGCGAAGCCGCCGATCATGTAGATCGTCTCGCCCACCTGACCGCCGTCGAGCAGGCGCGGGGCGAAGCCGCTGTACACCGCGATCAGCGCGGCCGAGACGCCCAGCACCGCGCGCCGGCCGACCCGGTCGGCAATCACGCCCGAGGCCAGGATGGCGAGGACGCAGACCACCGCGCCGAGCGCCTCGATGCCCAGGAAGCGCACCGGGTCCTCGCCCACTTCCAGCGTCACCCACGACAGCGGGAAGACGGTGACAAGGTGGAACAGCGCGAAGCTCGCCAGCGGGGCGAAGGCGCCAAGGATGATCGTGCGGCGCTCGCGGAACATGGTGGCGAATGCCGGCGACGGCTGCAACTCGCGGCTTTCGAACAGCCGCTCGAACTCGGGTGTCGCAACGAGGCGCAGGCGGGCGAACAGCGCCACGACGTTGATCGCCAGCACCACGAAGAACGGGTAGCGCCAGCCCCAGCTGATGAAGTCCTCCGGCGACAGGATCGCGAGGAAATAGGCGAACAGGCAGGAGGCGACGAGCAGGCCAAGCGGCGCGCCCAGCTGCGGGATCATCGCGTACCAGCCGCGCTTTTCCTCCGGCGCGTTCAGCGACAGCAGCGACGGCAGACCGTCCCACGCCCCGCCCAGCGCCACGCCCTGGCCGATGCGGAACAGCGCCAGCAGCACCGCTGACAGCGTGCCGACCTGCGCATAGCTGGGCAGCAGCGCGATCGAGATCGTCGACCCGCCCAGCAGGAACAGCGCGATGGTCAGCTTCGTGCCGCGGCCATGGACCCGGTCGATCCACATGAACAGCAAGGTGCCGAACGGCCGCGCAATGAATGCCAGCGCGAAAATTGCGAAGGAATAGAGCGTGCCGGTCAGCGCATCGACGTACGGGAACACGAGCTGCGGGAACACCAGCACCGACGCGATCGCATAGACAAAGAAGTCGAAGAACTCGCTGGTGCGGCCGATGATCACGCCGATGGCGATCTCGCCGGGCGCGACATCCTTGTGGCGCGCGTTGATCAGTCGGGCATCTCGTTGCAGGGCTGCCGAATCCGGCGCGTTGGTCGATGCAGTCATTTTCCGTCATGCTCCCGCGGCACTCGGCCGTGCGATGAATGATTGGCCCGCCTCGGGGGTCACTAATACACTCCTCTGCCTAACCGACGCCAGTGACGGGATTGGACAAATTGTCCAATGTAGCGGCTACTGGACTCGGCCTAGGAGCGCCTGGATATGCCCGATCATCCCGCCCCGGTCCCGCGGTTCGCCCGCCTGGCCCTGCTTCCGCTCCTGCTGTTCGTCGCCGGTTGCCAAAGCGCCGTGCTCGATCCGGCAGGCGACGTCGCGCTTCAGGAGCGCAACCTGATCTATGCCTCGGTCGGGCTGATGCTGCTCATCATCGTCCCGGTGATGATCCTGACGGTGGTGTTCGCCTGGCGCTATCGCAAGGGCAACAAGGACGCGACCTACGATCCCCACTTCGATCACAGCACCTCGCTGGAGCTGGTGATCTGGTCGGCCCCGCTCCTCATCATCATCGCGCTCGGCGCGCTGACCTGGTCGAGCACCCACCTGCTCGATCCGTTCCGCCCGCTGAACCGCATCTCCGCGACTCAGCCGAAGCCGAAGAACGAACGGCCGATGCTGGTCCAGGTCGTGTCGCTCGACTGGAAATGGCTGTTCATCTACCCGGAACTGGGCATCGCGACGGTCAATGAACTGGCGCTGCCGGTGAACCGCGAGGTGCGGTTCGACATGACGTCGACTAACATGATGAACACCTTCTACGCGCCGACGCTGGCGGGGATGGTCTACACCATGCCGGGGATGCGCAGCACGCTGCACGCGGTACTCAATCGCCCCGGCGACTATGAGGGCATGTCCGCCAACTACAGCGGCGCCGGCTTCTCCTACATGCGCTTCAAGCTGCTGGGCGTGGACAATGCCGGCTTTGATCGCTGGGTGAATGAGGTGAAGGCGCGCGGCGGCTCGCTCGACACCGCCAACTACCTGAAGCTGGAAAAGCCCAGCGAGCAGGTGCCGGCGATGTTCTTCTCCTCGGTCCAGCCGCAGCTGTTCCAGCGCATCTATGAACGCTGCGTCACGCCCGGCACGCCGTGCATGAGCGAGATCATGGCGCGCGACGCGGCGCTGCGCGGTGCCAAGCCGCACGAGATGCGCCCTGTCGGGGCGCCCGCTGGCCGCACGTCGATCCCGCGCGAAAAGCCCGATGGCGCGCTGCTCAAGGAAAGCGAGGAGATCGAACCCGCGCCGCACCTCAGCAAGCCGCCGCAGCCCGGCGCGCCTGGTTCGACCAAGCCCGACTCGCCCCGCAACCGCGACATGTCCTTCCTTCTCCTGCCAACCGTGCCCGGCGTGACCGGCGCGGCGCGCGGCTGAGCCGCCGGAGCTCCTCATGTTCAACGAATCCGTTCTGAAGACGATCTTCGGTCGCCTCAGTCTAGAATCCTTCCCCGTGCACGAGCCTATCCTGCTCGTGACCTTTGCCGTCGTCGTTGTGCTGGGCCTCGGCATCGTCGGCGCGATCACGAAGTACAAGCTGTGGGGCTATCTGTGGCACGAATGGTTCACCAGCGTGGACCACAAGAAGATCGGGATTATGTACATAATCCTGGGCATCATCATGCTGCTCCGCGGCTTTGCCGACGCGGTGATGATGCGTGCACAGCAGGCGATCTCCTTCGGTGCGAACGAAGGCTATCTGAACGCTCACCATTATGATCAGATCTTCACCGCGCACGGGACGATCATGATCTTCTTCGTCGCGATCCCGCTGGTGGTCGGCATCATCAACTATGTGATGCCGCTGCAGATCGGCGCGCGCGACGTGGCCTTCCCGTTCCTCAACAATTTCAGCTTCTGGCTGACGGCTGCCGGTGCGGCGCTGGTCATGGTCTCGCTGTTCGTCGGCGAATTCAGCCGCGCGGGCTGGCTGAACTATGTGCCGGTCGCGAACCTGCAGAACAGCCCTGATCCGGGGCCCGACTATTATCTCTGGGCGCTACAGATCGCCGGCGTCGGCACGACGCTGTCGGGCATCAACATGGTCGTGACCGTGATCAAGATGCGCGCGCCCGGCATGACGATGATGAAGCTGCCGGTGTTCGTCTGGACGGCGCTGTGCAGCAACGTGCTGGTCGTCGCGATCTTCCCGGTGCTGACCGCCGCCTTCGCGATGCTGATGCTCGACCGCTACGTCGGCACCAACTTCTTCACCAATGATCTCGGCGGCAACCCGATGATGTATTGGAACCTGGTGTGGATTTGGGGTCACCCGGAGGTGTACGTCCTCATCCTCCCGGTGTTCGGCATCTATTCGGAAATCACCTCGACCTTCACCGGCAAGCGGCTCTTCGGCTATTCGTCGATGGTCTATGCCACGGTCGTCATCACGATCCTGAGCTACCTGGTGTGGCTGCACCACTTCTTCACCATGGGCTCGGGCGCCAGCGTCAACAGCTTCTTCGGCATTGCGACGATGGTCATCTCGATCCCGACCGGTGCGAAGATCTTCAACTGGCTGTTCACCATGTACCGTGGCCAGATCCGGTTCGAGCTGCCGATGCAGTGGGTCGTTGCCTTCATGCTCACCTTCGTGGTGGGCGGCATGACGGGCGTGATGCTTGCCATCCCGCCGGCCGACTTCGTGCTGCACAACTCGCTGTTCCTGGTGGCGCACTTCCACAACGTGATCATCGGCGGCGTCGTGTTCGGCCTGTTCGCCGGCATCGATTACTGGTGGCCCAAGGCCTTCGGGTTCAAGCTCGATCCGTTCTGGGGCAAGATCCACTTCTGGGGTTGGGTGATCGGCTACTGGATCGCGTGGACGCCGATGTACGTCGCAGGCCTGATGGGCGTCACCCGTCGCCTGCGTCACCTCGACGACGCGACGCTCCAGCCGCTGTTCATGATCGCTGCCGTCGGCGTGGTGATCATCGCCATCGGTATCGCCGCCTTCGTCATCCAGATCGCGGTCAGCATCAAGAACCGTGAGAAGCTGCACGTCGGCGACGATCCGTGGGACGGCCGTACCCTGGAATGGGCGACCAGCTCGCCCCCGCCGGCGTACAATTTCGCCTTCACCCCGGTGGTGCACGATCTGGACGCGTGGCACGACATGAAGGTGCGCGGCTGCAAGCGCCCGACCAGCGGCTTCCGGCCGATCCACATGCCGCGTAACACGGGGGCCGGTGTCATCCTGTCGGCGCTCGCCGCAGTGCTCGGCTTCGCGATGATCTGGTACATGTGGTGGCTGGCCGCCGCGAGCTTCGTGGCGATGATCGGCTACGGCATCGCCCACACGTTCAACTACAACCGCGACTATTACATTCCGGCCGAGGAAGTGGCCGAGAATGAACGCAAGAACGCGCTGGCGGGAGCCTGACATGACCACCCATTCCCCCACCGTGGAGGATGCACGGCAGATGGCCGTGGCCGACGACGCCCCGCCCGTCTTCTACCAGACCGAAGCGGATCATCACGATCACAGCTCCGGCGGCACGATGCTGGGCTTCTGGATCTATCTGATGAGCGACGCGCTCATCTTTGCGACCCTGTTTGCCACCTATGGCGTGCTCAGCACCGGCTATGCCGGCGGGCCGGCGCCCTTCCAGATCTTCGATCTGTCGCTGGTCGCGCTGAACACCGCGATGCTGCTGATCTCCTCGATCACCTGCGGCATGGCGATGATCGCGATGGAGCGCGGCAACAAGCAGGGCACGCAGCTCTGGCTGGCGATCACCGCGCTGTTCGGCGCTGCGTTCATCGCGATCGAACTGTACGAGTTCGCCGAGCTGATCCATGAAGGCGCGACGCCGATGCGCAGCGCCTTCCTGTCGGCCTTCTTCACGCTCGTCGGCACGCACGGCCTCCACGTGTTCAGCGGCCTCATCTGGATCCTCGTGATGATCGTCCAGGTGGGTCAGCGCGGCCTCATCCCCGAGAACCGCCGCCGCCTGATGTGCCTCAGCATGTTCTGGCACCTGCTCGACGTCGTCTGGATCGGCGTCTTCACCTTCGTCTATCTGCTCGGAGTTCTGCGATGAGCACGCCCCACGCCCCGGCGCATGCGTCGGCCCACGCCCATGATCAGCACCATGACGGGCCGCCGCCCGATGGTGGCCACGGCCACGGCTCCGCCCGCGGCTATGTCATCGGCTTCCTCCTGTCGGCGGTGCTCACGGCCATTCCGTTCTGGCTGGTGATGAGCGGCACGCTGACGGCGCAGTTGACCGCAGTCATCGTGGTGGCGCTCGCCTTCGTGCAGATCATCGTGCACACGGTCTTCTTCCTGCACGTGAACCGTCAGTCGGAAGGTGGCTGGACGATGCTGACCATGCTCTTCACCCTGGTGATCGTCGCTATTGTGATCGCCGGCTCGCTGTGGATCATGTACCATCTCAACACCAACATGATGCCGATGGACGGCATCGGCATGTGATGCGGCGCGTCGCTTTCGCCGGCCTATGCCTGGCGCTCGCCATTCTGTTCGCGGGCCTGGGCATCTGGCAGGTCGAGCGACGCGCATGGAAACTCGATCTGATCGCCAAGGTGGAGGGGCGGGTCCACGCCGCACCCTCCACCCTCCCCCCGCGGGATGAATGGCAGGGCGACAACGCCTATCGCCGGGTCCGCGTGACCGGCACCTTCCTCCACGATCGCGAAACCCTGGTTCAGGCGCTCACCGCCTTGGGCGGCGGCTGGTGGGTGCTCACCCCGCTGCAGACTCAGGATGGTATCATCCTCGTCAATCGCGGCTATGTGCCCGATGACCGCCGCGACCGCGCAACCCGCCAGGCCGCGCTCCCCACCGCGCCCGTCACGGTCACCGGCCTCATGCGCGCCCCCGAACCCGGCGGCGGCTTCCTGCGCAGCAATGATCCGGCGGCCGACCGCTGGTTCTCGCGCGATGTGGCGGCGATCGCCCGCGCACGCCAGCTTGGGGCGACCGCCCCCTTCTTCATCGACGCGGACGACACGCCCAATACCGGCGGCTATCCGGTCGGTGGCCTCACCGTGATCTCCTTCCGCAACAATCACCTGTCCTATGCCGTGACCTGGTTCGCGCTGGCGCTGCTGAGCGTGGCGGGCGCGGTGATGGTCCTGCGCTCGGGCCGGCGGCGCTGATGGAAGCCCCGATCCTCGCACTGACGGGCCGCCGCTCCGACCAGGCCGGATCGTCGCGCGATTCGACCGCGGCGGAGAATATGCGCCAGCTGGTGCATCTGCGCTGGATCGCCGTCGCCGGGCAGCTCCTGACGATCCTGTTCGTCGAATATGCGCTGGGCTTTCACCTGCCGCTGCTGCCGATGCTGCTCGTCATCGCGCTTCAGGCCGGCGCCAATATCATCAGCTTCGCCCTGCTCCGTACGAAGCGGGTGCCGCGGATCGCGCTCTTGTTCGGGCTCCTGTTCGACGTCGGCTCGCTGACCGCGCAACTGTCGCTCAGCGGCGGCGCATCCAACCCGTTCGTGTCGCTCTATCTGCTGCAGGTCGTGCTGGGCGCGATCCTGCTTCAGACCTGGTCGGTCTGGGTGCTGGTCGTTCTGACCGCAATCTGTTTCGCCGGCCTCACCGTGGGCAGCCGCCCGCTCGATTACCCGCCGGAGCTTGAGCCGCTGATCGGCGACCTCACCACCTTCGGCGCATGGCTCAGCTTTGTGCTCAGCGGCGTGCTGCTGGCGATGTTCGTCACCCGCATCAGCCGCAATTTGCGCGCCCGCGACGCCTATCTCGCCGATATGCGCCAGCGTGCGGCGGAGGAGGAAGGGATCGTGCGCATGGGGCTGTTCGCCAGCGGCGCGGCGCATGAACTCGGCACCCCCCTCGCCTCGCTCGCCGTCATCCTGGGCGACTGGCGCCGCCTGCCCAAGATCGCACAGGATCCCGATCTCGCCGCCGAGCTCGATGACATGCAGGCCGAGGTGCAGCGCTGCAAGGCGATCGTCACCGATATCCTCCATTCCGCCGGGGAGCCGCGGGGCGAGGCGATGGAAAGCGTCCCGGCGGGCGCCTTCCTCGCTGACATCGTCGATGAATGGCGCCCCACGCTGGCCAGCGCGCCGCTGGTGGTGGATCTGGAAGCCCTCGGCGATGCCGCGGTGGTTGCCGGCCCCGCGCTTCGCCAGGCGATCTGGAACCTCCTCGACAATGCTGCCGAGGCGTCCCCTGCCGGGCTGACGTTACGCGCCACGCGCGACGGCGAGGAACTGGTTATCGCCGTGATCGACGACGGGCGCGGCTTTACCGAGGCGCAGCTGGCCAGCCTTGGCAAACTCTACCAGTCGGGCAAGGGGGCCGGCCACGGCGTCGGCCTGTTCCTGGCCAACAACGTTGCCCGCCGGCTCGGCGGCCGACTTGAGGCGGTGAACCGCGAAGGCGGCGGTGCGGAGGTCAGGCTGGTCCTGCCGCTCGCCCCCAAGCGGCGCTGATCGCGACAATCCGCGCCGCGCGTTTTGAAAGCGACTGCCGCACTGGTACACCATCGCCATGACCGATCAGCGCCGCCTCCTCATCGTCGAGGATGACTCGACCTTTGCGCGCACCCTGCAACGCTCCTTTGAACGGCGCGACTATGCGGTCTGGGTGGCGCAGGGCCCTGCCGAGATGGAGGCCGCGCTGGAAGAAGCGCATCCCGGCTATGCGGTGGTCGATCTGAAGCTGGGCAGCGCTTCCGGCCTCGCCTGCGTGGAACGGCTCCACGCCTTCGACCCCGCCATGCTCATCGTCGTCCTCACCGGATTTGCCAGCATCGCGACAGCGGTGGAGGCGATCAAGCTTGGCGCGTGCCATTATCTCGCAAAGCCCGCCAACACCGACGATATCGAAGCGGCGTTCGGCAAGGCCGCTCTGGGGGACGCTGCCGTGCCGATCGAAGGCCGCAGCACATCGATCAAGACGCTGGAATGGGAGCGGATCAACGAAACGCTGGCGGAAACCGGCTTCAACATTTCCGAGACCGCGCGCCGGCTCGGCATGCATCGCCGCACCCTCGCCCGCAAACTGGAAAAAAAGCCGCTGCGCTGAGCGCCGCGGCGTTAACATTTGGGTAAGCATTGTGACAGAAGGTCGACCCATGTCGCCCGCGCTTGAAGAAGAGCGCTTGCGCGCGCTGCGCACGCTTGAAGTGCTCGATACCGCGCCCGAAGCTGAGTTCGACGCGATCGTGGAGGGCGCGCGCCACCTGTTCGGCTGCTCGATGGCATTCGTCTCGCTGCTCGACGTGAACCGGCAGTGGTTCAAGGCGCGCTACGGCCTCGACGAAGCGGAAACGCCGCGGGATGCGTCGATCTGCCAGCATACGGTGGCCGCCAACGAAACCTTGGTCATCCCCGACACGCGCGCCGACCCGCGCTTCGCGACCAATCCCTTCGTCACCGGTCGGCCGCATATCCGCTTCTACGCCGGCGTCCCGCTGCGGATCAGCGCGGAGGACGGTCGCTCTCCACTCCCGATCGGCACCTTGTGCGTCGCTGATAATCGCCCGCAGACGCCACCTGCGGACAAGATCGCGTTGTTCGAAGGCATGGCGCGGGTGATAGAATCGATCCTGTCGACCCGCCGGATCAGCAATGACCGGCTGCGCCTCGCAGTCGAGCGACAGGAGGCGCTGGTCGAGATCGAGCGTGCCCAGCGGCTGCTCCAGCAGGCCGAACGTATGGCGCGCATCGGCTCGTGGCGGCTCGATCTGCAGACTGGGCGGTCGCACTGGTCGGCGCAAACCTTTGCCATCCATCATTTGCCACCCGACACCGACACTGCGGCGATCGAGCCCATGTCCTTCTACGCGCCCGGCGATCGCGCGCTGCTGCAACAGGCGCTCGTCGCCTGCAAGGCAGAAGGCCGCTCCTGGGACCTGGAGCTCGACTTCATCAACGCCGATGGCGTGCAGCGCCGCGTTCGCACGATGGGCGAGCCGGAACTGCGTGACGGCAAGGTCGTGGCAATGATCGGCGTCATCCAGGACATCACCGAACGCTACAAGGTCGAACGTCGGCTGCGGGCCTACGCGCTGACCGACGATCTCACCGGTCTTGCCAGCCGCCGCGCCTTCAACGAGCAGATTGACGAGGCGATCGTCAGCGCGCGGGAACACGCCTCCCCCCTCGCGGTGGCCATAATCGACCTCGATCGGTTCAAGGAGGTAAACGATCGCCTCGGGCATCCGGCGGGCGATGAAGTCCTGCGCGTCGTCGCGGCCCGGCTGCGCGCCGCTGATTATCTAGGCGATTATCTTGCTGCCCGCCTCGGCGGTGACGAGTTCGTCGTCCTCCTGCGCGGCACCCATGCGCGCGAGCGGCTGGCAGAGGGGATCGGCATCCTGCTGTCCGAGTTGCGCCACACGGTCAGCGCCGACGATCGGGAGATCACCGTGTCCGCCACCATCGGCGCCTGCGTCCTCGATGATGCGCACGCCGACCGCTCGACGCTGCTGAAGGGAGCGGACGAGGCATTGTACCGCGCCAAGCGGGACCGCCGCGGCACCGGCGCGATCGCCGGTCAGCCGGAGTTGCTGGCGCCGTCCGACAGCAGCGTTGCGGAGCCCGCCCGCTAGCGCCGCGCGGCCGCCCGCGTCACGACAGCGGCCGCCCCTTGCCCTTCCGGCGGCTGGTCAGATGGATCATGCCGCAGCGGTCGCAGCGATACGGCCATAGCGCCAGATCATGCGCCTGCGCGAAATCGACCGCCTCCCGCGTGTCGGCGAACCTGTGCTTGCGCCGGCAGATACTCAGCCTCGTCCGCACCCCGGCCCCACCATCCTGCGTTCGGCACGCCCCTTAGGCCGCTGTCCGCGCCGACGCTACGCAGCCACGCTGGCAGCGTAGCTCTTTTCCTCGATCAGGTCGGATTCCAGCGCCCGGTTGATCTCGCGCTTGATCGCCGCCCGCTCGTCGTTGCGCTGGTACACCGCGCGCGCCAGACGGACGAACTCGGCGCCGAAATCGCGCGCCGCTTCCTGCTCGCGGATCGCGTCTTCAATTTCCCAAAGCGTCTCGTTGACCCGCTTCAGCGCCTCGACCAGCGCGGCGACACCGCTACGGTTCAGCACTTGGGCGCCGATCGCCCGCAGGAGGCGATATTCACGCAGCACATTCTCCCGCGCCTCGGCACGAGCGATCCGGTCGCGCTTGATCTCGAGGATCGTGATCTTGTCGAGCAATTCACCCCAGGAGACGGGAACCGACGGTGCCGCAATCGTTGCCATGGTCCGACCTTTCGTTGTTGATGAGGGGGGCGTTGCGCGCCACCAGCGCGGCGTGGACGCGGGCGATCACCCCCGCCCAATCGCCGGGCGATTGCTGCACGAACAGGCGCATGCTGGGGTACCAGGGGGTGGCGGTCGCCGCCGGGTTCCAGCGCCAGTCCGGCTCCGCCTTCAGCAACAGCCAGGTCGGCCGCCCCAGCGCACCGGCAAGATGCGCGATCATTGTATCCACCGTGATGACGAGGTCGCACGCCGCCACCAGCGCGGCGGTCTCCTCCATGGTGAAGGCGCAACCCTCGGGATTGAGCACTGGCAGCGGCGATGCCTCGGGCACCAGCGTTACGCACCGGTTGGCCTCCGCGATGCCGCGCAGCAGCAGCGGATCGAACGAGCGTCCCGGATCCCAATCCCCACCCTGGTGGCACAGCCCGATCACGCCGGTCGGCAGGACATCGGGCATCACGCTGAGGTAGGGGGTGGCGACCACGTCGGGCCGGCACCGCAGGGCGAAGGGAAGCTCGGTAATCTCGATGTCGCACTCCGCCGGGGGAAGCGGATCGGCATGGTCGAACGACGCCAGCGTCACCGCGGGATCGACACTGGCCAGCAGCGAATGGAGCCGCTCGGGCGCCTCCACCGTCACGCGCCGCGCTCGCGCCGTCAGCGCCGGCAGGAAGCGGGCGAATTGCAGCGTGTCTCCCAGCCCGTGATAGCATCGCACCAGCACGTCACGCCCGTCGAAGGGCCGCCCGTCCCACACCCAACGCTGATGATAGGGCAGCCGCGGGTCATCGCGGGTGGCCGGATCACGCGCGGCAAGATCACGCGCGGACAGCGCCCAGGCGCGCGCATAGTCGCCCTCACGCATCGCCGAAATCCATTGCTGGGCGTCGTTGTCCATCAACAAAGCCGAATGTCGCGGACCGTCCACCGGTTCCATCGCGCGTCAACGCGCCGGCCACCGGGAACACCTTCAAACTCCGTTCGTTAAGCGAAACGAGGGGCCTGCGCACAGGTGCAGATGCCCGTCACTCGTCATGGCGCCGCATGTCGCGGGCCGACATCCAGGGGGCGCGATGCCGGTAGCCAATCGTTCGGACGATCAAAGACCGTATGACACCCTCAGGAGCAGCATCGCGGCGCTCGCGCCGTGGTTCCACAATATCGATCTGAACGGCGTCGCAACCGCGCCCGATCATTTTCTCGGCAATTACCCGGCGGACAAATTCGCGCGGTTCGCCTCGATCGTTCCGGCCGATCTCACCGGCAAGAGCGTGCTCGACATCGGCTGCAACGCCGGCTTCTACTCGGTGGAGATGAAACGCCGCGGCGCGGAGCGGGTAGTCGGCATCGACAGCGACGATCGCTATCTCGCGCAGGCGCGTCTCGCGACCGATGCGCTCGGCTTCACCGGCGTCGAGTTCCGCAACCTGTCGGTCTATGACGTGGCCGCGCTGGGCGAGACGTTCGACCTCGTGATCTTCATGGGCGTCCTCTACCATCTGCGCCATCCGCTGCTGGCGCTGGACCTCATCCGCGCGCATGTCGCGCGCGACGCCATGCTGTTCCAGACGCTGCAGCAGGGCTCGCCGGAGATCGCCGACGTGCCGGAGGATCACCCCTTCTTCGAACCGGGCACCTATCGCCAGCCCGCCTATTTCGACGCGCCCGGCTATCCCAAGATGCATTTCATCGAACGGCAATTCGCCGGTGACTGGACGAACTGGTGGGCGCCCAACGCCGCCGGCAGCCAGGCGATGCTGCGCGCAGCCGGCTTCTCCGTCGAGGCGCAGGCCGACGGCGATGTTTATTTCTGCCGGGTCGCACCGGTGCCGTTTGGCCAGCATGGCCCGGCGGCGGTCTATCCAGCCAAGGGGGGTACAGGTTCGTGATCGAAGCGGCGATGATCTGGAATGAGCCGAACAACAAATCGCACTGGGATCCGGAGATCGATCCCGACTGGTCGTCCTACGCCGATCACGTGATCCGCGCCGGCAATGCGATTGCCGCGATCAATCCGGCGGTCACCCGCGTGCTGGGCGGCATGTCGCCGATCGACCCCCAATGGGTGAACCGGATGCGGGCGCATGGCGCGCTTGATGCGGTGGACGTCATCGCCGTGCACGGCTTCCCGCTCGACTGGAACCTGTGGTCGATCCACGACTGGCCCAAGAAGATCGCCGAGATCGAGGAGGTCGTAACCGACAAGCCGATCTGGGTGACCGAGGTCGGCGTGGGCTCGTTCGGGGCAGAGGAAGTGCAGGTCTTTGGCGTCGAAAAGACCGCCGAGTTGCTGATCGGCCGCGTGCCCAACGTCTATTGGTATTCGCTGTTCGATCTGCCCCAGGCATGGGGCGCGACCACCCGCCACCGCGAGGCGGAAGGCTCCAGCTATTACCGCCATTTCTACATGGGCCTGATCCGCGAGGACGGGACGCCGAAGCCCGCGCTCGACGTCTATGCCCGCCACGCGGCCGACATGGGCCTGATGCAATGGTTCCACTTCGAGGATCCGCGGCTCGACGAGGCGGTCGACTGGCTGAAGCGGCTGGGCACGCGCAAGTTGCGTACCGGGCTCAGCTGGGCCGATCGCTTCCGCCCCAATGCGCTCGACTGGTTCGACCGCCAGATGGAGGCGCTGGCCGAGTTCGAGGTAACCGTCACCTTCTGCTTCACGCCCGAGCATCTCGGCGTCCAGCCGCATCACACCAGCCCGGCGCGCGATCCGCAGATGTTCGCTGATTTCTGTGCCGAGATGATCGATCGCTACGCGCCCGCGCAGTCCGGCGCCGGTCAGGCCTCGCCGCTCAAGCTCGTCGCCTCGGCCTGAGGGGCGCGCATATGAAGCCCCGTATCGGGTTCCTCGGCACCGGCTGGATCGGCCGGCACCGCATGGCTGCCATGGTGGCGACGGGGGCGGTCGATGCCGTCGCGGTCTGCGACCCCTCGCCTGAATGTATCGCGGAGGCGGCCACCATCGCCCCCACGATCCGCATCGTCGACACGCTCGACGACATGCTCGCGCTCGACATCGATGGCGTGGTCATCGCGACTCCAAGCGCGCTTCATGCCGATCAGTCGATCCAGGCGCTTCAGGCGGGGAAGGCCGTCTTCTGCCAGAAACCGCTCGGCCGAACCGCAGCGGAGGTGGATGCAGTGATCGCCGCCGCCCGCGCCGCCGACCGGCTGCTCGGCGTCGACCTGTCGTATCGCCACACCGCGGGGATGGAGGCAATCGCCGGCCTGATCCGCGAGGGCACGCTGGGCGATATCTTCGCGGTCGATCTCACGTTTCACAATGCCTACGGCCCGGACAAGCCGTGGTTCTACGATCCGGTGCAGTCGGGCGGCGGCTGTGTCGTCGACCTCGGCGTCCACCTCGTCGATCTCGCGCTCTGGACACTCAGCTTCCCCAAGGCGAGCGACGCCCATGCCGCGCTTTATGCCGGGGGACAGCCGCTCCACCCCGGCTCGGTGGAGGATTATGCCAGCGCCAGCTTCACCGCGGGCGGCGCCACCGTCCGCCTCACCTGTTCCTGGCGCCTCCACGCCGGGCAGGATGCGGTGATCGCCGCCGATTTCTACGGCACGCAGGGCGGGGCCGGCTTCCGCAATGTCGGCGGCAGCTTCTATGATTTCACCGCCGATCATTTCACCGGCACGGCCACTCACCGCCTGACCGACGGGCCGGATGACTGGGGCGGCCGTGCCGCCGCCGCCTGGGCGCAGCAGCTTGCGCACAGTCACCGTTACGATCCCGCCGCCGATCATTTCGCCCGCTCCGCGGAGGTGCTCGACCTCATCTACGGGCGCTAGACGGCATGGCGGCGCGCCCGGCAGGTCCACGCAAGGTCGGTGTCCTGACCTTCCACCGCTCGATCAACTACGGCTCCTACTGGCAGGCGCGCTGCCTGGTGGAGGGGCTGCGCGCGCGCGGGCTGGATGCCGAACTGCTGGATCACCGCTCGCGCTGCGTGGAATGGCGCGAGGCGCGCAACGCCTTTCAGCCGACCCTGCCGGCGCGCACCGATCCGCGACATTTCGCGGCGCTTGGCCGCAAGACCCGCGCCTTGATCGCCGCGGTAGACGCCTTGCCCCTGTCGCCGCCCTTCCCGCTGCGAAACCCGGCGCAGGCCCCGCATTATGACGCCGTGGTGGTCGGCAGCGATGAAGTCTGGAACTTCCGCCACCCCTGGTATTCGGGCGAGCCGATCTTCTTCGGTGATCGCCTCCCCGCCGATCGGCTCGTCTCCTACGCCGCCAGCGTCGGCAACCACGACGTGGCCGACGGCATCGACGGCCCGTGGCTCGATCGACTTCGCCGTTTCGATGCGCTGTCGGTGCGGGACGAGAACAGCCGCGCCCTGCTCGCGCCGCTCGCCGCTGATCAGGGGAGGGCTGCAGGCGGCCCGCCCCTCGTGCTCGATCCCTGCCTCCAGTTTCCCGGCGTCATTCCCGATGCTGCAGCCTCGGGTCCGAGCCGCTACGCCCTCATCTACGGCCACAGCTTCCCCGACTGGTACACCGCGCAGCTGCGGCGCTGGGCCGACCGCAGCGGCACCCGCCTCGTCGCGGTGGGCTACCCCAGCCCGGTCGCGGACGAGGCCAGGATCGATGCCGGCCCGGCCGAATTTTCCGCTCTGTTCGCCGGTGCCGCCGCAGTCGCGACCAATTTCTTCCACGGCTGCGTCTTTGCGATCCGACACCACCGCCCGTTCGTCTGCGCCGCCTCACCCTATCGCCGCAACAAGGTGCAGGATCTCACCAACATGCTTGGCCTCGAACGGCACCTCGTCACGGCGGCGGTGAGCAACGATGATTTCGCCGACCGCCTCGGCGCCCTCCCCGCCGGCCTGCCCGATCGCCTCGCGACGGAGCGGGCCAGCTCGGCGCGCTTCCTTGATCATGCCCTCGCCTGAGGCGCTCACCCCCGCCGACATCGTCGAATCCGGCCTGTGCATCGGCTGCGGTGGCTGCGCGACCCGCGGCATGACATGGGACCGCTACGGCCAGCGCAAGCCAAGCACCGCCACGCTGACGGATCACGAAGCCGGCCACGCCCCGCCGCCCGCCGCCTTTGCGGCCACCTGCCCCTTCTCGCCCGGCGCCCGCAACGAGGATCAACTCGCCCTCGCCCGCTTCCCCGCCGCGCCGCATCACGATCCCCGCCTCGGCCGCTACGAGGCCAATTATGTGGGCCACGCCGATCAGCCGCCTTTTCGGGAGCGCGGCAGCTCCGGCGGCATGGTCAGCTGGGTCGCCGCCGACCTGCTTGCTTCCGGGGCAATCGACGGCGTCGCGCACGTCATCCCGTCAACGGGCGATCGCCTGTTCCATTACCGCATATCGCGCACCGCCGATCAGATCCTGGAGGGCGCGCGCTCGCGCTACTATCCGGTCGATCTGGCGGAGGTGCTGGCCGAGATCCGCGCCACCCCCGGCCGCTACGCGATCGTCGGCGTGCCTTGCTTCATCAAGGCGGTCAGCCTGCTGCGGGAGCAGGATCCCGTCCTGAACGACCGCATCACCCATCTTCTCGGCCTGTTCTGTGGTCATATGAAAAGCGCCGCCTTTGTCGACAGTTTCGCCTGGCAGCTGGGGGTTGAGCGCGACACCGTGCGCGCGGTCGAGTATCGCCGCAAGGATCCCGATCGCCCCGCCAATTGGTACACCGCGCACCTGACGCTCGATGATGGCACGGCCCGCTGGCAGGACTGGTTCCACCTCGCCGATGGCGATTGGGGCGCCGGCTTCTTTCAGAACAGCGCCTGCGATGCGTGCGACGACGTCGTCGCCGAATGCGCCGATGTCTCCTTCGGGGACGCCTGGGTGGAACCCTATTCCTCCGACGGCCGCGGTACCAATGTGGTGATCGTCCGTTCGCCTGAGGTTGCGGCGCGCATCACCGCCGCCATCACCGACGGCCGTCTCGCGCTGACGGGCGTCGATGCCGATTTCATTGCCGGCACGCAGGCTGCCGGCTTTCGCCAGCGTCGTGAGGGGCTGGCGTATCGCCTCACCTGGCAGAAACGCCGCGTCACGCCGGTGAAGCGCGTCGCGCCCCGCGCTACGGGCCACCCGCCCCGCCGCCGCGCCATCTACCGCACCCGCGCCGCGATCGCGCGCTGGAGCCACCGCATGGCATGGCTCGCCCGGCGACTGAACCAGCCGTGGATCTACACCCGCTGGGCCGCCGCCAGCCTCTACGTCTACCAGGCACTCGCCTACAAACGCGGCCGCCTCGGGCGCCTTCTCGCCCGCCTCGACGGCGCAGAGGGCTGAGCCCAGCCCCGCCAAGGCGAGCCCTTTTCGCATCAAACGCTGGGCCGCGCCGCGGCAAAGACACCGGCGGGGGCCGCACCCTCATGCAGCCGCGGTTAGCCGTGGAACGTGCCGCCATCACCCGCTTGCACGCCATGTGGCAGTTTTATCACAAAAAATCTTAAAGTCCCGTTTTTGGACAACAGTCTATTGCGATCAGCCGCCAAAACGGCTTCTCGGGCTCTCCCGCATTCAGGGAATTGAAAAAAAGAGGGTTTTTAGTCGATGCGTACTTTCCACTGGTTGTCAGCGACTGCGCTGGCGACCGCCGCCGTCATGTTGCCGGGCGTTGCGCTGGCGCAGAGCGAGCCCCAGTCCGGCGATGCGTCGACTGTTGGTGCCGCTACCGGTGAGCAGGAAGCTGATCAGTCCGGCGAAGCGATTGTCGTTACCGGTTCGCGTATCCGTCGTCCCAACGACGATTCGCCGACGCCGATCACGACGTTTGATTCGCAGCAGATTTTCTCGACCGGTCGCGTCGCGGTTGGCGACGCGTTGAACCAGCTTCCGCAATTCCGTTCGTCGCTCGGCTCGCAGAACTCCACCTCGGGCCTCGGCGTTCGCGGCGTGAACTTCCTCGACCTGCGCTCGCTGGGTCGCGCTCGTACGCTGGTGCTCGTCAATGGCCGCCGCCATGTGTCGGCCGACATCATCAACAACGGCAACGCCGTCGACATCAACGCGATGCCGACCGACCTGATCGAGAACATCGAAGTCGTCACCGGCGGTGCGTCGTCGGCCGTCTACGGTTCGGACGCGATCGCGGGTGTGGTCAACTTCAAGCTGAAGCGTGACTATGACGGTATCGCGCTTCGCGGTCAGACCGGCATCAGCGACTATGGCGATGCGGGCAACCAGTATCTCTCGCTCGTCGCCGGCAAGAACTTCGCCGACGGCCGCGGCAACATCGCGTTCAACGCCGAATTCGCCCATCAGAGCGACTATTACGCATCGGGCCGTCCGAACCTGCGTCAGAACGACGCCTTCATCGTTGTCGACACTGACACCGGCGCTGCGTTCGACGATCGTCCGGATCGCGTTTTCTACCGTGACCTGCGCGGCGCGACGATTTCGCTGGGTGGTCAGCTCGGCTTCCGTCAGGGCGCCAACCCGGGTTGCGGCGTCGACGCCGTCGGCTCGGCCTTCACCTGCGGCTACCTGTTCGACCGCAATGGCAACCTGACGCCGCAGACCGGCGAGCGGGTCGGCCTGGGCCCGAACGGCAACTACATCGGTGGCAATGGCACGACGAGCCGCGAAGGCCGCCTGACCGCGCTTTCCCCCGACGTGAAGCGTTACGTCTTCAACGCGCTCGGCCATTTCGAAGTGTCTGAGGGCTTCGTTCCCTTCTTCGAAGCCAAGTACGTCCGCACCGAAGCACGCGGCTCGCAGAGCGGTCCGTTCTTCTCGCAGGGCCAGACGCTCTCCGACGGCGTGGCGATCGCAGGGTTCACCGACCGTTCCTACTCGAACGCGGGATCCGGCTCCGTCAACCGTGAAGGCATCCGCCTCGACAACCCGTATCTGAACGCGGCTGCCCGCGCGACGATCGCTGGTCAGCTTCGCAACTCGATCGTTTCGGGTGTGAACCCGAACACGGGCGCCGCATTCAGCGGTGCGTCCGCCGCCGCCAACCAGGCAGCAGCGCTGGCCCAGGTCGATGCCGGCACCTATCGTTTCAGCCTGCGTCGCAACTGGCTCGACCTCGGCATCCGCGACGAGCAGATCGAGCGTGATACCTTCCGCATCGTCGGTGGTGTCCGCGGCGATTTCAACGACGACTGGACCTACGAAGTTTCGGTGAACTACGGTGAGCACCGCGAAAACAATCTGATCGTCGGCAACGTGAACACCCAGCGCTACCTGCTGGCGCTGGACACGACGCGCAACGCCGCTGGTCAGATCGTCTGCCGTGCGCAGGTCGACGGCGCCTATGCCGGCAGCGACCTGGGTGGCAATCCGGCACAGCTCGCGGCCGATATCGCCGCCTGCGTTCCGCTCAACCCGTTCGGCGAGGGCTCGGTCAGCCAGGCCGCGCGCAACTACATCCTGTCGCCGACCGAAGCATCGGGCAAGGCAACGCAGCTGGTCGTCAACGGCTTCGTCGCGGGTGACTCCAGCCAGCTGTTCGAACTGCCCGGTGGCCCGGTCGGCTTCTCGGTTGGTGGCGAATATCGTCGGGAAACGCTGACCTATGACCTCGATCCGCTGACCCAGGCGGGCTACAACTTCTACAACGCGATCCCGAGCTTCCGCTCGCCGGCGTTCGAAGTGAAGGAAGCGTTCGGCGAATTGTCGATCCCGCTTCTGAAGGACGTGTTCCTGTTCAAGGAACTGACCATCTCGGGTGCGGCCCGCGTCGCGGACTACACCGGTTCGGTCGGCACGGTCGTGGCGTGGAACGGCAATGCCACCTGGCGCCCGGTCGACGACCTGCTGCTGCGTGGTGGTTACTCGCGCTCGGTGCGTTCGCCGTATCTGGGTGAGCAGTATTCGCCGCTCGGCCAGAACTACACCGCTGCTCCGAACGATCCGTGCTCGGCGCGCAACATCAACACTGGTTCCGCAACGCGCCCCGCGAACTGCGAGGCGGCCGGTCGTCCGGCAGGTTATGACTTCGTCTACACCTCGTCGCTGGAAATCCAGAGCGGTGGCAACCGTCAGCTTGAGGCGGAAACGTCCAACTCGCTGACGCTGGGCGGTGTCTTCTCGCCGCGCTTCGTGCCGGGTCTGTCGCTGTCGGTCGATTACTACGACATCACGGTGAACAACGTGATCACGTCGCCGACGGTCCAGCAGGCCTTGAACGCGTGCTACGACGCACCGAACCTGAACAACCAGTTCTGTGATCTGTTCACCCGCGCTGGCGCCAATGGTGGTCCGAACGGCGAAGAAGCGTTCCGGGTCATCGAGGGATCGTTCCAGGATCTTCCGCAGAACTATGCCCGCTTCAAGACGCGCGGCATCGACACGCAGCTCGCGTATAACCGCGACTTCGGCTTCATGCGGGCGAACTTCAAGGCGGTCTGGACTCACCTGATCCAGCTCGACCAGTTCACCGATCCGTCGCGTCCGGAATTCAAGAACGTCCTGACGAGCGAGCTCAGCTATCCAAAGGATCAGGTGATCGCGTTCACCGACCTGCGCTTCGGCAAGTTCACGCTCGGCCACACGATCCGCTGGATCGACGGCATGTATCTGAACACCTTCGAAGACTATAACAGCGTGAACGGTCAGCCGCCGCAGAACCCGGACTATGCGACGATCCGCAAGTATCCGTCGGTTGTGTACAACGACATCCGCTTCGGCGTCGACGTGGAAGACAATTTCACGCTCGACTTCGGCGTCAACAACGTTGGCGACGTCAAGCCGCCGTACGGTCTGACCGGCATCACCACCGGCTCGGGTATCTACGACAACCGCGGCCGCTTCTTCTACGCGGGCTTCCGCGCACGCTTCTGATCCATCGATCAGATTGCACTTTTGGAGGGGTCGGCCATGCCGGCCCCTCTTTTTTTGTGCCACGAGCCGGTTCGTCGTTCAGCCTTGGCGGGTGTGAGGCTCAGCACAGCGGCTGACGAATGACAGGAGCCCTACCCGCACGGGCAAAAGATACCTTTCCGTCCGCCGCTGGCATCCCCCGCCCCCGCTTCCTACATCTCCGGTCTATCCTCCCGACCGGAACGGAAGTAGAACTAAACGCATGCTGACTCACATCTCCGTCCGCGGCGCGCGCGAGCACAACTTGAAGGACGTAAGCGTCGATATCCCCCGGGATACGCTGACGGTGATCACTGGCCTCTCTGGCTCGGGCAAGTCGAGCCTCGCGTTCGACACCATCTATGCCGAGGGTCAGCGCCGCTACGTCGAGTCCCTGTCCGCCTACGCCCGCCAGTTCCTCGAACTGATGCAGAAGCCGGACGTCGATCATATCGAGGGGCTCTCGCCTGCGATCTCGATCGAGCAGAAGACGACCAGCCGCAACCCGCGCTCCACCGTCGCGACGGTGACCGAGATCTACGATTACATGCGCCTCCTCTGGGCGCGTGTCGGCATCCCCTATTCGCCCGTCACCGGGGAGCCGATCGCGGCGCAGACCGTCAGCCAGATGGTCGACCGGGTCATGGCGCTGCCCGAAGGCACGCGGCTCTACCTCCTCGCCCCCGTCGTGCGCGGCCGCAAGGGTGAGTATCGCAAGGAAATGGCCGAGTGGCAGAAGGCCGGCTTCACCCGCGTACGGATCGACGGCGAGATCCACGAGATCGAGGACGCGCCCGCGCTCGACAAGAAGTACAAGCATGACATCGAGGTCGTGGTCGATCGCCTCGCAGTGAACGCGGACATCGCCACCCGCCTCGCCGACAGTTTCGAGACCGCGCTGAAGCTCGCCGACGGCCTTGCCTATGTCGATCTCGCCGACGGCGTCGTGCCGGGGCGCGAGGATGAGGCCGCGTCCGGCGGCGCGATGAAGAACGCCGGCATCCCCGCCAACCGCATCGTCTTCTCCGAGAAGTTCGCTTGCCCGGTCAGCGGCTTCACCATCGCCGAGATCGAGCCGCGCCTCTTCTCCTTCAACGCCCCCCAGGGCGCCTGCCCGGCCTGTGACGGCCTCGGCGAAAAGCTGATCTTCGACGAGGATCTCGTCGTCCCCAACCACGCGCTCACCATCAAGAAGGGCGCCGTCGTCCCCTGGGCGAAGTCCAACCCGCCCTCACCCTATTACATGCAAGTGCTCGGCTCCCTCGCCCGCGCCTATGATTTCAGCCTCGACACCCCCTGGGCCGAGCTTCCGGAGGAGGTGCGGAACATCATCCTCCACGGCACCAAGGGAAAGGCGGTCACCCTCACCTTCATCGACGGCAAGAAGAGCTACGACGTCAGCAAGCCGTTCGAGGGGGTCATCGGCAATCTCAATCGCCGCATGCTCCAGACCGAGAGCGCGTGGATGAAGGAGGAGCTCGGCAAGTACCAGTCGTCCCAGCCGTGCGAGGTCTGCCACGGCGCCCGCCTGAAGCCCGAGGCGCTGGCGGTAAAGGTCGCGATGCAGGACATCAGTCACGCGACCCACCTCTCGGTGGTCGACGCGCTCGCCTTCTTCACCGACCTCCCCAATCACCTCAACGACCAGCAGCGCGCCATCGCGGAGCGCATCCTCAAGGAAATCGTCGAGCGGCTGGGCTTCCTCAACAACGTCGGCCTCGACTATCTCAACCTCGATCGCACCTCCGGCACCCTGTCGGGCGGCGAGAGCCAGCGCATCCGCCTCGCCAGCCAGATCGGCAGCGGCCTCTCCGGCGTCCTCTACGTCCTCGACGAGCCCTCGATCGGCCTGCATCAGCGTGACAACGACATGCTGCTCGCCACGCTCCGCCGCCTGCGCGATCTCGGCAACACCGTCCTCGTCGTCGAGCATGACGAGGATGCGATCCGCACCGCCGATTACGTGATCGACATGGGCCCCGGCGCCGGCGTCCACGGCGGCCAGATCGTCGCGCAGGGCACGCTCAAGCAGCTCCTGAAATCCAAGGGCAGCGTCACCGCCGATTACCTCAACGGCACCCGCGAGGTCCCCGTCCCGGCCAAGCGCCGCAAGGGCTCGGGCAAGAAGCTGACGGTGCACAACGCCACCGCTAACAACCTGACCGGCGTCACCGCCTCGATCCCGCTCGGCACCTTCACCTGCATCACCGGCGTCTCCGGCTCGGGCAAGTCGAGCTTCACCATCGACACGCTCTACGCCGCCGCCGCCCGCGCGCTGAACGGCGCGCGCATCCTCGCCGGCAAGCACGACAAGGTCACCGGGCTGCAGCATCTCGACAAGGTGATCGACATCGATCAGTCGCCGATCGGCCGCACCCCGCGCTCGAACCCGGCGACCTATACCGGCGCCTTCACCCAGATCCGCGACTGGTTCGCCGGCCTGCCGGAGGCGCAGGCGCGCGGCTACAAGCCCGGCCGCTTCTCGTTCAACGTCAAGGGCGGCCGGTGCGAGGCGTGCCAGGGCGATGGCGTGCTCAAGATCGAGATGCACTTCCTCCCCGACGTCTACGTCACCTGCGACGTGTGCCACGGCGCGCGCTACAATCGCGAGACGCTGGAGGTGAAGTTCAAGGGCCACTCGATCGCCGACGTGCTCGACATGACGGTCGAGGACGCGGCGGAGTTCTTCAAGGCCGTGCCCCCGATCCGCGACAAGATGGCGATGCTGGTCGAGGTGGGCCTCGGCTACATCAAGGTCGGCCAGCAGGCGACGACGCTGTCGGGCGGCGAGGCGCAGCGCGTGAAGCTCGCCAAGGAACTCTCCCGCCGCGCCACCGGCAACACGCTCTACATCCTCGACGAGCCGACCACGGGCCTGCATTTCGAGGACGTGCGCAAGCTCCTCGAAGTGCTCCACGCCCTCGTCGAACAGGGCAACACCGTGGTGGTGATCGAGCACAACCTGGACGTCATCAAGACCGCTGACTGGGTGCTGGATTTGGGGCCGGAAGGCGGCGTCAAGGGCGGCGAGATCGTTGCCGAAGGCACGCCGGAAGTGGTGGCGCAGGAGCCGCGGAGCTTTACGGGGAAGTATCTGGCGCCGTTGTTGGGGAAGCGGGAGGCTGTGGCGGCGGAGTGAGTAGGATGTGCTGCCAACCGTTAGCCTATGAAGTGATTGCTTCCACCCGATTTTGATGCACTATAGTCGATCACTTCAGGCGAGCGACATCTTTGGCAAAAGGTAAAAAGCGAAAACGGGCTGGGGAGGGCACACGCCTTGAAGATCATCACCGCGAGGGAAAACGCTTAATCCCCCCCTACGCCAGACTCCCGGCTTCGGTGTCCCTTTCTTCATGGAGAGATGAACGGCTCCCTGAATTGGTTTGGGTCGCATTGATTTGCTCAAGTTTTGAACGAGAGCAGTATCTAGAAATTTTCAGGACCTTGGCTTCCTCCGCGAAGTCACATGGCGAGCTGAAATTTGACGGGATGGGACATTCCCAGCTTGCCATGTTGAGCGGCGGCGAGTTTGATGCACTTCTTGCACCAGTACTTCAAAACGGTGCAGTGCTGGCCAAACTCACCCCATTGCGCCTTCTTCCAGCGCTACCCGACAGAGAACACTGGCTCCGTCACCTTTCGGAACTAGAGGACACAGAGGCAGGGTGGCTGGCGCTGGCGGAAGCAATAGCGCCAAATCTATGGCACCAATCGGAGTCGGCAACGGATATCAGATGGCTGAGAGTGCTGACAATGATGTCGGCGGGTAAAATGATCTACCCGGAGCACATGGCGGATTTAGCTAATGAGATTGTAGCATATCCTCAGCTTGGGGATATGCGGAACGTAAGACCTTCCATTCGAGCCGCAGAAATGGCTTTTTGCCATCTCAACGTCAAAGATCGATTATCAGACTGGCCAGAAGTGTTTTGGAAGAATTGCCTAACCTCTACGAAATGCATCTCAGCCCCGTTAAGGTCACCTGACAGCGTTGACGTTTCTGAGATGATCGACGAAGCGGTCCGGCTGTACGCACGCGTATCCGAGCACTTTCATAGCTCCATAACAACGACAGATATTGATGATCGCTTGGATGGCGTTTTCGGCTTGTCTCTATACGCTCTTGTCGTTCAGGTGACGATGTTGTCGTCGGGCTCCCATCAAAGATTACAGGGCCGTTTACTTCTTAGAACATTGGTCGAGGTTTACATTACGCTAGCTTTTCTAATTCGCAAAGATGAGTCTGTGTTCTGGAAGCGCTACAGAAATTACGGCAATGGGCAGGCTAAGCTAGCCTACCTCAAACTGCTAGATCTCGACAGCAATGAGACGCCCTCTTACGTTCAGTCCAATGAACTGGAGCAGCTCGCGAATGAGGATCGGTGGCAGGAGTTTGTCGAAATAGACCTTGGAAGCTGGTCTAAACTCGATTTGCGTAAAATGAGTGAGGAGGCGGGTGTCAAAGATGTATACGACAGGTTTTATACCTGGCCATCTGGTTACATTCATGGGCAGTGGGCCGCAGTCCGCGATACTGTCTTAGACCTTTGCGTTAACCCCTTGCATCGGTACCATAGAATACCTTCGCCACCTCGCTTCGACATGGGCAGTGTGGCGCCAGACGGCGTCAAGTTAATAAACTTAGTACTAGATCTTCTGAATCAAGCTTATCCATCTTTTAGACACCGCGCCAAGGTTAAAGAAGGGGTTCCTGCACAAGGGGAAGTAGAGGCGCAATAAGGCAGGCCGCCAAACTGGTGAACTGCACCGCCTCGGCAACCAAGCCGATCCGTCGCTACTCATCCGAGCCCCGCCGCTTTCCGCAGCGCCTCGTTCATCCGCGCCTGCCACCCCGGCCCGCCCTCGCGTAACTTATCGATCACGTCGGGATCGAGCCGCAGCGTCACCTGCCGCTTCGCCGTGCCGCGCAGCGGCGGGCGGCCGCCTCGGCCAGTTCCCCGTCAGTTCCGGCACGTCATCCGGATCAATCCCCCGTCCGACATGCTCAACCTCCCGCCGCTGCATGCGCCGCGTCGAACTCACCCGAACATCATCGTCAGCGGAACCACCGCGATCGCCCTCCGTTGGCCCTGTCCCACGCCCCAGCCTTCGGAGATTAACATGGATTACAAGAAGTTAGGCTTCGGCCTCGGCCTATTCTCGATCGCGCTCGGCGTGGCGGAGCTGGTCGCGGCGCGGCGGATCACGCGCTCGCTCGATGCCGAGGGGCATGAGACATTGGTGAAGGCATTCGGCGCACGCGAATTGCTCGCCGGCGCCAACCTGCTCGTCGCCCCCGCCGTCGCCGCCAACGTCTGGAACCGCGCCGCCGGGGACGTCATGGATATCGCCGCCGCCGGCGCTGCCGTCCGCAACAGCCCGAAGAACGGCGCCGCCTGGGGCACGCTGGCCTTTGTCGTCGGCGCGCTGGTGCTCGATACCTGGGTCGCGCGCGGACTGGACAAGCAGACGGGCAAGACCTTCCCCGTCGACGCCGGCCCCCTCGCCGCCTAGGCACTCCCCGCGGCAGGATCAGGCGCCGCCGCGCCCGCCCCGACGGGGGCGTCAGCGCTCCGCCTGATCCGGCCCGTCCGGGGCCGCGAACCGCGCCGCCAGCGCCGCGACATCCTCGCCCGGCGCCACCACCAGCCACTCGCCCGGCCGACGCGTGTCCACCACCGTCACCGCATTCTTCGGGCACAGGCCAAGGCACTTCACCTCGACCACGCCGACCTGCGCCTTGCGCTTCTTGCCGAACCCCGGCTCCCGCCGCAGCGCCTTGGCCAGCCCGTCGCGCCCCTTCGCGCCAAAGCCGCCATCGACCTTGCGGGAGCATTTGGCGCACACCAGCACCGCATCGGTCCAGTTGGATTTGGCGCGTTTCACGCCGGCTTCCAGGTCCGCCGTTCCTCGGCGGTGCGCAGCACCTCATAGGCCGCCTGGATCGCCTGAAAGCGCTTGGCCGCCTCCGCGTCGCCCGGGCGCACATCGGGGTGGTTGGTCTTGGCCAGCCGCCGCCACGCCAGCCGCACGTCGTCGAACGTCGCGTCCGTCTCCAGCTCCAGCACCTCCAGCGCGCGCATCTCGTCGCGCGATCGGCTGCCGTCGCCCGATCCGGCCCAGCTCTGGTAGCGCGATTGCTCATAGCCCGACGCATCGCGCCGCTCGGCCTGCTCGCGCGCCGCCGCTTCCTCGGCGTCCAGCCCTTCGAAGTAATTCCAGCCGCGGTTATATTCCGCCGCATGCGTCTGGCAGAAATACCAGCGTTCGGGGCTGTTGGGGGATTTGGGGGCGGGGCAATTGCCCGGCTCGTCACAGCCATGCCGGTCGCACAGCCGCACGGCAGTCGCTTCACGGGATGCGCCATAACTGCGCCAGCGGGGAAAGCCCCAGTCGTTGGATCGGGAGGAACGCGCCATTGCGACCGATCTAGCGATTGCGGGCCAAAGGTTAAAGGTGACACCAGAGGGCCTGTAAGCCGGGTTCTGTCCCCCCTTGCGGGATAGGCGACCATTCCTCTCGGCGCGCCGTTGCCGACGCGCTCCAGCAACCAACCCGGGCAGCAGGTGGGAACACACCCCGGGGATCAAGTCCCCATGCCGCCCCTATTCGGTCTTGCTCCCGGTGGGGTTTGCCATGCCGCCGCCGTTACCGGCCGCGCGGTGCGCTTTTACCGCACCCTTTCACCCTTGCCCGGCCGAAGCCTTCATCTGAAAGATTGGGCGGTCTGCTCTCTGTGGCACTTTCCCTGGGGTCACCCCCGGCGGGCGTTACCCGCCACCGTTGTTCCATGGAGCCCGGACTTTCCTCGGCGTGGGACAGGCCCACGACGCGGCCGCCCGGCCCTCTGGTGTGCGCGCGGCTGTAGCGTGGCGGCGCGGGATTGCAATCATGCCCGTGTGCGCCACTTCGGATCGCCCACCACATTCTCCTGCGGCATCGGGCTGATCCAGCGGTACATCATGCCGCCGATCGCCCCGCCGATCAGCGGCGCGACCCAGAACAGCCATAGCTGCGCCATCGCCCATCCGCCGACGATCAACGCCGGCCCGGTGCTGCGCGCCGGATTGACGGAGGTATTGGTCACCGGGATGCTGATGAGGTGGATCAGCGTCAGCGCCAGGCCGATCGCGATCGGCGCGAACTGCACCGGCGCCCGGCCATGCGTTGCGCCCATGATGACGAACAGGAACCCCGCCGTCAGCACCAGCTCGCTGATCCACGCCGCGGTCAGCGAATAGCCGCCCGGCGAATGTGCGCCATAGCCATTGGCGGCAAATCCCGACGTCGCCAGGTCGAACCCCGGCGCCCCGATCGCGATCAGGTACAGCACAAACGCGCCCAGGATTCCGCCGATCACCTGCGCGACGATATAGGGCAGGATGTCGATCACCGGGAACCGCCCGCCGACCGCCAGCCCCACGGTGACCGCCGGGTTCAGGTGGCATCCCGAAACATGGCCGATGGCATAGGCCATGGTCAGCACGGTCAGCCCGAACGCCAGCGACACGCCGGCAAAGCCGATCCCCAGTTCGGGAAAGGCGGCCGCCAGCACCGCCGACCCGCACCCCCCGAACGTCAACCAGAACGTGCCGATCAGTTCGGCTGCATATTTGCGAAAATTCTCCACGCTTTCTCTCCGACCAGCGCCGCTGGGGCGAAGGAAACAGGGAAAGTCTGCGCAGTGAAATTGGGGGATTGCCCCAGCCGCGGCGGCCCGGCGAACCGCGCCTAATCGTCCCCCTGCGGCTTGGGCAGCAGCAACGCGAGCAGGATCATGCGGCATTCCGCGTCGATCTCGCCGTCGATCAGTTCGGGCCGGAACCGCCGTTGGAACGCGACGATCGCCGCCATCTTGTCGCTCACGTCATAGCCGAACCGCTCCAGCGCCAGCAGGAACGCCGCCTCGCCCCACATCGGGTCCATCAGGTTCCGGGTCGGTCGCGGCAGCGCCAGCCGAAGCCGTGCCAGCTTGCCCCAGGGAAACAGCTCGCCCGGGTCACGCTTGCGCGCCGGTGCAATGTCGGAATGCGCGACGATGTTGCCGCGGGTGATCTCGTACCGGTCCTTGATCGCATGGACCAGCCGGATCACCGCATCGACCTGCGCGTCCGGGAACGGGCGATAGCCGAATTCATGCCCCGGGTTGACGATCTCGATCCCGATGGAGGCGGAATTGACGTCGGTGATCCCGCGCCAATGCGACTTGCCGGCATGCCACGCACGCTTCTCCTCCGGCACCAGCCGCAGGATCGTGCCGTCCTCCTCCACCACATAATGGGCGGAAACCTTGGCCTCGGGATCGCGCAACCGCGCGATGGCGGACGGGCCGTCCACCATGCCGGTATAATGGAGCACGATCATCGTGATCGGCAGCGTGCGCTCGTCGAAATTGGGCGATGGCGCCTCGATTGGCGTCATGGTTACTCCTGCGGGCCGCTCGTCACCAACCCGCCTTACAACGCGCGCCCGCTGCCCGCCATGCCGTTCAGCGCGGCGGCAACAGCTCATAGAGGCCGCGGAACTGCTTGCTCGGCGCGAAGCGGTCCGACTGGCCGATCACCGTCTCGCCTGCCCCTAGCATCAACAGCCCGCCCGGCTTCAGGCTGCGCGCAATCGTTTCCAGCACGCGCGGCCGCAACTCCGGCGCCAGGTAGAACAGCACGTTGCGGCAGAATACCGCATCCAGCCGCCCCGCCGGCGCGGGATCAAGCACCAGGTTGCTGCGCCGCCACGATATGCCGCGCACCAGGGCGGGCTGCGCGATCCAATCATCGCCCTCCTGGTCGAACCAGCGCACCATGCGGCCGATCGGCAACCCGCGCTGGATTTCGAAATGCGAAAAGCGCCCCGTGCGGGCCCGTGCGATGGCGGTTGCCGATACATCGCTGGCGATGATCTCGGGGGCCGGGCCGCCACGCTCGGCAAAGGCGATCGCCAGCGACAGCGGCTCCTGCCCCGTCGCGCATCCCGCGCACCAGATCCGCGGCGTGGCTTCAGTGCTGGCAGCAATCGCCGCGGCCGCCGCGACGATGACGTCGCCGTCGCGAAAGAAGGACGTCTCCTGGTTCAGCAGCGCGTCGACGATGCGGTCCGCCAGCGCGGGGTTGCGCCCGTCGCTCACCTGCCCGACCAGCTCGTCGACGGAGGCGGCACCATTGGCGGTGGCCAGCGGGCGCAGCGCGGTATCGATCCGCCACGCGCGATTGGCGGCGATCTGCTGCCCAGTCCGGTTTTCGAGCAGGGTCGCCAGCGCAGCCACCGTCGCGGGGCTCGCCTGCGGTGCGATCATCACCTGGCTCAACGGCATGGTACGGCCACCATCTGCCCGGCCACCACGCCGCCGATCGCCTCGGGCGTCAGCACCGCGTCCGCCAGGCCCGCGGCGGCGACCGCACCCGGCATCCCCCATACGACGCTACTGGCGCGATCCTGCACCACCACCGTGCCGCCCGCCTCGCGCACCGCGCGCGCCCCGTCCAGTCCATCGCGTCCCATGCCGCTCAGCACGATCGCGAGCAGCCGCGCGCCGTAGCGGGCAGCGGCGCTTTCGAACATCGGGTCGACCGACGGCAGGTTGCCGTTCGCCACCGGCACCTGCGACAGCCGCACATTGGTCCGCCCGCTGCGCAGCGGCGCAACGGTCAGATGCGCGTCGCCCGGTGCCAGCACGATCATGTCCGGCTCCAGCGTCATCCGCTCGGTCGCCACGACACACCGCCGCCCGACCGCGCTTTCCAGCTGCCGTGCGAAATGCGGCACGAACGCCTGCGGCAGATGCTGCGTCACCATCACCGGCGCGCGGAACGTCGCCGGCAGGTCACGCAGCACGTTGTTCAGCGCATGGATGCCGCCGGTTGAGGCACCGATCGCCACCGCGTCAAACGGTCGCGCCGCGAGCCGCGCGATGGGGGCGCCGCCGCCCATCGGCTCGCCAGGATCGGTCAGCCGCGCGATCTTCTCGGCCAGTGCCTTGGCGAAACTGCCGGCGGAAATGCTGCGCCCGGGCTTTACCAGCGTATCCGCCGCCCCGAGCGCCAGCGCCTGAACGGTCGCCGCCGCCCCGGCGTCCGCCGCCGAGGAGACGACCAACACGCGAGCGCCGCGCCCCGCCGCCAGCAGGTCCGGCAGTCCGCTCAGCCCGTCGATCCCCGGCATCTCGAGGTCGAGCAGAATCACGTCGACCGTCTCGGTGGCAAGAAACTCAAGCGCCGCCGGCACATCGGCCACCGCACCCGCCACCTCGCACGCGCCATCGTCGCTGGCGATCCGTGCCAGCACCGTGCGCGCGACCACCGAATCGTCGACGATCAATATCCGGCACCCGCCGGCACGCACCGGATGGAGAACCGCTCGGCTCGCCACGGTTCAGGCGAGACCGACGATCTGCAGCTTGCTTTGCAGCGTCTCGCGATCGAACGGCTTCATCACATATTCGTCCGCGCCCGCCTCGATCGCGGCGCGGATATGCGCCACGCCATTCTCGGTGGTGCAGAACACGACCTTGGGCCGCGGCGACACGTCGGTCTCGCGCAGCGCGCGCAGGAATTCCATCCCGCTCATCACCGGCATGTTCCAGTCGAGCAGGATCACGTCGGGGATGCTGGCGTTGCACGCGTCCAGCGCCTCGCGCCCGTCCGCTGCCTCGCTGACCGAGAAATCGAGCCCCTCCAGGATGTGGCGGGCGACCTTTCGGATCACTTTCGAATCGTCGACCACCAGACACGATTTCATCACGATACCCCTACAACCTGTTGATCGCCGTCATGCCGCGCGAAGCGTAAGGACCGCGTTAATCGCGCGCGTCCTCGGCCATCGCGCCGACCAGCGCGGCAAGGTCGATCACCAGCAGCGGCTCGCCGTCGCGCTCCGCCGATCCGGTCGCGACCCTCGACCATCGCGCGCCCAGCGCAAGCCCGGTCGGGATCGGCAGCACGTCAATCGGTGCGACATCCTCCAGCGCCTCGACCAGCATCGCGTGGTGATGGCCGTCGACCACGGTGATGATCGCGCGCTGCGTCCCCTCACCACCCGCGGGCAGGTCCAGCAGCTGCCAGGTGTCGACCACCGTGACCACGCGGCTGCGCAGCGCGGCGAGGCCACGCACCGCCGGATGGCTGCGCGGCGCCGGCACCACGGCATCGATATCGACGACCGATTCGACCATCTCGGCCGGCACGGCGATCGCCTGCCCGCCCAGTCGCGCCAGCAGGTGCAGGGTGCCGCTCATCGCGCCGCCCCCGCCGACAGCGCCTGCGCCAGCGTTATTGTATCAAGCGTCGGCTGCCCCGTCGCCGCGTCACGGCTCAGCCGCACCACCCGGCCCGCCGTCGCCGGCTCGTCATCGGCCGCCAGCGTCACGACCGCCGTCTCGCCCGGCGCCAGATCGCGCGCCACGCGATAGCCCGCCGCCTCGATCATCGGCCGCAGCATCGTGTCGGTCCAATGGCTGTCGACACCCTGGACGAGGCAGATCGGCCGCCCGCCGCCGCCGCCATCACTGGGCGGGCTCCACCACGCGGCATCGATGAACTCGACCGGCGCACCATCGATCATCGCCACCCCGCGCACGCGCGGATCGGCGGCGGGAAGCAACTCGTCGGGCACCGTGACGATGTCGAGCGCGCGCCGCACCAGATAGCCGGTCGCCTGGCCCGCCCCCGGCAGCATCAGCATCGTAAGCTCCGCCCCCGCCGGTACCCCCGCCTGCTCACCGATCGCCGGATCGACATGCACCGCGACCATCCCCTGCCGCCCGCGCGCCCACCAACGGCCGCCGGCCTGGCACAAGGATCCCGGCTCGACCGCCTCGATCCGCTCGACTGCATCGAGCGCCACCACGCGCCGCCGCCCGTCGAGCGCCTCGATCATCAGCGCGGCGATGCCCGGCGGCGCGGCCTCCTCGGCCGGCTCCTCGACCGCAATCACCCGCTCGAACCGCAGCCCCGCCTGCTCGGCAATCCCCGCGCAATCGAGCAGCAGCAGCGGCCGCCCGGTATCGAGCAGCATCTGCCCGGCATAGATGCCCGCCATCATCACGGCCGGCGCGACCGGCTTCACCACCAATTCCTGCGTATCGTCGACGCCATCGACCCCCAGCGCGTAGCTGCCATGCGCCAGGTTGACGATCATCAGCATCGTGCCGACGCCAACCGCCGCCTCCGGCCCCTCGCCCCCAAGCACGGCGTTCAACCGGATCACCGGCAACCGCCGCCCGCGCACGCTCGCCAGCAGCGTGTCGCCGACGGCATCGATCCGCACCGCGTCCGATCCGACCGCCACGATCTCCTCGATCGCTTGGCGCGGTACGGCATAATGCTGATCGCCCGCCTCGATGATGATCGCCGACAGGATCGCCAGCGTCAGCGGCACCTCGATCGTCGTGGTCAGGCCGCGCCCGGCGACATTGTCCAGCCGGATGCTGCCGCCGATCTGCTCGACGTTGGTGCGCACCACGTCCATGCCGACGCCGCGGCCTGACGTGGTGGTCGCCTCGTCGCGGGTCGACAGCCCCGGCTCGAAGATTAGGTTGAGCCGCGCCCGCTGATCGAGCGCGCCGAACTCCGCCGCCCGCGCCGGCTCCTGCGCGATGCGCTTCGCCAGCAGCTTGGCGGTATCGATCCCCTGCCCGTCGTCGGCCACCTCGACGATGATGCGATTGCCCGACTGGCGCGCCACGATCGCCAACCGCCCCGCCTCGGGCTTGTCCGCTCCCCGTCGCGCCTCCGGCGCCTCGATGCCATGGTCGATCGCATTGCGCACGATATGGACCAGCGGATCGCGCAACAGCTCGATCATCTCGCGGTCCAGCTCGACGTCGGCGCCCTCGATCGACAGCGAGACCTTCTTGCCCAGCGCCGCCGCCGTATCGCGCACCAGCCGGGGCAGCGCGGAAAACAGCGAATCGATCGTCTGCATCCGCGTCCGCGTCACCGTGTCGCGCAATTCGGCGACGGTCATCGACAGGCGGTCGACCGCGGTTTCCAGCGTCGTGTCACCACTGTCGCGCAGCCGTCTGGCCAGCTCGTTGCGCGCCAGCACCATTTCCGACACGCCATTCATCATCCGGTCGAGCAGGTCGACCGACAGGCGGATGCTGCGCGCGGCCGCACGCGGCGCACTGGTGATCGGCACGACCACCGGCGCGGGCTCGGATGCCGGCGCGGTCTGCGCCTTCCCCTCCAGCGCGGCGAGCAGCAGGTCCTCGGCCGAATCGTCCAGCGCCGCGCCAGCGTCGATCGCCTCGACGATCTCGCCAATGCGGTCGACGATCGCCAGCACGGCGTTGACCAGCGCCGGATCGGCGGCGCGTTCGCCCGACCGCACGCTCTGCAGCACGTCCTCGGCCGCATGGCTCAGCCGGGCGAGCCGCGGCAGGTCAAGGAAGCCGCAGCTTCCCTTCACCGTGTGGACGAAGCGGAAGATCGAATCGAGCCGCGCCCGGTCGGCGGGATCCGCTTCCCACGCGACTATTTCGCCCGCCAGCGCGTCGAGCGTTTCGCGGGTTTCCGCGATGAATTCCTGCAGCAGATCGTCCATTGCCCGCCCGCCATGGGGCAGCGGCGGTAAATTCCGCGTTTATTGCCTCAATGGGGCCGCATCGTCGCGCCGAACAGCATCACGTCCTCGGCCGGCGCGCTCACCAGCACGCGGCCATTGGCCGATTTGACCATCTCATGCACCAGGAACGCGGCCGCCACGCGTGGCGTCACGGCTTCGGACGCGCGGCCATCGACCAGCGTGGAGCGCAATTCGTCGTCCAGCGTGATGCGCGGCCCCTCGGCCTTCATCACGATCTCGATCGCCGTGTCGCCGCTCTCGCTGCCGATATCCAGCGATCCGCCGCGCACCAGTGTGTCGCCGGCGATCATCGCCATGTTCAGCAGCACCTTGATTGCCGCCTTGGGCAGCATCGGCTCCTCGACCAGCCAGTTGACCTTCAGCCGCTTGGTCTCGCCGAACAGCCCCTCGATCGCCTGCTGTGCCTCGCGCGTGTCGACGGCCTCGCCGAACCCGCCTGCCGCGCCGAACGCCAGGCGGAAGAATTTCAGCTTCGCGGCGGACGTCCGCGCGCTTTCCGCCATCAGCTCCATGCACCGCTCGCGCATCTTGGGATCGGTCTCGTCGGCCAGCAGCTCCAGCCCGTTGTTCAGCGCGCCGATCGGCGACAGCAGATCATGGCACAGGCGGGAGCAGAGCAGGCTGGCGAAGTCGACGGGATCGATGGTCATGCGCGTTCAATGACGCAGCGGACTTTACCGCGCAATGGCAAGGGCAAGCGGATCGAAGCGGCCGTGCACCGCTCCGTCGCGCACCGCCTTCCACGCGGTGATGTCGGTGCCTGCGACGATGATCCAGATGCTCCCGTCGGCGGCCGCGGCGTCGGCATCGGTGGCCGATGGCGTCGCCTGGCCTGACGGGTGCGAATGATAATGGCCGATCACCGCCGGCCCGCCCGCGCGCGCCGCGCGCAACGCGGCGAACAGCGCCGCCGGGTCCAGCTCGAAATGCGTCGCGGGCGTCGGATGGACATTGCGGCACGCGACAAGCTGAGTCACATGGCCCGCGCAACCCAGCAACAACCCGCAGACCTCTTGGTCACTTTGTGCCGCCCGCGAAATGATTTCGCCGGCCAGCGACCTTGAAAGATGCACCGTCTCACCCATCTAGGACACCTAATGGACCGGGGGGTTTCCATCATTCAAGCGACGATCGCACCGGCTGCCGATACATGGCGGCTCGACCGTGCGCTTGCCGATGCCGTGCCGACGCTGTCGCGCGAACGGCTGAAGGTATTGATCAACGCCGGCCAGGTCACGCGTGACGGTCTGGCAGTACGTGATCCTGCGCGTCGCGCCGCCGCTGGCGAGGTCTATAATGTGGCGGTGCCGGCCCCCACGCCGGCGCATAACGAGCCGCAGGACATCCCCTTGGTGGTCGCCTATGAAGACGAACATCTCATCGTGATCGACAAGCCTGCCGGGCTGGTGGTTCATCCCGCCGCGGGCAACCTCGACGGGACGCTGGTGAACGCGCTGCTGCATCATTGCGGCGGCTCGCTCTCGGGCATCGGCGGCGTGGCGCGGCCCGGCATCGTCCACCGCATCGACAAGGATACCTCGGGGCTGATGGTGGCGGCAAAGACCGATCGCACGCATGAGGGGCTGGCGAAGCAATTCGCCGCGCACACCATCGACCGGCGCTACAAGGCGATCGTCGGCGGCCGCCCGATGCCGCCCGCGGGAACCGTCGATGCGCCGCTCGCCCGCTCGCCGCACAACCGCAAGAAGGTGGCGATCGTCGCCGGCGGCAAGCGTGCCGTGACGCATTACCGCACCGAACATCTGCTGCGCGACGCGGCGCTGGTCGAATGCCGGCTCGAAACCGGCCGCACCCACCAGGTCCGCGTCCACATGGCCTCGATCGGCCACGCCTTGCTGGGCGACCCGGTCTATGGTAGAACAAAACCAGTTCATAAGCGTCAACTTGATGAACTTTCGTTCCGGCGACAGGCGCTGCACGCAGCCCGGCTGGGGTTCGTTCATCCGATCACAAGCACCGCTTTGTCGTTCGAAAGCGCGATGCCTGCAGACATGCAGGAACTGTTCAGTCAACTCGACGTATAGGGTGTAACCGCCTGCGCTGATCTGCGCGTGGCGTTCCCCGGAAAGGGAGATTAGGTACTCATGGCTAGCGGCAACGTCCCAGCGACGATCCCCGCTCTCGGCGGCGAGCAGAGCCTCAACCGCTATCTCGCCGAGATCAAGAAGTTTCCGATCCTGGCGCCCGAGCAGGAATATATGCTCGCCAAGCGTTTCCAGGAACATGGCGATCCTGAGGCGGCAGCTCAGCTCGTCACCAGCCACCTGCGTCTCGTCGCGAAGATCGCGATGGGCTATCGCGGCTATGGCCTGCCCGTGTCCGAGCTGATCAGCGAGGGCAATATCGGCCTGATGCAGGGCGTGAAGAAGTTCGAGCCCGATCGCGGCTTCCGCCTCGCCACGTATGCGATGTGGTGGATCCGCGCCTCGATCCAGGAATTCATCCTGCGCTCGTGGAGCCTGGTGAAGATGGGCACCACCGCCGCGCAGAAGAAGCTGTTCTTCAACCTGCGCCGGATGAAGGCTCGTCTCGATGCGTTCGAGGACGGCGATCTGAAGCCGGAGGATCTGACCAAGATCGCGACCGATCTGGGCGTCAGCGAGGCCGACGTGGTCAGCATGAACCGCCGCATGGCGATGGGCGGCGACACGTCGCTCAACGTCTCGATGCGCGAGGATGGCGAGGGGCAGTGGCAGGATTGGCTGCAGGACGATTCGCCCCTGCAGGATCAGATCGTTGCCGATGCGCAGGAGGCTGAAGTCCGCCACGACATGCTCGTCAGCGCGATGGACAGCCTGAACGATCGTGAAAAGCACATCCTGACCGAGCGTCGCCTGACCGACGATCCCAAGACGCTGGAGGAACTGAGCCAGGTCTATGGCGTCAGCCGCGAACGCGTCCGCCAGATCGAGGTGCGCGCCTTTGAAAAGCTGCAAAAGGCGATGATGAAGGTCGCCGGCGAAAAGCGGCTTCTGCCGGCCTGACGGACACGGCCTGCCGGGGCGTCGATCGGTGCCCCGGCAGGACCGCCTGCCACTTACCGCTTGAAACCCCGCGCGCCGTCGCCCACCCCCGCCGCCAAGGACAGGTGACGACGAAACGATGTGGCGCGACATCAAGCAATTATACGCCGACTGCCTCGCCTTCGCGCTGGCACTCCCGATCCTGTTCTCGATCCCCGCGGTGCTCGAATTCGGCCAGCACGTGGTGGAGATCGACCTTGGCCTCTTCTCGCAGGGCTTCCGCGCCACCGCCGCGCTCGATCAACGCCGCCTGTCGCTGGGCTTCGCCAAGATCCTGGCGATGCTGCTGCCCTCCTATTGGTTCATCCGCTTCATGGCCTCCGGGCGCGACGCCGCCTGGGCCAAGAAGGTCGAGCGGCCGGCCGTGACCCTGTTCGGCATCCAGTTCGCGATCCTTGCCATGGTCCAGTGGCTCTCGCTGTTCGGGCCGCCGCCGGGCCTCGTTCTCGACCTTCCCTTCGCCTGGTGGGAATATGCCTCGCTAGCGCTGGGCGTGCTCGCCGCCGTACTCGGCATCTATCTTTCCGCATGGCGCGTGGCCTGGCCGCTGGGCAACACGGCGATCGGTCCGCTGCGCTCGATCGCGATCATGGCCGGCAGTTTCTGGCGCGCCGTGGTCTACATGATCGCCGGCTTCCTGCCGCTCGCCGCGCTGCATCAGGCGCTGAACATCCTCCCGGTCGGCGCGCCCGCGTGGGTCGTGTGGCTGGCGCTGGTCCTTGACTCATTGGTGGTCGGCTTTCTCGCACTCGCCTCGACCGGCGCGATCTTCCTCGCCGCGCGCCACGCGGCCGAACGGCGGAACCTTGCCCTCATCCCGCGCTGATCGCTGCCGCGTATGAGCATCGCTGACCCTGTCCGCGCGCCCGGCCGGATTACCGCGATCGACGGCGTGCGCGGCTTCGCCGTTCTCGGCATCCTCCTGCTCAACATCGTCGCCTTCGCGATGCCGAGCTATGCCTATGTCGATCCCACCGTCTACGGCGGCAGCACCGGCACCAATTGGTGGGCCTGGGCGCTCGCCTTCATCCTCGCCGACGGCAAGATGCGCGGCCTGTTCACGATGCTGTTCGGCGCCTCGACCCTGTTGATCGCGGATCGGGCGCTGCGCAGCGGCAGGTCTCCGGCCCGCATCCATTATGCGCGAATGGCGACGCTGTTCGCGATCGGGATGGTCCACGCCTATCTGATCTGGCCCGGCGACATTCTGGTGCTCTACGCCCTGTGCGGCGCGCTGGTGTTCGTCGCGCGCGACTGGCCCCTCCCCCGCATGTTCGCGATCGCTACCCTGCTGATCGCCGCCCCGCTCGTCAGCGGCATCATCGATCATGCGGCGGCCGAGCATTTCCGCGCGCTTGCCCTGTCGCCCCGCGCGTCCCCCGCAATCCTCGCCGAATGGGCCCACTACCAAGCGGAGATGGACAGCCTGCGCGCGACCGTCCCGGCGGAGTTGGCCGCCTTCCGCGGGGACTGGCAGCAAGTCACCGCGATGCGCGCAACGCTGGCGTGGCAGGCCCAGCGGCAGATCTTCCCCGATCTCGCCGCCGAGACAACCGGGCTGATGCTGCTCGGCATGGCGCTGTTCCGCAGCGGCTTCTTCACCGGCGACTGGCCCGCCCGGTGGAAGCGCGCGGTGCTCCTGATCGGCTACGGCCTGTGCCTCCCCGCCTATGTCGCGCTGGCGCTCTGGATCAGCGCCTCGAACTTCGATCCGATCGTGCTGATGCTGGCGGAGCCGTTGCACCTCGTGCTCCTCCGCCCCGCCATGGCGCTCGCCCATGCCATCCTCATCATGGCGCTGATCACCCGCATTCCGACCGCCTGGTTACCAATCCGGCTGACGGCGGCCGGGCGGATGGCCTTCACCAATTATCTCGCGACCAGCATCATCTGCACCCTCCTCTTCTACGGCTACGGCCTCGGGTGGTTCGGCTATCTCCAGCGTTGGCAGCTTTATCCTGTGGTCGCCGCGATTTGGGCGCTGATGCTCCTCTGGTCGAAACCCTGGCTCGATCGATTCGCCGCCGGCCCGCTCGAATGGGCGTGGCGCTCGCTGACGTTCGGGAAGCGCCAACCATTTCGTCGCCGGTCACCCTCCGACCAGCGCTCTTTTGCGAATTAGACGCAATTATAGTTGCGACCTGTTCTCATGAGCGATATGCACCTCTCAACGAAAGGTGCTCTTCATGGTCGTTTGCGTTTGCAATGCTATTCGTGAAACCCAGGTCCGCGAGGCGGCGCGCGCCGGCTCGACGACGGCATGCCAGGCCTATCGTTCGCTCGGCCGCCAGCCGAAATGCGGTCAATGCACGCCCTTCGCGCGAGCCATTATCGATGAAGAGCGTGCTGCTGCATAACATTCGCACATTCGAAAAACCGCGGAAATCCGCCAAATTTTGATTGCTGACCCTCCACGTCCCAAGGTAAGAACGGGAACGACATGGAGGTATTTCAATGAAGGGCGACCCGCGCGTCATCGAGTTTCTTAACGAGACGCTGAAGAACGAGCTGACGGCAATCAATCAATATTGGTTGCACTATCGCCTGCTCGAACATTGGGGCGTCAAGAAGCTCGCCGAATATGAGCGGCACGAATCCATTGACGAGATGAAGCATGCGGATTGGCTCGCCGAGCGAATCCTCTTCCTCGATGGCCTGCCCAATTTCCAGCTGCTCGGCCGCCTGCGCATTGGTGAGACCGTCGAGGAGGTGCTGAAGGCCGATCTCGCGATGGAGATCGAGGCCGTCGCCCAGCTGAAGGCCGCGATCACTTATTGTGAAGAGGTCAAGGACTTCGGCAGCCGCGATCTGTTCACCCGTATCCTCATCAGTGAGGAAGAGCATGTCGACACGCTCGAACGCCAGTTCGAGATGATCGAGCGCATGGGGCTGCAGAACTACATCCAGCTCAATGCAGAGGCTGACAAGCCGCACGGCTGATACGGTACAGGCGCCATCCCGCGGGTGGCGCCTGCCCTGTCCCGGCGCGCCACGCCGGCGCTCGCTCTAGCCAAATGCCGCGCCGCGGCGTCCTGCTATCCGATGATATTCGCCGGTGACGTCCGCCGCCCGAACCCGGCCGCCGACCGCCGCACCGGCGCCGGCCCCGCCTCGCGCTCCAGCAGCGCCAGCGTCTGGGTGAACAACGGGCGCAGCGCGACCACATCCTCCAGCACGTCCTCCGGCGTATCGCGCGTTTCGACGCAGTCGCGCCCCATCGTCTCGATCCGCTCCGCCAGATCGGCCAGCGGCGCCGCGCCGAACTGCCGCGCCTCGCCCTTCAGCGTGTGCGCCGGGATTATCAGGCCGGCCGCATTCTTGGCGCGCATTGCCGCCTCGATCGCTGAAACCGACTTGATCCCGTCCTCGCGGAAATAGCCCAAGATGCGCTGGAATCCCGCCCCAAGCTCCGCCCTGGCCTTGGCAAAGGCTTCCCGGTCCACCAGGATTCCCGGCTCGAGTGACACGCTTGCTTCCCCCATTGTCGCATCTCGTGCGATCGTTGTTCGCCGCCCGGCCTAGGCCATTACGGTAAACAGCAGGTAAGCGTCAGCTACCGAACGGATTTTTGGGCGCGCGCAGCGTCAACCGGATCGGCACCGCGCCAAAGCCCAGGTCGCGCCGCAGCGAATTGACCAGATACCGCTCGTAGCTGGCCGGCAGCTGGTCCACGCGCGTGCCGAAGATGACGAAGCTGGGCGGGCGCGTCTTCACCTGCGTGACGTAGCGCATCTTGATCCGCTTGCCGCCCGGCGCGGGTGGCGGGTTCGCCTCGATCGCACGCTCGAACCAGCGGTTGAGTTCGCCCGTCGGCACGCGCCGCGACCATGCCTCGCGCGTCTCGAACGCGGCGGCCAGCAACTGGTCGATGCCGCGTCCCGTCATCGCCGATACGGTGATCAGCGGCACGCCCTTCACCTGGCTCAGGCCATCGCCCAGCGCCGCCTTGACGCCGTTGAACAACGACGAGGGGTTGTCCGCGACGTCCCATTTGTTCAGCGCGATGATCAGCGCGCGGCCTTCCTCCAGCACGCGGTCGGCGATGCGCAGGTCCTGCGACTCCAGCCCCAGCGTCGCATCGAGCAGCAGCACCACGACCTCGGCAAAATCCACCGCATGCAGCGCATCGGCGACCGACAATTTCTCCAGCTTGTCCTGGACCTTGGCGCGCTTGCGCATCCCGGCCGTGTCGATCAGCCGCACCGGGCGGCCCTGCCACTCCCAGTCGATGGCGATCGAATCGCGCGTGATCCCGGCCTCGGGACCGGTGATCATGCGGTCCTCGCCCAGCATCCGGTTGACCAGCGTCGACTTGCCGGCGTTCGGCCGCCCGACGATCGCCAGCTTCAGCGGCGCGGCGGGATCTTCCTCGTCCTCGTCGGGAACGTCCTCCTCGTCGCGCTCCAGGTACGGCAGCAGCGCCTCGAACAGGTCCGCGACGCCCTCGCCATGCTCGGCGGACAATTGCACCGGATCGCCAAAGCCAAGCGCCAGCGCTTCCAGCACGCCCTGCTCGCCCGACCGGCCCTCGGCCTTGTTGGCGACCAGCACGATCGGCGTGGTCGATCCGCGCAGCCAACGGCCGATCTCCTCGTCCAGCGGTACGATGCCGGCGCGCGAATCGATCATGAACAGTGCGACATCGGCCTGCGCCACGGCGGCCTCGGTCTGCATCCGCATCCGCCCGGGCAGCGACTGCGGGTCGTGATCCTCATAGCCCGCGGTATCGACCACGCGGAAATCGAGCCCCAGCAGGTGCGCCTCGCCCTCCCGCCGGTCGCGCGTCACGCCGGGCCGGTCGTCGACCAGCGCCAGCTTCTTGCCGACAAGGCGGTTGAACAGGGTCGATTTGCCGACATTGGGTCGGCCAACAATCGCAACAGTGGGAAGACGTGCCATCACGTGCCCCTACAGCGCCCCGCCCGACAGCGGAAGCCGCAGCGTGCTGCTCGCAGGAGCCGGCATCACTGCCGGTCCCCGATCAGCGATAGGCCGACAGCCGCCCCTCCTGGTCAAGGACGTACATCGTCTGGTTGGCGACGACGGGCGACAGCGTGAACGGCGCGCCGTTGTCGATCGTCACCTGCACGCTGCCGTCGGCCGGCGACGTGCCGACCAGCTGCCCGCGCGAATTGGTCAGCCACAGCCGGTCACCGGCCAGCACCGGGCCGAACCAGGTATAAGGGCCCTTGCGCTTCTCGACATTGCGATAGGCCTGCAACTGGTTGATCCAGCGCACCTTGCCGTTGGCACGCGACAGGCAGACCAGCCGCGCATCATCGGTGACGATGAACAGCCACTCGCCGGCCAGCCACGGCGTCGTGATGCTGGCAAAATTCTGCTCCCACAGCCGCTGGCCGGTCGCGATCTCCACCGCCACCATGCGCCCGCCCTGCCCGACGGCATAGACGCGGCCGTCGGCGATCACCGGCTCGGCATCGATATCGGCAAGGCTCGACACCGACGTCGAGGAACTGGTGCGCGACAGTGCGTCCTGCCACAGGGTGCGGCCGTTCTCGTAGCGATAGGCGTTGAGCTCGCCCGAGGAGAAGCCCGCAACGATCGTGCCCGATGCGGCCGCGGGCGCCGCGACGCCGAACACGCCCTGCGTCTCGACGCTGGCGGTGGCCGTCCACACGACCTTGCCGTCATTCTGGTCGAGCGCGAACAACTGATTGTCCTGGCTCAGCACATAGACCTGGCCGTTGGCGACGGTCGGCGCGCCGCGCAGCGGACCGCCTGGCTTCGACCGCCATACGACGGCGCCATCGGTCGCGTTCAGCGCGACGACATCGCCCAGCCCGTCGGTCGCATAGACGCGCCCGCCGTCAAAGCTTGCCCCGCCGCCGAACAGCGCCGCCTTGTTGGCGTCGCCATCGGACAGCGCGGTGGTCCACTGGCTTGCGCCCGTCTCGGCGGAAAAGGCATGGACGTTCGCTTCCACGTCGACGACGAACACACGCCCTTCGGCGATGACCGGCGCCGCGCCCAGCCGCTGCCGGTTGGAGCCGCCGTTGATCGATGCCGTCCACACGCGCGCGGGCGATGCGCCCAGCGCCAGCTGGCCCATCGACTTGGCGGCATTGCCGCCCGGCTGGGCCCATTCGGTGTTCACCACTGCGGGCGGCAACAGCACCTGGACGCCGGCCAGCGACGGATCGACCTCCGCCGCGCTTTCGGCCACCAGGATCGGAACGCGGTTACCGACCGTCGGCGTCTTCTTGGGCGAACCCTTGAACACGCCGCAGGCGCTCAGCCCCATCAGCGCCGCGAGGGCGATGGGCGCGGCAATCGATCTCTTCATTGCTTCGTCACGTCCTCTTTCGTGCCTGCCTCGGCCGGCACGGCATCGACGCCCAATAGGCCCGCCATCTGAACTGCGCGTTGACGGATCGACGGCGGCACCTGCTCCGCCTGGGCGATCTGTCCGAACAGCCGACCCGCCAGGTCGCGCTTGTTCTGCTTCAGATAGGCCATTGCCACCAGTTCGCCGGCGCTACCGAAATACGGGTTCTCCGGCACCGCGATCGCGCGCAGCCGCTCGACCACCTGCTCGGGCTTCAGCGAATCATATTCCGCGCTCGTCTGGCGGATCAGCGCCAGGTCGCGGAACGGTTCTGCCAGCGACGTGTCGGATGCGATCGCGCCGAACTTGGCAGCCGCACCTTTCAGGTCGTCCTTCTGCAGCAGCAGGTCGGCCTCAGTGAACAGCGCCACCGCGCGATAGCCGGGCGCGCTGGAATCAGCGAGCTTGGCGAGCTCCGGCGACGCCTTGGCGGCATTGTTGGCCGCCAGTTCGTCCCAGACCAGCTGAAGCTGCTCGCCCTCGCGGCCGGCGGCTTCATTCTGCTGGTGGCGCCAGAACAGGTAGCCGGCAAAGATCGCCAGGCCCACCACCAGAAGAATGGCAATCGCCAACCCCCAGCGCTTCGCCAAAGCGGCCGCCTGCTCCTTGCGGAGTTCCTCGTCGACTTCACGCAGGAAGGCTTCGTTGTTTTGCGGCGTCAGCGCCACGGCTTACTCCAACTTGTCGGAAAGGCGGCGGACGATACGCTCACCGCTGCAAAAACAAAAGCGGCTCAGGATTTCGGAACGTAGATCTGGTCGGCGCCCGGAAATGCCCGTTGCCGCACCTCATCGGCATAGCTTGCGGCGCGTTCGCCGATATAGCCTGCCATGTCGCCATAACGCTTCACGAACTTGGGCACGCGCTCGAACATGCCCAGCATGTCCTCGGTCACCAATACCTGGCCGTCGCACTCCGCAGAGGCGCCGATGCCGATGGTGGGAATCGCGACCGAGCGGGTGATCTCCACCGCGATCGGCTCCATCACGCCCTCGATGACGATCGAGAAGGCGCCCGCCGCCGCGACGGCCTGCGCATCGCCGACGATCTTCTTCGCCTCGGCCTCCGACCGCCCCCGCGCGCCATAGCCGCCCAGCGCGTTCACCGCCTGCGGCGTCAGCCCGACATGCGCCATCACCGGAATGCCGCGCTCCGACAGAAATGCCACGGTGGGGGCCATCGCCGCCCCACCCTCCAGCTTCACCGCCGCCGCGCCGGTCTGCTTCAGCAGCCAGGCCGCGCTTTCGAACGCCTTTTCCGGGCTCGCCTCATAGCTGCCAAACGGCATGTCGACGATGACCATCGCATGATAGCTGCCGCGCACCACCGCGGCCCCGTGCGCCGCCATCATGTCCAGCGTGACGGGCACGGTCGAAGGAAGGCCGTAGATCACCTGACCCAGGCTGTCGCCGACCAGCAGCATGTCGCAATGCGGATCCAGGATCTGCGCCATGCGCACGGTGTACGCGGTCAGCATCACCAGCGGCTCCTTGCCCTTGCGCTGGCGCACGGCGGGAACCGTCACCCGCTTCATCGGTGTCGCCACCGGCGTTGCCCGGCTGGTCGAGCTGTCGATCGTGAAGGTCGTGGACATGATGGGCGCTTAGCGGGTTCGTGCCGGGCAATCCAGCGGCAGACCTCAGTTCCCCTGCGCTCCCTCCTGCGCCGCCTCCTGTCGGCCCGCGGCTTCCAGCGCCTGCTGGAAACCATCCGGCGAAAAACCCACCGCGATCACGTCATCGACGACGAGGATCGGGCGCTTGATGGTCGATGGGTGCTCCTGCATGATCCGCAGCGCCGTTGCCGCGTCCAGCGACGCGCGCTCCTCCTCGGGCAATTTGCGAAACGTCGTGCCCTGCCGATTGAGCACCCGCTCCCATCCATGCTGCGCAATCGCGCGGTTCAGCACGTCACCGTCGACGCCGTCGGTCTTCCAATTGTGAAAGCGATAGCCGACCGCCTGGCCGTCCAGCCACACCCGCGCCTTCTTCACCGTGTCGCAATTCGGAATCCCGTAAACCGTCGTCGCCATCATCACCCTCGTCACCTTCAGCAGCGCTGATAGCGGTTTGTGACCGCAAAAGCAGTCGGCGTTCTCGCGCGCCAGGTGCAGGCGCGGCAGGTTCGGCGAGGCATGGCTCTGAATCGGCCGGAAACGCACCGTCAGCTTGCGACTGTCATGACGGTCACACCAGACCAGCTTCGCCTCCTCGGGGGCTTCAACGCGGATTCGGTACTGCGGGACTTATCCGCTAGCCATCTCATCTCGCGACCCAGCAACCGGGGCGGCAAGGAAGGCAGGAAGATCCAGAAGATCACCAAGGCTTATGGAATTGGCGATGAGCGTGGGGTGTGGCGAATACCCGGCATGCCAGGCTTTGGGCTCGACCGGGTTCCGCGCGATACTCATGCTGAAGAGGCGCCGAGGATGCGGCGATCGGTTGTCGGGTCCGGCATGGAGCAGGTCACTTTGATATAAGATGACCGTACCCTTACGGGGCGCCGTCTGCACCAAATGGAACATTTCACTGAGCACATCGCGATGCTTATAAAGCCTCCATAATGTCCTTGGGCCCAGGTTCCGAATACTGAATTGCGAGTTCTTCCCCAAGATAAAGCGCATCAAATTCGGCTGGTGCTCATCCCACGCGCTGGAAAATACGCGATCACGGAATTCGCCCCACGCCAAGGATGTCTTTCCTCGTTTGAGCATTCTCCACAGCTTCGCCAAGTTGTAGCAAAGGATGTAGGCATTACTCTTTACCCGAAACAGCTCCATTAGCTCATGAGACATGGCGCCACGCCGCTCTTCGGCGCGGCCGTCCAAGTGCGTCCCCGGAATGAACACCGTCCCGCCTTGAGCCTCTGACACATCTGCCACGGCAGCAAAGAGACTGATTACACCCGCTGGATCACGGTGAACATATTGGTGCGACGAGCCAATATAGCTGGTCAATGTGGTGACCTCCAGCAGCGGATGCGTCCGGGCACAATAGGTTGAGATGACCGGTTCAATGCGCTGCGCCAACATGGCAGCAAAGCTCAATACCGGCATCGTCGAAGGCAGAGAGCAAAAGTCGCGACGCACGTAACGATTGTCAGTCTCGCTGGCGAATGAGCCCCGGACGCGATCAGGATCCTCGATTGTTTGACGAATCAGTTCCAGGCCAACATCTGATTCCTCGTCCGACATCAGGTCCGTGAAGATGACGAAGCCCTCCCGGTTCATCACCGTCAGGGCTTGTTGAACGCAGGCGTCCGTCAGCTTGTCGTCCGCGTTCAAGGTAGCGGGCACTTCAAACAAGGACATTTCATTGCGGGTCTCTAACTTCATGTCCGCTGCCTCATTTTGATCCGGCATTCGCCTTACGACCCACCTTTTCGGTACACTCATGCCTGATGTGTCGAAGACTGTGGGCCAACTCATGGCGACGCGCTAAATCACGTTATCGGGGTCGGGCGGCGCCATGGGGGTGCATCACCGGCTGACGGCGAATGCTGCCGCCGCGACGGCGGCTGCGGTGGCGACCTGCGCGACGATCCGATTGCGGTGCCGGCGCGCATCCATGCTCGCGGACAAGTCGGTACGCGCAAGCTCCGACTTCGGTCCCCATTTGAAGCTGAGGAGCCAGCCAAGGGGTGAGCTTCGCACGATCAACAGGTCGATCATCTGCGAACCCGGCCGCGCGCCCATCTCCTGCTTGTAGCCGCTATCGCCAACCCCCAGATCTACCGTCTGGACACCCTGACCGGCAGCCCACTGAAGCTGGCGATATGTGACGATCTTGCCCGGCCGGGCCGCTGCGAAGCGCTCGTCATAGCTGCTGGCGATGCTGTACTGACGCTCGCCTGCCCGAAGATCGAAGGAAAAGGCTGCCGGCTCCCCGCCGACGGTCAGGATGGTCGCGGAGAGAGCCTCCGCAATTTGGGGATCGCCGACTGCACGGCGCCACAGCGCGCATTGACCAGGCGCGAGAAACTGAGCGCCCCTGCCGTCGCTTCTTCGGCCGACCCAGCTATTCGCCTCAATCGCAGCCAGCGCCTCAAAGACGCCTTCGTTCCAGGCGGACCCGGTGACGAAGCGAACGTGAAGCTCTCCCTTTTTCGCCAGTTGCCGCTCGTAGTTTTCCAGGCGCCGGCGCGTCGATTTTCTCGGCCAGCCGCCGCTATCGATCTGATCGCGCAGCCTAAGTACGAACGTCTTCCCGAGCGTCCGAACCAGAACCGTCCAGCCCGAGCTGACCGCGGCCTGTTCCAGCATCGCGACCGCCAGATCTTCTCTTAGCACCGGACCCACCCGCCACACCGGCGAGAGTGCCCGGCGCGCTCGCGGCGCTGACAGCAACGCCTGTAGCTCGGCCGGCTGAGCATCCGCGGCCACAGCGATGGAGCGGAACGGCCAGTAACTGCCCGGGACGGCGCGGATGCCCATCAAAGAAGGCCCAAGGCCGGCGGAGGGTATGGCAGCGACCGTGCTGCCGTCCGGCCGCATCGCCAGCACCGTCCGGGCATCAATCGCGTTGGCCGCCTTGAACCAAGCAGCGCCCATGAAGCAGGCCCCGGACCAGAGTCGCGGCGCCGGTGCGTCCAGCTTCGGCGAAATTCCGTGGGCGACTTCGACCCGAATGTCGGCTTCCGGTACGATGCGGCGTTCTACCACGTGATGCTCCCTAACATCGCCGAATAGAATGAGAATTAATAAGATTGCGCTAAGAATGTCGTCGCATGTTTGGTCGCGTGCATGCCTACTCTCCGCCGCCGCAGGTGTCCCAGGCGCAATTCAGCAAGCAAAAAAAGCTAACGGCTAGGTTCCGGTCATAGCTGTCATCAGATCAAATGACCGATGTAGCAAGACAATCGTCAGCCGGAGCGAGCGCTATTCGGGCGGTGAAGCGCCGGTACTTACGTCAGCGTCGTATCAGCCGCATGGGGGATCATGCCTCGCGCTCCGCTTGCAGGACCAGCGCGACAACATGGTTTCCACGGCAAATATCCGCTAAGGTCCCGGGGTGTCGAAACGCTGCCCGTCGCAGGACGGGAATGCGGCCGGCGCCCCGCACAGTTGCCTTCTGTTAGGAACTTGTCGGTAGGACGTGTTCGGGGCGAAGGTGATGAGGGGGAAGTTGGGGCAGGTGGCGAACGTGAGGGCATTTCTGTGCGCGTTGCTGCTGTTGGTCGCCAGCCTCCTTCCGCAGGGTGCCGCAGCGACAAAGATCGACCTGTTGCGCACCGCCTGCGTCACCAGCCTGCCCGACGGCACCACGCCGCAGGACATCGCCGCTGCGCCCTATGCCTGTGGCGACCGGGCGGACACGCGCCAGCACGAATGGATATGGCTGCGCCTCGATCACAAGCTGCTGAACGGGCTCGCCCCCGGCTGGCACTTGCTGGTCGATCAGACCCGCTTCGACAAGATTTCGGTGCTGGTGGTCGACCGCCACAGCACGCGGCGATCCACCTGGTCGGCCGGCGAACTGGGGGAAAATTGGGCGGCGGGCGGCTTGCTCAGCTTCCCCGTGGCAAGCGCCGGGTCGGACACCCGCGCGCTGTATCTCGGCTTTCGCAAGCTCGACACGCTGTCCTTGATGCGCAAGGTCGTGGCCGTCTCGCCCGACACTGCGTTTCGCGACGATGCGCGCTGGCTGATCCTGATGGGGCTGTTCACCGGCGCCCTGCTGTCGGCGCTGCTCTACAATGCCGTGATCCATGCCGGGCAACGCTATGCCTTTCAGCGCTGGTACCTGCTCTGGCTCACTGCGGCGCTCGCTTATGGTCTGACATGGACCAACATGGCCGCCTTCGTCTTCCCGTGGCTGGTCGGCCCGACGGCGGTACGGCTCGATTTCACCCTCGTCGGCCTGATGGTCGCGGCGGGCAACATGTTCTTCTTTGCGGTGATCGAACGCGGCATGCTGCCGCGGCCGCTGGTGGTCGCCGGCCGGTCGCTGGCGCTCGCCGGCGCGGTGCTCGGCCCGCTCGCCGCGGCCGACATGTTGCTGCCGCCCATCATCACCGATCGCCTCTTGAACTATGCCATTGCAGCAACCGGCGTGACCGTCGCGCTGTCGTGCTGGATCGCGGTCCGCCGCGGCAGCCGCGTCGTCTGGTTCTACATGGTCGGCTGGGGGCCCGTGATCTGCGTCTTCCTGGCGCGGCTCGCCCGCAACCTGGGCTTCGCGCCGCAGAATGATTTCGTCGACATGGCGACCTTCGCCGCGCTGGCGTTCGAGGGGCTAATCCTCTCGCTGGCGATCGCCGACCGCTTCCGGATGCTCCGGCAGGAGCTCGAACTGTCCCGCCAACGGCGAGAGATCGTCCAGGCGGAGGCGAATGCGCTGCGCACCGCGGCGCGCACCGACTTCCTCACCGGCCTCGCCAACCGCGCCGCCTTCAAGGACGAGGCGGAGGAACTGATCTTCGCCGGCACGCCGTTCACCTTGTTCCTGATCGACGTCGATTACCTGAAGCATACCAACGACCGCGTCGGCCACGCCGGCGGCGACATCCTGCTGCGCGAAATCGCGCGCCTGCTCTCGACCGGTGCCGCGCAGGTCCCGGGCGCGCAGGTCGCCCGCATCGGCGGCGACGAATTCGTCATCCTGTGCCCGGGCGGCGAGGCATGTGAAACCGTGCTCGCCCGCGCCATCGCCGCGATGCAGGGCGCCCCGTGGCATTTCATGGGGGAGGAGCGCACCATCTCGCTCAGCGTCGGCTCGGCGCGCTATCCCGAAGATGCGACGACGCTCGACCTCCTCTACCAGAACGCCGATCTCGCGCTCTACAATGCCAAGCGGCTCGGCCGGATGCGCTATTACCGCTATGATCCGCTGCAGCGCGCGCTACGCGACCTCCAGGTCGAATTCAGCAACGACGCCCACCGTGCGCTGGAGCGCGGCGAATTCGCGCTCCACATGCAGCCGATCGTCACCCTCTCCTCGGGCGCGGTCTGCGGCTATGAGGCGCTGCTGCGGTGGGACCATCCCGAATATGGCATGATCACGCCCGAGCGGTTCGGCGATGTCCTCGTCGCGGAGCGGATCGGGCTGCTGATCCAGGAGCGTGTGCTCGATCTCGCGCTGGCATGGATCCGTCGTCACGGCCCGTCGATCGGCACGCTCAGCGTCAATTTCACCGCGGCGCAGCTCGTCGGCCGGCGCGCCGCGGATCGCGTGCTCGAACGGCTGCGCTATCACGATGTCTCGCCCACGCTGCTGTGCATCGAGGTGACGGAGGGCGTGATGCTGGATCGTGGCGCTGATTCGATCCTCGCCAATCTGCGCACCCTGCACGAGGCGGGCATTGCCATCGCGCTCGACGATTTCGGCACCGGCTACGCCTCGCTGGTCCACCTGCGCCAGATGCCGGTCGATCGCATCAAGATCGACCGCTCGTTCATCGCCAGCATCGACGAACGCGACGGCGGGACGCTGGCGATCGTGCGTGCGATCATCGGCATGGGCCGCGGTTTGGGCAAGGTCGTGGTCGCGGAAGGAATCGAGACGGAGGCACAGGCCCACCGCCTCCGCCTCCTCGGCTGCCACGTCGGCCAGGGCTTCTACTACGCGCGCCCCGCGCCCGATCCGGTGCCGCAGCAACGCGCGCTTGCCGCCATGGCATGTCCGACGACCAAGATCGCCGCCGTGGAGGCCTGAACCCCGCGGCTCCTTTCGCCGGGGCTACTATCTAGACCCGGCTCAGCGACGTCGACGGCGCGCGGATCATTCCCACTCGATCGTGCCGGGCGGCTTGGACGTATAATCATACGTCACCCGGTTGATGCCCTTCACCTCGTTGACGATCCGCGTCGACACGCGCGGCAGGAACCCGCCGGGGAACTCGAACGCCTGCGCCGTCATGCCATCGGTGGAGGTCACCGCACGCAGCGCCAGCACGCTTTCATACGTCCGCCCGTCGCCCATCACGCCGACCGAACGGACCGGCAGCAGCACCGCGAACGCCTGCCAGATCGCGTCGTACAGCCCCGCGTTGCGGATCTCCTCGAGGTAGATCGCATCGGCCTTGCGCAGGATGTCGCACCGCTCCTTGGTCACCTCGCCCGGGATACGGATCGCGAGGCCCGGCCCCGGGAACGGATGCCGGCCCACGAAGACGTCGGGCAGCCCCAGCTCACGGCCAAGCTCGCGCACCTCGTCCTTGAACAGCTCGCGAAGCGGCTCGACCAGCTTCATGTTCATCCGCTCGGGCAGGCCACCGACATTGTGGTGGCTCTTGATCGTCACCGACGGCCCGCCGGTGAAGCTGACGCTCTCGATCACGTCGGGATACAGCGTGCCCTGTGCCAGGAACTCCGCCCCCCCGATTTTCTTCGCCTCGCTCTCGAACACCTCGATGAACGTCTTGCCGATGAACTTGCGCTTGGCTTCGGGGTCAGTGACGCCGGCAAGCCCGTTCATGAACAGCGCCTCGGCATTCACGTGCACCAGCGGGATGTTGTAATGGCCGCGGAACAGGCTGACGACCTGGTCGGCCTCGCCCGCGCGCAACAGGCCATGGTCGACGAAGACGCAGGTCAGCTGGTCGCCGATCGCTTCGTGGATCAGCACCGCCGCGACCGCCGAATCGACCCCGCCCGACAGGCCGCAAATCACCTTCTTCTGGCCGACCTGCTCGCGAATCTCCGCGATCTTGGTCTCGCGGAACTCGGCCATCGTCCAGTCACCGGCCATGCCGCAGACGTGACGCGCGAAATTCTTGATCAGCCGCGCGCCGTCCGGCGTGTGCACCACTTCGGGGTGGAACTGCATGCCGTAGAACTGGCGGCTCTCGTCGGCGATGATCGCGAAGGGCGCACCGGGCGACGTCGCAACCGGCACGAAGCCGGGCGCCAGTTCGCTGACATGGTCGCCATGGCTCATCCACACCTGATGCCGCTCGCCCTCGCGCCACAGGCCGTCGAACAGGCCGCAGCCGCTCTCCACCTCGACGAATGCCTCGCCGAACTCGCCGGCATAGCCCTTCTCAACTCGCCCGCCGAGCTGCAGGTTCATGACCTGCTGGCCATAACAGATGCCCAGCACCGGCACGCCGCTGTCGAACACCGCCTGCGGGGCGCGGGGGCTTCCCTCGTCGACCACCGACGCCGGGCCGCCCGACAGGATGACGCCGCGCGGCTTCATCCGTGCAAAGGCTTCTCCGGCCGACTGGAAGGGAGCGATCTCGCTGTACACACCCGCTTCACGGACGCGACGCGCGATAAGCTGCGTCACCTGGCTGCCGAAGTCGATGATGAGTATGCTGTCGAGCTGTTCCATGGCGGGCCTGTAGCGATCCCGCGGCGCGCGCGAAAGAGGGACAAACCCGAAGACGTGCCGCCCCCTGCCCCTCACATCTTCGGTCATGCCCCCAAAGCAAAAGGGGCGCCCCGGCAAACCGGAACGCCCCCTTTCTTTGGATCGGATGATCGGCGCGATTAGGCGGCCTGATCGAAATCCTCATCGGTCATGACCGGACCCGAATCCTGGCCCTTCGCCGAAACGTCGCGGTCGACGAATTCGATGATCGCCATCGGCGAGGCGTCGGACGCACGGATGCCGGCCTTGATGATGCGGGTGTAACCACCGTTACGGTCGGCGTAGCGCGGTGCCAGCACATCGAACAGCTTCACCAGCTGCGCGTCGTCGAGCAAGCGAGCATGCGCGAGACGACGGTTCGACAGGCCGCCCTTCTTGCCCAGCGTGATCAGCTTCTCGATGTACGGGCGAAGCTCCTTCGCCTTGGCGAGCGTGGTGGTGATCTGCTCGTGCTTGATCAGCGCTGCCGACATGTTGCGGAACAGGGCAATGCGGTGGGCCGAGGTCCGCTGAAGCTTACGGCCGCCTACGCGGTGACGCATGATATGTCCTTCTCTCGTTCGTCAGGGGGCCGTTTGGTCCCCATCAAAGTGATCCTTTGATGGTTGCCCTCCGGTACCCCGGGACAGGTGGGACGTGGGGCCACCCGATGTACGTCGCCCCGGCGTCATGCCGGGGCCCCGGTAACTTTTCTGCCGGATCGGCGTGGCGGAGCCACGCCGTCGGTCGGGATCGGCATTGCCGACCCGCCGGCCGGGCCTGTCCTGTCTCCGGCGCAGCCACGCTGCGCCGGTGCAGGATCAGCCCATGATTTCCTGCTCGAGCTTCTTGGCCATCTCTTCGATGTTCTCAGGCGGCCAGCCCGGGATTTCCATGCCCAGACGCAGGCCCATCGACGACAGCACTTCCTTGATCTCGTTCAAGGACTTGCGGCCGAAATTCGGCGTGCGCAGCATTTCCGCCTCGGTCTTGCCGACCAGATCACCAATATAGATGATGTTGTCGTTCTTGAGGCAGTTGGCCGAGCGAACCGACAGTTCGAGCTCGTCGACCTTCTTGAGCAGGTAACGGTTGATCTGCTGCGTGTCGCTGACCGGCTCTGCACCGGCTGCGGGTGCCGCCACGCCGACCGGGGCCGAACGGGTAACCGCCGAATCGTCGAAGTGAACGAACAGCGCCAGCTGGTCCTGAAGGATGCGGCCGGCATAGCCCAGCGCATCTTCCGGGGTGACCGTGCCGTCGGTTTCCAGCGTCAGCGTCAGCTTGTCATAGTCCAGGTCCTGGCCAACGCGGGTCGGATCGACCTTGTAGCTGACCTGGCGGACCGGCGAATACAGCGCATCGACCGGGATCAGGCCGATCGGCGCATCGGCCGGGCGGTTCACGGTCGCCGGGACATAGCCCTTACCGGTGTCGGCGGTCAGCTCCATGTTGAAGGTCGCGCCTTCATCCAGGTGGCAGATCACCAGTTCCGGGTTCATGACTTCGATGTCACCGGAAACGGCGATGTCGCCCGCCTTCACTTCGGCCGGGCCGGTTGCCGACAGCTGCAGACGCTTGGGGCCTTCGCCCTGCATCTTGAGGGCAATCTGCTTCACGTTGAGGACGATGTCGGTGACGTCCTCGCGCACGCCGGCCAGGCTCGAGAATTCGTGCAGCACGTTCTCGATCTTGATCGACGTGACCGCTGCGCCCTGCAGGCTCGACAGCAAAACGCGCCGCAGCGCGTTGCCGAGCGTCAGGCCGAAGCCACGCTCCAGCGGCTCGGCCACGAAGGTCGCCTTGCGCTTGCCATCGCCGCCCTTCTTCTCGAGCGCGTTGGGCTTCTTAAGTTCCTGCCAGTTCTTTGCGTTGACGGACAAGGCTCGTGTCCCCTGATGTTGGGCCAGTCGTGGGGCGCGACCGGCCTGGAAATAAAAGGGCACCCCGACTCGTCAGCCGGGGGCCAGAACCATCAGACGCGGCGACGCTTCGACGGACGCACACCGTTGTGCGGGATCGAGGTCACGTCGCGGATCGACGTGATCTGAAAACCGACCGCCTGCAGCGCGCGAAGCGCCGACTCGCGGCCCGAACCCGGACCCTTCACCTCAACCTCGAGCGTGCGGACGCCATGCTCGGCGGCCTTCTTGCCCGCGTCCTCAGCAGCAACCTGGGCGGCATAAGGGGTCGACTTACGCGAACCCTTGAAGCCCATCATGCCGGCCGAAGACCAGCTGATCGCATTGCCCTGCGCGTCGGTGATGGTGATCATGGTGTTGTTGAAGCTGGCGTTGACGTGCGCCACGCCGGCGGTGATGTTCTTGCGCTCGCGACGGCGAATACGCTGCGGTGCCTGTGCCATTTGGTAATCCTGACCTTTGTTTCAAGCGGAGGCCGGGAGGCGACATGCCTGCAACCAGCCCCTCGACAGAAGAAGAAGCGTGACGCTTACTTCTTCTTGCCTGCGATCGGCTTCGCCTTGCCCTTGCGGGTGCGCGCATTGGTGTGCGTGCGCTGGCCGCGGACCGGCAGGCCCTTGCGGTGACGCAGGCCGCGGTAGCAGGCCAGGTCCATCAGGCGCTTGATGTTCATCGCGGTCTCGCGACGCAGGTCACCTTCCACGGTGTAGCCGGCGTCGATCGCCTCGCGGATCTGGAGCACTTCCTGGTCGCTCAGGTCCTGCACGCGGCGCTCCGGTGCGATCTCGAGCTTCTCGGTGATTTCCTTCGCCTTGGAAGGACCGATGCCGTGGATGTACTGCAGCGCGATCAGAACGCGCTTGTTGGTCGGGATGTTAACACCCGCAATACGTGCCATGAAATTCTATCTCCTCGTGCTCCACAGGGCGCGGCATGGATCACGCACCCCATCTCTTCGCAGGACCTTCCGCCACGCAGAAATGCGGCAAGCGCACTGCGCACTGCCGGACTTCAGGTGTTGGAAGGGCGGTGAATTAGGCGCGCACAAACGCCATGTCAAGCAATGGGTTCCGCATCTGGCCAGGCCTCCACCAGGCGAGGCCAAAACATATCCACGAACAGGCCGCCCGCGATGCGCGCGCGGCCATTGTTCGCCGGATGTCGCTCAGCCGCGATCCAGGATTTCCTCGATCGACCGGGTCACGACGGCAATGTCCGCCATCCCGTCGACTCGCCGCACCAGCCCGCGCGCTTCATAGATCGGCAGGATCGGCGCCGTCTTGGCGCGATACTCCGCCATCCGCGTACGGACGGTTTCCTCATTGTCGTCGGGTCGACGCTTGAACTCGTGGGCGCCGCAAACATCGCAGGTTTCCGCCACTTTCGGCTGCTTGAACCTGTCGTGATAGCCGGCACCGCAGTTCGCGCAGGTGTAGCGACCGACGATCCGCTCGACCAGCGCGTCCTCGTTCACCTCAAGCTCGATCACATGATCGAGCGTCCGGCCACGCTCCTCAAGCAGCAGGTCCAGCGCCTCGGCCTGCGCCGCAGTGCGCGGATACCCGTCGAAAATCGCCCCCTGACCGTCAGACAAACGGTCCAGGTTCTCCCCGATCAGCGCCGACACAATCGCGTCGGACACCAGCTCGCCCGCATCCATCACCGCCTTCGCCTGAAGGCCGACCGGCGTCCCTGCCTTCACCGCCGCGCGCAGCATGTCACCCGTGGACAGCTGAACCATGCCGCGCTCGGCCACGAGGCGCTCGGACTGCGTGCCCTTGCCCGCCCCCGGAGGCCCAAGAAGAATGATGTTCACGAAAACGTCCTCCCCTTTCGATCTGCCTGCACCGATCAGCGCAGGCGACCGCCCTTCAGCTTCGCCTTCTTGATGAGGTCACCATATTGGTGCGCCAGCAAGTGCGACTGGATCTGTGTCACCGTATCCATCGTCACGTTGACGACGATCAGCAAGCTCGTGCCCCCCAGATAGAAGGGGATCGACAGCGCCGACACGAGATACTCCGGCACCAGGCAGATGAAAGCGAGATAGGCCGCGCCGATCACGGTGATTCGGGTCAGCACATAGTCGAAATACTGTTCCGTGTTCTTGCCGGGGCGGATGCCGGGTACGAACCCACCGTAGCGCTTCAAATTCTCTGCCGTCTCCTCCGGGTTGAACACAACCGCAGTGTAGAAGAACGAGAAGAAGATGATGCCGGCGCCGTACAGGAGCATGTAGAGGGGGCTGCCGTGCTGCAGATACTGGTTGAGGCTGATGATCACGTCACCCCACCAGCTCTCACCCGACACGCTCTGCCCTGCGAACTGCGTGATCGTCAGCGGCAGCAGAAGCAACGACGAGGCGAAGATCGGAGGGATCACGCCCGCCGTGTTGATCTTCAGCGGCAGGTGGCTACGATCGGCCTGAACACCGCGCGCGGTCTGACGCTTCGGGTACTGGATCAGGATGCGGCGCTGCGCACGCTCCATGAAGCAGATGAACAGTACCAGACCAGCGACCGCCAGGATGATGGCGATCACGATCGCCGGGCTCATCGAACCGGTGCGGCCACCTTCGAGCAGGTTGACGATCGTCGTCGGCAGATGGGCGACGATGCCCGCCATGATGATCAGCGAGATACCGTTGCCGATGCCGCGGCTGGTGATCTGCTCACCGATCCACATCAGGAACATCGTACCGCCGATCAGCGAGATGACAGCAGCAACCCTGAACAACATGCCGGGCTCAACCACGGCCCCGCCCGCTTCCAGGCCGGTCGCGATGACATAGCCCTGGATCGCGGTCAGCAGCACCGTGCCGTAGCGCGTATACTGGTTCAGCTTCTTGCGACCGCTCTCACCTTCCTTCTTGATCGCTGCAAGCTGCGGCGAGAGCGAGGTGGCGAGCTGCACCACGATCGACGCCGTGATGTACGGCATCACACCAAGCGCGATCAGCGACGCACGCTCAAGCGCGCCGCCCGAGAAGGTGTTGAAGAAGTCCAGCACACCGCCCTTGGTCTGCTGAGCCAGTGCAGCGAGGCCGGTCGGGTCGATACCCGGGAGCGGCACGTAGCTGAGCAGGCGGAAAACGATCAGCGCACCGATCGTGAACCACAGCCTCTTCTTGAGGTCGGTCGCCTGCGAGAACTTCGCGAGGCTGATGCTTTGCGCCATTTGGTCGGCTGCGGATGCCATCGTACGTCGGTGCCTTCGGAAACGAAAAACGGCGGAGCGGGTTATTATGCCCTGCCCCGCCGCTCATATAGGCCTGCTCGAAGGCTTGTCTAACCTAGCGAGCAGATTCTGCTCCGGTAAAACCGGAAATCAGATCGCAAGCGGATCCAGGCAGCACCCCGACGCTGGGCCGGGAGCCGTCTGTAGTCAGTTGCCGGACTTCGCCGCCTTGTTAGCCAGACGCGCCTCGCGAGCCTTGCCCTTCTTGGCTGCGGCCTTCTCCGCAGCCGCGACGACTTCGATCACGTTGACCGAACCGCCAGCCTTTTCGATCGCCTCACGCGCCGAGGCCGAGACGCCGGCAACGGTGAAGTTCAGCTTCGCGCTGATCTCGCCCTTGGCGAGCAGGCGGACGCCATCCTTGCCGCCACGCGCCAAGCCAGCGGCCTTCAGCGCAGCGTGATCGACGTCGGTGCCGGTCAGCTTGCCTGCGTCGACCGCCTTCTGGATCGCGCCCAGGTTCACCTCGGCATAATCCTTGGCGAAGATGTTGTTGAAGCCGCGCTTCGGCAGACGCATGTGGAGCGGCATCTGACCGCCCTCGAAGCCCGCGATGGACACGCCCTCACGGCTCTTCTGGCCCTTCTGGCCGCGACCGCCGGTCTTGCCCTTGCCCGAGCCGATGCCGCGCCCGACGCGGATCTTGCGATGACGGGCGCCTGCGTTGTCCCGGAGTTCGTTCAGTTTCATGTGTGCACTCGCTTTCGCTTTTGACGCGCTGATAAAAGGAAGGGGGCCGCTTAGCCCCCTTCCCGGTATTTGTCACTAGTCAGGCAAAGGACGCTTAGTCCTGAACCTCGACCATGTGCTGCACCTTGCGGATCATGCCGCGGACCTCGGGGCTGTCCTCGAGCTCCGAAACACGGTGCATCTTGTTGAGGCCAAGGCCGATCAGCGTTGCGCGCTGGTCCTTGGTGCGACGGATCGGCGATCCGGTCTGCTTCACCTTGATGGTTGCCATGTCGGCTTACTCCGTGATGGCCGCAGCATCCGCCTCGGCGGTCTGCGAACCACCGCGGCCGAGCAGATCGGCGATCTTCTTGCCACGGCGCTGTGCAACCGCCTTCGGCGAGGTCTGGTTGTTCAGCGCCTCGAACGTGGCGCGGATCATGTTGTACGGGTTCGACGTACCGACCGACTTGGTCACCACGTCGGCGACACCGAGCGACTCGAAGATGGCGCGCATCGGGCCACCCGCGATGATGCCGGTGCCCTGCGGCGCCGAGCGGACGGTGACGCGACCGGCACCGAAGTGACCGTTCACGTCATGGTGCAGCGTGCGGCCTTCCTTCAGCGGCACGCGAACCATCGCCTTCTTGGCAGCGGCAGTCGCCTTGGAGATCGCCTCCGGCACTTCGCGCGCCTTGCCATGACCGAAGCCGACACGGCCCTTGCCATCGCCGACCACGACGAGCGCTGCGAAGCCGAAGCGCTTACCGCCCTTCACCGTCTTCGACACGCGGTTGATGTGGACGAGCTTCTCGATCAGCTCCTCACCACCCTCGTCGCGGTTGCGGTCGTCACGACGACCGCGGCCACCGTCACGGCCACCGCGGTTGCCACCGGGGCCGCCACGGCCACGGCCGCCACCAGGGCCGCCACGACCACGACCACCACCGGCATAACCACCGCCCTGCGGCGCGTCATTGGTGGCGGGAGCTGCGTCCTGCTGCACCGCTTCCGGCGCGTTGTTTTCGTCAGCCATGTCTTAGAACTCCAGTCCGGCTTCGCGCGCGGCTTCCGCCAGCGCCTTCACCCGGCCGTGAAAGAGGAAGCCGCCACGATCGAACACGACCTGCGTGACGCCAGCAGCCTTCGCCGCCTCGGCAATGCGCTTGCCAACGGCAGTCGCGGCATCGACGTTCGACGTCGGACCTTCGTGGCCCTGGAGCGTCGACGCGGCAGCGACCGTGCGGCCCTGTGCGTCGTCGATCACCTGAGCGTAGATGTGCTTGCCCGAACGATGAACAGACAGGCGCGGACGGCCACCGCTGCGCGCACGAAGCGCCGTACGGTTGCGGCGACGCCGCTTCTCGAAAAGCGAAAGGCCCTTGGTCACTTCTTCTTTCCTTCCTTACGGAAGATGAACTCGCCGTCGTACTTGATGCCCTTGCCCTTGTACGGCTCGGGCTTGCGCCAGCGGCGGATCTCGGCGGCCAGCTGGCCAACCTTCTGCTTGTCAGCACCCGAAATTTCGACCGTGGTCTGATCCGGGGTCTTCACCTCGATGCCTTCCGGCACGTCGATGTCGACGTCATGGCTGTAGCCAAGCTGCAGCTTGAGCTTGCGACCCTGCGCAGCGGCACGATAGCCGACGCCGGTGATCAGCAGCTTCTTGGTGAAACCGTCGGTCACGCCAGTGACCAGGTTCTGCACCATGGTGCGCTGCATACCCCAGAAGGCGCGCGCCTGCTTGGAGTCGTTCGCCGGCTGCACCGAAATGGCGCCGTCCTCGAGCGTGTACTTGATCTCATCGCGCAGCGTGAGGCCGAGGGTGCCCTTGGGCCCCTTCACCGTCATCTGCTTGCCTTCGATCGTGGCAGTGACACCGGCCGGAACCGTGACTGCCTTCTTGCCGATGCGGCTCATCAGAACACCTCCGCCAGCACTTCGCCGCCGACGTTCTGCTCACGCGCTTCCGCATCGGAAAGCACGCCGCGCGGCGTCGAGACGATCGTGATGCCCAGGCCGTTCATCACGCGCGGCAGGCTCTGCGAGCCGCTGTAGATACGACGACCAGGCTTCGAGACGCGGGCGACATGCTTGATCGCCGGCTGGCCCTCGAAATACTTGAGCTCGATACGGACGCCCTTCACGGGGCCCATATCTTCCTCGCTATAGCCACGGATGTAGCCTTCGCGCTGAAGCACGTCGAGCACGCGGGTCCGCAGCTTCGACGCCGGCGACACGACGCTGTCCTTACGTGCGCGCTGTCCGTTGCGGATGCGGGTGAGCAGGTCACCCAGGGGATCGGTCACTGCCATCTTGGTGTCCTTACCAGCTCGACTTCGTCAGACCAGGAATCAGGCCCTTGTTGGCCAGTTCCCGAAGCATGACGCGGGCAAGACGGAACTTGCGGTAATACGCACGCGGCCGGCCGGTGATCTCGCAACGATTGCGGATACGGGTCGGGTTCGAATTGCGCGGCAGCTCGGCCATCTTCAGACGCGCGATGAGACGCTCGGTCTCGTCGAGCGACTTGTCGTTCGCCGTTGCCTTCAGCTTTGCCCACTTAGGGGCATATTGCTTCACGAGCTTCTTGCGACGCTCGTTCTTGTTCACGGAACTCAGTTTCGCCATGGACTTAAGCTCTCTCGTTCAGTTCGTTGCCAAGGGGCTCACGCCGCCTTCTTCTCTTCTGCCGCCTCATCCCGCGGGAACGGGAAGCCGAACAGGCGAAGCAGCTCACGCGCCTCGTCGTCGGTCTTGGCGGTCGTGGTGACGATCACGTCCATGCCGCGCACCTTGTCGATGCGGTCATAGTTGATCTCGGGGAACACGATTTGCTCCTTCAGGCCGCAGGCATAGTTGCCGCGCCCATCGAAGCTCTTCGGGTTCAGGCCGCGGAAGTCGCGGACGCGCGGGAGCGCGATGGTGATGAAGCGGTCGAGGAACTCGTACATGCGCTCACGACGCAGCGTGACCTTGACCCCGATCGGCATGCCTTCACGCAGCTTGAACTGCGCGATCGACTTCTTCGCACGGGTGATCACCGGCTTCTGACCCGCGATCAGCTCCATCTCGGAAGCAGCCTGCTCGACACGCTTCTTGTCCTGGGTCGCCTCACCGACGCCCATGTTGAGCACGATCTTCTCGATACGCGGAATCTCGAGCGCGTTCTTGTAGCCGAACTTCTCGATCATCGCCTTTGCGATGGTCTCGTCATACAGCTTGCGCAGGCGGGGCGTGTAGCCATCAGCCATCGATCTTCTCCCCGGTCTTGACCGCAACACGGACCTTCTTGCCGTCCTGCATTTCGAAACGGACGCGCGTCGGCTTGCCGTCGGCGGTCACGTGCGCGACCTTCGAGATGTGAAGCGGCGCTTCGAAGCGGTTCAGGCCGCCCTGCGGGTTCATCTGCGACGGCTTGGTGTGGCGGGTCGCGACGTTCACGCCGGCGACGACGACCTTGCCGTCCTTCGGCATGGAAGCGGTGACGGTGCCGGTCTTGCCCTTGTCCTTGCCGGACAGAACGATGACCTGGTCGCCCTTCTTGATCTTGGCGGCAGCCATTACAGCACCTCCGGAGCCAGCGAGATGATCTTCATGTGCTTCTTGCCGCGCAGTTCACGCACGACCGGGCCGAAGATACGGGTGCCGATCGGCTCCTCGTTCTTGTTGACCAGCACTGCGGCATTGCCGTCAAAACGGATGGTCGAACCGTCCGCACGATGAATGTCCTTGGCAGTGCGAACGATGACGGCGCGATGCACGTCACCCTTCTTCACCTTGCCACGCGGCTGAGCTTCCTTGATCGACACGACAATGATGTCGCCGACGCTGGCCGTGCGGCGCTTGGAACCACCAAGCACCTTGATGCACTGTACCCGCTTCGCGCCGCTGTTGTCAGCGACGTCGAGATTGGACTGCATCTGGATCATCGATCCGCTTCCTTCTCTCTATGGGGTGGATACCGACCCAACCCCGCCTTAAAAAAACGACCCCGGGCGCGACAATCGCGTCCAGGGGGAGCGGCCCGGTAGCCGCTCCACAGACAAAAGGCAATGCCCCGTGGGGCCTCACCCTTGCCTGCTCTCGATCGCCCCTGCCCCTCGACTGGTCTCCGGGAATCCCGGACCCTGGCCGATACCGACAGGAGCGCCCTGGTCTTCGACCCGGGCCTGCGGCTTACGCCGAGGCCGGCTCGTCGATCTCGACCCGTTCCGGCGTCGCGTGGGTGTTGACCCGATCGACGACCTTCCAGGTCTTCAGCTTGGAGATCGGCGCGGTCTCTTCGATCCGCACGGTCTCGCCCTGCTTGTACTCATTCGCCTCGTCATGGGCGTGGTACTTCTTCGAACGGCGGATGATCTTGCCGTAGAGCGGGTGCTTCACCTTACGCTCTACGTTCACCACCACCGTCTTGTCGCCCTTGTCGGAGACGATCAGCCCGGTCAGCACGCGCTTCGGCATGGCTGTGGTCCTCTTACTTGCCGGCGGCAGCGGTGCGCTGCGCCTGCAGGGTCTTGATGCGGGCGATGTCCTTGCGGACCTCGCGCACGCGGCTCGGCTTCTCGAGCTGGTTGGTCGCCGCCTGGAAGCGCAGGTTGAACTGCTCGCGCTTCAGGTTGCCCAGCGCCTCGACGAGCTGGTCGTCGCTCTGGCCGTTGAAGTCAGTCTTGTTCGCCATCTTACTCGCCTCCGAGGTGCGACGTGTCGCCGAGACGCGCCACGACCTTGGTCTTGATGGGGAGCTTCATTGCCGCACGCTCGAAAGCTTCGGCAGCAAGCGGACCGGGAACGCCATCCAGTTCGAACAGGATGCGACCCGGCTTCACGCGGGCGGCCCAATATTCCGGCGAGCCCTTACCCGACCCCATGCGGACTTCGGCCGGCTTGCCCGACACGGGAACGTCCGGGAACACGCGGATCCAGAGGCGGCCTTGGCGCTTGATGTGACGCGTGATCGCGCGGCGAGCCGCCTCGATCTGGCGTGCGGTGATACGCTCCGGCTCCATTGCCTTCAGGCCGTACGACCCGAAGTTGAGCGCGGTACCGCCCTTGGCGTCGCCGCTGATGCGGCCCTTGAACGCCTTGCGGAACTTGGTGCGCTTGGGTTGCAGCACTTCTTCTACTCCTTAGCGGCGGTCGTCGCGCGCAGGGCGCACGCCGGAGGTCTGAGCCTCCATCATCAACCGGTCGGTAGCCATCGGATCGTGACCAAGGATTTCACCCTTGAAGATCCAGACCTTGACGCCGCACACGCCATAAGCGGTGTGCGCCTGGGCCTCGGCATAGTCCATGTTCGCGCGCAGCGTGTGCAGCGGAACGCGGCCTTCGCGGTAGCTTTCCGAACGGGCGATCTCGGCGCCGCCAAGACGGCCACCACATGCCACGCGGATGCCGTCGGCACCGAGGCGCATCGCGGACTGCACCGCACGCTTCATGGCGCGGCGGAACGCGATACGACGCTCCAGCTGATCGGCAATGCCCTGAGCCACGAGCTTGGCATCGACTTCCGGCTTGCGGATCTCGACGATGTTCAGCGACACGTCGGAGCTGGTCATCGCGCCGAGCGTCTTGCGCAGCTTCTCGATGTCCGAGCCCTTCTTGCCGATGATCACGCCGGGACGTGCAGCGAAGATGGAGATGCGGCACAGCTTGGCCGGACGCTCAATCACCACCTTGGAGATCGCCGCCTGCGGCAGCGTCTTCAGGATGTACTGACGGATCTTGAGATCCTCCAGCAGCAGGCGACCATAGTCGGCACCGTCGGCGTACCAACGGCTGTCCCAGGTGCGGTTGATCTGCAGGCGCAGACCGATCGGGTTGCTCTTGTGACCCATTAGGCTTCTTCCTGCTCGCGCACGACGATCCGGAGCCGCGAGAACGGCTTGAGGATGCGCGTGGACTTGCCGCGGCCGCGCGTGGCGAACCGCTTCATGGTGATCGACTTGCCGACCGACGCCTCGGCGACGACGAGCGCGTCGACGTCGAGGTTGTGGTTGTTCTCGGCGTTGGCGATCGCCGAAGCGAGCACCTTGCGCGCATCAACAGCCATCGCCTTCTTGGAGAAAGCGAGGATGTTCATTGCGTCAGCAGCCGAGCGGCCACGGATCAGACCAGCGACCAGGTTCAGCTTCTGCGCCGAACCACGGATCTGCGTGCCGACCGAGAGCGCTTCCTTCTCGCCGACCTTGCGGGGGGACTGAGGCTTGCTCATCAGCGCTTGCCCTTCTTGTCAGCGGCGTGACCCGGGAAGTAGCGCGTCGGCGCGAACTCACCCAGCTTCATGCCAACCATGTCCTCGTTCACCGAGACCGGCACGAACTTGCGGCCATTGTACACGTTGAACGTCAGACCGACGAACTGCGGCAGGATGGTCGAACGGCGCGACCAGGTCTTGATCGGACCCGAACGACCGTTGCTGTCCTGCGCCACCTCTGCCTTCTTCAGCAGGTGAAGGTCCACGAACGGACCCTTCCAGACGGAGCGAGCCATTACTTCTTCCTCGCGTGACGGCTGCGGATGATCATCTTGTCCGTCGCCTTGTTGTGGCGGGTGCGCGCACCCTTCGTCGGCTTGCCCCACGGGGTGACCGGGTGACGGCCGCCCGAGGTGCGGCCTTCACCGCCGCCGTGCGGGTGGTCGACCGGGTTCTTCGCGACGCCACGGGTAAGCGGACGCTTGCCCATCCAGCGGGTACGACCCGCTTTGCCGAAGTTCTGGTTCTGGTTGTCGGGGTTCGACACCGCGCCAACCGTGGCCATGCACTCGCTGCGGATATAGCGCTGCTCGCCCGAGTTCAGGCGAACGATCACCATGCCGCGATCACGACCCACGACCTGCACATAGGTGCCCGCCGAACGCGCGATCTGACCACCCTTGCCCGGCTTCATCTCCACATTGTGGACGATGGTGCCGACCGGAACCTGGCCCAGCTCCATGGCATTGCCCGGCTTCACGTCGGTCTTCTTGGCCGCGATCACCTTGTCGCCTGCAGCGAGACGCTGCGGCGCGATGATGTAAGCCTGCTCGCCGTCGGCGTAGCTGACCAGCGCGATGAACGCCGTGCGGTTGGGGTCATACTCGAGCCGCTCGACCGTACCCTCGGCGTCCCACTTGCGACGCTTGAAGTCGATGTAGCGATACTTCTGCTTGTGGCCGCCCGCGATGCCACGGCTGGTCACGTGACCCTTGTTGTTGCGACCGCCGCTCTTGCGCTTGCCTTCGGTCAGCGCCTTGACAGGCGCGCCCTTGTGCAGCGTCGAGCGATCGATCAGGACCAGGCCACGGCGAGCCGGGCTGGTTGGGTTATAATGCTTGAGCGCCATCTCAGTTGGCCCCCTCGGTGACGTCGATCGACTGCCCGTCCTTGAGCGTGACGATCGCCTTCTTCATGTCCTGGCGGAAGTACGGAGCGCCCTTCCAGCGCTTCGTCTTGCCCTTCTGGACGATGGTGTTCACGCCAACGACGCTGACGTCGAAGATCGCTTCAACCGCCGCCTTGATCTCCGGCTTGGAGGCCTTCTTGGCCACCTTGAACACCACGGCGTTCTGCTCGGAGAGAAGGGTCGACTTCTCGGTGATGTGCGGCGCGACAATCACGTCATAGTGACGCGGGTCGATCGCCTTCTGCTGCTTAGCCATTGAAGCGCGCCTCCAGCTTCTCGACCGCCGCGCGGGTCAGCACCAGCGTATCGGCCTTGATGATGTCATAGACGTTCGCGCCAACCGCGGGGAGCAGATCCACACCCGGCAGATTGTAGCCGGCGCGGAAGCCCTCTGCGGTCTCGCCGTCGATCACAAGCGTGCGCTTGCCGACGTTGAGCGTCGCGAAGTGACCCTTGAGCTCCTTGGTCTTCTGGACCTCGAAGCCGTCGAGGACGATCAGCGAACCAGCCTTGGCATGGCTCGACAGCGCCATCTTGAGGCCGAGTGCGCGGACCTTCTTGTTCAGACCCGGATTGAAGTCGCGAACACGGGCACCGTGCGCCTTACCACCGCCGATGAAGACGGGAGCACGACGATCGCCGTGACGAGCGACACCGCCGCCCTTCTGGCGACCCAGCTTCTTGCCCGAACGGGCGACATCGGCGCGCTCGCGCGTACCGCGGGCAGTGCCGCGACGCTTCTCGAGCTGCCAGGTGACGACGCGGTGCAGGATGTCAGCGCGCGGCTCGAGGCCGAAGACCTCGTCCGACAGCTCGACGTCCGCCACTTCGTTCCCGGCGAAGGAGGAAACCTTGACCTTCACGTTCAGCCCTCCTGGCCGTCGGTCGCTTCGGGTGCCGGAGCAGCCGCTGCGTTGTTGCTATTGGCAGCCTTCAGGCCGGCCGGACGCGGCGCGTCGGCATGCGGCTTCAGCTTCACGGCGTCCTTGACGAACAGCCAGCCACCCTTCGAGCCAGGGACCGAGCCCTTGACGAAGATGAGGCCGCGCTCGACGTCGGTGCCGACGATCTCGAGGTTCTGCTGGGTGCGGTTCTTGTCACCCATGTGGCCGGCCATCTTCTTGTTCTTGAAGACGCGACCCGGATCTTGACGGTTACCGGTCGAACCGTGCGAACGGTGCGAGACCGACACGCCGTGCGTCGCACGCAGACCGCCGAAGTTCCAGCGCTTCATGGCGCCTGCGAAACCCTTACCCTGGGTACGACCCTGGATATCGACGAACTGGCCAGCAACGAAGTGATCGGCCGAAATCTCTGCGCCCACATCGAGGAGATTTTCCTCGCTGACGCGGAATTCATGGACGATCGCCTTGGGCTCGACTTCGGCCTTGCCGAAGTGGCCGCGCTGCGGCTTGGCGACATTCTTTGCCTTGGCGACACCTGCGCCAAGCTGGACGGCCGTATAGCCATCACGTTCCGTTTCGCGGCGAGAGATGACCTGAAGCCCTTCCAGCTGCAGGACGGTGACGGGCACGTGGCGGCCGTCGTCCTGGAACAGGCGGGTCATGCCCATCTTCTTCGCGATCACGCCGGTACGCATGATCCGTAGCTCCTCAACAGAGGCACCCATGGGCCCATCCCAAAGGTGCTTGTGACGCCCCCTTGAAGGGGGCATCCCAATTTCAACCCGGTATAAAGCGAAGCGCGCCCCCGTCCCGGGCTGGTCGCCCCTCGCAAGTGAGGAGCAGACGGGAGACGCTGTCCCAACTGCGAGCAGCTGGCGGTATCTCTTGCTCTAGGTGCCCTTCACGGGTCCCCCGCGTTTCCGGAACCACGGAAACGACAAACCCGCGGGACTCACGTCAACCGCGGGAGGCCGGCCATTACGCCAGCTTGATCTCGACGTCAACGCCCGCCGCCAGGTCGAGCTTCATCAGCGCGTCGACGGTCTGCGGGGTCGGCTGCACGATGTCGAGCATGCGCTTGTAGGTGCGCACCTCGAACTGCTCGCGGCTCTTCTTGTCGATGTGAGGGCCACGGTTGACCGTGAACTTCTCGATACGCGTCGGGAGCGGGATCGGACCGCGAATGAGGGCACCGGTACGTCGGGCGGTGTCGGCGATGTCGCCGGTCGCCTGGTCGAGCACGCGATGATCGAACGCCTTCAGGCGAATGCGGATGTTGCTGTCCATAATCCCTACCGATGCGAAAGAGCGGGCCACGTGAACGCGGCTCTTGCTGTTCGTGAAACTGTCGAAGGCGCGGCCAATAGCCCTGCCCTCATAAAAAGGCAACCGCCCGACACACCATATGGCGTGCCGGGCGGCAGCTTTGCGGCGAACCGCTGGATCTTAAAGAAAGATCTTACTTGGCGATCGAGCTGACGACGCCTGCACCGACGGTGCGGCCGCCTTCGCGGATCGTGAAGCGCTGGCCCACGTCCATAGCGATCGGCGCGATCAGCTTGATGCCCAGAGCGACGTTGTCGCCCGGCATCACCATCTCGGTGCCCTCAGGCAGCTCGACGGTGCCGGTCACGTCCGTCGTACGGAAGTAGAACTGCGGACGATAGTTGGCGAAGAACGGCGTGTGACGGCCACCCTCTTCCTTCGACAGCACGTACACTTCCGACGAGAACTCGGTGTGCGGCTTGATCGAGCCCGGCTTGCAGAGCACCTGACCACGCTCGACTTCGTCGCGAGCGACGCCACGGATCAGCGCGCCGACGTTGTCGCCAGCCTGGCCCTGGTCGAGCAGCTTGCGGAACATTTCCACGCCGGTGACGGTCGTCTTGCGGACTTCCGGGTGGATGCCGACAATCTCGACTTCCTCACCAACCTTGATGATGCCGGTCTCGACGCGCCCGGTGACGACCGTGCCACGACCCGAGATCGAGAACACGTCTTCGATCGGCATCATGAACGGCTTGTCGAGCGGACGCTCCGGCTGCGGGATGTACTCGTCAACCGCCTTCATGAGCTCCATGACGGCGTCGGTGCCGAGCTTCTGGTCCGAACCCGACAGGGCGCAGGTAGCCGAGCCCTTGATGATCGGAATGTCGTCGCCCGGGAATTCGTACGAGCTCAGCAGCTCGCGAACTTCCAGCTCGACCAGCTCGAGGATTTCCTCGTCGTCGACCAGGTCGACCTTGTTGAGGAACACCACCATTGCCGGCACGCCGACCTGACGGGCGAGCAGGATGTGCTCACGGGTCTGCGGCATCGGGCCGTCGGTGGCCGACACGACCAGGATCGCGCCGTCCATCTGGGCAGCGCCGGTGATCATGTTCTTCACATAGTCGGCGTGACCCGGGCAGTCGACGTGCGCATAGTGACGGTTGGCGGTCTCGTACTCGACGTGCGCGGTCGAGATGGTGATGCCGCGCTCACGCTCTTCCGGCGCCTTGTCGATGTTCGCGAAGTCGACGGCTGCGTTGCCGGCGACGTTCTCTGCGAGAACCTTGGTGATCGCTGCGGTCAGCGAGGTCTTGCCATGGTCGACGTGACCGATGGTGCCGATGTTCAGGTGCGGCTTGGTCCGCTCAAACTTAGCCTTAGCCATTGTTGTCCTACCTTCTGGATTTCCACTTGAGCCGCACGAGGACTCGCCGTGAAGGCGGCCCCATAGCGGCTGAATTGTCGTTGCGCAAACCCTCTCCCGTCTTCCGGTCGACCCGGAAGACGGGAAGAGCGATTACGCCAGCTTCGCCTTGACCTCGTCCGCAACGTTCTGCGGCACTTCGTCATAGTGCGAGAACTGCATCGAGTAGCTGGCACGGCCCTGGGTGAACGAGCGCAGCGAGTTCACGTAGCCGAACATGTTCGCGAGCGGCACCATCGCCGTCACCGCCTGCGCGTTGCCGCGCGTGTCGGTGCCCTGGATCTGACCACGACGCGAGTTCATGTCGCCGATCACGTCGCCGAGGTAATCCTCCGGCGTCACGACCTCGACCTTCATCACCGGCTCGAGCAGCGTGATCCCGGCCTTCTGCGCCGCTTCGCGCATTGCGCCGCGGGCGGTGATTTCGAACGCCAGGGCCGACGAGTCGACGTCGTGATACGCGCCGTCATACAGCACGATCTCGAAGTCGATGATCGGGAAGCCAACCAGCGAACCGGTTGCTGCCGTCTCACGGAAGCCCTTTTCGATCGCGGGGATATATTCCTTCGGAATGTTACCGCCCTTGATCTCGTCCTTGAAGATGATGCCAGCACCACGCTCGCCTGGCGTCAGCTTCACCTTCACGCGACCGAACTGACCGGTACCACCCGACTGCTTCTTGTGGGTGTAGTCGATGTCCACAGGCTTCTTCAGGTATTCGCGATACGCCACCTGCGGCGCACCGACGTTCGCCTCGACCTTGAACTCACGCTTCATGCGGTCGACGAGAATCTCGAGGTGGAGCTCGCCCATCCCCTTGATGATCGTCTGACCCGACTCGTGATCGGTCGACACGCGGAACGAGGGATCCTCGGCGGCCAGGCGGTTCAGGGCGACGCCCATCTTCTCCTGGTCGGCCTTGGTCTTGGGCTCCACGCTAAGCTCGATCACCGGCTCAGGGAATTCCATCCGCTCGAGGATGATCGGGTTCGCCGGATCGCACAGCGTGTCACCGGTCGTCGTTTCCTTCAGACCCGCGATCGCGACGATGTCACCCGCACGCGCTTCCTCGATGTCCTCACGCGAGTTCGCGTGCATCAGGAGCATACGGCCAATCTTTTCCTTCTTGTCCTTCACCGAGTTCAGGTAGCTGCCCTTGGCCAGCTTGCCCGAATAGATGCGCGCGAAGGTGAGCGAGCCGACGAACGGATCGTTCATGATCTTGAACGCCAGCAGCGACATCGGCGCGTCATCCGACGGCGGACGCGAATCGACCGTTTCGCCGTCCAGCTTCACACCCTGAACGTCAGGGATGTCGAGCGGGCTCGGCAGATAGTCGACCACGGCGTCGAGCAGCGGCTGAACGCCCTTGTTCTTGAACGACGAACCGCACAGCACCGGCACGAAATCGAACGCCAGCGTGCCCTTGCGGATCAGGCGCTTCAGCGTCGCGGTGTCGGGCTCGTTGCCCTCCAGATACGCCTCCAGCACCGCCTCGTCCTGCTCGACGGCGATCTCGATCAGCTCGGCGCGGGCAGCCGCGGCCGCATCCTTCATGTCGTCCGGAATCTCACGATATTCGAACTTCGCGCCCAGCGACTCGTCCAGCCACACGATCGCGCGGTTCTCGACGAGGTCGACGAGACCGACGAACTGGCTCTCGATGCCGATCGGCAGGTACAGCACGGCAGTACGTGCACCCAGACGATCCTTGATCATCTGAACGCAGCGATCGAAGCTCGCGCCGGTACGATCCAGCTTGTTCACGTAGCAAAGACGCGGGACGCGATACTTGTCGGCCTGACGCCACACCGTCTCCGACTGCGGCTCAACGCCGGCCACGCCATCAAAGCAGGTGACCGCGCCGTCCAGCACGCGCAGCGAACGCTCCACCTCGATGGTAAAGTCGACGTGCCCCGGCGTGTCGATGATGTTGATCAGGTGCTCGTCACCCTTGCCCTCGCTCGCGCGCCACTTGCACGTGGTCGCCGCGGAGGTGATGGTGATGCCGCGCTCCTGCTCCTGCTCCATCCAGTCCATCGTCGCGGTGCCTTCGTGCACTTCGCCGATCTTGTAGGACTTGCCGGTGTAGTAAAGGATGCGCTCGGTCGTCGTCGTCTTGCCGGCGTCGATGTGCGCCATGATGCCGATGTTACGGTACTTCTCGAGCGGATGGCTGCGGGCCATGGTCGGGCTTTCCTTAGAGATGTGGGGAGCAGGCCCTTGGCCAGCTCCCCACGATATAGTTTACGTGCGAGACGCTTCCAAGACTACCAGCGGTAGTGGCTGAAGGCGCGGTTCGCTTCCGCCATGCGGTGGGTGTCTTCGCGCTTCTTCACCGCATTGCCGCGGTTGTTCGAAGCGTCGAGCAGCTCACCCGACAGGCGGGCCGACATGGTGTTCTCGCTGCGACCGCGGGCCGCCGAGATCAGCCAGCGGATCGCCAGCGCCTGGGCACGCTCCGGACGAACCTCGACGGGCACCTGGTAGGTCGCACCACCGACGCGGCGGCTGCGGACCTCGATGCCCGGCTTGATGTTGTTCAGCGCATCATGGAACACGCCCAGCGGGTCGCGCTTGGCGCGCGACTCGACCGTGTCGAGTGCGGAATAGACGATGCCCTCGGCGACGGACTTCTTGCCGTCCAGCATCACCGAATTCATGAACTTGGACAGAACCTCATCACCGAACTTGGGATCAGGCAGGATTTCCCGCTTCTCGGGACGACGACGACGCGCCATTTGGAATTCCTTCTCAGATCAACCGCTCCTGTCCGCCCGCCCCCAGCTTTCGCGGGAGCCGCCTGACAATGGTGCGGGACACAAACCTCGAGACCCCGGGCCAGCCGGGATGCCGGCTTACTTCGGACGCTTCGCGCCGTACTTCGAGCGGGACTGACGACGGTCCTTCACGCCCTGCGTATCGAGCACGCCGCGCAGCACGTGATAGCGCACGCCGGGAAGGTCGCGCACACGGCCGCCGCGGATGAGCACAACCGAGTGCTCCTGCAGGTTGTGGCCTTCACCCGGGATGTAGCTGATGACTTCGCGCTGGTTGGTGAGGCGAACCTTCGCCACCTTGCGCAATGCCGAGTTCGGCTTCTTGGGGGTCGTGGTGTACACACGGGTGCAAACGCCGCGCTTCTGCGGGTTCTGCTCCATCGCAGGGACCTTGCTCTTGGCCTTCTGCGGTTCGCGGCCCTTGCGGACCAGCTGGTTGATCGTCGGCATTGAAGCCTTCACCTTTCGTATAGGTTACTTTGCTGGAGCCCTGACAGCACTTGGAATACGAAAAGGACCTTGGGCGGCGATGAGCCTTCCCGGGTCCTCTAAGCATCCAGCAATGTTCAAGCTTGCCCGCGCCGGGTCAGACCCGCCACGAACGGGCGCGGCTATACGCATCGCGACCCGACTGGTCAATGGCGGCCACCCTGCCAGCCAGCCAGGGGGCACCCCGTTTCACGCGATGACCGAGAGCAACGTCTTTTCGAAGCGCGCCGGATCTTCCACCTGCGGCGAGTGGCCGAGTCCGTCCAGCGGAACCAGCCTGGCAGACGGCAGCTTGCGGACCGCCTCAGTCGCGACTTGCGGGATCGCCTCGAGGAACTTCTGCAGCGATGCGGGTGCCTGCGCGCGGCCGAACGAGGTCTTATCCAGCGTGCCGACGATGAGCGTCGTCGGCGCCGTCACGCGGTAAAATTCGTGCGCGATCGGCTGCGTCCGAATCATTTCGCCGGTCTTCGCCTGCGCCAGGGCGACCGTGTCGCGCCCTGCCCCGGCATACATGCCGGCCTGCATCAACGCCCAGCGATCATAGGCTGGTTTCCAGGTGCCATGATAATAGTTGGCGGTCTGGTACGCCCGGATCGAGGCATAATCGGTCTTCTTCTCCCCCGCCCAAAGGGTATCGACATCTACATAGGGCACGCCCGCTTCCGACCGGTCGACCAAGCCGAGCGGGTTGACCAGCACCAGGCGATCGACCGCCTTAGGATACATGATGGCGTAGCGCGTCGCGAGCATTCCTCCCATCGAGTGACCGACGACAATGGCCTTCGTCACTCCGCGCGAGGCGAGCAGACGGTTGGTGTGATGCGCGAGCATCGCGAAGCTGTACTGCGCCGCGCGCGGCTTTGCCGATTTGCAAAAGCCGATCTGGTCGGGGATGATCACGCGATAACCCGACGCGCTGAGCGTCCGCGCCGTCGACTCCCACGTCGCGCCACAGAAGTTCTTGCCGTGCATCAACACGACCACGCGGCCATTGGGCCGGGCCGGTGCGACGTCCATGAAGGCCATTGTCGCGGGCTGACCGACGACGTCGGCCGTCATGGTCTGCACCGGCCACGGGTAAGTGAAACGCTCCAGATGCGGGCCGTAGTCCGGGGCCGTCGACGCCGCTGCCGCCAAGATGACGCCGCCCGCCACCACGCCGATCGCCCACATTGCCCCGCCCCCGAAGTTACCCTGTTACGGGCGTTAACCATGTTGCAAGCAGAACGCCACCGCCTCACCGCGGTCAGTCGACCCGTGCACCTCCCTTGATGACGGCGACCGGGCGTTCCAGCACCGTGACATCCTCCAGCGGATTGCCCGCCACCGCGACGATGTCACCGAAGCGGCCGACAGCGATCGCGCCAACGTCACGGTTGCGCCCGAGAGCGTCGGCCGCGGTTAGGGTCGCGGCGCGGATCGCCTGCAACGGGGTCATGCCGAAGCGCACCATGATGCCGAACTGCTTGCCTGCATCCTTGTGCGGCATCACCCCGGCGTCGGTTCCGAACACCATCTTCACGCCGGCGGCATTGGCCTTGCGGAAATTGTCGCGCTGGATCTGCGCGATCTCGCGATCCTTGCGCAGATTGTCTTCAAGCACGCCGTTCTTCTTGCCCTCCGCCTGGGTATATTCGGTGTTATAGATGTCCATCGACAGATAGGTGCCCTTCTCCTTCGCGAGACGGATCCCCTCATCGTCGATCAGGCTGGCATGTTCGATCGTGTCGATCCCGGCGCGGATCGCCGCCTTGATCCCGGCCGCACCATGCGCATGTGCGGCCGTCTTCAACCCCCATTGATGCGCCTCGTCAGCGATCGCGCGCAGTTCGCCCTCGGAAAGCTGCTGTTGGCCCGGTTCGGTGTTGCGGCTGAAAACGCCGCCGGTTGCACACACCTTGATCACCTCGGCACCATATTTGCGCTGCTCGCGAACACGGGTGCGCAATTCGTCCGGCGTGTCCCCGACCGCCTTGCCACGCTGGTTGAAGCTGGGCGGGAAGAAGGTGCTGTCGCAATGGCCGCCGGTCGCTCCCAGGGCATAGGCAGCCGGCACGATTCGCGGCCCGACCATCAGTCCTTCGTCAATCGCCTGCTTGTAGGCCACGTCGTTGTAGTTTTCCGACCCCACGTTGCGCACAGTGGTGAACCCGGCGCGCAGCATGGCGCCAGCGTTGCCGACCCCTTGCACCCCCCAGAAGCTGTCGGTGAACTGAAGCCCGTTGTACCCGCCATATATGGGGGTGCTGTCGAGGTGAACGTGCATGTCGATCAGGCCCGGCACTAGCGTCACATCACCCAGATCGATCCGCTTCGCGCCCGCAGGTGCCGCACCGCCGAGCGCGGTGATGCGCCCATCCGTCACGGTAATGACCGGACGCGGGACCAGCACGCCCTTCTCGACATCAAGCATCTGGGCGGCGGTGATGACCACCGTCTCCGCCGCCGCAGGGACAGCCACGGTCAACGCGGCAGCCGCAAACACGAGCCTCGACTTCAAAGAACACCCCCCATTGTCTGCACGGCGCGACGATAGTCGCCTGCCACCGTCACGATGTCGACGAAGAAACCGCCCCACATCGCCAGCAGGATCACCACCGATATCAGATAGGCGAAGAACCGCGCCGGCACCTTCTTCGGCCCGATGTGGATGTAGCTATGAACGGCCCGTGCGATAACGAACAGCCAGGCAAGCGTCACCTGAATGTTATTGACCTGCGCCGTCACGATCAGCAGCGACACCAGCGCGAAAAAGAGCACCGGCATCTCGAACAGATTGGCGAGATTGTTCGCGGGCATCTCGACCGGTCGGAAATAGCGCAGCGCCGCCTCGCCATCCGCAAAATCCTGCGGTCGCGGCGGCGTGTGCTTCATGTGGCGGATGCGATGAAAGAACAGCGTGAACCAGACGACGAAGATCAGCCCGACCATAGCAAAGGTCGGCCACAGGATGTTCAACGCGGCCATGGTGCCCCTCCCCCAAATAAGCGCAGCATGGGGCGAATGAGCGGAAGTGAAAAGAGGGACGGGCGACCGGGAAGCGCTCGAAAAGGCCCAGCTGACTAGTTCAGTGGGACGATCACTTCGTCGGGGTGAGCGACGTTCAGTTCACGCCGCACCAGTTCGTCCACCATGTCCGGGTTCGCGTGACGCGGATCAAGAAGCGCGACTCGATTACGCAACACCTCTCGCTTGTGATCAAGCGCCGCATAATAATGTTCACGCTTCGCAACCTGCCGCTTGTATTCCCCGAAGGCGAAGATGCCATTGGCACCAAGAACGGCATAGCCACCGAAGAACGCCATCACCATCACCGCCAGCGCAGGCCAGGTGGCGCGCTTCAGTACGGCACGAAAGGTGGAGGGCTTGCGGCGTTTCACACGAAGATTTTCGCCGAAAGCCCTCCTTTATTCAAGCTGTTTCAGCGGGTGCGCAACACGTCCCGGCCGGCATATGCGGCAACCGTGCCGAGCTCCTCCTCGATCCGGATCAGCTGGTTGTACTTGGCGAGCCGATCGGACCGCGCGAGGCTGCCGGTCTTGATCTGCCCGCAGTTCGTAGCGACCGCCAGATCGGCGATCGTCGCGTCTTCGGTCTCGCCCGAACGGTGGCTCATGACCGCGGTGTAGCCGGCCCGCTCCGCAATGCGCATCGCCTCCAGTGTTTCCGACAGAGTACCGATCTGATTGACCTTCACCAGAAGCGAATTGGCGAGGCCGCGCTTGATGCCATCGCGCAGACGCGCCGGATTCGTGACGAACAAATCGTCGCCGACGAGTTGGACCTTGTCGCCAATCTTGTCGGTCAGCGCCTTCCAGCCCTCGAAATCGTCCTCGGCCATGCCGTCCTCGATCGACAGGATCGGGTAACGCGAAACGAGATCGGCCAGATAATCAGCCATTGCGCCGGGCTCAAGCGACAGGCCCTCGCCCGAAATCTCATATTTGCCGGCGCGGAAGAACTCGGTCGCCGCGCAGTCGAGCGCGAGCATCACGTCGTCGCCCGGCGTGTATCCCGCCTTCTCGATCGACTGCATGATGAAATCGAGCGCATCTGTGGTGCTCGCCAGATTGGGCGCGAAGCCGCCCTCGTCTCCGACGGAGGTGGCAAGCCCCTTCTCGTGCAGGCCCTTCTTCAGCGTATGGAATATCTCCGAGCCGCAGCGCACCGCGTCCAGGATGTTCTCCGCGCCCACGGGCATGATCATGAATTCCTGAAAATCGATCGGATTGTCAGCATGTTCGCCGCCATTGATGATATTCATCATCGGCACCGGCAAGACATGCGCGCCAGCGCCGCCGACGTAGCGGTAGAGCGGCAGGCCGCGCGCGTCGGCCGCTGCCTTGGCCACGGCCAGGCTGACGCCGAGAGTCGCGTTCGCGCCCAGCCGCCCCTTGTTCGGCGTGCCATCCAGCTCGATCAGAACAGTATCGATCTCCAGTTGATCCTCGGCCTCCAGCCCGCGGATGGTGTCCGCAATCTCGCCGTTGACCGCTTCGACCGCGCCCTCCACGCCCCTGCCGAGCCAGCGCGACTTGTCGCCATCGCGGCGTTCCACTGCCTCGTGCGCGCCGGTCGAGGCGCCCGACGGCACGGCCGCGCGGCCGAAGCTGCCGTCTTCGAGGAATACGTCGACCTCAACCGTGGGGTTGCCACGGCTGTCGATGATCTGGCGGCCCTGCAGGTCGATGATTGCGGTCACGTAACGATCCTTCTACGATGGCGAGGACGGGTTTTCGGCGTCCGATAACGTGACGTGCTCCCGGCGGCAAATCGTGATGGAACACCCTCGCCGTGGCGGGGTTGTCAGTACCGATCAAGGAAGGATTCTCCATGGCCGACGACACCTTAAAGCCGATGACCGATCAAGATGTCGCGCCCGCGCTCGCCAATCCGGCCGGTGCGACCGACGATTTGCAGCCGCGCGATCCGCTGAATAGCGCCAGCGACAGCGCGCCCGGCAGCAGCGGGGCCACCGCCGACGGCGACTCAACCGGTGGCAACACCAGCCCGCGCCAGCTGATCAACGACAATGTCGTGAAGCTGAAGAGCGAAGCAGGCGACCGGGCGCGGACGCTGGCCGACCAGGGCAAGGTGAAGGCGACGGATGCGCTGGACCAGCTGGTGACGATGCTCAACGATGCCGCGCAGCAGGTCGATGAGAAGCTCGGCGCACAATATGGCCAATATGCCCGCTCCGCTGCCGAGCAGGTGCAGGGCCTGTCGTCGAAGCTGAACGATCGCAGCGTCGACGAACTGCTCGACGACGCACGCGAGGTGGTTCGCAAGAGCCCGGCGGCTGCGATCGGTGTCGCGGCCGCGGTTGGCTTCGTTGCCGCTCGCCTTCTGTCCTCGGGGCTCGACCAGCGCGACCAGGCGTGACCTTGATGACGGGGGAGCGGACGGACGAGGAAGCCGGCATCGGGCAGCTGGTGTCGCAACTGGCTGCCGATGCACGTGAAGCCGCGCAGGCCGAGATCGCGCTGGCGAAGGCGCGCGCCGCCTTCGCCGCGGATCGCTACAAATGGGCGGCGATCTACTTCGCTGTGGCCGGTGTATTGGCGCTCGCAGCGCTCATCGCCATGCTGGTGGGAATCATCCTCACGCTGGCGACCGTCATCGGCCCGGGCTGGGCCACTGCGGCGGTTGTTGCGGTCGTGCTGGCGATCGCCACGATCCTCGGTCTGATGGGCAAGGCGCAATTGTCGAAGAAGGTCGTCTCTTGAGCTCCGATCCCCAGGCATTGTCCGTTACGCTCGCCGAGCAGCGCGCCGCTGCCGCGCGTCAGCGATTGAGCCAGACCGCCAGCACACTGCAGGCGCGCCTGAACCCGAAGGTCGTTGCGCGCGACGCGGTGGAAAATCTTCAGGAGACCGGCGGGCGCGCGCTGCGCAACGGGGTCGCCACGGCGCGAGCAAACCCGGAAGCGCTGGTGTGGGCGGCCACGCTTGCGATCGGGTGGCTCGCACGGGACCGTATCGCCGGCCTTTTTGGCCGGCGACGCAAGCGCAAGCACGATCGCGAAACCCCCGCGCAACTAGCGCGTTCGATCCCTGGTGACTGGCCGGAAGCGGCCGAGAGGAACAACATATGACCGACGCGAACACGCAGACCAACAAGCAGGGCAGCAGCGCCGATCACAACGATTCGCTGCGCGAGCGTGCCACTCACGCCTACGAGAGCGCGCTGGAGCGCGCTGGCGAGACGGTCGAGACGTCTAAGGAAGGCGCCCGCGACGCAGCGCACAAGGCGACTGACTTCATCGAGGGCAACCCGCTCGGCGCGCTCGCCGGCGGCTTGGCATTGGGCGCCGTTGTCGGCGCGCTGCTGCCGCGCAGCGAGCGCGAGAAGAAGATCCTGGCGCCGGTGGGCAAGACGGTGAGTGCCGCGGCCGTAGCCGCCCTTGCAGCCGCCAAGGAGGCTGGTCGTGGCGAACTGGAAGAGCTGGGTCTGACCAAGGATGCTGCCCGGGGCCAGGCCAAGTCCCTGTTCCAGGGCGTTGTGAAGGCGGCATCGCACGCTGGCACGGCAGCGGCAGAGGCTGGCCGCGAACAGATCAAACCGGCGCACTGAGAGGGTTCAAACCCGGTCGCCTAGGGGATAAGGGAGCCGCCATGAGCAAGCTTCACCTCGTTTTCGGCGGCCGGGTTACCGACCCGCGCACGCTCGACTTCGCCGACCTCAAGTCCATCGACATCGTCGGCGTCTTTCCAGACTACGCATCGGCCGAGAAGGCCTGGCGCGCTGCTGCACAGCGGACCGTCGATGATGCGGAGATGAAATATGTGGTGGTGCACCTGCACCGTCTGCTCGAGCCGGAGCTGCTAAAGCCCGCCGGCTGAGCCGCCAACGCCCCCTCACCCCGATTCCCCTCGAGGCTGCGGACGCCTAGGCGCGTCCGCAGCCTTTTATTTGGCTCGTTGCGTGGCTCTGCGGGATGAACAGTCGGAGCGAACGCACGGGGGCTGCAACGCGCCGCTGCAGCCTCAGGCTCTATCCCGCCACGATCAGATGAATTCGATCTTGGACACCACGTAATAGCGGTCGCCGGCCGGCACCGACACCTCTACCTCGTCATCCACGCTGCGTCCGATCAGTGCGCGGCCCATGGGCGAATTGTAGCTGATCCGGCCCGACTTCGCATCCGCTTCGGTCTGGCCAACGATCTGGTACCTGATCGGCTTGTCATCTTCGTCGAGCAACGTGACGGTCGCGCCGAACACCACCTTGTCGCCCGACAGGTCGCGCGGATCGATGATCTGCGCGCGCGAAAGCTTGTCCTCGATGTCGGCGATCGTCGCCTCGATCTGGCCCTGACGCTCCTTGGCGGCATGATATTCGGCGTTTTCGGACAGGTCGCCATGGGCACGCGCTTCTTCGATCGCATCAACGATCTGCGGCCGTTCGATTTTCAGCCGTTTGAGCTCCGCAGTCAGCTTGTCGTAGCCTTCCTGCAGCATCGGCATCTTCTCGACGGTCGCCATGTGCGCGTCACCCTTCAATAAACCCGTCCCCGAGCGGCCTCCCTTAGCCGCTTCGCACCTCAAACAAATTGTCGGGGATTAGTTGTGCGACTGCGAATAATAGGCCTGCAACGGGCGTACTTCAAGGTTCTGCGACACGGTCGTGATCGCCTTCGCCGCCTGAATGCTTGCCTGGGCGGTGGTGAAGTACGGGATCTTCTGATTCACCGCCGAGGCACGGATCGGCTGCGAATCCTTCAGGCTCTGCCAGCCTTCCGTCGTGTTGAAGATCAGCGCGATGTCGCCATCCTTGATCCGGTCCACGATGTGCGGCCGGCCCTGCGCCACCTTGTTCACCACCTCGACCGGCAGGCCGGCGCGTTGCAGGTGATCCGCGGTGCCGCCGGTCGCGACGATGGTGAAGCCAGCGTCCACCAGTCCGCGGATCGCGGTCGTGATCGCCGCCTTGTCATTGTCCTTCACGCTGACGAACACCTTGCCGCCGCTCGGCAACACATTGCCCGCGGCGAGCTGCGACTTGGCGAAGGCGGTGGTGAAATCGCGATCGATTCCCATCACTTCGCCCGTAGACTTCATCTCCGGTGACAGGACCGGATCGATTCCGGGGAAGCGGTTGAACGGGAACACGGCTTCCTTCACCGCCACGTAATCGATGTTGCGGTCGATCGTGGGCAGGTCCTTCAGCTTCTCGCCCGCCATCACGCGCGCGGCGATCTTGGCGATCGGAGCACCAATCGCCTTGGCGACGAACGGCACCGTGCGGCTGGCGCGCGGGTTCACCTCGATCAGATAGACCTTGCCGTCCTTCACCGCGAATTGGATGTTCATCAGGCCGCGTACGCCAAGGCCATGCGCCAGCGCCTCAGCCTGACGCTCGATCTCGGCGATGATCTCGGCGGGCAGCGAATAAGGCGGGATCGAGCAGGCGCTGTCGCCCGAATGGACGCCGGCTTCCTCGATATGCTGCAGCACACCGGCGACCACGACATCGTCGCCGTCGCAGATCGCGTCCACGTCCACCTCGATCGCGTCACGCAGATACTGGTCGATCAGCACCGGGGCGTCGCCCGACACCTGAACCGCGGTCTGGATATAGTCCTCAAGCTGCTGCGGTCCGTCGACGATTTCCATCGCGCGGCCACCGAGCACGAAGCTCGGGCGCATCAGCACCGGATAGCCGACCCGCTCGGCGACGTTCAGCGCCTCTTCACGGCTGCGCGCGATGCCGTTGTTGGGCTGAAGCAGGCGCAGCTTGTCGACCAGCGCGGCGAACTGTTCGCGATCCTCCGCCAGATCGATGGCCGAGGGCGAGGTGCCGAGGATCGGGATCCCGGCCGCCTCGATCGCACGCGCCAGGTTCAGCGGCGTCTGGCCACCGAACTGGACGATGACCCCGACGAGCTCGCCCTTGGACTGCTCGACGTGCAGGATCTCCAGCACGTCCTCAGCCGTCAGTGGCTCGAAATACAGGCGATCCGACGTGTCATAATCGGTCGACACCGTCTCTGGGTTGCAATTGACCATGATCGTCTCGAACCCGGCATCCGCCAGCGCGAAACACGCGTGGCAGCAGCAGTAATCGAACTCGATCCCCTGCCCGATCCGGTTCGGCCCGCCGCCCAGGATCACGATCTTGCGGCGATCCGACGGCATCGCTTCGTTCTCGGCCTCACCAAAGGTGGGCGCCTCATAGGTCGAATACATGTAGGGCGTCTTCGCATCGAACTCTGCTGCGCAGGTGTCGATGCGCTTGAACACCGGGCGCACCCCAAGCTTGTGGCGATGCGCGCGCACCTCCTGCTCGGTGACGCCGCCGGTCATCGCCTTGACTGCCTCATGGATCAGGCCGGACCCTTGCGCGATGCCGCGACGCATGCCCCGCAGATTGGCCGACTGCAGCGCAAGCCACGCGAGACGCTTGTCGCTGAAGCCCATCGCCTTCAGCCGGCGCATGCCCGCCGCGTCGATCGGCAGGCCGTTGCGACACACTTCCTCCTCGGCGCGGACGATCTCCTCGATCCGCTCCAGGAACCAGGGATCGTATTTGGCGATCGCGTGCACCTCGGCGACGGTGAAGCCTTCGCGCAGCGCCTGTGCGGCGACCAGCAGGCGATCGGGCGAAGCGACGGCAAGCGCCGCCTCGATCTCGGCACGCGGTGCGCCGACCAGCCGCTCAACCCGGTCGAAGCCGCTGAGGCCGGTCTCCAGACCACGCAGCGCCTTCTGCATCGATTCGTGAATGTTGCGTCCGATCGCCATGACTTCGCCGACGCTCTTCATCGCAGTAGACAGAACCGCCTCGGCGCCCTTGAACTTCTCGAAGGCGAAGCGTGGGATCTTGGTGACGACATAGTCGATCGTCGGCTCGAAGCTTGCGGGCGTCGCGCCGGTGATGTCGTTCTCGATCTCGTCGAGCGTATAGCCCACCGCCAGCTTCGCCGCGACCTTGGCGATCGGAAAACCGGTGGCCTTCGACGCCAGCGCAGACGAGCGCGACACGCGCGGGTTCATCTCGATCACGATCAGGCGGCCATCCTTTGGATTGACCGCGAACTGTACGTTCGAACCGCCTGTTTCCACGCCGATTTCGCGCAGCACCGCAATGCTGGCGTTGCGCATGATCTGATATTCCTTGTCGGTCAGCGTCAGCGCAGGCGCGACAGTGATCGAGTCGCCCGTGTGGACGCCCATCGGATCGATATTCTCGATCGAGCAGATGATGATGCAATTGTCCGCACGGTCGCGGACCACCTCCATCTCATATTCCTTCCAGCCGAGCAGCGACTCCTCAATCAGCACCTCGGTGGTCGGCGACGCGTCGAGGCCCTTGCGGACGATCTCGAGGAACTCCTCACGGTTGTACGCGACGCCGCCGCCGGTGCCGCCCAGCGTGAAGCTCGGCCGGATAATGGCGGGGAGCCCGGTTTTCTCCAGCGCCTCCAGCGCCTCCGCCTCGGTATGCGCGACGGCCGAGCGGGCGCTTTCCAGCCCGATCTTGTCCATCGCGTTGCGGAACTTCTGCCGGTCCTCGGCCTTGTCGATCGCCTCTGCATCGGCGCCGATCATGGTGACGCCGAACTTCTCCAGCGTGCCGTCATGGAACAGCGCCAGCGCGGTGTTGAGCGCGGTCTGCCCGCCCATCGTGGGGAGCACTGCATCGGGCCGCTCCTTCTCGATGATCTTGGCCACGATCTCCGGCGTGATCGGCTCGACATAGGTGGCGTCGGCCAGTTCGGGATCGGTCATGATCGTGGCCGGGTTCGAATTGACCAGGACGATGCGATAGCCCTCTTCCTTGAGCGCCTTGATCGCCTGCGTGCCCGAATAATCGAACTCGCACGCCTGACCGATTACGATCGGCCCGGCGCCGATGACGAGGATGGAGGAGATGTCGGTGCGCTTGGGCATTATGTCTCTCTTGGTCCTTACTCGGCGGCCCCCGCCCCCGCGCCGATCGGCGTGAGGCTGGCTCCCGAAATCTTCTTCACTTCGGCGGCGATGCAGGCGGCGGCCTGTTCGGCCTCCGCAGCTGGCATGTCGCCCGGCAATTCCATCGTCACGTTCGAGGCCGATGTCGCCTTCAGCCGCGCTGTCGCCACCCCACATGTATTGGGGATGGAGGAAAGCCGCGCCTGCAACTGGTGCTGGTTCGCCGGCGCAGCCTGCGAACAGGCGGCCAAAGCGAGGGTCAGCACCGGGGCAGCAAGCTGGCCCCGCGTGATCAACGCAGCGAACCCACGAACCGTTCGAACAGGTAGAAGCTGTCTTGCGGCCCCGGGCTCGCCTCGGGGTGATATTGCACGCTGAACGCGGGCTTGTCGGTCAGCTCCAGTCCGGCATTGCTGCCATCGAACAGCGACACATGCGTCTCGCGAGCGTTCGCCGGAAGGCTTTCACGCTCCACCGAGAAGCCGTGGTTCATGCTGGTGATCTCGACCGCGCCGTCGGCGAGGCGCTTCACCGGATGGTTCGCGCCGCGGTGCCCCTGGAACATCTTGGTCGTGCGTGCCCCAACCGCGAGGCCGAGCAGCTGGTGGCCAAGGCAGATGCCGAATAGCGGCTTGCCGGTGTCGAGCAGCTTCTGGATCACCGGAACGGCATATTCGCCAGTCGCGGCGGGATCTCCCGGGCCATTCGACAGGAAGATGCCGTCGGGGTTAAGCGCCATGATCGTGTCGAAGTCGGCTTCCGCCGGCACCACCGATACCTTCGCGCCCGCCTGAACAAGGTTGCGGAAGATGTTGTGCTTGCTGCCGTAATCGATCGCCACGACGTGTGGGCGATCCTCACCCTCGGCGCCGTCATAACCGAAACCGATGCGCCAGATACCGCCGGCGCGATCCGCACCCCAGGTGCCGTGCGTTTCGCGGGTCACTTCCCTGGCGAGGTCCATGCCCTCGAGCCCCGGCCATTCGCGCGCCATCCTCAGCAGCAGATCGAGATCAAATCGGCCATCTGCGGCATGGGCGACGACACCATTCGGCGCACCCCCGGCCCGAATGCGCCGGGTCAGCGCGCGCGTGTCGATGCCGGCGAGGCCGATGCGCGCGTGCCGCTTCATCCAGACTTCGAGATTCTCGGCGGCGCGGAAGTTGGACGGTGCGGTCGGATCCTCGCGCACGATCATGCCCAGCGCATGCGGCTCATCCGCCTCGACGTCATCGGGGTTCGCACCGACATTGCCGATATGCGGAAAGGTGAAGGTGATGATCTGCCCAGCGAAGCTCGGGTCCGTCATGATTTCTTGATAGCCGGTCATCGCGGTGTGGAAGCACACCTCGCCAACGGCCTGTCCCTCGGCACCGAATCCACGGCCCCACAGCACATCGCCCGTTGCCAGAACGAGGACACCTGTGGCCGCATCGGGCTGAGGCGCGTGCGTGGGTATTGCGTCTGCCATGGTGGCGGGCACTCCTGGTAAGCGGCGATGTACGTTAAGTGGGGCGCGCTAAACTCGCCCCTCCGCCACGTCAATCTGATATGGCCTAAGGAACCATGATTCGAGACGATATCAAGCAAGCCCAGATCGCTGCCATGAAGGCCGGCGACAAGGAAACCCGCGCCGCGATCGGCCTGATCCAGGCCGCGATCAAGAATCGCGACATCGAAGCGCGCACCCAGTCCAACGCGCCGGACGACGACGCGCTGGTGGTCGAAGTGCTGCAGAAGATGAAGAAGCAGCGCACCGAGTCGATTCAGATGTTCCGCAGCGGCGGGCGAGAGGAACTGGCCAAGGCCGAAGAGGCCGAAGTGGCGGTGATCGACCGCTTCCTGCCCAAGCAGATGGACGAAGCGGAGACGACCGCCGCGATCGAGGCGATCAAGGCCGATATCGGCGCCGCCGGGATGAAGGACATGGGTCGGGTTATGGCCGAACTGAAGGCGCGCCACGGCACCGTGCTCGACATGTCCAAGGCGAGCGGCCTCGTGAAGGCGGCTCTGGCTTAACTCTGAACGCTCCTCCCGCTTGCGGGAGGGTTTTGGGAAGCGCATGTCTTCACGAGCAACACCATGTCGCTGACCCCCGCCTTTCTTGACGAGCTGCGCGCGCGCACGTCGCTGTCCGCGCTGATCGGCAAGACAACCAAGCTCACCAAGGCGGGGCGTGAGCACAAGGGCTGCTGCCCGTTTCATAACGAGAAGACGCCCAGCTTCTACGTCAACGACGACAAGGGCTTTTATCACTGCTTCGGCTGCTCGGCGCATGGCGATGCGATTCGCTGGATGACCGACCAGCGGGGCCTGCCCTTCATCGATGCGGTCAAGGAGCTGGCGCAGGCGGCGGGCATGGAGATGCCCGCCCCTGACAAGCGTGCCGCGGCGCGCGCCGAGAAGGCGAACTCGCTCCACGATGTGATGACCGCGGCGGCGGAGTGGTTTCGCCAGCAGCTCGACGGGATCGAGGGCGCCGCCGCGCGCGCCCTGCTCGACAAGCGCGGAATTTCGGATGCGACCCGGCGCAATTTCGGGTTCGGATTCGCGCCAGACGCCCGCGGCAAGCTGCGCGCGGCGCTGAAGCAATTTGGCGACGCCATGCTGATCGAGGCGGGATTGCTGATCAGCGTGGAGGGCAAGGAGCCCTATGACCGGTTCCGCGGTCGGCTGATGATCCCGATTCGCGATGCGCGCGGGCGCGTGATCGCCTTTGGCGGGCGGATCATCGGCGATGGCGAGCCGAAATATCTGAACTCCCCCGACACGCCGCTCTTCGACAAGGGGCGCACGCTCTACAACCTCGATCGCGCCCTGCCCGCCGCGCGCAAGGCGGACCGCGTGCTGGTAGTGGAGGGCTATATGGATGCGATTGCCCTTGCGCAGGCCGGGATCGGGGAAGTGGTCGCACCGCTCGGCACCGCGCTGACCGAGCATCAGCTGGAGCGGCTGTGGCGGATTGTCGATGTGCCGACGCTTTGCCTCGACGGGGACAATGCCGGGCAGAAGGCCGCGATCCGTGCCGCGCACCGGGCGATGCCGCTGCTCGCCCCCGGTCGCAGCCTCCAGTTCGTCACCTTGCCGGAGGGTCAGGATCCCGACGACCTGATCCGTGCCAAGGGCGCCGGCGCGTTCGAGGCGCTGGTGCGCGAGGCGACGCCGCTGGTCGACCGATTGTGGGCGCATGAAGTCGCGGCCGAGCCGCTCACCACGCCCGAGCAGCGCGCCGGCTTTCGCGCCCGCATGGCCGAACTCGCCAAGACCATCGGCGATCCGGTCGTACGGTCGGAGTATCAGGCAGAGTTCCGCCGTCGTTATGACGAGCAGTTCGGGCAAACCCGCCGCCCGTTCGAGCGCGGTCGCAGCTTTGAACCCCGGCAGCCATTCGTACCCAGACGGCCTGGACAGAAATGGACGCCCCCGCCCCTGCCCGTCACAGACGACGCCAAGGCGTTTCGTGCTGCCGGCATCGACCGGGTGCTGGCCAAGGCCGTGCTCGCCGGGCTGATCCGCCACCCGGCCGAAATCGCGCGCCATATGGAAGTGCTGGGATCGCTGCGCATGGCCGACGGCGCGCTTGGCCGATTGTTCGAGGCAGTGGTCGATGTTGCGCTTGAGGATCGGGAGCTTGATAGCGCCCGCCTCGTCACCATATTGCGGAACAGCGGTTTCGAAGCAGTCGCCCGTGACCTGCTGAGAGCAGATACAATGCCTTATTCCTTTACGCAGCCGACGGGGGATGCGTCGCGCGCCCGGGAAGACCTGGACGAAGCGATCGCGATCCTGGTGACGCAGCCTGAAGTGGATGCGGCACTGGCTGATGCAACGTCCGCCATGCAGGCGCGCTTCACCGACGAGGCGTTCCAGCGACAGGTGGCGTTGGTGAAAGAAAAACAGGCGCTGGAGCTTCGGCTTGCAAATCTCGTTCAGTCGAACGAAGACGCCCGCGCTTTTGATTCCGAGGACGATTGATGGCGAAGGTTAACGGTAGCGGTGCAGAAGACGGTGTTGAACTGGCTGATGCCCCGCTGATCGACCTGAACGACGCGGACGTCAAAAAGCTGATCGCTCGCGCCAAGAAGCGCGGGTACATCACCTATGATGAGCTGAACGCCGCCCTGCCGCAGGACCAGATGTCCAGCGACCAGCTCGAGGACGTGATGTCCGCGCTCAACGAAATGGGCGTCAACATCGTCGAGAACGAGGAAGCCGGCGAGGACGGCGACGAGCAGGAGCAGCCGGAGGACGAGGTCGAATCCGTCGACGTCGACCAGGGCACCGCGCCCGCCGTCGAGAAGAAGAAGGAAACGGTCGACCGCACCGATGATCCGGTGCGCATGTACCTGCGCGAGATGGGCGCCGTTGAGCTGCTCAGCCGCGAGGGCGAGATCGCGATCGCCAAGCGTATCGAAGCCGGCCGTGACACGATGATCATGGGCCTGTGCGAGTCGCCGATCACCTTCAATGCGATCATCGACTGGTCCACCCAGCTGAACGAAGGCACGATGCAGCTGCGCGAGATCATCGATCTCGACGCGATGCTGTCCAAGGGTCCGTCGGCCGAGCAGGTCGAGGGTGCCGAGGACGACAATGGCGAGATCAGCGAGAAGACCGCTGGCACCTCGTTCAAGGAAGAGGACGAGCCGGAGGAAGCATCGTCGGACGACGACGATGACATGACCGAGCGTCGTACGCCGCGCGCGTCGGACGAGGAAGAGGAGGACAATACCCTCAGCCTCGCGCAGATGGAGGAAACGCTCAAGCCGATGGCGCTTGAGAAGTTCGCCAACATCACGTCGATCTACAAGAAATTCTCGAAGATGCAGCAGGGCCGGCTCGACGCCATGGGCGGCGGGACCGAGCTGACCGCGGCGGACGAGCGCAAGTATCAGAAGCTGCGCGAGGAGCTGACGGCCGAGGTCGAGAGCGTCCAGTTCCACAACGCAAAGATCGAGTATCTGGTCGACCAGCTGTACAGCTACAACCGGCGTTTGACCGCGCTGGGCGGGCAGATGTTGCGACTGGCCGAGCGGCACAAGGTAAGCCGCAAGGACTTCCTCGATCGCTACATGGGTCATGAGCTCGACGACACGTTCCTGGCGACGGTGAACGGCCTCGACAAGAAGTGGACCGCCTTCGCCACCAACGAAGCGGCCGCCGTCGAGCGGATCCGCAGCGAAATCGCCGAGATCTCGCAGCAGACCGGCATGGCGCTCGGCGAGTTCCGCCGCATCGTGAACATGGTGCAGAAGGGCGAGCGCGAGGCGCGCATCGCCAAGAAGGAGATGGTTGAGGCGAACCTGCGCCTCGTGATCTCCATCGCGAAGAAGTACACCAACCGCGGCCTGCAGTTCCTGGATCTCATCCAGGAGGGCAACATCGGCCTGATGAAGGCGGTGGACAAGTTCGAGTATCGCCGGGGCTACAAGTTCTCCACCTACGCCACATGGTGGATCCGGCAGGCGATCACCCGCTCGATCGCGGACCAGGCGCGCACGATCCGTATCCCGGTCCACATGATCGAGACGATCAACAAGCTGGTTCGCACCAGCCGTCAGTTCCTGCACGAGCAGGGCCGCGAGCCGACCCCGGAGGAAATGGCCGAGCGCCTTTCCATGCCGCTGGAGAAGGTGCGCAAGGTTATGAAGATCGCCAAGGAGCCGATCTCCCTCGAAACGCCGATCGGCGACGAGGAAGACAGCCACCTGGGCGATTTCATCGAGGACAAGAACGCGGTGATCCCGGTGGACGCCGCGATTCAGGCGAACCTGAAGGAAACGGTCACCCGCGTCCTTGCCAGCCTCACGCCGCGTGAGGAGCGCGTGCTTCGCATGCGCTTTGGCATCGGCATGAACACCGACCACACGCTGGAGGAAGTCGGCCAGCAGTTCAGCGTGACGCGCGAACGCATCCGCCAGATCGAGGCCAAGGCGCTTCGCAAGCTGAAGCACCCGAGCCGAAGCCGCAAGATGCGCAGCTTCCTCGACCAGTGAGGATCCAGCGGGCGGGAAGAGCGATCTTCCCGCCCGTTCTGTTTGCAGCCCCGATGGCCCACTGCGCTACGATCATCGGCACGGAAATGCAGCCAACGTTGATCGATGGCGCTTAACCGCGTCTTTACCTTGTTTTGCGATCCTCCGGCGCAACTCGTCGGAAGGTATGTTTTGGTGACTCCCAACGCGGGCTTTGCATCGACCCGTCACGCGCTTGACGCCATCGTGGCGGCAGACGGTACAGCGGGTTGCGCCCATGTCGCCGCGCTGGTCGATGGCGATGGCGCCGTGCGCGACCTGGCTGATGCAGTCCATGCGCTCTGCGCGCTACATGGCAGCGCGCCCAGCCTCGTCGAGCGCGCAATACATGCGAATGGCGCGGCGCCGCTCCGCGACTGGTTGCGCGTTGCTGCGATCGGCTTCGATGAGGAGCGGCACCTGCTAGCCGCGCTGACGGCCGCGATCGGCCCACGCCCGTCCACGCCGCGCGCGGCGCAGGCGGAGGCGGCCCTCACTGGCCAGCACCATGCCCTGACTACCCTCGCTTCGTCTGAACGGGCGGGCTGCGCGGTGGGAGCTGCTCTTGCCTTGCTGCTCGACTGGCACGCGATCAGGAACGTGCTGGGCGTCGCGGCCTGTTGCGCGGAAATGGTGTTGCTGCCCGCGGCTATTCCGCCGCAGGAGGACATCATCGCGGCCGCCGCGACGATCGCTCAGAAGCCGGCGCCTGCTCGCGCGCTGTCGTTCGGCGCGCAGCAGCTGGCGCTCCAGCATCGCGGCCTGTGGCAGTTGCTGGCCGCGCGGATGGAGGCACGCAACGCGCTTTGACCGCGCAGCACGGCAAGCGTCTTGCACCCGCCCGAAAATTCCCGCATCGCCATACCCGATAGTCGAACAAGACGGGATGAGGGCATGAAGCGCTTCGAGGGCACGCAGAGCTACGTCGCAACCGATGATTTGAAGGTTGCGGTCAACGCGGCCGTGGCGCTTCGCCGGCCGCTGCTCGTGAAGGGCGAGCCGGGCACCGGAAAAACCGTCCTTGCCTATGAAATCGCGAAGGCGACCGGCGCACCCCTGATCGAGTGGAACGTGAAATCCACCACCAAGGCGCAGCAGGGCCTGTATGAATATGACGCGGTGGCGCGCCTGCGTGATGGCCAGCTCGGCGACGAGCGGGTTCACGACATCTCCAACTACATCCGCAAGGGCAAGCTGTGGGAAGCGTTCACCGCGCCCCAGCTTCCGGTGTTGCTGATCGACGAGATCGACAAGGCGGACATCGAATTCCCGAACGATCTTCTGCAAGAACTCGATCGCATGGAATTCCATGTCTACGAGACGAAGGAAACCGTACGCGCGGTCGAGCGCCCGATCGTGGTGATCACGTCCAACAATGAGAAGGAACTGCCCGACGCATTCCTGCGCCGCTGCTTCTTCCATTATATCAAATTTCCTGATCGCGAGACGATGCAGGCGATCATCGACGTACACTTCCCCGGCATCCAGCGGATGCTGGTGTCGAAGGCACTCGACATCTTCTACGACGTCCGCGACGTTCCGGGCCTGAAGAAGAAGCCGTCGACCAGCGAGCTCCTCGACTGGCTGAAGCTGCTGCTGCACGAGGACATGCCGCTCGAGGTGCTGCAGAACCGCGACCCGACCAAGGCGATCCCGCCACTGCACGGCGCGCTGCTGAAGAACGAACAGGATGTTATGCTGTTCGAACGGCTTGCCTTCATGGCCAAGCGCCAGGCGAACAAGGGCTGAGGAGGTTCGCCCCGCCGGACCGGCGGGGCGGCCGCTCTTCCATCAGACCCGTCGCGCAATTTCCGGATAGGCACCCGCGTTTGGGGTCGCTACGCCAGCCTGTGTCCCTGATCCTGTCGATCGCCGCAACGGCGGCCTCCCCGGCCCTTGGCGCGGGATCCCTCCCGCTTTCCCCTTCGGTCGAGTCTGGCGCGCCGGTAATGTCCCCGGCGGCGCAGCCTCAGGGCGTGTTCGTTCTGGCGCCCGATGCTGAAAGCCGCTGGGTGCCGTTCGATTTCACGCCGGGGAACCAGCTGCGTTTCTCGCTCACGATCGATGGCCGTCCGGCAACCGCAATCCTCGACACCGGCGTCAGCTATTCGGTTTTGTCGCGCCGCTTTGCCGACGCAGCCGCGCTCAAGGTCATGGCGGGCGGCAGTGCGACCGCCATCGGTGGTTTGGTGCCGATCGGCTGGGCGGCGACCCGGGACGTGAGCTTTGGCGCGCTGACGCGGCAGGGTGGCGGCCTTGCCGTGGCGACGCTGCCGGCGCTGGCAACCGGCAGTACCGAGCCGGTCGACCTTCTCGTCGGACGTGACCTCACCGCGCGCTATGCGCTCGACATCCACTTCGAGGCGCGCCGTTTCCGACTGCTACCAAGCGGACGATTGCCGTTCCGCGGCCGGGCCGCGCCGCTCTCCATCTCGCGTGATCGGATGGTCTATGTCAGCCAAGCCACGCTGGGCGCCACGCACCTGCGGCCGATGATCGTCGATACGGGGGATGGATCATCGATAACGGTAACCTCGCCAGGCTGGCAGGCGGCTGCGATCGACAATGTGCGCACGACGACGACGATTTCCTTCGGTCTGGCGGGCACCGTCACCAGCACGATCGGCATCGTGCCGAGCCTGCGGATCGGCGAGTTGGTCGCGCGCAACGTCGAGGTGCGTATCGAGCCGCCGCGCGGGTTTTCAGAGTCGATCGATGCCGCCGGCCGGATCGGGACGGGATTTCTGCAGAACTATCGCGTCCTGCTGGACCCGGGCGCTGGCCGCATGATCCTGTCGCCCGGCCGCAAGGCTGATTTGCCGCCACTGCGCTCCACCAGCGGGCTGCTGTTCGGGATCGACCGCGATCGTCTGCGTGTGCTGCACGTCATGCGCGGCAGCCCGGCGGCGGAATCCGGATGGCAGGAGGGCGACATGATTTGCCGCATCGACGGGCAGCCTGTCCCGCGCAACTATGGCACCCTGCCGCTCACGACCTGGTCCGCGGGCAAGCCGGGACGAACCGTCGCCTTGGGCCTGTGCGATGGACGCGAGCGAATGCTGACGCTGCGCGAATTCTATTGAGGCGCGGGGATCACTGCCGGAACGCGCGGTTGAATTGATCCACCAGCGGTTTGAGCAGGTAGGACATCAGCGAACGTCGTCCAGTCTGCATATAGGCCTCCACCGGCATGCCGACCTTCAGCTTCAGATTGCCGAGCTTCTGCACCTCCGACTCCGGCACCCGCAGCCGGGCTTCAAAGAAGGTCGCGCCGGTGCGCTCGTCACTCTTTCGATCCGCGCCAATGTAGAACAATTCGCCCGTCAGCTCTGGCGTCGACTGGGCGCTGAATGCGGCAAAACGGAGAACGGCGGGCTGGCCGATATGAAGTTGGTCGATGTCCGTCGGGCTGACCGCCATGTCGACAATCAACGGCTCACGATCGGGCACGATCTCCATGATCGTCTGGGCGGGTGGCACGACGCCCCCCACGGTCTGGAACGCCAGGTTGTTGACCACGCCGTCATAAGGCGCGCGAAGCAGCGATCGCTCGGACGCATCGCTGGCGGCGATGGAGCGGACGCGCTGGTCGCCAAGCTGGGACATGACGACGGCAAGCTCCTGGCCGGCCTGGACGCGGGCATTGCGCTCTGCTTCGACGGCTGATTGCCGCAGTTCGGCAATGCGCGCCCGCTTTTCGGCGATCCGCGCGCGCAGCGAGGCTATTGTTCCGTTCAGCTCGGCGGCGGTGCGCTCCAGCTGGTTGACCCGTGCAACCGTCACGAGCTGACGTGCGTACAGGCCGCGCAGCGCCTCCAGCTCCGGGGTGAGAAAGGTGCGCTGGTTCTCCGCGCCCTGCAACTGGGCGCTTGTCGCTGCGACGTCCTGTTGCGCTTGGACGATCCGCTCCCGGATCGCCTCCTGCTCCGTCAGGCGAAGCGAGCGACGCGCGGCGAACTGGCGACCAGCCTCATCCTTGGCTGCGAGCGCGGTGGGCGTATTCGCCGTGGCGAGAGCCGGCGGAAAGCGGATGGACGCGTCACCGTCGCGTTCCGCGATCAGCCGGGCCTGCGAGGCGAGCAATTGCTCCAGCGACTGGCCAAGCGACGCTGCGCTGTCGCCGCTGACGCGATTGTCGAAGCGCATGATCGGCTGGCCCTTGCGGACGCGGTCGCCCTCGCGGACATACAGCTGGGCCACCACCCCGCCGGATGGATGCGCTACCTGCTTGACGCTGGATTCGACCGACAGCTTGCCGTTGCCCATCACCGCCCCGGTTACCCGGATCACCGAGGCCATGAGCGCGACGACAACCACCAGCAGCGCCGCCAGGATCATCGCGTGACGCACGCTGCGGTCGAGCGCGCGCTGCGGGTCGTCCAGATGTAGCGGGGGACCGGCAAGGTTGAACGTGAGGTTGGACATGGTCACTCCCGGTCGCCAACGACGGGATCAGCCACCCGTGGCTCGGCATATACGGACGTCTGGGCAAGGCGTTCGGCATCCCGCCGCTGACGCTCGGCCATGCGGGCGCGGACATCTTCCTTGGTGCCAAAATCAGCCATGCCGCCCTTGCGAAGGACGAGCACCAGATTGGCGCTGTCGATGATGGCGGCCGAGTCCCCGACCACGATCGCGATCCCGCCGCGCTCCTGCACGTCAGCGAGACAGCGGCGTAGTGCAGCATTGCCCTCCCCATCCTGGAAGGCGCTAGGGTTGTCGAGCAGGAGGAGGAACGGGTCCCCGTACAGCGCGCGTGCAAGCGCAATGCGATGCTGCACCGACAGCGCCGGCGCGGGCGCATCGTGCTGCGCAAGCTCCGTATCGTAACCATTCGGCAGGCGGACGATCGCATCGTGAGCGCCAGCTGCCAACGCGGCGCGCGTGACCAAAGCGGGGTCGGCCGCCTGATCAAATCGGGCGATATTGGCAGCCACCGTCCCGGGCATCAGCTCGGGCATGGTGGGCAGATAGCCTATGTGGGACGAACGAGCGTCGTCATCCCATTGGTCCAGCGTGGCGCCATCGAGCCTTACGGTGCCAGCAACCGCACGCACCTGCCCTGCCAGCATCTTCAGCAGCACGGACTTGCCGCAATTCGCCGGGCCGATGACGGCCACCACGTCCCCCGCCTGCGCGGCGAAACTGACCTCCTGCAACATGATCCGCCGCGTACCATGTACCGGCAGGGCAGCGTTGCTCACCTCAAGGCGGCGCACGGGCGGCGGGAGGGGAACGAGCGCGCGGGGTGCCTCGATTGTGTTGACGCTCTCCTCGAAGGCGCCCCACGCCTGCCTGGCGGCGCTCAGCACTGCCAGATGACTCGCCAGACGATGCAGCGTCCAGAAGATCAGCGTCGCCAGCAACATGGTTGCCGCGAAGGCGCCGTGGCTCGCCGCATCGGAGGCCATCAGCCAAGTGGCGGCTGCGGCCGTCGCCGCCAGGAACAGCGTAGCGGTCAGACCGACCAGTCGCACGGCATCCCCCTCGTGCCAGCTGGCAAGCTGCTCCGCCGACGCAACCTGACGCCGATGGCGAGCATCGGATGCGCTGGCGTGCTGCCCCGCCCCAAGCAAGGCGAGAAGGGCTCCGCGTGGCTGGCCCAGCGCCGCCTCGACGTCGCGCAGCCTGTAGGCCGATCGCGCGGCATCGCGGTCGCGCGCCAGCTTTCCAGCGGATGGTGCGAGGACGAGGAGGATCACGATCGCGCCAGCGAGCGGCACCAGCGCGACGGGCCCGCCGACAAGCGCCAGAACGATCAGCGCCACGGGTATGCACGCGGTATCGATCAGCGCTGGTACCGCTGGCCCAACCAGGGCTTTACGTATCGGATCGAGGCGCTCCGTCATTCCGCCCGCCTGATCATAAGCGGCAGCAAGATGAGCGAACAGCCGATGGCGCGTGGCGAGAAGAACCGTGTGGAGAACGACAAGGGCGGCCGCGAGGGTGAGCAGGCCCACAATCGTGCTGCCGCTCCGCCCGGGAAGCGCGATGTCGATCAGCAGCATCAGATACAGAGCATAGCCGACCGGCAGCAACGACAAGGCAAGCCCAAGGATCGCGATACCCGGTATCGCCTTGCGTTTCGCCAGCGCCACACGCTCGTGAGCAGACCGATTGCTGATCGTGTCGGCTGCCGTCAGCTGTATCATGCGCCCTGCCCTTCCAGAGAGCGCCGGTGCTCGGGCGTTGAGCCTGCACCGCGCGATCGCGAGGTGAATCCACGCAGGGAAGGGACGCCGCGCATGCGCGACGCCCCTGTCTCTTGCGGCACGACGAGCCTGATCAGCTCGACAGCTCTTGGGTGAACGCCGCATAGCCATTGCTGATACGCAGCGTCTGGGTCGAACCGTTGCCGGTTTCGAAGTTGATGATCAGCAGGTCATAGGCCGCGTTGCCGCTGTACGTGATACGGCCGCCCGACGCTTCATAGGCTGCTGCCAGCCCCTCGAAGCTGGTGATGATCGCCGAGTCCCCGTTGGCAAAGCCGTTCAGACCCGGCGCGTCGGTGTCGAATAAGCCATTGTATTCACCGAATACCAGCTTGTCGCCCTGCGCGAAATTCAGATCATAGATCGAGTCCACATCGGACGCGCCACCGACCTGGTTGCCGAAGAAGCGGAACTGATCGGCACCAGCGCCGCCGTACAGTTGGTCATTGCCCGCGCCGCCGACCAGAATGTCGTCGCCACGGCCGCCGCGCAGCACGTCGTCCCCGCCCTTGCCGGCAAGAGTCGTGTCATTGCGCGTAGCAGAAATATCATCCCTGTTTTCTGTTCCCGAAACATAGTCTGCCATCGTACCCTCCTAGCAAAGAAGCCATTGGGCGTGTGTTGCCCCCAATATTCGGAACGACTCCGATCATTGGCGGGCCTTTTTCAGCACGACGGACAGGGTGCTGATAGTTGAGATGGCGCAGAAATGGAGGGATAGTACGTCACCGTCCTTGCCCCTTCCCAGTACGAACAGTGACATTTTTCACATCAAGCACTTTGCGCGTCCATAGAGACTTGCGATAGATTAGTCCGTTTTGGACCATATGCCACGGCGCGCCCCTCCTTCATGAGCAGGACGTGATCGATCGCCGCCAGGATGGAGGGACGGTGCGCTACCACGATGACAACCGCGCCCCGGGCCGTGGCCGCGCCGACTGCCTCGACAAGCGCGGCCTCTCCGACCGGGTCGAGATTGGCGTTCGGCTCATCCAGCAGGATCAGGAACGGATCTCCATGGAGAGCGCGGGCCAAGGCAATCCGCTGCCGCTGGCCACCCGACAGCCGGCGCCCGTCGGTTCCCACGTCGGTGTTATATCCGTCAGGCAGTTGCTGGATCATTTCGTCGACACCGGCCTGCTGGGCAGCGGCAATGATCGTATCCACCGATGCTGCGGGGTCGAAGCGGGCGATGTTCTGCGCCACGGTGCCCGGGAGCAGTTCCACATTCTGCGGCAGAAATCCGATCTCCCGTCCCAGCAGATCGCGCGGCCATTGCGTCATGGTTGCGCCATCCAACCGCACCTCTCCAGCGAGCGGCGGCAAAGTGCCGGCGATGCCGCGAAGCAAGGTGGACTTCCCTGCCCCGCTCGCCCCCATGATCGCGATTGCCTCTCCCGCATAGGCGACGAACGAGACGTGGCGCACGGTTGGCTCGCTCGCGCCGGGAGGGACCAAGGTCAGGGCATCGACGGACAAAGTGCTGCCCGGGGGCGGCAGCGGCTGTACGGCGCGTGCCTCCCCGCCAAATGCCATGACGTCGCCCAGCCGCTGCCAGCTTTGCCGCGCGCCGACAAACCCGCGCCAATTGGCGATAGCGAGTTCGATCGGGGCGAGCGCGCGGGCGGACAGGATCGAGCTGGCGAAGATCACGCCGCCGCTCGCCTTTTCGCTGAGCACCAGCAACGCGCCCACGGTCAGCACCACCGACTGGAGGAAGATGCGGAAGATCCGTCCCGACGTGACGAGGACGCTGCTCTTGCCGCCAAGCCGCACCTGCGCCTGCCGATAGGATCCGTTGGCGGCACGCCAGCGGGCGCCCATCTGGCCCTGCATACCCATGGCGTAGAGCGTCTCCGCGTGTCGTTGGCTCGTCTCAATGGCCTGTTGGCGATCGCGGTTCAGCCGCACCAACTGCGCGGTGGCCGAATTGCTGATCCACTCCGTCGCGACGGTGAGCGCGATGAGCACGATAGCGCCCGCCAGCACGGTGGCGCCGAGCCAGGGATGCAGAAGGAAAAGGATACCAACGAAGAAGAACACCCATGGAAGATCGACCAGCGCGGTCGGCCCGCTCCCGCCGAGGAACTGGCGAACCTGATCGACGTCGCGCACCGGCTGACCTGAGTCCCTCGCCGGATTGAGGCGCGCAAGCGTGACCGCCAGATCATGCGCCTTCAACTCCAGCGCCGCGTCGACATTGCTGGCGAGATGCACCAGCACATGCCCGCGCAGGGCGTCCAGCATCCCTTGGAAGACGTAGGCCGCGATGACCATCATCAGCAGGCCGAAGAGGGTGGGAAGGCTGCGTCCCGGCAGCACGAAATCGTAGACCAGCATCATGTAGATCGAGCCGGCGAGCAGCAGCACGTTGAGCACTGCGCTGCTCAGCACGATGCCGATCAGCGCGCGGCGAAGCACGGGCGCGAGGGGCGAAAGGCGCGAATCACTAAGCAGCCCACCTGACCGGAGCATCGTGGCCGTACGCCTCCTCATCGCGCGCACCCGTCCGAAATGGTGCTCATTACTGATCCGAGGGACAGCCGCGGCCATCCTTTCCGCCCTATGGTAACCAGCCGTACCCCGCGGCGCGCAGACTAACGGTGCCATTTCGGACGGGTCTCCGCGCAGCGAAGCGGCGGTGGGCGGTATGACGCGGCATGAACCAGCCGCTGCCGCCCCGACCGGCGTGGCCGCGCAGTCCGGGAACTACGCTTGTGCATCAGCTTCGCACCGCCTTGGACGCCGATCTCTCGCCCGCCCCTGTCAGCAAGGGACGTCGGGCTGGAACGGGCACGGACACCGAGCCGCGGCCACTGAAGCTGGCGCTGTGCGCCTCCGGCGGCGGACATGTGCGGCAAATCCTGGATCTGGAGCCCGTCTGGCGCGCGCACGACTTCTTCTTCGTGACTGAGGATCTCGCATTAGGGCGCTCCATCGGCGCACAACATCGGACGATGTACGTTGCGCATTGCGCGCTTGGTCAGGCGCGGCTCGGCGCCCCGTTCCGCATGATCGCGGCCGCGGTGCGCAACCTCTGCCAATCGCTGCGGATCGTCCTGCGCGAGCGGCCCGACGCCGTGCTCACCACGGGCGCGGGGTCCATGTTCTTCATGCTGCTGTTTGCGCGCATGGCAGGCGCGCGCATTATCCTGATCGACAGCTTCGCCAGGTTCACCGCGCCATCCGTCTTCGCGCGGATCGCCGGACCACTCGCGCATGTGCGCATTGCCCAGTCACACGCATCGGCGGAGGGCTGGGGCGCGCAGGTGGTCTTCGATCCTCTGCGCCTGATCGATGACGAGCGCCCCGCGAAGGAGCCGATCGTGTTCGCGACGGTCGGCGCGACCTTGCCGTTCGATCGGCTGGTGACCCTCGTCACGGCGGCGAAGAGGGACGGGCTGTTGCCAGAGCATGTGATCCTGCAGGTGGGCGATACCAGCGCCCGACCTGACGCGATCGAGGAGGTGCATGAGGCAATTCCCTTCCCCGCGGTGCAAGGCATCCTCCAGCGCGCGGATATCGTGATCTGCCACGGCGGCACCGGTTCGCTGATCACCGCCCTTCAACAAGGGTGTCGTGTCATTGCCGTCCCGCGCCTGTTCGCGTTGGGCGAACATTATGATGATCACCAGCTGGAAATTTGCACCGCCTTTGCCGCGCGCGGGTTGATCGAAGTGGTGGATGCAAAGCAGGATCTGGCCACTGCCCTGTCCCGCGTTCGCGCGCGCCCTGCCAGGATGGCAACCACCGATACAGCCCCTCTGCAGGCGCATCTGGACATGTTGCTCACCGGGTGGTCGCGGGAACGACGCGGGGTGAGTGGAAAATCAGTGGAGCAAGGCTTCAGCGGCGGTCCGCAAGTGCGCCGAGCGTCGCGCGGGTAGCCGCGGTCGTGGCACGCGCCACGGCGACGGCATCGCGGCCAAGACCGCGCCACTGGCCGCGCATCAAGCGTCCGGCGGTGGCGACGCTGACAGCGAGCGGCACGACGCAAAGCACGCCCATTACCACGAGTGGCTTGGCGACGATCGAAGACATCGGCGCGCCTTGGGGGCCTTCCCTCCCTTGCTCCGTGCCAGTGTCCATCTGCGTCCTCGCTGTTGTGCCGGAGCCATGCAGCGGCAATGAAAGGAGCGCAATCCGGGTGATAGCGGTGGGCAGAGGTGCGGCGTCGGTCGTCGGGCTTCTCTCCGTCCGGGGAGCAGCCATTACATCTGCTGCCTTCGGGTGATTTCCCGCTCGTTCCGCGATCGCGGCCAGCCTGATTCCGGTAATAGCGCCCTCGGCTATCCGGTTGCGATCACGAGAGAAAACCGCGCGTCGCGGCGAGATCGCGCAGTTCTTCATGGCGGCCAGGCGCGGCCCGTTCCATGCGCGCTTCGAAGGCGCTGACCAGCGCTTCGCCGGCCTTGGCCGGGGTGCCGGCGTCGAAGGGGGGTGCGGGGTTGTATTCGAGGCCGAGCTGGACGCCGCGGGCATGGTCTTCGCCGCGCAGCAGGGCGGTCAGTGTCAGAGCGAAATCGATGCCGGCAGTGACGCCGCCGCCGGTCGCCCGGTTGCGGTCGACGACGACGCGTTCGGCGACGGGCGTGGCGCCGAACAGGGCGAGCTGGTCGCGCCAGGCCCAGTGCGAGGTGGCACGATAGCCGCGGAGCAGACCGGCCGCGCCGAGGATCATCGATCCGGTGCAGACGCTGGTAACCCATTGCGCAGACGCGCCAATTTGTTCGACCCACGCCATTGCGGCGTCATCCGCGATGACCTGATTGACGCCGATCCCGCCGGGTATGCAGAGGATGTCCGCGGTCGGCACGTCGGCGAAGGTGGCGGTCGGGAGGATCGAGAAACCGGCGTCGGTGGGGACCGGGTCCAGCGTCTTCCAGACGAGGTCGAGACGGGCATCGCCGCCGAGTCGGGAGAGCACCTGGGCGGGGCCGGTGAGGTCGAGTTGGGTGACGTTGGGGAACAGCAGAAATGCGACGCGCAACGGGCCTCTCCTATCCTGATCCGGCCGGAATGCCGGGTGATGAACGGCCGCCATCGTCGTGCCGGCGGCCTGTTTGCGTGACGCCTTTGGAGACAATTGGCCGCGTTCGGCCGCACCCCGGCCAGATGCGATCAGAAGGGATCGAGGTTCGGATTGGCGCCCTGTTCGCGGGCCTGGGCCTCGCGCTTCGACCGGCGGGCGTTCTGGACGAAACAGCCGGTCGCGCCGCCCGCGCCGACCGTGCTGCACGAGCCGACCCCGACCGCGCCGACGTCCTGGTTGCCCTTTTCACGCGCCGCCCAGCTTTCGTTCTCCGGCGTCACCTCGAGCGTGCGCACTTCCTGCGGGATGCGGAACTGCTCCTGCGCGCTGCGGCGCTGGCAGACGACGATTTCCTCGCCATTGCTGTTCGTCGGGCAGCGTTCGTTGCCGTAGAGAACGAGCACGCCATTGACCGGGGCGCCACGCGCGGTTTCGGTCGAGACGGTCTGGCGGCTGGCGCGCGGCGCGCCGGGCAGTGCCACCGGCTTCGACGGCGGGGGTACGATCACGACCTTGGGCGGCGACGCGGGCGCGCCATCGACCGGCGCCGTCTGTACCGTCTGGGCCGCCAGCGGGCTGGCGATCAGCAGGGCCAGCACCGACGTTCCGATCAATCGCATCGCTCCAACTCTCCTTCAGATCCGCTTGGCGGTGGCGATCGCCGCGCGGCAGCCGAGGCGGATTACCGCCGACAGCAGCGGATAGGCCGGCGCATCCTCCGCGCCGCTGGCCAGCGCCTTGTCGCGATGTTCCAGCTCCTCCGCCTGGAATTCGGCGATCGCGTCGCTGAGTTCGGGATCGTCCGTGCCAAGCTCAACCAGCTGCTCGGCATAATGTTTGTCGATCTCCGTCTCGACCGCCGCGGTGCAGGCCATCGCGGCCTCCGGCCCGATCGCGGCCGTGACCGCGCCCAGCGCAAAGCCGGCGACATCCCAGAACGGCTGGAACAAGGTCGGCCGCACGCCGCGCTCGGCGATCAGCCGGTCGAAGAACTGCCGATGGCGTTCCTCCTGCAGCGCCATGCCCGCGATCTCGCGCGCGGCGGGCGAGCGGTGGCCCATGATGGCGAGCTGCCCGGCGTAAATGCGCGTCGCGCCGAATTCACCGGCCTGATCGACGCGGATCATCGCCTTGGTATCGCGCCGGCGATCACCGGGTTTCCAGTTCATCGTGCCTTTCCAATCAAGACGCCGATCACCGCGGCTCCACCGAGCGACAGGATGGCATTGTACCCAGCCAGGGAAACGCCGAACAACGTCCATTGTGCCGCGTCGCACCGCACGACCGGCGCAGCGAGGATCCGGCGGAGCATCTCGTCAGTCGACACGCCCTCCCCCCCGGCCATCGTCGAGCAGGCGGTGATGCCGGGCCACCAATGATATTCGACGCCGGCGTGGAACACGCCGATGAGGCCGGAGAGCGCGATCAGCAGCGCGGCCACCGCCGTCATCGTCACCTTGCTGGAGCGACCCGGCACGATGAACGCGAACGCCGCGCAGACGACTGCGGCATAATGCGGCCAGCGTTGCCAGTGACACATCTCGCACGGGGCCAGCCCGCCGATCAGTTGCGATCCCCAGGCACCCGCCAGCAGCAACAATGGCAAAAGCAGCGCGATCAGACGCGCGCGTGTCTGCGACTGGGTCACTTCGCCGCAACATCCTTCTTCATCGATGCCGTGACGGCGGCGACCTGCGGCGGGCCGCCGAGCCGCGCGATCGTCTTCAGCGCGTACCAGAGCTGGAAGTCCTCCACGCCCTGCTTCTTCAGTTCGTCCGGCGTCGCCGAGAAGCGCGGATCGTCCTTCGTATCTTCCTCGAGGATCTTGTCGTCGGCCTTCACCTCATTGATGAGGTGGCGGCGAAGATCCGCCTCGCGGAATACCGGGCGCGACTTGTAGTCGGGGTCGCTGATCTGCGGCACGGCGATATCGGGTTCAATGCCCCCTTCCTGCACCGAGCGGCCCGATGGGGTGTAATAACGCGCGGTGGTGAGGCGCAGCGCCGTCGTCGGCCCGATCTGAAGCAGCGTCTGCACCGAGCCCTTGCCGAAGGTACGTTCGCCCATGACGAGGCCGCGGTGATGATCCTGGATCGCGCCGGCGACGATTTCCGAGGCCGATGCGGTACCGCTGTCGGTGAGCACGATGATCGGCAGGCCGTGCGCCATGTCGCCGGGCTTGGCGTAATAACGCTCGATATCGCCCTTCTCACGGCCGCGCTGCGACACGACCTCGCCGCCCTCGAGGAAGACGTCGGCGACCTCGATCGCCTGGGTCAGCAGCCCGCCACCGTTGGAGCGCAGGTCGACGACATAGCCGAGCGGGCGGCGGCCGAGCGCCTTTTCGATCGCGACCATCGCGGCGCGGGTGTCGGCGCCAGTGGTTTCGGAGAAGGTGTTGATGTTGAGATAGCCGACATCGCCCTTCACTTCCCATTTGACCGGGCGCTGGACGATCAGCTCGCGCGTCAGCGTCAGCTCCATCGGCTTGTCGCGGCCGGGGCGGACGATGGTGATCGCCAGCTTCGAGCCCGGCTTGCCACGCATCTGGGCCACCGCCTCATCAAGCGAGCCGCCGTAGATCAGCTTGCCATCAATGTGGGTGATATAGTCGCCGGCCTTGATCCCGGCGCGCCACGCGGGCGAATCCTCCTGCGGGGCGATGACCTTCACCGCGCCATCCTCCAGCGAGACGGTAAGGCCAAGGCCGCCGTAATTCCCCTCGGTCGCGATGCGCAGATTTTCGTAATCGGCCGCGTCGACATAGCCCGAATGCGGATCAAGCGAGGCGAGCATGCCGTCGATCGCGCCCTTGATCAGCTGCGCATCGGTGACCTTGTCGACATAGTCCGCCTTGACGCGATTATACACGTCCATGAAGCGTTCCATCTCGCGATAGGCGCTGGCATCCACCGCCGCCATCGCCCCCGTGGTCACGGGTGCGAGCGCCAGCGTCGCGACCAGGGCAGTGGCGGAAAGCAGCGGGAACTTCATAGGTGTGCGTCCTAGGGCGTACCGGATCGACAGGCTTTAGCGGCTTTCACGCCGGCGAGCAAAGCACGCCGGCAGCTTAATGGAGGCTGAGCATCGCGCGGCATCACGCGGGGATGTCGGGCGATTTTCAGCGATCAATCGAGCAGCGCCGTGATGTCGACCGGCTGGCCGCGTCGCCGCAGCTCCACAGTGATCTGCGGCGTCGGCGCGGTGCGCGGCGCGCGGCCGATCGCCTGGCCCGGCGCGACATTGCTGCCGCGCTTCACGTCGGCACTGCCCAGCCCGGTCACCAGCGTATTCCAGCCGGCACCGTGATCGATCACCACGATCGTGCCGAAGCGGCGGAACGGGCGGGCGAAGACCACCTGTCCGGCCGCCGGCGCGACCACCGCCGCGCCGCGCGGCACCGCCAGCGTCAGCCCGCGGGCGCGCACGCCATTTTCGGAGACCTCGCCAAGCCCGGTCACCAGCGTGCCGGCGACCGGCAGGCGATAGGCGGCGGTGCGGGCCGGTGGTGACGGGCTTGCGGCGGGTGCAGCTGGTGGCGGGGGAGCTGGTGGCGGGGGTAAGGCGGCGAGCGTGTCGAGCGTGGCGCGCGTCTCGCCGATCGCAGCCATGCGATCGATGATGTCGCGCGCCTCCTCCCCCATCGCGATGGCGCGATCAGACTGGATCAAGGCGTCGCGATTATATTGCAGCGCCGCCGCGGCGTGGCGCGCGCGCAGGGCGGCGAGTTGCTGCCGTTCCCCGACCAGCGCGGTGCGGCTCTGGTCGAGCGCGGTGGTGGCGAGCGTCGCGTCGGCGCGCAGCTTTCGCGTGTCGGCAAGATCGGTGCGTAGCGCGGCCGTGTCTCGGCGCACCGCCGGCAAGGTGCTGCCCAGCACCGCGCGGACATGGACCAGATCGCTGACCGAACCGGGCTGGACGATGGCCGCCGCCGCGGGACGGCGCGCGAGCGAGGCAAGCGCGGCGACGAGCCGGGCGACCGGCTGCTGCCGCTCCCCCAGTTCCGCGCGCTGGCGGGCGAGCAGCGCCTCCACCAGCGCGAGTCGGGCGCGGGCGGCGGCGACATCGGCCTCCGCGCGGCGAATGCGGGCGCCAACCGCCTTTTCCTCGGCCTGGGCGCGGGCGACGGCATCCTGCTGCTGCGCGGCGCGGCGCTCCAGATCGCGGGCGCGGGCGGCGGCGCGGGCCGCCTCCTGCTTCGCTTGCGTCAGCCGGCGGCGTTCGACCGCAATCGGATCGGGCGCGCTGGTGGCGCTGGCGAGCAGCATCGCCGCCCCCACGAGCATTGCTGTCTCCCCCATCCGCATCGGCGGTCAGCCTTCGCGATGATAAGGGTGATTGGCAAGGATGGAGGTAGCGCGGAACAATTGTTCGGCGAGCATCGCGCGCGCCATCATGTGCGGCCAGGTGGCGCGGCCGAAGGACAGGAGCAGGTCCGCCCCGTCGCGCTCGGCATCGCCGAAGCCGTCAGCGGCTCCGATCATGAAGCGCGCCTCACGCACGCCATCGTCACGCCAGCGTTCGAGCTGGCGCGCGAATTCGACCGAGGACAGGACCTTGCCGGTTTCGTCGAGCACGACGCGGCGCGTGGCGGCGGGGACATCGGGGATCTTGCCGCCGCGATCGGGAAGCTCCGTCACGCGCGTCGGCCAGGCGATCCGCTTCAGATAGCGGTCGACCAGCTCGGATTCGGGCGAGCGCCCGATCCGTCCGCGCGCAACGATGTGAAGCAGCAGGTCAGGCGTTCCCGGGGGATGCCTGATCCGTCGGCGTCGGGGACGGCGCGTCGCCGAACGACCACATGCGCTCCAGATTGTAGAAGGAACGGACCTCGGGGCGGAACAGGTGGACGATCACGTCGCCGGCGTCGATCAGCACCCAATCCGCGGTGGGCAGCCCCTCGATCCGCGGGGAGCGGCCGGTGTCGCGCTTGATCTTCTCGGCCAGCTTGGTCGCCATCGAGGCGACCTGACGGGTCGAGCGGCCGCTGGCGACCACCATGTGATCGGCGATCGACGACTTCCCCGCGAGCGGGATCGAGATGGTGTCGACGGCCTGATCATCGTCCAGGCTGTCGAGGACAAGCTTATGCAATGCCGCGACGCTGTCAGCGTCAGGGGATCGATAGGCGTTGGCGGAAGCGGGCAAGTTCACTCCTGGGTGAAAGGTTTGGCTGCTGATATGGGGAGCGCATAGCGCCGATGCCAGGCAGGATCTGCGGCGCGCAGCTGCGTCGCGGAGGTCGGGTCAGGGCGGAAACGTAGCAGCACCAGGGCTGGCACACTCCACTCGGTCCAGTTCTTCGCCTGGCGTGCGGGCCTCTGGAAGCGCCGCAGCCAACCCGTCGCGGGTGCCGCGAGGGCAGCAGCATCATATCCTGGACGCGCGATAACTGCAATCGGAACCGTCCGGGCGATGCGGCGCCAGTCGCGCCAGCGGTGGAACTGTCCGAGATTGTCCGCGCCCATCAGCCAGATGAAACGGTGCCGCGGGTAGCGCCGGACCAGCGCGGCGAGCGTGTCGACGGTGTAGCGGGTGCCGAGCCGCGCCTCGATATCGGTCGGGCGGATGCGCGCCGCGCGTGCGACGCGGCGGGCGGAGGCGAGCCGCGCAGGCAGCGGCGCCATGCCGTCGGCCGGCTTCAGCGGATTGCCGGGCGAGACCAGCCACCAGACTTCGTCGAGGTCGAGCGCATTGATCGCGGCGAGGCTGATCCGCCGGTGCCCCTTGTGCGCGGGGTTGAACGAGCCGCCGAGGAGGCCGATGCGGCGCGGGGTCCGGCGCGAAGGACGGCCGTCAGCCACGTCGGGAAGTCCCGATCAGAAGCTCTGCTCCTCATAGACCTTCGACACGTCGCCACCCCATGCGCCGTTGTAGCGATCGAGCAGCTGCTGCGCGGGGACCTTGCCGGTGCGCACGATGTCGCGCAGCGGATCGAGGAAGCCGGTTTCATTGTCGCCCGAGGAGTTGAGCCGTGCGCGGGCGGCGAGACCGGCATTGGCGATGTCGAGCACCTCCGCGGCGATATCGCGCAGCGTGCCGCGACCGGCGACGGGGGCGTCGAGGCCGAGCCGGGGCACCGAATCGCGCAGCGCCTGGCGCGCCTCCATCGACCAATGCTTCACGAGGTCCCAGGCAGCGTCGAGCGCGCCCTGATCGTAGAGCAGGCCGACCCAGAGCGCGGGCAGCGCGCAGATGCGGTTCCACGGGCCGCCATCGGCGCCGCGCATCTCAAGGAAGGTCTTGAGGCGTACCTCCGGGAAGGCGGTGGAGAGGTGATCGTTCCAGTCGTCGAGCGTCGGCAGCTCGCCGGGAAGGACGGACAGCTCGCCCTTCAGGAAATCGCGGAAGCTGAGCCCGGCCGCGTCGATATATTTGCCGTCGCGGTAGACGAAGTACATCGGCACATCGAGCATATAGTCGGCGTAGCGTTCATAGCCGAAGCCGTCCTCGAACACGAAGGGCAGCATGCCGGTGCGGGCGGGATCGGTGTCCGACCAGATGTGGCTGCGGAAGCTGAGATAGCCGTTGGGCTTGCCTTCGGTGAAGGGCGAATTGGCGAACAGCGCGGTGGCGAGCGGCTGGAGCGCGAGGCCGACGCGGAATTTCTGCACCATGTCCGCCTCGGTGGCATAGTCGAGGTTCACCTGGATCGTGCAGGTGCGCAGCATCATGTCGAGCCCCATCGTGCCGACGCGCGGCATGTGGCGCAGCATGATGGCGTAGCGGCCCTTGGGCATGATCGGCAGTTCGGCGCGGGTCTTGTCCGGCCACATGCCAAGGCCGAGGAAGCCGATGCCCAGCTTGTCCCCCGCCGCCTTCACCTGATCGAGATGGCGGCCGGTTTCGGCGCAGGTCTGGTGCAGATTGTCGAGCGGGGCGCCGGAAAGCTCGAACTGGCCGGCGGGTTCCAGGCTGACCGATCCGTCGGCGCCGGTCAGCGCGATGATCTTTCCGCCCTCCTCGACCGGCTTCCAGCCATATTGCTGCAATTCGGTGAGCAGCGCGCGAATACCCGAGGGCTCGTCCCAGCTGGGGGCATGATGATCGGCGCGTGAATAGACGAACTTTTCGTGTTCGGTGCCGATCCGCCAGCGGTCCCTCGCCTTCTCGCCCTTCGCAAAACTGGCGATCAGCTGGTCACGCGACTCGATCAGCGGCGAGTTGCTATCCGAAACGGTCTTCGTCGTCATGGCGCGGCCTTAAAGGGGCTTTGTGACGGCCGCTAGGTGTTTCGCCAAGACGGCGTTCACCAGTCGCCGGCGACCGCCATCCATACCGCGATCGCAGCGGCCGCGGCGGTGTCGGCACGCAGGATACGCGGCCCGAGCCCCATCCCAACGGCCTGCGGCAGCGCGCGGATGGCGGCGCGCTCGTCATCGTCGAAGCCGCCCTCCGGGCCGATCAGGATCGCCGCCGGACCAGGGCGGATCGCGTCGCGCGCGGCGACGCCGCCCAACTCGTCGGCGAAATAGAGCGCGCGGTCGGCCGGCCAGTCGCGCAGCAGCGCGGGGAGCTTCACGGCCTCCGCCACCTGCGGCAGCGCGGTGCGGCCGCATTGCTCGGCCGCCTCGATCATATGTGCGCGGAGGCGATCGAGGTTGAGCTTGTCCACCACCGTGCGACGGGTGATGACGGGGACGTAGCGCGCGACGCCCAGCTCGCACGCCTTTTCCGCCATCCAGTCGACCCGGCCCTTCTTGAGCGGCGCGGCGACCAGCCACAGGTCAGGCACCGCCTCGCGCACGGCAAGCTGCTCCGTGATGTCGAGCGTGAGGTCGCGCTTGCCGGCCGCGGCGACGATCGCGAGCCATTCGCCGGTCACGTCATCGAACAATCGCACCGGATCACCCGGCTTCACGCGCATCACGCCGGCGAGATAATGCGCCGCCGGCCCGTCGACCTGTACCGGGCCGATGCCGAGCGGGCGATCGAGGAAGAGGCGCGGCGTGGAGCGCGGTGGCCAGGCAGGAGTAGCGATCATCGGCCCGCGCCCTTACGGCGCCCCCGCCCGATCATCCAGCGTGCGAGAAGAAACAGGACCAGCCCGGCGAGCGCGACCAGCAGCACGACCCCGGTGATCACCCCGGCGACGCGCAGGATGGCGTAGAACAACGCTTCGACGAAGCGGCCGACGGCAACGGACAGATGAATCATGCGGCGCGCTTCACCGGATCAGTCGATCATTTCTGTGCGCCGGGGACGCGCCGCCACGTTTGCGACTTGCAGGCGAAATTGGCGAACAGGCACCCCTTGCCGACGATCGTGTCGCGATCGACCTGATCGATGGTCCCGTCGAATTCCTGAGCGATGTCCGGCACATAAACACGGCCGTACCACAATCCGTCGTCGCCGCGGCGAAATCCGCTGAATAATTGCGTGCCGACCAACTGCACCGTGCCGCCGGCGGCGGCATCCGCCTTCGCCTTCGTGCTCGCCTGCACCACTGTTCCGCACAGCTGGCCACCGCACGGCGCGACGCGGATGCGCACGCTGTCGCTGTCGTTTCGCCAGATGCCGTCGAGGCCGGACTTACCCTGTGCCAGCGCCGGTCCCGCCGCGGTCGTCGTCACCAGCACCATGGCACCAGCCGCCAGCGTCATCATGCGTGCAAGAGTGTGATCGGGCATCCTGATCGTCCTGTGTTACATCCACCGGGGCACAACGCATGCCGCCAAGCGTCGGCCCCGCGGCGGCGGTGCGCGACGCCGAGCACAGCGGGATCGCTTGCAAGCCCGGACGACTCTGCGCTTCTCCTGCCACAGGGCTGTGGCGAAACCGCGGCAGCGGGGGTAGTCAGTCGGCCGTGACCAGTGCTCCCCACCCCCGCCCCGCCGAGATCACCCCCGACAGCGAGCACCGCGGCCTGATCGCGGTGCTGCCCGCCAGCGTGCGGCCCTATGCCCTGCTCGCCCGGTTCGACCGGCCGATCGGCTGGTGGCTGCTGTTCTGGCCGGGTGCATGGGGCGTCGCGCTGGCCGGCGAGGCAGTGAACCGCTGGACCCTGATCCTGTGGCTGCTGATCGGCAGCATCGCGATGCGCGGCGCGGGATGCGTGTACAACGACATCGTCGATCGCGACCTAGACGCGAGCGTCGCACGGACCCGTTCGCGCCCGGTGGCGTCGGGCGCGGTATCGGTGAAGGCGGCCTTTGCCTGGCTGGGCGTGCTGAGCCTGATCGGGCTGGTCGTGCTGCTGCAATTGCGGCTGGACACCGCGCTCGTCTCGATCGCCAGCCTGGCGCTGGTCGCCGGCTACCCCTTCATGAAGCGGATCACCTGGTGGCCGCAGGCGTGGCTGGGGCTGGTGTTCTCCTGGGCCGCGCTGGTGGGATGGATGGAAGCGTGGGGATCGCTGACCGCGCCGGGGCTGCTGCTGTACGCGGGCGGCATCTTCTGGGTGATCGGCTATGACACGATCTACGCGCTGCAGGACCGCGAGGATGATGCGCTGATCGGCGTGCGATCGTCCGCGCTGCGGATGGGCCAGCATGTCCGCGCGGGCACGGCGATCTGCTACGCGCTGGCGCTGCTGTTGTGGGCGGGCGCGCTGTGGCTGCGCCGGCCCGACCCGCTGGTGCTGGCCGCGCTGCTGCCGATGGCGGCGCACCTTGGCTGGCAGGTGGCGACGCTTCGCCCCGATGATGGCGCAGGGGCGCTGGCGCGATTCCGCGCCAACCGCTTCGCCGGCCTGTTGATGTTCCTGGCCTGTCTGGTGGTGGGAACGCCGCTCTGACGCGGGTTCACCCTAGCAACGGGCGGTGCGGCCCCCTAAGTCGCGTGCCATGCTGACTTCCGCCCAGGCGCAGGATCGCGCCGCCGATATCGTCGCCCGTGCCGTTGCCGCGGGCGTGGACGCCGCCGACGCGGTGTTTGCCGCCGACGCCTCCAACGACATTTCCGTCCGCCTGGGCAAGCTGGAGGACGTGGGCCGGTCCGAGAGCGAGGACCTGGGGCTGCGCGTGTTCATCGGGCAGCGATCGGCGAGCGTGTCGACCTCCGACCTGTCGCCGGCCGCGCTCGACGCGTTGGTCGAGCGGGCAGTGGCGATGGCGCGTGAGGCGCCGGAGGATCAATGGGCGGGGCTCGCCCCCGAGGCGCGGCTGATGCGCGGCACGGCCCCGCTGCTCGACCTCGACGATCAGGAGGAGGTTTCCCCAGCGACGCTGCGCGACATGGCGATGCGCGCCGAGGAAGCGGCGCTGGCCGTCGCCGGCGTCACCAACAGCGAGGGCGGCGGCGCGAGCGCATCGCGCAGCGTGTGGGCGCTGGCGACCAGCCACGGCTTTGCCGGCAGCTATTCCACCTCCGCTTATGGCCTGTCGGCGAGCGTGATCGCCGGCGAAGGCGGCGGGATGCAGCGCGATTATGGCTTCCACTCCGCGCGCCACCGCAGCCGGCTGGAAAGCCCCGAGGACGTCGGCAAGCGCGCCGGCGAGCGCGCGGTGGCGCGGCTCAACCCCGGGCGGATCGAAAGCGCGTCGATGCCGGTGGTCTATGATCCGCGCGTCGGCGCCGGGCTGCTCGGCCATCTGACCAGCGCGATCGCGGGACAGGCGATCACGCGGCGCACGTCGTTCCTGCTCGATTCGCTGGGCGCCAAGGTGTTCGCGGACGGCGTGACGATCTCCGACGATCCGCATCGCCCGCACGGGCTGCGTTCGCGGCCGTTCGATGGCGAAGGGCTGCCGGTGTCGCCGTGCGACATCATCAACAATGGCGTGCTGGAAACCTGGCTGCTCGACAGCGCCAGCGCGCGGCAGCTGGGGCTGGAGCCGACCGGCCATGCCGCCCGCGGCGTCGGCGGCGCGCCGGGGGTGACGACGAGCAACCTCTATATGCACGCCGGCCATGTGCCGGTCGAAACGCTGATCGGCGACATCCAGCGCGGCGTCTATGTGATCGAGCTGATCGGCCAGGGCGTCAACCCGGTGACCGGCGACTATAGCCGCGGCGCAGCGGGCTTCCTGATCGAGGACGGACGGATCACCCGGCCAGTCGCGGAGTTCACCATCGCCGGCAATCTGAAGGACATGTTCCTGAACCTGACCCCGGCCACCGACCTTGAGTTCCGCTATGGCACCAATGTGCCGACGGTTCGCATCGACGGGATGACGGTCGCCGGAGGGTGATGCCGCCGCTCCAAGACCTCACGGCCGCGATTGCCGGCATCACGCGCGAGGCGGGGGCGCTGGCGATGGCGCAGTTCCGCACCGATTTCGCGCGGTGGGAGAAGGAAGCGGGCAGCCCGGTGTGCGAGGTGGACCTGGCGGTCGACACGATGCTGCGCGAACGGCTGAGCGCGCTGCTGCCCGACGCGGGGTGGCTGTCCGAGGAAACCGCCGACAGCCCGGAGCGCCTGCAGCGGCGCAGGATCTGGGTGGTCGACCCGATCGACGGTACGCGCGACTATATCCGCGGGCGGACCGGCTGGGCGGTGTCGGTGGCGCTGGTCGAGGACGGGCGCGCGGTCGTCGGCGTGCTCGATGCGCCGGCGCGGGGCGAATTGTGGCAGGCGGCGGCAGGGTGCGGCGCGACGCTGAACCAGCGGCCGATCACTGCCAGCCAGCGCACCGACTTTGCCGGGTCGCGCGTGCCGACCGATGCGCTGCCCAAGGCGGACCGAGATCTTGCCATGGTGGAGAAGCCCAATTCGATCGCGCTGCGCATGGCGATGGTGGCGGACGACCGCGCCGACCTGGTCGCGACGCTGCGCTGGGGCAATGAATGGGACATCGCCGCCGCCGCGCTGATCGCGCAGGAGGCGGGCGGCTGCGTCACCGATGCGCTGGGCGGCGCACTGGTGTTCAACAAGCCCGATCCTCAGGCGTTCGGCGTCATCACCAGCAGCCAGGGGATCCACAAGGCGGCGATCGAGCGGCTGTCCGGGCGGGCGAAGGCAGTGCTGACGCGCTGAGCGGCCCGGGCCGCAAGAATAAGGGGCCGCCAGCGTTGCCGGCAGCCCCCCTCTCCTGTTTCGAACCGGTGCCTATTTCTGGCAGGCGACGATCGCGGCGATGACGCTGAGCGTTTCCTGCGGATCGCGCACGCGAACGGTATCAAGCCCCAGTTCCTTCGCCGGATAATCATTGCCGCCCGGGAAGATCGCGTCGCCGATGAACATCATCGCATCGAGCGGGATGCCGCTTTCGTCGCGCAGGCGCTTCAGCCCGTACGCCTTGTCGACCCCCTCCTGCGTGATGTCGATCGAAGTCGCGCCACCCATGTTGATCGAGAGGCCCGGCAGCCGCTTCTTCAGGTCGGCCTGGATCACCTTGCGCTTGGCGAAGTCAGGGTCCCAGCTTTCCTTGGCGTGGATCGGCGCCTGCTGGCCGAGCGCGGAGAAGGTGATCTGGCTGCCGCGATCCTCGATCCGCTCACCCCAGGTCTGTTCGGGGACGAAGCCGGTCGCCTCCAGCGCCTCGTCGAAGGCGGTCAGGATCTTCTTCTTCTGATCGTCGGTGAAGAGTTCGGCATAGACCGAGCCCCACCGGCCATCGCGGAAGGTGTAAAGCTTCGTGCCGGTGGTCGGCATCAGCCAGAGGCGCGCGCGATCGGCATTCTCCGGAAGCTGGCTGGCGACCTGCTTGTCGAACTGCGGCCAGTCGCCGCCCGAGATCACGGCCACATGCGCGACCGTGAGCAATTCGGCAAGCGCCGCCGCCATGTCGGGCTGGATCGCCTGCTTGCTCTCGGCCAGCGTGCCATCAAGATCAAAGGCAACGAGTTGCTTCACATCATTCTCCCCAGGATGAAACGGTCGATGGCGTGTGCGACGCCATCCTCATTATTGGCAATGGTGACGTCGCCTGCCTGCGCCTTCACTTCGTCGGTGGCATTGCCCATCGCGATGGCGCGATTGGCGCGGGCGAACATCGGCAGATCGTTGGCCTGATCCCCGATCACGATGGTGCGCGTCAGCGGGAAGCCAAGCGCGTCGGCGAGCATGGTGACACCGTCGCCCTTGTTGGCACGCGTCGCGGTGATATCGAGATAATAGCTCTGCGACTTGGCGATCGTTGCCTGATCGCCGAACTCTGCCTGGAGCGAATCGCGGAACGTGTCGAGCGCCGCATAGTCGTCGCTGACAAAGGTGATCTTGTCGGCATGATCGAGCAGGTCGTCGAAGCCGGCGCAGATCACCGGTTCCTGATTGGAGGACACACGCTCACTGGCGACGTGCGGATTGTCCACGCTGGTCGCGTACCATTGATCGCCGGCGAACACCCAGATGTCGACGGCGCGCTCATGGGCCTGCGCCACCGCGGCGCGAGCCACCGCGACGTCGATCCGGTGATGGCACAGGATCTCCCCGCCGCGGCGGAAGATCGTGCCGCCGTTGAAGGCGCCCATCGGTACGTCGAGCGCGAGGGCCTCGGCGAGCGGCGCGATGCCCGACATCGGCCGGGCGCTGATGATGGTGAAGCCGAAGCCGGCATCCTGCAGTCGGCGCACCGCAGCGATCGTGCCGGACGTGAGCTGCTTAGCGGTGTCGACGAGCGTGCCGTCGACATCGCTGACGAGGAGCATCATCGGGCGCGGCTCACTGCGGGATTTCGACGTGGCCGCCAAAGCCGAAGCGCATCGCGGAAAGAAGCTTGTCGCCGTACATGTCGTCGATGCGGCTGCGATAACGGGCGAACAGCGCCGTGGTCAGCACAGCGACCGGTGTCGCCTGTTCCATCGCGGCGTCGATCGTCCAGCGCCCCTCACCCGAATCGGCGACATTGCCCGAGAAGTTCGACAGCGTCTGGTCCTGCGCCAGCGCCGAGGCGGTGAGATCGAGCAGCCAGGACGAGATGACCGAGCCACGGCGCCATACCTCGGAAATCTCGGCCAGGTTGAACTCGAAGCGTTCGTCCTCGGGCAGATGCTTCACATTGCGGCCCCACAGGACGTCGAAGCCCTCCGCATAAGCCTGCATGAGGCCGTATTCGATGCCGTTGTGCACCATCTTCACGAAATGGCCCGCGCCGGCGCGGCCGGCGTGGATGTAGCCCTTTTCCGCGCGCGGGTCGCAATCCTCGGAGCGGTTGGGGGTGCGCGACACGCTGCCGACGCCAGGTGCGAGCGTGTCGAAGATGGGATCGAGCAGGTCGACGGTTTCCTTGTCGCCGCCGATCATCATGCAATAGCCGCGCTCCAGCCCCCAGACGCCGCCCGAGGTACCGACGTCGACGTAATGGACGCCCTTCTCGGCGAGCGCCTTGGCGCGGCGCACGTCATCCTTCCAGAAGGTGTTGCCGCCATCGATGATGATGTCGCCCTCCGCGCAGGTGTCGCCGCACAGCGCCTGGATCGTCTCCTCGGTCGGCGCACCGGCGGGCAGCATCACCCAGAAGATCGCCGGCTTGTCGAGCTTGTCGCGGACATCATCAAGTGAGGTGGCGGTGATCGCACCTTCGCCGCCGAGCGCGGACACAGCCTCGGCATTGCGATCCCACACGACCACTTCATGCCCGCCGCGCATCAGCCGACGCGCGATGTTACCGCCCATCCGGCCGAGGCCGATGATGCCGATCTTCATACCTATTGGCTCCACGTGATTGCCGTTACGGCCCCGCCCGCCCCCCGACATGCGCAACGACGTGGCATGTCAGAAGGCCGGCAGAGCGCGAACGGAGGAACGGGGGGTTCCGTTCCGCGAGCGATCACGCGTCGGCGGGGTGCTTTGCCTCGATCGAGCCGAGCAGATCGTCGAACGACTTGTTGAACGAGGCCACGCCCTCCTCCACCAGCCGCTCGGTGACGCCCGGCAGGTCGAGCCCGAGGCGGTCGGCATCGGCCAGCACCTTGCGCGCACCGTCCAGATCCTCGGTCAGCGTCACGCGCGCCGTGCCGCGCTCGCGATAGGCGTCGAGCGTCTTGGGCGGCATGGTGTTGACCGTGTCGGGGCCGATCAGCGTGTCGACGTACAGCGTGTCGGGATAATCGGGGTTCTTGGTACCCGTCGATGCCCACAGCAGCCGCTGCGGCTGCGCGCCCTTGGCGGCGAGCGCCTGCCAGCGGTCGGACGCGATGAAATCCTGATACCAGGCATAAGCGAGCTTCGCATTGGCGATCGCCACCTTGCCCTTCAGCGCCTTGGCCTCCTCGGCGGTGGCGCCGCCCTTTTCGATCAGCGCGTCAATCTTCTTGTCGATCTCCGCGTCGATGCGGCTGATGAAGAAGCTGGCGACGCTGGCGATGCGATCGATCGGCTCACCGCGCGAGACGCGCAGTTCGAGGCCCTCGACATAAGCGAGTGCGACCGCCTGGTAGGATTCCTGCGAGAACAGCAGCGTCACGTTGACGTTGATGCCATTGGCGATCGTCGCGGCGATCGCCGGCACGCCGGCCGGGGCGCCCGGGATCTTGATCATCAGGTTCGGTCGGTCGACCGCGGCCCACAGCTTCTGCGCCTCGGCAATCGTGCCGTCGGTGTCGTTGGCGAGATAGGGCGAGACCTCCAGGCTGACATAGCCGTCCTTGCCGTTCAGCCGGTCATAGACGGGGCGCAGCGTCTCGGCCGCGGCCTTGATGTCCTGGATTGCGAGATGTTCGTAGCGGTCCATCGCCGACGCGCCGGGATTGGCCTTGTCGAACGCGGCGAGCGTCTGGTCATAGGCCGTGCCCTCGCCCATCGCCTTCTGGAAGATGGTGGGGTTGGAGGTGACGCCGGTGACGCCGTCCTCGTCGACCAGCTTCTGCAGGCCGCCAGCCTCCAGGAACTTGCGGTCGACGAAGTCGAGCCACACCGCCTGGCCGGCACCTGCGAGATCGTTGAGCTTGCCCATCAGTCCTGTCTCCGTCCGTTCGTGTCGAGCGAAGTCGGGACACGTTGGCGTATATGTCGCCCGCCCGTCCGGCCCCGACCCTCGACTTCGCTCGGACCGGACGGGCTCGTTACCCTAGAGTTAGGCAGCCATGACCTCTTTCGCCACCTTCACGACATTGTCGGTGGTGAAACCATATTGGTCCGCGAGCTTGGCAATCGGGGCCGAGGCGCCGAAGGTCGACATGGTGATCGTGCGGCCCTTCAGCCCGACGTAGCGGTCCCAGCCGATCTCGCCGCCCATTTCGATCGCGACGCGCGCGGTGACGCCGGCGGGCAGCACGCTTTCCTTATAGCCGTCGGACTGCTGCTCGTAACGGAACCAGCTGGGCATCGAGACGACGCGGCTCTTCTTGCCCTCGGCAACGAGCTTCTCATGCGCCTCGAGCGCGAGGTTCACTTCGCTGCCGGTGGCGATCAGGATCACGTCGGGCGTGCCGTCGCAATCGGCGAGCACATAGCCGCCCTGACGCACGCCGTCGGCGCTGGCATATTTGCTGCGGTCGATCGTCGGCAGCGCCTGACGCGAGAGGACCAGCGCCGCCGGCTGCTTGTGGTTTTCGATGATCACGCGCCACGCGACGGCGACCTCGTTGGCATCGGCCGGGCGGAAGGCGTCGAGGCCCGGCGTCGCGCGCAGCATGACGAGCTGCTCGATCGGCTGGTGCGTCGGGCCATCTTCGCCCACGCCGATCGAATCGTGCGTGAACACCCACACCGCGCCCAGCTCCATCAGCGCCGACAGGCGGACCGGCGGGCGCATGTAATCGAGGAACACGAAGAAGGTGCTGCCGTAGGACCGCAGCCCCGACAGCGCCATGCCGTTGACGATCGCGCCCATGCCATGTTCGCGCACGCCGAAGTGGAAGTTGCGGCCGGCGTAATTGCTCGCCTCGAACGACGCCTCGCCCTTGATGTCGGTCTTGGTCGAGGGCGCGAGATCGGCCGAGCCGCCGATCAGCCACGGCATCTTCTTGGCGATGGCGTTCAGCACCTTGCCGCTCGAATCGCGGCTGGCGAGTCCCTTCGGATCCGCCTCGAAGGTCGGGATGTCGGCATCCCAGCCCTCCGGCAGCGTGCCGCCAAGGATGGCGTCGACTTCCTTGGCGAGATCCGGATGCGCCTCGCGGTACTTGGCGAGGCTTGCCTCCCACGCCTCGCGCAGCGGCGCGCTGCGCTCGACCATCGCGCCTTCAAAGCCCTCCTGAACGCCCTCGGGCACGTAGAAGCTCTTGTCCTCGGGCCAGCCATAGGCCTGCTTGGTGAGGCGGACATTCTCTTCGCCCAGCGCCTCGCCATGCGCCTTTTCGCTGCCGGCGCGCGGCGAGCCCCAGCCGATGATCGAATGGACGATGATCAGCGTCGGCTTGTCGGTGGTGGCGCGGAACTGCTCGAACGCCTTGGTCAGCGCCGCGACGTCATTGGCGTCGTCGACGTGGATGACGTTCCAGCCGTACGCCTGGAAGCGCATGCCGACGTCCTCGTCGAACGCGAGGTCGGTGTCGCCTTCGATCGAGATGTTGTTGCTGTCGTAGATCCAGCACAGGTTGGAGAGCTTCAGATGGCCGGCGAGGCTGGCCGCCTCGGCCGCGACGCCCTCCATGAGATCACCGTCGCCGCACAGCGAATAGACGTCATGGTCAAACAGGGTGAAGCCGGGCTGGTTGTAGCGCGCGGCCATCCAGCGCTCGGCAATCGCCATGCCGACGGAATTGCCGCAGCCCTGGCCGAGCGGGCCGGTGGTCGTCTCGACGCCCACGGTGTGGCTGTATTCGGGGTGACCCGGCGTCTTCGAGCCGAGCTGGCGGAAGGCCTTGATATCGTCGAGGCTGACGGCGGGGGCGCCATCGGGCTGCTTCACGCCGGCGAGGTGCAGCAGCGAATAGAGCAGCATCGAGGCATGGCCGACCGACAGCACGAAGCGGTCGCGGTTAGCCCAGTGCGGATGCGCGGGATCATAGCGCAGGAACTTGGTCCACAGCGTGTGACCGACCGGCGCCAGCGCCATCGGCGTGCCGGGGTGGCCGGAGTTCGCCGCCTGCACCGCGTCCATCGAAAGGGTGCGGATGGTGTCGATCGCCAGGCGGTCGGACGAGCCGTCCTCATGAACGTTCGCGGGATTGGCGGTGTCGGTCATCGGGGGCCCTCGCTGAATGGGTATCGAACGCCCGGGCAAGTGCCCGGTTGCCGAGTCGCGGCCCCTCTAGTCGCTCCGTCCGCCGCGTTCCAGTCGCGCAACGACGCCATCGGTGGCGATATAGGCGGCATCCACCTCATCGAGGAACAGGCCGTGGCCCAGCACGCCGGGGATTTTGTCGATCATGCGCGCGAGGACGCGGGGGTCGGGCATGGGCGCGAAGCGGCAGTCGGCGACGAGGTTGCCATTGTCGCTGCGATAGTCCGGTCGCACCGTGACGATGGCGCCGAGTGTTGAAAGCTGCGCGGTCACGAAGCTGCGCGCGAAGGGGAGGATCTCGACCGGGAGCTTTGCCGCGCCAATCGCCGGCACGCGCTTCGACCCGTCGGCGATCACCACGAATCGACGGGCCGCCGCGGCGACCGCCTTTTCGCGCAGCATCGCGCCGCCGGCGCCCTTGATCGCCCACATGCGGTCGTCGATCTCGTCCGTGCCGTCGATGGCAAGATCGATCGTGGCGTAATCGGCAAAGTCGCTGACGGTGATGCCAACGGCGCTGGCGGCGCGGACGGTCGCCTCGCTGGTCGCGACGGTGAGGACGCGCAGCCCCCGCGCCACGCGCGCGCCGAGCGCGCCAATGGCAAAGGCCGCAGTGGAGCCGGTGCCAAGGCCCACGACCATGCCGTCGCGCACCTCGGCCACCGCCGCCTCCGCGGCCAGCCGCTTGTCATCCTCGACACTCATACCGCATCATAACGCGGCATGAGGCCGAGGGACCCTGCGATTTAGCCGTACTTCTGCTCCTCCCACCAAGGGAAGAAGTCCGGCATGTTTGACGATACCTTGTCCGGGTAAACGGGGGTGCGCTTTTCGAGGAAGGAAGTGACGCCTTCCTTTGCGTCGCCCGAGCGGCCGCGCGAGAGGATCGCGCGGCTGTCGACCTTGTGCGCGTCCATCGGGTGCTGGAAGCCGAGCCCGCGCCACAGCATCTGGCGGGTAAGCGCGACCGAGACGGGCGCGGTGTTGTCGGCGATTTCGCGGGCCAGCGCGTTGGCAACGGCGAGCAGCTCGTCACCCGGCACCACCTGCTTCACGAGGCCGCCGTCGAGCGCCTCTTGCGCGCCGAACACCCGGCCGGTGTAGCACCATTCGAGCGCCTGGCTGATGCCGACCACGCGCGGCAGGAAGAAGCTCGACGCTGCCTCCGGCACGATGCCGCGGCGAGCGAAGACGAAGCCGAAGCGCGCCGAGTCGCTGGCGATGCGGATGTCCATCGGCAGCTGCATGGTCGAGCCGACGCCGACCGCCGCGCCGTTCACCGCGGCGATCACCGGCTTCAGACATTCGAAGATGCGCAGCGTCAGGCGGCCGCCGCCGTCGCGCGCCTCCTCCATCTCATAGGTGAGGCCGCCCTGCCCGCTGCCCTTGTCGGGGCGATCGGTACGCTTGTCATAATCGAACGTCTTGGCGCCGGCCGACAGATCGGCGCCGGCGCAGAAGGCGCGGCCCGCGCCCGTCACGATGACACAGCGCACGTCATCGTCAGCGTCGATCTTGTCAAAGGCGTCGATCATCTCGGCCATCATCGTGCCGGTGAACGCATTGAGCTTTTCCGGGCGGTTGAGCGTGATCGTCGCCACCCCGTCCTTCACGTCATAGATGATCTGCTCGTAAGCCAAGCTGCCTCTCCTTTGTCGCGCCGCCCCTCCGGCAGCTGTCTTTACCACCATAACATTATTTATGGTGGCAAGCGCAAGGCGGCTGCGGGGGTGGGGTGCCGTAAGGGCAATTTCGAAGATGGGGTTCGTCCGGCTGCTCTGCTGCCGCGGCGAATTTCCAGCTTCCGGTCGACAAGACTTGCGGGCGCGCAGGCCAAAAGACTAGAGGAGTGCTGCACCCGCGAACGGGATGAGGAAGCCAAGGGGAGTCTTCGTGAACGCAGACGAGATGAAGGCCGCGATCGGCAAGGAAAGCGTGTCCGAATGGGTCGAAGTGACCCAGGAGATGATCAACAAGTTCGCCGACGCGACCGGCGATCACCAGTTCATCCACATCGACCCGGAACGCGCCAAGCAGACGCCGTTCGGCACGACCATCGCGCACGGATTTCTGACGCTGTCGCTCTTGCCGCTGCTGTCGGCCAAGAACCCCGGCATGCCGCGGCTCGACGGTGTGAAGATGGGCGTCAACTATGGCGGCAACAAAGTCCGCTTCCTCGCCCCCGTCCCGTCGGGATCGCGCGTGCGCGGCCGTTCCAAGCTGACCGAGTTCGATGAAAAGCGTCCCGGCCAGTATCAGTTCACCACCGAGACCACGATCGAGATCGAGGGCAGCGAGAAGCCCGCGATGATCGCCGAGTGGATCACGCAAGTCTTCACCTGATATCGTTCCAACCGCCGCCCTCCCCGGGGAGCGCCGCCCGCATCAGCGGGCGGACCGGCACTTTCTACTACCAAGGATCCTGAACATGCGCTCCGCCGTCATCGTTTCCACCGCCCGCACGCCGATCGGCCGTGCCTATCGCGGCGCTTTCAACAACACGCTGTCGCCGACCCTCGCCAGCCATGCGCTCAAGGCCGCCGTCGAGCGCGCCAAGATCGACGGCGCCGAAGTACAGGACGTGGTGATGGGCGCCGCGCTGCAGCAGGGGGCGCAGGCAACCAACATCGCGCGCACCTCGCTGCTGCGTGCCGGCCTGCCGGTGTCGGTGTCGGGCATGTCGCTCGACCGCCAGTGCGCATCGGGCCTGATGGCGATCGCCACCGCCGCCAAGCAGATCATGGTCGACAACATGGACGTCACCATCGGCGCCGGCGTCGACAGCATCAGCATCGTCCAGACGCCGCAGATGCGCGTGCAGCCTGACCCCGAGCTGGTCGCGATGCACAAGGACATCTACATGCCGATGCTGCAGACCGCCGAAGTGGTGGCCAAGCGTTATGGCATCAGCCGCGACGCGCAGGACGAATATGGCTTCCAGTCGCAGCAGCGCACCGCCGCCGCGCAGGCCGCCGGCAAGTTCGATGACGAGATCATCCCCGTCACCGCGAACATGGCGATCGTCGACAAGGAGACCAAGGAAGTCTCCTACAAGGAAGTGACGCTGGCGAAGGACGAGGGCAATCGTCCCGACACCACGCTGGAGGGCCTGAAGTCGCTGAAGCCGGTGCTTGGCCCCGATCTCAACATCACCGCCGGCAATGCCTCGCAGCTGTCGGACGGCGCATCGGCCAGCGTGCTGATGGAGGAGAAGCTGGCCGAGAAGAAGGGCCTGACGCCGCTGGGCCGCTATGTCGGCATGGCCGTTGCCGGCACCGAGCCGGACGAGATGGGCATCGGCCCGGTCTTTGCGATCCCCAAGCTGCTCGAGCGCTTCAACCTGAAGATGGACGACATCGGCCTCTGGGAGCTGAACGAGGCGTTTGCGGTGCAGGTGCTGTACTGCCGTGACAAGCTGGGCATCCCCGACGAGCTGCTGAACGTCAACGGCGGCGCGATCTCGATCGGCCACCCGTACGGCATGTCGGGCGCGCGCATGACCGGCCACGCGCTGATCGAAGGCAAGCGTCGCGGCGCGAAGTACGTCGTCGTCACGATGTGCGTCGGCGGCGGCATGGGCGCAGCGGGCCTGTTCGAAGTCCTGTAATGCCCGGCGTCGGAGCGGCACCCGCGGGGTGTCGCCCGGAGCGCCACGATCACTGATCAACAGAAGCCCCGGCCGCGCGAGCGACCGGGGCTTTTGCGTGGGTCCGGGCGCGTCGGATCCTGTCGCGCGCAACCAACCTTCGCCCGCCTCGTTCTTCGGCTTGATCCAAAGCAGGAGAGAGTCGCATGGCCGATAAGGACAGTCCGCAGGAAGTCGCCGAAACGTTCCTCAAGAAGCTTGAGGACAGCCCCTATGTGATGATCGGCCTGATGGACGGCCAGCATTCCGAGCCGATGAGCGTCAAGCTGGACGATGCGCAGCCCAACACGCTGTTCATCTTTTCCGCGCACGACAATCGCATCGCCAAGGGTGGCGAGGCCATGGCGCAGTTCGTCGGCAAGGGGCATGATTTCTTTGCCTGCCTCGCCGGGCGCGTGTCGCAGGAAACCGACCAGGCCACGTTCGACAGGTTGTGGGACAATCAGGTCGAGGCCTGGTTCCCGAACGGCAAGGCCGACGCCCGGCTCAACCGGTTCGACATCACCTCTGCCGAGCTGTGGGAAACCGACGTGTCGATCAGCGGCCGGCTGAAGATGCTGTTCGGCGGCACGATCAATTCCGCCGAGTCCTCGAGCCACGCGAAGGTCGGCTCGGTCGGCTAACCGAAGGCGGGGCGGCTGCGGTCGCCCCTTCCCTTCGTCGCCCGCACCGTCAGTCGTGCGCGGCGATCCACTCCTCAACCACCGGCGCGATGCGGTCTCGCCATTTCGATCCGTTGAAAATGCCGTAATGGCCGACACCCTCGGCCATGTAATAGCGCTTCTTCTCCGCGGGCAGCGACGTCGCGATTGTCAGCGCCGCCCGGGTCTGGCCCAGCCCCGAGATATCGTCGCGCTCCCCCTCGATCGCCAGAATGCCGATGTCGGTGATTGCTGCCGGATCGACCGCGCGTCCGCGGTGCGTCATCACGCCGCGCGGCAGGGCATGGGCCTGGAACACCTGGTCGATCGTCTGCAGATAATATTCCGCCGTCATGTCGCAGACCGAGCGATACTCGTCGTAGAATTCCTTGGTCGCGTCGGCGCTTTCTCCGTCACCGCGCACGAGATGTTTGAACATCTCCCAATGGCTCATCATGTGATTGCCAAGGTTCATCGTCATGAAGCCGGTGAGCTGAAGGAAACCCGGATAGACCCGCCGGCCGGCGCCGGGATAGCTATTCGGCACGGTCGCGATGACATTCTGTTCGAACCAGGCGTGCGGGCGTTCGGTGGCGAGCGTGTTCACCGCGGTCGGCGCCTCGCGCGTGTCGATCGGGCCACCCATCATGGTCAGCGTGCGCGGGCGGCAGGGGTGATTGTCCGCGCTCATCAGGCAGGCGGCAGCGTAGCTGGGCACCGATGGCTGGCACACGGCGAGCATGTGCGCGCCGGGACCGATCTTCTCCAGGAAGGCGACCAGATAGTCGACATAATCGTCGAGATCGAAGCTGCCATGTTCGACCGGGACCATCTTCGCATCGCGCCAGTCGGTGATGTAGACGTCGGCGAAGGGCAGCATCCGTTCGACCGTGCCGCGCAGCAGCGTCGCGAAATGGCCCGACATGGGGGCGACGATCAGCAGCCGTGGACCACCCTCCACGCCTTCGCGCACGAACCGCTTGAGCTGACCGAAGGGTAGTTGCAGGACGATTTCCTCGTGCACCGGCACGTCGCGCCCATCGATGATCGTATGATCGAGCCCGAATGCCGGCTTGCCGCGTGCAGCCGCAGCATGAGCGAACACTTCCAGCGCCGATGCCATGACCTGCCCACCGCCGAAATAGGCGAACGGGTTTGCCGGGTTCTGAAGCATCCCTGCGCCGAGATTGGCCATTGCACTGGCCCCGGCGAGCAGCGACCGCTGGAACTCATAGGCATCGTAGAGCATCGGGTATCCTCAAACGCAACGACCGCAGCGCCACCATATAGCGATTGTGCAACCGCACAACGAACCATTGATCCGATTGGACGCGATGGTGGCCGTTGAGCCACACCGGCCCGGCTGCTAGGTGGCGCGCATGGCCAGCAAAGCGTCGGTGGAGCCGCAACCAACCCGCCGGATCGGCAACCTTGCCCTCGTGTGGCAGCACGCGAAGCGTTACCCGCTGCAGATCGCCGCCGCCTGGACGGCGCTGGCGGTGACCTCGGCGGCGACGATCGCGATTCCCTACAGCTTCAAGCGGATCATCGACCGCGGCTTCGCGGCGGATGGCGGCGCGGCGGTGGCGGGCGCGTTCCATTATATGCTGATGATCGTCGCGGTGCTGGCAATCGGTACGGCGATCCGCTTCTACTTCGTCTCCTGGCTGGGCGAGCGGGTGGTGGCGGACATCCGCGAGACGGTGCAGCGGCATCTGCTGAGCCTGAGCCCGCGCTTCTTCGAGGAGAACCGCCCCTCCGAAATCGCCTCGCGCATGACCGCGGATACCGCGCAGATCGAGATGGTGGTCGGCACCACTGTGTCGGTGGCGCTGCGCAATGCCTTCACCGGGGTCGGCGGGCTGATCTATTTGTTCGCGATCTCGCCCAAGCTGGCGGGGTTGCTTTGCCTTGGCATACCGCTGGTGATCCTGCCGATCATGCTGCTGGGGCGGCGGGTGCGCACCTATTCACGCACCTCGCAGGACCGGGTCGCCGATGTCGGCTCGATGGTGACCGAGACGCTGGGGGCGATGAAGATCGTGCAGGCGTTCGGGCAGGAGCAGCGGGAGGCCGCGCGCTTCACCGGCGCGGTCGAGGCGACCATGGTGGCGGCTCAGAAGCGTATCATGCTGCGCGCGATCATGACCGCGATCGTCATCGCGCTGGTGTTCGGATCGATCACGCTGGTCCTGTGGGAAGGCGCGACCGATGTTGCCGCGGGGCGCATTTCGGGCGGGTCGATCGCTGCTTTCGTGCTGACGGGCGGGATCGTCGCCGGCGCGTTCGGCGCGTTGACCGAGGTCTATGGCGAATTGCTGCGTGGTGCCGGGGCCGCCGGGCGGCTCGCGGAATTGCTGTCGGAACAACCGGAGATCGCGGCGCCGGCCCGGCCCGAGCCACTACCGCAGCCGCCGCAGGGCGCCGTCGCGTTCGAGCATGTCGAGTTCCGCTACCCCACGCGGCCCGACACCGCGGCGCTGCACGATTTCTCGCTGGCGATTGCACCGGGCGAGACGGTGGCGCTGGTCGGGCCATCGGGCGCCGGCAAGACGACCTTGTTCCAGCTGCTACAGCGGTTCTACGATCCCGCCGCCGGCCGCCTGACGATCGATGGCGTCGACCTGCGCGATGCCGATCCCGCCGCGATCCGCGCCCGTATTGCGATGGTGCCGCAGGAGACGGTGATCTTCGGCGCCTCCGCGCGCGACAACCTGCGCTATGGCCGGTGGGACGCGAGCGACGAGGAATTGTGGGCGGCGGCGGACGCAGCCAATGCGTCGGCGTTCCTGCGCGACCTGCCGGACGGGCTCGACACCTTCCTGGGTGAAGGCGGGGCGCGGTTGTCGGGCGGGCAGCGGCAGCGCGTCGCGATCGCCCGCGCGCTGCTGCGCGATGCGCCGATCCTGCTGCTCGACGAGGCGACCAGCGCACTGGACGCCGAAAGCGAGCGGCTGGTGCAGGAGGCGCTGGAGCGGCTGATGGCGGATCGCACCACTTTGGTCATTGCCCATCGACTCGCCACCGTGCGCGCGGCCAATCGCATCGTGGTGATGGACGGCGGGCGTATCGTTGAGCAGGGCAATCATGCCACGCTGATGGCGCGCAGCGGGCTGTATGCCCGGCTGGCGAGCCTTCAGTTTAGTGAAGCGGCATAGGAGAGACAGAGATGACGACCGACTTCGACGTGATCGTCTATGGCGCGACCGGCTATACCGGGCGGCTGGTGGCGGAATATATCGCGCTGACCTATCCCGCCGGCGTGCGCTGGGCGATGGCGGGGCGCTCGCTCTCCAAGCTGGAGGAAGTGCGCGGGGAGATGGGCATTTCGGCCGACGTGCCGCTCGTCACCGCCAATGCCGACGATCCTGCATCGCTGCGCGCCATGTGCGAGAGGACCAAGGTCGTGATCAGCACGGTCGGGCCGTATCAGCTGTATAGCAGCGACCTGGTGGCGGCATGCGCGGCAACCGGCACGGCCTATGTCGACCTGTGCGGCGAACCGGCGTGGATGCGCCAGATGATCGACGCGCATGATGCAGAGGCGAAGCGCACGGGCGCGCGGATCGTGTTTTCCTGCGGGTTCGATTCGATCCCCTTCGACCTTGGCGTGCTGACGTTGCAGGAAGCGGCGGTCGCGCGGTTCGGGCGTCCGGCGCCGCGGGTGAAATGCCGGGTGCGCACGATGAAGGGCACCTTCTCGGGCGGGACCGCGGCGAGCCTGAAGGCGACGCTGGCGGCGGCGGCGAAGGATCCCTCGCTCGTCCCGCTGCTCGCCAGCCCGTTTGCGCTGACCCCGGGCCACAAGGGGCCGCACCAGCCGACCGGGCTGATCCCGGAATATGACAGCACGATCGAGTCCTGGGTCGCGCCGTTCGTGATGGCGCCGATCAACACCAAGAACGTCCACCGCACCAATTTCCTGCTCGGCCAGCGTTACGGCGACGATTTCGTCTATGACGAGATGGTGGTCACCGGGCTGGGCGAGATGGGCAAGGCCGCAGCGGAAGCGCTGACCAAGCTAAATCCCTTTGCCGACAACAAGGGGCCCAAGCCCGGCGAAGGTCCGACCAAGGAAGAGCGCGAGAGCGGCCATTATGATGTGCTGTTCATCGGCCTGATGCCCGATGGCACGCGGATCGACGCCGTCGTCACCGGCGATCGTGACCCCGGTTATGGATCGACCAGCAAGATGTTGGCGGAGAGCGCGATGTGCCTGATCGAGGATGTCGCGGGCGAAGGTGGCATCTGGACGCCCGGTGCGCTGATGGGCGAGCCGCTGCGCAAGCGCCTGATCGCCAGGGCGGGCATGACCTTTACCGCCAACTGAGCAGCGGGTCTCGAACGACCGGCGGCCGGGGACGATGGTCGCCCACGCCCGCCAGTCAGGTGAGGTCAGCGGCCGAGCGCGAGCGCGCCGGCGGCAGCGAATCCGGCGACCGCGACGGCACCGAGCAGGCGCGCCAGTTCTTCCTTGCGGAAGTGGACCAGCGCCTGTTCGTTGAGCCAGTACAGATGCTCGCCCTCCTGAACCACGGCGCGGAACTTCACCATGCGTTCGAGCAGCCGGGCCTCGCGGCGGCTGAGTGGGGCCAGCAGGGTCGCGTTCGCCGGCTTGATCGCGTTGGCGGCGCGCAGCCGCTCGACCAGCCGGTCCTGCGTGCGCGTGGTGTAACGCTCACCCAGACGCATCACGATGTTCGCCATCTATCGTCTCCCACCCTTGTGCCGAATGTTGCCAGGCCGACCGCGGCGCTTCAGCACGCGCGGCGCCTTTGACCCCGCACCGTCGCGGCGTGACGGACGGGCGCCCTTCCCTTCCTCAAGCTCGAAGCGGAGCGCACCGGACACTGGATTGGCATCCGCCAGCCGCAGCTTCAGCCGCATGCCCAGCGTATATTCGTCCCCGCTCGTCTCGCCGACCAGCCGCTGCCCGGCCTCGTCATAGCGGAAATATTCCTGCCCCAGGTCGCTGATCGGCATCAGCCCGTCGCCGCCGACGCCCTCGACCGTGGCGAAGAAGCCGAAATTCTGGATGCCGGTGATGCGCGCATCGACCACTTCCCCCACCCGTTCGGCGAGGAAGGCGGCGACATAGCGATCGATCGTCTCGCGCTCCGCCTCCATCGCGCGGCGTTCGAGCTTGCTGATCGTTTCGCCCAGCCGCTCGAAATCCTCGTCGCCGTTGAGGCCGCCGGCGCCAAGGCCATAGGCGCTGGTCAGCGAGCGATGCACGAGCAGGTCGGCGTAGCGCCGGATCGGCGACGTGAAATGGCCATAGGAGCCGAGCGACAGGCCGAAATGGCCGTGATTGGCCGGCGCATAATAGGCCTGGGTCTGGGAGCGCAGGATCTGCTCCATGACCTGCGGGCGGAAATCGGCGTCGCCGACCCGATCGATGATATGGTTGAAGGTCGCGGGCTTGATGACCTGACCCAGCGCAAAGGGGACGTCGAAGGTCGCGAGATATTCCTTCAGCGCGACCAGCTTCTCCCGCGCCGGCGGTTCGTGGACGCGGTACATGACGGGGGCCTTCTTCGCCTCCAGCGCCTTGGCCGCCGCGACATTGGCGGCGATCATGAAATCCTCGACCAGGCGGTGCGCATCCAGTCGGTCGCGCGGCGCGACGGAGAGGAGGCGGCCCTTTTCGTCCAGCGCCACCTGCCGTTCGGGAAGGTCCAGCGCCAGCGGCTCGCGCTTGTCACGTGCGGCGGCGAGCAGTGACCAGCACTCCCACAGGTCCTTCAGCGCGGCCAGGATCGTGGCGCTGTCCCCGGCAGGCGCGCGCCCGTCCACGGCGGTTTCGAGCGGCAACGGCGAATCCGCGTCGATCGCGGCCTGCGCATCCTCGTAAGCGATGTTTTGCGCGATCCGCACCACCGCGCGCGAAAAGCGCCAGGTCTTGAGCGCGCCGGTCTTGCTCACCTGAAGGTGGCAAACGAGCGCGGCGCGATCCTGCCCCTGTTTCAGCGAGCAGACGTCCGCCGACAGCACCTCGGGCAGCATCGGGACGACGCGATCGGGGAAATAGACCGAATTGCCGCGCCGCCGCGCCTCACGGTCGATCGCCCCGCCCGGCCGCACATAGAAACTGACGTCGGCGATTGCGACCAGCGCGCGATAGCCACCGGGGTTGCCGGGATCATCATCGGGCGTGGCCCAGATCGCATCGTCATGGTCGCGCGCGTCGGCGGGATCGATCGCGACGATCGGCAGATGAGTCAGATCCTCCCGCCCCTCGCCCAGCGGCTGGGCGGCGACCCGCTGCGCCTCGTCCAGCGTGTCCTGATCGAAAACGTTGGGAATATCGTGCTTGTGGATCGCGATGAGCGAGAAGCTGCGCGGCGCGAAGGGGTCGCCCAGCCGCTCAATGACCTTGGCAGTAATGCGCGGCGGGCGGCCGGCCCGTTCCGCCAGCACGAGATCGCCGGGCTGCGCGCCGCCGGCGTCCGAGACGGGAAATTCGCGCCGCTCCTTCTTCTCCACGCCTTGGAGCCACAGACGATCGCCCTCGCCGCGCAGAACGCCGATGATCTGCTCGGCGGCGGGCGCGAGCACCTTCATCGGATGGGCGATCCAGCCGCCGCCGAGTTCTTCGGTGCGGGCCAGCACGCGCATGCCGACGCCAAGGTCGCCGCGTCGCCGCTCGCGCACGCGGATGCGGGGCGCCGCGACCTCCGCCTCCCAGCGTTCCGGCGTGGCCCAGATCGCGCCGTGATCGTCGGCATCGACGATGCGCAGCACGGTGACCTTGGGCAGCCCGCCCATCTTGTGGAAGGCACGGCCGGGGGCGCTGTCGATCAGCCCCTCGTCGGTCATGTCCTTGAGCAGTGCCTTCAGGCCGATCTTCTCCTGCGCGGTGAGGCCGAAGGCGCGGGCGATTTCCCGCTTGCCGGCGGGCGTATCGCTCGTGGAGATGAAATCGAGGATCTGCTGGCGGCTCGGGAGCCCTGCCTTTGGTTTGCGCATCGACCCTAGATAGGAACTTGCGCCCCCGGGGTCACGCGTCGATCGCTTCTTCGTCCATCCGCGCGGCATTCTCCTGGATAAAGGCGAAGCGGTGCGCGGGATTGGTGCCCATCAGCCGGTCGACCAAATCCTTGACGCCCGCGCGCTCCTCATATTCCTGCGGCAAGGTGATGCGGATGAGGCTGCGGGTTTTTGGGTCCATCGTCGTTTCGCGCAGCTGACCCGGATTCATCTCCCCCAGGCCCTTGAAGCGCGACACCTCCACCTTCTTGCCGCGGAACGCCGTGCGTTCGATCTCGGCACGATGCGCGTCGTCGCGGGCGTAGAGCGACTTCGCGCCCGAGGTGATGCGGTAGAGCGGCGGCTGCGCCAGATAGAGGTGCCCGCGCCGGACGAGATCGGGCATCTCCTGGAAGAAGAAGGTCATCAGCAGGGTGGCGATATGCGCGCCGTCGACATCAGCGTCGGTCATGATGACGATGCGTTCGTAGCGTAGATTGTCGGGGCGGCATTCCTTGCGCGTGCCGCAGCCGAGCGCCTGGATGAGATCGGCGATTTCCTGATTGGCGAGGATCTTCGCACTGGTGGCGGAGGCGACGTTCAGGATCTTGCCGCGGATCGGCAGGATCGCCTGTGTCTTGCGGTCACGCGCCTGCTTCGCGCTGCCGCCGGCGCTGTCGCCTTCGACGATGAACAATTCGGTGCCGCCGGGGGCGTTGGCGGAACAGTCGGTCAGCTTGCCCGGCAGCCGCAGCTTGCGCGAGGAGGTCGCCGTCTTGCGCTTGACGTCGCGTTCCTCCTTGCGGCGGAGGCGATCGTCCATCCGTTCCAGCACATAGCCCAGCAGCGCGCGACCGCGGTCCATGTTGTGCGTGAGGAAGTGGTCGAAATGGTCGCGAACGGCCTTTTCGACGAGGCCGGCGGCCTCGGGCGACGTGAGCCGATCCTTGGTCTGCGACTGGAATTGCGGATCGCGGATGAAGACGCTGAGCATCAGCTCGCTACCGACCATCACGTCATCGGCGGTCAGATCCTTGACCTTCTTTTCCTTCACCAGCTCGCCAAACGCCCGCAGGCCGCGGACCAGCGCCTGGCGCAGACCCTGTTCGTGCGTGCCGCCATCGGGCGTGGGGATGGTGTTGCAATACCAGGAATAGCTGCCGTCGGACCACAAGGGCCAGGCGACCGCCCATTCGACGCGGCCGGCCTCTCCCGGAAACTCCTGCGAGCCGGTGAAGAAATCGGCGGTGGCGCATTCACGCCCGCCGACCTGCTCGCGCAGGTGGTCGGCAAGGCCGCCGGGGAACTGGAACACCGCCTCTGCCGGCGTGTCGTCCGAGATCAGCTCGGGCGCGCATTTCCAGCGGATCTCGACCCCGGCGAACAGATACGCCTTGGACCGCGCGAGCCGGTACAGCCGCGCGGGCTTGAAGCGCAGATCGGGCCCGAAAATCTCCTCATCGGGGGTGAAGGCGACCGACGTGCCGCGCCGATTGGGCGCCGCGCCGACATTCTCCAGCGGGCCGAGCGTCTGCCCCTTGGAGAAGCGCTGGCGGTAGAGCTGGCGATCGCGGGCCACCTCGACCACGGTGTCGGAGGAGAGCGCGTTGACGACCGACACGCCAACGCCATGGAGGCCGCCGCTGGTCGCATAGGCCTTGCCCGCGAACTTGCCGCCCGAGTGAAGCGTCGAGAGGATCACCTCCAGCGCGCTCTTGTCGGGGAACTTGGGGTGCGGATCGACCGGGATGCCGCGGCCATTGTCGACGATGGTCAGCCGGTTGCCCGGCGCCAGCGTGACCTCGATGCGGGTGGCGTGGCCGGCCACCGCCTCGTCCATCGCATTGTCCAGCACCTCGGCGGCGAGGTGATGAAGCGCGCGCTCATCGGTGCCGCCGACGTACATGCCAGGCCGACGCCGGACCGGCTCCAACCCCTCCAGAACCTCGATCGACGAGGCGTCGTAAGCGGGGGTGGGAGCGGCGGCACGGAACAGATCTGGATCAGCCATGGCTGCGCTATAGCAGAGGCATCGGCAGTCGTGACCTGTTGCCGCGCTGCAACACATTTTTCCCGTTTCGGCACAAACGCGCGCTGGCATGCATCCTTTCTACCGCCTGCCCCGTTCGGGCCTCCGCATGTGTTTGTTGTGTAAGTAACGAAAGGGTTGCGTATGAAGTCCTTGTTCCTCGCGGGCATTGCCGCCGCTTTGGTCGCTCCGTCGATCGCCTCCGCGCAGACGGCCGACGAAGATGGCTTCTCCGGCGTCTATATTGGCGCAGCCGGCGGCTATGATGTCCAGCCGAACGATCGTGGCTCCTCGATCCTGTTCGACACCAATCTCGATGGCCGCTTCGGCGATGCGGTGAACACCGCCGCTGGCGCCAACGCCTTCGCACCGCCGGTTGGCGGCTTCTGCAACGGCCGCGCGCTGGCCGGCACTTCGCCGACGAACCCGACCTCGCCCGCGGCCTGTGCCAAGGACAAGGACGGCTGGGCCTATTATGGCCGCATCGGCTATGACTATCAGCGCGGCGGGCTGGTCCTCGGTGCAGTCGGTGAGTTCGGCAAGAGCGAGATCACCGACAGCGTGTCGGCCTTCTCCAGCACGCCGGCCTCCTACGTCATGACCCGCTCGATCGACTGGGAAGCGTCGATCCGCGGCCGCGTCGGCTACACGCCGAACAACCGCACGCTGTTCTACGGCACCTTCGGTCCGGGCTATGCCCGCATCGACCGTGAGTTCTCCACCACCAATGCAGTGAACGGCTTCTCCGAATCGGGCAAGCGCAACCACTGGGGCATCACCGGCGGTGGCGGCATCGAGCAGAAGGTCGCCAACAACGTCTCGCTCGGCCTTGAGTACATGTACCACCAGTACAAGGACGACGATTACCGCGTCCGCGCCGGCAACGCTGGCGACACCGCGGCGAGCAATCCGTTCCTGCTGGTGAATGGCAGCGGCACCGACTTCCGTCGCAGCGACGACAAGTTCCGCTGGCACTCGATCCGCGCGACGGCGGCCTACCGCTTCTAAGCGGCACTGCGGTGACCGGGCGGGGAGTTCGCCCGGTCATCCAGGGTCTGCCATCCCCGTGACGGGCGAACGGCAGATCGGAGACAAAGAAAAGGGCCGCGGCGAGCATCCTCGCCGCGGCCCTTTTCTATTTGCCTGAGCGCGTGCTCAGCGCATCCGCGGGCCACCGAAGGGCAGCGGCGCGGCGCGGCGATCGCGGCGCGGGAGCTGCGCCTGATAGGCGTGGCCGCAATGTTCGACGCAATAGGGGAAGCCGGGGTTCACCTTCTCACCGCAGAAGTGGAAGTCCGGCTCACCCGGATGGCCGAGCGGCCATTTGCAGACCTTGTCGCTGAGATCGAGCAGGCTGGTCTTGCCGGCAATCTCCGGCGACGGCTTGGCCGGAACCAGGCGGCGCGGCGGTGCCGGGGTGCTGGGTGCCTGCTGCTCACCGGGGGCCTGCCGCACGAAGCCGCCGGGACCGACCGAGCGGACCATGCGCATGGATTCGGGCGACCGCTCCGGCTCGAGCGGGGTGGTGATGGTGATCGGCTTGGGCGCGGACACCTGAGTCACCGCCGGGGTCGGCGAGGCCGCGCGCGGTGCGGGCGCCGGCGGGGGAGCAGGTGGCGGCGGCGCGGGAGGTGGCGGCGGCGCAGCGACCACCGGCTCGGGCGCGGGCGCCGGCGTCGCGGCGGCGGCAGCAGCGGCAGCCTTCGCCTCCGCGTCCTTCGACACGACCGGCGACGGACGGGATTGCAAACCCAGACGGTGCGCCTTGCCGATCACGGCATTGCGGCTGACCCCGCCCAGCGCCTCTGCGATCTGGCTGGCCGTCTGGCCGCCTTCCCACATCTTGCGCAGCGTATCGATCCGTTCCTCGGTCCAGGACATCGGTCTTGTCGTTCCTTCACTTCTTGCGCCGGTTGCAGCGGGCGGCGGCAGCGACTACGCGAACACGCGATGAGCAGCCACCCCCCACTTGGCCGGACGTCCGCCGACCATCACCGTTCCTTGATCAGGAGCGCACCCGGTGTTCCGTCAATCCGCAACGTGAACTGGGGTGGCCTGAAGACCTTATATGTGAAGGAGGTGCGGCGGTTCTTCAAGGTCCAGCTGCAAACGGTCTGGGCGCCGGCGATCACCACGCTTCTGTATCTGGTCATTTTCACCGTCGCGCTGGGCGGGCGGAGCGAAGTGCACGTCGGCGGCTCGACCGTTGCCTTCGCCGATTTCGTCGCGCCCGGGCTGATCGTGATGGGGATGCTCAATAACGCCTTCGCCAACGCCAGCTTCTCGCTGCTGGTGGGCAAAATCCAGGGCACGATCGTCGATTACCTGATGCCGCCGCTGTCGACCGCCGAGCTGCTGACCGCGCTGACCGGGGGCGCGGTGACGCGCGCCTTCCTCGTCGGCCTGACCGTCTGGCTGGCGATGTCGCTGTGGCCCGGCGTCCATGTCATGCCGGCGCATCCGCTGGCGGTGCTGTGGTTCGGGCTGCTGGGATCGGTGTTCCTCGCGCTGATCGGCGTGCTGACGTCGATCTGGGCGGAGAAGTTCGATCATGCCGCGGCGGTGACCAACTTCGTGGTCGCGCCGCTGACGCTGCTGTCGGGCACCTTCTATTCGGTCGATCGCCTGTCGCCGGTGTTCCAGGCGATCAGCCACGCCAATCCGTTCTTCTACATCATCTCGGGCTTCCGCTACGGGTTCCTGGGGATCGCCGACTCCCCCGTCGCGCTGGGCAGCGCCGTGATTCTGGCGCTCGACATCGTGCTTGGCCTCATCTGCTACACCCTGCTGCGGCGTGGGTGGCGGCTGAAGAACTAGGCGCCGGTCAGAAGCCCTCGGGCATGTCGATCGGGCCGATCACGCGGGTATATTCGCGCACCGCATAGCGATCGGTCATCCCGGCGATGTAATCGGCAATGTGGCGGCTGAGGCCGGGTTCGTCGGCGGGCAGCGTGCTGCGCCACTCGTCCGGCAACAGCGCGGGATCGGCGCGGAACGCGGCAAACAGCCCGGCCACGATCCGGTGCGCGGCGTCGGCCGCCTCCAGTTGTCGCGGATGATGATAGAGGTTGGCGTACATGAACCGCTTCAGGTCGCGTTCCGCAATGCGCATCTGATCGGAGAAGGCGACCAGCGCCCTCCCCGCGGCCCGGACATCATCGACGCTTTCAACGCCGGACGCCGCGATGCGTGCCTTTGTCTCGGCGATGAGATCATTGACCATCACGCCGATCTGACTGCGGACGAGCTCGCGGGCCTGCCGCCGCTCACTGACGTCGGGGAAGAGCGAACGGACGCGATCCCAACCGGACGCGACCAGCGGCACGGCGAGCAGCTGGTCGACGCACAACAGTCCGGCGCGCAGCCCATCGTCGATGTCGTGATTGTCATAAGCAATGTCGTCGGCGAGCGCGGCGACCTGCGCCTCGAGACTGGCATAGGTATCCAGTTCGAGCTGCGCCTCCTCATCCGCCTGCCGCAGCGCCCATCCCGGATGACGTGCGGGGCCATTGTGCTTGGCCAGCCCCTCCAGCGTGTCCCAGGTGAGGTTGAGGCCATCGAAGCGCGGATAGGCACGCTCGATCCGCATCAGCGTGCGCAACGTATGGCCGTTGTGATCGAAGCCGCCGGCGTCCGCCATCGCCGTCTTCAGCGCATCCTCGCCGGCGTGGCCGAAGGGCGGATGACCGATGTCATGCGCGAGGCACAGCGCCTCGGTCAGATCCTCGTTCAGGCCCAGCGCGCGGGCGATGGTGCGTCCGATCTGCGCCACCTCCAGGCTGTGGGTCAGCCGGACGCGGAAATGGTCGCCATCCGGGGCGAGGAACACCTGGGTCTTGTGGCGCAGGCGGCGGAAGGCGATCGAGTGGACGATGCGGTCGCGATCACGCTGGTAATCGTCACGCGGGCCGCGCTCGCCGGCACCGCCGGACTTGCTTTGTTCTTTGTGAAGGCGGCCTCTGCTGTGCGCCGGGTGCGATGCCCATGGCGCAAGCATTGTCACTTGGCGGGAAGCCTCGTCATCTTCTGGCCCTTCTCGCTGGTGAAGGCGAAGGCGGACACCCCCTGCTTGGCGAGGGTATTGATGAACTCGCGCGCCTCCGCATCGGTCTTGAACGGACCGGTCACCACGCGATTGGTGAAGCGCAGCGGCGTGGTATAGGCGGTCTTGCCCTTGAGCGCGTCGGCCTTCTTCTGCGCCGCGGCCCAGGCCTTGGGCAGGTCATCCTTATTGGCGCCGCCAGCGACCTGAACCCAGATGCGCGACGGTTCTGCCTTGGCGGCCTTTGCTTCCTCGGCTGCCTTCTTGGCCTCTTCCGCCTTCTTTGCGTCGGCCAGCTTCTTCGCGGCGGCCGCCTTGCGCTCTGCCGCGAGCTTCTTGGGATCGGGCGCGGGCGGTTCCTTTGCCGCCGGGGTCGGCTTGGGCTCCGGCTTCGGGGTTGCCGCTGGCCTGGGCGACGGCGCAGGCGCCGTGGTGGTCGGCGCTGGAGCCTGCGGCGGCGTGGCGGCTTCGCTCACGGGCGCGGGGGCGGGCCGCGGCGGCTCGGGCGGACGCACCGGGGCGACGCCGAGCTCCGCGCCGGGAATGGTGATGCCGGCCATGATCCGGGCGAGGATCGTATCCTCGCTGACCGCGGGACGTGCCGGGATCGGCGCGGCGTCGGCCGTGTCGACGCTGCGGGCCGGCGGGGTCGCGGCGGTCGGCGCCACGGAGGTGGGTGCAGGGGTACGCGGCAGCGACGGCGCCGGCGTGGTCGTCGGCGGCGTGGTCGCGACCTGAGTGCGGGGCGGCACATAGGCCGGGCGCGCTGGCGCAGGGGTATATGCCGGGGTGGTGGTCGCAACCGAAGTGGGTGCCGGCGTTGGCGTTGCCAAAGTGGTTGGCGCCGGAGCCGGCTGGCTGATGGCGGGAGCGGTGGTCGCGGCGCGGCCGAGGTCCTGAACCACCGGCTTGGGCGCGGCGAATTCTACGCCGGCGTAGCGGGGCGGCTGGAGCGTATCGGCCGTTCCCCGGGCGGGGTTGGCCTGCTGGCGGCTCGCAATGACCACGGCCGGCGCCGGGGTTTGGCGGGGCCGTGAACGGGCGGCGCGCGCGTCTGCGGCACGCTGACGCTGCTGCGCCAGGGCGAGTTCGCGCGCACGCTTCGCCTCTTCGCGCGCGAGGCGGCGCTTGGTGCGGGCGTCTACCGGCGCAGTGGTAGCCGGCGCGGGAGTCGCGGCGGCGACCTGGACCGGCGGGCGCGCTTCGGGTGCCAGCGGCGGGAGCGCGGGGGCCATACGCGCGTCAGCCAGCCGCTGGGGCGTCGCGCGCAATTCGCCGAAATGGACCGCAAAGGCGCGATCGACCGGCGACAAAGCCTCAAGCCGGGAGAAGAATGGCGACAGCGCGGCGCCCATGCCGCGCGGCATCATGGTGCTGGCGATCTTCTGCGCACCCGGCACGTCGCCAGTCATGGCGAGGATGAAGGCGCGCACCCGCCAAGCACTGCGATCGTTGTGGCGCAGCTGTGCGTCGATGGCGTCGAGTGCCTCCTTGCGGCGGCCGCTGATGCCGAGCGAGAGCGCGTAGCGGCGCTGCACCTCCTCGTCCGGCGATGCTTTCAGTGCGACGCGATAGTCGCGCTGGGCGCGTTCCTGTTCGCCGATCAGATCGTAGGCGAGACCACGGTCGCCGGCGAAGGTCGCCGGGCTGAGGCCATAGCCGACCGCCTGGTCGAAATAGCGCAGCGCCTCGCCGGGACGCTGCTGCGTCACCAAGATCCGCGCCATGCCGGCCTTCACGCGGCCGTTCATCGGATCGACGTTCTCTGCGCGCTTGAACAGCGAGGCGGCGGCATTGACGTCGCCGAGCTTCAGCGAAAGCTCCCCGGCGGTGATCAGCGAGCTGAGATCGCGCGGATTGGCACCGAGCCGGCGCATCGCATCCGCAAGCGCATCAGCGTCCGGTGTCGGCCGCGGGGCCATCTGACCGGGGAGGCTTTGCACCATCTGCCCCGGCGCGGCCTGGGCGAGCGCCTGAGGCGAGCCAGCGAGGGCCGCGGCAAGAATCAGGGGGCGAGAAAAAGACATGAGCTGATTGCGTTAGAGACGAAGCGGGATGAACGGGCAATGAGTCCCCTTACCTGCCGCGCCAGGACGCACGGGGCGGCCGACGAATGCCGGCCGCCCGGAGCTTTGGTTCGTTACTGGTTGTTCTGGCGGTGCAGGAAGCGCGGGATGTCGACCTGATCCTTCGATTCCGCATCCTCCGCGCGCGGCGTGCCACGCGAGGCGTTCTGCATCCGCTCGAACAAGGTGCCGCCAAGCTTCACGCGCGGCTGGGGCGGAACCTCGTCAGCGGCTTCGTTGCCGCCGGAGAGCCAGCGACGGCGCGGCGCAGCGGCCGGCTCGTCATCGCCGAACACGCGCGGCTGCGCAGGCGCCGCCGTCGGAGCGGCCGGAGCCGGCACGACGGTGTCACTGCCGAGCAGCAGTTCGTCCGACGCCTCCTGCTCGACGGCGCGAGCAGCCGGGGACGGCTCGACCGCCGGCGTTGCGCCCGGCGTGGGCACGCCGCCCGACATCGCACCGGCAGCAGCACCGGTGGGCTGCGGCGCCGGCGACTGGACAGGAGCAGCGGCCGGGGCGGCGGGCGCAGGCGCGGCAGGCGCAGCGGTTGCCGTCGGCGCGGGCGTTTCGATCCGACGCGGCGCGGAGAAGCTGAACGCGCGAGCGGGCTCCGCCTCCGGCGTTTCGGCCTGCTGCACAGCCTCGATCCCGGTAGCGACGACCGACACGCGGATGCGGCCTTCGAGCTCCGGATTGAACGCCGAACCCCAGATGATGTTGGCTTCGGGATCGACCAGCTCGCGGATGTGGTTCGCCGCCTCGTCCACCTCGAGCAGGCGCATGTCCTCGCCGCCGGTGATCGAGATGATGACGCCCTTCGCGCCCTGCATCGACACGCCGTCGAGCAGCGGGTTGGCAATCGCCTTCTGCGCGGCGACCAGCGCGCGGTCGTCGCCTTCCGCCTCGCCCGTACCCATCATCGCCTTGCCCATCTCCTGCATCACCGAGCGGACGTCGGCGAAGTCGAGGTTGATGAGGCCGGGCATGACCATGAGGTCGGTGATGCCGCGAACGCCCTGCTGCAACACCTCGTCGGCAAGCTCGAACGCCTGCTTGAAGGTGGTGTTGGCGTTGGCGATCAGGAACAGATTCTGGTTCGGGATGACGATCAGCGTGTCGACGAACTTCTGCAGTTCCTCGATGCCCTGGTCGGCCGACTTGCCGCGACGCTTGCCTTCAAAGGCGAACGGCTTGGTCACGACGCCCACGGTCAGGATGCCCATGTCGCGCGCAGCCTTGGCGATGACCGGTGCGGCGCCGGTGCCCGTACCGCCGCCCATGCCGGCAGCGATGAAGCACATGTGCGCGCCCTCGAGCAGCTTGGCGACCTGCTCGATCGTTTCCTCGGCCGCGGCACGGCCGATCTCCGGCCGGCTGCCCGCGCCAAGACCCTGGGTGATCTTGGCACCCAGCTGGATCTTTTGCGGTGCGATCGACTGCTTCAGCGCCTGCGCGTCGGTGTTCGCGACGAGAAACTCGACGCCCTGCACGTCCGCCCGCATCATGTTGGCAATCGCGTTGCCACCAGCACCGCCGACGCCGATCACGGCGATCTTCGGGGTGAGCTCGTCCACGTCGGGTGCAATGAATTCGATGCCCATCGCCAATTTACTCCGTCAGTTCGGGCACCAAACACTGGCCCGTCATCGCCATTAATCTTAGTGCAACACAACGTCGCCGCGTGCCAGCCGAAAAGCGGCGCGGGGCGATCAATAATTCGCCTTCGCCGCCTGGAACAAACGCTTCAGCGCGCCGAGCCCCTTTTGCCGCACGACCATCTGCTGTTGCGGCACGAGGCCACGCAGGTCGACAGGATCGGATGCGGCAAAGAATGCCAGTCCGGCGAGCGTCGCGAAACCCGGTCCACCATGCGCATCGGGCAGGCCGACCAGCCCGCGCGGCCGGCCGACGCGCACCGTGCGCCCGAGCACCTGCTGCGCGTAATCGGCAATGCCCTTCAGCTCTGCGCCGCCGCCCGTCAGCACCACCTGACGGCCGACGGGGCCTTCGAACTTCAGTTCCTTCAGCGCGGCCTGCACCTCGTTGATGAGATGTTCGAGCCGCGTGCGGATGACCGAGATCAGCGCCGCCTTCGTGATCTGCAGCGGATCGGTATCGTCATCGGCACGGCCGGGACGAATCGCGATCATCTCGTGATTGTCGCGCGGCGATGCATTGGCCGAACCATGGAAGCATTTCATCCGCTCCGCCTGGCTGCGCGACGTGCCAAAGGCAGAGGCGATATCGTCGGTGATGTCGCACGCGCCGACCGGAATCGACTTCAGGCCGACCAGCATCCCGCCCGCGAACAGCGACACATTGGTCATGCCCGCGCCGATCTCCACCAGCGCGACGCCGAGATCGCGCTCCTCCTCACTGAGGCAGGCGAGCCCGGTAGCGACCGGGGATGCGATGATCGACTTCACCTCGAGATGCGCCGAGCGGACGGTGAGGTCGAGGTTGCGCACCGGCGAGCCATCCGCCGCGATGACGTGGATGTGGACGCCGAGCCGATCGGCATGGAGGCCGAGCGGCTTCTTCACGCCGGTCAGGCCATCGAGCGTGTAGAGCGCCGGCTGCGCATGAAGCACCATGCGGCCCTGCGGGTCGATCGCCGAGCGACCTTCCTGCAAAAGCGCGTCGATATCCTGCTGCTCGATGCGGTGGCCGTTCAGCTCGACCTCGATGAACGCCTCATCGCTGACGAGCCCGCCGGCGGAGAAACCCGCCCAGACATTCTCGATGTTGAAGCCGGCGATCCGCTCCGCCTGCGCCACCGCCTCGCGCACGGCCACCTCGGTCAGTGCCATGTCGGCGATATAGCCGCGCTTCACGCCCTTTGATTCGCGCTGGCCAGTGCCCAGCACGACCAGTTCGCCGCCGTCGCCACGCTGGGCGATCATCGCGGACACCTTTGACGTGCCGATATCGAGCGCGGTGATGATGCCTTCCGGTGCCGCTTTCGCCATGCCCTGTACCCCTGTTCCCTGCCCCGAGAATGTGGCCCTATTACCCGTGCCTTAGACTTCGTCGATGCGTTCCAGTCGCGCGCTCTGGATGGAGGGTCCGGCGGCCGCCCCGGTGCCCGATTCCGGCACCGCCTGCTCCATGTCGGTCCCCGGCTTTCGCGCCACCAGCTTCGCCGGGTCGCGCATGTCGAAGCGCAGCCAGCCCTTGCCCAGCAGCGACCGCGCGCCGTCCAGCTCCGCGAACTTGACCAGTGCGGCGGCGGCGCCCTCCTGCGGCAGCGCCAGCGTCTCGCCGGTATCGAAGGTCAAATCCCAGCGGCGATTGCCGACCCAGCTTGCCGCCTTGATCCGCGGCTTGAGCGCTGGGGCAGCCGCGAGCAGGCGCTGATAATTCGCCTCCTGCCGATCGGCGCCCGGGCCGATCACCAGCGGCAGATCGGGCATCCGGTTGCGATCGACCGGCTCCAGCGGGACGCCCTTCGCATCGATCAGCGTCAGCTGGCCGCCATTCTGCCAGATCGCCGCGGGCTCCCGCTCGACGATATGGATCAGCAGGCGATCGGGCAGCCGGCGCGCGACATAAGCGTCGGCGATCCAGCCATAGGCGAGCAGCCGCTCACGGATCAGGTTCAGGTCGACGCGCAGCATCGCCTTGGGCTGATCCTCAAGCGCGACGGCGTAGACCGTTTCGCGGTTCATCCGCTTGATGCCGGTGATGTCGACACCCTCAACGTTGAGGCCAAGGCGCCCGGTGCTGTCGGCGACCGCGGCGCCAATCGCGGCCGGCACGCCGAACCATGACGCGGTGGCGAGCGCGGCGGCGCCCCCAAGACCGAGGATCGACCACGTCACCGCGCGGCGAAGCGCCGCCTCGCTCAGCGGCAGGGCAGCGATCAGCCGGTCGCCGAGCGACTTCTTCGGGGGACCGCGACGGACGGTCGGCCGACGCTGCGGCGCGCCGCGGGTGATCGAGCGGCTCATGGCGTCCCCTCTTCCGTCGTCGCGCCATCCTTCATCGCGCCATCCTTCATCGCCTCGTCGACGATCGCCTGGACGAGTTCGGGGTAGCTGATGCCGAGATGGCGCGCCTGTTCGGGCACCAGGCTGAGCGGGGTCATGCCCGGCTGGGTGTTCACCTCCAACAGGAACAGCCCCTCGACGCCGCGCTCGTCATCCCAGCGGAAATCGGCGCGGCTGCAGCCCTTGCAGCCCAGCAGCTCGTGCGCGCGAAGGGCGAGCGCCTTGCACGCCTCGGTGATCTCGTCAGGCACCGGCGCGGGGAAGATGTGCTCGGTCATCCCCTCGGTATATTTGGCGTCGTAATCGTACCAGCCGGACTTCGGGCGAAGCTCGGTCACGCCGAGCGCCTTGTCGCCGAGCACGGCGGTGGTGAGCTCGCGGCCGCGGACATAGGGCTCGGCCAGGAGCTGGTCGAACTCCTGCCACGGGCCCATCGCCTCGCGGCTGATCGGGTGACCGTAATTGCCGCCATCGGTGACGATCGCGACGCCGACCGAGGAGCCTTCGTTGACCGGCTTCAGCACATAGGGGCGCGGCAGCGGATCAGCGGTGTACAGATCCTCGCTGGTGACGATACGGCCGCCGGGCATGGGCACGCCCTGCGGCACCAGCGCCTGCTTGGTCAGCACCTTGTCGATCGCGATGACGGAGGTGGCGAGCCCGCTGTGGGTGTAGCGCAGCCCCATGATGTCCATCAGGCCCTGGATCGAGCCGTCCTCGCCCGGTGAGCCGTGGAGCGCGTTGAAGACAAGGTCGGGCGCCGCCTCCGCCAGTCGCGCGGCGACGTTGCGGTCCATGTCGATGCGGGTGACGCGGTGGCCGAGCAATTCAAGCGCGTCGGCGATGCCGTTGCCCGACATCAGCGATACCTCACGCTCGGCGGACCAGCCGCCCATCAGCACGGCGATATGCAGTTGGCTCACGATGCCACCCCCACGCGCTGGATTTCCCATTCGAGGGTCACGCCGCTCTTCTCCTTCACCCGCCGCCGCACGTCTTCGCCCAGCGCCTCGATATCGGCGCTGGTTGCCTGCCCAAGGTTGAGCAGGAAGTTGGTGTGCTTCTCGCTGACCTGCGCGTCGCCGCGGCGAAGGCCACGACAGCCGGCCTCGTCGACCAGCGCCCAGGCCTTGTGACCCGGCGGGTTCTTGAAGGTCGAACCGCCGGTCTTGGAACGCAGCGGCTGCGAGGCCTCGCGGCTGGCAGCGATACGGTCCATTTCCTCCTGGATCGCGGCGGGATCGCCCGGCTGGCCACGGAAGGTGGCGCTGACCACGATCGCGCCGTCGGGCAGTTCCGAATGGCGATAGCTGTAGTGGAGGTCGGCGGCAGGCAGCGTAACCAGCTCGCCGGAGCGCAGCACGACGTCGCATTCGACGAGGATGTCGGCCGTCTCGCGGCCATAGGCCCCGCCGTTCATGCGCACGAAGCCGCCGACGGTGCCGGGGATCGAGCGCAGGAACTCGACGCCCGCGATCCCGGCGTCGCGGGCGGTGGAGGAGACGAGGATGCCGCTGGCGCCGCCGCCGCAGCGCAGCGTCGTCGTGTCGATCACCTCGACCTTTGCAAAGGGCTTGCCGAGGCGGACGACCACGCCGGGCACGCCGCCGTCGCGAACGATCAGGTTCGAGCCGAGGCCGAGCGGCATCACCGGCACGGCGGGGTCGAGGTTGGCGAGGAACTTCGCCAGATCATCGACCGTCGCCGGTTCGAGCAGCCATTCGGCCGGGCCGCCCGACTTGAACCAGACGAGCGGTGCGAGAGGCGCGTTCTGCGTCAGGCGGCTCTGCACTGGCGCGCGCGTGGTCGCGGTGTATTCGGTGCCGGCTGCGGACGTGGTTTCGACCATCGCGCTCACCGCCGTGCCTCGATCGTAGGCGCGAGGCCGGCGGCCCATTTCGTGATGTCGCCAGCGCCCAGGCAGACGATCTGGTCACCGGGTCGCACCTCCGCAGCGAGCGCGGTGGCGAGTGCATCGGCATCCGCCACCATGGCCGCGGCCCGGTGGCCGCGATGGCGCAGTCCGCTGACCAGCGCCTCGGCATCGACGCCCGGCACCGGCGCCTCGCCCGCGGCATAGACCGGGGTCACATAGACGGCGTCGGCATCGTTGAACGCCCCCTGGAACTCGTCCATCAGATTGCCGAGGCGCGAATAACGGTGCGGCTGCACGACGGCGATGACGCGGCCTTGCGCGGATTCACGCGCGGCGGCGAGGACGGCGCGAATTTCCACCGGGTGGTGGCCGTAATCGTCGATCACCGCAGCGGTGCCGCCGTCCGCGAACGAGACCTCGCCGACCTTGGTGAAGCGGCGCTTCACACCGTTGAACTTCTCGAACCCCTTCTGGATCGTCGCATCGTCGATGCCGAGTTCCAGCGCGACGCCGATCGCGGCGAGCGCGTTCTGGACGTTGTGGCGGCCGGGCATTGGGAGGTCGATGCCCTCGATCGAGCGGGTCGTGCCGTCACGATGGCGGATGATCGCCTCGAACCGGTTACCACCGGGATAGGGCGCGACGTTGACGCCGCGCACATCGGCGCTGGCCGCGAAGCCGTAGGTCACGATGCGGCGATCGCGCACGCGCGGGATCAGCGCCTGCACCTCAGGGTGATCGAGGCACAGCAAGGCCGCGCCGTAGAAGGGCACGTTCTCGACGAACTCGACATAGGCGTCCTTCGCCCGGTCGAAGCTGCCGTAATGGTCGAGATGCTCGGGATCGATGTTGGTCACCACCGCGATCGTGCCGTCGAGCCGCAGGAAGCTGCCGTCGCTTTCATCCGCCTCGACCACCATCCAGTCGCTGTCGCCGAGCCGCGCGTTCGAGCCGTAGCTGTTGATGATGCCGCCGTTGATGACGGTGGGGTCGACCCCGCCCGCGTCGAGCAGCGCGGCGACCATCGAGGTGGTCGTCGTCTTGCCATGCGTGCCGGCGACCGCGACGGTCGACTTGAGCCGCATCAGTTCGGCGAGCATTTCCGCGCGCCGGACGACCGGGATACGCTGGCTGAGCGCAGCCTCCACCTCCGGATTGCCGCGCTTCACCGCGGTCGAGGTGACCACGACGGCGACGCCATCGACATTGGCCGCATCATGGCCGATCGTGACCTTGATCCCGCGGTCGCGCAGGCCCTCGATCACATAGCCCTCGGCCACGTCCGAACCCTGCACGGTATAGCCCAGGTTGTGCATCACCTCTGCGATGCCGGACATGCCGATCCCGCCTATGCCGACGAAATGGATCGTTCCGATGTCCGTAGCGACGCCCTTCACGCAAATGCCTCCTTCGGCTGAGCCACACCCACCGGCACCGGTGCACGGGGTGCGTCCAGACTTTCCACCAGATCCGCCAGATCACGCGCGGCGTGCGGCTTTCCGCAGGCCTTGGCGCGCGCGGCGGCGTTTTCGAGCGCGGTCGGATCCAGCCCTAGCTTCTGCATCTGCTTGGCAAGCTCGGCCGGGGTGAAGGCGCTCTGCGGGATCGTGCGGGCGCCGCCGGCCGCCGTGATCTCGCGCGCGTTCGCCGTCTGGTGATCGTCGGTCGCGCCGGGCAGCGGCACCAGGATCGCGGGGCGGCCAGCGGCGGTCAGCTCCGAGATGGTGGAGGCGCCAGCGCGCGCGATTACCAGATGCGCCCAGCCGAGCTGCTCCGGCAGATCGGGCAGATAGGTGGCGAGATCGGCCGCAATCTCCAGCTCGGCATATTTGGCGCGGGCGGCGTCGATATCCTCGATGCGCGCTTGGTGCGTCACCTGAAGCCGGCGGCGGAAAGCGATCGGCAGCATGGCCAGCCCCTCGGGCACGACCTTCGACAGGACGCTAGCTCCTTGCGATCCGCCAGTGACGAGCAGGCGGAAGATCCCGTCCTCCTCGAGCAGCGGATAGGGCTGCGTACGCAGCGCCAGCACGCTGTCGCGCACCGGATTGCCGATATGGTGCGCCTTGGCCTCGAACTTCGGCTTCAGGCGTTCGGTCTGGGCATAGGACGTCGCAATGGCGTCGACGCGGGGGGCGACGAGACGATTGACGCGGCCGAGCACTGCATTCTGCTCATGCACCGCGGTCGGGATCTTCTCCGCAAAGGCGGCGGCCAGCGCCGGGAAGGCGGGATAGCCGCCGAAGCCGATCACCGCCGCCGGCTTGAAGGTGCGATAGAGCTGGCGTGCCATGGCGCGGCCGCGCCACATCTGGCGCGCGGCCTTCGCCCAGCCGAGCGGGCCACCGGCGATGCGGCCAGCGGGAAGGACATGGGTCTGCACATCCTCGAATAGGCCGGGGAAGCGAACGCCGCGGTCGTCGCTGACCAGCGCGACACGATGGCCGCGGCGCATCAGCTCCTCAGCCAGCGCGGCGGCGGGGACCATGTGCCCGCCGGTGCCGCCGGCGGCGAGAACGAACTGCTTGGGCCGGGTCATGCCGCACTCCCCCAGCGCGCCACATAGGGACTGCGCAGCAGGAACGGGTTGCGACGGGTGAAGGTGAGCAGCAATCCCATGCCGATCGACAGCGCGATCATCGACGAACCACCATAACTGATAAAGGGCAAGGTCATCCCCTTGGACGGCGCAAGGCCGGTATTCACCGCCATCGAGATCAAAGCCTGAAGGCCGAACTGCGTGGCGAGGCCGGACGCGGCGAGCAGTTTGAAACTGTCCTGCTCGTCCAGCATCTTCACGAAAACGCGCGCGACGATGGCGAGGAACAGGATCGCGATCACCATGCAGGCGATGAGGCCGAATTCCTCTCCGATGACCGAGAAGATGTAGTCGGTGTGCGCCTCCGGAAGGCCGAACTTGGACGTGCCGGCGCCCGGCCCAGTGCCGGTCCAGCCGCCCGAGGTGAGCGTGCGGTGCGCGGCGTCGGTCTGGAAATGCGCGCCCTCCGCCTCGTTGGGATCGCGGAACAGGAAGCTGTCGATCCGGGTGCGCGCCGTGCCGTAGAACATGTACGCCGCGCCGACGCCGAGCGGCGCCATGGCGATGAAGGCGGCGAGCGTCTTCGTCGGGGTCCCAGCGATGATCAGCAGCGTCATCCAGACGAGGCCGAAGACCATCGTCTGGCCGAAATCGGGCTGAAGCATCAGCAGCGCGCCGACCAGCGCGGTCATGCCGAAGGTGATCCCGGTGAGCGGCAGCCCCTCCTCCTTGGTGCGCAGCGACAGGAGCCAGGCGACGGTGACGATGAAGCAGGGCTTCAGGAACTCCGACGGCTGGAATTGCGCGAAGCCGACGCCGAGCCAGCGCTTCGCGCCGTTCACCTCGACCCCGATCCCCGGGATGAGAACCAGCAGCAGCATGACGCCGAACGCCGCCGCGCCGACGAGGGCGCCGCGCCGCGCGACATGGACCGGCAGCATCGAGATGCCGATCAGCACCGGCAGCGAGACCAGCACCCACATGACCTGGCGCCAGAAGTAATAAAGCGGCGGGATCTTCAGCGCTTCACCCGAATAGCGCATCGCCGTGGCAGGCGAAGCGGCGGCGACCGACAGCAGGCCGACCGCAATCAGCGCAAAGGTGAGCAGCAGAAGCACCCGGTCGGTATCCCAGAACCACGTGCCGAGCGGCGAGCGATCGCCGCGTCCACCGCGCTCCTTCAAGCGGCCGCGTAGCCCCTGCTTGGTCGCCAGATCGGTCAAGACAGCCCCTCCACCGCTTCGCGAAATGCCTGGCCGCGATGTTCGTAATCGCGGAACTGGTCAAAGGAAGCAGCGGCCGGCGACAGGAGCACCGTGTCGCCGGGCTGCGCCTGACGCGCGGCGCTGACGACCGCCTGTTCCAGCGTTTCGGCCTGCTCGACCTCCACCTTGCCATCGAGCGCGCGGGCGAAGACCGGGCCGGACGCGCCGATCGTGTAGGCGCGCACGACATGGCCGAGGTGCGGCAGGCAGGCGTCGAGATCATCGCCCTTGCCCTTGCCGCCGACGATCCAGTGGACGCGGTTGAACGCAGCCAGCGCGGGCGCGGCGCTTTCGGGGTTGGTCGCCTTGCTGTCGTTGACGAAGGAGACGCCGTTTACCTCGCCAAGCCGCTCCATCCGGTGGGGCAAGCCGCGGAAGCTTTCCAAGGCGCGGTCGATCGTCGCCTCGTCCACGCCGAGCGCCTGTGCGACGGCGATGGCCGCGAGCGCGTTCTGGGCGTTGTGCGGGCCCTGAAGCGAAGGCCAGCGGGACCGATCCATGCACACGCCGGGCGCAATCTTGGTCAGATGCTCACCGCGGGCCGAGAGCGAACGGGCGATCTGCGCCGAGGGCGTGTCGCCGATGCCGATGACTGCCTCATGATCCGGCGACTGCATCGCGAAAAGCCGTGCCTTCGACGCGGCATAGCCGTCGAAATCGGCGTAGCGGTCGAGGTGGTCGGGGGTGATGTTGAGCAGCACCGCGACGTCGCAGTCGAGGCTGGTCGTCAGATCGATCTGGTAGCTTGATAGTTCGAGCACATAGACGCCGGCGCCGCGATCGTTCGGCGCGAGCGGGGTCTGACCAAGGATCGGGAGGCCGATGTTGCCGCCCATCGTCACCGGCAGGTTAGCGACATCGAGGATGTGCGCGACCAGCGCCGTCGTGGTCGACTTGCCGTTGGTGCCGGTGATGCCGACGACCTTGTGCGCGGGCAATTCGGCGCGCGCCTCGGCGAACAGTTCGATGTCGCCGATGATCGGGACTCCGGTCGCGCGCGCCTGTGCGGCAATCGGATGCGTGTTGAGCGGGACGCCGGGGGAGACGACGAGGCCCGCGGCACCGGTGAGGTCGAGCGCGGCGATGTCATGGACGATGACGCCGTCGATCGCCTCTGCCTTCGCGCGCGCAGCCGCGTCCTGGTCCCACGCAACGACAAAGGCCCCCGCCGCAGCGAGGGCGCGAACGGTGGCGAGGCCGGAGCGGGCGAGCCCCAGCACGGCGTAGCGTTTGCCAGCCCAGGCGGTCGAGACGATCACCGCAGCTTCAACGTCGAAAGGCCGGCAAGCGCCAGCACGAGGCTGATGATCCAGAAGCGGATCACGACCGTCGGCTCGCTCCAGCCGAGCTGTTCGAAATGGTGGTGGATCGGCGCCATGCGGAACACGCGCTTGCCGGTCCGCTTGTACCAGAACACCTGGATGATGACGCTCATCGCCTCGACGACGAAGAGGCCGCCGATGATGCCGAGCACGATCTCGTGATGCGCGACCACGGCGATGGTGCCGAGCGCGCCGCCCAGCGCGAGACTGCCCGTGTCGCCCATGAAGACCGCCGCCGGGGGTGCGTTATACCAGAGGAAGGCGAGGCCGGCGCCGATCATCGCGCCGCAAAAGATCGCGAGGTCGCCGGCACGCGCGACATGCGGGATGCCGAGATAGTCGGCGAACTTCACGTTGCCGACGAGGTAGACGATCAGCATGAACGCGACCGAGGCGATGATGACCGGCATGGTGGCCAGCCCGTCGAGCCCATCGGTCAGGTTCACCGCATTGCCGAAGGCGACGATGGTGAAAGCGGCAAAGACGGGGAAGAACCAGCCGAGGTCCAGATACAGCCCGTTGGTGAACGGCAGGAACAGCTGGGTCCCGTTTTCGTAGCTGATGATCCAAGCCGCAATGCCGGCGATGACGAATTCGAGCAGCAGGCGGACGCGCCCGGGCACGCCCGCGGTGCTCGCCTTTCGCACCTTGTCGTAATCATCGAGGAAGCCGATCGCACCGAAGCCCAGCGTCACGAACAGGCACGCCCAGACGAACGGGTTGCGCAGGTCCATCCAGATCAGGATCGACAGCGCAAGACTGGTGAGGATCATCAGCCCGCCCATGGTGGGCGTGCCGCGCTTTGCCAGGTGAGTCTGCGGGCCGTCGGCGCGGATCGGCTGCCCCTTGCCCTGGCGGACGCGGAGCCAGCCAATGAAGCGCGGGCCGATGATCAGGCCGATGAACAGCGCCGTCGCAATCGCGCCGCCGGTGCGGAACGACAGATAGCGGATGAGGTTGAGAACACCCGGGAATCCGAGCTGCTCGGCGATCCAGTACAACACTATGCCATGCCCCCGGCGAGTGCCGCGACAACCCGCGACAGCCCGACTCCGTTCGATCCCTTGACGAGTACCGCGTCGCCCGGCGCGAGCATTCCGGGAAGAACCTCCAGCGCCGCCGCGGCGGTGGGCACATGGACGACTTTTACCCGTCCCTCAAGCGCTTGTGCGAGCGGCGCCATCGCTTCGCCGACCAGCAGCGCCATTTCGACGCGCGCCGCCTCGATCGGGTCCGCGAGCGCCTGATGGTACCCCGGTGAGCCGGCGCCGAGTTCGCGCATTTCGCCCAATATTGCGACGTGGCGCCCGGCCTCACCGGCGAGCACCGACAGCGTCGCGGCCATGGAGGCGGGATTGGCGTTGTAGCTTTCGTCGATCACGATCGCCTCACCCCCGTCAACCGGCGCGAGCAGCCGCGCGCCCCGCCCCGGCAAGCCGCCGAGTTCGGCGAGCGCAAGTCCGGCGAGCCCGAGATCCCCGCCCGCCGCATCGACCGCGGCGAGCACGGCCAGCGCGTTGGACACCCAATGCGCGCCGGGCTGGCCGATGGTGAAGCTGAGTTCGCGATCGCCGACCTTTGCGGTGACGAAGGTGCCGCCGGTGCGTAGCGTCATCGTCTCGATCGGGTGCACATCGGCCTGCCGATCGGTGCCGAAGGTGACGATCCGGCCGGCATAGGGCCGCGCGGCGGCGATCAGCCGCTCGCGGTGCGGGCTGTCATAGGGCACGATCGCGACACCGCCGGGCTCCAGCCCCTGGAAAATCTCCCCCTTGGCGTCGGCGATGGCGCTTTCGTCGGGGAAGAATTCGGTATGGGCGGGGGCAATGGTGGTCACCAGCGCGACATGCGGGCGGACCAACGTGGTGAGATGCGCCAGCTCACCGGGATGGTTCATCCCCATTTCGAGCACGGCGAAGCGGCTGGCGGCCGGCATCCGAGCAAGGCTGAGCGGCACGCCGGTATGGTTGTTGTAGCTTTTGACCGAGCGATGCGCCTCACCCGGATCGCCGCGGTCGAGCGCCGCGAACAGCGCCTCCTTCGTCGAGGTCTTGCCCACCGAGCCAGTGACGCCGATCACCCGCGCCGCGGTGCGGGCACGGGCGGCGCGCGCCAGATCCTCCAGCGCGGCGAAGGTGTCGGGGACGCGGACATGCGGATGATCGGTGTCGGCGGAGACGATCGCGCCGGCGGCGCCTTGCGCGAACGCCTGATCGAGAAAGCGATGCCCGTCGGTGGCTTCGCCAGCTAGGGCAACGAAGAGATCGCCGGGGCCGACTTCGCGCGAATTGAACGCGATGCCGCCTGCGGCGAAGCCCGTCCCAGCGACGCCGCCGGTCGCGGCGGCGATTTCTTCAGAGGTCCAAAGAGAGTCCATGCGGCCCTATACCACCGGGATTGCGCCGGTCGCGCGGAGATCGCGCGGGCCGCGTGCCTGACGGGGAAAAGCGCGCGTCAACGCAGCCCGCTGACGGTGTCGCCGGTGACGAGTTCGTAGCGGACCCCGAGCTTTCGTCGTTCCCGCGGCGGCTGTGCACCCTCGGCAACAACAGGCTTGGACGGAACCACGAACTTACGCTTCACCGGCTACCTCCCTGGCTACAGTCACGTCGTCGAATGGCAGGACGAGATCACCGACGATCTGCCCCTGCTCATGTCCCTTTCCGGCGATGAGGACGATGTCCTCCGCCGTCGCCATGGCGATCGCCTGGCGAATGGCGCTGCGGCGATCGCCCTGTTCGATCGCGCCCGGCGCACCCTTCAGAACGTCTGCCCGGATCGCGGCCGGGTCCTCGCTGCGTGGATTGTCGTCGGTCACGATCACCACGTCGGCGTGTGCGGCGGCGATTTCGCCCATCGGCTCGCGCTTGCCCTGATCGCGATCGCCGCCGGCGCCGAACACGAGGATCAGACGCCCGGTGACATGCGGGCGCAGCGCAGCGATGGCCGCCTCCAGCGCATCGGGGGTGTGGGCGTAATCGACATAGACAGGCGCACCGGCGGGCGAGATCACGGCGCGCTCCAACCGCCCGCGCACAGGCTGCAACCGGCCGAGGCCGGCAATGGTTGTGGCGATATCGCCGCCCGTCGCGATCACCAGGCCGGCAGCGACCAGTGCGTTGGCGGCCTGGTACGCGCCGATCAGCGGCAGGGTGACGCGATGTTCCTGCCCGCCTGCGGCGATGACCAGCCCCTGCCCCAGCAAGGTCGGATCGCGGCTGACGAGGCGCAGGTCGTCGCCATGCTCGCCCACGGTGATGAGGCGGTTGCGGCGCTGGCGTGCGAGATCGACGACACGCTCCGCGTGCGGATCATCGACCCAGACGACGGCGGTGCCGTCAGGCGCCAGCACCTCGGAGAACAGGCGCAGCTTGGCGGTGAAATAGGCCGCCATGTCGCCGTGATAGTCGAGATGGTCGCGCGACAGGTTGGTGAAGGCGGCGGCGGAGACTCGCAGGCCTTCGGTGCGATATTGCTCAAGGCCGTGGCTCGACGCCTCGAAGGCGAGATGCGTCACACCCTCTCGCGCCAGGCCGGCGACGTTGGAGAGGAAGGTGACGACGTCAGGCGTGGTCAGGCCGGTCGACACCTGATCGCCGGCCGTGGTGACGCCGAGCGTGCCGATCGAGGCGGCATGATGTCCGGCCATGCGCCACAGCTGCCGCGTCAGTTCGACCGTCGAGGTCTTGCCGTTGGTGCCGGTGACGGCGACGTTGATCTCGGGAAAGGGCGCGAAGAAGCGCGCCGCCAAGGCGGCGAAGCGGGCGCGGGGATTGTCGTCGGCGATATGAACCGCCCCCTCCACCACCGCCTCGTGCCGGGCGACGACCGCAATCGCGCCGGAGGTAATCGCGGCGGGGATGAAATCCTCGCCATTCACCCGCGCGCCCTGGAACGCACCGAAGATCGTGCCCGGCGCGACCTTTCGGTGATCGATCGCGAAGCCGGTGACGATCGCAGTCTCGGTGCCGCCGGTGAGTTCGCCCAGCCTCATTCCGCCTGCGCCTTCTTGTCACCCGGGGCGTGCCAGAGGATCGCCTGCAGCTCCCGCGTGTCGATGTCGCGCTGCGCGTCCGGGATGACACCCAGCATCGCGCCGGTGCGGCTGATCACGCGGCTGACGACCGGTGCCGCGGTATAGGCGGCGGTGGTCTGGAACAGATTGGCCTCCACGCGCTTCGGACTGTCCATCATGGTCAGCACGACATAGCGCGGCGCATCCATCGGGAAAGCCGCGGCGAAGGTGGAGACGTTGCGGTTGCGGGCGTAGCTGCCGCCTTCCGCCGCCTCAGCGGTGCCGGTCTTGCCGCCGACGCGGTAGCCCGGCGCCTCCGCCTTGCGGCCGGTTCCGTGAGTGACGATGAGGCGCAGCAGCTGGCGCATCCGCGCGCTGGTCGTCTCGCTGATCACGCGCCGCCCCTTGGGTGCCTTGCCCGGCTCCACCTTCAGCAAGGTCGTCGGGCGCCAGACGCCGCCGTTGACCAGGGTCGCATAAGCGTTCGCCAGATGGAGCGGGGTGACGGCGATGCCGTGGCCATAGGCGGTCGTCATCACCGTCGTGCGCGCCCAGTAATGCGGCCACAGCGGGCGGCCCTTTTCGATCAGTTCGATATCGGGCTTGGTATCGAAGCCGAGCTTGCGGAACATCGTCTGCATCCGCTCGGCACCGATTTCGTCGGCGATGCGCGCGGTGGCGATGTTGGACGAGTGAATCAGCGTCTCAGGGATGTTGAGCCAGCGGTTCTGCGCGTGATCGTCCTTGATGCGGAAACGGCCGACCTGAAGCGGCGCAGTCGCATCGAAGCGGCGCGAGATGTCGGTGACGACGCCGGTGTCGATCGCGGTTGCCATGGCGATCGGCTTGAAGGCGGAGCCGAGCTCATAGACGCTCTGCGTCACGGTGTTCCGCAGCTGCTCGATCCCGGCCATGCCGACGCGATTGGGGTTGAATAGCGGCAGCGACACCATGGCAATGACTTCACCGGTATCAATATCGAGCACGACGCCGGCTGCGGCGCGCGCTTGCATGCTCGCCATCGACTGACCAAGCTCGCTTTCCATCGCGGCCTGGACGCGGCTGTCGATCGAGAGCGCGACCGGCGTGCCGGAGAGCGCCGGGTTGAGCAGCCGCTCGTCCAGCGCGCGTTCCATGCCGAGGCGGCCGTGGACCGTCGGATCGTTCTTCGTGGTGCCGATATAGCCAAGCACGTGCGCGGCCATCGTCGATTGCGGGTACAAACGCTGCGTCTCGCGATCGAACACGATTCCGGGCTCACCGATCGCGTTCACCGCCTGCACCAGCGCGGGCGAGGCGCGGCGGTTGAGGTAGGTGAAGTTCACATCGCGCGTGATCAGCCGGTAGAAATGGTGCTGGTCGCCGACGTCGGGCATCAGATCCGCCAGCCGCTTCGCAATCTCGCTACGGTCGCCGAGCAGGCGGCGCGGATGGACGCCGATCGTCCAGGCGTCGATGGTGCGCGCGAGCTGCTGGCCGTTGCGATCGACGATGTCGCCGCGCGGCGTGGTGCTGATCGCGGCGGTACGGCGCGGCCCGCCATCAAAGGCGAGCATCGCCAGTCGCCCGATCACGAGCAGGATGCCAGCCGCAAACAGGAGCAACAGCACCATCAGGCGCATGTGCTGCGTAGCCAGCAGGGCCTGCCGCTGGTCGCTGACGCGCGTGGGGCGCGTCGTGCGGGCGACCATGGTGTTCAACGCAGGCGACCCCGCTCCGAGCGCGCGCCGCTCATCAGGTCACCCAAGGTTGCGTCGCTGAGCAGCGACCGGTCGAGCATCGCGACGGCATGCGCCTTGCGCAGCGATCCGGACGATTCCTCCGTCGCGCGCGTCACCGAAACCTTGGCGAGGCGCGGCGCGGAAACCGGCTCGGTCACCGTGGCCGATGCCTTGACGGTGGTGGCGCGCGGCGCCGGCTTCTTGGCGGCAACCTGCACGGTCGCAGGCTGCGACGCGGCGGACTGGACGCCAGCTGACTGGGCGGGGGCCGGGGTGCTGGGCACGACGGCGGGAACGAATTCGGCAGGGCTTGCGGGAACGATGAGCTGCGCGGTCTGGATCGCGCCGCTCGCGACGCCAGGCATGGCGGCACCGGGGCGGAAGCTGATCGCAGCCAGCTGCGCCTCGTCCTTCACGAACTGCGACGCGGTCGGCGCGACGAGCGCCAGCGTGTTGCCGTTCCACCGCTCAAGTTGGGCGAGGTTCGCGCGCACGTCGAACTCCGTCTCCAGCGAGCGGATCTCCCGCTCCGCCGCGCTGATCTTGGCGTCGATCTGCGCCAGGCGTTTCCGCTCTGCCGCCACCTGGAGGCTCACCAGGTAGAAGCTCAGCGAGACGATCACCACGCCGCTGAACCACCCCAGCCCCTTCAATCGATAGGACGCCGTCATTCACTTTCCTCCACGCGCAGCCCGCCCGCCGCATTCTGCCCCTGGTCACCCCACACCGGCGCAGCTGTCCGCCGCGCCGTCCGCAATGTCGCGGAGCGCGCGCGGATTGCGCGCCACCTCCGCCGCACTGGCGCGCACCGCGCGCCCCACGATTTCAAAAGTCGGCTGCCGCGCATCCGCGACGGCGGGCCGATGGCGCGATCCCGCCGGCGTCGCGCCGCTGCGTTCACGCAGGAACCGCTTGATCATCCGATCCTCGAGCGAATGAAAGCTGACCACGGCGAGCCGCCCGCCCGGTGCGAGCACCCGTTCGGCAGCTTCCAGCCCGGCCGCCAGCTCATCCAGCTCGCGATTGATGTGGATCCGCACCGCCTGGAAGGCGCGCGTGGCGGGATCCTTTTTGTCATGCGGGCGATGGCCGAGCGCCTTGCGCACCACGCGGGCGAGATCGCCGGTGGTCGCGAGCGGGCGTGCCGCCACGATGGCGCGCGCCACGCGGCGGGACTTCGGCTCCTCGCCATAGCGCCACAGGACGTTGGCGATATCCTCCTCGTCGGCCGTGTTCAGGAAATCGGCCGCGCTTTCGCCCTCCTGGCTCATGCGCATGTCGAGCGGGCCGTCCTGCTGGAACGAAAAGCCGCGCTCCGCCTGGTCGAGGTGCATGGAGGACACGCCGATATCCATCGTCACGCCGTCCACCGGCACCGCGCCGAGCGCCGCAAGCTCACGATCGAGGCGCGAGAATTCCGCCGGCACCAGCGTCAGGCCAGGCTCCGCCGCCTCCAGCGCGCGGCCGGCGGCGATCGCGTCAGGATCGCGATCAAAGGCATAGACCTTCACGCCAGCGCCAAGCAGCGCGCGGGTGTATCCACCAGCACCGAAGGTGGCGTCGACCATGGTCTCGCCGCGCTCGGGGGCAAGCGCGGCGAGAACTTCGTCGAGCAGCACCGGGATATGCGGTGCATCGGCGTCGGGGCGGGAACTCACAGCGTGATCCCCTTGTCGCGGCACAGGATCGTCGCATGGCGCTTGGCCATCTCGTCGACGCCGTCATGGGCGATGAGCGTGCGCGGATCCCAGATCATGAAGCTTTCGTAATCGCCCAGGAAAAAGGCGATGTCGGTGATGTTGGCCAGTTCCCGCTCGACCGCCGGGAGGATGAAGCGGCCGCTGCCGTCGAAGGGCACCGGCTCGACCGAGGCGCCCCGCATGCGCGGCGCGTAGAATTCCTTCGAGCCCGTGCGGATGCCGGATTCGGCCTGACGCTGGATCAGCTGATTCTTGGCATGTTCGACATAGCCGCGGTCATGCGCGATCAGGCACGGGAAGTCCGGGTGCACACCGACCAGGACGGTGCCACCATCCTTGCCGTCGGGACGCGGCGCGTTCTGGGCCAGAGCGGCGCGCAGGGTGTTGGGAATCGCGACCCGGCCCTTGTCATCGACAAGACCGACCCCCTTCCCAAGATAATCCACCCGTTCCGACACGCCCACCTCGCACAAGGCGCGCAGGAGTTCTCGCCCCGAAAAACGGCCCAGCCGTCATCGGTTGTTACTTTTCAATCAAGCAACAGCGGTCCTGCCCCTCTGTCGCTTATGAAGTACCAGCGACCGTTGGGGATGGGAAGGGAAAATCGGGGAAGATTGGGGAAAGAACCTATTCTGGCGGGGAGACGAGGCTCCGGTAGGCCAAACGGCTCGCATGTTCCCGACCCGTTCCGGGCGCGACCATGCGCAGCCGACCAGAATCGGCACGATCGAAGAGGGTTTCCCCGGATTTCCCGGGAAAAGACGGGATCACTGGGGCTGTTCCGCCGGGACTCGGCTGGTTTCGGTCGCGCTCGGTGCAACGCCGAGCTGCGCGAGGGGCTCATTGTCCTCGGCCGCCGGCGTCGCAGCCGCGGCATTGGAGGGATCGGCGACGTTGGCGACTTCCTCCACGCGGGGCGGGGCGACCACCGGTTGTTCGCGCGAGGCAGCATTGAAGAGCGCACTCGCCAGCCCGATCAACAGGACCACGGCGGCGAGGCCAACCATGCCGACACGGACACGTTGCATCGCCTGGCTGGGGGGAACAGCGCGCTTCATTTCACCGCGCGACTCTAACGACGTGTCGCGCGCTTGTCGAATTGGGGACGTCAAGAGCGCGACACCGCCAGTCCCTTGGCCTCACGCCAGGCCGGATCGTAGAGCGTCGAGAGGTAGCGGAAGCCGGTGTCGCACAGGATCGTCGCCACGCGATTGCCCGGGCCCAGCTCCCGCGCGAGGCGCACCGCGCCGGCGACGTTGATGCCCGACGACAGGCCAAGACACAGGCCCTCCTCCTTCAGCAGGCGATCGACCCATTCCAGCCCCTCGGCATCCGAGATGCGGAATTGCGTGTCGATCGGCGCACCTTCGAGATTGCCGGTGATACGCCCCTGTCCGATGCCTTCGGCAACCGAAGAACCCTCGCTCTTCAGCTCGCCATGGGCATAATATTCGTAGAGCGCAGCGCCGTGCGGATCGCTGAGCGCGATGGTGATGCGCTCATCCTTTTCCTTGAGGCCAAGGCCGACGCCAGCGATCGTGCCGCCAGTACCCGCGGCGCAGGTGAAGCCCTGAATGTTGCCATCCATCTGCGCCCAAATTTCTTCGGCGGTGCCAACGATATGCGCGCGACGATTGGCGATATTGTCGAACTGATTGGCCCAGATCGCGCCGGGCGTTTCCTCCGCGATGCGCCGCGAGGTGTGCACGAAGTGGCAGGGGTTGGAATAAGGTGCGGCCGGGACCGTCACCAGCTCCGCCCCCAGCGCCCGCAGCGTGTCCATCTTCTCCTTGGACTGGGTATCCGGCATGACGATAATGGTGCGATAGCCCTTGGCGTTGGCGACCAGCGCGAGGCCGATGCCGGTGTTCCCCGCCGTCCCCTCCACGATCGTACCGCCGGGCTTCAGCGCGCCGCGCGCCTCCGCATCCTCGACGATGAACAGCGCCGCGCGATCCTTCACGCTGGCGCCGGGATTGGCGAATTCGCATTTGCCGAAGATGTCGCAGCCGGTTGCCTCGCTGGGGCCCTTGAGGCGAACGAGAGGCGTATGGCCGATGAGTGAAAGCGTGTCCGAAGCGGTTTGCATGGCACCTAGATGGCGCGACGGCGCAGCAGCGGCAACCGCTGGTCGTGCTTTGTCACGGCGAAGCGCTACTACTGACGTGCACCGCACCACCATGAGGCAGTGATGAGCAACGCCCCGCCCTCCCCCGCACAGGCCGTGATCGCCCCGCGCAAGGCCTCGTTTCCGGCAGTGGTGCGGCCGGATGCGCGGCTGCTGATCCTGGGCAGCTTGCCGGGGGAGCGCAGCCTCGCCGAGCAGCGTTATTATGCGCATCCGCAGAACCAGTTCTGGCGGCTGATGAGCCCGGTGATCGGCCAGGATCTCGCCGCGCTGCCCTACGAGGCGCGGCTGGCGGCGCTGCGCGCGGCGCGGGTTGCGTTGTGGGACGTGGTGGCAAGTGCGCGGCGGCCGGGCAGTACCGACGCCGCGATCCGCGACGCAGCGGCGAACGATCTGTCGGCGCTGGTGTCCCGCCTTCCCGACCTGCGCGCCGTCGGCTTCAACGGTGGTACCGCGCTGAAACTGGGCCGCCCGTTGCTGGCAGCGCACGACGTCGCGATCGTGGCGCTGCCCTCCTCCAGCCCGCTGCACACCGTCGGGCTGGCGGCAAAGCAGCCCGCCTGGTCGGGGCTGGCGGCGTATCTCGACTAAGTCGAGGGGGTCGCCGGGATCGTGAGGCCACGCTGCACAGCCGGACGTGCCAGCGCTCGTTCCAGCCAGCCGGACACGTTGCGGAAGCCGTCGAAGCCGGTGATTTCCTGCGCGTCGTAGAAGGTCACGAGTGCGCGGACCCAGCCGATCATGGCGATGTCAGCGATGGTATAGTCATCGCCAAGGAACCATTGCCGGCCGTCCAGCGCGGCATCCATCACGCCGAGCAGCCGCCGGGTCTCGTCGACGTAGCGCTGGAGCGGGCGCTTGTCCTCCCAGTCCTTGCCGGCGAATTTCTTGAAGAAGCCCAATTGCCCGAACATCGGCCCGACGCCGCCCATCTGGAACATCAGCCATTGCACGGCATGCCACCGGCCCGCCGGATCGGCAGGCAGGAACTTTCCTGTCTTTTCCGCAAGATAGAGCAGGATCGCGCCGCTTTCGAACAGCGCCAGCGGTGTGCCGGCGGGGCCAGTGGGATCGAGGATCGCAGGGATCTTCCCATTGGGGTTCAGCGACAGGAATTCAGGCGTCTTCTGATCATTCCGGGCGAAGTCGACGAGGTGCGCCTCATAAGGCAGCCCGGTTTCCTCGAGCATGATCGACACCTTCACCCCGTTGGGCGTCGGCAGGCCATAATATTGCAGCCGATCGGGGTGAGATGCCGGCCAGCGCCGTGTGATCGGGAAGGCGGACAGATCAGTCATCGGCATTGCTCCTGCGCGTGATCAACGCAGGTAAGTGGGCCCAGGATCAACGCCAAGGGCTCCGTTCATCCCCTTCATCGATCAGCCTGCCGACAGGTGCTTGCGCGGAACCTGCCCGGTGCGACGTCGTTGCATCACCGATCCATTCACAAGGAGGGACCATGTACCGTACCGCATTCCTGCTGCTCGCAGCCGCAACGCCGCTGGCCGCCAATGCGCAGACCGCCCCGGCACCGCAGGCTGGCGCTGCCGCCCCCGCAGCCGGCGCCGCGACGGCCGCCGCGCCGACGGTCGGCGCCACCGTGGTCGACACGCAGGGCAACACTGTCGGCACCATTGCATCGACCGATGGCACCAATGCCGTGGTCGACACCGGCACCGTGAAGGCTGCCGTTCCACTGTCGTCGTTCGGCACCGGCCCCAAGGGCCCGACGCTGGCCATGACCAAGGCGGAGCTTGAGGCGGCCGCGGGCCAGGGCGCAGCGCAGGCTGCCGCGCAGTTCCAGTCGCAGCTGACCACCGGCGCGACCGTCTATGGTGCGGGTGGCACCTCGGTCGGGACGATCAAGGCGGTCGAGGGCGAGTTCGTGACGCTGACCACGCCGAAGGGCGATGCGCGCCTGCCCAAGGGGTCGTTCGGCCCGGGTCCGCAGGGCGTGACCATCGGCATGACCGCCGCGCAGCTCGACGCTGCGATGGCCGGCAAGTAAGCGGCCTGACCGCGGGGTCGTTTGGCCCCGCGGTCATGTTACCCGGCCTGTTGCCGGAGAAGATCGGCCGTATTCGGCCGCAGCGCGGCCAGCACCGATTCAGGCAGCCGCTTTTGCCTCTTCCAGCGCATTGCGCACCGCGGCGAGCGCGTCATCGGCCTTGTCGCCGTCCGGACCGCCGCCCTGCGCCATGTCGGGCCGGCCACCGCCGCCCTGCCCGCCAACCGCAGCGACCGCGCGCTTCACCAGATCGACGGCATTATAGGTCGCGACGAGATCGTCGGTGACGCCGACCGCAACGGTGGCGCGACCGTCGTTGACCGCGACCAATGCGGCGACGCCCGACTCGATCCGCTTCTTGGCGTCATCGACGGCGCCGCGCAGGCCCTTTGCCTCGAAGCCGTTCAGCACCTGACCGACGAAGGCGACGCCGCCGACGGTTTCGGGACCGGCCGGGGCAGCGCCGCTGCCGCCGCCCATTGCGAGCGCCTTCTTCGCCTCGGCCAGTTCACGCTCCAGCCGGCGCTTTTCCTCGAGCAACGAGGCGACGCGGCCGGGGACTTCGTCTGGCGTGGTGCGCAGCGCGGAGGCTGCCTCGCGCAGCTTCTCGTCGCGCGAGGAGAGGTAAGCGCGCGCGGCTTCGCCGGTCAGCGCCTCGACACGGCGGACGCCTGAGGACACGGCGCCCTCGCCGATCACCTTGAACAGGCCGATGTCGCCGAGCGCACTGACATGGGTGCCGCCGCACAGCTCGACCGAATAGGTCTTGCCGCCGTCATCGCTGCCCATCGAGACGACGCGGACCTCGTCGCCGTACTTTTCGCCGAACAGCGCCATCGCGCCCATCGCGATCGCATCGTCGGGCGTCATCAGCCGGGTGGTGACGGGGGTGTTCTGGCGGATCTTGGCGTTCACCGCTGCCTCCGCATCGGCCAGTTCCTCCGCGCTCATCGCGCTGGAATGGCTGACGTCGAAGCGCAGGCGATCGGGCGCGACGAGCGAACCCTTCTGCGCGACATGCGTGCCGAGCCGCTGGCGCAGCGCCTCGTGCAGCAAGTGGGTGGCGGAGTGGTTGGCGCGGATCGCGGCGCGGCGCGCGACGTCGATCGCGAGCTTCACCGTGTCGCCGACCTTGATCTCGCCGGCGCCGAGCGTCGCGTGATGGACCCACAATTTGCCGAGCTGCTTCGAGGTGTCGGTCACCTCGGCGGCAAGGCCGGCGTCGCTGCTGATCGTGCCGGCATCGCCGACCTGACCGCCGCTCTCGGCATAGAAAGGCGTCTGGTTGACGATCACGTCGACCTGGTCGCCCGCCGCAGCCTTCTCGACGCGCGCGCCATCCTTGACCAGCGCGAGCACGACGCCCTCGCCGACATCGCTGGAATAGCCGGTGAATTCGGTCGCGCCGACTTCCTCGGCGAGGTCGAACCACAATTCGTCCGATGCCTTCGCGCCCGAGCCCTTCCAGGCGGCGCGCGCCGCGCGCTTCTGCTCCGCCATCGCGGCGTCGAAGCCGGCGCGGTCGACGCCGAACGACTGGGCGCGCAGCGCGTCCTCGGTCAGGTCATAAGGGAAGCCGAACGTGTCGTAGAGCTTGAACGCGGTTTCGCCCGGCAGCACGTCGCCCGGCTTCATCCCCGCGGTCGCCTCGTCGAGCAGCTTCAGCCCCTTGTCGAGCGTCTGGCGGAAACGGGTTTCCTCCTGCGAGAGCGTCGCCTCGATCAGCGGCTGCGCGCGGACGAGTTCGGGGTAAGCCGCGCCCATTTCGGCGACCAGCGCCGGCACCAGACGGTGCATCAACGGCTCCTTCGCGCCGAGCAGGTGCGCATGGCGCATGGCGCGGCGCATGATGCGGCGAAGGACATAGCCGCGGCCTTCGTTGGCCGGCAGCACGCCGTCGGCGACGAGGAAGCCGGCGCAGCGCAGGTGATCAGCGATGACGCGGTGGCTGGCCTGATTGGCGCCGGTCGTCGCGGTGTGGGTCAGCGCACCCGAGGCGGCGATCAGCGCCTTGAACGTGTCGGTATCATAATTGTCGTGCACGCCCTGCATGACGGCCGCGATCCGTTCCAGCCCCATGCCGGTGTCGATCGACGGTCGCGGCAGATCGCCGATGATCGTGTCCGCTTCCTGCAGGAACTGCATGAAGACGAGGTTCCACACCTCGACAAAGCGGTCGCCATCCTCGTCCGGTGAGCCGGGAGGGCCACCGGGGATATGATCGCCATGATCGTAGAAGATCTCGCTGCACGGCCCACACGGACCATCCGAGCCCATCGCCCAGAAATTGTCCTTGGTCGGGATGCGGATGATGCGGTGATCGGGCAGGCCGGCGATCTTCTTCCACAGATCGAACGCCTGATCGTCGGTGTGATAGACGGTCGCGGTCAGCTTGTCCGCGGGCAGGCCCCATTCCTTGGTCAGCAGGGTCCAGGCGTGGGTGATCGCCTGTTCCTTGAAATAATCGCCGAACGAGAAATTGCCGAGCATCTCGAAGAAGGTGTGGTGCCGGGCGGTGTAGCCGACATTGTCGAGGTCATTGTGCTTGCCGCCGGCGCGCACGCACTTCTGCGCGCTGACCGCGGTCGAATAGGGCCGAGTCTCCAGCCCGGTGAACACGTTCTTGAACGGCACCATGCCCGCATTGACGAACATCAGCGTCGGATCGTTCTGCGGCACCAAAGGCGCCGAGGGCACGATGCTGTGCCCGGCCGAGCCGAAGTAATCGAGGAAGCTGCGGCGGATGTCGTTCGTCGAGGTCATGGCGTGCGACTTAATCGGCGGCGGGCGCGCTGACCAGTATCTCTATTCCACAAGTCTCAGCAGCCGGGCTGGCGGGACGCGCCCGCTTCATGCGAGAGGGGCCGGGTGAGCGGGATCGTCTATCTGGCCGCGGCGCTGGCCGAAATCGCCGGCTGCTTTGCCTTCTGGGCCTGGCTGCGGCTGGACCGATCGGCCTGGTGGCTGGCGCCCGGGATCGGTTCGCTGTGCCTGTTCGCCTATCTGCTGACGCTGGTGGACAGCGACCAGGCAGGTCGCGCCTATGCCGCTTATGGCGGGGTGTACATTGCCGCCGCGCTGCTGTGGCTGTGGGCGATGGAGGGCGTTCGGCCCGACCGCTGGGACCTGACGGGCGCTGCCGTCTGCCTGATCGGCGCGGCGATCATCCTGTGGGGGCCGCGGGGCGGGTGACGGCGCAAGCGATCGTTTCCGCGTCCCACCGCATAAACAGATGACGCGCCGGCCATAGCATTTGTGCATCACTGCTGCAGGAAACTGCCTTGTTCGCACCCGCACAGAGGCTTGACGTTGCGACGGCAATCCCCTTCATCACGCCGGATCGACATTTTCCTCCGTTCGCTCTGCGCTTGAACCGGATGGCGGAGGCACATTCCGGGAGCATCCATGGCCAAGCGCCTGACGTTATATATCATGATCGGCCTGGCGGCCGGTATCGTGCTGGGCCTGTCGCTCAACGCGTATTTCGACGACGGCACGCCAGCTTCGGCGGCCAAATTGTCGGAAATTGCCGGCTATTTCTCCATCGTCACGACCATCTTCCTGCGGCTGATCAAGATGATCATCGCGCCGCTGGTCTTCGCCACGCTGGTCGCGGGCATCGCGCACATGGGCGATACCGCCGCGCTGGGCCGGATCGGCGGCCGCGCGGTGGCATGGTTCATCGTCGCCAGCCTCGTCAGCCTGACGCTGGGCCTGATCCTGGTGAACCTGTTCCAGCCGGGCGTCGGGCTGAATTTCCCGTTGCCGGCGACGAACGAATCGAGCGGCGTCGAACAGGCCGCGTTCAACCTCACCAATTTCTTCACCCACATCTTCCCCGCCTCCGGCATCGAGGCGATGGCGAAGAACGAGATCCTGCAGATCGTCGTCTTCTCGATCTTCATCGGCGTCGCGATCACTGCGGTCGGCGAGAAGGCCGCGCCGCTGGTCCGCGGGATCGAGGCGCTGGTGCAGGTGATGCTGACCGTCACCAATTACGTCATGCGTTTCGCGCCGCTCGCGGTGTTCGCCGCGGTGACCGGGACGCTGGCCGAGCGGGGGCCGTCGATCATCGGCAACCTCGCCTATTTCATGGGCACCTTCTACCTCGGCATCATCGTGCTGTGGCTGCTGCTGATCGGCGTCTGCTACGCCATCGTCGGACGCCGCACGACGTTGCTGGTGCGTTATATCCGCGAGCCGTTGCTGCTCGCCTTCTCCACCGCATCGTCGGAGGCCGCCTACCCCCGCACGCTGGAGGCGCTCGACAAGTTCGGCGTGCCGCCGCGCATCGCCAGCTTCGTCCTGCCGCTGGGGTATAGCTTCAACCTCGACGGCTCGATGATCTACATGACCTTCGCGACGATCTTCATCGCGCAGGCCTATGGCATCGACCTGACGCTGTGGCAGGAAATCACCATGCTGCTGGTGCTGATGATCACCAGCAAGGGGATCGCCGGCGTGCCGCGCGCAAGCCTGGTGGTGATCGCGGCGACGCTGGGGTTCTTCGACATTCCCGAGGCGGGCCTGCTGCTGATCATCGGCATCGACCATTTCCTCGACATGGGCCGAAGCGCCACCAACGTCGTGGGCAATGCGGTGGCGGCCACGGTCATCGCCAAGTGGGAGGGCGAGCTCGACCCGCTGGAGCCGGACGTGATCCCCGATCCGCACGCGCCGGCCGGGGGCGGGCCGGCCTATCCGACGCAGAGCTTTGCCGAGACACCGAAGCTGGACAGCGACAAGCGCGGCTGAGCGGGAAAGCCGGGAAAAAGGAAAGGGCGTCGCGGGTGCGGCGCCCTTTTTTTGTGGGGCGCCTAGCGGGTGGCTCGCTGGAACCGGAGCGTGCCGTCGTCGCGGTGGAGCGTCAGCGCGTCGCCCTCGACGGTGAGATGCGCGCCGGTGAGGTCGGCGACGCCGACATCATCGGGCACCAGCTGGAAGATCGCGGTGCGGCCGGCCTGCGGGTCGAGCGGCAGGCGCGTCGATGGCAGGCGGTAGCGCGGCGCGACAAAGGTGACGAAGCGGGGCGTGCGACGCTCCGTCGCGGGCAGGACCCAGCGGTCGCCCGGCGTATAGGCAGTGAGCGGCGGGCCGGAGTCGAATTCGATCACGAAATCCACCGCGGGCACGTCGGCGCCATTGGGGGCAAGGACGCGCAGGCCGAAGGGGGCGCCGGGGGTGGATTGCGGCGGCGCCGGCTCGATCGCCGGGGGGCGCGGGCGCGGATCACTGGTCAGTTCGATCACGTCGCCGGCGAGGCGCCATTTGCCCTGCGCGGTCTCATCGAGCGCGCCGACGGTCAGCGCGTAGCGGAAGGTGCCGTCGGGGCTGAGGCGGAGCGCGGCGACCAGCTCCATCTGCGCGGCGGTATAGTCACCGGCGAGCGCGGCGGCGCGAGCGGCCGCGGACGTTGGCATCGCCTGCCCCGCGGGCGCGGCGACCGGCGCGGAGGCGGCGAGCAGCAGCGCGGCGGGAAAGCGCCCGATCACGCGCGGTCAGGCGTAGGCATAGGGGCCGCCCTTGGCGAGCGCGGTCTGGTAGGCGGGGCGGGCGTGGACCTTGTCGAGCCAGGCGATCGTCGCCGGACGGCTCTGGTCGAGGCCGCCGCGGCTGCGCGCCGCCTCCAGCGGGAAGCTCATCATGATGTCGGCGGCGGTCATCGTGTCGCCGGCGAACCACGGCCGGCTGGCGAGATGCGCCTCGACATGATCGAGATGGGTGTCGATCATCGGCTGGATCCGCTTCTGCGCCACCTTGCCGAACAGGGGCACGCGCGTCAGCACCAGCTTCACCAGCAGCGGCGGCATCAGCGAGCCTTCGGCATAATGGAGCCAGAAGCGGTAATCGAGCGCGCCGCCGCGGGTGGCGGGCGCGCCGAGGCGGCCATCGGCCTTGTCGACGAGATATTCGACGATCGCGCCCGTCTCCGCGATCACGCGATGATCGTCGCGGGTGTCGACGATCACCGGCGACTTGCCGAGCGGGTGGACCCGCTTGAGCTCAGGCGGGGCGAGCATCGTCTTGCGATCCCGCTCATAACGCTGGATTTCATAGGGCAGGCCGAGTTCCTCGAGCATCCACAGCACGCGCTGCGAGCGTGAGTTTTCGAGGTGGTGGACGATGATCATGAAGCGGTCTTCCCCTGAGCGCGCGCGGTGACGATCCAGGCGGCGGCGGGGAAATCCAGCGTGGTGCCGGTGACCCGCGTGGCCAGGATCGAGCGCAAACGTGCGAGGAGCGCGGGTCGATCCGTCTCCGCCGCCTCGGCGATCACGCGGGCGACGGGGCCGATGCGGGTGAAGAAGTCGGCGGCGTCACTGGCGGGGTCGTCCCCTGCCCCGGCGTGGTAGCGATAATCGACCGGCTGGAGCGCGACATCGGTGAAGCCGGCGCTGTCGAGCAGCGCGGTGACTCGCGCGGGATCGGCGAAGGCGAAGGGACCGGGGGCATAGGCGCCGGGCGGGTCGAGGTGGCCGCCCATCTGGGCGATCGTCTCGCTGGCCCAGGGGTTTTCGGCGGCAGCGCGGAAGCAGGAGAAGACCAGGGGCGCGCCGGGGCGCAGCGCGGCGGCGATGCCGCGGAAGGCGACGGCGGGATCATCGAAGAACATGACGCCATGGCGCGAGACAGCGAGGTCGAATGGCCCCTCCCCGGCCAGCGCATCGGGGACGGCGCCGCAGACGAAGCGGGTGTTGGCAGCGGCGGCACTGGCGGCGCGATCCTGCGCGACGGCGACGAGCGGCGCGGACAGGTCGACGCCGAGGATCGAGAGCGACGGGCGTGCGGCGGCGAGCGCGAGGCTGGTGGCGCCGGCGCCGCAGCCGAGATCGGCCGCCTTCCCCTGTTCAGGCGCGAGCGCGAGGATTGCCGCGTCGAGCGCGCGCGCCAGATCGGCGAAGCTGCGGTCGGTGCGCTGCCATTCCGCCGCCCAGACGTCGCCGACGCGGGTTTGCCAGAGCGGGGCGGTGGTCATCGCAGCATCCTTTTACCGTGGAGGCCCTGCATGCCCGTCGCGCCGCGACCGGGATAGAGGGGACCGCCGCCGTCCCGGCCGGTCGGGGGCGTCTGGAGGGCGGCGGCAACGAAAAAGGGCCGGCACCTTTCGGCGGCCGGCCCCTTTTCAGAAGAACGGGATGGAGCGAACGGCGCCTCAGGCGTCGTCTTCCTCCGACGGACCGGCCATCAGCTCCTCGCCCAGACCGTCCTGGCGGGCGCGAATCTGGCGTTCGAGACGCTCGGCCACTTCGGGATTGTCGCGCAGATACCCCTTGGAGTTCTCGCGACCCTGACCGATCCGGATCGAATCGTAGCTGAACCAGGAACCCGACTTTTCTACGAGGCCGGCCTTCACGCCGAGGTCGATGATCTCGCCCAGCTTCGAGATGCCCTCACCGAACATGATGTCGAACTCGACCTGCTTGAACGGCGGCGCGACCTTGTTCTTCACCACCTTCACGCGGGTCTGGTTGCCGGTCGCCTCGTCGCGATCCTTGACCGAGCCGATGCGGCGCACGTCGAGGCGCACCGAGGCGTAGAACTTCAGCGCATTGCCGCCGGTCGTCGTTTCCGGCGAGCCGTACATCACGCCGATCTTCATTCGGATCTGGTTGATGAAGATGACGAGGCAATTGGAGCGGTTGATCGTGCCGGTCAGCTTGCGCAGCGCCTGGCTCATCAGGCGGGCCTGGAGGCCGACGTGGCTGTCGCCCATCTCGCCCTCGATCTCGGCGCGCGGCACCAGTGCGGCGACCGAGTCGACCACCAGCACGTCGATCGCGTTCGAGCGGACGAGCGTATCGACGATCTCAAGCGCCTGCTCCCCCGTGTCGGGCTGCGAGACGATCAGTTCGTCGATGTTGACGCCGAGCTTCTTGGCGTAGGCCGGATCGAGCGCGTGCTCCGCGTCGACGAAGGCTGCCATGCCGCCCGCCTTTTGCGTTTCAGCGATGGCGTGGAGCGCGAGCGTCGTCTTGCCCGAGGATTCCGGGCCGAAGATCTCGACGATGCGGCCCTTGGGCAAGCCACCGACGCCGAGCGCGATGTCGAGACCCAGGCTGCCGGTCGACACCGTTTCGACCTTCATCGCCTCCTTCTGGCCCAGCTTCATCGCCGAGCCCTTCCCGAAGGCGCGGTCAATCTGCGCAAGGGCGGCGTCGAGCGCCTTCTGACGATCCGAGTTCGCGCTAGCCATGTTGTTTGGGATCACCTTGAGATTGGCGGCCATGAGGAGGTCTCTCGCTAGATCAAGCGCGCGAACCGTTCAACGCACGATCGCAGTCGTATCGACTTTGTTCCGAAAGAACAATAGTGGAACGCGAGATTTCCAACACGCCGCCGCCGACACCCCGAACGGGGCGCCGGCAGCATGGCGAACGCTTATTGCAGGCTGGTGCCGGCGCTGCCCGGCGCCGGCGCGACTGCGGCATTGACCGCGACGGTATTGGTCGACGGCCTGGCCGCGATCCGCACCGCAGGCTCACCCTTCATGCCGGGGAAGCGCGGCCACATGCCCTGTGCGAGCGCGGCGCGGCTGACCGATTTGTCACGGCCGGTCTGCCCCTCATACATCCAGTAGTTGCGCAGCACGGTGACGACATAGCCGCGCGTTTCCCAATAAGGGATGCTTTCGATGTAGAGCAGCGGATCGCCGTTATCGCGCACCAGCGAGTTCCATTCGCCGACCGGGCGCGGGCCGGCGTTATAGGCGGCGATCACCTTGGGCAGCAGGCCCTGCGTCAGCCCCATGTCGCGCAGCCGCTCCAGATGGCGCTGGCCGATGTCGATGTTGGTCGAGGGGCGGGTCAGCGCGGCCTTGTCCACCTGAACTCCGCGTTCGCGCATGTAATCGGTCGCCGCCGCGGGCATGATCTGCATCAGGCCATAAGCGCCGGCGGGCGACACGACCTTGTTGCGGAAACCCGATTCCTGGAGCGTGTGGGCATAGACCAGCGCCTTGTCGACGCGCCAGCCGGTGTCGGGCGTCCAGTTCGGCGTCGGATAGCGCGTCTCGGCGGTGGCGACGAAGCCTTCCGGGCAATTGTGTGCGAGCCACACGACGCTGGCGGGAAGGTTCATCTGCTCGGTCACGCGGACCAGGCTGGCGAATTCCGCCTTGGGGCCGATCTTCGCCTGCTGGCGGATCACCTGGTCGGCGGCGCTGTCCTCGCCAATCTCGATCAGCGCGGCGGCGACGCGGATGTTGGGGCGGCGTTCCAGATTGGCCCAGTCGCTCGTCACCTTCTGCGGCTTGAAGGCCGCGGTCTGCATGCCGAGCGCCTGACGCGCGATCTGGCCGTAGAAGGTCTCGCTATATTGTGCGGCGTTCTTCAGCCGGCCCTCGACCCGGTCGGGGCGGCCGCACATCATGTCGGCGCGGCTGGCCCAATAGAGGCCGGCGGCGCGCATGTCGGTATCACCGGCGCGGGCGGAGACCGCCTCGAACCCCTCACCGGCAGCGGCGCAATCATTCTGGCGCCAGGCGGCGAGCGCCGACGTCCAGCGCGCATGGGTGGCCCAGTCGCCCTGCCCGCGCGCAGCCTTTTCGCCGAGGCGGCGGGCGTCGCCGTCGAGCCCCTGGAGGAAATAGATCCAGGCGACTCGCGACTGCCATTCGGTCTGCGCCTCCGGCGTCAGGCCACTGGTCGAATCGAGCAGCGATTCCGCCGCGCGGCCCATGTCCGCCTTCACATAAGGCTGCATCTTGTTGGCCAGATCGGCGGCGATCGCATCGCTGCGCGTGGCGCGGGCGCGCACGCGGGTGGGCGCGCCGTCCTGCCAGATGAGACGCTGCGCCACCGGAAGCGGCGGCAGGTCCGCGGCGCCGCGCGCACGGGCGAGGCGGGCGAGCGATTCGGCCTGGGGCAGTTCGGGCGCCTCGGTCAGCAGGCGGACCAGCGGCTCAAGCTCCACGCGGGGCGAGCCCTTGGCGGTGTAAAGTTCGGCGCGGGCGTAGCTGTGCAGCGGGCCGGGGGCCATGCCGTCGAGCGCAAGCTGCGCGTCCTGCCAGCGGCTTTCACGAATGGCGGCGAACACCGCGCGATACTGGCTGCGCTGCTCCGGCGAGAGCTGCGGCGGAATGACGGGTTTGCCGGGCGCCTCATGGCGCACCGGTTCAGCCGCGACCATCGTTGGCGCAAGCGCCACGGCCGAGACGGCCGCAAGCAGCATCCGCATCACTCAAGTCCCCTTTTCAGCAATTGCAGATCCCTCCACGCGTCGGCCTTGAGCGCGGGCCGCTCCAACAGCATGCGCGGATGGAAGCTCGCGACGACCTCCGTCGTTTGTGAGACTCTATGGTTAAGTGCATGTAAACGCCCACGGGCTTCCATGACGTTCGCCGCCAGGATGGCACGGCTCGCCGCATCGCCCATCACCAGAAGCCGCTTCGGGGCGGCCAGCGCGACGTGATGGCGGGCGATTTCGCCCAGCCGCTGTTCAAGATCGCGCGGCATCCGTCCCGCCGCCGGACGGGCGGCGCAGACGCTGGCGAGGTGCACATCGTCGCGCGAGCGGCCGATCGCGGCGAGCATCCGGTCGAACAGCCGCCCGGCCATGCCGCCAAGCAGCGAATCGGTCGAGTCCCGCTCCGGACAGTCGATCAGGATCATGAGGTCTGCGGTTGTCGGGCCGCTGGCGGTGACCAGCGGCACGCCCCATCCCGCCTCCGGCGCGGCGGTGCCGATGCGCCAGGCGAGCAGTTCCTCCAGCGTCGCCGGCAGCGTCGCCGTGACGGGGGGATCCAGCGGCGCGCCGCGCGGCTGCGCCGGTGGCGATGACGCTAGGGCAACCGGCTCTTCGCCGCCCAGCCAGTCGAACGGATCGTCGCCGACAAGCATGTCGACGCCCGCGTCCTGCCACCATTCGAGGACGCTTGCCGCGGCCAACCGCCAATTCGTGTTCTGATCTGCCCCCATAAGCCGCTTCATAGCGTTACGGTTGACGTAGCGGTCAATTCGCTCGACAGCCGATGGGGACAAGACGTTGCCGGCGCGCGCCCGATCGCTCGCTTACGATCGGGGCCGGCCAATGGAGAGAATGATGAGCGAACGCGAGTCGATGCCTTATGACGTGGTGATCGTGGGTGCGGGGCCGGCCGGCCTCAGCGCGGCGATCCGCCTGAAACAGCTCGCCGCCGAGAAGGAAGCCGACCTGTCCGTCTGCGTGCTCGAAAAGGGCAGCGAAGTGGGCGCGCATATCCTGTCGGGCGCGGTGATCGATCCGCGCAGCCTGGACGAGCTGCTGCCCAACTGGCGCGAGGACGGGTGCCCGCTGGCCGAAGTGCCGGTGACGCAGAACATCCACTGGGTGCTGAGCAAGCAGGGCAAGTTCAACCTGCCCCACCTGATGACACCGCCGTTCATGCACAACAAGGGCACCTATACCGGGAGCCTTGGCAATCTGTGCCGCTGGCTGGCGAGCAAGGCCGAGGAACTGGGTGTCGAGATCTTCCCGGGCTTCGCCGCGGCCGAGATCCTGTTCAACGAGGACGGCAGCGTGAAGGGCGTCGCGACTGGCGACATGGGCGTGGCGCGCGACGGCACCCGCAAGCCCGATTACCAGCCGGGGCTGGAGCTGCACGCGAAATACACCTTCTTCTCCGAGGGGTGCCGTGGGCATCTGTCGAAGGAGCTGATGCGCATTTTCGACCTGCGCGCTAACTGCGATCCGCAATCCTATGGCCTTGGCATCAAGGAATTGTGGGACATCGATCCCGCGATGCACGAGCCGGGCAAGGTGATCCACACGCAAGGCTGGCCGCTCAGTGAAAGCGACACCAACGGCGGCGGCTGGATCTATCACCAGGCGAACGGGCAGGTTTCGATCGGCCTCGTCACGTGGCTGAACTATTCCAACCCCTATGTCTTCCCGTTCGCCGAAATGCAGCGCTGGAAGACGCATCCCGAGATTGCGAAGCTGCTGAAGGGCGGCAAGCGGGTGAGCTATGGCGCGCGCGCGATCAGCGACGGCGGGCTTCAGTCGATCCCGAAGCTCGTCTTCCCGGGGGGCGCGCTGATCGGCGACAGCGCCGGTTTCCTCAACGTGCCGCGGATCAAGGGCACGCATACCTCGATGAAGAGCGGCATGATGGCCGCCGAGGCCGCGGTCGACGCGATCCTGTCGCAGCGCCAGGGCGACGAGCTGACCGCTTACCCCGAGGCGTTCGAGGCGTCGTGGGTGAAGAAGGAGCTGTCGATCGTCCGCAACGTCGCGCCGCTGGTGAAGAAGTTCGGCGATTTCATGGGTTCGGGCATCGCCGGCATTGCGATGTGGATGGAAAACTTCGGCCTGAAATGGCCGCTGACCATGAAGCAGCATGCCGACCATGAGACCTTGTGGCGCAAGGACATGGCCAAGAAGATCGACTATCCCAAGCCCGACGGCGTGCTGACGTTCGATCGCCTCTCCTCGGTGTTCCTGTCGAACACCAATCACGAGGAGGATCAGCCGATCCACCTGACGCTGAAGGACCCGAACATCCCGGTCGAGTACGACCTGCCGCTGTATGACGAGCCGGCGCAGCGTTACTGCCCGGCGGGCGTGTACGAGATCGTCGGCGAGGAAACGGGCGATCCGAAGTTCGTGATCAACGCGCAGAATTGCGTCCACTGCAAGACGTGCGACATCAAGGATCCGACGCAGAACATCAACTGGGTGGTGCCCGAGGGCGGTGGTGGGCCGAACTATCCCAACATGTAAGCTGCTGGCAGCGGCGGCGCTTGCGGCGATCGTCGCCGCAGCGCCGGCGCATGCCGCCGTGCCCGACCTGCTCGCTTATCTGCAGGCGCGCGCCGCCGATGGCGAGGGCGCGGCCGAGGCGGCGGCGCAGCGCTACGCCGATGCGCTGGCCGCGACGCCGGGCGACAAGGGCGTCGCCGCCTACGCCTATCGCGAGGCGATCAAGGCGGGGAACCTGAAGCTGGCGCTCGACGCCGCGGTGGCGCTGGGCAGCGCCGCCCCCGCCGACGCCGACCTGCTGATCCTCGCCAGTGCCGCCGCGCATGCGGACTTCGACACCGCCGACGCCGCGATTGCGCGGATCGGCAAGGGCCAGTTCGCGGTGATGGCGCCGCCGCTCGCCGCCTGGGCCGCGTTCGCGCGCGGCAAGGACCCCCTGCCCCTGCTGGCGGTCGGCCGCAGCGACAGCGTGGCGCGGCGCTTTGCCGGCGAAACGCGCGCGCTGATCCTGATCGCGCAAGGCAACACCCGCCAGGGGCTGACCACGCTGAGCGCGATGCTGGGCACCGGCCAGGCGAGCGAAGACCTGCGCATCATCGCCGCGCGGCTGCTGATCGGTACCGGGCGGGCGGCGGAGGCACGCGGGCTGCTGGCCGGGGACGCGGCACCGATCGCGGCGCTGCGCGACCAGCCGGGTCCGGGCGCGCAGCCATCGCTGGCATTCGGCGCGTCGGCGCTGTTCACGCGTATCGCCAGCGACCTGATCCTCGGGCCCGACAGCCCGCTGCCGCTCGCGCTGGCGCAGGCGGCGGTGATGGCGGATGCCGGCAATGATCGCGCCCGCCTGCTGCTGGCGCATACGCTGTCGCGCGCCGGTGAACCCGCGCGGGCGATCGCGACGCTGAAGGCGATTCCGCCGACCAGCCCCTATCGCGACGCGGCGCGGGCCGGCCGTGTCCAGATCCTGGCCAGCGCCGACCGCATCGACGAGGCGATCGCGGCGGCCGAGGCCGAGGCGCGCGACAACACCCCCGCATCGCTGCAACGCTATGGCGACCTCTTGATGACCGCCGACCGGCCGGCGGAGGCGGTGCCCGTCTATCGCCGGCTGATCGACAAGGGTGAGGCGGACTGGTCGACGTGGCTGCAATATGGCGCTGCGCTGGACGAGGCGGGTGACTGGCCCGGCGCGCACCGCGCCTTGCAGGAAGCGGTGCGGCTCGCGCCCGAGGAGCCGCTGGCGCTGAACTATCTCGGCTATGCGCAGATCGTGCATGGCGAGCCGGTCGCCCCGGCGCAGGCGCTGCTGGAAACGGCGAGCGCGCTGAGGCCCAATGATGCCGCGATCACCGATTCGCTGGGCTGGGCCTATCATCTGGCGGGTGACAGCAAGCGCGCGCTGCCGCTGATCGAGCGCGCGGCGGCCGCCTCCCCGGCGGATGTCGAGGTCAACGAGCATCTCGGCGACATTTACTGGACGCTGGGCAGGCGCGTCGACGCGCGATACGCATGGCGCGCGGCGCAGGTCGTCGCGGAACCCGAAACGTCCGCGCGGCTCGCGGCGAAGATCGCCAACGGACCGACGACCCACCAATGATTTCCAGCGATGTGATCGTGGAGCCGGCGCCGGCGAAGCTGAACCTTGCGCTTCACGTCCGCGCGCGGCGGGCCGACGGCTATCACGATCTGGAAACGCTGTTCGTGTTCTGCCGCGACGGCGACGTGGTGACGATTGCCGACGCGCAGGACGACAGCTTTACCATCACCGGGCCGTTCGCGAGCGCGCTGGCGGCGGCGGTGACCGACGTGGTGCCGGCGGATCGTGCTGGCTGGGCCGACAATCTGGTGACGCGTGCCGCCGACGGCTTTCTCGATACCTTTGACGTCGCGCAGCGCCATGCGATCATCCTGGAAAAGAACCTGCCCGTCGCGTCCGGGATCGGCGGGGGTTCGGCCGATGCGGCGGCGACGCTGCGCGCACTGGCGCGGCGGCATGGCGTTTCGGCCGATGATCCGCGGCTGATCGCCATCGCTGCCCGACTGGGCGCCGACGTTCCCGCCTGTCTGGCCGGGCGGACCGCCTTCGGCACCGGCAAGGGCGATGCGCTGGCGCCGCTGGATGGCTGGGCCGGTGCGCCGGTGCTGCTGGTCAATCCGGGCGTGGCGGTGTCGACCGCGGCGGTCTTTGCCGCCTGGGACGGGATCGACCGCGGGCCGCTGGACCCGGCAGACCCGATCGGCGGGCGCAACGACCTGGAGCCGGCGGCGCGCAGCCTGGCGCCGGAGATCGACCGGGTGATTGCGGTGCTTGCCGCGCAGCCCGGCGTAACGCTGGCGCGTATGTCCGGATCGGGCGCGACGTGCCTCGCGCTGTTCGAGACGGTTGCGCAGCGCGACCGCGCCGCTGCCGCGGTTGCCGCCGCCGAGCCCGGCTGGTGGCAGATGGCGAGCCGGCTGGCATGATCGGGTTCGAGATGGACGGGGCGATCGCGCGAATCACCCTCGCTCGCGATGGCCGGCGCAATGCGATGGGCGCGGCGCATTTCCACGAGCTGGCCGACATTGCCGCGGCGGTCCCGCGCGAGGCGGCGGTCGTTCTGCTGCAATCGGGCGTGCCGGGGATCTTTTCCGCCGGCGCCGACCTCAGCGAAGCCGCGCGGCTTGCCGACGCGCCCGAGCTGCGCGCGCCCTTTCGCCTCGCGATCCGCGCGGCGGTGGAATCGCTGGCGGCGCTTCCCATGCCGCTGGTCGCCGCGATCGACGGCGGCTGCCATGGCGCGGCCGTCGCGCTGATGCTGGCCGCGGACGTGCGGGTGGCGAGCAGCGACGCCAGCTTCGCGATCCCGCCGGCGCGGCTGGGCATCGGCTATCCGGCGGAGGATCTGGCGCGGCTGCTGGCGGTGGTCGGCCCGGGGCAGGCGGCGCGCCTGCTGTTCACCGCCGCGACGATCGACGCGCACGAGGCGCTGCGCATCGGGCTGGTCGACGTGATCGGCGATGGGGCGGCAATCGCGGCGCAGATCGCCGCCAACGATGCGGGTGCGCTGGTCATGCTGAAGGCGATGTTGCGTGATCCGGCCGCGCCCGACCATGCCGCCGCCTTCGAGGACAGTTTCGCCAACCCCCGCTTTCGCGCGGCGGCCCAACGGTATCGTTGATCGGGGGCGTTGATCGCGTCGCGCTGGCAGGCGATACCCTCGCCATGCCGATCGACACGAACCGCCCGTTCCTGCCCGTCAACATCGCCGTGCTGACCGTGTCCGACACGCGCGGCCTGGCCGACGATCGCTCCGGCGATACGCTCGTCGCGCGGCTGCTGGAGGCGGGGCATGTGCTGGCGCAGCGCCAAATCCTGCGCGACGATGCCGATGCGATCGTGGCGCAGCTTCACGCCTGGATCGAGGACGAGGCGATCGATTGCATCATCACCACCGGGGGCACCGGGGTGACCGGGCGCGACGTGACGCCCGAGGCGGTGGAGCGAGTCGCCGACAAGATGATCCCCGGCTTTGGCGAGCTGTTCCGGTGGCTGTCCTACCAGACGATCGGCACCTCCACCGTCCAGTCACGCGCCTGCGCCTGCGTGGCGCGCGGCACCTATATCTTTGCGCTGCCCGGATCGACCGGCGCGGTGAAGGACGGGTGGGACGGCATCCTCAAGGACCAGCTCGACAGCCGCCATCGGCCCTGCAATTTCGTCGAGCTGATGCCGCGCCTGCTGGAACGCTGAGCGCCGGCAATATTGCGCAACGCGGCGCACATCCGGCCGCCATAATCGGACACGGATCGCGGCCCGTGCGCGTCCATTTTCACATGATTTGTCAAAATGATGATGACGTGGGTTGAACATAGCAACCAACGGCGTTGCCGAACATTTCGATGTGCATGCCCACTTTCTTTTTCCGTGTCCGTACACCAGACCAGATGACCCGCCGCGCGGAAAGCTTCGAACTGCCCGATCTCAATGCCGCGCTGATCCAGGCGCAGCGGTCCGCGCGATCGCTGGTGCGCACGCCGGCACGCCGCGGGATCACTACGATGAAGGGCAGCCTGGACATCGAAAACGAGCTGAATCAGCCGCTTGCCCGCCTGACGCTGGCCGAAGTCGCGCACCAGATTTCCTGATCACCAGAGCTCCTGGAAAGGGGCCATTCGCGGAGAGGATGCGCGCGCCGGTGGCCGATGCCGCCGGGGCGCACCCGTGCCTGGGGTGGCGCGGCGCAGAACGCGACCGGCGGGCCGAAACCAGGGCAGGCAGAGCGGCTACGGCGTTCCCGTTTGCGGCCTTTCCGGCGACACGCACGGCACATTGTCGGCCGTCCAGTCGAGATCATAGGTCGCGGGCACGGTCTCGCCCTTCCCCACCGCGGCCTTGCGACCCGCGGGGTCGTAGAAGATCCAACCCATGCTGTTGTCGAACTTGGCGATCCGCGCATTGTCGCGCTCGGCCGACGCGGCATCGGTCTCCGGCCGCTCGACGCGCGATCCGCGGATCATCCGTATCGCGCCATCGCGGATCTCCCAGGCACGGTGATAATGCCGGCCGAACAGGCGATTGTCGTAGCTGGGCTTCGATGACCATTGTTCAGGCTTCGTGGATGTCGGCAAGCGCACCGTGGTGACGTGGCAGATATACTCAGGCTTGCTGTAATAGGGTGCGTTCTGGTTTGGCCCCGGCGAACGAGCGCGGCGATCGGGCGGGCTGAAGCCACCACCAGGCAACGCCAGCGACTTCCCACCGCTGTCGTCGTCATCCCAGGTCATCCTGGCCGTGCCGGAAATGGTGAGGACGCTGGCACCCGCCTTCTGATCATAGCGCCATTGGACGTCGTCGATCGTCTGCCAGAACTCGCCGATCGCATTCTGGCGAAAGCCGTCGAGCAGCTGCGGGGCGCTGATCGCGGCGAATTGCAGCTGGTTCTGCAGTCCCTTTACGCCGCGGATAATCTCGGTCGTGACAACGCGGGGCGGCGTGTCGAAGCCGGCTCGTGCGTCAATCTCGAACAGATTGATCGTGTCGGGCACGGTTGCCGGCCGCCAGGGCAGCTGCTCGAGTGCGCTGCCGGCCCGGGTGAGTGGCAGGACCCAGCCCACCGGGAACACCGGCTGTGCGTTTGGCGTGGCAACCGCGGGCAAGGTGCCGTCCAGCCAGGTTTGCTGGCCGTCAATACGGGCGCGGACAAGCACATGATCAAACACCTGCGGCAACGCGAGTCGTTGATCGAGCCCGTCGTCGTTGCCATCGGCATTGATGAGGACCGCCTCTGCCTCAATCCCAAACTCCGCCAGCAGCGCGAGAAGCAGCGCGGTCTTGCCCTTGCAGTCGCCGTAGCGGCGCTTCCAGGTTTCGTCCGCCGACGCCGGGATCACGTTACCGCCATTCAGGCCGACGTAGATGTAGCGCACATCCTGCTGCACAAGCTTCAGCGCCGCGGCAGCGCGATCGACCGGCCGCGTGTGAGCCGCGGCAATGCGGGCTGCTTCGCGCCTGATCGGAGAGTCGGCGGCGAGGGTAGCGGCCTTCGCATAGAGGGGCGCGAAGTGACGCGACAGTGAAGCCCAGTCGGCAAAGTCGCTGTATTCCACGGCGCGCTGCCAGAGATAGCGTGGCGGCGCATCGCGCGGCGGCGATAGCAGCGCGGGATTGTCGAAGCGGAATTCGAGCGCCCGCTCCTGCTTCACCATTGCCGACGTCATGTCCGGAGCAATCCTGAGCCGCGGCTCGTGCCCGGCGTCCCAGCTCAACCGTAGCCGATAGCGGCCGGGAGCCGGGGCCTGCCCCAGCAACAGCATGCCCGAATCATACGGCCCGAGCCCCGGATCGCGGGAGAAGCTGGTAAACTGCACGTCCAGTTCGTCGCCGACGCGCAGATCAGGGACGCGAAGCACCGCCGTCAGCATCCCGTCGAGCATTGCCGCTTCGAGTTGATCCTCTCGCCGCAGGATTTCGAAAGAGGCGCTCTTCAGAACGTCGACGAGCTGTCCGTCGCGCAACACGCTGATGCCATGCACGATCGGGGCTCCGGCGGCCGGGTTCCAGGCAATGGCAATATTGCCGACCTGCAGCGCGCTGGAATCCAGGATCTTCACGCGGTAGCCGAAATATTGCGCCTGGCCCTTGTCACTCAAGTGGACCAGCACATCCTGACGCAGGAATAGCAACGGACCGGTGACGGTAGCCGGCATCGGCAACAACTCGGATGGGCTCACCCAGGCGGGAGTGGGACCACGAGAGACCTTGTCGGATTGTGCATAAGCAGGCCCGGCAACAAGCATTGACGCCGCAAGGAGCAGCCCAGCACGAACATTCATCGATATTGCCCCCAACCTCTCAGGCTGCACCTGTGGCAGAAGCAGGTCACTTGCAAGATGTTGGTGCACGATAACGGGCCGCACACGCCCGCGGCTTTCGACGTGGCCGGCCGCGCACGATGCGCCGGCGCGCGGCCACCGCCCGCGCAGTGCGCGGGGATGGCGGCAATTTTTCTTGAAGTCTCTGGTCGGGGCGACAGGATTCGAACCTGCGACCCCCACACCCCCAGTGTGATGCGCTACCAGGCTGCGCTACGCCCCGACCGAGACGCGCGGCCCTACGCGGGCCGCGCGGGATATGCAAGTCGTGATCAGATCAGCTTGCGCCAATGCTGCCCGTCCCAGGCGTCGATCGACATGGCGGACGGCGAATGGGCGCGCAGCGCGCGGCCGAATGCCTTTTGATGATCGGCCTGGCCGTGCGCGGCCAGCGCCTCCGGAGTCGCCCAGCGTTCGGCGACGCGGACCAGATCGGGATCGGCCGCGTCGAACGCGAAGCTATATTCCTCGCACCCCTCTTCGGTTTTCACCACCGCGGCATGATCGGCGAACAGCGACGCGGCCTTTGCGCCCTCTCCGGCGCCAAGCTTGATCGTACCCATTACCAGGATCGTCATTACCTCTCCTTCTCGCTCGTATCCGCGCTTCCTTACCACGCGCGTGAGTTGCGCCAAGGCCGTGGCAGTGATAGCGGCGCACGCTTCCCTTGAGGTCCGTTCTGCGGGCCTCATGACCCATGTGCACGCAAGGACGGCATGTTCATCTCTCCAGCTTATGCCCAGACGGCCACGGGCGCTTCCTCGCAGGGCGGCATGGCAGGCTTTCTCAGCCTGGCGCCGCTCATCCTGGTCTTCGTCGTCTTCTACTTCCTCATGATCCGACCGCAGCAGCGCCGCATGAAGACGCTGCAAAATGCGATCGCGGCGGTGAAGAAGGGTGACACGGTCGTTACCGCCGGCGGCCTCGTCGGCAAGGTGACCAAGGTCGAGGACCAGTTCGTCGAGGTCGAGATCGCCCCCAACACCCGCGTGAAGGTCGTCAAGGCGACCCTCGCCGAGGTGACGGCGCTCGGCGCCAAGCCCGCGAACGACTGAGGCGATCCGCTCTTATGCTCGATTTCCCGCGGTGGAAGGTCATCTCGATCTGGGCAACGATCATCGCGCTTGTCGCGCTGGCGATCCCCAGTCTGTTGCCGCAGCGCATCACCGATTCGTGGGGTGCCTTCCCGCACCCGCGGATCAACCTGGGCCTTGACCTCGCGGGGGGCAGCTACCTGCTGCTCGAAGCCGATGTGAACGACATCGCGTCCGGCCGGCTCGAGGCGATGCGCGAGCAGGTGCAGACCGAGATGCGGCGCCAGCGGCCCCGCATCGAGATCGGCGACATTTCCGTCCGCGGCGGGCGCCTGTCGTTCCTGCTGCGCGATCCGAGCCAGGTGGACGCGGCGCGCGAGCGGCTGACCCAGATCACCGGCGGCGGCGTCGGCCTGACCGGCCAGCGCGAATGGGACATCCAGGTCGTCGATTCGAGCCGTATCGTCCTCACCCCGACGCAAGCCGGGCTGACGCAGGCGATCGACACCGCGATGGGCGACGCGACCGAAGTGGTCCGCCGCCGTATCGACGAGCTTGGCACGCGCGAGCCGACGATCATCCGCCAGGGATCGAACCGTATCGTCGTGCAGGTGCCGGGCCTGCAGAACCCGCAGGCGCTGAAGGACCTTCTGGGCAAGACCGCGAAGCTCGAGTTCAAGCTGGTCGACGAGACCGCGACGCCGCAGCAGCTGGCCAGCGGCCAGGCACCGGCGGGCAGCCAGATCCTTCCCTATCCCAACAATCCCGCCGGCCTGCCGGTCATTGCGGTCAAGCGGTCGGCGATCCTGACCGGCGACCAGCTGACCGATGCGCGGCAGGAATTCAGCCAGCAGACCAACGAGCCGCAGGTCGCCATCACCTTTGACAGCCAGGGCGGCCGCAAGTTCGCCCAGGTGACGCGCGAGAACGTGAACAAGCCGTTCGCGATCATCCTCGACAACCAGGTGATCTCGGCCCCCAACATCAACGAGCCGATCCTGGGCGGTCGCGCGCAGATCTCGGGCAGCTTCACGACGGAAAGCGCCAATGCGCTGGCCATCGCGCTGCGTTCGGGCAAGCTGCCGGTGACGCTGAAGGTGGTCGAGGAATCGACCGTCGGGCCGGACCTTGGCGCCGAATCGATCCGCGCCGGCATCCTCGCCTCTGCCGTGGCGGTGGCGCTGGTCGTCGCCTTCATGCTGGTCACCTATGGCCGGTTCGGCGTCTATGCGAACCTCGCCGTCGTCATCAACGTGTTCGTCATCGTCGGCGTGCTGGCGCTGATCGGCGGTACGCTGACGCTGCCCGGAATCGCTGGCTTCGTGCTGACGATCGGTACCGCGGTCGACGCCAACGTGCTGATCAACGAGCGTATCCGCGAGGAGCGGCGGCGCGGGCGATCGGTGGTCCAGTCGGTGGAACTGGGCTACAAGGAAGCCAGCCGCACGATCTTCGAGGCGAACATGACCCACGCCATTTCCGGCATCATCATGTTCCTGCTGGGCTCCGGCCCGGTGAAGGGCTTCGCGGTCGTGCTGCTGATCGGCATCGCCACCAGCGTGTTCACCGCCGTCCTCTTCACCCGCATGCTGACGGCGCAGTGGCTGCGTCGCGCCAAGCCGAAGACGATCAACATATGACCTGGGGCCGATCGATGAGCGACCGTCGCCCCGGGAACATGCCGGGGTTTCGTGCCGCAGCGGCACGTACCAGCAACAAGGAAACCCCGGCTGCGGCCGGGGTGGCGGGTTGAGACTATGAAACTGCTGAAACTCGTCCCCGACGATACCAATTTCGACTTTGTCCGCCTGCGTAGCTGGGCATTCGGCCTGACGCTGATCCTGTCGGTGCTGGCGATCGGCGTGACCTTCGCCAAGGGCCTGAACTTCGGCGTCGATTTCGAAGGCGGCCTGATGATCGAGGAGCGGTTTGCGTCTCCGCCGGATCTCGACAAGCTGCGCTCCGTTGTCGACGCGCAGGGGCTGGGCGAAGCATCGCTGCAGCAGTTCGGCGATCCGCGCACGCTGACCATCCGCCTGCCCGTGCAGGAGGGCGCCGACGAAGGCGCGACCAACGCCGCGGTGAAGAAGGTGGAAGTCGCGATTGCCGAGGCATTCCCCGGCGCGACGTTCAGCCGCTATTCGACGATTTCTGGCAAGGTTTCGGGCGAGCTGATCCGCAACGGCATCCTGGCGGTCGTGCTGTCGATCCTGGGCATCGGCCTGTTCGCGATCGTCCGGTTCGAATGGCAGTTCGGCGTGTCGACGATCGCGGCGATCATCCACGATCTGTTGATGACGCTTGGCTTCTTCGCGCTGACGCAGTTCGAGTTCGACCTCAACATCGTCGCCGCGGTGCTGACGATCGTCGGCTATTCGATCAACGACAAGATCGTCATCGACGACCGTATCCGCGAGAATATGCGCCGGTATCGCAAGATGGACATGCGCGAGATCGTGAACCTGTCGGTCAACGAGACGCTGCCGCGTACCGTGATGACGTCGGTCACCATCCTGCTGGCGCTGGGCGCGCTGCTGTTCCTGGGCGGCCATGTGCTGCGCGGGTTCACCGCGGCGATGATCCTGGGCATCGTGGTCGGCACCTATTCGTCGATCTACGTGTCGTCGTCGCTGCTGATCACGCTGGGCCTGCGCTCGGACCCCAGCATCGAGCGCGCGCCGCGCGGTGGCGGGATCGACAATGCCGAGCGGATCGCCCCGCGCGAGCCGCGCGCCGAGTGACCAGCGCATGAAGATGAGCCGGGAGCGTGACGCGGGCGGGCCGATCGTGCGTGGCCTGTCGGCGGCGGGATTCCGGCTCGACGAGACGACCGTCCTCACCGCCGCGTTGCTGACGGTCTCTGACGCCGAGGCTTGGACTCCCCCGCCGCTCGCGGAATTGACCGAGGAAGCGCTGGCGCCGATCCTGGACCCGGCGCCCGAGTTCATCCTGATCGGCACCGGAGACACGCTGGCGCGCCCGCCTCGTGCACTGGTTGACGCGCTGGACGCGCGGGGGATCGGGGTAGAGGCGATGGACAGCCGCGCCGCGGCAAAGGCGTGGGGCGTGCTGCGCAGCGAGGGGCGGCAGATCGGCGCCGCGCTCTACCCGCTGGGTGGTAATCCCCAGCGCTGAGCTCACCGCCCCCCGCTCAACAAACAGCACCGCACAACAAAAAGGCGCCCGGCAATCTGCCCGGCGCCTTTTCTTTTGTCGTGGCGGCAGCGTGCGCTGCCATCCGCGGGGGCGCCGCGGCGCCCCCCTTCCCCGTACGGTCAGGCCGCGGCGGGGCGGCGGGCGAAGACGCCGAAGCTCAGGATCACCGCATAGCAGGCGACCGGCAGGATGAGCGCGAAGGCGAGGCTGCCCGTCATATCCGCCACGGTGCCGTAGAGCGGCGGGATGACCGCACCGCCGACGATCGCGGTGGCGATGACGCCCGACCCCTCTGCCGCGCGCCGCCCGAGGCCTTCGGAGGCGAGGCTGAAGATCGTGGGGAACATGATCGAATTGGTCAGGCCAACCGCGATCAGCGCCCAGCCAGCGGCGGTGCCGGTGGTGTTGGCGGAGAAAGCAAGCAGCGCGATCGCGCCGGTGCCGGCGAATGCGAGCACCTTCCCCGGCGAGACAAGCCGCAGCACGGCCGAGCCGATGAAGCGGCCGAGCAGCGCGCCACCCCAGTAGAAGGGCACGTAATTGCCCGCGATGTTGAGCGGCACGTTCCACACGTCCGGCTGCGCCAAATAGACGACGAGGTTCGACCCGATCGCGACCTCCGCACCGACGTAGAGGAAGATGCACAGCACGCCGAACGCGAAGCGCGGGCGAGACAGGAGCGTCAGCGCGTGGAAGATCGAGCCGGTCTGCTCCTGCTCCTCCTGCAGCCGGTTGCGGCGCGTCCACACGACGGCAGCAATGACCAGCAGCGCGACGGCGAGGCCGATATAGGTGTGGACGATCGTCCGCGACGCCTCGATGCGGTAGGCGTCGAGGGCGGGGCCGCTCAACGTCGCGGCGCTGACGCCGGCGAGACCGCCCAGGATCAGCGTCGAGCCGACGCGCGGGAAGATGGTCGTGCCAAGCGAGTTGAACGCCTGCGCAAACGTCAGGCGGCTATGCGCGGTGCGGGCCGGACCGAGCAGCGAGATGAGCGGGTTCGCGACGACCTGCACCACCGTGATGCCGGCGCCGAGCACGAAGAGCGCGAGCAGGAACATGCCGAACGTCGCCGAGCTGGACGCCGGGATGAACAACAGGCAGCCGACCGTCATCGTGACGAGGCCGATCGAGGCAGTGCGCATGTAGCCGGCACGACGGACGATCGCCGCAGCGGGCAGCGAGAACAGCAGATAAGCGAGGAAGAACGCCGAGTTTACCAGATTTGCCTGCGCATGGCTGAGCGTGAACAGCTCCTGCAGCTTGGGCATGATGATGTCATTGAGGCTGGTGATGCCGCCAAAGATGAAGAACAGCGCAAAGACGAACCAGCGCAGGTCCGGCGCATCGACGTGCGCGCCGTCCCCCGTATCGGGCGACGGATCAGCGCTGTTGCTGGTCGTCGCGCCGTGAGCGAAAGCCATGAAAAATCCCCTCCGAGAACATGTAACCGTTTACCGCGAAAAACGGCGAGGACAATCCGGGCCTTGCCTTAGTCGTGTCGAGGAAACCACCACATCACGGTGGCGGGGAATGGCGTCCAGCGCCCGACCCTGACGCCGGCGAAGCGAAGCGCCTCCCCCACCCAGGCGTTGCAGGTGTGGATGGCGTCGTAGCGGCCGCGCGCCTCGTAAAAGGCATCATTGCCGAAATAGCCGGGATAATGCGCCCCGCCCGGCACGAGCGACGCCTGGATGAAGGCGGCGAGCCGGCGGTATTGCGCGGGCGTCACGACCAGCCGGTGAGCCTCCCCCGTCGGTGACGGAGCCGGCAGATGATCGACATGGACCAGGGTGCGATTGCTGCCGATCGCCGCGGCCACGACGACGCCGGGCCGCAGATCGGCCCAGGTCGGCGTCTCAAGGTAGAAGTCATGCTCCCCCCAGCCGACCGATACGTGATCGTAAGCGGCGAAGCGCGGATCGCGCAGGTCGCGGGCGGGAAAATACGGGCGCCAGTCCACGCCGGCGGCGAGCTTGGGCATGATGATGCCGGTGTGGATGCCGTTGGATTCGACATAGAGGGTGATGCCCTGCGCGGGCGCCACCCATTCGCGGTTGGCGGGAAGCACGCCCCCGACCATGCCGGCGAGCGGATAGGCGACCAGCGCCAGCACCACGGCAACCAGGATGAGAAGCGGGCGACGGCGCATCGCGGGGACCGTACCAGCCGGCGCGGCGCAGCACACCCCGGGCCGGCCGCTGTTTCCCATCGCTGCAACACCGCGCGGCGACGGGCGTTGGTCGATCCGGAAAGCGCTTATCAGGGCGACCGACACCGCAGGGTCGGTCGAATGACCCGAAAACAAGGAACAGGATGCAGATCGACCGGGAGGCCATTGCCGACTTCGCCCTGAAGACCATCGTCGCGATCGGCCTCGTCAGCCTCGCCCTGCTTGTCTGGAAGCTGCGGGATGCGGTGTTGCTGGTGTTCGCGGCGGTCATCACTGCGGTGATCCTCCGGGCCTTTGCCCGCGCGCTGCAACGGGTCGTGCCGATGGGCGACGGCATCGCATTGTCGCTCGCCACCGTGATCATCGCCGTGGTGGTGATAGGCGCGGTCGGGCTGTTCGGGCAGGAAGTGTCGACCCAGATCAGCGCATTGGCGAACATGCTGCCCGGCGCATGGGATACGCTGGTCGATACGGTTGGCGCCGAGCGGCTCGACCAGCTGGTCGATCGCTTCATGCCGGAGGGGGCGACGATCGCCTCGATCGCACAGTCGGTCATCAGCGTGGTGGTCAGCGCCGCTTCGGGCCTCGCGCTGGCGGTGCTGGGCGGGATCTATCTCGCGCTGTCGCCCGATACCTATCGCCGCGGCGCGCTGCGGCTGCTGCCGGCGAGCGCGCAGCGGCGCGCGACCCGGGCGATCGATCAGACAGGCGATTCGCTGCGCGCGTGGCTGATCGGACAGATCCTGCTGATGCTGCTGGTCGGGGTCGTGACGGGCGTCGGCCTGTCGGTGATCGGCGTGCCATCCGCCTTCGCACTGGGACTGATCGCCGGGCTGCTGGAGTTCGTGCCGCTGATCGGGCCGATTGCCGCCGCCATCCCCGGGGTGCTGATTGCGCTGACGATGGGGATTGAGACCGCTGCGCTGACCGCGGGCTTCTACCTCGTCGTGCAGCAGTCGGAGGGGAACATCCTGGAGCCGCTGGTGATGCGCAAGTCGGTGTCGATCCCGCCGGCCATCACGCTTTTTGCGATCTTCCTGTTCGGTGCCTTGTTCGGGCCACTCGGCGTCCTGCTGGGCGGGCCGCTCACCGTCGCGGCGTTCGTGATGGTGCGGGTGTTGTGGTTGAACGATGACCTGAGCGGTGGTCGGCAGGGGAAGGCTTCGGACCCGGCGGCGGATGGCGCCGCATAGCAAAACGGCCGCATCTGGGAGATGCGGCCGCTTGGCTGGTCAGTCCTGATCCGCTGCCTGTTCGGGCGATCAGTTCAGGCGACCGATCCCGGCAATCGTGCGGTTCACCAACGCGCGATCGGCATCAGGGCCGAGCCGATCGGCGATCAGCGTCGACGCGGCGTCCGCTGCCGCGGCGGCGGCGCGGGCACGGACCTCGTTCACCGCGGCGCGTTCAGCCGCTGCGATCTTGTCCTGCGCCATCTTTGCGCGGCGGTTCACGAGCTCGTCGGCATCGACCCGTGCCTGGGCCACGATGACTTCCGCCTCGTGATTGGCCTGCTCCGCCATCTCGGCCGCGGTCTTTTCCGCATCGGCGATCTTGCGGGCATATTCGTCGCGCAGCGCCTCAGCCTCGGCACGAAGCGCCTTTGCCTCGTCGAGCTGCTGGCGGATGCCGGCGATCTGGCGATCGAGGCCGCCGACCAGCATGGCCGGCACCTTCTTCGCCAGAAGAATGATGATGAGCACCAGCATCGCCAGCGACACGATCACCGTGCCATTGGCAAAGCCGAACAGCGACGGATCAACGTGGTGATCCGGGCCGCCCTCGGCGATCGAGGTGCTGAGCGCCTCGGTCCCCTCGGCGGTCATGCCCTCTGCCTCGGCCGCATGGGCGAGGTTTTCGGCGACCTGGGCGGAACCGCCGGTCGCGGCGGAGAGGATGATGAACTCAGCCATTCGCCATCGACGCCTTCACGGCGCCCCTCGCTTCGTCGGTCGACACCTGGATGCCGGACACGCGGGCCACGATCTCCTGCGCCGCTTCGGCGGCGATCGTCTCGATCTCGCCCAGCGCACGTTCCGTGGCCGCCTTGATATCCGCCTCAGCGGCCGCGATCTGCTGCGCCTGATCGGCGGCAGCCAGCGACAGCCGTTCCTCGGTAGCCTTGGCCGCCCGCTGACGCGCCTCAGCGACGAGCGCCTGCGCCTTTTCACGGTTGGCCTGGTCGCGCACGCGCCAGTCGGCTTCCACCTTGTCGGCAGCGTCACGCGCAGCCGAGGCGGCGGCGAGATCAGCCGCGATCGAGCGATCGCGCGAATCGATCGTCTTCTGCACCTTGGGCAGCATGCCGCGGCCCACGACGAAGAAGACGATGCCAAAGGTGATCACCAGCCAGAAGAGCTGGGACGCCCATGTCGCGGCAAGTTGGGAAATCTGAGGCATCGAAAATCCTGCCTGAACAGGGCCAGCGTCACGCGCCGGCCCCGTCAAGGATCATGTTAAGCGACGAACACCAGGATCATCGCCACGACGAACGACAGCAGACCGAGAAGTTCCGCACCGGCGAAGCCGATGAACAGACGGCCCTGCTGCGCGTCTGCCGCACCCGGATTGCGCAGCGCGCCTTCGAGGAACTTGCCGAACACGTTGCCCACGCCGAGCGAGGCGAGGCCAGCACCAACGGCCGCGAGACCGGCGCCGAGCAGCTTTGCGGCTTCTGCGTCCATTTCAGTAACTCCCTATCAAAAATCAGATGGTTGGAAAAAACAGGTGAAAACTCAGTGCAGGTTGACCGCATCGTTGAGATACAGCGAGGTCAACAGCGCAAAGACATAGGCCTGGATGCCGGCGACGAGCAGTTCGAGCGCCGAGATGCCGACCATCAGGCCGAAGCTGGGGATACCCACCAGCAGGCCGATGCCGAGGCCGGCGTTGCCGGCATTGACGACGAACCCGGCCAGCACCTTCAACAGGATGTGCCCGGCGGTCATCGCGACGAACAGTCGCAGGCCGAGGCTGAACGGGCGCACCATGAACGAGACGAACTCGATCAGCGGGATGACCGGCAGCAGCCACCAGGGCGTGCCGTGCGGCACGAACAGACTGAAGAAGTGAAGGCCGTGACGATAGAAGCCGACCACCAGCACGATCGCGAACGACAGGATCGCGAGGATCCCGGTGATGGTGAAGTGGCTGGTGAAGGTGAAGGGATGGACGCCGATCACGCCGAGCGGCAGCAGGCCGAGCACGTTGGCGAACAGGATGAACATGAACAGCGAGAAGACGTAGGGAACATAGCGCTTCCCTTCCGGTCCGATGTTCTGCGCCAGCATGTTGTCGATGAAGCGCACGAAGCCCTCCACCATCATCTGGCCGCGCGTCGGCACAACCTTGCCCTTCGTGCCGAGCGACATGAAGCCGATCAGCACGATCGTGGCCACGGCCATCCACATGGCCGAGTTCGTAAAGGCAATATTGTATCCGGCAATCTGCCAGTCCTGGGTGCCGAACAACGGCTCCACCAGAAACTGGTGCATCGGATCGATCTTGCCGCCGCCTTCCGCCACGCCTGTATTTCCCTAACGAAAGCGCCCGATTGTCACTTCGGGCGCTTGGTCGAAATCCGAATGATGTTTCTGAACGCAGCGATCGTCCCGAGGGCGAGCATCACGAGCAGACCCCAGGGCTGCGTGCCCGCAAATCGGTCGATCACCCAACCAATCAGCGCGCCGCCGACCATTCCCCCGGTCAATTCGGCGAGCACACGGTTTCCGAGGCGATAACCGCCGTCGGATTCCACCGCGCTCGCCTTTGTCCGGCTCGCCTCGTCCGCCTGCGCCGCCTTCAACCGCTCATCGAGCGAGGTGAGGCGTGCATCGTTGCCGAGGGAGTCTGGTCCGGGCTCTTTCTCGACCATTCGCGCACTCCCCAATATTGGTTGGGCAGGCGCGAAGAAGCCAAGTGGCGAGCCCGCCAAGGCGCCGTCCGGTTAGCCGGGGGGTCCGGGGGTGTCAACACTTGGCCACCCCCTGCCCCCCTTCGTCGGCACCTTATCAGCCCGTTAGCGGGCGCATTTGGGGCCGACTCAGATGCAGCGCGGATCGCGGGTCGGCGCACCGGCCCCGCGAGTCTGCCACACGCCATCCGGCGTACGGTACTTCTCACCTGCCTGAGTCTGCTGGATGAGGTTGCAGCCGCTGGTGAAGGCGAGCTGCTCCACGGTCGCGCCCGATGCCTGCGCCTTTTGCGTATAGGCGGCCTTGCGCTGGATATTGATCGCGTTGACCAGCGCGCGCAGCTCCGCATTGCCGGCGCCGACCACGCCGAGATAGCCGTCCGGCTGTTCCCCGACCTGACCCGCCGCACGCGCCGCCGCATAGGCCGGATCACGCTGCGCCAAGGCAACGCTCGAGACGCCGCTGAGCGCCAGCGCCCCCGCAACCATCCACATCACCTTCTTCGTCATGTCAAAAGATCCCCGGATTCTGCTTGATCAGCGATTTGGCCTCGCTGTCGAGGCGATACACCACCTCCTGCGTGACGCTGATATTGAGGTTGATCACGATCGGCTTGTCCGGCGCGGAGACGTTCACGCACGCCCCCGTTGCCAGGACCGTTGCCGCCAGGACCTTCCCCTTCAGCACCGCAGAGATCGTGCGCCCTCCAACAATGTTCAACGTTTCGTTCATGGCATCATCTCGCTTGCGGAGGGCTGAATGGCGGGTGGTTGGCGGGCGGGCGGCTGGTTCGGGAGCGGTTGGGCACGCCGGTTCTGTTCTTCGATAAGGGCGGGCAGGTTGCGGTCGATCAGCCGCTTGGGATCGTAGAAGCTGGCAACCGAATCGATCAAGCCGCGGAAGGGCGCGGTGATGCGGATGTTGAACACGAAGGGCAGTTTCTGCAGGCGGCGAATGAGGAAGTTGGACTTCGCCCCCTCCCCCTGGCTGATCCCGGCGAACTTGACCTCGGTCACCATCTCGCCGGCGAGTGGGCCGTTCATCACCAGCTCCAGATTGCGGTAGCGAAGCGAGCGAAGCGCCTGGAACGCGATATTGCCCCAGGTGCCCAGATCCTCCTCGGTCAGTTCGCCGAGATAGGCGATGCTGCCGCCGCCCTCGCGCATCACCAGCCGGCCGTCTTCGATTCGCCCGCCGCTCTGGTCGAAGATCATCGGCAGGACGCCATCAGCCACGCCGGTCGCGTCGAGATTCTTGAAATCGAACTTCTGCAGAAAGTGGCGCGCCTCCATCCCCTCGATCAGGAAGGTCATGTGGCGTTCCTGCGGGGAGGAAAAATCGAGCAGCGTCGGGCGCAGCGTGAGCGTGCCGGAAGCGAAGGGCCAGACGCCGCCATTCACCTTCACCCGCAAGTCGCGCAGCAGTTGATAGTCGATCACGCCGTCGGTCACCGCGACGCCGGGGTTGATCTCCGCGACGGTGACCGTCTGATTCGGCGCCGATTCGAGCGCGAGCAGATCGGTGAAGCGAAGCTGGCCCTTGATCCCGGCGACCGGGCCGAACGCCGCGGCGAGATCAAGCTGGTCGGTGGCGAAGGTGCCGGTCGAGGCCACGCCATCGGGGGACCAGTCGATGTTCCCCACGCCGCGCACGTTGCCGCGCACATCGGCGATGACGCCAAAGGTCAGCGGGGTAAGCTCCTCCGGCTGGAAGCCGTCGCCGAAGGTGATGCCGGGAACATCGAGCCGTGCGTTGCCGGCGCCGCTCGACAGCTGATGCCGGATCGTGACGGCTGCGACCTTCACGTTCTTCGCCGGTTCGAACAGCGTGCCATCGGCGGTGATGACGTTGTCGGCGAGGCGCAGCGTGACGGTGCGCGCGGCGAGCGGGCGGAAGCGGGCGCTGTCCGCCGTGTCGCTGACCGACAAGGCGCCCTCCAGCGACAGGACTGACGCAGCGAAGCGCCAGTCTCCCGCCGCATCGGCCAGCTGGAGCGGGACCGCGCCGATCCGTCCCGAGCCGCCAGCAAAGGTGCCGAGGATGCCGCCCGATGCGACCCGGCCGACCAGCCGGGCGAAATCGAGCTCGGTCACGCTGCCGGTGCGGCCGATCCGGGCGGCGACATCGTCAAGCGCGAAGGATGCGCCGGCGTGGCGCCATTCGGCACGCGCGGCGCGGAGCTGCAGCGGCGTGCCGCCCAGCGTGCCGGTGAGCTGCGGGCTGGCGATCGCGATCCCCCCGCCGACGCCGCCCCGACCGAGGCGGAACATCGCGCCGTCCACCGGGCACAGTGCCAGCCGGATGTCGCGCAATGCGAGCCCCGACAGGGCGATGCGGGTGAAGGAGGCGTCGGCGCAGGCGCGATTGAGGGTCAGCGCGCCATGCTCGTCGAGCTGCGCCGCCAGCGGGATGCGCAATTCCTCCACCGCCCCGCCGCTGAGCGGGCCGGTGAGTGTGGCGATCGCCTGAAGCGAGGTGCGGCCATCGGGGGCCGCGGTGAAGCGCGCCGGGGTGAGCGCGAGCCGCGCGCCGCCGGCCGCATAGGGCGCGACCTGCGCACCGCCCGAGATCGGCCCGCCCGCCCGTTGCTGCGCGACGCGGACGGTCGCCTCGGGCAAGCCGCCGCCGCTGAGGCGAAGCGTGCCGTTGGCGCGGATGCCGGCGGGGTGACCGAGGATCACTTCCCCGCCCTCGCCGAACAAGAAGGCCGCGCCGCTTGCCGAACGAACGGTAAGCTCGCGCAGAGTCGCGAGCGGGCGGTTCGTGGCGGTGCCGAACGCCGCCTCGCCGGTGATGGTGAAGTCCGCACCCGCGCGCGCCAGAGCAGTGCCAGCCGCAGTCGCGAGCGGCGCGAGCGGGGTGCCCGCGGCGCTATCGCCGGCGGCGGCCAGCTGGCGCTGCGTCGCCGAGGGAAGCGCGACGTTCTGGCCATCGAACCGGCCAGCCACGATCGCGCGGCCGCCCGCGAGCCGCCACGTGCCCGCGAACCCGGCCTGGCGGCTGCTGGCGCCGGCGACGCTCACCTGCTCGCCGCGCAGCTGTGCGCGCCCCTCCGTCCGGGTCTTGTCGCCGGTGAAATCGAGCTGTCCGGTCAGTGAAGCGGTGCGCGCGCCGCTGCCGGCGATCGCGCCGCTGCGCAGCGCGGCTCTACCGCTCCAATGAGTCAGCGCGGCGTTGAGGCTGGCGTCCAGCCGCGCTGCCGGCTGCTCGGCGCGGATGCCGGCGCATGACAAGGCCATGGCGCGCAGCGGGCCGGCGACGTGCGGCGCGGCCTCTCGCACGCGGATGTCGAGAAACGCGGTCGGTCGCTGGATCGCGCAATCGCCGACGGTGACGCCGGGCGCGACCGCGGCGAGTGTACCCCGGAAGTCCTGATCGAGCCGGCCGCGCCCCGACAGGCGGAGGCCGACGACGCCGAGCGGCGTTTCCAGCCGCATCCGCGCGTCCTCCACGTCAACACCGAGCGCCGGCAGCGCGAAGGGCTGGCCGGATGGCGCCGGCAGGAGGCGATCGATCGCGCCGAGGGACAGCCGCCCGTCCACCAGCCGCCCACGCAGCCGCACATGGCCGGCGCGCACCGCATCGAGGGCGGGAACACCCCCGCGTAGCGCGATCCGCGTCTCGATCCAGTCCGCCACCAGATCGGGATTGGCCGGATCCCCGATCACGACATTGGTCAGCCGCTGCCGCCGGACGCCGAGGTTGTCGATGCGGTAGCTGGCGGGAACATTGCTTGCGGCGAAGGTGCGGTCGATGACGCCCGAGGCGATCGGCACGCGCGACAGCCACAAGGCGGCAACGCCCACCAGCACGACCAGCAAGAGGACAAGCAGCCACCGCCGGGACATGCGGCGGCGTTGCTGTGCGACCTCTCCCGCTGTCACAATGCCCCTTCTCGATCCCAGAACAAAGCGCACCTCTAGGGGGTGATCATGGCACTTGGAAGAAGCACGGTGGCGGACATGCGGCAGTGCCGTCCACCATCGGGATCAGCCGCGCCGCGGCGCGATTGCGCACGGGGGTCGCGCGCCCTAGCCTGACGCGCGATGGCCGACGACGAACCTGCCGCATCAGACAATCACGGCCATCGCGCGCGGTTGCGCGGGCGGTTGCTGGCGGGCGGCGGCGACGCGCTGCTGGACCATGAGCTGATCGAGTATCTCCTGGCGCTGGCGATCCCGCGCCGCGATACCAAGCCGCTCGCCAAGGCGCTGCTGCGCGAGTTCGGCGGGATCGGCGGGCTGCTGACGGCGGATGCCGAGGCGCTGCGGCGTGTGCAGGGAATGGGCGAGACCAGCGTCGCGGCGATCAAGATCGCGCAGGCCGCGGCGATCCGCCTGCTTCAATCTGAAGCGGCGGCGCGGCCGATCCTGGGCAATTGGCAGGCATTGCTCGACTACCTCCACGCCGACATGGCGCATCATGTGATCGAGCGGGTGCGGGTGCTTCATCTCAACAGCCGCAACATGCTGATCCGCGACGAGGTGATGAGCGAGGGATCGATCGATCAGGCGCAGGTCCATGTGCGCGAAGTGATCCGCCGTGCGATCGACCTGGGCTCCGCGGCGATCATCCTGGTGCACAACCACCCCTCGGGCGACCCCTCCCCCAACCGCGCCGACATCGAGATCACGCGCGCGATCATCGATGCCGGCAAGGGTCTGGGCATTGCGGTGCACGATCACCTGATCATCGGCACCAGCGGCCATGTGAGCCTGCGTGCCAAGGGACTGATGTAACCGGCGGCGCAGACTGCAATCAGTGGCCGGCGTTCTTTTCGGCCTTTTCCTCCGCCGCGGTCTTCGGCTCGGACATTTGCGGCGGCTCCGAGGTGATCATCGACCCTTCCAGCGCAATGTCGAGCTTCGCGTCCTCATCAAGCGGATTGCCGTCGGCATCGGTTTCGGCGAGCGGGTCGGTCTGCGCGGGATTGAGCGGGGGATTGGACATGAGGGTCTCCTTCGCCGCATCAACGGCGAAGAAGGCGTGGCCGTTCCGCTTTGCTCACTTCGCGTGGTAGAAGTCGTACACCTGCTGCGCGACGCCGGCGCTGACACCGGGCGCCTTCTGCAGATCGGCGAGGCTGGCATTGCGCACCGCGCGCGCGGTGCCGAAGTGCATCAGCAGCGCCTTCTTGCGCGCCGGGCCGATGCCGGGGACTTCGTCCAGCGGGCTCGCCCCCATCGCCTTGGCGCGTTTGTCGCGATGCGCGCCGATGACGAAGCGGTGCACCTCGTCGCGTAGCCGCTGAAGGTAGAACAGCACCGGCGAATTGACCGGCAGCGTCAGTTCGCGCCCGTCCATCAGGTGGAACACCTCGCGCCCCTCGCGGCCGTGGTGCGGGCCCTTGGCGACGCCGACGAGACACACGTCCTCGATGCCGAGATCCTCCAGCACCGCCTTGGCCGCATTCAGTTGTCCCCGGCCACCGTCGAGCAGCACCAGATCGGGCCAATTGTCCCCGTCCCGATCGGGATCCTCCTCGATCGCGCGGGCGAAGCGGCGGGTCAGCACTTCGCGCATCATCGCGAAATCGTCGTCGGTCGCCGCCTGCTTGATGTTGAACTTGCGATACTGGCCCTTGCGGAAGCCCTCCGGCCCCGCGACGACCATCGCGCCGACGGCATTGGTGCCCTGAATGTGGCTGTTGTCATACACCTCGATCCGCTGCGGCGGCTCGGCGAGGCCGAACAGGTCCGCGACCTCACGGTTGAGCTTCGCCTGCGTGGTGCTTTCGGCCAGCCGGCGCTCAAGCGCTTCCTTGGCGTTGCGGCAGGCCTGTTCCATCAGCCGCTTGCGCGTGCCCCGCTGCGGCACCTCGATCGACACCTTGCGCCCGGCCTGGGTCGTCAGCGCCTCGGCCAGCAGGTCCGCCTCCGGCAGCACGCGATCGACCAGCACCGCCTTCGCCGGCGGCACCTCCTCATAGAATTGCATGAGGAACAGGGTCATCACCTCTTCCTCGGTCACATCCGCGGTGTGCGCGGGGAAGAAGCTGCGGTGGCCCCAATTCTGGCCGCCGCGGATGAAGAAGGCCTGGATGCCGATCACGCCTTCATGGCTGGCGAGCGCGAAGATGTCCGCGTCGCCCACCCCTTCGGCGTTGATGAATTGCGAGCCCTGGATGAAGGTCAGTGCGCGCAGCCGGTCGCGGAGCACTGCGGCGAGCTCGAAATCCATCGCCGCGGCGGCGGCTTCCATCTGGGCGCCCAGCTTCGCCTGGACGTCGGTTGTCTTGCCGGCGAGGAATTTCTTCGCGTCGGCAATCAGCTCGTCATAGCCGGCCTTGTCGATCCGGCCGACGCACGGCGCCGAGCAGCGCTTGATCTGGTACAGCAGGCACGGCCGGTCGCGCGTCTTGAAGAAGCCGTCGGTGCAGCTTCTGAGCAGGAACAATTTCTGCAACGCATTCAGCGTGTTGTTGACGCTGCCCGCGCTGGCGAAGGGGCCGTAATAATCGCCCTTCGCGCGGCGGGCGCCGCGATGCTTCTGGATGCGCGGAAACTCGTGATCGGCGCGCAACAGGATGAAAGGAAAGCTTTTGTCGTCGCGCAGCAGGACGTTGTACGGCGGGCGATAGCGCTTGATCAGCTGCGCCTCGAGCAGCAGCGCCTCAGCCTCGTTGTTGGTCGTGACGATGGTCATCGACCGGGTCTGCGACACCATCCGCTGGAGCCGCTTCGACAGGTTGTTGATCTGCGCATAGTTGGTGACGCGGTTCTTCAGCGCGCGCGCCTTGCCGACGTAGAGCACGTCGCCGCGCGCATCCTGCATCCGGTACACACCGGGCCGCAACGGCAGCGTCTGAACGACATTGCGGATCGCCGCCACGCCAGCCTCCAGATCGGGCTGGTCGCTGCCGCGGATCGCGAATGTCGCTTTCTCTTCGTTGAACCGGTCAGGCGGGCCGTAGGAACCTTGCATCGTTCTCGCGATCTAGGGCCGAGCGGCCGGTTTTTGAACCATGAAGCGACGAAGCGGCTGGGTGCGAAGCGGCTGGGTGCGCCGCGAGGCGGGGAACGCGCGGCTTGGCACAGGTGTTGAGCGCGCATGACCCAGAAACGCGAGAGCAACGGCCGCTTCAAGGCCGATCATCATCAGCGCAACGTCGCGATCGGCGCCGCCACCGCGATCGGCGCGATCGCCACGGGGCTGGCCAGCGCGATCCATTTCGGCCTGTTCGACCGCTTCTTCGCGCCAAAGGACGGACATCGTGCGCCGGATCTGGAGGGCGATCATCATCCGGGCCCGAACGAGCGCGCGCCGGATCATTTCCGCCCCGATCCGACGGCGCCGGTGCCGGCATCGGAGCGTGAGGCGCTGCGCCCGGCCACCGGCCCGGCGCCGGGCTTTGCCGCCAATCGCGGCGACCTGCGCAGCGAACCGTAAGGCCGGGCCGAACAGGCCGATGACGCGCGCTGCTGGCAGCGTCATCGGCCCGGTTTCAGCAGGCCCTTATTGGGCAGGTGCCTTCACGCCCTTGGCGCGATCGTACACCTTTTCTCCGCCGACCCAGGTCTGTTCGACCTTGATGTTGCGCAGGCCCATCGCGTCGACGGTGAGCGGATCGCGGTCCACGACGATGAAGTCGGCCTTCTGCCCGGGGGCAAGATTGCCGAAGTTCTTTTCCGCGAAGCCGGCATAGGCCGCGCCCCCGGTGAACGCCCACCACGCCTGTTCCCGCGTGACCGCTTCCTCCGGGTGCCAGCCGCCGGGCGGCTGGCCATTGGCGTCCTGCCGCGTGAAGGCGGCGGCCCAGCCGGCCCAGGGATCGGGCTTCTCGACCGGGAAGTCGGAGCCGAACGCCAGCTTGCCGCCATTGTCGAGCACCGATTTCCAGGCATAGGCGCCGTTCAGCCGGTTGGGGCCGAGCCGCGCCTCCGCCATGGTGCGGTCGCCGGTCTGGTGAGTCGGCTGCATCGAGGCGATCGTGCCGTACTTGCCGAAGCTCTTGAGATCGTTGGGATCGACGATCTGGGCATGTTCGATCCGCCAGCGACGATCGCCGCCATAGGTGGCGTTCAGCACCTGGATCGCATCGAGCACCTGCGAATTGGCCTTGTCGCCGATCGCGTGCACCGCGAGCTGGAAATTATCCATCGCGGCGCGGCTCATCTGGTTCTGCAGCTGCGTGTCGGACAGGAAGCTCAGCCCCTTCTCTCCCGCCGCATCGGCATAAGGCGCCTTCAGCGCCGCGCCGCGCGACCCGAGCGCGCCGTCGAGGTAGATCTTCACCCCGCCAAGGCGCAGGCGATCGTCGTACAGCCACGGCGTCGGCCCCTTGCCGCCAATCTGGCTCGCGGTATCGACACCGGCGGCATAGCTCATGACGCGCACGCGCATCGCACCGATATCGGCCATGCGGCGATAGCTGAGCCAGTCATCGACCGTTGTGCCCATGTCGGCGACGGCGGTGATGCCATTGGCGAGAAGCGCCTGCTGCGCCTCGAGGAAGGCGGCGTCGCGCTCCTTGGGCAGAGGCTTGGGCACCGCGCGCTCGATCAGCTGCATCGCCGCGTCGACGAAGACGCCGGACGGCGCATTGCCGCTCTTCTCGATGCGGCCGCCGGCAGGAGACGCCGTCGCCGCGGTGACATTTGCCTCCCGCATCGCCGCAGTGTTGGCCCAGCCGGCGTGGCCGTCGGCGCGCTCCAGCCAGACGGCGCGGTCGCCGACCACCGAATCGAGATCCGCGGCGGTCGGGAAGCGCCCGAGGCCCCAGGCCTCCTGGTTCCAGCCACGGCCGGTGATCCACTTGCGATTGGGATTGGCGCGCGCATAGGCGGCGACCATCGCCTTCGCCTCGTCGAGCGACCGCGCGCCCGACAGGTCGAGCGAAAGCGCGCCGAAGCCGAGCCCCATGACGTGGCCGTGCGCGTCGATGAAGCCGGGCAGCACCGTCTTGCCGCCCATGTCGATGCGCCAGTCGTAGAGCGGCTTGCCGGCGTTCTTCTTCAGCTCGCGACGGCTGAGCTTGGGCGGCTGCTCGCCCGGCGGGACCAAGCGGGTGACACGGCCCTGCTGGTCGATCAGCAGCGCCTTGAAGCGGACGACCTTGCCGTCGGCGGTGGGCGCGATGCCGTTGACGTTGTCGACGATGCCATCGGCGCTCGCCGGGACCGCCATCACGGCCGTTGCGAGCAGGAGAAGAGCGCGCTTCATCGCGGCAACCTCCGCACCAGCGCACTCGTATCCTGCCTGCCACCACCCATTTTCTGTACCTCGGCGTAGAATTGATCCACGAGCGCCGCCACCGGCAGCACCGCCCCGTTCCGCTTCGCCTCATCCAGCGCAAGGCCAAGATCCTTGCGCATCCAGTCGATCGCGAAACCAAAGTCGAATTCGTCGCGGGCCATGGTCGGCCAGCGGTTCACCATCTGCCAGCTTTGCGCCGCGCCGCCGGAGATCGCCTCGAACACCTTGTCGAGATCGAGGTGGCTGGCCTGGGCGAAGCGAAGCGCCTCAGACAGGCCCTGAACGACGCCGGCGATGCAGATCTGGTTGACCATCTTCGTCTGCTGGCCGGCACCCGGCGCGCCGACATGGACGATCCGGGCCGCATAGGCCTCCATCACGGGGCGGGCGCGGAGAAAGGCGGCCTCGCTGGCGCCGCACATGATCGACAATTGGCCCTTTTCTGCGCCTGCCTGGCCGCCCGATACCGGCGCATCGACGCTAAGCGGCCGCGCCGCTGCGAGCCGCCGCGCGATGTCCGCCGAGACGGTGGTATGGTCGATGAACAGCGCATCGTCGGCCATCGCACCGAACGCGCCATCGGTGCCCAAAGTGACGGCGGCGAGATCATCGTCGTTGCCGACGCAGGTGATCACCGCCTCGGCGCCTGCCGCCGCAGCCGCGGGCGTATCGGCGACGGTAAGCCCGGTCGCCTCCGCCTTTGCCCGTGTCCTGTTATAGACGGTGACCTGATGGCCGGCGCGCGCCAGATGCCCGGCCATGGGTGCACCCATGACGCCGGTGCCGATGAAAGCGATCCTCATGCCCGGCGGGATAGGGCCTGTTTGCACCGCGCGCCAGATGCTCCTACTGGCGACCTTTGCGAACCAGGATCGATGATCCCGTTCGGGCCGAGCATGTCGAAGCCCCTGCCCTTCTTCTCCGAAGAAACGACAGCCCTTTCGACATGCCGGGGCGAACGGCTGGTAGGACCTATGCGTATGGCGACTGCGGTGCACCCGACGACCGAAACCCTTCCCGTCAGCATGGCGGACGTGCGCGCCGCCCACAGCCGAATTCGCGATTCCATCGTTCGAACGCCCACGCTGATCAGCAAGACGCTGTCGGCGCTGGCCGGCGCGACGATCTACCTGAAGTTCGAGAATTTGCAGTTCACCGCGGCGTACAAGGAGCGCGGCGCGCTCAACACGCTGCTGCTGCTGGACGACGATGCCAAGGCGCGCGGCGTCATCGCCGCATCGGCCGGCAACCACGCGCAGGGGCTGGCCTATCACGCCAACCGGCTGGGCGTCCCCGCGACGATCGTCATGCCGACGACCACGCCGATCGTGAAGATCGTCCAGACCGAGGGCCATGGCGCGACGGTGGTGCTGCACGGCGCGACCTTTGACGAGGCTTATGCCCATGCGCGGGTGCTGGAGGCGGAGCGCGGCTATACCTTCGTCCATCCGTTCGATGATGCGCGAGTCATCGCCGGCCAGGGCACGGTGGCGATCGAGATGCTGGAGGAGATCCCCACGCTCGACACTTTGGTGGTGCCGATCGGCGGCGGCGGGCTGATTTCCGGCATGGCAACGGTGGCGCGCGCGGCTGACCATCCGATCGAGGTGATCGGCGTGCAGGCCGAGCTGTTCCCGTCGATGTACAACAAGCTGCGCCACACCGACCTGCCCTGCGCCGGCGACACACTGGCCGAGGGCATTGCGGTAAAGCAGCCCGGCGGGGTCACCGCGAAGATGGTCGAGGCGCTGGTCGACGATATCCTGCTGGTGAGCGAGCGCAGCCTGGAGGAATCGGTCAGCCTGTTGCTTCAGATCGAAAAGACAGTGGTCGAGGGCGCCGGGGCGGCGGGCCTTGCCGCGGTGCTGGCGAACAAGGATCGCTTTGCCGGCAAGTCGGTCGGCATCGTGCTGTGCGGCGGCAATATCGACACCCGGCTGCTGGCCAATGTTCTGCTGCGCGACCTGGCGCGATCGGGCCGGCTGGCGCGGCTGCGCATCCGGCTGCAGGACCAGCCGGGCGCGCTCTACAATGTCGCGCGCATCTTCGACCAGGAGCGGGTCAACATCCTGGAGCTGTCGCACCAGCGCATCTTCACCAACCTGCCGGCGAAGGGCCTGAGCCTCGACGTGGAATGCGAGACGCGCGACCGCGCGCATCTCGACCGGCTGCTCGCCGCGCTGGACGTGGCGAAATATCAGGTCAGCCTGATCGAGCTTGCCTGAGCAAACCACCGGCGGCGCGCGATATTCTGCCCCACATTGGGGCATTTCGCCGCGCCGGTAGGAATTGCTTCACCCATCCGCGGCAAAACGGCGGCGCGCCGGCTTCTCACGGGGGCGGCGTCTCTTCATATCGATCACGGCACGCGCGCGAGGGCCGCGTTCGACTGGAGTTCCGTCAGCGGTGACCGCCTCTTTCCGTTTTCCGCGTTTCTTCGTCACCAGCCCTGCGCCCTGCCCGTATCTGCCCGGGCGCGAGGAGCGGAAGGTGTTCACCGAATTGTCGGGGCCGAACGCGGCGGAGCTGAACGACGCGCTGGGCCGGATCGGGTTTCGTCGCAGTCAGTCGGTCGCCTATCGCCCCTCCTGCGCCGGGTGCAGCGCCTGCGTGTCGGTACGGGTGCGCACGACCGAGTTCGTCCCCAATGCCAGCCAGCGCAAGCTGATCCGCCGCAGCGCCGACCTTGACGTGGCGGCGTGCAAGCCATGGGCGACGGACGAGCAGTTCCAGTTGCTGTCGCGCTACCTGACGCATCGCCATCCGACGGGCGGCATGGCCGGGATGGACGAGCAGGATTATGCCGACATGGTGGAACATTCGCCGGTCAACACCGTCATCGTCGAATATCGCGAGCCGGCGCGCGACGGGCGGCCGGGGCGGCTGATCGGCGCGTGCCTGACCGACCAGCAGGCCGATGGCCTGTCGATGATCTACAGCTTCTTCGACCCCGACCTGCCGACGCGGCCGGGGCTCGGCAATCTCATCATCCTGGACCACATCCTGCGCGCGGCGCGTGCGGGGCTGCCCTATGTCTATCTTGGTTATTGGGTGAAGGGCGCGGAGCGGATGGCGTACAAGACGCGCTACCAGCCGCTGGAGGCGCTGGGCCCGCGCGGCTGGGCGCTGATGGAGGATGAAGGTGAAGCAGCGTCGGCCGAGCAGATCGCCTGACGTTTTCGGGCGCTTAGTCCGCGCCCTGCACCGTCACGTCGACCTCCAGCGCCTCGCGCCCATCGCCGAGGCGTGATCCCGCCACCGGCGCGGCCTGCGCCGCATCGAGCGCGACGGCGACCCGGACATGATGCTCCTCCGGCGATTGGCCGAGCCAGGGGTCGAAGCCGACCCAGCCCAAGCCTTCCTGCCATGCCTCCGCCCAGCCATGCGGCGTGGGGCGGTGATCGCCGGTAAGGTCGCAATAACCCGAGACGTAGCGCGCGGGCACGCCGATCGCGCGAGCCGCGGCGATGAACACCTGCGCCATGTCGCGCGCGGTCAGCGCGTCGCGCGCGAATGCGTCGGTGACGGCAAGGCCAGCCTCCGGCCGGCCGCAATCGTCGGCGAAGCGATCACGCACCGCATGGTTCAGCCGGTGCAGCGCGGGAATGTCGGTTCCGTCGGCAGCACGCGTGGCGAAATCGGCAATCTCCGCGTCGGCCGCGGTGGTCGGTGTCGTGCGCAGGAAGAAGCGCGGCGGCAGCAGTTCGTGTGCGCCGTGCAGCACGCCGGCCGACGGGCTGGTCACCACCTCCCCCGTGACGGTCAGTTCGAGTTGGTCGAGCGGGCCTTCGCAATAGAGCATGGTGGTGGCATTGCCAAAGCCGTCGCGATGGTGCGTCATGCGGGCATCGCAATCGACCGCGATATGCCAGGAGGCGACCGTCTGGTCGTGCAGGTCGGAGGGGGTGAGCCGCAGCAATTGCACGATACGGCCCTGCGGCGCGGTGAAGGCGTAAAAGGTGCGGTGATCGATCGACAGGCGCATCAGGCGAACTTGAACTGGCGGCCGATCGCCGCGTGAAGTTGATCATTCTCGGCGATCAGCGCCTCCAGATGCTGGTGCAGGCCGGACACGATGACGTCGCTGGTGCGCGTCTTGCTGACCCGCGCATGGCGGGTGCGGGCCATGCGATCCGCCTCGCCATTGGTGCCGGTGCGCTTGGCAAGCTGGGTCAGCACGTCGGTCACCTCCTCGATCGCGCCGGCAATGCTGCGCGGCAGTTCAACGCGCGAGAGCAGCAGGTCGATCACGTTCGCGGGCTGCAGCCCGTCATTGTAGAGCCAGCGGAAGGCGGTGACGGCCGACACCGTCTGCAGGATGGTGGTCCATTGATCGCGATCGACCGCGCCGCCGACCTCCTGCCCTTCGGGAAGGAGGATATGGTATTTGACGTCCAGCAGACGCGCGGTGTTGTCCACCCGCTCCGTCGCCTGGCCCAAGCGGATGAACAACGTCGTCTGGTTGCGCAACATGCGGTGCAGCGCGCCCTCGAACCCGCGAGTCTCGGCCTTTACCGCATCGACCAGCGCCAGCGCGCGATCGGGGTCGAGCCGGCTGACGCGCTTGTCGAACACCAGCCAGGCGCCGTTGATCGCGGACCAGGCCTCCCGCGTCAGTGCGGTGCGCACGGCGCGGGCGTTCATCCGCGCCATGTCGAGGCTGCGCACGAGCGAGCCGGGGTGCGACGTATCGCTGGTGAGGAAGCGCGAAACGGCCTCGCGCGTCAGGCTGGCGCCAGTCGCCTTGAACGCAGCCTCCGTATCAGTGACGGTCAGCGCGGAGAGCCACGCCGCCTCCCCCGCCGGGCGCGCCGACAGGACATCGAGGCGGATCGTCGCCTCGACCAGCCGGGCGATGAAATCGGCACGTTCGATGTAGCGGCCCAGCCAGTAGAGCGAGCTGGCGGTACGGCTCAGCATCGCGCGTCCCCCCATAGGGAGCGGCGCACCGCGAGGCTCACAGGCTCTGCTCCTGCGTCATCGTGCCCATCGTCTGCGACTGGCGCCACTGATCGTCGAGCAGCACGAACGAATCCTTGGTGCCGCCGCCCTGCGACGAATTGACGACCAGCGATCCTTCGCGAAGCGCGACGCGGGTGAGGCCGCCGGGGACCACCTGAACGCCCTTCGAGCCGGTCAGGACGAAGGGGCGGAAATCGACGTGGCGCGGTGCGACACCCTGATCGACCAACGTGGGCACAGTCGAAAGCGCGAGCGTCGGCTGCGCGATGTAGCGATGCGGCTCCTTTTCCAGCACGGCGCGGAAGGTGGCGATCTCCTCCTTGCTGGCCGTCGGACCGACGAGCATGCCGTAGCCGCCCGAGCCATCGACCAGCTTCACCACCAGTTCGTCGAGGTGGTCGAGCGTGTAGCGCAGCGCCTCCGGTTCGCGGCAGCGCCAGGTTTCGACATTGGGAAGCTTCGCCTCGGCGCCCGAATAGAAGCGGACGATTTCGGGCATGTAGCTGTAGATCGCCTTGTCGTCGGCGATGCCGTTGCCCGGCGCGTTGATGATTGCGACGTTGCCGGCGGCGTAAGCGGCGGTGAGGCCGGGGACGCCGAGCAGCGAATCGGGACGGAACACCAAAGGATCGAGGAAGTCGTCGTCGACGCGGCGGTAGATCACGTCCACCTTCACACGGCCAGCAATGGTCCGCATGTAGACCATGTCGTCATCGACCACGAGGTCGGCCGCCTCGACCAGTTCGATCCCCATCGAATCGGCGAGGAAGCTGTGTTCGTAGTAGGCGGAGTTGAAGTGGCCGGGGGTCAGCACGACGCACGTTGGGTTCTGCGCGCAGCCGCGCGGCGCGACCGAGCGCATCGTTTCCAGCAGGCGATCGGGGTAGCTGTCGACCGCGGCGACGCGGAACTGCTCGAACAGTTCGGGGCACAGCCGGACCATCGCCTCGCGATTTTCCAGCATGTAGCTGACGCCCGATGGCGTGCGGGCATTGTCCTCCAGCACGTAGAATTCGTCGGCGCCGGTACGCACCAGGTCGATCCCGCAGATATGCGCCCAGATCCCGTGCGGCGGGCGGATGCCGAAGATCTCAGGGCGGAACTGCGGGTTGAGGAAGATCAGCTCCTCCGGCAGCACGCCGGCCTTCAATATCTCCTGCGCGCCATAGATGTCGTCGAGGAAGGCGTTGATCGCCTCCACCCGCTGGACCAGCCCCTGCGACAGGCGTGCCCATTCGTCCGCGAGAAAGACGCGCGGCACGATGTCGAACGGGATGATCCGCTCGCTCGCGTCGCTATCGCCGTAAACCGCGAAGGTGATGCCGAGTTGGCGAAAGGTGGTTTCGGCCGCCTCCTGCCGCCGGCGCAATTCGTCGGACGGCGTTTCGTCCAGCCACCGGACGAGATTGTCCATTTCCGGGCGCGTTTGCTCACCCAGCCCCATGATTTCGTCGAATGCCCGAGTCCCCATTCGACCGATAACGCTCCAGGATCGTTTCGGGTGCATGCTGTGCGATAATGTTGCGCCGCACAAGAGCGCGGCGACAGCCGCATACGAAAACGCCGCCATTGCGGCGGCGTTCCGTCGTCCTCAGTCGGCGTATTTCACCGAACAGCCATAGGGGCGCGCCTCGGCCACCGACACTTTCTTGCCGGCCTTCACCTCTCCCAAGGCGGCGAGCAGGTGGTTGTGCGCGCCGGCGATGTCGGCCTTGTTAGCGGTCGGCTTGTCGTCGATCCCGCCCTGGTAGACGAGCTTCCCCGAGGCATCGATCAGATACATGTGCGGCGTGGTCTTGGCGCCATAGCCCTTGCCGACGCGGCCCTGCGGATCGAGCAGATAGGCGGTCGGCTGCGCCTTTTGCGCCGCGAGAAACGCCTTTGCCTCGGCGCCGGTCATATGGCCCTGCTTGCCCGGCGCGCCGGAATTGATGGTAAGCCACGCGGCGCCCATCGCCTTCGCCTTTGCCTGCGCGGCCTGCATGTTGCCGCTGTCATAATGTTTCTGCACGAACGGGCAGCCGGGGTTGTTCCATTCCAGCACCACGGGCCGCCCCTTGAACTGCGACAGCGTCACAGCCTTTCCATCGGCGTCCATGAGGCGGAAGTTGCCGGCGGGCTGGCCGGTCGTCTGTTCGGCGGCGGCGGGCATCGCGGCCAGGGCCACGATCGCAAAAGGAAGCAGGCGCATCATCGCTCTCCTCAACTCTTCGTGCCCCCCGGCAATGCCGCAAGCATGCCGCTGGTCAGCAATTGCGGCAAGACCTGCGGACGATCGGCGCCCTTCGGATACCAGAGATAGAGCGGCACGCCGGCGCGGTTGTGCGCCTCGATGAAGCGGCCGAGCGCGGGCTCGCCGTCGGTCCAGTCGCCCACCAGCACCGCGACATTGCCATCGGCAAAGGCCTGGCGCGCGGCGTCGGTCTCGATCGCGGTTTTCTCATTCACCTTGCACGTCACGCACCAGTCGGCGGTGAAATAGGCGAACACTGGCCGCCCCTCGGCACGCAACGCGGCGAGTCGCTCCTCGGTGAAGGGCTCATCGGTGGCAGAGGCGACCGCGGCAGCGGGCGGCGCTGCACGGACCAGCAGCACGCCGGCCATCGCCAGCGCAAGCGCCGGCACTGCCGGCCACCACACACGCTCGCGGCCCGCGGCCTGGCGGCGGCCGGACCACCACAGGCCGAAGGCGGCGAGCAAGGTGGCGCCGAGCCCGATCGTCATCCCGTCGACGCCCGCCTGACGCCCGAGCACCCAGGCGAGCGCCAGCGCGGTGAGGAACATCGGCACCGACAGGATGCGCCGCAGCCGCGCCATCCACGGCCCGGGCTTGGGCAAGCGGCGGCGCAGCGCGGGGACGAAGCCGATCGCGAGGAACGGCAGCGCGATGCCGAGCCCCAGCCCGGCAAACACCAGCATCGCGGCAAGCGGCGGGAGGACCAGCGCCGCGCCCAGCGCCGCCCCCATGAACGGCCCGGTGCACGGCGTCGCCACGAACGCCGCCAGCGCGCCGGTGGCGAAGGCGCCGCCGGCACCCGATCGGCTGGCGAAGCGCGGCGTCGGCAGCTCGAACAGCCCCGCCAAGTTGAGCGCGATCCCCATGACCAGCAGCAGGAGCACGCCGATGACGCGCGGATCCTGCAACTGGAACGCCCAGCCGACACTGGCGCCGCCCGCGCGCAAGGCGAGCAGCACGCCGCCCAGCGCCAGGCAGACCAGCACGACACCGGCGGTATAGGCCAGCGCCTCGCGCCGCGCCGCGCTCTCCGTCTCACCCGAACGCGCGAGCCCCAGCGCCTTCAGGCTGAGGATCGGGAAGACGCAGGGCATGATGTTGAGCAGCAGGCCGCCGAGCAATGCCCCGGCAAAGGCGAGCAGCGCGGGCATCAGCGCGCCCGTCGCTGCAGCGGGCGCCGGCGCAGCGACGGTGCCCGGGTTGGCGCTGATCGCGAAGCCCTGCCCGTCGCCGGTCGCCAGCACGCCCTCGAGCGCGCCAGTCGCCGGGGTCGATGCGGCCTTTGTCGCGACGACGAGCTGGTCGCCATCGCGAGTCACGCTCTGCGGCGCGGCATAATCGATCGCGCCACCGGCGAGCGGGTAGAAATAGGCGTCGCGAATGGACGCATCGGCAGGGAACGGCACGGCGAGGCGGAACTGGCCATCCGCTGCCTGCCATGTCGCGGTCGAACCCAAGGGCCGGGGCAGCTTCTGGCGCCATTGGTCGAAGCGCGCGCGGGTCGCAGGATCAACCGCGCCGTCACCGACGACGAGTTCGGTCGACAGCGTCTGGCTTTCGGGGACGCAGATCTCCTTGGTGCAGACCAGATAGTCCGCCTTCACCGACACCGGCAGGCGCGTGCCGGCGGGCAGGCCAGCGGGGATCTTCAGGTCGACCAGCTGGGCGAAGGGCGCCTCATAGACATAGTTCATCAGCCCGCCGACGATCAGCCGCTCGGGCACCGGATAGCGCAGATCGCCCGCGCTCACGCCGTCGGGCAGTTTCCAGTCGAGCTGAGTTTCGATCCCGGCGTCGCCCGGATTGCGCCAATAGCCGTGCCATTCCGGCTCAGGCCGCGAATCGAACGCGAGCGTCACGGTGCTGCCGGCGGCCGGGCGCGCCGTCTCGGGCACCAGGGTGATCGCCACATGACGGGTCTGCGCCGGCGCGACAGTCGCCAGCACCGTCATGACCATGAAAAACAGGGTCGCTACCCAAGCTTGCCTCGCCGTCATGCCCGGCACATACCCCGCCTCGTCGCCAAGCACCAAGGTTCATGATGAAAGCTCTTCTCGCCGCGCTTCTTGCCTCCATCGCGCTTCCGGCTGCCGCGCAGGAGGCGGTTCTCGAATCCGCCCAGCCGCCCGCACCTGCCAATGCGGTCACCCCGCGTACCCCGCCCAAGCTGATCGTCGCGATTTCGGTGGACCAATTCTCCGCCAATCTCTTTGCGCAATATCGCAACCGCTTCACCGACGGCTTTGCGCGGCTGTTGCAGGGCGCGGTGTTCCCCGCGGGTTATCAGAGCCACGCCGCGACCGAGACGTGCCCCGGCCATTCGACGATCCTGACCGGGATGCGGCCGGGCCGCACCGGCATCATCGCCAACAACTGGATCAACCAGGACGCGCCGCGCGAGGACAAGGAAGTCTATTGCTCCGAGGATGAGCGGATCCCCGGGACCGACCACCGCAACTACAAGGTCGCGGATCTTCACCTGAAGGTGCCGACGCTGGGCGAGATGATGAAGGCGGCGAACCCCGCCAGCCGGGTCGTCTCGGTCGCGGGCAAGGATCGCGCCGCGATCATGATGGGCGGCCACAAGGTGGACGAATTGTGGTTCTGGGACGGCAAGGATTTCGTTTCCTATGACCAGCGTCCCGTGCCGCCAGCGGTGCAGCGCGGGCGCGAGGCAGTCGCCCGCCTGATCGCGCAGCCGCAGGAGCCGCTGGCGGTGCCCGCCTTCTGCCGGCCGCTGATGCAGCCGATCACGGTTGGCGGCCAGACGATCGGCGACGGTCGCTTTGCCCGCGCGGCAGGGGACTTGCGGGCGTTCCGCGGTTCCCCAGCGCTTGATGGGGCGGTGTTCGCGATCGCCGCCGGGCTGATCCAGGACATGAAGCTTGGCAAGGGCGATGCGCCCGACATCATCTCGATCGGCGCGTCGGCGACCGATTACGTCGGGCACGGCTATGGCCCGGGCGGCGGCGAGATGTGCCTGCAGATGGCGGAGCTCGACAAGACGCTCGGCGGCTTTTTCGCCGCGCTCGATTCTTGGGGGATCGACTATCAGGTGGTGCTGACCGCCGACCATGGCGGCCATGACGCGACCGAGCGGCAGCAGCAGCGCGGCATGCCGGGCGAGACGCGAGTCACCCCCGCGCTGTCGGTGCGCGACATCGGCGCCGAGATCGGCAAGCAGCTGCGTATCGCCGGACCGGTTCTGCTGGGTTCGGAAGGTGACGTCTATGTCTCCAACACGGTGCCGGCGAACCGCCGCAAGGCGGTGCTCGCCGAGGCGGTGAAGCGGATCAGCGCCTTCCCGCAGGTCGCCACCGTTCTGACCCGCGAGCAGATCGCGGCGGCGACGATCCCGGACCTGCCGCCCGAAGCCTGGACGCTGGAGCAGCGCGCCCACGCCTCCTACGATCCCGAACGCTCGGGCGACTTGCTGATCATGCTGAAGCCGCGCGTCAGCGGAATTGCGAAGCCGGGTCCGGGCTATGTCGCCACGCATGGCAGCCCGTGGGATTACGACCGCCGCGTGCCGATCCTGTTCTGGCGCAAGGGGATGGCCGGCTTTGAACAGCCGCAGTCGATCGAAACGGTGGACATCGTCCCGACGCTGGCCGCGACGATCAATCTGCCGGTAAAGGGGCTGGATGGCCGCTGCCTCGATCTGGACAGCGGGTCGGGCGACACCTGCCGCTAATCGACGGCGGAGCGCCGGCTGTCAGGGTGGCAGCCGGCGTTCTTCGCCCCCATCAGGGCTGGCGCACCTCATAGGCACGCACGCCGGCGCCGAGCTGATTGGTGCCGACCGCCAGCCGGTCACCGCTGACGTTGGCGACAAAGGCGGGGCTTTTCTGCTGCCCGGGCGCGAGGCTGGCGACATTGTCGTGGATGGAAAGGCCGGCCGCGCTGTATTTGCGCTGTTCGGCCGAGACCACGATCATGCCGCCCCAGTTTTCCTTGCGCGGTCCCTGCACGAAGGTGTTGCGCGCGATCTCCCCGGTGCCGCCCTCCGGCAGATCGATCATGTAATTGGTGCGGTTGCCGGCGCTGTCGTCGAAGCTGTTGTCGATGATGCGCACGCGCGGGGCGCGCAGCTTCACATAATGGCCGCCCTCCCCGCGCTCGAACCGCGAATTGGTGATCGTCACGCTGCCGCGGTTGGCGAGATAGATCGAATGGGCGCAATCCTCCGTCTCATGGCATTGGCCAAGGCCCGAGAAGGTCGAGCGATCGATCGTGACGCTGGCCGGATCGTCGGTCGCACCCAGGATCCCCTCCTGGCTGACGAGGAACATCGAGTTGCGCACCACCAGGTCGCCGATCTCGATGCGGATGCCCGCGCCATTGCCGTCCGGCACGCGGATGCCGCGGAAGACGAGGCCGTCGACGGTCGATCCGTTGCCGCGCAGCACCAGCGCCGCCTTCCCCTCGCACGCGCCCTCGAAGATCGCGGTACCGGGCTCCACCGCCTTGAACGTGACGCGCCCGGCCTGCTGGATCGCACATTCGCGGTAGGTGCCGGGCGCGATCAGCACGGTGAAGTCGCGCCCGCGATTGGCCTGAAGCGCATCATCCAGCGTTCCGTAGGCCTCGCCCGTCTCCGCCACCGTGAATGGCGCCGCGCGCTGCTGGCTGGCCACCGGGGCGGCGAGGAGAAGCGCAAGGAGGGCGGAAGCGGTGCGCATGGTCGGGTCCCTTTGTCGGTCACCGCGTCGGGCCGCGCGGCGGGCAGGCTCCCGGTGCGATAGTGGCGCGGGGCGGGCGGCGCAGCCCATGACGGCCACCCCCCTTGTCCCGTCGCGGCACGGCCGCAACGTGTCGCGTTTCCTGTTGCAACTGACTTAATCGCGCCCCACACATGAAGGAAACGCCGATTTCAAGAGACGGAGAGGCATCATGCAGAGCTATCTGAAACATTATATCGACGGCGCCTGGGTCGACAGCGAAGGCGGCAAGCGCCACGAAGTGATCGATCCCGCGACCGAGCAGCCCACCACCGAAATCACGCTGGGCAGCGAGGCGGACGTCAACAAGGCAGTGGCCGCCGCGAAGAAGGCGTTCAAGACCTGGTCGCAGTCGACGGTCGAGGACCGCATCGCGCTGCTCGAGCGGATCATCGCCGGCTACAAGGCACGCATCCCCGACCTGGCCGCTGCGACGAGCCGCGAAATGGGTGCGCCGATCTCCTTCGCCAACATGGCACAGGCACCCGCTGGCCTTGGCCATTTCATGGGCACGCTCGCCGCGCTGAAGGAATTCAGCTTCTCCGAACAGGCCGCCAAGGGCGCGCGCGTCGTCCATGAGCCGATCGGCGTCGTGGCGATGATCACGCCGTGGAACTGGCCGCTGAACCAGATCTGCGCCAAGGTCGCCCCGGCGCTGGCAGCGGGCAACACGATGGTTCTGAAGCCGTCGGAAGAAGCCCCTACCAACGCCATGATCCTGGCCGAGATTCTGGAAGAGGCTGGCGTGCCGGCGGGCGTGTTCAACCTGGTCAATGGTGACGGCCCGACGGTCGGCGCGGCGCTTTCGGCGCACAAGGACGTCGACATGGTGAGCTTCACCGGCTCGACCCGCGCAGGCGTTGCCGTCGCGACCGCGGCCGCCGCGACGGTCAAGCGCGTCCACCAGGAACTGGGCGGCAAGGCGCCGAACGTGGTGCTGGAAGGCGCGAAGCTGGGCGAAGTCCTGCCACCGACGCTCGCCGGCGTTATCGCCAACACCGGCCAGAGCTGCATCGCCCCTACCCGCCTCCTGGTCCACAAGAGCCAGGTGAACGAGGCCGAGGAGGTCGTGAAGGCGATCATGGAGGCGACCCAGGTCGACAGCCCCGACAAGCAGGGCGCGCACATCGGTCCGGTCGTCAACAAGGCCCAGTTCGAGAAGATCCAGGACCTGATCCAGTCGGCGCTCGACGAAGGCGCACGTCTCGTCACCGGCGGCGTGGGTCGTCCCGATGGCCGCAATGCCGGCTATTATGTGAAGCCGACCGTCCTCGCTGACGTGACCCCCGACATGCGCATCTATCGCGAGGAAACCTTCGGGCCCGTCGCGACGATCACCACCTATGAGGACAGCGAGCAGGCCGTCGAAATGGCCAACGACACCGATTACGGCCTGTCGGCGACCATCTCCGGCGATCCCGCCGAGGCGTCCAAGATCGCCGGCAAGCTGCGCGCGGGCCTTGTCACCATCAACGCCTGGGGACCGAACGGCGCAACGCCCTTTGGCGGCTACAAATCCTCGGGCAACGGCCGCGAGGGCGGCAAATGGGGCCTGACAGACTTCATGGAAGTGAAGACCATCATCGGCGAAAACGCCGCCTGATGAAAACAATCGCGGGCGTCTCCACACAAGGGGGCGCCCGTTTTCTTGAGGGGAGAGGAAAATGATCGTCAGTGTTCTGTACCCGAATCACGACGGGGCGAAGTTTGACGCGAGCTATTACAAGGCGAAGCACGCCGAGCTCGCCAAGGAGATCTGGCAGCCCGAGCGAGTCGAGCTGATCGAAGGCCAGGCGCCGGGCGGCGGGGCTGCGCCCTTTGCGCTGATCGCGCACTTCCATTTCGCCTCGCCCGAAAGCATGGGCCAGGCGATGGCCAATCCGCGCATCGGCGAGCTTCAGGCCGACGTGCCCAACTTCACCGACATCACGCCCACCATCATGGTTGGCCGGGCGCTCTGAGCGCCGGAGCCCCCGGTCGGCAAGGCGCCGGCTGGGGGCGTCCAGTCGATGCTGATTATCTGCGAATGCGGGCGCGACGATCGCTGCCACTGCAGTGCCCCTTAGACCTGTGAGCCGGGCCACTCCCTCCGGATAGGCGCAACGCCGCGCGACTGATCGGCCGCGACCACGGCTGTCTCGGTCAAGAGCCCGTTCGCGTCGAAGGCCGTGTGGCACATGAGAAAACACCGCCGCCGCTAGGAGCGACGACGGTGCGAAATCACTCAGGTTCGTGCGAGGATCAGCGACCCTGCGGCGGGGCCTCGGCACCCGGCATCGCAGCACCCGGCATGCCGGCCGCGCCGCCCATCTGCTGCTGCTGAAGCTGGCGGATCACCGCCTCAGGCAGGAAATCGAGCAGCTCGACATCGAACACGAGCGTGGAATTGCCCGGGATCGGCCCCTTGGTCTCAGCGCCATAGCCAAGCTCAGGCTTGATCCAGAAGCGGTACTTCGCCCCCTTCGGCATCAGCTTCAGGCCTTCGGAGAAGCCCGGAACGACGCCGGTGACGGGAAAGGGAGTCGGCTGCTGCGACTTGTCGAAAGTGGTGCCGTCGAGGAGCTTCCCCTCATACATCACCAGCGCAACGTCGGTGTCGGTCGGCTTCGCCCCCGAACCCGGCTCGATCACCTGATACTGAAGGCCGGACGGCGTCGTCACAACGCCCTTGGCACGGGCGTTGCGGGTAAGGAAATCATCCCCCTGCACCGCCAGCGCGGCCGCGGCCATGACCGCGGCGATGATGCCCACGATCAACCAGACGACATAGCTGCGCTTCACCGGAGCGATCGGAACAGCGGTAACGGTCGACATGGCGATCCCCGTAAAGGCCGGACGCGGTGTACCGCCCCCGGGTGGCAACATCAGATATGTTTGATCGAGTCGGCCAGCACTGTTGGCGGCGAGCCGACTCGAGAAAGCCGGTTCTTACCGGGCGCCGTCACGCTCGGCGCGCTTGCGCTCCAGCTTGCGCGCACGACGGACCGCAGCGGCACGCTCGCGAGCGCGCTTTTCCGACGGCTTCTCATAGTGGCGGCGCAACTTCATCTCGCGGTACACGCCTTCACGCTGCAGCTTCTTCTTGAGCGCACGCAGGGCCTGGTCGACGTTGTTGTCGCGAACGATGATCTGCATAAAACCGACACTTCTCCGAGATCTGAAACAGCCCGATTCCGTCAAACGGAAACGGCGGCACCAAGCATCGCCTGCGCCGTGAACCCGCTGCGTCTACCACCAGCCCGCCACCCGTGCAACCCGCTGGTCTGTGGCGATTACATCACAGCGCCAGACCCGCCCTTTTCGGCCGCCGATCACGCGGGTAGAGCGCGGGCATGACGCCGTTATCGCTGTACGACAGCCTGTCGCGCTCCCTGCGCGTGTTCGAACCGCTTGATCCGCAGCGCGGGGTGCGAGTCTATTCCTGCGGCCCGACCGTCTACAATTACGCGCATATCGGCAATCTGCGCGCTTATGTGTTCACCGACACGCTGTCGCGCACGCTGACGTGGAAGGGCTACGACCTGACCCATGTCATCAACATCACCGACGTCGGCCATTTGACGTCGGATGCCGACGCCGGTGACGACAAGATGGAAGCGGCCGCCCGCCGGGCGGGTCAGGACATTTGGGCGATCGCGCGCCATTATACCGACGCGTTCAAGCGCAACCTGGCGGATCTCAACATCCGCAGCCCGACTCACCTGCCGCTGGCGACCGATCACATCGCGGAGATGATCGATTTCGCCGCCGCGATCGAGGCGAAGCATTGCTACCGTCTAGAAAGCGGGCTGTACTTCGATGTGACGACGGTGCCGGATTATGGCCGTCTTGCGCGATTGAAGGACGATGCGGGAGAAAGCCGGATCGATCCGGTCGACGGCAAGCGCCATGCGCAGGATTTCGCGATCTGGCGCACCTCCGCGCCGGGCGAGAACCGCCAGATGGAATGGGATTCGCCGTGGGGCCGCGGCGCGCCGGGCTGGCATCTGGAATGTTCGGTGATGAGCCAGAAGTATCTGGGCGAATCGTTCGACATCCATACCGGCGGGATCGACCATCGCGAGATCCACCATCCCAACGAGATCGCGCAGAATCAGGCGCATTGCGACTGCGCCGACACGGGTGCCGCCTTCTGGATGCACAACAACTTCCTGGTCGAGCGGGCGGGCAAGATGAGCAAGTCGTCGGGAGAGTTCCTGACGCTGCAAGCGCTCGTGGACCGTGGCTACCATCCGCTGTCGTACCGGATGCTGTGCCTGCAGGCGCATTATCGCAGCGAGCTGGAGTTCTCGTGGGAGAATCTGGCCGCGGCACAGGTGCGATTGAAGCGGATGGTGCAGGCGATCGAAGGTTTGCGGTCGCGCGCGGACGGCCGGTCCAAGGGCTCTGCTGCCGAGTATCGCGCGCAGCTTGATGCCGCCATCTCCGACGATCTGGCAACGCCTCGCGTGCTGCCCGTGCTCGACGCGTTGCTGGGAGACAAGAAGGTGTCGGCCGGCGACCGGCTGGCTGCGATGGGTGACTTTGTCGAGGTTCTGGGCCTGCCGCTCGATACGCTGCGGCGCGAGGACATTCGCGTCCCGCCGTCCACGGCGACGATCACGGCGGAGGTGATCGAGGCACGGCTTGAGGAGCGCAAGGCAGCGCGCGCCGCGAAGGACTTTGCCGCGTCCGACGCGATTCGCGACGAGCTTGCGGCCGCCGGCGTCGAGGTGATGGACGGCGATCCGCTGGGCTGGGACTGGCGCGTGCCGGCCGCCTGAGCGGCCGGCCGTTTACTTCATCGGCTGGTCGCGCCGTGCGAGGATTGGCGGGATGACGGGGCGCTGTTGCTCTGTGAGTGACGCGGCCGCGGTGTCGATCGCGGCGACGCGCCGCTTCGTTGCCGGATGGGTGCGGCTGCGGAACAGCCCACCATCGATGTCGCCACCGCGCTGCTGCCAGAAGCGCGCGGCGGACGCCGAATCATAGCCGGCATTGTAGAGCAGGACGACGCCCAGTTGATCGGCCTCAAGCTCCGCCGCCTGCCCGAGGCTGGCGTTGCGGCCGATCTCGCCTAGCAGGCCGCCCTTTACGCCCGCCGCCTCCAGCCGGACGCGGTGGCGCAGGATGTTGTGGGCCAGTTCATGCGCGACGATCACGGCGACCTCGTCATCGCGATAGCGCTCAAAGAAGCGGACGCCGATCTGCACGACCTTGCCATCCGCCTGCGCCGTCATCGCGGGGCCGAGCAGAACCTCGAACCGGCTGCGACAGCCGGCGGGCGCGTTGATCGCGATGTCCCGTGCCTCGCCGCCGCCGCGCGTTACCGTAACGCGAACAGGTGACGCGGCCCCTTCCAGAAGCGAGAGCGCCAAATCGCGATCAACGCTGGAGGGCGGCGCAGTGGACGCGGTCAGCGCGCGCGGGCCGATCGACAGCAGGCCATCATCAGCGGAGACGCCCGCCGCCGCCGCGGGCGAGCCAGGCACCACGCCCTCTACGGCGATCGGGGCGGAGAAGCCGAACACCTGCCGTGCGGCAGGCTGGGTATCGCGATCATATTGGTTGATCGCATGAACCACCATGCCGGTCGCCGGCGCCTGATCCTGGCACAAGGGCGCGTTGGCAGTGACCAGGCGGTGCGCGATGGTGGCGAGGCGTAGATCGATCGCGCGCAGTGCTTCAAGGCTGGCGGCGTCGAGCCCCCCGGCCGGAGCGGGCATCGGGGCGGCGGTGGCGATGAGTAAGGCAATCACGCGTTGATGATAGGCGACCCCTGGATCACGCGCTATCACCCTTGTCCATGAAGGCTGTTCTCCCCGCGCTCGCCCGTCCGCTGCTGGAATCGCAGCTCCCGCACGATCTGGAGGTGGCATGGTGGTCCAGCCCCGCCGACGCCAAGGAGATGATCGGCGACGCGGAGATTGCCTGGGTGGACATGCAGCCGACGCGGCTGACCGAGGAAACGCTGCGCGCCGCGGGGCCGGCGCTGCGCTGGGTGACGACGATCTATGCCGGACTGGATGCCTTTCCGCTCGACACGCTGCGCGAACGCGAGGCGACGTTGACCAATGGCGTCGGGATCAATGCCATTGCGGTGGCGGAATATGCCGTGTTGGGCGTGTTGGCCGCGGCCAAGCGCTTCGACGAAGTGGTGCGCGCCCAGGATCGCGCCGAGTGGCTGCGCGACTCGCCGGGCAAGATCGAGCTTGCCGACACCAAGGCGATCATCATCGGCTATGGCGCGATTGGCCGCTTGATCGGCGAGCGGCTGGCGGCGTTCGGCGTTGAGGTGACGGGTGTCACCCGGTCCGGCAGCGACGGGACGCTGACCCCGGACGCATGGCGCGCGCAGCTGGGCGATTACGACTGGGTGATCCTGGCCGCGCCGTCGACCAGCGAGACGAAGGCGATGATCGGGGCGGCGGAGCTCGCGTCGATGAAGCGCGGTGCATGGCTGATCAACATCGCTCGCGGCGACATGATCGATGACGACGCGCTGCTGTCAGCATTGTCGAGCGGGTCGATCGGCGGCGCCTTCCTCGACCCGACGAACCCGGAGCCGCTGCCCGCGGATCATCCGCTGTGGACCGCGCCCAATTGCATGATCTCGATGCATCTGTCGGGCCGCAGCCAGACCAAGATGTTCCAGCGCGCAGCCGCTTTGTTCCTGCGCAACCTGGCCGCTTTCCGTGCGGGACAGCCGATGGAGAATGTCGCCGATCTCGACCGCGGCTATTGAGCCGCGGCAAAGGTCCGCGATCAGCCGATCAGGCCGCCCTCGTCGGCGGCCAGCACCCGACCCATGGCATCAAACAGATTGTCCATCGCGACGGGCTTGAAGATCACATCATCAGCGCCCGCCGCGAGACAGCGTTCGCGCAAGTCGACCGCGGTGTCGGCCGTCACCACGATGATGGGCACCCGGCCCTTCTGATCAGGGCGCGCGCGAATGTGACGAATCGCGGTGATACCATCCATGCCCGGCATGCGCAGATCGACGAGGAGCATGTCGAAATCCTGCCCATCGAGCAGCCGGAGCCCCTCTTCTGCGCTTTCCGCCTCGATCATGTCGGCACCCGCCACGTGAAGCATGTCGCGGACGACCCGACGATTCATCCTGTCGTCCTCGATGAAAAGGACGTTCATGGGCGTTTGCCGGAGGGGCAGTCTGATTGTTCCATTGCCGATACTATTATCGTCTCAAGCCGCCTCGGAGACAAGTCCAGTTGCGTTCTGTTCGGCTCCGAAAACGGCGTTAACCAAGTTATCCTTGGCGATGGGCTTTACGATGAACTGCGACACGCCTGATGCGGCAAGTGCGGACTGCTCTTCCTCGGCCATCGTCGGGCCGAGCAACGAGATCCTGGCGTGCGGGGCGGCTGCTGCGATCTCCTCCACCGCAGCCGCTGCATTCTCCACAGCTTGAAGCGTTGCATGATCGATCAGCACGACGGCGGGCTGGCGGTTGGCCAGTATTTCGGTTGCTTCGTTGGCGCTCGCTGCAAAGGCCACGGCGCCGCCGCGCGGCTCGAGCAGCGCCTTGAACATCGCGCGGGTGATGGGATTGCGGTCGATCACCAGCACACCCTCGCCTGCCGGCTGTGGTAAAGCCTCCTCCGCGGGCGCGGCGGGTTGATACGGCAACTCGAGCGTGAAGGTCGCTCCCTGGCCCTCTTCGCTGGAGACGGTGACGTCGCCCCCCATCGCGCGCGACAGGTTGCGGCAGATCGACAGGCCCAGCCCCGTGCCGCCGAACTGGCGCGTCGTGCCCGTATCGGCCTGTCGAAACGGTTCGAAGATGATCTCGTGCTTGTCAGGGGCGATACCGATCCCGGTATCGGCGACGGTCAGCCGCCAGCGATCGCCGTGCACCGCGGCCTCGACCCGCACCGAGCCGGCGGGCGTGAACTTCACCGCATTGGAAAGCAGGTTGAAGATGATCTGGCGCAAGCGCATGCCGTCGACCAGCGCCCATTGCGGCGCATCGGCAATGGCGAGGTCAAACGTCAGCTTCTTGTCGCGCGCGGGGCCGACCCACAATTGGCCCGCTTCCTCGAGCACGCGCCGGATATCGGTCGGCGCTTCCTCCAACGTCATCTTGCCCGTTTCGATCTTGGCGACGTCGAGTATGTCGTCGACCAGTGCCCGCATCGTGATGCCCGCGCCCTGAACGACAGACAGCCGATCGCGTGTCGGCGCATCCAGCCGCTCGTCGGCGAGCATCACCTGCGTCATGCCGAGGATGCCGTTGAGCGGGGTACGGATCTCGTGGCTGGTGGTCGCGAGGAACTCGGTCTTCGCCGTGAGTGCCTTGCCGAGCGCGATATTGGTTCGCGCGAGCGCGTTACGGCTGCGCCGGATGGTGATCAGGCCGAATGCCAGCAGGCCGATGATCAGGAGCGTCGTTGCGCCCACCCCGAGCGTGATCCATTGTTGCGTCTGCGTGCGTGCGCGTTCAAACGCGACGGTCTTCTGGAGATCGGCCGCTTTCAACTGGGCGATGCGCAGTTCCTGATTGGCGAAGTCGAACCGCGCCGCGGCGATTGCGGCACTGTTGGAGCGCGCGGTCTCGGTTGCGAGATCATCGAGCCGCTTCAGCGCGGCCAGGTGCTGGAGGGCGAGATCGCTGCGGCCCGCCTTTGAGTAGATCTTGTACGCAACATCATGTGCCTGACGGTCAGGAGACAGCGTGGCGGTGAGATCCGTCCCGGCGAAGCGCTGCGAGATCAGCCGCTCGGCGGTACCGACCGCACCACGCCGTATTGCCGCATCTGCCGCAAGAACGACAAAGCTGGGATGATAGGAGGATGCTCCAGGTTGGCGCGTTAAGGCCAGACCTTCATCGATGGCGTCATCCGCGCTCACGGTCTTGCCACGATCAAGCCGGACATCAGCAATATTTGTCAGGGCTTGAGCATATACCAGCTTGCTCTTCATCTGCGCTGCGTAGTGCAGAGCTTTTCCGAATTCCGCCTCGGCCTGGGCCAACCGGCCGAGATCCTTGAGAGCAAGGCCGCGACCATTATGGATCGACACCAACAAGCCTGGGTCGCCGCGGTAAACCTCCAACGCTTGATCGAAATAGCGCAACGCCGTCGCATGGTCTTTGCCAATCGAGTGAACGACGGCGAGCATGATCAGCGCTTTTGCGCGCCCGCGCGTGTCGCCCAATTCGCGGAACATGTCGTGCGCTCGGCGCAGATCGTCGAGCGCACGAGCCAATTTGCCCGTCGCATACAGAACACCGCCCTCTGAGAGGAGAATGTCGGCATTCAACTGTGATCTCGGCGCAGTGCGCTCAACGAGGACGCGGGCGGCTGCAAGGTCCTGCTCCGCAGCCTGGTGTTGGATGATACGGCTCCTCGCCTCCCCGCGCAGCCATCGCGTAGTCGCCTCCATGTGCGGCGACTTGGCCCGCCGGGCGTAATCCAATGCGGCAGACGCTTGATCGACGGCACTCGCGGGATCCGTCAGTATCTCCGCCTTGATCCCCGCGATCATGACGTCAAATCGCGCGTCGCGCGTCGACGCTGCAAGCGCAGTTCCCGCGAGAAGCAGCGGGAGGATGCTTGCGACAATGCGGGCCAGGAAGCCCCGCGTCATCACCCGCGCTTCCACGCCGTCGCCAACCCGTTGAATGAAGCGCGGCTATCTCGCGAGACATGATGGTGCTGGTCCTCCTCAAGGAAGGCCATCAGCGCCGGCAGCGCGACCGGGCGACTGATGAGGAATCCCTGCACCATGTCACACCCCATGACGGTCAGTAAGGCGAGAGCCGCATGCGTTTCCACGCCTTCGGCGACGACCTCCATCTCCAGGGCATGCGCCAGGTCGATCGTCGAGCGCACGATGAGGGGATCGCGGTTCGAGCTGGTCAGCTGCGTGACGAAGAGCTTGTCGATCTTCAGCTCCCGAGCCGGCAGCTGCTTCAGATACGCCAAGCTCGACAGGCCGGCGCCGTAATCGTCGATTGCGACGATGATGCCAATGTCGGCGAAGCGTTGCAGGTTGGCGATCGCCGATTCGGGATCGCGGATGACGGAGGTTTCGGTCACCTCGAACCCGAGCTTGGCGTCCGCCTCGGCAACGAGCCGGCAGGTGGCATCGACGAAGGCCTGATCGGCAAGCAGCTGACCCGAGATATTGATGAAGATGCGCAGGTCATGCCCGGCAGCGAGCAGCGTGCGCTGATCGTCGATCGCGCGGCGAATGGTCCACAGCGTTAGCAGGTCGATGACCTCGCCGTCCTCTGCCGCGCCGATGAAGTCGCCCGGCAGCACGAGGCCGCGCTCGGGATGGTGCCAGCGTACAAGTGCTTCGGCGCTACTGATCTCCTGCCGCCGAACGTGGATCTTCGGCTGATAGGCGAGCAGCAGCTGATCCTCGGCAATCGCCGTGCGCAGTTCATCCGCCACGCGGCGAATGTCACGCGCTTCCGGGCCCACCAGATCATGCCGCACCGGCGAGTGTGCCGACCGGGCCTCGACCAGCGCCGCCTCTGCCTCCTCAACCAGCCTGAGTTCATCGGTTTGCGGCACGCGGCCAGCCGCTGCGCCGAACACGACATCGACCTGATACATTTCGCCGTCCAGATCGAACATCGGCTCACACAGATCGCGCAGGCGATCCAACGTCTCATCCAGGTCCGCCGCTCGACCGCCCTCGAACGCAATCTCGATGCTGGTTCTGCCGGTAACGAGAAGGCGCAGATCAGGCAGCGCAGCCTCAATGCGGGATTGGACATCGGTGATCAGGAGATCGGCGCGCGCGCAGCCAAGATGCCGTCTGACACGCGCGAAATTGGCAATCTCCGCGAGGACCAGAAACCGCCAGGCGGGACGTTGCGCCGCCAAAGCGGAAAGCGTTGCCAGCGCCTGCTCTCGCGACGCGGGGACTTCGGGTTGTGAGCCGGGGCCAGCCATACCGTGCCGCAGCTAGCGCACCATGCCTAAACATACCTTTAATCACCGTCCAAAGTCGGGACGATCAAGATGGGCCGAATGAATGCGCTTGTGATATGGTAAACAAATCGTTAAATCACAGCATGCACCGTCAAAGGTGCTAAAAAACTAGGGAGTTCAACATGCTCGCTTTCATCATCGCGCTGATCTACGGCACCGAAATCAAGCCCTGGTAAGGGTTTCGTTCGGTCAGGTTGATCGGCAGAACTGCGGCTAGGCAGTATTTTTCCGATCAACAGCCGGACTGGTTCGCATTTGCGGACCAACACATGTTAAGATTAGCGTCTTGCGCTAATGGAACAGGGAGCCCTCATCGTCAGCGATGGGGGCTTTTTCCTGTCTTGTGCAGGTGACCGGCCTGGTTCGGCCGGTGCATCAGCCGCCCTCGGGCAGAAGAACGGCGCTCCGCCAGACGACATGAAAAGAAGACGTGCCGTGCAATGCGGGAGGGGTCGTTCTCGGGCGTGCCCTCAGCCGCGCGGATGAGCGTGTCGGTAGACGTCGAGAAGGTGCGCCGCATCGACCGCGGTATAGATCTGAGTCGAACTCAGGCTGGCGTGACCAAGCAATTCCTGTAGCGCGCGCAGATCCGCGCCCCGGCCCAGCAAATGAGTCGCGAACGAATGCCGCAGCGCGTGCGGCGTCGTTCGGTTGGGCAAGCCCAGCGCGCCGCGCGCCGCCCTTACCTTTGCACGCACTACGCCGGGCGACAGTGGCCCGCCCCGTTGCCCGCGGAACAAGGGTGATTCACGGTCGATCGGCCAAGGGACGGCGGCCAGATAGGCGTCGAGCGCACTGCGGACCGGGGGGATCAACGGCACGATGCGTTGCTTGTCGCGTTTCCCGGTGACGCGGATCGTCTCTCCCAGCGGCAGGACGGCGCCCGTGAGCCCCAGCGCCTCCCCGATTCGCAGCCCCGCCCCGTAGAGCAGGAGCAGCAAGGCCCAGTCGCGCTGGCCGATCCATGGCTCTGCCGCGCCCTCCGCCACTTCTTCCGCAAGCGCGACTGCCTCATGCGGCGCAACGGCGCGCGGCACGCCCTTGCGTACTCGAGGGCCCTTGAGCATCGGGACGCCGCTGGCGCCGGTGCCCCATTCCAAGAAAGCCCGCGCCGCCGACAATTCGCGCGCCGCCGAGGCGTTGGAAAGCCCCTCGCCCCGGCGCCGCGCGAGGAAAGCGCGAAGGTCCGCGGGCGTCAGGCCGGCGAGTTCCGCGCGACCGACCGGCATGCCGAGATGATCCTGCAGGAAGTCCACCAGGCGCTGTGCCGTGGCGCGATACGCCCGGACCGTGTGGATCGAGCGGCGTCTGTCCCGAATCAGATGCTCGGCGAAGCGGGCGGGCAGGTCTTCCACCGCAAAACCGTATCACCTGCTTTCCTCCGAGTCGCCTGCGCCCCATATGCGCAGGCCGATGTCCCGTGCCCGTGTCCTCCTCCTCAATGCTGCCCTTGGCCCGCTGGATTACCGAGTGCCGCATGGCATGTCGGTCGAGCCAGGGTCGATTGTCGTCGCGCCGCTCGGGCCCCGGCAGCTGGTCGGGGTGGTGTGGGAGCCGGAGCGGATGCCGTCCGATGCGGAGGTGGGCGACAATCGCCTGCGTAACCTGCTGGCCGTTGCCGACGCGCCACCACTACGCCTGGCGCTCCGCCGGCTGATCGAATGGACGGCGGATTATTATCTCGCGCCGCCAGCGTCTGTGCTGCGCATGGCGCTTTCCTCAACGTCCGCGCTGGAGGGATCGCGGCTGGCGACGGAATATCGCGCGACAGGACACCGGCCAGAGCGGATGACCCCGCAGCGCGAGCAGGCGCTGGAGCGGATCGGGGATCGTCAGGGCCTGATCCGCGAACTCGCGACCATGGCCGATGTATCGGACGGGGTGATTCGCGGGCTGGTGAAGCTGGGGGCGATCGAGAGTGTCGAGGTTGATATCGACAGCCCCTTTCCGGTGCCGGCCCCCGATTTTGCTGCCCCCGTCCTGTCCGAGAACCAGCGTGCGGCCGCTGATTCGCTCGTCGGCGATGTGGCTGCCGGGGCGTTTCGTCCCACATTGCTCGATGGTGTAACCGGATCGGGCAAGACGGAGGTTTATTTCGAGGCGGTCGCCGAGGCGCTGCGCCGGGGGCGTCAGGTGCTGGTGCTGTTGCCCGAGATTGCGCTGACCGAGCCGTTCCTTCGGCGGTTCCACGACCGCTTCGGCTGCGAGCCAGTCCCCTGGCACTCCGGCTTGCGATCGACGCAGCGGCGGCGCGCGTGGCGCGCCATCGCCAGCGGCGAAGCCCGGGTTACCGTGGGCGCGCGATCGGCCTTGTTCCTGCCCTATGCCGATCTGGGGCTGATCGTCGTCGACGAAGCTCATGAGACGAGCTTCAAACAGGAAGATGGCGTTCATTATCACGCGCGCGATGTGGCGGTGATGCGCGGCAAGTTCGAGCAATGCCCGGTGATCCTCGCGTCCGCCACGCCAGCGATCGAGACACGGCAGCAAGTGACGCTGGGCAATTATGCCGAGGTGAAGTTGCCGGGGCGGTTCGGTGCGGCGACCATGCCGGCGATCGAGGCGATCGACCTGCTGGAGCACAAGCCGGATCGGGGCCGCTGGATCGCGCCGCCGCTGGTGAAGGCGATCGAGGAGACGCTTGAGCGGGGCGAGCAGTCGTTGCTGTTCCTGAACCGCCGCGGCTATGCGCCGCTGACGCTCTGCCGACATTGCGGGCATCGTTTCCAATGCCCGAATTGTACCGCCTGGATGGTGGAGCATCGCCTGACGCGGCGGCTCGCGTGCCACCATTGCGGCCATGTCGAACCGATCCCGCGCGCCTGCCCGGAATGTGGGGAAGAGGACAGCCTGGTTGCGTGTGGGCCCGGGGTGGAACGGATCGCTGATGAGGCGACGGCGCTGTTTCCGGACGCACGAGTGGCGATCGTCACGTCCGACACGATCTGGTCACCGGCTAAGGCCGCCGAGTTCGTCGCGCGGATGGAGGCGGGCGCGATCGACATCGTGGTCGGCACGCAATTGGTGACCAAGGGCTATCACTTCCCCAACCTGACGCTGGTCGGCGTGATCGACGCGGATCTGGGGCTGGAGGGCGGCGATCTGCGCGCGGCGGAGCGGACATTTCAGCAGATCCGGCAGGTGTCGGGCCGGGCCGGGCGTGGCGAGAAGCCGGGCCGCGTGTTTATCCAGACTCATTCGCCCGGGGCGCAGGTGATGCAGGCGCTGATCACCGGGGATGCGGATGCCTTTTACGCCGCGGAGGTGGAGGCGCGGCAGGATGCCGGGGCGCCGCCGTTCGGGCGCTATGCGGCGATCATCGTGTCGAGCGAGGATAGCGCCGCGGCGCAGGAAACGGCGCGGCTGATCGGGCGGAGCGCGCCGAAGGTGGAGGGGATGCATGTCTATGGCCCAGCCCCCGCCCCGCTTGCGATGCTGCGCGGGCGGCATCGGTTCCGGCTGCTGGTGCATGCCAAGCGCACGCTGGACGTGCAGGACGTGATTCGCGACTGGCTGGGGGCACTCGACTGGCCCATCAAGGTGCGGGTGGCAGTGGACGTCGACCCGTACAGTTTCCTCTAGCCGCCGTCAGGTGCGAGGGCGGCGCAGGACGATGTAGAGCGCGCCCTGCCCGCCATGACGAGGGTGCGCGTTGCGAACCGCGGCGATGGCGGAGGCGTGGCGGGAGCCGGCCAGCCAGTCGCCGATCGCAGCGCGAATCGCACCGCGGGCGTGGGGGCGTTCGCTCTCGGGGCGGGGCGGTTTTCCGGTCACCAGAAGCACCACCCGGTCGCCGTGGGCGATCGATCGGGCGAGTGCGCCGTCGAGCATGTCATAGGCGGAATGGAGCGTGTGGCCGTGGAGGTCGATGGTCGCGTCGGGGCTGACCAGGCCGCGCGACAGACGCTTGTCCCAGCCGCCATCCAGGGTGACGCCCGGCCCCGGGCGCGCGGGCGGCGGGGTCTTGGCGGGGGTAATCGGCCTGTTTGCGGAGACTTTTGGCCTGCGATCAACCGGTGCCGGCCCCGGCACCGGACGCGGCACGATCGTCACCGCCGCCGCGCGCAGCGGACGGACGGTGGCCATCACCCGCGCCCAGAGCGCGGCCTCATCGGGATCAAGGGCGCGCGACACCGATCCGGGCCAGCGTGCCCACCGGCACCAGCAGGAATGCGGTGCCGCGTGCGCTCATCCCGCCGGCGATCGCGCGGGCCTCGTCGCCAGCGCCCCAGAAGGTGTCGAAGCGGTTGGTGCCCTTGATCGCGCCGCCGGTATCCTGCGCCACCCAGAGGCCAGTCGCGTCGGTGCGGTCCATCGACAGGAACACCGGCGCGCCGAGCGGCACGAAGCGCACGTCAGCGGCGACCGTCGCCTGATCGGAGACCGGCAGGCCCATCGCGCCGAGCGGTGGCCCGTCGAGTTCGCGGAAGAAGACGTAGCTCTTGTTCTCGCGCATGATCTCCCGCCCCTGCGCGGGATTGGCGTGGAGCCAGGCGACGATGCCCTGCATGCTCGCCTCGCCGCGGCCGATCAGCCCTCGATCGAGCATCAGCTTGCCGATGCCGGTATAATCGCGGCCGTTCTGCGTTTCATAGCCGATCCGCAGCACCTGGCCGTCGGGCATGCGGACGAGGCCCGAGCCCTGCACCTGAAGGAAGAACAGCTCCACCGGATCGACGGCATAGCCGAGGATCCGCGCCTTACCGGAAAGCGCGCCTTCCTCGATCATGGTGCGATCGTAATAAGGCACGAAATTGGTGCCTTCGACGCGGCCGCGAATCTTCTTGCCCTTCAGCGCCTCGGAAAACTGGCCGAGATCGACATCGACGAGATCGCTGGGGCGGCCGTAGATCGGCGCATAGCCCGGGCGGTGCGTGCGCGAGCCGGCGATTTCAGGGATGTAATAGCCGGTGGCGAATGCCTTGCCGTCGCCGACCTGCACGGTTTCGAACCAGCGGGTGAAGAAATCGCGCGGGTCGCCGCCACGCGCCGCGGCGTCACAGGCGGGTTTCCAGTCGGCGCCGCGCGTCAGCCCGGTGGGGTCGGTGCGGCGGACCAGCGAGGGGCAGCTGATGCGGAAGGCGGCCAGCGCGCGGGCCGCGGCATCGCGGGTGATCGGCAGGCCGGCGACCGAAGGCCCCGCCGCAAGGCCGGCAGCGACGGCAGTGGTGGCACCAGCGTTGGTCGTGGCCGGCAGCGGCGCCATCGGCGTCGCGGGCGTGGGCTGGCGCACCGGGCCGCTGGTGCGCGGTGGCTGTTGCTGGGACGTGCCGCGCGGCGGCGCCGAACCCGGCGTTGGCGGCACGACGCCGCCGACACAGGCCGACAGCGCCAGCGCCGCGGCCAGCGTAATCCCCCCCCGAAGATGCATCACGCTTCGTCGGTGTCCGACAGCTTCCAGTTGGGATCGCTGCTGCGCAGCGTGCGGGCGAAGGTCCAGATGTCGTGGGTTTCGAGCGCGTCGCTGGTCGAGCCGGCGATCACATTGCCCTCCGCATCGCGCGTCACCGCGGCGATCAGCGCGTCGAAGCGAACGGTGATTCGTGCTTCCTTACCCTGCAGCGAGGCACCCGTGATGGTCGCCTTGTCGATCGACACCAGTCGATTGTCGAGCACCTGCCCCGCGGCCTGGCGCGCAGCGATCGCATCGCTGAACGCACGGCCGACATCGGGCGAGACGAGATCGCGGAGCGTATCCTCGTCACCCTTCCAGAAGGCCTCCAGAATCATGCGGTACGCCGCCTGCGCGCCATCGACGAAGCGATTGACGTCAAAGCCCTGTTCGGCCGCGATGATCGCGCGAATGCCAGGCTCGGCATTACCCTCGAAAGGCTTCACCACCGGCTCACGCGGTTCGGCGGTCGTTTCCACGGCGCGCGGCAATGCACTGGCCACGACGCGGTCCTCCGCCGGCTTGGGCAATGGCTGCTCATGTCCCGTACGCTTGCCCAGCACCGAATAGAGCCGGAGCGCAAGGAATGCCGCAACCATCGCAAGAAGGACTATGTAGAACACCCGACCTCCGATACGCTAAGGTTCCAACATAGGGCGCAACGCGCCACGTTTCAAATGGGTGCCGGCGTTGAATCCGCCTTTGCCCCCTGCTAGGCGCTGGCCGCATGTGCGCGGCACCCCGCGCCCCCATCATCCTCAAGGAAGATTGACATGGACGAGCAGGACAACGGCGCCGGAATCGGCAACCAACCCGGCCAGGACGGCGCGCTGCCCAACGGCGCGGACAATGCCCCCGCCGTCGGCCTGCTGTCGCAATATGTGAAGGACCTGTCGTTCGAGAACCCGAACGCACCGGCCGTCTTCCAGGACGCACAGGGCCCGGAAATCAACGTCCAGTTCGACATCGCCGCCAACCAGGTGGCCGATGACGCGCATGAAGTGACGCTGAAGATCGAGGTTCGCGCCGAGACGCAGGGCCGCGTCACCTTCCTCGTCGAGCTGGCCTATGCCGGCCTGTTCGGCGTGCGCAACGTGCCGATGGACGCGCTGCAGCCGTTCCTGCTGGGGGAGGCACCGCGCCTGCTGTTCCCGTTCGCGCGCCGCGTCGTCGCCGACACGATCCGCGACGGCGGCTTCCCGCCGCTGCTGCTGGAGCCGATCGATTTCAACTCGCTGTACATGCAGCAGGCCGAGCAGCGCGACGCGCAGATCGCCTCGGGCAATTTCGGCCAGGCCTGAACCTGACTGGGGCCATGATCGCGGGCTGGCGCTGTGACGTGCCGGCCCGCGAACGGCCTTCTGACCGGCGCGCCCGCCGCCGGCCGGCAATGACCAAGCGGGCGATCCAGCGGGCGACCACGCGCATCACCAAGCGGGCGCCACGGCCATCCGGCGAGTGGAACCTGACACGATGAACCTGACGCGTGCGCTCGGCTCCGTTGGCGGGCTGACCCTGGCCAGCCGAATCCTCGGGCTGGTGCGCGATTCGCTGTTCGCGCGCTTCGTCGGTGCAGGATTTGCCTCCGACGCCTTCCTGATCGCGTTCCGCCTGCCCAACATGTTTCGGGCATTGTTCGCGGAAGGCGCCTTTTCCGCCGCCTTCATCCCGCTGTTCAACCGCAAGGTCGCCGACAAGGACGGCCGCGGGCTGAACGACGGGATCGGCTTTGCCAGCGATACGCTGTCGATCCTGGTGCCCGTGCTGATCTTCTTCACGATCGTCATGGAGCTGGCCGCCTGGCCGGTGACCTGGCTGCTGTCAGGCGGGTTCAACGATGCGACGCGGGCGGAATTCGCCTATGCCGTCGAACTGTCGCGGCTGACCTTTCCCTATCTGATGCTGATCAGCCTGGTGTCGCTGCTGGGCGGGATCCTCAATTCGCTGCACCGTTTCTGGGTCGCGGCGGCGGCGCCGATCCTCCTCAACCTGACGCTGATCGCGGCGCTGCTGTTCTTCCATCATCAGGACAATCTGGTGACCGCGCGCAACCAGGCGATCGCGGTGACGGTATCGGGCGCGTTGCAGCTGATCTGGCTGATCTGGGCGTGCCGCAAGGCGGGCGTGGTGCTGAAGCTGAAGCGGCCGACGCTGACGCCGGACGTGAAGCGGCTGATGTCGCTGATCTGGCCGACCGCGGCGGGCGCCGGCGCGGTGCAGATCAACCTCGTCATTTCCACCGCGCTGGCGGCGAGCCTGCTGTCCGCGGGATCCGTCAGCTACATTTATTATGCCGACCGGCTGAACCAATTGCCGCTGGGCCTGATCGGGATCGGCCTTGGCACCGTCCTTCTCCCGACGATTTCCGCGCAGCTTGGCCGGGGCGAGGACGCAGCGGCGATGGAGACGCAGAACCGGGGCATGGAGCTGGCGCTGTTCCTGACATTGCCGGCGACCGCCGCGCTGATCGTGTGCGGCCAGCCGATCGTCGCCGCGCTGTTCCAGCATGGCGCCTTTACCCCGGCGGACACGGTGGCGACGGCGCAGTCGCTCGCCGCCTTCTCGATCGGGCTGCCGGCGTACATCCTGGTCAAGGTGCTGACCCCCGGTTTCTACGCGCGGCAGGATACGCGCACGCCGGTGCGCTATGCCACCGCGTCGATGGTGGTGAACCTGGTGCTCAACCTCGCCTTCATCTACCCGCTGGGGCATATGGGGCCGCCGCTGGCGACGGCGCTTGCCTCCACGGTCAACGTCGTCCTGCTGTGGCGTGCGCTGGTGGCGAAGGGGCATTTCGTCGCCGACGCGCAGCTCAAGCGGCGGGCGTGGCGGCTGGTGCTGGCGGCGCTGCTGATGGGCGTCGTCATGTGGTTCGCCAATGACCTGTTCCGCCCCTATACCACCGGGCCGAGCCTGCACCGCTGGGGCGCGATGCTGGTGCTGGTCAGCGCGGGTGCGCTGGTCTATTTCGCCGCCACCTTCCTGTTCGGCGCCTTTCGGATGGCCGACGTCAGAAGGCTTGTTCGTCGATAGGATCCCCCCACAATGCGCGTCGTTTCCGGCATCAAGCCCACCGGCAATCTTCACCTCGGCAATTACCTGGGCGCGGTGAAGCAGTGGGTGGCGATGCAGGACGAGATCCAGGCCGCCGGGGGCGAGACGATGTATTTCATCGCCGACCTTCATGGCCTAACCGAATGGATCGCGCCGGCCGAGCTGACCGCCAACACGATCGAGATGACCGCGACGCTGGTCGCCGCCGGGATCGACCCCGAGCGGTCGACACTGTTCAACCAGACGCGCGTGCCGGCGCACAGCGAGCTGGCCTGGCTGCTCAACAATGTCGCGCGGGTCGGCTGGCTCAATCGCATGACGCAGTTCAAGGACAAGGCGGGCAAGAACCGCGAGGGCGCGAGCGTCGGCCTGTATGACTATCCGGTGCTGATGGCGGCCGACGTGCTGCTCTATAACGCCACCCACGTGCCGGTGGGCGAGGACCAGAAGCAGCATCTGGAGCTGGCGCGCGACATCGCGACCAAGTTCAACCAGGACTATCAGACCGAGCTGTTCACCCTGCCCGAGCCGCTGATCAGCAAGGCCGCGCCGCGGATCATGAGCCTGCGCGATGCGTCGGCCAAAATGTCCAAATCCAACCCGTCGGCGCAGTCGGTGGTGAAGCTGATCGATAGCGACAGCGAGATCGCCGACAAGTTCCGCAAGGCCAAGACCGATCCCGACGCGCTGCCGGACAGCTGGGAGGCGCTGGCCGAGCGGCCCGAGGCGCGCAACCTGGTGACGATCTTCGCCGCGCTGGCGGATCGTACGCCCGAGGAGGTGGTGGCGGAATTTGCGGGGCAGGGCTTCGGCCAGTTCAAGCCGGCGCTCGCCGACCTGGCGGTGGCGAAGCTAGGCCCGATCCGCGACGAGATGCTGCGCCTGCTGAACGATCGCGGGGCGATCGACGCGATCCTGGCGCGCGGGGCGGAGAAGGCGCGCGATCTTGCCGCGCCGGTGCTGGCGGACGCGCAGAAGGCGATGGGGCTGCTCGCCTGAGGTGATGGCGGGGGCTGGTTGCTGGCGGTCAGAGCAGCAGGACGACCAGCGCGATCAGCGACCAGAGGAAGGTCGACGCCGCGATCCAGAAGCCGAGGCATGCCGGATCGAGCGTGCGGGCCGCGGTTACGCCGTACCTGACGCCGATGAGCGGTGCCGGGCGCGGCACGGTTGCGCCGTGCCGCGGGTCCGCATGAGCGGCCGGCGAAGCGATCGTATCAGCGTGAAACTCACCTGCCATCCGGCCATCCATCCATTGCGACGCCATTATTGCAGCCGCCGGGATCGCGCAGGCGAGTAAAGAACAAGATAATGCGCAAGGCGTCGTGACCTTCTCCAGCCCCGGGGCGTCGCGTGATGCGCGCTTCCTTATCGCAAATACTTCCCCCGTATTGGATACATCCTTCGGCCTTGCGGAAGAATGATGCTTGACCGCCAGTCCGCTAAGAAGGCACCCAGTGCGACAAGATAAGACACGATAAGATCGGGATTCGGGCTGGTTCATCAGGCCGTCTTCTGAAGCGTTCATCGCAAAACCAGGCGTGAAAGATCATGACCTGGAGGGTTCAAGGGGGTTTGGGTGACGACTTTGTCCGACTTCCCCTTGGCGCGCGACTGGCTGACCCCCGTCGATATGATCAGCGCGCCAAGCGACGGGAAGCGGGCATTGCGGCTGCGGCTGTATGTGGCCTTGCTCGTCTGCGACATCCTGTCGCCGCTGTTCGGATTTGGCATGGGTCGGCTGATCGCGGCCCTTCGCGGGCTGCCGCTGGGCAACCCTGCGCTGCTTGCGGCGATCCTGCCGATCTACCTGCTGCTGGGCACGCGCACCTATCGCGCGCCGACCCTGGAACGCTGGCGCGCCTCGGCATGGGGCGCGTTCGCCAATCTGCTGACCGCGTTCCTGCTGACGATCTTCATCGCCTTCCTGTTGCAGGAAGTGTCGCCCATCTCCCGGGTGAGCGCGATGGTGACCTTCTTCTGCTCGGCGGCGATGCTGCTGCTGGGGCGAAGCGTCATCGGCATGTGGAGCGACCGGTTGCTCGCGGGCTCCGCGCTCAGCCGCATGCTGATCCTGGATGGGGTCGACGTGCCGCTGCCGCCCGGGCTGAAGATCGTCGCGAGCGAGCCGCTGGATTCGGCGCAGACGACAATCCATCCGCTCGCGCTCGATCGCCTCGCGCGGCAATTGCGCGGCGTGGACGAGGTGTTCGTCGCCTGCCCCCCGTCGCGCCGGGCGACATGGTCGACCGTGTTGAAGGGCAGCAATGTCACCGCGCGCCTGCTGATCCCGGAACTCGACACGATCGGGGTGATCGGCCACCGCCACTTCAACGGCGTCGCCTGCGTGCTGGTATCGGCCGGCGGGCTGCCGCTGCGCGATCGCCTGCTGAAACGTGCGCTGGACCTTGCCATCGTCATCCCGGCGCTCGTCTTCCTCGCGCCCCTGCTGATCACCGTCGCGCTGCTGGTGAAGATCGACAGCAAGGGGCCGGCGCTGTTCGTGCAGACGCGGGTTGGCAAGGGCAACCGGCTGTTCGCCATGTACAAGTTCCGCAGCATGCGGCTGGCGGCGTGCGACAGCGAGGGCCGGGTTTCGACGCTGCGCGACGATGCGCGGGTGACTCGCATCGGCCGTTTCATCCGCGCGACGAGCATCGATGAACTGCCGCAGCTGTTCAACATCCTGCGCGGCGACATGAGCTTCGTCGGACCGCGTCCGCACGCCATCGGCTCGCTCGCCGGGGATCAGCTATTCTGGGAAGTCGACCAGCGATACCATCATCGCCATGTCTGCAAGCCCGGACTGACCGGCCTGGCACAGGTCCGCGGCTTTCGCGGCGCGACCCACCGGCGCGAGGATCTGATCAACCGGCTTCGCGCCGACCTGGAATATGTCAACGGATGGAGCCTGATGCGCGACATCATGATCCTGTTCGCGACGTTGAAGGTGGTGGTGCACCGCAACGCGTTTTGAGCAGCGCTGGCGCTGGCGTTGGCGTTGGCGTTGGCGTTGGCGGTGGTGCCGGCTCGACGTGATCTGATCGCAGGGTGCTATGACCTGATGTGGAGTAGCCAATGATCGGAGCGACACTAAGCCGTCGACTCATAAAGCGGACTGACGGAAAGTGCCAAATCAAGGTCGTTCTGTAGATCGGGGCACTACCCCGAAACCGCCGATCGACCAACGCGCAGCAGTCTCTTTCTCCATGTCCGATGGCCCGTTTCGGGCAAGCGGAATTGGGAACGGGACTCGGGAAAGCCAGCGCATCAGGCGCGGCAGAATGACGGATGTTGCCCAGGCCGTCCCGTTCAACCTGTCGACCTGGAAGCCGGTCAAGACGAGAGGAAGGCTGCCAGCGATGCCACGTCCGTGGCGCAATGCCCGCCATAGAGCGGGTGCCACTGTGTCGTGACGCCGCGGCGGCGCGCCATTTCGACAAGCTGCTGGGAGCCCTCGAAGTTGCCGTAAGCGTCATACAGGCCGTTGGAGAGATAGAGCGCCGGATAGGCTGGTCCCGCCCGCTTGATCAGGGCGAGCGGCGATATGCGCTGCCACTCGGCATCGTTTGCCGCATATCTGCGCGCCATCATCCACACGCCGAAGACGATCTTGGGGTTTGCCCCCGTGCGCTGCATCGTCGCGCGTATCGTGGACAGCGATGCGAACGGCAAGATCGAATAGACGCCGGGGCACAGGGCCGCGACCTTGGCGAACCGCGACGGATAGGACAGGCCGGCAATCAGCACGTTGAGGCCGCCCATCGACTCTCCCACCAGGAGGCGACGACGCGGACGCCCGATCTTCGCCTCGATCGCGGGCAGACGGGTCATCAGATCATCGAGCAGGCCGCTGTCGGGCTTCTTTCCCTTGGGGGTCAGCAGCCAGGTCGAGCCATAGGAGACGGTCACGACGGTCGGCGGCAGCTCGGGGCGGCGCTGCCATTCCGACTGGACCAGAGCCGTCATGTAGGTGTCGTCGTTCCAGATGCGTTCGTCGAGGTTTCGACCGTGCATATGGTAGACGACATCGCCGTTGGTCCCACGCCGATCGCGATAGACGCAGTACCGAAGCGACCCCGATGTGTCGCACGCTTCCTCCGCCGGGCGGAACGATACCTTTTGAGCGCCCCGCGTTCGCGTGACCTGTCCCCTTGCGTAGTAGATCAGGGCGGCGATGATCGCGGTAATGAGCCAGTATAGATAGCGGCGCGTCATCATCAGCCGGGCCGCACGGCGGAGCTTGCTGGTATCGGTGGAAGCCGACATGCGATCAGGCCAGCCCGACGAACAGGTGGCGGTCGGACAGCGTGCCGTCCGCCTCATCCCGAACGCGGGAAACCACGCTGGCACCAACCCCTGCCCGCTTCGGCAATGCCAGCAGGCTCAATGCGTAGCCGATGATTGCGCTGCCGCCATAGCCGACAATCGGCGTCGGATAGTTGCCGACGGCTGCCGCCAGGATCGCGGCAAACCAGACCGCGCCGAAAGCGGCGTAGGTCGCACGGTTGCCGTAATCGCGCCGCCAACCGACGATCGCCGGGACAAGGAGGATCACCAAGCCTCCCAGCACGGCCAGGCCGGCAGCGACATGAACGCTGAAGGACGAGTAGAGAACTTGTTCGACATGCGGCACCGCCGGCAAGGGATCGGCACGAGCGAGCGTCACCGCGAAGCCGGCGATGCTTGCGATCAGTACCGCGGTGGAATGTCGGTCACGGCGGATCATCGCGAGTGTCGCGAGGCCAAGGACAAGCATCCCGGCCATCGCCCGGTCCGGTTGCAGCGCGATCGCGGCAATGGCGGCGATGACGCCCGCCGTCGTCACATCGCTTCGGCTTCGTGAGAAGGCGACAATCATCACCGGCAGGAGGATCAGGCTCGGTTGGAGTGCGAAGCCGCCAAGCCGCACCCAGCGCGATATGCCTTCGACCTCATTGCCCATGAAAGCCGTCGCCAGCAGCGCGCCCGCCATCGCGATCGTCGCGCCGCCCATCCATTGGCGGTCCAGCGGGAGAGTGCGGCCGAGCAGCGCCAGCACCGCCAGGCCGATCGCCAACGCGCCGACGTTGACCCCAAGATAGCGCGTCGGCGCACCGGCGATCACCATATAGGCAAGGCCGAGAATGACCGCCCCGACCGCGCAGGCGATACCGAGGGCGCGAGGGCGAAGCATCATGGCGTCCATGATCGTCATGGCGGTCGATCGTTCGGAGAACGACGTGCCTTCACCGCTCAGCGCCGCGAACGGTTTAAGCAGGTGCGATGCGACCGCGCGGGGCAGGAGCCCGCACACGCTGTGAAGCGCGAAAAGAAGCGCCTCTGTGTCGTTCGGGATGCCGGCCGTCTCGCACCGGATTGCCCACCCCCACGAATGTAGCGAGGGAGGCAGCGTCGCTTGCAAGGCACGGCAGGCGAGATCGGCCAGACCGCGGCGGAGGCCGGCGCTCATATGGTCGCCTCTTGAGGTCGTGTGGTGGAGGTCGCCGGATTGGCGGGGGGATTGGCGCGGGCGAGTTGCACGCCGCTCGCCGTCAGACGGTAGGCGTGCCGCGGCGGTCGCCCTCCTTCCGCCGGATGCTGCCACTCCGCTTCCAGATAGCCTTGCGCCTCCAGACGGATCAGGAGCGGATAGAGCGTGCCGGATTTTACATCGGCGCGCCGCGCCAGCTCATAGCCGTGTGACCATTGGCCGTCGGCATCGAGCAGGACGGCGAGGACCATTCGGGCGTGGGGCGAGAGCGCGCGTCTTCGGGACATACGCAAGAAGTCTACCTAGGTAGACTTTACGTCAAGCGATGATTTTGCCTGCCCTCCCGGTGCGGACCAACATGCCATTCTCACAAGGCCGAGCTTTAAGAAGCCGATTGTCTTCCCGATGAGGTGCGGTGGCGATCCGCCTGGCACGCCGCCTGCTGCGGCGAGCAGGCCTAATCGGCGGGGTAATAGCTGGCGTAGCGTTTGGCGTAGCGGTGCATGCCGCCGGCGGCGCGGGTGGCGGGGTCGACCTGGGTGAAGAGGACGCCGACCGGGTGGCCGCCGTCGTGCCGCAGCCATTCGACCGCCGATACCGCCGCCGGGACGGGCGTGCTGTTCCACTTGATGACCAGCACCGTCGCGTCGGCCATCGCCGCGAGGAGGCGGCCGTCGGCCAGCCCGACCATTGGGGGAAGATCGAGCACGACATGGTCGTAGCGGGCTCGCAAGGTGGCGAGCAGCTCCTCCATCCGGCCGTTGCGCAGCAGCTCACCGCCGGCCGCCGAGGGGCGCGCGACGAGGAGGTGATCGAGCCCCGCGACATCGCCAGGCTGGATCGCGTCGTCGAGCGCGGCCTTGTCGCGCAGCACCTCGAGCAGCCCGGCGCCGGGCGCGCGGGCGCGCACCATCTGGCGCACACTGGCGCGCCGCGTGTCGCAGTCGACCAGCAGGGTGCGCGTGCCGGTCAGCGCGAGGGTGCGGGCAAGCGCGATCGCCGAGGTCGACTTGCCCTCCGCCGGCAGCGACGAGGCGATGGCGATGACCTGCGGCGTGGCGTCGCGGCGATTGCCCCCTCCCCCGCGGCCAAGCGCGGCCAGCGCCACGCGGAAGCTTTCGGCGAACATCACCGTCGGGCGTTCCAGCATCAGATCGAGCGGGTTGAGCCCGCGCGCCACGACCGGGACGGTCGCGAGCACCGGCAGCCCCAGCCGCCGCTGTATCTGCTCGACCGAGGCGAAGCCGCCACCAACCATGTCGAGCGCGAGGATCGTCACCGACCCGGCGATGACGCCGCCGAACAGCGCCAGCGCATAGAGGATCGGTCGGTCGGGCGCGGCCGGCTGCAGCGGCGGCTCGGCGCGTTCGATGACCTCCGCCTGCGCCATCGCCAATCGTGCGTTCTGCATGCTGTCGAGCGAGAGCTGCGACATGCGATCGTAGAGCGCACGCTTGGCCGCGGCCTCCCGCTCCAGCGCGGCGGCGGTGACGGAGTCTCGCGTGCTGCGCGCCCGCTCCTGCTCGAGACGATCGAGTGCCCCGCGCAGGCTGGCGGCGCGGGCATCGGTCGCCGCGGCGCTCGCCTGCAAGGCGCCGATGACGCGGCGTGATTCGGCCTCCAGCTGGCTGTCGAGCGCGGCGAGCTGGTCGCGCACGCGGATGCTTTCTGGATGCCGCTCGCCATAGCGGGCGTCGACCTCTCCGCGACTGCGCAGCGTCTCGGCGCGCTGGCGACGCAGGTCGGCAATGACGGCCGAGCCCAGCACTTCGGACACCGCATCGAGCCCGCCATGCGCCACCGGGATGCGCGCGGCGGCGAGGTTCGAGCGGGCGGCGGCCGCGTCGGATTCCGCGCTGGCCAGGTTGCTGGCGAGCGGCGCGACCTGTTGATCGGTGATCGTGCCGAGGCCAGCGCCCGATCCGCCTTCGATGATGCCGGTCGCCGCGCGGAATTCGGCGGCGCGGGTCTCGGCTGCGCTCGCCTCGCGCCCCAGTTCCTCCAGCCGCTGCTGGAACCAGGCGCTCTGGCGCGCCGCATGGCCGAGCTTTCCCTGGGTCCGCCGCTCGATATAGCCATCGGCAAAGGCGTTCGCGAGCGTCGCTGCCTTGACCGGATCGGCGGCGGTGAAGCGCACGTCGAGCACGAAGGCGAGCGCGGCGCGATCGACCGACAGATGCGACAGCACCGCCGCCGGCACCGCCAGCGAACGGACGGCGGCGGGATCGAGCGTGGCGGTGAAGTCGGGATCGGCGAAGAGGCCGAACGATCGCGCGATGCCGGTCGCCAACTCCAGCGAGCGTATCGCACTGACCTCGGTCTCGATCGCTTCGGGAGTGAGTTCGCTGCGCTGCGCCTGCGCGTTGCCGGCCAGCGGATTGCGCGAGGGATCGAGGCGGATGCGCGCGGTGGCGGTGTAGCTGGGCGGGACGCTGCTGATCAGCAAGGCGCCGATGATTGCGACGAGGATCGTCACCGCCGCCAGCATCGGCCAGCGCCGGCTGAGCAGATCACGCGCATAGCCCAGGGTGTCGGCCAGCGGTGGATCGTCGTCTTCTGTCCTGGGGCCAGCCGTCATGCGTATGTCCGACGTCTCAAAGGTGAAAGGTGAGGCCGGTTTGGCCCCGTGTTTCGCGCGCGGCGGTGGCGGTGCCGTCGCGCACGACATGGCCGATCGCGGCGTCCAGGGTGATCCGGCGCGAGACGAGGTAGCGGGCGCCTGCGCCGACGCGGCGGATGGTGCGCCGGTTGGGGGCGGCAATCTCCATCTGGCGGGCCGCGTCGGCGGTGGCGGTCAGGATGAGGTTGGCGAGCAGCTCGTAGTCGACGCCGGCGGCCAGGCGATCGTCCCAGAACGGCCGGGGCCGGCGATTGCCGTAGGTCGCGTCCTCCAGGCTGCGGCGCGCCTTGGCGCTGAGCGTCAGACGCTGCGTCGGGAACAGCTCCAGCGCGCCTTCCGCGACCAGCCCGCCGCGATGCTCCCCGCTGATGTAGTGGCGGTCGACATGGCCGATGGCGATGGTGCCGCGCGCGCGCTGCGCGAGATCGACATTGAGGCCGGCGGCGAGGCGGATCATGTCTGACCCGAGCGGGGCGCGGCCGGGGGCGGTGAAGCGGGTGGTGGTGTGCCCCGCCTGGACGAACAGCGACAGGGCGGGCGAGCGGGCATATTCGAACTGGCCGGTGACGCGGATCACCTCGCGATCACGGCCGCTTTGATCGAGGCGGGTGCCGTCGGCCCGGCGAACGGGCGCGAAGCGGAAGGTGGCGGCGTCGGCGATGACGAAGGTGCGTATGCGGCCGCTGACATGTTGCACCCGGACGGACGCAAGATCGCGGCGGAAGCGCGACACGGCCGCCTGCGCCGCATCGACTTCCCCCGAGAGCGGTCCTTCGACCTGTTGCGACGCTGCGAGACGCGGGGTGGCGCGCAGCGTTGCGCCAAGCTCCAGTTCCCCCTCCCCCGCCAGCGTCCATGTGCGTTCGTTGCGGCGCGATTCATTGAGGTAGCGGCGGTCGAGCGCCTCGGCCTGCAGCCGCAGCGCGTGGCGCGACCAGAGCGAGGCGACCTCAACGGCGGGCGCCAACGATACGAAGGCGGATGGGCGGCCATTGCTGGGCGCGAGATAGCTGTTGGACGTGCCCCCTGCCGCCGTGCGCAGGCGGGGAAAGATCATCAGCCCGCCGATCCGCGCGCCGCTGGGGGTGTAGGCGGGACGAAGGCGCTGGGCGACGCTGAGGTTGCGGCCGCGATCGACCCCTTGCGGGATCGCCGCGGACACGATGAGCCCGTCCTGCGCCCGCGCGCCCTGCGCCGCGAATGCCGTGGCAAGCGCGAGCAACGCGCCCCCCAGCCGCCCCATCCACAATGCATGATCCCCCCCGAAACCAAGCAGATAGTGTGGTTAACGCGTGCGCAATGCAACACCCTTTCGCGGGTCTTCAGAAGAAGCGTTCACCGATGCGCAGCGTGTCGCCAGGCCGCACGATCAATTCGGGGGTCAGGCGATAATTCACTTCTGCTGCAGTCCCCTCCCCCCGGATGCGGACCACGGCGCGGTTGGCGCGCGGCGTGAACCCGCGGGCGAGCGCGACGGCGTTCATCGCGGTCATGCCGCTGGCATAAGGATATTGGCCGGGTGCCGCGACCTCCCCCATGATGTAGAAGGGGCGAAAGGCGACCACCTCCATCGCGACGATCGGTTCGCGCAGATAACCGTCGGCGAGCCGCGCCCGTGCCTCCGCCGCGACTTCGGCCACCGGTTTGTCCCGCGCCGGGACGCTGCCGATCAGCGGCAGCGACAATGTGCCGTCGGGATTGATCCAATATTCGCCGCTGAGCCCGGGTTCATTGTAAACGCTGACCTTCACCTTGTCCCCGGTGCCGAGTCGATAGTCCGCCGTCAGCGCCTCGGCTGCGACGTAGCGGTCGCCGGAGGAGAGCACCGGCCCCTCCCCCTGTTCGGCACAGGCGCCGCATAGCGAGAGGATGCCGAAAAGAAGTGCTGCCCGGCCGATCATCGCGCCCCCGTTCGCGTAAATCATTGTTTCGGCGACGCTTGCACAGGAAAAGGGTCGACGCAACGACGCGCCGCAGCCTGGGACTGCCGGATAAACAGGGGTTGGCGGATCAATAGTCGCGCGAGATGCGAACGTTCGCGCTTTGCCGGCCGAGCGTGGAAATGCTGGACAACAGCGATAGCCAGCGGGTGACCTGATATTCGACGCGGGTGGCGGAATAGCCCTGACCGTCGGTGACGATCTCCGCATAGAGCCGGCGCGTCACATATTTGCCGGCGGCGATCGACGTGCTCTGCCCGGTTTGCGGATCGGCGGGAAGGATGCGCAACCGGTCCAGCCCCGCCGCGCGGCGCACCGCGTTGATCGGATTGAGCCCGCCGTCGCCATCCCGCAGCGCTGCGACCGCGGCGGCGAGCTGAAGCGCCTCGGGCGCGGACAGATTGGTGATCGACGTGCCGAACAACAGCCGCGAAAGCAGTTCGTCCTGCGGCAGCGCGGGCGTGCTGCTGAAGGTGATTTCGGGCTTCAGCGCGACGCCGGTCACGCGGATCGACGCGTTGAGCCCGGTCGTGTTGGCATCCGCCTCGATATCGAGGGCGGGATTGGCGGGCACTTCGCCAGCGAAGCGGATGACGCCGCGCGACAGCTCAAATTCACGCCCGGCGAATTCGTAGTCGCCGCGGACGAGATCGGCCCGGCCGGTGATTGCCGGATTGTCCGGCGCGCCGCCGATCGCGAGGTCGGCGGACCATTCGCTGGTGAGGCCTAGACCCGTGACGAGCAACTGATCGCTGGCGCGCGCGCGGATATCGAGCTGCCACGGGGCGGGCGGGGTGGTGACGTCGCTGCCGCCGCCCGGTTCGTTGATCTCCCTTATCTTGAGGCGCGGCACCGCGCTGGCGGCGGTCGCCTGGCCCAGCCGGTAGCGGCTGCGATCGAGCTTCACCGCGCCCGAGATGGTACCGCCGCGGCCGGTCGACTGGAAGCGCAACGGCCCGGTGACGGTGGCGCCAATGTCGTCGCGGTTGATCATCACCGCGCGATTGGCGTTGAGCGTCAGGTCAAGGCCGATGCCGCCGCGCGCCGCAAAGTCGAACCTGCCGGTGCCCGTCACCTTGCCCTCGCGCCCGGCATTGGCGGTGAACTGGTCGATCGACAGCAAGGAGCCGGAGAAGCGGCCGCCCGCCTGCACATCGGTCAACACCGTGCCGGTGGTGGCGCTTTCGATCCGCGCGCCCTTTGCCTGCACGGAGCCGCGAATGGCGGGATCGGCGAGCGTTCCAGTCACGTCGGCGGCGATGGCGACGGGGCCGGAGAGGTCGAACAGCTCGAGCCGGGTCAGCCGCCACAGGGTGTCGGCCGGACCTTCGTAGCGGAGCTGGCCGAACACGCCGGCATTCGCGAAGCGGGTGGTGATGTCGCCCGGTGCAAGGCGCAGCAGCGCTTGGCCGCGGCCGATCGTCCGCCCGCCGCTGCCGACCACCGCGCGGATACCGGCGCGATCGGCGGTGAGGACGCCGGCCACCGCCATGTCGATCGGGTTGGAGGACACCAGCAGGCCGGAGCGCGTCAGGCCGCTGACCGCCATGTCGATCCGGCCGGTCGGCGCGCTGCCGGTGGTGCTGGCATAGCTGATCTTGCCCGAGGCGGTGCCGCCAAGGCCAAGCCCGGGCGACACGATGTCGAGCACCGCGAGCGGCATCTGCGACAGGCTGGCGTCGATCATGTTGCTGTCGGTGGTGAAGCGGCCGCCGACGGTGGCGGTGCCGCCGGCGAAGGCGATCGTCGCCGGCGCCAGCCGCCAGCCATCGCCATCGCGGGTCACCACCGCGGGCGCATCGAGGCGCAGCGGGCGGCGATCGACCGTGCCCTGCGCCACGATGCGATAGCTGTCGGGGGTCACGTCCACGACGCTCTGCAGGTCGAACGATCGCCCGCGCGAGCCGGCGATGGCGAGCCGCACCTGCCCCAAGCCGTCGCGCAGCTGCGCATTGGCGGCGAAGCGCGCGAGGCTGAGCGGGCCACGACGCAAGCCGGTGCCGTTGAACGTCCCCTCCAGCGTGGTGCCGGCAGGGTCGAGCATGATCGCCAGATCGATCCGCCCCTGGCGCAGCGTCGCGCCGCCGACGAGTTGGGCGTTGCGCAGCGCCAGCCGGGTCTCGATCCGCTGCACCGCGTTGACCGGGCGGAGCACGACCTCTCCATCGATCCCGCCGCCGCTGACCGCGAGCCGACCGTCGAAGCCGTCATCGACGATGGTGACCATGCCGCTCGCGCGCGTGCCGCTAACATCGAGGCGCTGGACCGCGATCTGCGCGTCGGCGCCGCGGGGCAACAGGATGTCACCGGCGCCATCGAATGGCCCGAGGCGTGACTGACCGGCGGCGGTGAAGGTGAAACCTTGCGCGGTGGGATCGAGATGAAGCCGCACATCCTGCAGCCCCAAGGCGTCATTGGGCCGGCGGAACTGAAGGTCGAGCGTCGGGCGTTCGATGCGGCCGTCGAGCTTCAGCGCGACGGGGCCATATTGTGCCTGCTGGCCGGCGCCGGCGAAGACGAAGGTACCGTCACGGCGGCGGTAGCCATTGCCGACCAGTCGGATCGACGGGCCAGTGAGCACCAGATTGCGGAAATGGAGGATACCGTCGGGCGTGCGTTCCAGCCCAGTGACGATACGCGGCAGTCCCCCGGCCAGACTGCGGAAGAAGCCATTGTCGAGGCGGACCATCTGCGCGCTGCCATCGCCGATCACCCGCGTGCCGCGCCCACCCGGGCCCGGCACCACGCGCAGCCGCGAGGTAACGTCGACGACGCCGAGGCCCGGGATAAGATAGCGGCCCAGCGCGCCGTTCAGGCCGACCTGATAGATGCCGGTGCGCAGATCGACGAGCAGGCTGATCCGGCCGGTCAGCTTGTCGGAGCGCAGGCGAAGGTCGTCGCCGGTGAGCGTCGTGGATGTCACGCGCAGGATGCCGTCGACCGACAAATTGCGCAGGATTCCCCCGGCAACATCGCCGACGCCGGTCACGCGCGCCGCGGTGAAGCGGACCGGCAGCGCGATCGGTGAGGCGGACAGCCGCCCCTTCCCCGCCAGCCGCGCCTGTTCGAACCCGGTATTGTCGAAGGCGAGGCGCGGCGCGGTGACGCGATAGTCGAAGCTGGCGGTGGCGAAGCGCCCGTCGAGCACGGCGCGAAGCTCCACGTCACGGCCGCTCATGTTGGGGAACAGCGCCGCGGGCCGCAGCAGACGCGCGCGGATGCGCAGGTTGCGCCACGCGCTTTCGCCCAGATCGGCAATGCCGGTGGCCTCGATCGCGAGCGCCGACGAGCGGGCGGACAGTCGGCCGTCGAGCCGGCGATTGACGAAGGTGCCGGCGCCCTCGACGCGTACGCGCGGCGCGGAGAGGCGCTGAAGCTTGCCGCGGGTAATGCTGCTGGGGGCCAGCGTCCCGCCGAGGGTGTAGGCGCCGGCGCGGTTGCCAAGCGCGAGATCGACGATCTGTGCGTCGCCGGCGCGGGCCACAGCGCGGCCCTGCCAATTGGCCCAGCGGCCGTCGCCGGCGATGTCGAGCGACAGCGGCCGGCGGATGCCGGAAAGCCGCGCCAGCACGCCGTTGGCGGTGCCGCGGGCGCGCACGTCGATATCGAAGCGATTGCGATCCGGCGCAGCGTCAATGCGCAGGCGGAGCTGATCGCTCCCCTCGACCAGTGCATCAAGCGCGACGAGGGCATTGCCGTTGCGGATATCGGCGCGGCCCGCAATGCGGCCGTAGCGCAATGCCCCGGTCACCTTGGGCGCGACCACGAGCCGATCGAGCGACAAACGGCCGATCACGATGTCGAAATCGGGCAGGATCGGCCCGTGCCGGCCAGTCGGGCGCGGCCGGGGCAGTTTCGCCAGCATGGCGACCGGAATATCGAGCGAGCGGATCTCCAGCCGGTTGGAGAGCCAGGCGAAGGGCCGCCAGTCGAGGTTGGCGCGCGGCGCAGCGAATACCAGCCCCTCGGGATCGTGGACCTTCACGTCGCGCAGCACGGCAGCGCCAAAGAGCGAGCCGTCGATCCGGCCGACGGTGATGCGCAGCCCGTTCGCCGGCCGTGCGGCGTTGATCCGCTGCGCGACCCAGCGGTGGCCGACATCGGTGTCGACGATCCACAGGCTGGCGAGGATGATCGTGGCGAGTGCGACGATCCCGCCGAGGGCCCAGCGCCACAGCCGCATCAGAACGCCTGCCCGAGCGAGACATAGACCGCGACGCGCGAATCGCCCGGCTGCGGATTGAGCGGGGTGCCGACGTCGACGCGGATCGGGCCGAAGTTGCTGTAATAGCGCACGCCCACGCCGGCACCGTAGCGCAGGCCGGAGAAGTCGGGCAGCGCGGAGGTGTAGATGTTGCCCCCGTCGAAGAAGGGCACGATGCCGAAGTCGCCGAATGCCTTGATCCGGCCTTCGATGGCGAATTCGGCGAGGCTGCGCCCGCCGATCGGATCATTGTTGGGATCGCGCGGGCCGATCAGCTGATAGCCATAGCCGCGCACCGAGGCGCCGCCGCCGGCGTAGAAGCGGCGGGACGGCGCGATCGCATCACGCGGCGCACCGACGATCGTGCCGAGCCGGATGCGCCCCGCCAGCACCACGCCATCGCTGACCGATTTATAGGCGCTGGCATCGACCTGGGTCCGCGCATAGCCGAAGGCCGAACCTTGGAGCGATACCTCCGGGCTGAAGCGGCCGCCGAGGCGGAAGCCCCGCGTCGGGTTCAGGAGGTCGTCGGAGCCGTCATAGACGAGGCTGGTCGGCGCGGCGGCGATGAAGAAGGTGCGGCGGCGCGGCTCCCCGGTCGAGACGATCACGTCGCGTTCGTCGGACGCCACCAGCTCGGCGCCGAGCGACCAGGTCCACGTCTTCTGGAAGAAGATGTTGGTCTGGCGTTCGAGGCTGCCGGAGAGCGAGAAGGTGTTCGCCTCATAGGCTTCGCGATTGGTGTGCGCTGCGCTGATCTGCGCCGTCAGCACCCGGTCGCGGCCCTTGAAATTGTTGCGGCGGAAGGTGACCGCGCCGAGCTGCTCGCGCGTGCCGAGCACCGAACGGAGCGTCAGCGCGCCTTCGGGCGGGAACAGGTTGCGGTGAGTCCAGCTCGCCTCGACGCGCGCGCCTTCGCCGGTGCCATAGCCGATTTCGCCCGCAATGGTGCGCGGCGGGGCAGGTTCGAGGCGGACATCGATGTCGACCGTGTCGGGCGTGGTGCCGGGTACCGGGGTGACCTCCGCCACCGACACCAGCCCGGTCTGCACCAATGCGCGGCGCAGATCGTCCAGCGCGGGGGCGTAATAAGGCTTCCCGGGTTCGAAGCGGGCGATTTCCTGCACATGTTCGGCATCGAACACGCGATTGTTCGGATTGGCGCGGATCTGCCCGAAGACGCGCGCGGTGCCGGGATCGACGCTGATGTCGAGCGTGGCGGTGCGCGCCTCGCGGTCGATCGTCACCTCGGGTTCGCCCACCTTGGCGAAGGGAAAGCCTTGTTCCCCCGCCTCGACGCGCAGCTTCGCCTCTCCGGTGGTGATGCGATCGGCGTCGACGGGGTCGTCAGGCTTGACGCCAAAGGCATCGCGCAGCGCGGTCGCCTTGTCCCCCGCCGCCGCGACGCCATCGATCGTCACCTCCTTCAGCCGGTAGATCGGCCCCGGTGTCGCGGTGAGGATGACCAGCGGACGGCCATCGACGGTGTCGATGCGGGGTTCGACCTCCGCATCATAATAGCCCTGCGCGCGCAGCAGCGTGACGAGCAGCGTCGAATCCTCGCGCGCGCGGCGATCGAGTTGCGCGGCGTTGGCGGCCTCACCATCGTTCTGGTCGAGCACCGACAAAGCGGCGAAGCGTTCGCGCAGGAGCGGCGAGGCCATGTCGTCGAGCCCGTCGATGCGCCACGCATAGCGTGTCTCGCCGGTTTGCGCGGCGGTCGCCTGTTGGGCGGCGGGGGTCTGCGGCGGCAGTTCCGGCCAGGCCACGCCAATATCGGGCATGTCGGCGAGCGGCGCGGCGGGATCGATCGGCTGTTCCGCAGGAAGCGCAGGCGCGCGAGCGGTCCCGGCCGCTTGCTGCGCGCCAGCCGGCGCCGAGACGATCGACGCGATCAGACCTGCCCCAGCGATCAGCGCCCTACGCCCGTCCATTGACCCTGCCGTAAGCCGTCCGCCGCCGGGCGGCAATGCGGCGTGACGCTCAGTGCAGCGTGCCCAGGCGTTGATCGGTCGCAAGCACCCGCACCAACCGTTCGACTTGACGCCAGCGGCAGAAGTGGATCACGTTGCCGACGGTGCGGCTGCGATCGGCGCGACGTGCCGCCTCGTCCGCAGCATAAGTGCCGAAACGATGGATCAGCGCGGCGGCGTCAGACACCAGTTGGCGGTCGGCGAGGTACAAGGATGACAAGGTGGCGCCCCGTTGCGAATGACGCGGCCGCGCTACCGCGCAACGTCCTCCCCGGGCGTGAACGGCGAGGGTTAACGGTTTGCCGCTTGGCAGCGTGCGGTGCGGCGTGGCAAGGCTCGCGTCATGGCCGATCCCCTCAAGCGCCCGGGCAATGCCGGCGGATTCCTGATTGCCGTTGGCTTGCTGGCCGGCACTGTCATCGGGTTGCTCGTCGGGCAGCCATCGATCGGCTTTCTCGCCGGGCTGGCGATCGGCAGTGCGATCGCGGTTGCCATGTGGCTGAAGGATCGCGGCTGAAACGCGTGATGCGCGGCAGCCACCGGCGATCAGGGTTCACGCAGTAGCAGGCGGACGCGGCCGATCACGTCAGCCTCCCCCCTTGCGCACGATAGCGGCGCATAATCGGGATTGTCGCTGAGCAGCGTCAGGCCGGCGCCGTCCCGCCGCACCCGTTTCACCAACAGTTCATCGCCGCGGCGCACCACGAAGATGGCGTCGCTGGTGAGTGCGACATCGCTGCGGTCGACCAGCAGGCGGTCACCAGCCAGGATGGTGGGTGCCATCGAATCGCCCACCGCATCGATGAGCGAGGCGGCAGCGGGGGTGATGCCGGCGTCGCGCAACAGCCGCGCGCCGAACGCCTCGTGGCGGATCGCCCGCTCCTCCCCCGTCGCCTGCCCCGCGCCGGCCGAGGCGGCGACGGTGAGATAAGGGACGGATACCAGCGGCGCCTCGGGCGCGGCGGTGCCGCCGAGCAGTGTTTCATCGACGCCGGAGAATTGCGCCAGCACGCGGCGGTCGGCCTCCGCCAGACGACGCGGCGTCCCCCGGCGGACGAATTGCTGAAGATAGGCAAGGTTGCGCCCGAGCAGCCGGGACAGTTCCGACAGGCTGATCCCGCGCGCTGCCGCGAGCCGCTCAACCGTCTGGGCCACCGTTTCCGCCATGCCATCCTTGTAATCTAGGATTTTTCCTAGACAAGTTGGAAAAGTTGAGAGAACGAAAGTGGAACATAAGCGACTCAGGAGCTTGCCATGTCCCTCCTCACCCAGATCGATTGCTACCTGCGGCGGACGGGAATTCCGCCGACCACCTTTGGCCGGCGCGTGGTGAATGACCCCCGGCTGGTCCACGACTTGCGGCGCGGGCGCACGCCGGGACCGAAGATGCGCGCGCGCGTCGAGGCGGCGCTGCGCGAGGCTGCGGCGGACGTGCCGATTGCCGCCAACGGCCACGAAGCGGAGGCGAATTGATGCGCGGCCCTGCGCCGGCGGCGCTGATCGAGCGCGCGCTGCACGCATCGGCGGCGCAGCGGCGCCTGTCGGTGACGATCGAACCGATGGGGTCGGCGCCCTGGTATAGCGCCACCTTTGCCGGAGAGCGGCATGCGATGACGCTGACGACCCCTGCGGGAGACGCGGCGCGCGAGTGGCTGTCGCGGGTGGAGGATGTGGACGTGGCGCTGCCGGGCTGCCTGCTTGCCGGGCTGTCGGTGACGGGGGCGCGTGAGCAGGACGGGCAATGGCAGGCGCGGATCGAGGCGGTGACGGTGGATCGCGCGTAGCCCGCGCGACCGATCAGCCGCGCGCCATGCGGCGGAGCATCACCAGCGTATCGTCGAGGCTGCCCGGCGGGGGCGACGGGGCCGGCGGATCGGGTTCGGGCAGCGGCGGCGCGGGCGGCGGCGCCCCCTTGCGCCGCTGCGCTCCGCGTTCGAGCCGGTCGAGCAAGGCGCTGATCGAGTCCTGATCCGTATTGGCGGGTTCAGGCGCGGGTTCGAGATGGGGTTCGGGGCTGGCCGGTTCGTCCCGCTGGTCGGCGTCACTCTGGTCAGCCGCGGGTTCGGCGGCCAGCTCGCTGAGGGGAAGCGGTTCCGGTGCGGCCGCATCTAGCTCTTCGGCGGCCGGCGTTGGTGCTTCCCATTCGGCGGGAGATACCTCGGCGGTCGGGACAAGCTCCGGAACTGGCTCTTCAGGTGCGGCGTCATCATCGGAGATCGGCGGCTGGCTGAGGTCATCCGCGATCTCCGCCGGCATGTCGGGCAGCGACTCGGACGTTTCTGGCGCCGCATCGTGGCTGCGCGGCGGGACGACGATCGTGACCAGCGGCGCGACCGGGCGGGCCGGTTCACGCGGGACGTCGGGAATGGCGATCGGGTCGAAGGCGGCAAGCGGCTGATCGAGATCGGCCGGGAGCGGCAGATCGTCGCCGGGCAGCACCCGCGCGGCCGGGCTGCCGACCGCGGGTAAGGGCGGGCCCAGATCCTCGTCCGCGCGAATCGGCCAGCGCGGCGGGTGATCGGGGTGCGCGTCCGCGCGGCGCAAGGCGGGGAGGCCAGCGTCGCGGTCTCGGCGGCGCAGGGCGAACAGCGGGCCGCCATTTCCCAGCCGCCAGGCGATCGCCGACACAAGGAGGAAGGGGAACAGCGCCGCCAGTGCCAGCAGGGTGCGCCCGGTCGCGCCGACAGGCGGGGCGGCCGCCGGGATGACATCGGGCAGACCGAGTCGCCACAGCAGCAGGTCGAAGTTCACGCGCGGCATCGCGGCGATCGACGCGGCAATGATGACGCCGGCAGCCAGCAAGGCTGCGGGGATCAGATAGCGTGTCACGTCCGTGCCGGTGCGCCTTACGACCATGTGTCACCCTTGCCCGCGGCATCCATCAGCCGCCGATAGACCGGTTCGTAACGTGAAATATTTGAAGACCAGTTACGCTCCCGCTCGACAAAGGCGCGCGCGGTGGCGCGGCGGTTATCCCAGATCGTGCGGTCTGCGAGCAACGCGGCGAGCGCGGCGGTGATCGCGGCGGGATCATCGGCGGCGAACAGCGTGCCCGTTTCCCCGTCGCGGATCAGCTCGCGGTGGCCGCCGACGTCCGATGCCGCGACCAGCCGGCCCTGTGCCATCGCTTCCAGCGGCTTCAGCGGGGTGACGAGATCGGTGAGGCGCATCTTCTTGCGCGGATAGGCGAGGATATCGACGAGGCTGTAGTAACGCTCCACCTCCTGATGCGGCACGCGGCCGGCGAAGTGGATCCGGTCGGCGACGGGCGAGGCCGCGACCTGCGCGCGGAGCGCCGCCTCCATCGGGCCGCCGCCGACCAGCAGCAGCTGTGCGCGCGGGCGCTGCGCGACGAGCGCGGGCATGGCGGCGACGAGATCGTCCAGCCCCTCATAATCGTAGAAGCTGCCGATGAAGCCGATCACCTCCCCGTCAAGGCCGAGCTGCTGCGCCAGCGCCTCGTCGCGCGGGGGCGGGTCGCCGAACAGCGCCATGTCGACGCCATTGGGGGAGACCATGATCTTGTCGGCAGCGACGCCGCGGGCGAGCAGATCGGTCTTCAACCCCTCGCAGATCACCGCCACCGCATCGGCGCGGCGGACCGCCCAGCTTTCCAGCGCGCGGGTGGCGCGGTAGCGCAGCGAGCCTTCGGTCCCGGTGCCATTGCCGACCGCCGCATCCTCCCAGAAGGCGCGAATCTCGTAAACGAGCGGCAGGCGGAGCGCGCGGGTCGCTCGCATCGCGGCCAGCGCGTCGAGCACGGGCGAATGGGCATGGATGATATCGGGGCGGAAATCGCGCGCCACCGCCATGATCCGCCGACCGAAGGCAGCGACCTCGGCCATTTCCGACAAGGGCGCGCGCAGTTTCATCGACGGGCCGGTGCGGTGGAACGTGATGCCGTCGACCACCTCGGTGGCTGGCGATCCGTGATGATGGCGCGGGCCGGTGACGGCCGCCACCTGCCACCCGCGGGCGAGCTGTGCCTTGACGATCGCGCGGGTGCGGAATGTATAGCCGCTCTGCAACGGCAGGCCGTGATCGAGGACGTGAAGAATACGCATCACGGCTGGCCTGCCACGCCGGCGCTTAACGGCACGTCAACTGCCAAGGCGCTAGGCGGGAGCAACGTTTTTCGGCCTCGCCCTGCACGGCGGCGCCCCTCGGGATCGACCAGCACCGCGCCATGATCGACAATTTCGCCCTTGCGATCAGCCATGGCCTGCTGCTGCTGACAGCCTGGTTGCTGCTGCGGCGCGACGATCTCGATTCGGAAGCGCCGCCTGCCGACAAGATTCGCCCGGGACGTCGCCCGCGTGCGTGACTTTGCCTTTATCGGTTTCCTGCTCGCGTTGTTCGCATGCGGGTTCAAGCGGCCGTTCATCTTCGTATTGACCTATATCTATATCGATATCGTCTCGCCGCAGCGGATTACCTATTACCTGCTCAACAGCGTGCCGGTGTCGATGATCGCCGCGGGGCTGGCGGTGCTCGGCTGGCTGCTGGTGGACGACAAGAAGGATTCGCGCGTCGCGCCGCGCCAGGCGCTGATCGTGCTGCTCTTGCTCTATTGCTGGATCACCACCCGCACCGCCGATTTCCCGATCGAGGCCGAGGGCAAGTGGGAGTGGGTGTGGAAGAACCTGGCCTTTGCCGCGTTCCTGCCGCTGACGCTGCGCACCCGGCTGCGGATCGAATCGCTGCTGCTGTTCGTGGTGCTGTCCGCCGCGTCGATCATCATCGTCGGCGGCATCAAGACGCTCGCCTCCGGCGGCGGCTATGGCGAACTGAACCTGATGGTGAGCAACAATTCGGGCCTGTACGAAGGATCGATCATCTCGGCAGTGTCGATCTCGCTCATCCCGATCATCCTGTGGCTGGGCAAATATGGCACCGTGTTCCGGCCGGACCGGCGCGTCTGGCTGTTCTGTGCGGCGCTCACCTTTGCCTGCCTGCTGATCCCGGTCGGCACTTCGGCGCGGACCGGCCTGTTGTGCATCGGCCTGCTCGCGGTGCTGATGCTGCGCGAAGTGAAACGCAAGGTGCTGTACCTCGCGGCGCTGGGGCTGATCGGCGTTGCCGCCATCCCGTTCCTGCCGAGCGCGTTCAGCGAGCGGATGGGGACGATCAAGACCTATCAGGCGGACGAATCCGCCTCCACCCGCATCGCCGTGTGGAAGTGGACGATGGACTATGTGAAGGACCATCCGTTCGGCGGCGGGTTCGAGGCCTATCGCCAGAACCGGATCCGCTACGACACGGTATCGGTCGAGGGCGAAGGCCCGCATCGCACCGTCCAGCGCAACCTGACGGTGGACAAGAGCCGCGCCTATCATTCGAGCTATTTCGAGATGCTGGGCGAGCAGGGTTATCCCGGGCTGGCGATCTGGCTGCTGATCAATGTCATCGGGCTGGTGCGGATGGAGGTGCTGCGGCGGCGCTATCGCGAGGGCGCGTTCGCCTGGGCCGGGAGCCTGGCGGGCGCGTTGCAGAATGCGCAGCTGATCTACCTGCTGGGCGGGGCGTTCGTCGGTATCGCCTTCCAGTCATTCCTGTTCATGCTGATCGGGGCGCAGATCGGGCTCGACACCTATCTGTCGCGACGCCGCGGGGAGACTGCGTGGCGGCCGATGCGCCGGCAAGCGCACGAAGTCACCGCCGGCCTGACTTGACACCTTCCCCCCACCCCTGAGCGCTGCTATCGGCCGCTGCGACGTCTCGCTCACGCCCGCCCAGGCGCGCTCGCGCGAGAGGCGCGACCATCGCGCTTCTTGCTTCCCCGCCGCGCCCGAGCTGGCCGCACTTATGGGGAAAGGACCCACATGACCGCCATCGGCCACGATACGCTCAAGGCTCGCCGCACGCTGCAAGCCGGCGGCAAGTCTTATGATTATTTCTCGCTGGAAGTCGCCGCCGAGAAGTTCGGCGACATTTCCCGCCTGCCCTTCTCGATGAAGGTGCTGCTCGAGAACATGCTGCGCTTCGAGGACGGCAAGACCGTGACCGCGGAGGACGTGCAGGCCGTCGTCGACTGGCAGAAGGAGCGCCGTTCCGACCGCGAGATCCAGTATCGCCCCGCGCGCGTGCTGATGCAGGATTTCACCGGCGTGCCGTGCGTCGTCGACCTCGCCGCGATGCGCGACGCGATCACCAAGCTGGGCGGCGATGCAGCGAAGATCAATCCGCAGGTCCCCGTCCACCTCGTCATCGACCATTCGGTCATGGTCGACGAATTCGGCACGCCCAAGGCGTTCGAGGATAACGTCGATCTCGAATATCAGCGCAATTCGGAGCGCTATGAGTTCCTGAAGTGGGGTTCCAAGGCGCTCGACAACTTCAAGGTTGTCCCGCCGGGCACCGGCATCTGCCACCAGGTGAACCTGGAATATGTCGCGCAGGCGGTGTGGACCTCCAATGAGACTGGCGAGAACGCCACCGCGGGCGCAGCGATCGCCTATCCCGACACCTGCGTCGGCACCGACAGCCACACCACGATGGTGAACGGCCTGGGCGTGCTGGGCTGGGGCGTCGGCGGCATCGAGGCCGAGGCCGCGATGCTGGGCCAGCCGGTGTCGATGCTGATCCCGGAAGTGGTCGGTTTCAAGCTGACCGGCGCGCTGCGCGAGGGCATCACCGCCACCGACCTGGTGCTGACCGTCACCCAGATGCTGCGCGCCAAGGGCGTCGTCGGCCGCTTCGTGGAGTTCTACGGCCCGGGCCTCGACCAGATGACGCTGGCCGACCGCGCGACGATCGCCAACATGGCGCCGGAATATGGCGCGACCTGCGGCTTCTTCCCGATCGACAACAAGACGATCGACTACATGAAGCTGACCGCCCGCCCTGCCGAAACGATCGCGCTGGTCGAAGCCTATGCCAAGGCGAACGGTTTCTGGCGCGACGCCAACACGCCGGACCCGGTGTTCACCGACACGCTGGAACTCGACATGGGTTCGGTCGTGCCGTCGCTCGCCGGCCCGAAGCGCCCGCAGGACAAGGTGGCGCTCGATAAGGTCGACGACGTGTTCAACGCCGACCTGACGAAGGTGTACAGCAAGGCCGAGCCGAAGCGCGTCGAGGTGGCCGAGCGTGGCCATGACATCGGCGACGGCGACGTCGTGATCGCCGCGATCACCAGCTGCACCAACACGTCGAACCCGTCGGTTCTGGTCGCTGCCGGCCTCGTCGCCCGCAAGGCACGCGCGCTGGGCCTGAAGCCCAAGCCCTGGGTCAAGACGTCGCTGTCGCCGGGTTCGCAGGTCGTCACCGACTATCTCGTGAAGTCGGGCCTACAGGACGATTTCGATGCCATGGGGTTCAACCTCACCGGCTATGGCTGCATGACCTGCATCGGCAATTCAGGTCCGCTCGCCGCGCCGATCAGCAGCGCGATCAACGAGAATGACCTCGTCGTCGCATCGGTCCTGTCGGGGAACCGCAACTTCGAAGGCCGCGTGTCGCCGGATGCGCGCGCGAACTTCCTCGCCTCGCCGCCGCTCGTCGTCGCTTATGCGCTGAAGGGCACCGTCACCACCGACATGAACGACACGCCGATCGGCGAGGGGACGAACGGCCCGGTGTACCTCAAGGACATCTGGCCTTCGAACCAGGAAGTGTCGGAGCTGATGACCGCCAACATTGACGACGACATGTTCCGTACCCGCTACGGCAACGTGTATGAGGGCGATGCCAAGTGGCGCGCGATCGACGTGACCGGTTCGGACACCTACAGCTGGCCGGCCGCATCGACCTACATCGCCAACCCGCCGTATTTCGAGGGCATGGAGATGACCCCGGCGCCGGTGACCGACATCATCGAGGCGAAGCCGCTGGCGATCCTGGGCGATTCGATCACCACCGACCACATCTCCCCGGCCGGTTCGATCAAGGCCGACAGCCCGGCGGGCGCGTGGCTGATGGAGCGTCAGGTCTCCAAGGCGGACTTCAACAGCTATGGCTCGCGCCGCGGCAACGACCAGGTCATGGTGCGTGGCACCTTCGCCAACATCCGCATCAAGAACGAGATGGTGCCGGGGATCGAAGGCGGCATGAGCCGTTATGGCGAGGAAGTGATGCCGATCTACGACGTCGCGATGCGCCACAAGGCGGATGGCACGCCGATGGTCGTCGTCGCCGGCAAGGAATATGGCACCGGTTCGTCGCGTGACTGGGCCGCGAAGGGCACCAACCTGCTCGGCGTGCGCGCGGTGATCGCGGAGAGCTTCGAGCGTATCCACCGGTCGAACCTGGTCGGTATGGGCGTCCTGCCGCTGCAGTTCGCCGAGGGCGTGACGCGCGAGACGCTGAAGCTGACCGGGGACGAGACGTTCACGATCCAGAACGTCGCCGGCCTGCGCCCGCGCCAGACGGTCACCGTGACGATGACCCGCAAGGACGGCTCGACCGAGACGTTCGAGACGCTGTGCCGCATCGATACCGTCAACGAGCTGGAGTACTTCCTGAACGGCGGCATCCTGCAGTACGTGCTGCGCAACCTGGCCGCGTAATCGCGGCCCCTGCCCTCCCCGCGCGGGAGGGCAGGGTTTCGCTTCCTTCCCCTAGGGAAGGGAGAGAGGCATGAAAAAGGGCGAGGCGTTCTGGACGCCTCGCCCTTTTTTCTTGTCCGTCGTCGGTGGAGGGTCGTCAGGCGGCCGCGTGGCGGCGGCGGCGCATCATCCACAGACCGATGGCGCCGAGCGCGAACAGGCCTGCTGCCTCGCCCGGGATCGGCGTGGGCGAGCCGCCACCGTTGACCGGCGGGCCCGACGGCGGGTTATAGCCGCCCACAAAGGTGCCGAGGTGGAACTCGCCGTTCTGCACCAGGCTGCCGAACACCGCCGAGCCTTCGATGTAATTGCCCGTCGTCGCCGCGGCGCCCGGCGCCAGCACCGATCCGCCCCACGCGGTGGTGGCATCGACCTTCTGCGCGTCGACCAGGTTCCAGATCACGTGCTTGCCCAGCCCGGTCGTGCCGCCGAGGAAATTGTCGTTGAGCGTGATGTTCGCGCCAGTGACATTGACGATCGCGGTATCGGCGCCGTTGAGGTTGAACTTGATCTCGCCAATGCGATCGAGATCGGCGCTGGTGATGTTGAACACCGCCACGCCCTGCGCATCGGGCTTTGCATCGAACGTGCCGCGGTTGCCGCTGATCGTCAGATTGCTGTTCGAGGACATGCCGCCGAAGGTGCGCGACAGCTCGCCCATGCTGCTGGCGATGAGGCTGCCCTGCTGCTTCAGGTTGACGAGGAAGGACGGATCGCTCGCGGCGAGGCCCGACGTCACCGTGTTCTGGTTGACGTTGGTGTTGGCGATCGTGCCGCCGACCTTCACCGTCTGCGGCGCGCCGTTCAGGTTGAAGCCGCTGTTGACGTTGCCGCCAACGACCGCGCCCGAGCCGCCGTTCAGGTTCTTGTGCGATCCGTTGACGTCGCCGACCACCGTCAGGCCTGTCACATTATAGGGCGACGGCTCCGGCGTGCGGATCTGATAGTTGGACGAACTGCCGTTGAGGTTGCCGCCAACAAAGGTGCGGCCCTCGACCTCGGACGAGGAGGTGAGATCGCCGAGCACCACCAGGTTCCAGGTTCGCAGGACATCGAGGCCAACGATCGACTGGGCATTCGCCGGCGTGGCCATGGCGAGCGAGGCGACCATGGCGATCACCGAAACCTTCAGGCGGGACATTTCAACTCCGGGCTAACTAGCGTTCGCGCTATAATCTCGCCGCGGCTTTCGCCAGCATTTGTCGGTGGCACCTGTCCCATTTGGAGAAACGCCACCGACGGACGGGATCAGCCAAGCCGCGCCAGGGCGGCCGCAAGCCGCTGCGCCTCCGCGGATTTCTCCGCATGGTCGGCGCGGGCCTTCTCGACCGCCTCGGGCTTCGCGCGTTCAACAAAGCTCGGGTTGTTGAGGCGCCCGGCAAGCCCGTCGCGCTCCTTTTCGGCCGCGGCGATTGCCTTGGCGAGTCGCGTGCGCTCCGCGGCGAGGTCGATCACGTCGCCAAGCGCGATCCGGAACGTCGCCTCGTCCACCACCACCTGCGCGGTGCCGCCCGAGACCTCGCCCGGATCGATCCGCGCGAGGCGAGCGATCGTGGCTGCATTGCGCTGGAGACGCGCCTGCGTTTCCTCGTTCGCATCCGCCACGGCATAGGGCAGCCGCGCGCCGGGGGGCACGTTCAGCTCGGTACGGCTGGAGCGTACCTCGCTGACGAGGCGGATCAGCCAGTCGATCTCCTGCGCCGCCGCCGGATCGATCGCGCGCGCGTCCGCCATCGGCCAGTGCGCGACGATCAGGTCATGATCGCGCGGCGCGAGCGCGTGCCACAGCTCCTCGGTGATGAACGGCATGAACGGGTGGAGGACGACCAGGATCTGATCGAGCACCCAGCCGGCGACCGCCTTCGTCTCGTCATCAATCGAACCCTTGATGAGTTCGAGATACCAGTCGCAGAACTGGCTCCAGACGAACTGGTAGATGGCGTTCGCCGCGGCATCGAAGCGATATTCGCCGAGGGCGAGATCGACCGACTGGATCGCCTTGATCGCCTCACCGATGATCCACTTGTTGACCGGATGGGTCGCCGCCGGCGGTTCCAGCGTGGTCGATCCGCCGATGCCGTTCGACTGGCAGAAGCGGCTGGCGTTCCACAGCTTCGTCGCGAAGTTGCGGTAACCCTCGACCCGCTTCTCATCCATCTTGATGTCGCGGCCCTGGCTTTCCATCGCCGCCATGAAGAAGCGCAGCGCGTCAGCGCCGTACTTGTCGATCAGGCCGAGCGGATCGACGGTATTGCCCTTGGACTTGGACATCTTCGCGCCGTCCGCCGCGCGGACCAGGCCGTGCAGGTAGAGCGTGCGGAAGGGCACGTCCTTCATGAAGTGCATGCCCTGCATCATCATGCGGGCATCCCAGAAGAACAGGATGTCGAAGCCCGAGATCAGCACGTCGTTGGGATAGCGCCCGCCCAGCGTCGGATCGCCATTCTCCGGCCAGCCCATGGTGGCGAATGGCCAAAGCGCGGAGGAGAACCAGGTGTCGAGCACGTCGGGGTCGCGCGTCAGGGCAACGCCCTCGCCCGCCTGCGCCTGTGCCTCAGCCTCGGTTTCGGCGACATAGGCCTTGCCCTCCGCATCGAACCACGCCGGGATTTGGTGCCCCCACCACAGCTGGCGGCTGACGCACCAAGGCTGGATGTTCTCCATCCAGTTGAAGTAGGTCTTCTCCCACGTCTTGGGCACCAGCCGGATCGCGCCGGACTTCACCGCTTCGATCGCCGGCTGCGCCAGCGTCTTGGCGTCGACATACCATTGGTCGGTCAGCCACGGCTCGATGACGACGCCTGAGCGATCGCCGAACGGCGTCTGGATCGTGCGCGGCTCGGCATCATGCTCCACGCCTTCCTTGTCGACATAAAGCACAAGGACGCCATCGGCCTTCAGCCGGGCGACGACCGCCTTGCGCGCGTCCGCCGTCGAAAGCCCCAGCAACTCGGCCGGGATCAGGCCGTCCGCGGTCTGCGTGACGTTGGCCTTTGCGTCGAGCATGTTGAGCATCTCGCCCGCCTTCATGCCGGCGCGCTTGCCCACCTCGAAATCGTTGAAGTCATGCCCCGGCGTGATCTTCACCGCGCCGGTGCCGAGCGACGGATCGGCATGTTCGTCGGCGATCACCGGGATCAGGCGGCCGGTGATCGGCAGGCGGATCTGCTTGCCGATCATGTCCTTGTAGCGCGCGTCCTCCGGATGAACCGCGACCGCCATGTCTGCGAGCATCGTCTCGGGGCGCGTGGTGGCGACGGTGATCGTGCTCGACCCGTCGGCCAGCGGGTAACGGATCTGCCAGAAGCTGCCCTTCACCTCGCGCGTCTCGACCTCGAGATCGCTGATCGCGGTGCCGAGGCCCGGATCCCAGTTCACGAGCCGCTTGTCGCGATAGAGCAGGCCCTGGCGGTGTAGCTCGACGAAGACCTTGAGCACGGCTTTCGAGAAGCCCTCGTCCATCGTGAACCGCTCGTTGGCCCAGTCCATCGAGCAGCCGAGGCGGCGCAGCTGGCCGGTGATCTGGCCGCCGCTTTCCGCCTTCCATTCCCACACCTTGGCGACGAATTCGTCGCGCGTGAAATCGGTGCGCTTCTGTTGGCTAAGCGCCATCTGCCGCTCGACCACCATCTGCGTCGCGATGCCGGCGTGATCGGTGCCGACCACCCACAAAGCGTCCTTGCCCTTCAGCCGCGCGTGGCGGGTCAGGATATCCTGCAGCGTGTTGTCGAGCGCATGGCCGATGTGGAGCGAGCCGGTGACGTTGGGCGGCGGGTTGACGATCGTCCACGGCTCCGCGCCGGGACGCTCGGGGCGGAACAGGCCGTTTTCTTCCCAATGGCTGTACCAGCGGGATTCGATCGCGGCGGGGTCAAAGGTTTTCGGCAGCTCGCTCATGGAGCGGCCATAGCGAGGCGGTGGGGGGAACCCAAGTCCCCCCCTCCTCACACCATCACCCCGGCTCCAGGCCGGGATGACGAGGTGTTATTGGTTAGCGGGCGCCTTGCCGGTCCACTTGTCCATCCAGCCGATCACTTCGCGATACCATTGGCGCGAGTTCTTCGGTTTCAGCACCCAGTGGTTCTCGTTCGGGAAGACGAGCAGGCGCGAGGGGATGCCGCGGCGCTGGAGCGCGGTGAAGGCGGCGAGCCCCTGGGTGTAGGGGATGCGGAAATCCTTTTCGCCGGTGATGACGAGTTGCGGCGTCTTCCATTTCGCGACGTGGTGGACCGGGTTCCACTTCTCGAACGCCTGCGGGTCCTCGTAATAGGTCTTCCCGCCATGCTCCCACTCGTCGAACCAGAGCTCCTCGGTTTCATACGCCATGGCGCGCGCGTCGAAGACGCCATCGTGCTGGACGATGCACTTGAAGCGATCGGGCCACTGCCCCTCGATCCAGTTCATCATATAGCCGCCATAGGAGGCACCGAGCGCGCAGGCATTGTCCGCGTCGAGCCAGGTGAACCTGGTGGTCGCGGCGGAGAGGCCCTTCTTCAGGTCCTCCAGCGGCCAGCCACCCCAATTGTTGCGGATGCTGTCGGTGAAGGCCTGGCCGTAGCCGGTGGAGCCGTGGAAATCGACCGCGACGAGGCCGTAGCCCGCACCAGCGAACACCGCCGGGTTCCAGCGGTAGGACCAGCTGTTGTTGCTCGACCCCTGCGGCCCGCCATGGACCATGTACGCGATCGGCACCTTGCCGGTGCTATTGGCGGGCTTCACCGCATAGCCCCAGACGGTGTCGTTGTTGGCGCCGGTGAAGCTGAACCGTTCGACCGTCGGCATGTCGATGCCGGCGAGCTTGGCGGCGTTGACGTTGGTCAGCCGTTGCGGCGTGCCGGTGGCGGCGACGCGGTAGAAATCGGCCGGGGCGGTGAGCGAATCGAGCGCGATGACCGGCCCGCTCGGCGTCACGGCGACCGCGCCGACATGGCCCTGCTGTGTCAGCCGGGTGACCTGGCCCGTACGCGCATCGACGCGGAACAGCGGCGTTTCCTGCGTGTCATCGGCCGTCACGTAGAGCGATCGCGAGTCGGGTGCCCAGGCGATCGAGCCGACCGAGCGATCCCACTTTGCGGTGAGCGACGTCATGCGACCGGTGGCGAGATCGCGCAGCATCAGCACCTGGCGGTCCGCCTCGTAGCCGGGACGGCGCATCGCGAACCAGGCGAGCGTTCGGCCATCGGGCGAGACGACCGGCTGATTGTCGGTCGCCTTGTTGTCCGCGGTGAGGTTCACCGGCGCACGGCTGCCGTCCGCTGGCACCTCGAAGATGTCGAGATTGGTCGAGGTCGGCTCGATCCGCCCCGCCTCTCGCAGGGCGAAGTAGAGCGTCTTGCCGTCGGGGCTCCACGCCACTTCCTCGGCGCCGCCGAACGGCTTGGAGGGAGTGTCGCCGACGAGGCTGCCGACCACTGCCTTGCCGTTGCCGCGTGCGCCGGCGGCGGTCAGCGGCAGGACGAACAGCTGCGACCTTTTGCCGTCGCCCCACGTATCCCAGTGGCGGACGAACAGCTGGTCGTAGGTGCGGCCCGAGCCGGCATCCGCCAGCTTGCGGATCATCGGTTCCTCGAGGCTGGGCGCGCCCGGCAGGCGATCCGCCCAGACCACGATCTTGTCACCTGTCGGCGCAACCTTGAAGCCGTTGAAGCCGCCCTTGAAGTCGGTCAGCCGGCGCGGCGTGCCGCCGGTGACGGGGACGGCCCAGACCGCATCGTCCATCGCGAAATAGACGGTGTTGCCGACGATCTGCGGATCATTCTCGTCCTTCTGCGGATCGGCGAGCAACCTCTCCGGCGCGGCGCCGGGCTTCGTCAGATCTAGCCGCCACAGATCGAAGCGGCCGCGATCGGCGTCGAGATCGGTCTCCCGCTGCGCCCAGACCATCCAGCGGCCGTCCTTGGAGACGGTCGGGGTGCCGATGCGACTGAGCATCGTCAGATCCTCGATCGTCAGCGGGCGGGCAAAGGCCGGAGCGGCGGCGACGGCGAGCGCAACGAAGCTCGCGGACAGGAGCATCCTCATGGCCCTGCGGTAAAGCAGATCGTATCAGGCGCGACAATGATCTTGTCATATTCCCGGCCAGGTGCCGGGACAGGCGATCAGGAACCGCGCGTGATCTTCGCTATCTCGCGCGCGACCAGCGTTTCGACCAGTGCCGGCAGGTTCGCGTCGAGCCATTCGCGCAGCATCGGGCGCAGCATGTCGCGCACCAGCCCCTCCAGCGTACCGTCGCTGCCCGGTTCCGGCTTCACCATGAGCCGCGAGAGCGCATCGAGCGCGCCGCGAGTCGCCTGAGTCGTCTGTTCGGACAGCAAAGCGGCGGCGGCCTGCGCCGAGGACATGCTGGCCGAAGCGGTGTTTGGTGCGGGAGAAGCAACGGGCGCATCTGCGGCCGCCGCGCCGCTGGCCGGCGCGCGCGACGGCGGCATCGGATCGCTCAGCTCAAGCACTTCTTCCGGCTCGTCGTCATCAGCGATCGGGGCGGCCGGCATGGCACGCACCGCACCACTGCGGCGCGGCCGGATGGGGCGGTCATCGCCCTCCTCCGCAATGATGCGCTTGATGGAGGACAGAATGTCTTCCATCGACGGCTCGGCGCTGACATCCCCCATGCGCGCAGTCCACCTCGTCCCAAAAACGGCTGACTATCAGCGGTTCGGTGCGTTCTCACCTGTGGTCAACGCCGGGCTCCTGTCAACCTTGCTGCTGTCGAGCGCGGGATCGAGCGGACGGGTGACGGTGGCGTTCTGCGGCGGGACGGTGCTGGTCGACGGTGCGATGGCCTGTGGCGCCGGCCCGTCCGAGAAGTCGGAGAAGCGGCCGCGCACCGAACGGTAATTGTCGGCCGAATTGTAGAGCGGCCCTGCTTCCAGCCCGAGGTCCTGCGCCTCCGCCTGCCCCATCGCGGCGAGCAAGGCGAAGCCGGCGACATATGCGTCGCGGCGGGCCGTCACCAAGGTCACCTGACTGTTCAGCAATTCCTGCTCGGCATTGAGGATGTCGAGGATGGTGCGGGTGCCGACACTGTTTTCCGCGCGAACGCCCTCCAGGCTGAGCTGGTTGGCGGCCACCGCCTGTTCCGACGAGGCGATCACCTGAAGCGAGGATTGCCACACGGCATAGGCCGACCGGGTCGAGGCGATCACCTGACGTTCGGCCGCGGTTGCATTTTCGATTGCCTGCGATCGCTGCGCCTGCGCCTGGCGCACCAGCGCGGCGGGGCGCCCGCCCTGGAAGAACGGCAGGCTGACATTGAGCCCGATGCCGGCGGAGGTGCCGCTCTGGCCGACGCCGAGCCCGGTGCCTGAGCCCAGCGAGCCGAGATAGTTCACATAATTTCCGGTGGCGCCGATGCCGAGCGTGGGCAGACGGCTGGCGCGGGCGACGCGCACGTCGAAGGCGGTGGCGTCACGCTCCTTCAGGGCGGACAGCAAAGTCGGATTGTCGCGCAGCGCAACATCGACGGCCGCATCCGCATTGGACGGCAGATTGGGCAGCGGCGGCGGCGGCTCGAGCGCGCCGGGGGCGCCGCCGACCAGACGGACATAATTCTCACGGCTGGCAATGAGATTGGCGCGCACGCGGTCGAGCTGCGCGCGGGCGAGGCTGAGCCGCGCCTCCGACTGGGCGACATCGGTGCGGGTCAGGTCGCCGACCTGGAAGCGATCGCGGCTGGCCTGAAGGTTGGTTTCCAGCACGCGCACATTCTGGGCATTGAGGCCGACGATCGCCTCGTCACGCAGTACGTCGTTATAGGCGCCGACCACTTCGGTGAAGAGCCCCGCCTCCGTCCCGCGCAGGCCAAGCTGCCCTGCCTCCACCCGGGTTTCGGCCGCGCGCACCGAATTGCGCACCGCGCCGCCGGAATAGAAGGGTACGTTCAGTGCCAGTTGCGCCTGCGCCACCTTCTCCGGCGTGGTGAAGGAATTGCCGCTGCGCAGATAATTTTCCGTCACCCCCGCGTTGCTGCCCAGCGTGGGACGGCCCGCAGCGCGCGCGATCGGCACCGTCTCGTCAATCGCCCGCTGCCGCGCGCGGCTGCCGGTGATCGTCGGATTATCCTGATAGGCCCGCGCCAGCGCCTCGCGCAGCGTGTCCGCCCGCGCCGGAGAGACCGCAATCACGGCCGCGATCGTCAGCGGCATGGCAAGGGAACGAACGCGGGTCATTGCAGCCTTTGCTCAGAAGGTGAAACGTGCCGGTTTGGCGAAGCCGGGCAAACGGCAGCATTCGACGTCGGCGAAATCGAGCATCGCGAAGCCGCCTTCGCTGCGGCGACCAGCCGCAAGCCGGGTCACGCCTCGATCAACGAGGCCCCCAAGCACCCGGCCGGCGGGATGAACCTGAGTCACCAACGTCTCCGGCACCTGCTCGACCGCACCGTCGATGATGAGCACGTCGTACGGTGCATCGGCAGGATGGCCATGTTCCAGCGGGCTCTCGACGATCGTCACGCGATCCTCGCCGCCAAGCGCCGCACGCGCCATGGCGACCAGCGCGGGATCCGATTCGACTGCGACGACCGCAGCCACCAGTTCCGCCAGAACCGCGGCCGTATATCCCGACGCTGCGCCGATCAGCAGCACGCGGTCGTGCGACGTGAGGCGCGCCTCGGTGAGCAAGCGGCCGGTGGCGATCGGCAGGTTGAGCGAACGACCACTGCCCAGCTCCACCAGCCCGTCGCGATAGGCGAACGGCGCCTGATCGGCGGGCACGAAGCGCTCGCGCGGCACATTGGCCATGGCGGCGACCACGCGTGCATCCGACACCGCATTGGTGCGCAGCTGACTGGCCACCATCGCGGTGCGCAGGGCGGCGAAATCGGGTTGGCGTTCCATGGTCATCGTCATTCTGTCACCTGTCGCACGGCTGTTTTAGCATGGCAATACACTTACCATCGAAGTGGCGCTTTATCCTGTCGCGGCAAATGCGCCAATCTCGAACTTGACATGGCTGGCGCGCCGCCCCATCAGCCCGCCTCCACGCGATCGAGGCCCGATGGCGGAGTGGTGACGCAGAGGACTGCAAATCCTTGCACCCGGGTTCGATTCCCGGTCGGGCCTCCAGCGTGGTATCCCCTCCTTATCCGCAAGCCTGTGTCGCGTTCCCCATAAGAGGTGAACTAGTGGCACCATAAGTAGTCAACATCGACTTCCCGCACCGCTGGGCGCCTGCTGCACAGGTTTTCGATGCCGTGCAATAGATGCAGCGGAATGCTATTAAGCATTCGACGGCCCGTAGCCATTCACCTGATATTGATCTGCCCTCCGCCTAGGCGACGATCACCCAGGCTACCCTGCAGAAGCGGCATCGCTGCTTGCGCAGTCACCACGATGACTGAGCCAGTTGCGATGTCGTCGCGGCATCAACGCGCCCTCTGTGCGCCGTCCGAAGAGCGAAATGACTGCTTATGAGGGTATTATAATGCGAAATTACACCATATGCGGCTACAAAGCCCCGAAATAACTGCTTATGCGACCAGTCTGACCGGTAACGATCCCTTATGGGATGGCTTGGTCCGCACCTCCCCCAGGAGGCGCCGCGGATTACCCAGCACGGATCACCGTCAGAAGGCCTCGCCCTGACGGCTGGCGGGGCGCTATACTCGCAGCATGATTTTTTCAGACACGCCATCCAGTTCGGTCACCGCCGTCGGCTTCCACACCGAACAATCCAATGGCGATTGGAGCGTGTCTTGGTCGGATCTGACCAGCTATCTCCTTGCCGAGGCCGAAAAGCGCTTCGGGTCGCGGGACAGTCGCTGGTTCTTCACCGGCATCGAGTACGCCGACGTCGCCATGCCGATGACCTACTATCCGGCGAACCGGCCCTTCCACGTCGGCATCCGTCTGACCAGGAATGCGGCGATGGACGCGCGGCAGGCCCATTTCCAGCTGGCGCATGAAATCGTCCACCTGCTGGGCCCATGCGAGGAGCACCATGCCGCCAACGTGTTCGAGGAAGGTATCGCGGCGGCGTTCCAGGAGGAGATGTCCACCCTCTCGAAGCTCGGCTTCTCCATCAACGTCGCGTCCTACCGCCATGCAATGGCGGCCGTGCAGCAGTTGCAGGCCATTGATCGCGGCGCCGTCGCGAAGGTGCGGGCGGAGTTTCCGAACCTGCGCCAGCTGACGGCTGAGCGTCTAAAGCAGATAGTGCCGGGCACTTCCGACCAGTTGGCGGACACCCTCTGTGCGCCTTTTGCAAGAGGCGAATGACCACGGAAGACCAGTCCCCGCATCATTCATTAACCATCACGCGACCACAGGGATGGTCCTGCGAAGATCTGATGGACCTTCAGTTAACTGAATCAATACGGGACACCGTGAATAGTCCGAGCCATGATTCGGACTTGCTCGACATTGATTTCTGTGAATCGCATCACATCTTGCGCCGTTCCTGAACGCAACCTTTACGAATAGGAACGGCGCGATGTCGTCATGGCCTGCCGGCATCGCTATTGCCGACACCCCCGTTCGGCGCGTCCATACGCGGGCCCGTCGTCGCTCGACGCAGCTGGTGCTGTCGCGCAAGCCCCTCGACATGCTCGTCTCCGAATCGAGCCACGAGGAACTCTTCCACGCGATTGCGGAACTCGACACGACCGTGACCATGGTGCGCGCCCAGCCCTGCACGCTGCGCGTGCCCATGGATGGCCGCATCTCGCGCCAGACGCCAGACGCCGCAGTCTTCGTGGGCGGACAGGCCGAGATTCACGAGATCAAGGAGGCGGCCGAATTCGCCCGGCCCGACGTGAGGGCGGAGCTGCTGCACGTCCGCAACGAAATCGAGCGCCGCGGCCGCTGGCGCTACAGCGTCACGCTGGACACCGACCTGCGCGCCCAGCCGCTGCTCAACAACGTCCTACAGCTCTGGCGCTGCCTAGGTGACGAATACGAGCACAGGTTCGAGATGCTGACGCGCGAACTGCTCGACGAGGCTCCGCTGCCGATCCGAAAGGTCATCCGCACGATCCGGACCGACGAGAGTCTGTCGCATCGCGACGTATCGTGGGAGGCGATGCTCTCCATGATCTGCGACGGTGTCATCGACTACGATGTCGCGCAGCCGCTCACCCTCGATTCCCTGGTCTGGACCCGCTTCTCTGGACCTCCGCGCGGACGCATCCTGCCCTTCCGTCGGCCGCTGCGGGAGAGCGAGGCGCCGACGCCGTCCGCCAAGCGCCCGTTCCTCGGCGTTACCCTGCGGGACGCGCCGTGAACGCCATCACGCCCATCGTCGCCGATCAGGAACTCAACCTGATCCCCCGGTTCGACATCACCGTCGACGACCGGCTGCGTCATCAGGGGCAGATCTGGCTGCTCGACCGGCGTCGAGGCGGACAGCTCGACTTCGTGGACCCGCGGACCCGCGAACTGCTCAGCGTCGGCGACGAGGAATTGGCAGGCCTGATCTGCTCGGGTCAGGCCGCGATCCTGCGCGGCGAGTGCGACACCAAGGACGAGGCCTATGCTTCCGCAGCTGCCGACCTGGAACTGCTACGAGCACCCGATGTGGAGGATGCCGATCGCGGCACCGAATACGTCCGCGCCGTGATCCGTGCCCGGCTTGCCTATCGACCCAAGACGCTCGAGCTGGAGAAGGTCATTGCGGAAGTTGCGGCACGTCTCGCCGATCCGACGCCGCCGCAACCCTATCTGGTGAAGCGCTGGGTCAAACGTGCGATCACGCGCGCCGGCGCGGCGGGCCGCACCGAGGACGCCATCACGGCTGCCGACCTCGTCGCTCAGCATGGCTTCAAGGGCAATCGCGAGCCGCGCATCAAGTTCGAAGTCAACAAGATCATCCATCAGGAGATCGAGCGGGTCTATCTCACCCGCGAGCGCAAGTCGTTTGACACCCTCGTCAGCGTGATTCGCACGCGGGTCCGGCGTGAGAACGAGAGCCGTGATTCCGTCGACCAGTATGACGTGCCTGGCGACAAGGCGGTGCGCAACGCGATCAAGAGCCTGGACCGAGACGTGGTGATCGAGCGCCGATACGGCTCCATCGCCGTCTATCAGGCGATCGGCCCCGTCGAACGACGCGAACGGCCCGAGGCGCCGCTCGACGACGTCGAGCTCGATCACACGCCCTGCGACCTTTTCTGCCTCGACGGCATGACCATGGCGCCGCTCGGCCGCCCGACGATCGCGTTCAGCGTCGACCGCTGCACCGGCATGCCGCACGGCCTCCATATCGGCTTCGATCCGCCCAGTGCCCACACGGTGCTGCAGTGCCTGCGCAACGGCATGTTCCCGAAGAACTACGTCAAGCATTACGTCGACGCCGGCGTCTGGGACATCAAGCATAGCTGGCCCGTGTTCGGCCGGCCCCGCCGCCTGTCCGTCGACCGCGCGGCCGAGAACCTCGGCCACGACCTGAAAGCGCTGGCGCCGGACCTGCCGATCAAGGTGATCGACGCCAAGGCCGGGCGGATGCCCCGGCTGAAGGGCGGCATCGAACGCTACCTCGGCACGCTCAACCGCACCCTGTTGCAGGAGCAGCGGGGCACGACCTTCAGTAACATCGTCGAGCGCGACGACTACGACCCGAAGAAGAACGCGGTCATCACGTTCGAGGAGCTGCTCGAGCTCGTCCACCGCTGGGTCATCGACGTGTACATGCGCCGCAAGCATGGCGGCATCAAGGATGTGCCGGTCCGCCTCTGGGGCGAGAAGATCCAGCGCTATCGCCCTGCACAGGTCGAGAACGCGGAGCAGCTCATCCCGCTCTTCGGACGCATCGAGACGCGCACCCTGCGCCGGGACGGCATCCGCTTCCGCAACCTCTTCTATCAGACGCCTGAACTAATGGCGCTGCTGAAGAACGCGGCATTTCTGAAGAAGGCGACGAACGAGCACGGCCGCGTCGAGGTCCGCTTCCGCTACGACCCCTCCAATATGGAGGCCATCCAGGTCTACCTGCCGCATACGAGGAAGCACATCCGCGTCACGGTGGAGAAGCGGTCGACGGCGTATGCGCGCGGGCTGTCGCACTGGGCGCACAACGCGATCCTCGCGATGGCGAAGGCGCGCATCGACGGCGAGATCGACATCGCGGATCTGGAGGACAGCAAGGCGCAGCTCGCCGCCGACATGGATGCCAAGGTGCCCAAGTCGTTCAAGGTCCGCGGCCGGATGAAGATCGCCCGCATGCGCCAGATTGGCGGCGTCGCACCCTACGGCGATTCCGTCCGCACCACGCCGGAAGGCAGCTTCGAAGACGTGCGCCAGCAGGAGCTGGATGCCGAACGCGAGGCGGATGCGGCGTCCGATGAGGATCTGACGGAGGAAATCTTCGAGCCCGAGGAGAAGCCGGCGAGGAAGGGCAACCGCAAGGCCAAGGCGGCGCCGCAGGACACGCCGGCGACTTCCGCCACGCGGCAGTCGAAGACCCGCAACGTCGTCGTGCCCCGGGCGGAGGCCACGGACGACAACGACGACGACATCGACTTCTACGCCGAGGGTGCACCCAGGCCGTGAGCAGCAAGCCCAAGATCGACTGGAACCAGAGGTCGGACGAGGAACGTCGCACGGCCGCGAACCGCATCTTCGTGCCGCGCGGCTTCACCACCGATTTCCTCGACGCCATGCAGGAGCTGCGCGAGGGCGCCAGCGAGGAGGCCGAGGCGATGTGCCTCGTCGTGGTGGGCGAGCGAGGCGTGGGGAAAAGCGCCTTTCTCAAGCACTATGCGGCCCAGCATCCCCCGGTCGAGATCGTCGAGGGGAACGTGCTGACCCGCACCCGTCCTGTGGTCTACGTGTCGTTCCCGTCGAGCCCGACGCTGAAGGGTGCCGCCGAGGAGTTCATCCGACAGCTGCTGGGCCAGGAGTCGACGCGCCAGCGCCGCACGCAGCTCACCTCGCTGATCAAGGAGAAGCTCAAGGAGCTTCGGGTTGAGATCGTGATCGCGGACGAGTTCCAGCACGTTCAGGAGGAGGGCGCAAAGGGCAAGAGCGACGTCGCCGATTGGCTGAAGGACATCATCAAGGTGACCGGCGTGCCGTTCGTCCTGGCCGGGATGCCCGAGACCGTCGACATCATCGAGGCCGACGAACAGCTGCACAGCCTCACTGAGGAACCCACCGTGATCGCGCCCTATAGTTGGGGGGACGCGCCGAGCCGCAACGCCTGGAAGGCGCTGCTCGCCGAGATCGACCAGGCGCTGCCCTTCAATGAACGGTCAGACCTCGCCGAGAAGGACACGGCCCGCAACCTGTTCGACTGCACGCAGGGCTATCTGCGCCCGCTGCGTGCTATTCTGCGCATCGCAACCGCGCGCGCCATCAGGAACAGGGCGGACCGGCTGATCTGGGATGACCTGGCCGCTGGATACCACCGCCTGCCCAAGAGCCCGCTCGTGAAGGGCAACCCCTTCGACCGCAACCGTCTGTTCAACCGCGACTGACGCCGTGGGAGTCCGCCCGCTCAACCGCGTCCCCATCCCGGTGGTGGGCGAGAGCGCATATGGATATGTCCGTCGCTTCGCCGCCTGCCTCGGCTACGGAAAGGTCGACCCCTTCCGGCATGCCATGAAGCTGAGGGAGTTCGGTCCCACCAGCGAGACTTGGCGGTGGGAACGACTGGCCGCGCTCGCCGGCTTTCCCGTGGATGCCCTTCTGCACATGCGCTGGCGCGACCCCGATGCCAGCAAGGACAGGAGCACCGTCGACTTCCTCGGCCAGCCCTTGCGCGCGACCCACCTGTCGTTCTCCCGGATGCGCTTCTGCCCGACCTGCCTGAAGGAGGACGGCCCACCCGAGCAGCGCCTGCTGCGTGACCATTGGGCGCTCCTGATGGCGCCCGTCTGCGTCCGCCACGGCACGCTGCTCGTCGACACCTGCGACGAATGCGGCGACCCCTTCGAATACCGTCGCAAGACCGGCGTCTGGACCTGCGGGTGCGGAAGGGAGATGGTCGATGTCGAAACCCGGCCGGCGTCCCCCGGGGCCAGCGGGGTCACGATGGCGCTGCATTCGCGCCTGGGCGTCGCGGGTGCCACCGGCCACGTCAACCTGAGCAAGGCGGGCCTGCTGCCCGCCGTCTTCCGCGAGATGCCGCTCAACGATCTCGCCAGCATCGTGGATCGCATCGGTGTCATCGCGGCGACGCCCGCCGCCGGCGACGATGAGGTCGATGACGATCGCCTCAACTACAAGACCGGGCGCATCGATCAAGATCGATCCATCGCCGAGTGCGCCCGGCAGATCGAGCACGCCTATCCGATCCTGCGCGACTGGCCCGCCGGGTTCGAGCGTCTGATCGCCGACGTCGCCGGACGAAATCCCGCGCCGACCATGGAGCACAAGGTCCGCCGTCTCTTCGCCACGCGCATAGGTCGGCTGCTCCTCGATCCTCTTCGCGGCGTCGACGGCAGGCCCATCGGCCTGCTCGACGGGGTGGTCAGGGAATGGCTGCGCCGCGAGCATGGCTACCGCTGGGGGCAGCGGGTGGACGAGCCGAAGAGGGCAGAGACGGGCGGAAGGCGGAAGACCATCGGCGGGGCCGGCGCCACCAAGCCTTCATCTGCGCGGTTCACCAAGCTCCAACATCGCGTGCGCAGGCTCCAGGCGAACGACGCGTTCATGCAGGCGCACAAGCTGGGCAGACTGCTCGATGAACTGTGGCCAGGAACAAAGACGGTCGACCCCGCCGTCGACACAGGCATACGCGTCGAACGGAAGGTCCGCATCTACGGAACGAGGAAGTTTCCCCAGAACGCCTACAGTGTCCGGGATGCGATCGCCGAGATGAGCCGACGGCATGGGGCTTCATCTCTCATGTGACCAGCCATCGCATTTGCACGCACCCGTCGCCATCTGAGACAATGCGGCGATGACCAACATCTCGGGTGCGTGACATGGGTGAAATCAATCTCGAAGCGCATGAGGTGCGCGCGATCCAGAGCGTCGACATGGCGAAACTGCGCCGCCTCGTACAGGACGCCATCGGGTCCGAGACGGCGTCAGGTCTTCATGACCTTCGGCTCTGGGACTGCGGCGAGTTCGTCGGGGAACGTCTGCGGCGTTTCCAGGTCGCGCTCGCCGAGCATGCCAAGGCGAAGTCAGCCGCGAAGCGGGAGAGAACCGGCAGCGACGCCCATCGTGCCGGCAGCGCCCTGGTGAGCGCGGTCGACAGCATGAAGGATCGGCAGGAGAAGGATGAGAAGCGGGACCAGCTGTTCCGCGTCGATGACCACATCCGCCCGCCGTATCGCTTCAGCCCCAGGCTGTCCGTCACAGTCTCCTTCCAGTGGCGGCTATCCGTTGATGACGGCTGGACCTACGGGCGAATCGTCTTCACGCATGACGTGGACACGAGCCCGAATTACGAGCGGCTTCACCACCTCAGTCAGATGGGCAGGCTTCCCAAGCGCAAGCCCAGCGCAGCCAGGCAGGACGCGGATCAGCAGGACGAGCTGTCGCGCAGCTGGGAATACTTCATGCGCGGCGCGCTCTACTCAGTCAGGGACTATCTCGAGAAGAACCCCGACGGTTCGACGATCCCGGCCAGCCATCACAGCAGCGGCACCCTGAACAACTATTCCACCCAATTCTGGCGTGAGCCGGCCTGAGGTCGCGAGTTGACCGGTTTATGGTATGCCAACCCGCCGAGATGACCGCTTATGAGCGCGAAGGTGACCCAGGGGACGTTGCGGCTGCCCCTTCTGTTGCCCCGCGGAGATTACCCCTTATGGGGAACGCGACAGCCTGGTTGCTCCGGTTCGGTGCCATTTCTAGGTCGCTACGGGTCGCGCGTGCGATAAGGCCGCTGGCAGATTGGCGAGCGCAGGCGGCTTGCCCGTTCTCGAAGAATCGAGGGACCTCATGCGCATCTTTGACGGCGATTCCGATTGGCTCGTCCGCTCGCATTACTGGCTGGTGCTGGCATTCGTCCTTGGCGGGACGGGGACGCTGTTGATGCTGTGACTTGCCGGGCGTCGCGTCCGCGCGATGGGCGTTAGCTCAGCGCCATCAGCGCCTCGGCGAGCGGCCGGTCGGCGGGCGGCATGGCCAGTGCGGCCAGTTCGTCAGGCGCGACCCAGCGGATTGCCGGGGCTTCGATTGCCTGCGCAGTCCCCTCCCACCGCTCGGCACGATAGAGCAGCAGGACCATCGGGCGATCGCCAGCGCTGCCGCGCGAAAAGGCGACGGGGTAAAGGTCCGCAGCTTCCACCCCGATTCCGAGTTCCTCCGCCAGCTCGCGAGCCAAGGCCGCCTCGGGTGTCTCGCCTGGCTCCACCTTGCCACCCGGGAACTCCCACAGGCCGCCATGATGCTTGTTGAGCGGGCGTTGCTGAACCAGGATCCGGCCATCCGCCGCGATCAGCGCTGCGGCGACCACCAGCATCGGTAGAGAATGCGCGCTGGCGGGATGGGGCATGTCGACCTTTCCTTAATACAGCCATGCGATCAGCAGCGCATGCACCGAGGCCCTTCAGCGATTAAACGCGCGCTTGCCGCAGCCCTGCGGCTGGCCGCCGATCAACGCGGTGCGACCGCAGTCGAATATGGGTTGATCGTCGCGCTGATCGTTGTTGCGATGATCGCAAGCCTGGCTGGCGTGGCGGACGAAACGACCAGCATGTGGAACAACGTCAGCGGCACCATCAGCGACGCAGTCAACCCGCCGGACCGCGACGACCCTTAAATGTTTTTCAACCTCGCCGCGTTAATCGGGGTGGGTACCGGAGCGGGGGGCACCTTCATCCGGTCGGGTGACTATAGCTTTAGACAACCATTGGAGACCGAACATGCAGAAGATGCGCGCCTTCCTCAAGAATTCCAAGGGTGCCACCGCGATCGAATATGGTCTGATCGCTGCCCTGATCGCCGTCGCCGCCATTGCCGCCATGGGCACGCTGGGCAACCAGCTGAACACGACCTTTGGCCAGGTCTCAACGAAGATGGCCGTGAACAACGACAAGTAAAGCTGGCAATTACTGCAGACAGAAGGGGCGGCGAGCGTCGGCTCGCCGCCCTTTTATTTGCCTCGCGTTAGCTAAGCGCGCGGCCCATGGCGAGGAACTTCTCGCGCCGTTCGCGCCGCAGCGCGGCTGCATCCATGCCGCGCAATTCACCGAGCGCCAATTCGATCGCGTCGCCCAGTGCGCCGATCGCCGCCGAGGGGCCGCGATGCGCGCCACCCAGCGGCTCCGGCACGATCGTGTCGATCACGCCAAGCGCCTTCAGATCCTGCGCCGTGACTTTCATCGCCTCGGCAGCGTCGGCCGCCTTGTCCGCCGTACGCCACAGGATGGAGGCGCAGCCTTCGGGCGAGATGACCGAATAGACGGCGTGTTCGAACATCAGCACGCGATTGCCGCTGGCCAGCGCAACGGCGCCGCCCGAGCCGCCCTCGCCCACGACCGCCGATACGAAGGGCACGCCGGCGGCGAGACACGCCTCGGTCGAGCGCGCGATCGCCTCGGCCTGGCCACGCTCCTCCGCCTGCAGGCCCGGGAAAGCGCCGGACGTGTCGACCAGGGTCACGATCGGCAGGTTGAAGCGATCAGCGAGCGAGATCAGGCGCACCGCCTTGCGATACCCCTCCGGCTTGCCCATGCCGAAATTGTGGCGGAGACGGGAGGTGGTGTCGTCACCCTTCTCATGTCCCATCACCAGCACACGCTGCCCGCGGAAACTGGCGAACCCGCCAATGATGGCCTGATCGTCGCCAAAGGCGCGATCGCCGGCGAGCGGGATGAACTCGTCGAACAGCCCGGCAACATAATGTTTGAAGTGCGGCCGCTCGGGATGCCGGGCGACCTGCGTCTTCTGCCACGGCGTCAGCTTGGAAAAGGTTTCCTTCAGGAGCCGATCGGATTTCGCCTGAAGCTTCGCGACCTCTGCCGCGATGTCGACACCGCCCTCGGCGCCGGTATCGCGTAGTTCGTCGATCCGTGCCTGCAGTTCGGCAATGGGTTTTTCAAAGTCGAGGAAAGTCGCCATCGCGCGGAGCTAGGCGCGCGGTTTCGCCACGTCAACGAGCGGGTGCCGTTCATTGACGAGCGTGACCAGCCGGGCACGATCGACATGTGTGTAGATTTCCGTCGTCGCAATGTCGGCATGCCCCAGCATTGCTTGGAGCGCACGAAGATCTGCGCCGCCCTCAAGCAAGTGGGTGGCAAAGGCGTGACGAAGCACATGCGGGCTGATGCGATCGGGCGGGATACCGGCTTCGGCGCCAAGCGCGCGGATGATCTGAAACAGCCGCACGCGCGAAATGTGCGTGGCGCCGGACGGAAACAGGAATTTGTCGCCCGTGGGGACATGATCGCGCCATTGCGCCACGGCGGCGCGGGCGCGGTCGGATATCGGCACCAGCCGTTCCTTGCCGCCCTTGCCCGAGAGGATGATGAAGGGCCGATCGGGATGAATGGCATTGCGCGGCAACGACACGAGCTCGGTCGCGCGCAGGCCCGAACCGTATAGCAGTTCCAGCAGCGCCGCGTTGCGCACATCGGGGGCGAGCGGCGGATCACGCGCGAGTCGCGCCGCTACGACCGCGAACAGCCGATCGACGTCGGCATGGCTGAGCGTGCGGGGAAGCGGACGACGGCGTGCCGGCTGCGGCAGCGCCGCGCCCGGATCGTCCGCCCGCAACCCTTCTTCCGCGAGGAAGGTGAAGAAGCGCCGGAGCGCTGATGCCTTGCGCGACACGGTCGACCGGGCCAGCGCGGACCAGCCGCTTGCAAGCCGCCCGATCATGTCGGCATCGGCCTCGGCCAGGCGGCCATCCAGCGCTTCCGACGCAAGCAAGAGATCGCTGCGATAGGCGGCGATCGTGTTGCGCGCGGCGCCCGCCTGCGCCGCCATCATCTCCAGAAAGCGGTCGATGAGGGCCGTATCGCCCATCCGGTCAGGCCCGCGTGAGCGCCTCGACGGCGATCATCCGTGCCTCGCCATCCAGCCCCACCGCGCGCAGCGCAGCGACGATCCGATAGAGCGCGGCCGGCGGTATTGCCCGCCAGGAGTCCGCCTGCATGCCAATCCCGGACAGCAGCAGCACCGTGGCGGGCTGCCGGTCGCGCACGGCGCGATCCAGCGCGCGCGTCCAGCTGTTCTGCACGCCGATCGGCACGTCCAGCGACTCGGCGCCGCTTTCGACCTCTTGCGGGGAAAGACGGCCGAGACCGGCCAAACCAGCGAAGAACAACTGCCGCTTCAGCGTCGCACTGCCGCTGCCCGCATATTTGCCCACCGCGCCATAACCGAGCCGAGTCCTGGCGTCCGGATCGGACAATTCCAGCATGGCCCAAGCATCGCTGCCCTCGTCGACCTGGCCGCGCCAGCGTTGCGCGGTACGGTCGAGCCCCGCCGACAACATGGAAGCGACGATGCGATTGGCCTCCTCCCGACCGTCGACCGGGCGGATCCGCGCGGCGGCGCGCGCGGTCAGGATGAGGCGCGCATAACGGGCCTGCGGCGTTTCCACGCCATCCCACAATTGGCGCAGCGCACCCAGACGCGTGGCGATGTCGGCACCGACATAGGCCGAGCGCAGGTCCGACGCGATCGCGCCGAGCGCCGCGGGCGTATCCTCGCCAGCATCAAGGGCTGCGTACAGATCCACCAGTGCCGCGCTGGACAGCACGCCCATTGCAGCGGCGGTTTCCGCCGCGGCGGCGCGATCGGCGATGGGGATGGCCGGCGCCAGCGCGCGCCAGCCGGTCACCTGCGGCCCGACCGTCTGGTACAGTTCCGCTGGCACGGCGACGCCGGTCGCCGTTGCCAGCCCGAAACGCCAGCTGGTCAATTGCACCACCGGATCCCATTCGATCGTCACCGCCTGGCGGCTGCCCAGCCCTGCGCCGACGACCTTGCGGGCAAGCGCCAGGTCAATGCCGCTGGCCACCCGCTGGCGACGCGCGGCATCGATCAGCGCGCGTCCGCCGCCTTCCTCATTGCCGAGCGACGCGCACATGGCCCGCGCGAGGACCCAGCCACGCGCCCGATCCTGTGGCGCCTCTGCCAGCGTGCACAGACCGCCCGGGTCGCCATTGGCGAGCATCGCCTGCATCGCGACCTGTTCGTATTTGGGCGTCGCGTTCATCGTGTCGACGCTCTCGATCACGCTGCGCGCCGCGACCGATTCGCCCATCCGGAGCAACAGCCACGCGCGCTCTGCGGCGAAATCGGCGCCGTTGAGGCCGGCGGGCGTATCGATGCGCGACATCAACGCGCGGCGAAGCGCGATCGACAGCCAGCGCGACGGCAGCGGCGCGGACAGGCGGCGCATCAGCCCCTGGAGGTAGCCGCCGTCGGCGTCGCCGAACGCGTTCGGCGCAACGCCTCCCTCCGGCTGACCGATGGGGCCAACGATCGACAGCGAGCGCCGCGCGAACAGCGGCATTTCATATTTGGCCAGTTCCGCGGCGCTCGGCGGGGTCGGCGTCGGGGTGGGCGACGGGCTTGCCTCCGGCGCCGGCAGGTCTAGCGGCGCCTGTGGAAGCGGCTGGACCGTCTGGTTGCTGGGCGCCTGGGCCGGGGGCGGCGCAACCGGCTCGCCGAAGCCGGGCGGCAAGAGTGATTCGGGCGCCTGCGCGTTCTGTGCGACCGCTGCTGCTGCCAATGATCCTGCTGCGGCGAGCGCCGCCAGCAGCCTAACCCGCGAGGTTGCCAAGCTCGACCGCCTTCTCGACACGCGTGGTGGGCTTTTCGGTCGCGCTGCCCGCGAGGAAGAACAACCCGCCGGTCACGACGACCAGGAGTACCACCAGCGAGACGATCAACCGCGACATGTTCCACACCCTGTACGACGCCGGCAAAACCCGCCAGCGTCGAGCCTAACCTTCCGCGAGCCTTGTGCCCGGGGCGCCGACGCGCTGTATAGCCCGCAGACCCATGTTGCAAAGCCCCGCCCCATCCAACCGCGACCGCAAGAGCCGCTGGCAGCGTGAACCGATCGTGCTGGTCGGCCTGATGGGCGTGGGCAAATCCACCGTGGGCAAGCGGCTGGCGCAGCGGCTTGGCCTGCCCTTCGTCGACGCCGACAATGCGATCGAGGAAGCCGCGGGCATGTCGATCGCGGAAATATTCGCGCAATTCGGCGAACCTTATTTTCGCGATGGCGAGCGACGGGTGATCCAGCGGCTGATCGACGGGCGACCAAAGGTGATCGCGACCGGCGGCGGCGCGTTCATCAATGATGCGACACGCCAGCTGATCCTGTCCGATGCGCTGTCCGTGTGGCTGGACGCGGACATCGACGTGCTGGTCGACCGAGTGCGCCGGCGCGACACGCGACCGCTGCTGCGCGGCAAGGACCCGGCGAAGGTGCTGCGCGAGCTCGCCGAGGTGCGCAATCCGCTCTACGCGCAGGCAGACATCCATGTGACGAGCAACAATGCGCCGCACGAAGCGACCGTGCGCGCGATCCTGAAAGCGATTGGGTACGGGAACGCATGACGATTGTGCAGGTGGCGCTGGGGACGCGCAGCTATGACGTGGTGATCGAGGCGGGACTGCTGACTCGCGCGGGCGAGCGCCTCGCGCCGCTGGTCGGCAAGCGCCGGGTGCCGATCGTCGCGGACGCCAATGTCGGCGCCCATCTCGCCACGCTGCGATCATCGCTGACCGCGGCGGGGATTGAGAGCGAGGCAATCATCATCCCGGCGGGGGAGAAATCCAAGAGCTGGGCGACGCTGGAATCGCTGACCGATCAGTTGCTGGCGATGGGTGTCGAGCGCGGCGACCATGTGGTGGCGCTGGGCGGCGGGGTGATCGGTGACCTGGTCGGCTTTGCCACCGCGATCCTGAAGCGCGGGTGCGGTTTCGTGCAGATCCCGACAACCTTGCTGTCGCAGGTCGATTCGTCGGTGGGCGGCAAGACCGGGATCAACACGCGGGCGGGCAAGAACCTGATCGGGGCCTTTCACCAGCCCAAGGTGGTGCTGATCGACCCGTCGGTACTCGACACGCTGCCGCTGCGCGAGTTGCGCGCCGGCTATGCCGAGGTCGTCAAATACGGGCTGATCGACGATGCAGACTTTTTCGCCTGGTGTGAGGCAAACGGCGAGAAGCTGCTCGCGGGTGACTCGGCGGCGAGGGAATATGCCATCGCCCATTCGGTCGCGGCCAAGGCGCGGATCGTGGGTGAGGATGAGTTCGAGACGCTGGGGCGCCGGGCGCTGCTGAACCTGGGCCACACGTTCGGCCATGCGCTGGAGGCGGAGGCGGGGTTTTCCGACAAGCTGCTGCATGGCGAAGCGGTGGCGGCGGGGTGTGCGCTGGCGTTTGGCTATTCCGCGGCTCACGGTTTGTGCCCGATCGAGGACGCGGTGCGGGTGGCGGCGCATTGGCAGGCGGCGGGGTTGCCGAGCGGGCTGGCGGCGGCGGGGATCGATGCGCCGGCCGAGCGGCTGGTCGAGCATATGCGCCACGACAAGAAGGCAAGTGGCGGAAATATCCCGTTTCTTCTCGCGCGCGGGATCGGGCAGACCTACCTCGACAAGCAGGTGTCGCTGGACGATGTGCGCGATTTCCTGGCGATCCAGCCGCGCTGATGCCCAACGGCGTTGCCAAGCGCGACTTGCCGACCAAGACCTGTCCGGTGTGCCAGCGGCCGTTCAGCTGGCGCAAGAAGTGGGCGCGCGACTGGGACGCGGTGATCTATTGTTCGGCCGCGTGCCGCCAGAAGACGTGATGCATCCGGCCTGCCTGCGGAGAAATCTGGCCACGAACACGCGGCCGTTGGCCATCAGCCGCGAACACCCGCCCAGGCGAGCCAGAGCCAGCCGGCGATCAGCAACGTACCGCCGATGGGCGTGATCGCGCCGAGCCAGCGCGGCGCGCCCATCGCCATCAGATAGAGCGTGCCGGCGAAGATCGCGGCGCCGACGACGAACAGCCATCCGGGGCCGCGCAGGTCGAGCCGAAGCGCGACCAGAGCCGCGACCGCGTGGATCAACTGATACTGGCCGCCGGTGCGCAGCCATTCGGCCGCCTGCCCGCTGGCGCCATGCGCGCCGAATGCACCCGCGCCGACCGCCAGCGCGCCCGACAGACCCGCCAGAACCATCAACCAGTTCATGTGTCGTTCCCCCTGCCCCATGGCTGCTCCGCGGCGACGATCGCGCGGGCGGCATAGATATCGCCAGCCTCCAGCTGGATGCGCAGCCGTTCGCGGTCGCTGGCGCGGTACATCGCCTCCGACCGGTCAATCTCGCCGCGGTCGATGCCAAGATCCGCCATCGCGCCGCGCGCCATCTTCACCGCCGATTCGAGCACTTCGCGGACCACCAGCTTGGCCGGGCTGCCCTTCAGCTTGATCAGCATGCGGCGATCATAGGCGCGCACATAGATGGCGGCATGGGGAAATGCCTCATGCACCGATTCGACCACTTCGGCGGTGACCTGTTCGTCGTCGATGCAGAACAGGATCAGCTCCGCCTCCGCCGCGCCGGCCTGGCGCAGCAGATCGAGCCGGGTGCCGTCGCCATAATAGACCTTGGCGCCGAACTCCCCGGCGATGTCGATCATCTCGATATCGGTGTCGATCAGCGTGACAGGGATGTCCTGCGTCAGCAGCATCTGCCCGACCGTCTGGCCGAAGCGGCCATAGCCGACAATGATCGCATTGGCGCCCTCCGCCTTTGGTCCCTCGCGTTCCTCGGCGATGATCGGCGCCTCGCGCAGCCGCCTGGTGGCGCTCATCAGGAACGGCGTGGTCGCCATCGACAAGGTGACGATGGCGCCGAACAGCGAGGCGGCCTCCGGCGCGATCAGATACGCCTTGGTCGCCTGCGCAAACAGGACGAAGCCAAATTCGCCGCCCTGGCTGAGCAATACGCCAAGGCCGAGCGCCGAGCGCCAGTTCATCTTGAACAGGAGGCCTAGGCCGAAGATGACCAGCGTCTTGGTGGCGATCAGCGCCAGCGCCATCGACACGACGAACAGCGGGCGTTCGGCAATCGCCGTCAGGTTCAGCATCATGCCGATGGTGAGGAAGAACAGGCCGAGCAGGATCGAGCGGAAGGGATCGACGTCGGCCTCCAGTTCATGCCGGTACGGGCTGTCGGCCAGCATCACCCCGGCAACAAAGGCGCCGAGCGCGGTGGAAAGGCCGAGCGATTCCATCAAGGCGGCGCTGGCGATGACGGTGAACAGCGCGGCGAAGACGAACATCTCGCGTTCGCCCATGTTGCCGATCAGGCGGAACAAGGGCGACAGGATGAAGCGTCCCGCGGCGATCAGCCCGACGACGGCGGCGATCGTGTAGAGGATCAGCAGCCAGCCCGGCGGGCCGCCGGCATCGGCCGGATTGCGGCTCAGCGCGGCGATGATGGTGATCAGCGGGATGATCGAGAGATCCTGGAACAGCAGGATCGAAAAGGCGCGTTCGCCAAAGGGGGTGCGCAGCCGACCGGAGGATTGCAGCAGCGGCAGCACCTGCGCGGTCGAGGACAGCGCCAGCGGCAGGCCGAGCGCAAGCGCGGCGGGAATGGAGAAATGCGCAAACACCGCGATGATGGCGGTGATCGCAATACCGCAGGCGACGACCTGAAGCAGGCCGAGGCCGAAGATATCCTGTTTGAGTTGCCACAGGCGTGACGGTTTGAGTTCCAGCCCGACGACGAACAGCAGCAAGGTGATGCCGAGTTCGGCGACACCCAATTTGGCATCGGCATCACCGACCAGCCCCAGCACATGGGGGCCGACGACGGCCCCGGCGACGAGATAGCCGAGCGTGGCGCCCAGCCCCAGCCGGCGGAAGAGAAGAACGAACCCGAGCCCAGCACCGAGCAGGATCACCCCATCGCGAAGCAGTGATCCAGTGGCACCGTGTTCCATCAGTTCCTCGCGGCTGCGTGCGTCGCCTGCTCCGCCGCCTCCGCCGCGGCCTCGAAGGCGAGACGGATCGAGGCGTGGCGGGCATGATAGTCGAGCGCGGGTGTCAGCACGTCGAGCCCGGGCCAATCCGGGATGTTCCCGGTCCGCGCAAGCCAGCCGGTCAAGGCGTCGCGCGCCGCGGCCAGTTCATCCGGCGAGCGGCCGATGATCTGCGCGGCGAGGAGCGAGGAGGATGCCTGGCCCAGCGCACAGGCGCGCACCAGCATCCCCGCCTCGCTCACCCGACCGTCGGGGCCGAGATTGACGTCCACCGTCACCCGGCTGCCGCAGATCGGCGAGCGTTTCTCGCTGCTGCCCATCGGATCGGGCAGGCGTTCGTCGATCGGATTGTCAGTGGCGAGGCGAAGGATCGCATCATTGTAGAGCGTGTCGCTCATGCCGGCGTCCTGCTGCTGGAGGGGGTGGGCGTGGCACCGCCGAAGGGGCCGTCGGGGCCGAACACCGGCTCACCCCGGCGGCGGCGATCGACGAAATCGGCAATCGCGCTGCTGGTCGCGTTGAGCAACGGATAGGTGCGCGCGTCCTTCATCCACGCCGGGCGGCTGCGCGGGCCGCCGCCGATCGTGTCGAGCACCAGCAATGCCAGCAGGAAGGCAAGGCTGGCGAGGATCAGCCCCTTCAACGCGCCGAAGCCGAAGCCGATCGCGCGATCGACCGGGCCGACCACCGACTTGCGCACCCGGTCGCCCAGTGCGCGCGCGACGATGCGGCCAAGAAAATAGGTGATGCCGCCGACCAGAACGAAGGCCAAGGCCGCGCCGCCCGAGGGGGTGCCGATCGGCCCGGCCAGCGCCTGCGACACGGGCAGGTGAAAGATCTTAATCGCGAAGACCACCGCGACCCAGGCGAACAGCGCCAGCACCTCCGTCACGAACCCGCGCTTCAGCCCCAGGAGGGCGCTGCCGCCAACGGCGGTGAGCACCGCAATATCGAGTCCGTTCAGGTTCATTGTCGCTTATCTAGGGTCCGCCGGTTGCAACGTCACCCAGCCATGCGGCGGGGCGTTGGCGGGCCCTTAGCCGCGGCCGAGAAGATGATCCACCAGCCGCGCCAGCGTGGGGAAGCCGGAGAGGCGCATCGGCGCCTGTTCCCTCGCCAAAGCGGCGGGGACGAGCGCCTGCCCGAAGCCGAGCTTTGCCCCTTCCTTCAGGCGCAGCGCGGCGTGCGCGACGCTGCGCACCTCACCCGAGAGCGCGACCTCACCAAAGGCGATCGCGTCGGTCGGCACCGGCCGTTCGGACAGCGCGGAGACGAGCGCCGCAGCGACCGCCATGTCGGCGGCGGGATCCTGCACGCGGTAGCCGCCGGCGACGTTGAGATAGACCTCCGCCGAGGAGAAGCTGAGCCCGCAGCGCGCCTCCAGCACGGCGAGGATCATCGCCAGCCGGCCGCTGTCCCAGCCGACCACCGCCCGGCGCGGCGTGGCGCCGCTGGCGAGGCGGACGACCAGCGCCTGGATTTCGACCAGCACGGGGCGAGTCCCCTCCAGCGCCGGAAAGACAACAGTGCCGGTCACGCCCTCGTCACGCTGGGTCAGGAACAGCGAGGACGGGTTGGACACCTCGGTCAGCCCTTGCGCCTCCATCGCGAAGACGCCGATTTCGTCGGTGCCGCCGAAGCGGTTCTTGATCGCGCGCAGGATGCGGTATTGATGGCTGCGCTCGCCTTCGAAGCTGAGCACGGTGTCGACCATATGTTCGAGCACGCGGGGACCGGCGATGGTGCCGTCCTTCGTCACATGGCCGACCAGCACCAGCGCGGTGCCGCGTTCCTTGGCGAAGCGGATCAGCTCCTGCGCGGAGGCGCGCACCTGGCTGACGGTGCCGGGCGCGCCTTCGATCAGGTCGGAATGCATCGTCTGGATCGAATCGATCACCAGCAATTCGGGCGGACGGCCGCTGCCGAGCGTGGTCAGGATGTCGCGCACCGACGTGGCGGAAGCGAGCCGTACCGGCGCCTCCCCCAGCCCCAGGCGGCGGGCGCGCAGCCGGACCTGATCGGCCGCCTCCTCACCCGAGACATAAGCGACGTCGGCGCCGGCGAGCGCCATCAACGCCGCCGCCTGCAGCAGCAGGGTCGACTTGCCGATGCCGGGATCGCCGCCGATCAGCGTGGCGCTGCCCTCCACGAAACCGCCGCCGAGCGCGCGATCAAGCTCCGCGATGCCGCTGGCGCGGCGGGCCGGCAACGGGATCTCGGCATCGAGCGCGACCATCGTCACGGTGCGGCCGCCGCCCTGCAGATTGTGCTTGGCATGGAAAGGCGTGACGATCGCGGGCGTTTCCTCGACCAGGGTGTTCCATTCGGAACAGTCGACGCATTGCCCCTGCCAGCGCGACGAGACCGACCCGCAGGACTGGCAGACGAAGCGCTTCTGGATCTTAGCCATGGGGGTTCCGGGATCGCGGCGGGAGCATCGCCGCCTGTTCTATCGTGAGAACAACTGGAGAACAATCCCGCGCTTCGCTATCCTGCCGTAGCCATGATGCCGGCCGAGTCGCCCTTCCCTTCGATCGCGCCGCGGCACGACCTGCCGCCGCGGCCGCTGCGCTGGCTGTTCCTCGACCTCAATTCCTATTTCGCCAGCGTCGAACAGCAATTGCAGCCGTCGCTGCGCGGGCGGCCGGTGATCGTCGCGCCGGTGGGGAGCGATACGACGGTCGCGATCGCCGCGTCGGTGGAGGCGAAACGCTATGGCATCACCACGGGGACGCCGGTGTGGGAGGCGAAGCAGCGCTGCCCGGACCTTGTCGTCACCCCGGCGCGGCACCGGCGCTATGTCGAGTTTCACGATGCGATCGTGGCGGAGATCTGGCGCCACATTCCGGTGACGCGGGTGTGCTCGATCGACGAGGTGGCGTGCCGGTTGCTCGACAATGAGAATGATCGCGAGGCGGCGATGGCGCTGGCGCGGCGGATCAAGGCGGGGATCCGCCGGCGGGTGGGCGATTGCCTGACGTCGTCGGTGGGGATCGCGCCCAACCGGCTGCTCGCGAAGCTCGCCTCCGACCTGCAGAAGCCCGACGGGCTGGTGGTGTTCGAGGACAAGGACCTGCCGCACGCGCTGTTCCGGCTGAAGCTGAGCGACATCGCCGGGATCGGCGCGAAGATGGAGCGGCGGCTGGCGCGTGACGGGGTGAACGACATTGCGCAACTGTGCGCGCGGCGGCCGCGTGACGCCGGCCACGCCTGGGGCGGCACCGACGGCGACCGGCTGTGGTACCTGCTGCACGGCGTCGACCTGCCCGAGAAGCCGACGCAGAGCCGGACGATCGGGCACAGCCACGTCCTGTCGCCGGGCAAGCGCGGCTATGAGCCGGCGCGGCTGACCGCGCGGCGGCTGGCGCTGAAGGCGGCGAGCCGGCTCAGGCGCAAGGGCTATCGCGCGCGGCTGCTGGTGCTGCATGTCCGGTTCGAGAACGACAAGAGCGCTTGGCGCACGTCGATCCGGCTGCCCGAGACGCAGGACAGCTTCGTCGTGCTCGACCGGCTGGATGCGCTGTTCCCGCGCTTGCGGGAGGCAGGGCGCGGGCGGCCGGGCGGGTTCCGGCTGCGCATGATCGGCGTGACGCTGGCCGAGATCGTGCCGGTGGCGGGCGAGCAGGCGAGCCTGTTCGCGCATCTCGACCCCGCCGACCCGCTGGCGCGCGAGACTCGCGGGCTGGCGCTGAGCCGCGCGATGGACCGGATCAACCAGCGGTTTGGCCGCCATGCGGTATCGCTCGGCCCGCTGGGCGGCGGGCGGGCGGACCGGGTGGGGAGCAAGATCGCCTTTGGCCGAATCCCGGAACTGGACGAATTCCATGAGTGAAGCCGGCGAAAAGGCGATGATCCTTCCGTTCCGGCCGCTTTTATCGAAATAAAGTATCGCGGCTCACCGCCTTTGCCTTGACGCTCTGTGCTGCATGCGCGAAGTCGCGGGCCGCTATGAAGAGCCCCTTCCTTTTCGCCACCGCGGCGCTCCTCGCGCTCGCTGCCTGCAATTCCGAACCCACCGTGCCGGAAGTGCTCGACTCGAACCCCGATCCGATGGCGGGCGAACTCGCCAACGCCGGCGCGATCGAGCTTCCGCCGTCGATCAAGGCGGAAAAGTCGATGCGCTGCGGCGACAACAGCCTTGTGTACGTGACCTTCTTCGAAGGCGACAAGCAGGTCGTCGTGAAGACTGCCAAGGATGGCCCGTCGACCACGCTGACCGCCCCGAACGCGGGTGAGCCGCTGACCGCCGAGGGCGGCTGGAAGCTGACCGGCGACACCAAGAGCGTGACGATCGAGCAGCCGGGCCAGAAGGCCCTCACCTGCCGCGGCTAACCCATCGATGATCCGTCGCCGCCCCTTTGCAGGAGCGGCGACGGCTTTCTATCTTGCGCGTCGACCATGACGCGCCATCGCCCCTTCGAAATCCTCGACCCCGCGACGGTGCTTGGCGCCTATGCGGTCGGCGTGTTCCCGATGGCGGACGCGCGCGACGCCCCCGGCGTCTATTGGGTCGAGCCGCGCCACCGCGCGATCCTGCCGCTGGACCAGTTCCATCTGTCGCGATCGCTGCGCCGCACGCTGCGCTCCGAACGCTTCCGCCTGACCAGCGACACCGCCTTTGCGCAGATCATCGCGCTGTGCGCCGAGTCGGCGAGCGACCGGCCGGAGACGTGGATCAACCCGTCGATCGAGCGGGTCTTTCTGCAATTGCACGAGGCGGGATTCGCGCATTCGATCGAATGCTGGGAAGGTGACGAGCTGGTCGGCGGCCTCTACGGCCTGGCGCTGGGCCGCGCGTTCTTTGGCGAGAGCATGGTGAGCCGCGCGACCGACGCGTCCAAGGCCGCGCTCGCCGCGCTGGTCGCGCGGCTGCGTTATGGCGGGTTCACGCTGCTCGACTGCCAGTTCATGACCGATCACCTCGCATCGCTGGGCGCGATCGAGATCGACCGGGACGATTACATCGCGTTGCTGGGCGAGGCGCTGGCCGACGTGCTGGGTGCGGCGGGTGCGGACGGCGCCGCGGCGGCGGGCGTCGAGGGTGCGGGAGCCGACCCGCTGTCCGTCGCAGCGCCAGCGGATTTCCGCGCGGTCGACGGCGCGGCGATTACATCGGTATCCGGCCCCTTGTCGGGGAAGGACATCGTGCAGCTCTTGGGCCAGACGTCGTAGATCGGGTGCTGGACGACGTTCAGCGCCGGCCGTTCCTTGTACAGCCAGCCCGAAAAGGCGCGGCGCCATTTGTCGTCGCTGCCGCGCACATCGAGCTGCACGAAGGCGCCGGTGAGCTGTTCCTGCTCCCACGGCGCGGTCCGCTCACAGGCGCGCAGGCGGATGATCGTGTCGCCGACGCGCACCGCCTGGCCCGGCTTGATCGGCACGTCGCGGCTGACGCCATTGCGCTTGTTGAGGAGGCCGATCACCGCGCTGCGCTGCGCCATCGGGGTGCTGCCGGCATCGACCGGGGCGGCATCCCCCTCCACCGTCACGACGTCGGACGGGACATTCTCGGCCGCCTCGGGAAGCTGCTGGCTCGCGGCCGGCGCGCGGCGCGAGCCGGCGTCATCGCCGTCGCTGGCGACATACCAGACGCCGACGCCGAGCAGGGCGGCGCCGCCGATCGCGGCCGCCGCGACCGCAGGCTTCACGCGTCGGGGCTCCACGCCTCATAATCGCCGGTGGCGGCTTGGCGGCGACCACCCTTTTCGAGCGCGCCCGACGGACGATAAGCCTCGGGCGTGCCGGTCATGTTCGGCTTCGCCGGCTTCTGCCAGGGGCGGGGCGGCGGCAGCGCCTGGGTGGGCGCATCGTCCACATGCTTGTGCAGCCAGCTGAACCATTCGGGCGGCACGCGGCTGGCATCGTTGGAGCCGTTGTAGACCACCCAGCGCCGCGGGTTGCCGGCCGTGTCCTTGCCGCCCTGGTAATAGACGTTGCCAAGCGAGTCCTCGCCGACGCGCGTCATGCCGCGCAGGCCGAACCAGGTGCCGATGGTGGCGCCATTCCACCAGGTGAAGGGATTGAGGTTGATGCCCATGTCGTCCCAGCGCTTAGCGGCTGGCGCGCGGGGCATCAATGGCGAGGCGCCGCAAAGGCGATGCGCCCGCCCGCAAAAATCGCGTCATGCCGCCGGAGAGGATCAGCGCGCCGAAAGCCCGGTGCCGCCGAGCGGCCGTGTCTCGGCAATCCGCTCCATCCCCGCGATCAGCGGGCGACCGCGCGTGATGGCGTCGCGGACCGAGGGCATCTGCAGCGAGGCGACATGCGATACCTGATCGGTCCACACCTCGGTAATCCAGATGGTGTCGGCCTCGGCGGGATCATCGGCGACGACATAGCTGAGGCAGCCGGGCATGCCGGCGACGCCGTCGAGCAGGATCGCCGTCAACTCCGCGCGCTTGCCGGGTTGCGCGGTCATCTTTCCAATCAGCCCGTACATTCCCGTCCCCTTTGCCATTGCCTCAAAGGGTCCGACCACCGCCGCTGCAGCCGTGCCGGCCAGAAAGGTGCGTCGTTCCCATGTCATCGCACCGCCATAGCATGTCGCCGCGCCGGCCGCGCGCCCCGTCGCTCAGCCTGCGCGACGAATCCGGCGCGCGACCCCGCGCAGCAGCGGGGTGCCGGACAGGCGCTTCGCCACGCGCATCGCCGAATCGAAGCCGCCGACCAGCGCGACCGCGCCGCGATTGGCGAGCGAGGGGCGCAGCAGCAGCAGATCACGGCATGCCACCCCGCCGGTCGCCATGCCGCGCTTGTGCTGCCCCTCCCCCTCCGTGAAATCGAAGCGGGCGAAGCGATCGGCAAAGAGGTCACCCAGCGCCGCTTCCATCAGGACGCTGCCCGGCGACAATGCGGCAAAGGCGGGATCGTGGCCGACATAATCATAGCGCAGCGTCCCACCGTCGGCGCCGCACCACAGATAGGCGGCGGGCGTATCGCTGACATAAAGGAGCCAAGCGCGCACCCGATCCTCGCCCGCCTGCGCCAGCATTGCGCGCACCCAGGCGGGGTCGTCGGGGATACCGGCCCCCATCAGCCGTTCCTGATAGGTCCTTTCCGCCAGCCGCCGCGCCACCGGGTGAAAGGCGGCGAGATCGGCAGCGCTGCGGAAGCGGCGGATATCGAGCGCGCCGCCCGATTCAGCGGCAAGCTTCTTCGCCTTGCGCTTCATGGTGGAACGCGCCTGCCGTGACAGGCCGTCGCGCCAGGCCGCCTCCCCCGCGGCGAGATCGACATAATAACGGGTGTAACGCTGTCGTTCGAAGATCACCCACCGTTCGAACAGCACGCCGGGCCAGTCGGGGGCCAGCGCCTGTGGCAGCGAGGTGACGAGATAGCCGTGCGCCGCGGGATCGAGCGGCGGCAGCGGCGGCAGCGCCCCGCCCAGTTTCCGATCGAGCGCCTGATTGAGCGCCTGATCGAGCGCCTGATCGAGCGATAGCGCGACGCGGGTCAGGCGCCGCGGGATGGTGGCGAAGGTGCGGGCGCCGATCTGCAGGCGCAGGGCGGCCGTCGTCACGCGCGCCGCTCGGCCACCAGATTGGACCAGAGCTGCTCCGCCTGGCGCCGCCCGCGCCGCCAGCGGCTGGCGGGGAGCGGGCGATCGTCGCGGCCGAGCCGGAGCCTCGGGCGATCGGCGAAATGCGTCGTCGGCGCCTTGCCGCGGCGGGCGGCGAGCATCCGGCACAAGGCCTCGAACCGCTGGACATGGACGCGGTTGGCCGCGAGGCCGGCGCGATTGGCGAGTTCGAAACTGTGGCCGACGATCGTCAGCGCGGCATGATCGGCGATGATGGCGTGATCGAGCGCCGCGCTCATCTCAGCGGCGGACAGCGCGCAGATCTGGACATTGCGCCAGACGCCGGGGCGGTCCTCGATCACGGTCACCGGCACCTCGACCACGCCCGCATGCTCGACGGGGGCGATCTGCGACGGCGCGAGGCCGATCGCACTGGGCCAGGGATGGTGCGCACCATTGTGGCTGCTGTCATAGGCGATGCCGATCGCGGCGAGCGCCGCGAGCGTCGCATCATTGGCCGAATAGCTGCCGCTGCGAAAGGCGACCGGCGCGGGTGCCCCCGCCTCCACCAGCAGGGCGGCGGCCTCTGCCAGCAGGCGCTGCTGCTCCTCGCCGGCGAGGTCGATCAGCTCGAACTTTCCGTGCGCGCCGCGATCCGCAAGGCCGGCACCGACCCAATTGGGATGGAGATGGAGCTGAACCTCCTGCCCCGCGTCGCGCACCGCCGCGACGATGCGCCGGAAGGGATCGAGACCATAGACACGCGCCGGCATCGGATCGACGAAGAAGGTCGCCTTCAGCGCATGCCGCTTGAGCATCGCGAGCTGCCAGGCGAGGCCGACGCCGCCCGGCTCGATCGATCGCGCCTCCACCGCATCGGGTGCGAGCCCCGCGGCATGGTGGCGCCACGCGATCTCGGTATCGATGGTGAGAAAGACCGGGGTCATGCACCGGCTGTACCATCACGCCGTAAAGATTCCGCCAATGTTCACGCCGGAATGGCAAACGGGCGGCCACCGATGATCCGGTGACCGCCCGCGATGCCGGCGCGGCATGGGGTGAGCCGCGCCCCCTGAAATTTAGAATTGTGCCTTACTGGCTGCCAGCAGTGGCCGGGCTGCCGAGGAAGCCGCTCAGCTCATCCTTGGTGAGGGAGGCCGACTTGTCCTTGTCCGCCTGGGCGAAGGCCGCATCGTTCCACTTCGGATCGGCGGGCTTTGCCGCGGCATTGGGCGCCTTTGCCTTCAGCGCGTCCATCCAGGCGGCGAACTCGGTCTTGTCGAGCGTGCCGTTGCGGTCCTTGTCGTAGCTGGCGAATTCGGCGTTCACGATGCTTGCGACCTGATCGGCGCCAGTCGCCGCGGCGCTCTCCGTCGCGGCGCCACCCGGTTGCGCGGGCGCGGCGGGCTGCGCCGGGGCAGCACCTTGCGGCGTTGTCGAGGGGGCGGGCGAAGCGCTCGGCGCCATCGGCTGAGTCCCGGCCGCGTCCTGCGCAAGCACCGGGGCAGCAACCATCATCGAACCAGCCAGAATGAAGCTCTTCAGCATCATCTCTCTCCTTTATACTATTCCATGTCGTGTCGCGTATTTCACTTTTCAACCTTGCGGTTCGGACAACAACTTGGCGCAATAAACCGATAACTTGGATATACGGTTCCTCGTCGGGCATTTGAAGCGATTGCGCTAGCCTGCTACCGGCACCCAGCCCTGTTTTTGCAACGACTCAACCATGAGGCGTTGCCCCAGCACGACCGAGGAAATTCACATGGTTCCGCGCTACTCCCGGCCCGACATGACGGCGATCTGGACGCCTGAAGCCCGTTTTCGCATCTGGTTCGAGATCGAGGCGCATGCGACCGAGGCCCTCGCCGAACTGGGCGTGGTGCCGAAGGAAGCCGCCGATGCGCTATGGGCGTGGTGGCGGACCAATCCGGAGATCGACGTTGCCGCGATCGACGCGATCGAGGCGGTGACCAAGCATGACGTGATCGCATTCCTGACGTGGGTGGCGGAGCAGGTCGGCGATCAGGCCCGCTTCATGCACCAGGGGATGACGAGCTCCGACGTGCTCGACACCTGCCTTGCCGTGCAGCTGGCGCGGGCGAGCGACATCCTGATCGCCGATCTCGACGCGCTGCTGGCGGTGATCCGCCGCCGCGCCGAGGAGCACAAGTTCACGCCGACGATCGGCCGCAGCCACGGCATCCATGCCGAGCCGGTGACGTTCGGCCTGAAGCTGGCGCAGGCCTATGCCGAATTCGATCGTTGCCGCGTGCGGCTGCTCGCCGCCAAGGCGGAAATCGCGACCTGCGCGATTTCGGGCGCGGTCGGCACCTTTGCCAATATCGACCCCCGCGTCGAGGCGCATGTCGCCGCCAAGCTGGGGCTGACGGTGGAGCCGGTGTCGACCCAGGTCATCCCGCGCGATCGCCACGCGATGTTCTTCGCCACGTTGGGCGTCGTCGCGAGCTCGATCGAGCGGCTGGCGACCGAGGTGCGCCACCTGCAGCGTACCGAGGTGCTGGAGGCGGAGGAATATTTCTCGCCGGGGCAGAAGGGCTCGTCGGCGATGCCGCACAAGCGCAACCCGGTGCTGACCGAAAACCTGACCGGCCTTGCCCGCATGGTGCGCGGCTATGTCACCCCGGCGCTGGAGAATGTCGCGCTGTGGCATGAGCGCGACATCAGCCATTCGTCGGTTGAGCGCTATATCGGCCCCGACGCGACGATCACGCTCGACTTCGCGCTCGCCCGGCTGACCGGCGTCATCGACAAGCTGCTGGTTTACCCGGAGCGGATGCAGCGCAACATGGACCGGATGGGCGGCCTCATCCATTCGCAACGCGTGCTGCTGGCGCTGACGCAGGCGGGAGTCAGCCGCGAGGATGCGTACCGGCTGGTCCAGCGCAACGCGATGAAAGTGTGGGAATCGGACGGCGCGCTGTCGCTGAACGAACTGCTGAAGGCCGATCCCGAAGTGACCGCGGTGCTGTCACCCGAAGCGATCGATGCCGAGTTCGACCTTGGCTATCACCACAAGCACGTCGACACGATCTTCGCCCGCGTGTTCGGCAACTGACCGACCGGCGCCCTTCCCCCGCATCATGCGCGGGAGGGGCGCCGCCGGATCAGGCCGGGATCTGCTGCGAGATGCAGTGGAAACTGCCGCCCCCGGTCAGGATCGCATCGGCGCGCAGGCCGACCACCTGGCGATCGGGGAAGATCGCCTGGATCGCAGCGACCGCCGCATCGTCATTGGCGGCGCCGTAGAGCGGCACCACGACCGCGGCATTGCCGATGTAGAAGTTCATGTAGCTCGCCGGCACGACCTCATCATCGCGCAGCACGCGGCCCGGTGACGGGATCGGCACGACTTCCACGCCGAACGCTCGGGCGCGATCGGCGGCCTGCTGATAGACCTGCCAATTGGGATCGTTCTCCGCCGCGACGGGAAGCGCGAGGCGCCCCTCGCCGACGAAGCGCGCGAGATTGTCGACATGGCCGTCGGTGTGGTCGTTGAGCAGCCCGTCGCCGAGCCACAGCATGCGATCATAGCCCAGGTCGTCGCGCAGCCGCTGTTCGATCTGCGTGCGGTCAAGCGCAGGGTTGCGGTTGGGATTCAGCAAACATTGTTCGGTGCTGACGACGAGGCCGGTGCCGTCGCCGTCGATCGCCCCGCCCTCCAGCACCCAATCGTGCCGCGCCGGCGTCTGGCCACGCTCGGCGGCGAGGCGCAGGCCGATGTCGTCATCGCCCGGCAGGTCGTACTTGCCGCCCCAGCCGTTGAAGAGGAAGCTGTTGGCGGTGCCGTCGGCGCCGATGATCGGGCCGGTGTCGCGCAGCCAGATGTCGCCGAACAGCTCGACGATCACCGTCGCGAAAGGCGCCATGGCGCGCGCCGCGTCAGCCGCCTCGTCATTGGCGGCGACGAGCAGCACCTGTTCGCCCTTGCCATCGGCATGGACCGCCGCGGCGAAGGCGACGACTTCGTCGCGCGCCTGATCGAGATCCTCCTGCCACAATTCGGGATGGCTCGGAAAACCGATCCAGACGGCCTTGTGCGGGGCCCATTCGGGACGGGGTGCGCGGGTCATTTCGTCTCCTGCCGCGATGCATCGCGGATCGCCTTGAACTCTGCGGTGGGATACCAGTTCGGCCACATCGTGCCATCGGCGAGCTGCCGGCCGAGCTGATAGTAAATGGTCATGTCCTGAAGCGCGCCGTCCCAGTTCCAGTTGGGATCATATTCGTCCTTCGGGCCGTGGTAGCGTTTCACATTATAGTCCTTGGCCGCGGCCTTTCCGGCCAGCACGCCGCCGTTCACCAGATCCTCGCCGCTGCCGGCCGACAGCATCGGCACGCCCAGCTTGGCGAAGCTGAAATGGTCCGAGCGGTAATAGCCGCCCGCCTGCGGCGCGGATTCGGGCGAGACGCGGCGGCCCTGCGCGGCGAGCAGCGGCTTCACCATATCCTCCAGCTCCGACTTGCCGGCGCCGGTGATCTCGAAATCCTTGGTGGCGCCCAGCACGTTCAGCACGTCCATGTTGACGCCGCCGACCGTCTTGCCGAGCGGATAGACCGGGTTTTCGGCGTAATAGCGCGAGCCGAGCAGCCCGCTTTCCTCTGCCGTCACCGCGACGAAGGCGACCGAGCGGCGCGCGGGGCCGGCCTTAGCGAACGCCTCCGCCATGGCGACGAGGCCGGCAGTGCCGGTCGCATTGTCGGCGGCGCCATTGCAGATGTCATCGTCATCCACCGCGTCGCAGCGGCCAAGGTGATCCCAATGCGCCGAATAGAGCACGACCTCGTCCGGCGCCTGCGTCCCCGGCAGCACCGCGACGACATTCTTCGACGTGCTGCGCTTGATGCCATTCGAGAAGCTGCCCGACAGCTTCAGGCCGAGCGGGACGGCGCGGAAGCCCTTCTGCTTGGCGGCGGCGGACAATTGATCGAAATCCTTGCCGGCGGCGGCGAACAGCTCCTTCGCCTTGGGCAGCTGGATCCAGCCGATCACCTGGCTCTGGTCCATGTGGTTGCCGGGTTCGTCCAGCCCGTATTGCGGGCCGGTCCAGGAGGATTGGACGACCGACCAGCCGTAGGCGGCAGGCGCGGTATCATGGACGATGATCGCGCCGGCTGCGCCCTGCCGGGCCGCTTCCTCGAACTTGTAGGTCCAGCGGCCGTAATAGGTCATCGCGCGACCTTCGAACGGGCCGGCGGCAGCGCCCGCCTCCTTCACTTCCCAGTCGGGATCGTTGACGAGGATGACGACCGTCTTCCCCTTCACGTCGAGCCCGGCATAATCGTTCCAGCCCTTTTCCGGCGCATTGATGCCATAGCCGACGAAGACCAGATCGCTGTCCTTCAGACTGACCTGCGGCACGACGCGGTACGTGCCGACGACCATGTCGGTGCGATAGTTGAAGGTAACGGGCGCCTTGCCGCCGGTAGCGGTGAAGGGGGTGACGTTCTTCGCGGTAAGCTCCACCATCGGCACGTCCTGCGTCCACTGGCCCTTGTTGCCCGGCTTCAGCCCGGCGGCCGAGAAACGCTTGATCAGATAGTCGATGGTCTTTTCCTCACCCGCCGTGGTCGGCGCGCGGCCCTCGAACGCGTCGGAGGACAGGACCTCAGTCACCGTCTTCAGCGTATCGACGGAAATGGCGGGGACGGTCTGCGCCAGCGCGGGCGTAGCGACCGTCAGGGCGAGGAAGGAGACAAGCAACGAACGCATCAAGGCGACCTCATCAGCAACATGCACCCATCCCCCTTACAGCTTCATCGCCGCCCCGCAACGCAAGGCCCGCTGCCCCGCCGGTGGTGGCTTGCCAGCGTAACGATCCCACGGCAGGATTCTGAGAAGGGGGAATAAAACATGATGAGAGGATGGACGCGCCGCGTTCTCGCGACGGCGCTGCTGACGACGTTTCTGCCGATGACGGCACAGGCGCAGGATGCCACCGCCACTGCGCGAGCCTTTGGCGCCCGATATTCGATGGCGGATATCAGCCTGTCGCCCGATGGCAGCAAGATCGCCATGGTGGTGCCCGGCAAGAACCGCGAAACGGCGTTGCTGATCGCCGAGCCGCTGAAGGGCGGCGAGCCGGCATCGATCATGCGATCGAGCGGCGAAGGCGATCACCTGAAATGGTGCAACTGGGCGACCGACACGCGCCTGATCTGCAAGATCCACGTCATGCTGCGCCATGCCGGGGCGGTCGAGGCCTTTTCACGGCTGGTCTCCGTCGATGTCGACGGGAAGAACTTCAAGATCGTGACGGCGCGCGCGAACGATCGATCGCTGTTCGGCAGCCGTTACGGCGGCGACGTCATCGACCTGACCGGCGACAGCAAGGGCAATATCCTGCTGCTGCGTACCTATGTGCCGGAAACGTCGATCGGGCGGCTGGTGCAGAAGGATGCCTATGGCCTGGGCGTCGAACGCGTGAACCTGTCCACGCTGGAACGCAGGCCGACCGTGCGACCGCGCCGCGACGCGGTGGAATATATCACCGACGGCATGGGCACGATCCGCATCATGGGCGTACGGCCGATCGCCGGCACGGGTTACTCCAGCAACGTCATCAACTATTTCTATCGGCGGTCGGACGCGACCGACTGGGAACCGCTCAGCAAGCTGGAGATGGCGGGAGCGACGTGGAAGGGGTTCAATCCCTATGCCGTCGACCCCAAGCTGAACGTCGCCTACGGTTTCGAGGATGCCGGCGGCCGCAAGGGCCTGTGGCGGGTCGCGCTGGACGGGTCGATGAAACGCGAACTGATGCTGTCGCACCCAGAGGTCGATGTCGACGGCCTGATGCGTGTCGGTCGGCAGCAGCGCGTCGTCGGCGGCAGCTTCGCCACCGACAAGCGCACTGCCGTCTTCTTCGACAAGGAGCTGCACGCGCTCTCCACGGCGCTGAGCAAGGCGCTGCCGAACCAGCCGGTGGTATCGTTCATCGACGCGAGCGCGGACGAGAATACGCTGCTGCTCTACACCCACAGCGATATCGATCCGGGGCGCTATTATGTGTTCCAGAAGGCAACCAAGCGGCTGACCGAGATCGCGCCGGCACGGCCCGAGCTGGCGACGATGAAGCTGGCGCCGATGAAGCCGGTGTCCTTCCCGGCGGCCGACGGCACGATGATCCCCGGCTATCTGACGTTGCCGGTCGGTCATTCGGGCAAGAACCTGCCCGCGATCGTGATGCCGCATGGCGGGCCGAGCGCGCGTGACGAATGGGGCTTCGACTGGCTGGTCCAGTTCTTCGCGGCGCGCGGCTATGCGGTGCTCCAGCCCAATTTCCGCGGCTCGGCCGGCTATGGCAGCGAGTGGTTCCGCAACAATGGCTTCCAGTCGTGGCGAACCGCGGTGGGCGACGTCAACGACGCCGGACGATGGCTGGTGAAGCAGGGCATCGCCGACGCGTCACGGCTGGGCATCGTCGGCTGGTCGTACGGCGGCTATGCGGCGCTTCAATCGCAGGTGCTCGATCCGGACCTGTACCGCGCAGTGGTGGCGATCGCGCCGGTCACCGATCTGGTGTCGCTGAAGGATCAGTATCTCGAGAATCGCTATTACCCGCAGGTCGCGGCGATGATCGGGTCCGGCCCGCATTTGCGCGAGGGCTCGCCGGCGCAGAATGCCGCCGCGATCAAGTCGCCGGTGCTGCTGTTCCACGGCGACCTCGACCTCAACGTCGGGATCGAGGCATCGCGCCTGATGCAGGCCCGGCTGCGCGGCGCAGGCAAGCGGGTCCAGCTGGTCGAATATGACGGCGAGGCCCATTCGATCGAGAGTGGCTCGGCTCGCGCCGACATGCTGGAGAAGGCCGATGCCTTCCTGCGCACGTCCATGAAGATGTGACCCGAACGAAAAAGGGCGGCCCCGCAGGACCGCCCTTTTTTTTCCATCCACCACCTGGTGACGCTCCGGCCATCGCCGGAGCATCGGATCAGCGGCTGTAGTATTCGACGACCAGGTTCGGTTCCATCTTCACCGGGTACGGCACTTCGTCCAGCGTCGGGACGCGGATGAAGGTGACCTTGGTGGTGCCGTCCTGAACGACATAGTCGGGCACGTCGCGCTCGGCGAGGCTCTGCGCCTCGAGCACCAGCGCCATTTCCTGCGCCTTCTTGCCGATGGTGATCTCGTCGTTCACCGCGCAGCGGCGCGACGCGATGTTGCACTTCACGCCGTTCACATAGACGTGGCCGTGGCTGACGAGCTGGCGCGCGGCGAAGATCGTCGGCGCGAACTTCGCACGGTACACGATCATGTCGAGGCGACGCTCGAGCAGGCCGATCAGGTTCTGCGAGGTATCACCCTTCATCCGGGCAGCTTCGTCGTAGCAGTGACGGAACTGCTTCTCGGTGACGTCGCCGTAATAGCCCTTCAGCTTCTGCTTGGCGCGCAGCTGGATGCCGAAGTCCGACACCTTGCCCTTGCGGCGCTGACCGTGCTGGCCGGGGCCGTATTCACGCTTGTTGACCGGGCTCTTCGGGCGACCCCAGATGTTCTCGCCCAAACGGCGATCGAGCTTGTGCTTGGCGCTATGGCGCTTCGACATCGTCTTTCCTTCGATTTGCTAACAACGTTGGTCCCGGTATCGCACCATCCGTGCCGGGCACGGGCAGGCCACCTGCTTCACCGGGATGCAGGGGCGATCGCGAAGCGGCGCGCCTAGCCGCAGACCCGTTTCAAGTCAAGCTGGACAGGCCCGCGCCGGGCGGCCAAGGCGCCGCCATGACGATCCTTCCCGGACAAGAATGCACCACCATGGCCGAGGTACGCGCCGGCGTGGACCAGCTGGACCGCGAGCTGGTCGCCCTGCTGCGCCGCCGGTTCGACTATATGGACGCCGCCGCCCGCATCAAGCCGGAGCGTGGCCATGTGCGCGACGAGGGCCGCAAGGCGCAGGTCATCGCCAATGCCAGCGCTTATGCCGCCGAGCTTGGCCTGCCTGAACAAGCAATCGCGCAATTGTGGGATGCGCTGGTCGAAGCATCGATCGCTTATGAACTTGATGCCTATGATCGACGGGTAACAAAGTCTTAGGTCGCATCAGGCACAATCACGGACGGGAGGAAACACCGTCCGATGAAACGCTTGCCGCTGATCACGCCGCATCCGCCACGGCTGAGCAAACTTGCCGAGGGTCTCGCCCGGATCGAAGAGGCGGGGATCTACAGCAACAACGGACCGGTGCTGCGCGGATTCGAGGCCAGTGCCACCGAGCAATTGTTCGGCGGCAAGGGCGCCTGCCTTGCGGTCGCCAATGCGACGCTGGGGCTGATGATCGCGCTGCGCGATGCGGTGAGCGACGGGCCGGCGGGGCGGTTCGCGCTGATGCCGGCGCTGACCTTTGCCGCCACGGCGCAGGCGGCATGGTGGGCCGGGCTGACCCCCCTCGTCTGCGACATCGATGCGGACAATTGGTCCGCCGCGGCCAATGAGGAAGAGGAGCTGCTGGAGCGGCACGGCGCGCAGATCGCCGCCATCGTTCCATATGCGACCTTCGGCTATGGCATCGACCTCGACCGCTATCGCTGGCTATCCAACCGCTATGGCGTTGCGGTGGTGGTGGATGCGGCGGCGTCGCTGGGGACGACCGATGCCGCGGGGCTCGGCTTCGGTGCGGGCGCGCCCTTCCCCGTCGTATTCTCCATGCACGCGACCAAGCCGTTCGCGACCCAGGAAGGTGGCCTGATCCACTGCGCCGACCCGGACCGGATCGAGCGGCTGCGGGCGATGGCCAATTTCGGATTCACCGCGCCGCGCACCGCAACCTTGCCCGGCCTGAACGCCAAGCTGCCCGAAGCGATGGCGCTGGTGGCGCAGGCACGGCTGGAGGATTTCGACGCAGTGTCACGCCACCGCGAGCAGCTGGCCCGCAGCTATCGCAGCGCGGTGGCCGGTCGCTACGTGACGCAGGCGCGCCGGCCCGGCCAGCAGGCGCTGGGCTTCTTCCCGCTGCTGCTGCCGTCCGAGCGCACGCACGAGCGCGACGCGATCATCGCGCGGCTCGGCGAGGAAGGGATTGGCGCGGGGAAGTATTTCAGCCCGCACCTCGGCGAACAGCCGTGGATCCGCAGCATCGGCCATATCGAACAGACGCCGGTCGCCGACATGGTGGGCGGCCGGCTGCTGTCGCTGCCGCTGTCCGACACCATGACGCCCGACGACGTCCACCATGTCGTCGCGACGCTCGACCGGGTGGTGGCGCGGCGCAGCCGTCCGATCGCCGTCTCCGCACCGCCGGTTGCGGAAACGATGATCATCGGCGGCGGCCCGGCCGGCACCGCGATGCTGACCGCGGCGAGCCGCCACGGCCTGCTGCCCGAATTGTCGCGCGGACTGGTGATCGTCGAGCGTGACGGCGCGATCGGCGGCGGGCAGCTTGGCCGCTATGCCATCACGTCGGACTCGACCGCGCAGACCTTCCTGTCGGCGATCGAGAACAATCCCGACGGCGCGATCGCGTCGCTGGTCGATCATCCCGCGGCGCTGGCAGTGGCGCGGCATCGCGCCTCGCTGGGCGTGCCGCTGGCCGAGGTCGGCCCGCTGCTGCGTGCGGTCGGCGAGCGGCTGCACGCCGGCGTCACTGCGCAGGGCGGAACGGTCCTGACCAATACCGAGGCGCTGGGCGCGCGGCGCAAGGACGGCCTGTGGCACGTCCGCCTGCGTGATGGCGCGACCCACAACGACAGCGAGCGGGTGGCGCGCAACCTGGTGATCGCGACCGGCGGGCATCAGCCGCTCGACCGGCTAGTGACGCAGGAGGTGGCCGGCGTGCCGCTGATGGAGATTGCCGGCAACCGGCTGCTCCAGTCGGATTCGGTGCTGGCGCGCGGCGGGTTCGAGATGGTCGCCGACCTGCTGTCGCAGAAGCGCAGTCCGCGCGTGGCGGTAATCGGCGGATCGACCAGCGCGCTGACCACCGTGGCGCTGCTGCTGCGCGAGCGACCCGCACTGCCCTTTGGCGCGGGCGGGATCACGCTGCTGCACCGCCGGCCGCTTCGCCCCTTCTACCATTCGGTCGATGCCGCCCATGCCGAAGGCTTCACCGATTTCGGCCCGAGCGACATCTGCCCGGTGTCGGGCTTCGTCTATCGCCTCGCCGGATTCCGGCTGGAGGCGCGCGAGCTGGTGCTGCGGATGCTGGGGATCGACGGTCGTACGCCCGAGCCGCGCGTGGCGCTGCACCGGGTGGCCGGTGACGAGGATGCGGCCGCGCGCGACATCCTGGCCGGGGCGGATCTGGTCATCGCGGCGCTCGGCTATCGCCCGCGCGCCCTGCCGCTGGAGGATGCCGACGGGCGCCCGCTGTCGATCGCCGCGCACAGCGGTGCGCCGATGGTCGACGACGCCTGCCGCGTGCGCGATGCGGCAGGGGCGCCGGTCCCCGGCCTTTACGGCATCGGGCTGGCCGCCGGCTTCGTCCCGCACGGGCGGCTGGGCGGCGAGTCGAGCTTCGTCGGCCAGGCAAACGGCCTGTGGCTGTGGCAGAATGACGTGGGCATGATGATCGTCGACCAGCTTCTCGCCGGGCGGACGCGCGCGGCGGCATGACGCTGATGCCCGCCGTCAGCGTCATCATGGCGGCGTATAATGGCGCCGAGTTCCTGCCCGCCACGCTGGCGACGCTGCAGAAGCAGACCCGTGGCGATTTCGAGATCATCGTCGTCGACGATCGTTCGACCGACCATACGCTGGACGTGCTGCGATCATGGCCCGACCCGCGGCTGCGGGTGATCGCGCTGGAGCAGAATGGCGGGCCGGTGCGTGCGCGCAACCGTGCCGTCGCCGAGGCACGCGGCCGCTATATCGCCGGGCTGGACCAGGACGATCTTTGCCTGCCGGAACGGTTCGCGCGACAGGTCGCCTATCTCGATGCCCATCCGGAAATGGTGATGGTGGCGAGCGCGACGGAGGTGCTGGACGGCGCGCGCCTGCTACCCTCCCCGCACGTCGCCTATACCTCGCCCGCGCTGCTGCGCTGGCTGATCCGGATCGAGAATCCGTTTGTCTGGTCGTCGGTGATGGTGCGTGCGGACGCCGCGCGCCGGCTGACGCCATTCACCCGGCCGGAGATCCTCTATGCCGAGGATTTCGACCTCTATCATCGCCTGTCGGCGCTGGGCCCGATCGCCCGGATCGACACCCCGCTGCTCGCCTATCGCCGTCACGCCGGCGGAGCGTCGCAACGCTATGAGGATATCATGCTGACGAGCGCGCGGCGCGTGCTGGCAGGCGCCTATGCGCCGGTGCTGGGCGAGGATGCGGATGCCGCGGCGGCGCTGGTGGTCGAGCACCTGATGCACCGCCAGCCCGTGCCGGACCGCGCGGCGCTGGCCCGGCTCGGCGATGTGCTGGTGCGATTGCAGGAGGCGTTTTTGCTGGACCAGCCGTGCGAGGCGGCGGATGTCCGGCTGGTCCGCTGGACCACGGCGCGGCGCTGGGCCGACGTGGCGCGCGTCTCGCTGCGGTCGGGGACGCTGACGCTGGCGGAGGCGCTGCGCGTCCGACCGCCGCACCTGGGCCTAGGCCACGCGGGGCTGGAAGAATTGTTATGGGCCCGGCTGATCGGCCGAGCCCGAAGCGCAACGCGCCGTCAGACCTTCGCGGCGTAGATCATCCGGCCCTGGCCGAGCCGCTCGAACGTTTCCGCCAGCTCACGCTCACCGACCGCGAAACAGCCCTGGCTGCGGCCAAGGCGGCCGTGCGTGCGGACCATGTCCGGGTTCGAATACCAGGCGCCATGCACCACGATCGCGCGGGCGAGCGCATTGTCGTTGGTCGGATCGAGGCCGATCAGCCGCTGCGACTTGCCATGCTTCCCGACATAGTAATTGTCGGCGAGGAAGGCGCCTTCGCACGACGCATTCGAGCCGTTCTTGTTCGAGAAGCGCTGCAGGAAGCCGGTGTGCCCCGGATCGGAGCCGCTGCCATGCGCGACCAGCTTCGACACGCTCTTGCCGCTGACCAGATCGATGAAGTGGAAGCGCGGCTGCGACGAGGGGGCCGAAAAGTCGGCAATGACGATCCGGTCGCGCAGCTTGATCGTGTTACCGTGACGCTCCAGCGCCGCGAGCGCCTCGCGCATCAATTCCGGGCGGACGACGCGCGGCGAACTGGGCACGACGCGGGGCGCAGGGCGCACCGGCGCCAGACCGGAGGACGTCAGCGGCACCTGCTTGGGCTCCGCCGCGCGCATCGCGGCAGACACCGCGTCCGGAATAATCATTGCCCCCGCCAGAGCACCCGCCGTCTTCAACAATCCGCGGCGCGTCGGCACCGTGTCACCCATCTTCGCCATCAATCTTCCAGTCCCTTCCCGCTAAGCGACTGTATAGCAGGGAAAAGGTGAAAAATCTTCAGCAGCGGGAACCAATCTGACGGATTCGCGTGCGTCCACCGCGCAAATCGCGCGGCTCATCGTATGGCACAAATGTCAATAGCGCGCGTTTACTGATGCGACGGCCCGATGATCGGGCCACCACAACAAAATGGGGTCGCACCATGCGCATGATTCGCGCCTTGCTGCCGGCTGCCTTTGGACTGGCAGCCATCACGTCTATGCCCGCTCTGGCGGAAACGTCAACGTCAACTGCGACGGCGACCGCCGGGTCGGCCAGCCATGTCACATCCTCTGCCGTTGCGCTGGTTGAAGCCGCAGCGACGCTGACGCCCGGCAAGTATCTGTGGGAAAATGACGTCGCGGCCGGGCCGGTGAGCATCCTCATCAGCATCCCGGACCAGAAGGCCTATGTGTATCGCGGCGATGCGCTGGTCGCGGTGTCCACCGTGTCGACGGGCAAGGAGGGCAAGGAAACGCCGGTCGGCGTGTTCACCATCCTCCAGAAGAAGGAGATGCACCGCTCCAACCTCTACGACAATGCGCCGATGCCGTTCATGCAGCGCCTGACGTGGGACGGGATCGCGATCCATGCCGGCAAGAACCCGGGCTTCCCCGCCTCGCACGGCTGCATCCGCGTGCCGGCAAGCTTCGCCAAGAAGCTGTTCGCCGCAACCGAGATGGGCGCGACCGTCGAGGTGACCGACGTTTCCTATTCGGGTGACATGCCCGCGCCGCGCAGCGATGCGCAGATGACGATCGCGGCCAATGAGGCGGCGATCAAGGGCGGCGCGACGGAAATCGCCAGCCGCTGAGGTCGGCGCACAATGATCGGCAGGTGCCGCGCACGTGGCGGCACCCGCGGATCTCCTTACTGCTTACTTCTTGATCAGGCCGATCTCGACCAGCCGCTCATGCAGATAGCCGTTGGCGGTGATCGGCGTCGGATAGCGGTTCGGGTTTTCGGCCGTGATCGTCTGCGGCAGCGTCTCGATCATGAAATCGGGCGCGGGGTGCAGGAAGAACGGCATCGAATAGCGCGAATGGCCGCGACGCTCGACCGGCGGATTGACGACGCGGTGCGTGGTCGACGGCAGGACATGGTTGGTCAGCCGCTGCAGCATGTCGCCGACGTTGACGACCATCGCGCCCTCCGGCGGCTTGATCGCGAGCCACTGGCCCGAATCCCGGTCGAGGAGTTCGAGCCCCGATTCCTCGGCGCCGAGCAGCAGGGTGATGAGGTTGATATCCTCATGCGCGCCGGCGCGAACCCCCTCCGCATCGGCCGGGATCGGCGGATAGTGGAGCAGGCGAAGCACCGAATTGCCGTCCTTCACGGCCGGATCGAACCAGTCGGGGGCGAGGCCCAGGTCACGCGCGATGGCGGAGAGCAGCTTGTCGCCCGCGGTGTCGAATGCCTGGAACAGCTCGAGGAACGTGTCGCGGAAACCCTCTGGCCGGGTCGGCCAGACATTGGCGGGCATTTCGTCGGCATAGGGGTGGCCGGCGGGCAGTTCGCGCCCCACGTGCCAGAATTCCTTTAGGTCGACGTGCTTGGCGTCCTTGGCGATCTCGGTCTTGAACGGCGTGTAGCCACGCGCGCCGCCGGCGCCTTCGACGAAATAGCCGCGCTTCTCCGCCTCCGGCAGCGCGAACAGCGCCTCCGTCTGACGCCAGGCGCGCGCAATCAGATCCTGCGGCACGCCGTGATCCGCGACGATCGCGAACCCGAATCGGCGGAACGACCCGCCCAGATCGGCCGCGAAGCGATCGGGATCGCGCGCCTGATCGGCAAGGCTCAGGGTCGGCACCTTCGCCAGCGGGGTATCAAGCATCAAAAACGCCTCAATCACGAACTAATGAAAGGCGCCACATAGTCATCCGACGGTTCGCCCGCCAGTGCGCGGTGCCGCCCGCGCGTCCGGGCGAGCGGGTGTTCAGCCGCCGATCGTCACCGTGCCGGCGGCGCGGTCGCCGGCTGGTTGCAGGTCGATGCGGAACGGTTCGCCATCGGTGTCGCCGCTCAGCGTGTTGCCTGACACCTTCACCGTTGTCCCGGCCTTGGCGAACTCGCCCGCCAGCCAGTCGCGCACCGTGTCGACGGCCGCGGGGCTTTCGAACGACATGCGCACCACGCCGTCCCCCTCATTACCGCCGGCGTTGACGTTCATCGCGCCGATCTTCGTCCCCGGATAGAGGTGCACGCCGTTGATCTCGAAATTGTCGCCGGTGAACTGCATGCTCGGCAGCTTGATCGAACCCTTGAGGAGCGGCGTGTCGAGCTTCACCTCCCCCGTCGCGCCATTGATCGACGCGGCGCCGTTGCCAGCATCGATCGACACGGTCGTGCCCTGCCCATCCTGGCGATCGCAGGCCGCGAGGCCAAACGCGCAGAGCGCGACGGGAAGCAGGAGCGAACGCATGGCAGACCTTTCGTGTACTGTTTCGATAACACACTAAGCAAGCGGGTGGTTCCGGCAAGCCCGCCCGTCAAGCCGGCTGACACGACGACCGTTCCCGCCTAGGGCGGCACGATGTCCGCGCCCCTTCCCGTCGCCAACGTCGATCGCGGCGCCCCGATCCACATCGGCGAATTCATCGCCATAACCGCGTCGCTGATGGCGATGGCGGCGCTGGGCATCGACACGATGCTGCCCGCGCTGCCCGACATCGGCAACGCGCTGGGCGTGACCGACGTCACCGATCGCCAATATGTCATCACCATCTTCGGTGTCGGATTTGGGGTGGCGCAGCTGCTGCACGGGCCCCTGACGGATCGGTTCGGGCGGCGGCGCCTGCTGCTGGTCGTGCTGGCGCTTTATGCCGCGACCAACATTCTTGCCGCGCTGGCGCAAAGCTTCCCCCTGCTGCTGGTCGCGCGCTTCCTGGGCGGGTCGTGCGTCGCCGGGTGCCGCGTCGCGACCGTCGCGATGGTGCGCGATTGTTTTTCCGGCCGGTCGATGGCGCGGATCATGTCGCTGGCCTTCATGGTGTTCATGGCGGTGCCGGTCGCGGCGCCCGCGCTGGGCGCCGGCATCCTGCTGTTCGGCGACTGGCGGACGATCTTCTGGATCATCGCCGGGGCAGCGCTGCTGCTCGCCGGCTGGATCGCGATCCGCCTGCCCGAGACGCAACATCCCGAGGATCGCCGCCCCATCGAGCCCGGACCAATCCTGGCCGGCTGGCGCATCGCGCTGACCGACCGCCTGTCGCTCGGCTATTCGCTGGCGGCCGCAGCGCTGACCGGCGCACTTTATGGCTACCTCGGCACGATCGAGCCGATCATGGCCGAGACATTCGGCAGCCCGCAGCTGCTGATCGTCGTGTTCGCGACGACCGCGGCAACCATGGCGGTGGCCAATCTCGCCAATTCGCGGCTGGTGATGCGGCTGGGCATGCGCCGGCTGGGGCATGGCGCGGTCGCGGCACTGGTGGTGATCAGCCTGGCGCATCTCGCGCTGGTGCTGAGCGGGCGCGAGACGCTGTGGACCTTTGGCATTGCGCAGGCACTGACGCTCGCCTGTTTCGCACTGTCCACGTCCAACTTCTCGTCGCTGGCGATGGAGCGGATGGGGCATATCGCAGGCACGGCGTCGAGCGTGCAGGGGTTCCTGGCGATCACGATCGGGTCGGGGCTGGGCATGGTGGTGGGCCAGTCATTCGACGGCACCACTGCGCCACTGACGATCGCCTTCCTGCTTGCGGGACTTGCCGCGCTGCTCGCCGCCGGGCTGACGGAGCGCGGGCGGTTGTTCCACCCCGCCTGAGCTACACTGCGCGGCCCACGCGATGCGCCGGAACCGCGCGTAGCGTGCGGCCGTTGCAGCATCCTCGATCAGGAGGATTATCATGGGCGGCCATCAGGTGACGAGCCACGGTTCGGGTGACGACGGTTTCGACGAGGATGGCTATGACGAAAGCCAGCGTGCCGAAATCCTGGAAGCGACGCGGGACGGGCCGGGCGACGGCACGATCATCACCGATCTTGATCCCGATACCGACGCCAACGACGACGATGACGAGCAGGAAGACGAACTGCTGATGCGCGACGATCAGGTCGCCGAGCAGGATGACGATGCCGATCAGGATGAGGACGATATCGATGAAGACGTCGTCCAGGATGAATTCGACGACGGGTCGATCGCCGAAGATGAAGATCTCGACGACCCGGACGATGTCGCGCTCAATCCCTGACCGGCAGCGGCGGCGCTTCGTCCTGACGACGGCAACGCTGCTGCTGGCGACCGCCTGTTCGCCGCAGCAGCCGTCGGGCCAGGTCGATATCGGCAATGCCGCGCAGGCAGCGCACGAATCGGTCGGAGCCTATGCCAGCGGGTCGAGCAACGGCGGTCCGACGGCTGCATCGACGGCCCCGGCGAGCGCCCGGCCCGCTCCCCTCGCCTCCCCATCTGCCAGCGCATCAGCGCCAGTGGCGGGCGCGACAGAAAAGGTAGCGGAGCCCGGCGCCGCGGAGGCCGCGGCGGTCGTGCGCCGCTACCTGGCGCTGATCGCCGACCGCGATTTCGCCACCGCCCGGTCGCTATGGGACCGGGGCGGCGCGGCGTCAGGCATGAGCGAGGCGGATTTCGCCGCCAGCTTCGCACGCTATCGCAGCTTCAAGGGCGAGGTGGGCGAGCCGGGCCGGATCGATGCCGGCGCCGGGCAGCGGTACATCACCGTGCCGGTGCGCGTGACCGGCACGCTGAAGAATGGCGATCCCTTCACGCTCGCCGGGCCGATCACGCTTCATCGCACCGGCCCCGTCGACGGTGCCACCGAGCAGCAGCGGCAATGGCATATCTCGGCTTCGGCGCTGAAGCCGCGCCCCGGCGCCGCTGCCTCCGCAACGCCTGACCAGGTGACGGCGCGGTTCCGGTGCCGCGACGGCCTCGCCTTCACCGCCGTCTTCGACAATGCCGCCGGTACCGTGGCGCTGGCCCTGCCGGGCGCGAAGGTGCAGATCCCCGCGCAGCGCGCCGCGTCCGGCATCTGGTATGAAGGAAGCGGCTACGAACTGCGCGGCAAGGGGCGCGACGCGACGCTGACCGAGCCGTCGGGAAAGCAGCACGCATGCCGTGATCTTGACAATTAAGGGGCCAAGCGGCCGGCAGCTTCCAACCGCCGTCGGACGCGACTAGGCGGGAATCATGCCGACGCTCGCGCTCCTGCTGATCTCCAACGTCTTCATGACGATCGCCTGGTATTGGCATTTGAAGGGCGGCATGGCGAAGCCGCTGCCCACCGTCATCCTGTTGAGCTGGGCAATCGCGCTGGTCGAATATTGTTTCGCCGTGCCGGCCAACCGGCTGGGCTATGCCAGCGGCTGGAGCGGCGGGCAGCTGAAGATCGCGCAGGAGGTGATCACGCTGCTGGTGTTCGGCGTCTTTGCGGTCGTTGTGCTGGGCGAACAATTGAGCTGGCGGCACGCCGGCGCCTTCGTCTGCCTGGTCGGCGCCGCCGCCTTCATGTTTGCCGGGAAAAGCTGACGCCTCAAGGGCGCCAGTGGGTGACCGTGTCGGCAAGATCCGGCCGCGGGCGTTCCTCCAGCGGCCGCGACGGCGTGCCGATAAAGATGAAGCCGGCGATCCGCTCGGGGGCCGCGCCAAAGGCATCGCGCACCCGGTCGTCAAACGCCGCCCACGTCGTCAGCCAGCCGCCGGCAAAGCCCATCGCATGCGCCGCATGGAGCAGGTTCATGCACGCCGCACCCGCCGACAATTCCTGTTCCCACAAGGGAATCTGGCTGTCGGTGCGCGGCGATGACAGGGCGACGACCAGCGCCGCGGCCTGATGCGCGAACTGTTCGATCGATTCGAGCTCGAGCCGCTTCGCCTCCGGTCGCTCTGCCAGATACGCCGCCCGCAGCACCTCGGCGAAGGCGTCGCGCTGGTCCGCCCCGACGATGACGAAACGCCACGGCGCCAGCTTGCCATGATCGGGCGTGCGGCAGGCGATGGCGCACATTTCCTGCAGCTGCGCGTCGCTCGGTCCCGGGCCGGCGAGATCGCGCGGCTTGCCCGAGCGGCGGGTGCGCAGAAGCGCGAGAGGAGAGGAAAGGTCATTGAACATGCGCCTCTTTATCGCGAATCGTTCGCAAGTCGAGCGTCCAACCGCGAAACGTTTCGTTCGCAACAATGCTTGGGCATCGCGAAATTGCGCGCTAGGCTGAATCAATTCGGGATATCGATGATCCCCACCTGACTTCCAGGGAGCGTATTTTGCCCATCATCCCCTCGATCGCACTGGGATTCCTTGCGATCCTGCTCGCTGGCGGTGTCGCCGGCGCGGTCAAGAAGGGCCCCGAGTTCATGGGGCACCCCAAAGGCCTGTACGTGCTGTTCTTCGCCGAAATGTGGGAGCGTTTCTCCTACTATGGCATGCGCGCGCTGCTGATCTTTTACCTGACCAAGCACTGGCTGTTCGACGACAGCAAATCGAACCTCATCTACGGCGCCTATACCAGCCTGGTGTACATCACCCCGGTGCTCGGCGGCTATCTGGCCGATCGCTATCTGGGTCAGCGCAAGGCGGTGACCTTCGGTGCGGTCCTGCTGACGCTTGGCCATCTGCTGATGGCGGTGGAAGGCGACGGCGGCCAGGGATCGGCCGCAATCAACGTCTTCTGGCTGGCGCTTGCCTTCATCATCGTCGGCACCGGCTTCCTGAAGGCCAATATCTCGGTGATCGTCGGGCAGCTCTACCCGCTGACCGACACGCGCCGCGACGGTGCCTACACCATCTTCTACATCGGCATTAACACTGGCGCTGCAATCGGCACGATCATGGCCGGCTGGCTGGGCGAGACCTATGGCTGGGCCTATGGCTTTGGCGCGGCGGGCGTCGGCATGCTGCTCGGCCTCGTCGTCTTCATCCTCGGCAAGCCGCTGCTGCTGGGCAAGGGTGAGGCACCGCGGCCGCTGAAGGCGCGGACCGAATGGTCGCTTTATGCGGTCGGCCTCGCCTCCGTCCTCGTGATCTGGGCGCTGGTCCAGTATCAGGACGTCATCCAGACGCTGCTCATCATCTCGGGCATCGGCATGCTCGGTTATGTGCTTTTCGAGAGCCTGAAGCTGGAAAAACATGCCCGCGACCGCATGTTCGTGGTGCTGTTCCTGATCGCGCTGAACCCGGTGTTCTGGGGCCTGTTCGAACAGGCCGGCGGCAGCCTCAACCTCTACACCGATCGCTTCGTCGATCGTGGCGGGGTGCCGGCATCGCTGTTCCAGTCGATCAACCCGATCTACATCGTGCTGCTCGGCCCGATCTTCGCAGGCCTGTGGGTATTCCTGGGCAAGCGCGGGCTGGAGCCGTCGGCGCCGGCCAAGTTCGGCCTCGCGCTGGCGCAGGTCGGCCTGTCGTTCCTGGTGTTCGTCTGGGGCGCCCATACCGTCGGCGTCGAAGTCGCAACGCCGGTGTTCTTCGTCTTCGCCATCTACTTCCTGCAGACGACCGGTGAGCTGTGCCTGTCGCCGGTGGGGCTCAGCGCGATGAACCGGCTCGCCCCCAAGCACCTCGCCAGCCTGATCATGGGCGCCTGGTTCTACATGACGGCGGTCGGCAATTTCGTCGCCGGCAAGATCGGTGAGGCGACCGGCGGCGAAGGCGGCGAGATGACCAAGGAGGCGACGCTGGCGGTCTATTCCACCATCGGCTGGTGGACGATCGGCATCGCCGCGGTCGTCCTGGTGCTGAGCCCGCTGGTCAAGCGGATGATGCACCTCGACACGCTGCACGACGACACCGACCATGCGATGGCCGGCGAGCCGGAGCTTGCCGAACCGGCGGCGGCGGGGCTGAACACGGCGGGAGAAACGCGCCGCTGACACGATACCGGCCTGTCACCGCGGACGCATCGCGCGTGACGGGCCGGCACGGACCAACAACGGGGGAGGATCGAAGATGGGCAACGTCGTGGCGGCCGCGATCGCGTTCGCAGGAACGCACTTTCTTCTGTCCCATCCGCTGCGCGCGCCCCTGATCCGCGCGATCGGGCGGAAAGGATTTCTGGGCCTCTACAGCCTGGTCGCGCTGGCGACGCTCATCTGGCTGGTGCTCGCCTATCGCGCGGCGCCGGCCGCCGCCCTGCTATGGCCGGTCGGCGATGCCCTGTGGGCGATCGGCACGATCCTGATGCTGCTGGCGGCGATCCTGTTCATGGGATCCTTGGTCCGCAACCCCGCGCTGCCGGAAGCGAACACCGATGTCGTGCCGACCGCGGCCGGCGTCTTTGCCATCACCCGCCACCCGATGATGTGGAGCCTCGCCATCTGGGGCATGGTCCACATCATGGTCTTTCCCGACCCGGCCAATATCGTCGTTGCGCTGTCGATCATCGTCCTGGCGCTGGCCGGCGCGCGGATGCAGGACCGCAAGAAAGAGAAACTACAGCCCGAATTCTGGCGTGAGTGGGAGCGACGGACCAGCTTCTGGCCGTTCGCTGCCATTGCCGCGAAGCGCGCGCGGATCGGCAGGATCGGTGGCCATGCGCTGGGCGGCGGCAGCGTCGTATGGCTGGCGGCGACGTGGGCGCATATTCCGCTGTCCGGCTGGCCGGCCGGCATCTGGCGCTGGATCGGCTGAGCGCTTCCCTCGCCCGATAATCGGGGATCAGCGCCGCAGCGTATCGAGGTCCGCGCGCGTATTCACATTGGTGGGAAGGTGATCGAGCGTGACCGCGCGTGCGCCCACCGCGGCCGCCCAGCGGCGCACCGCGCGCGGCTGATCGGCGGCCAGCCAGTCCTGCAGATGATCGGCAAGGCTGCTCGGCCAGTGCCCGACCACCGGCAGGCCTTCGACATAGGCAGGGCCCTCGCCGGCAAGCCGCCGCGCGAGGTCGGCGGGCAGCAAGGGCACGTCGCATGGCGCGCTCAGCACCGCGGCAAAGCCGTGATTGCGCGCCCAGGCCAGCGCCCCCGCGAGCGCGCCGAGCGGCCCTAGCCCCGGCGCCGGGCGGTCGGCGACGCTGGTGAGTGTGCCATGCGTGCGCCCGACCACGATCACCGCCGCTGCCTGATCTGCCAGCGCCTGCGCCACATGATCGATCAGCGGGCGCCCCTCGAACAAGGCCAGCGCCTTGTCCGACCCGAAGCGGCTCGCCGCGCCGCCGGCCATGATGGCGCCGAGGATGGGTTGGCTGGTCGTCATCACCTCACCCTAGCCGCTGCGACCCCAAAGGAGAAAAGGCCCGGCGATCGGATCGCCGGGCCCCTTCGGTACGCGCCGTTACTTCCGGCAAAACTGTTAGCGGCAGCTCACGTTGCCACGATCCACCTGCGAGCCGAGCAGCGCACCCGCACCAGCGCCGATCAGCGCGCCGAGCGTGTTCGAGCTGCCATTGGCGAGCAGGCTGCCGAGCACGCCGCCACCCAGGCCACCGATGATCAGGCCGGTCGTGCCGTCATTGCGGCGGCAGTAATACCGCCCGTTGTTGCCGCGATAGATGCGGTCGTTCCGGCCGAGACGACGGGTCTGATAATATTGGCCGTCGCGATAGAAGTTGTCGGCGTAATAACGCTGCTGGCCCGGCGGCAGGCGATTATAGTCGTAGCGACCCCATTGGTTGCGATCGCGGCGCCAGTCGTTGCGCGCGTCGCGGCGATAGTCCTGGCGCGCGTCACGCACGTCGCGGCGATATTCGCGCTGCGCCTGGCGCACGTCGCGCGGCGAATCCGCCCGGCGCAGGTCGCGCTGATAATCGCGCCGCGCCTCTCGCACGTCCTGACGATATTCCCGCCCCGACTGTGCCTGAGCCGGCATGGCGGTGGCCGTTGTTGCAGCGGCCAGCACGGCGGCGATGATGATACGCATCGAAAGCTCCTCGCTGATGATGCGGGAAGAACAACCACATTGGCGCTAAGTTGCGTGAACAGGAAACTACATCCTGTTCATCTTCCCGCCACTTAGTTCTCCAGCGTATGACTGAGCGTGATCTCAGCGTTCAACACCTTGGATACAGGGCAGTTTGCCTTTGCGTCGGCCGCGATACGGTCGAACTCTTCGGCGCTGATGCCGGGCACCTTGGCCTTCAGCTCAAGCGCGGACCTGGTGATGGTGAAGCCGTCACCATCCTTGTCGACCGTCACCTTGGCCGTCGTGTCGAGGACGCCATCCTCGTGCCCCGCCGCGGCCAGCGCGAAACTGAGCGCCATGGTGAAGCAGCTGGCATGGGCGGCAGCGATCAGTTCCTCCGGATTGGTGCCGGGTTCGTCGCCAAAGCGCGTGCCGAAGCCGTAGCGCTGATCCTTGAGGACGCCGGACTGGGTCGAGACGGAGCCCTGCCCGTCCTTCCCCAAACCCTCATAGCGCGCGGAACCGTTGCGTGTCGGCATGTCAGCTTCTCCTCATAGCAAAACGGGCGCGGTCCGCCGGACCACGCCCCTTTCGTGTTCGACAATCCGGGTAACGGATCAACGGCAGCGACGGTTGCTCGTGCTGCGCTCGATCTCGCGGCCGGCCAGCGCGCCGACGGCGGCGCCGCCCAGCGTGCCCAGCGTACGATCGCCGCGCGTATCGATGGTGCGGCCGAGCAGCGCGCCGGCAACGCCGCCGACCACGAGGCCGGTGGTGCCATCAGGCTTGCGGCAGCGGATGCGGCCGTCATTGCCCTTCCACTCGCGATACTTGTAGCGGCGCTGCGCATCGGCATCGGTGGTGGTGACCATCACGCTGGGAACGACCATGGCGGTGGCACCGAGCGCCAGCATCATCTTACGCATTATTACTGTCTCCCTCGAAATTCGATACGATGGTATGATTGATATGCCATCGTAACGTGCGCTTCATACGGCGGTTGCATGAACCTGAAACAACCGTGCGTTCATGTTGGGAGACAGGTCGCGCGCGTCGGGAGAATAGCCGCGCTTCCGGGCGCCGCAGGAACGAGGGTCCCGCGGCGCGGAACAGGTCAGTCGCGCAGCAGTTCGTTGATGCTGGTCTTGGACCGGGTGCGCTCATCCACGCGCTTCACGATCACCGCGCAGTAGAGGCCAAGGTTGCCACCGCCGGTCGAGCCGGGGACGACTACGGCATAAGGCGGCACTTCGCCGATGAAGGTTTCGCCGGTCGCGCGATCGATGATCTTGGTCGACGCGCCGAGATAGACGCCCATCGACAGCACCGCGCCCTCGCCCACGCGAACGCCCTCCGCGACCTCCGAGCGCGCCCCGATGAAGGCGCCGTCGCCGATGATCACCGGATCGGCCTGCAGCGGCTCCAGCACGCCGCCGATACCGGCGCCGCCCGACAGATGGACGTTCTTGCCGATTTGCGCGCATGAGCCGACGGTCGCCCAGGTATCGACCATCGTCCCCTCACCGACATAGGCGCCGATGTTGACGAAGCTGGGCATCAGGATCGCGCCCTTGCCGATGAAGGCGCCGCGGCGAACCACGCTGCCCGGCACCGCGCGGAAGCCGGCGTCGCGGAACTCCGCCTCGCTCCAGCCGGAGAATTTGGACGGCACCTTGTCGAACCAATGACCAGCGCCCGGACCGTTATCGATAAGCGCATTGTCGTTCAGGCGGAACGACAGCAGCACCGCCTTCTTCAGCCACTGGTTGACGCGCCAGCCGCCATCGCCGTCCGGTTCGGCGACGCGCGCCTTGCCGGAATCGAGCAGCGCCAGCGCGCGGTCGACGGCGACGCGCACCTCGCCCGCGGTGGAGACGCCGATGTCCGCCCGGTTTTCCCAGGCGGTGTCGATCGTGGTTTCGATATCGGTCATTTGCCTTCCAATATGCTGGTCAACCACGCGGTGAGATCCGGCGTGGTGAAATCGATGAAACTGCGGTCGCTGTCATGCGCCTGTTCGGATCCGTTATCGACCCAGACGGTCGTCATGCCGATCGCCTTGGCCGGCGCCAGGTTGCGCGCCATGTCGTCGGCGAACAGCGCCGTCGTCGGATCGATCGACAGTCGTTCGCACAGGCCGGCATAGGCCGACGGCGCGGGCTTCGGCGCCAGATCCATGGCGTGAATATCGTGCACCGCCTCGAAGCTTTCGCCCAGCCCGAGCCGGTCGAGCACGCGCGCGGCATAAGGCGCGTCGCCATTGGTGAAGACCACCTTGCGCCCCGGCAGCTTTGCGACGGCGGCGGCGAGCGGCACGTTTTCCTCCAGCACGTCCATCTCCACGTCGTGGACGAAATCGAGAAAGTCGTGCGGATCGACGTGATGCTCCGCCATCAACCCGGCGAGCGTGGTGCCATGGCCAAGGAAATAGGCCTTCTGGATCCGCCGCGCCTCCCCCCGGTCAGTGCCGAGAAGCCGGGCGATATAGTCCGTCATCTTGGCGTCGATCTGCGCGAAGAGATCGGCGCTCGACGGGTAGAGGGTATTGTCCAGATCGAAGATCCAGGCGCGGATATGGTCTAGACCCGGCGGCATGGCGCTGCGTTACGGACGCCGGCGCGCACGGGCAAGCCAATCCGGCCAAAGCCATGCTTGGGCGCGGTGAAGCTGGGGATGGTTGCGATCGGCAACCCTTCCGCCCACATCATTGCCATGACCAAATATTCGCTGCTCGATCTCGTCCCGGTCGTCGAAGGCGGTACCGTCGCCGACGCGCTTGCCAATGCCGCCGATCTGGCCCGCCATGCCGAGGCGCATGGCTACAACCGCTATTGGGTGGCGGAGCATCACGGGATGGAGGGCATCGCCTCCGCCGCGACCGCGGTGGTGATCGCGCATGTCGGCGCGGCGACCAGCACGATCCGCGTCGGCGCGGGCGGCATCATGCTGCCAAACCATGCGCCGCTGCAGATCGCGGAGCAGTTCGGCACGCTCGACGCGTTGTTCCCGGGCCGGATCGACCTGGGGCTGGGCCGGGCGCCGGGCAGCGACCAGCGGGTGGCGCGGGCGATCCGCCGCACGCTGGACAGCGATCCCAACGCCTTTCCCAACGATGTCGTGGAGCTGCAAAGCTACCTTGCCGATGATGGCCGCACCGGCATCACCGCAACGCCGGGCGCCGGCGCGAAGCCGCAGCTGTGGATCCTTGGCTCCTCGCTGTTCGGGGCGCAACTCGCCGCGATGCTCGGGCTGCCCTATGCCTTTGCCTCGCATTTCGCGCCGGACGCGCTCGACCAGGCGATGGAAATCTACCGCCGCGACTTCCGCCCCTCGGCGCAGCTTGAGCGGCCCTATGCGATGGCCGGCTTCAACGTCTTTGCCGCCGATACGCGCGAAGAGGCGGAATTCCTCGCCACCTCGCAGCAGCAGCAGTTCGTCGCGCTGCGCACCGGCAATCCGGGCAAGATGAAGCCGCCGGTGCGCGGCTATCGCGAGAGCCTGCCGCCGACGCATGCGCGGATCCTCGATTCCGTGCTGTCGTGCAGCGCGGTCGGTGATCGCGACGATGTGGCGGCGGGGATTGCCGCCTTCGTCAAGCGGACGGGGATCGACGAGGTGATGCTGACCAGCAGCATCTACGACCATGAGGCGCGCAAGCGCAGCATCGCCATCGCCGCCGAAGCGATGCGGGTACCCGAACTGGCCTGATTACCGATGATGCCCCCGGCGCTGCCGCCGGGGGACATCGTCAGGCCGCGACGCGCGCCACCTCGGGCCGGGCGCGCAGGCCCAGCAAGTGGCAGATCGCGAAGCTCAGTTCCGCGCGGTTCAACGTGTAGAAATGGAATTGCTTCACGCCGCCCGCATACAGCTTGCGGCACAGTTCGGCGGCGAGCGTGGCGGAGACGAGCTGCCGCGCATCGGGCAGGTCGTCCAGCCCGGCGAACAGATGCTCCATCCAGCCCGGCACATCGGTGCCGCACATCTTCGACATGCGCTGGACCGCGGCGAAATTACTGACCGGCATGATGCCCGGCACGATCTCCGCATCGATGCCGGCCGCCGCCACCGCATCGCGAAAGCGGAAGAAGACGTCGGGCGAGAAGAAGAACTGGCTGATCGCGCGCGTGGCGCCAGCGTCCATCTTGCGCTTCAGATTGTCGAGATCGATCGCCGCATCGCCCGAATCCGGATGGCATTCAGGATAACAGGCAACGGAAATCTCGAACGGGTGCAGCCGGCGCAGCCCCTCGACCAGCGCAGCGGCATTCTCATAGCCGCCTGGATGCGCGGCATAACGCTCGCCCGCGCGCGGCGGATCGCCGCGCAGCGCGACGATGTGGCGGACGCCAGCGGCCCAATATTGCTCGGCCACCGCGTCGATCTCCTCGCGCGTCGCCTCGACACAGGTGAGGTGCGCGGCGGCGGGAATGCTGGTTTCCCGCGCGATCCGCGCGACCGTGTTGTGCGTTCGCTCGCGGGTCGATCCGCCGGCGCCATAGGTCACCGAGACGAAGCGCGGCGCGAGCGGCGCCAGCGTCGCCATCGACTTCCACAGCGTCGCTTCCATCGCCGGCGTCTTGGGCGGGAAGAATTCGAAGCTGACCTCCGCGTCGCCGGCGACATTGGCGAATAGTGGCGCATCCAGCGCGCGGCGTGCCTCTTCCAGCTGATTGATCGATAGGGTCATGCCGCCTTCACCTCGTGCAATGTCGTGCCCGGCTTCTTGCCGGGGGCCGCGGCCGGCTTTCGCCCCAGCCAGATCTTCACCGTCAGTTCGCCGCCTTCCAGCGTCTCGATCCGTTCCGCGACCAGCCCGGCTGCGTCGAACCAGCCGCTGATCTGCGCATCGGAAAAGCCGAGCCGCGTGTGTGCGTCGCGCGTGCGCAATTCTTCGCGATCATGCGGCGCAAAGTCCGCGATCAGTAGCCGTCCGCCCGGCGCCAGCACGCGCGCCGCCTCGACGATCGCGGCGCCCGGCTGCTGCGCATAATGGAGCACGTGATGGACGATCGCGACGTCGGCCGCGGCATCGCCCAGCGGCAGCGAATACAGGTCCGCCTGGCGCAACTCGGTATTCGCCAGGCCACGCTCCCCGATCTTGGCGCGCGCGATACGCAGCATCTCGGAGCTGCGATCGATCCCCAACGCGCTGTCGGCGCGCGGCGCGAACAGCTCGATCATCCGCCCCGTACCGGTGCCGATATCGATCAACCGGCCGAGCGGTGCATCGCCCAGCATCTGCTGCATCGCCTTTTCCACATCGGTTTCGGCAATGTGGAGCGAGCGGATCGCATCCCATTCGGTGGCATGCGCCTCGAACCATTGCGACGCGGACGCCGCGCGGTCGGCGCGTACCGCGGCAAGGCGCGCCGCGTCGGTCGCCCCTTCGCGATCCGGAACGTCGCCTTCCCATGAATCGATCGCTGCCAGTACCGGATCGACCAGCGCGGGGGTACCCAGCGCGACGAACACCCAGCTGCCTTCCTTGCGCCGCTCGGTCAGGCCGGCGTCGCAAAGGATCTTCACATGGCGGCTGACACGCGGCTGGCTTTGCCCCAGAACGAGCGCAAGCTCACCGACCGACAATTCCATCGTGCGCAGCAGACGCAGGATGCGAAGCCGCGAGGAATCGGCCAATGCACGGAATATCTCGAGCGCCTGGGTCACAAGGACGAGATATAAAGATATCTTTATATGTCGTCAAACGGTGGTTTGCCGAAGCGGGGCGAGCGAGCGCGACCGCGATCGTTGCGGAGCCAAAACGCCTTATGCACGTTTCTGCCGCTAACGCCGCGCGTCGGCCAGGGTCCATGACAGGGAGAGTGTTTATGAAGTTTCTCGCCATCACCGCCGGCATCGCCACCGCAGCCGCCCTCGCGGCGTGCAGCCCGCAGGCGCAGAATGAAAGCGCCGAGGCCGCCAATGCGATCGGCGCCGATGTCAGCGCCACCACCAGCAATGCGGTGAACGACGTCGACCGGGCAACGGACGAGGCGCTTGGCTCGGCCGAGCGTGCGATCGAGAACGCCGGCGACGATATCGAGCGCGGTGCCGACCGTGCCGGTGCGAAGGCAGAGCGTGACGCCGATCGCGCCGGCCGCGCGATTGACAACGCCACCGAAGACGCCCGTGAGGCGACCGGTGACGCGCTGACCGACGCCGGCAACGCGATCAAGCGTTGATGCGAGGAGACATGAGGGGGGCGCGGTTCGCGCTCCCCTTGTTGCTGCTCCCCGCGCTGGCGGCGCTTGCCGCCTGCTCGGGTGACCCGCCCCCGCCTGGCGCGGTCACGGCCGAGGAGGAGCAACAGTTGAACGAGGCGGCGGCCATGCTGGAGGCGAACAGCATCCGGCTCGATGAGGTCGCCCCTACCGACGGGAATGTTCAGTGAAGACACGCCTCGGCTCCTCCGACCTGCAGATCGCGCCGCTGGTGCTGGGCGGCAACGTATTCGGCTGGACGGCCGATCGTGACGCGAGCTTCGCCGTGCTGGACGCCTTTGTCGCTGGCGGCGGCACGATGATCGATACCGCCGACGTCTATTCCGCCTGGGTCCCCGGCCACAAAGGCGGCGAATCCGAGACGATGATCGGCGAATGGCTGAAGGCGTCGGGCAAGCGCGACGCGGTGTTGATCGCGACCAAGGTCGGCATGTTGCCGGGCGACGGCGGCAAGAAGCTGGCACCGGCACGGATCGCGGCGGCGTGCGAGGCATCGCTGAAGCGGCTCGGCACCGATCGGATCGACCTGTATTTCGCGCATCAGGATGACGAGGACACGCCGCAGGAGGCCGCGCTGGAGGCGTTCGCCGCCTTGGTGAAGGCCGGCAAGGTCCGCGTGCTCGGCGCGTCGAACTTCAGCGCGATGCGGCTGAAATCCGCCAATGAGGCCGCGCGCGCCGCGGGACTGCCGCGCTACGACGTGCTTCAGCCCGAATATAATCTCGTCAGCCGGACCAAGTTCGAGGGCGAGCTTCAGGATTATTGCGTCGAGCAGAATGTCGGCGTGGTGCCCTATTACGGCCTCGCCTCCGGCTTCCTCACCGGCAAGTACCGCACCCGCGACGACCTGTCGAAGAGTGTGCGCGGCGGCCGGATGGGCGATCTGCTGGAGGGTAAGGGCAAGGCCGTGCTCGACGCGCTCGACAGTGTCGCCGCGGAAACCGGCGCAACGCTGGCGCAGATCTCGCTCGCCTGGCTGATCGCCCAGGAGGGCGTCACCGCGCCGATCGCCAGCGCGACCAGCGTCGCGCAGGTCGAGGATCTGCTGCCGGCCATGACGCTCAAGCTGTCGGCGGACCAACTCGATCGGCTGACCAACGCCGGCGCCTGAGGCGCGACCTCAGGGGCAAGAGGGAGGCAAAGCGGCGTTAACCAGATCGCGTCAGTGCGCCGCAATGCCTTCATGCTATCGGATGACCATGCTTTCGCCACTCCGACTCGTGCTGCTCGCCCTAGCGATCGCTGCCGGCTCGGTGGCCTTTGCCGCCACCCGTCCGCCGCCGCCACGCGTGCTCGCCAGCCAGATCATTCCCCCTGCCCGGCCCGTCGTTACCGAAACGACGCCTGTGTCCAAGCCGCCCGCCGCGGCGCAGGACGCGGCCTATACCATCAAGTCGATCCTGCCTATCGAAGGGCCGATGAAGATGGGCGACCATCATTGGGACGAAAGCGCCGCCCCGGCGACGGGCACGCTCATCATCACCGTCGATCTTGCCGCGCAGGTGCTCAGCGTCTTTCGCGACGGGCATGAGATTGGCGCGGCGGCGATCCTGTTCGGCGCCGATTCGAAGCCGACCCCGCTCGGCGTCTATCCGATCACGCAGAAGAGCAAGGATCACGTTTCCAACATTTATCACGCGCCGATGCCGTACATGCTTCGCCTGACCAATGATGGGATCGCGGTGCACGCCAGCGAGGTGGCTGACGGTTATATGACGCACGGTTGCATCGGCGTGCCCAAGCCCTTCGCCAAGAAACTGTTCGAGACGGCGAAGCTGGGCGACAAGGTCATCATCACCCGCGGTGAGGCGCTGGAGATTGGACAGGCGGTAAAGGCTGCCTGAGCCGCGGCGTCGCCGATCAATCCCCGGCAAAGGTCAGCGCGGTGATCCGCCGCTCCCGCTCGTTGATCGTCAGCGCGCGGCCCGCCGGCGCGGCGGCACGCTGCGGACATTCCTGGCGGAAGCACTGGCGGCACCCCAGCCCGATCGGCATCGCCACGCCGGCAAGGTCGAAGCCGCGAGCGACCGCCAGCGTCCCGGCATGTTCCGCCGCCACACCGATGCCGACCGCAAATTCGGCCGAAACCAGTCCGTATCGCTGCCCCTGCGGCGTCACCGTGCGCGCCATCGTAAGCCAGCGCTCGCCATCCTCCAGTTCGACCAACTGGACGGCGAGGTGCCCCGGCCGATCGAACGCATGGTGCAAATGCCACAAGGGGCAGCGCCCCTCCGCCTCGACCAGCGCGGCGCCGCTCGCCCCGGCATAGCGCTTCGATGACTGCCCCGCCCGGTCGACGCGAATCATGAAGAAGGGCAGACCGCGCGCGCCAACCCGCTGAAGCGTCGTCAACCGGTGGGCGACATGCTCGAACCCGGCACCAAAGCGGCGCTGCAACAGCTCGATATCGTATCCAGTCGCCTCGCAGGCGCGCAGGAAGCGGGCATAGGGCATCATCACCGCTGCGGCGAAATAGCTGGCGAGATGACGGCGGAACAGGCGATCGGCGGCGATCTGGCCAAAGCCGGCGCCCGCCACCAGCGCGTCGATCTCAGCCCGAGACTCGATCAGCGCCAGCTGGAACGCCGCGGCAAAGGTGCGGCTCGACGGATCGAGCAGTTCGGACAGCTGAAGTTGGCGCGCGTGAAGGTCCAGCCGCCGCAGCACGTCGGGCATCACATCGACCGGGAGGATGCGGATAGCGAGGCTGTGCTTCACCCGCAGCCGCTCCGACATTGCGCCGTAGAGGTCGCCAGCCCCGAGGCGGAGTTCGTCGGCCAGCGCCTCCGCCGCTGCGTCCAGATCGGGGAAATGGTTGCGCCACCGGCCGATCTCCCGCCGCACCAAGGCTACCGGATCATCACTCGCGACGGCGGTGGCGGCCCCCTGCCCCATGCGATCGAACGCACGCGCGAATGCCTCCGCCCCGCCGGGCGCCGCGGCCAGCCATTCCTCCAGCTCGTTGCGATCGATCTCCAGGTCGGCGAACATCGGGTCGGCGAGCCGCCGCCGCATTGCGTCCCGCCCACCGCCCGGCTCGGCCGCGGTCAACGCGCGCGGATCGAAATCGAACGTCTCCGCCAGTTTCACCAGCAGGGTCGCTGATACCGGGCGCTGATTGCGCTCCACCAGATTGAGGTAGCTGGGACTGATCGCCAGCATCTCGGCCATCGCCGCCTGGCTCAGCGCCTGCTGCCGCCGCAGCCGCCGCACCACATGCCCCGCCATCAATTTTCGCTCAGCCATCCCGCTACGCTGACCGAGACGCGCGAGCCTGTCAATTCTTTACAGCAACACAGATCCTGGCCGGCGTTCGTCCGACCCGATGACACCGAATCATCAGAGTGCCGTGTTGTGAATACCCGATCCATGCTGTTCTTATGATCGCAGTTGTAAGCATTCACACAGGAGGAACGACCATGGACGCTACCCCGCAGCGCAGCCGCGCCGTTTTCTCGACCGAGGACTTCGGCCTCATGAAGGAAGCGATCGGCGAGTATATCAAGAAGATCGCCGATGAGCCCCGCTCGGCCAAATTCTCCAACCTGTACCATCGCCTCGGCCGCCTCGGCTGACCGCGAACCCGCCTGATCCAATCGTGCGGGACCGGTCCCGCGTGCCACCATCCGCGACAGGAACAATGATGACCTACCAGGAACAGACCAGTCAGATCGGCCAGCTCGTTGCCAGCTACAATGGCACGTGGGACGGGATCGACGCTGAATCCGTGGCGCGGATGCGGCTGCAGAACCGGTTCCGCACCGGGCTCGACATCGCGCGCTACACCGCCGGCATCATGCGCCGCGACATGGCCGCCTATGACGCCGATCCTGCGAATTACACCCAGTCGCTGGGTTGCTGGCACGGCTTCATCGGCCAGCAGAAGCTCATTTCGATCAAGAAGCATTTCGGCACCACCAAGGGGCGGTATCTGTACCTCTCCGGCTGGATGGTCGCCGCGCTGCGCAGCGAGTTCGGCCCACTGCCCGACCAGTCGATGCACGAAAAGACCAGCGTTCCCGCGCTGATCGAGGAACTCTACACCTTCCTGAAGCAGGCCGATGCCCGCGAACTGGGCATGATGTTCCGCGATCTCGATCATGCACGGGAGAGCGGGAACGAGATCGAGGCGCAGCGGCTGACGCAGGCGATCGACAATTACGAGACCCACGTCGTGCCGATCATCGCCGACATCGACGCCGGCTTCGGCAATGCCGAGGCGACGTATCTGCTGGCCAAGAAGATGATCGAGGCGGGCGCCTGCGCGCTGCAGATCGAGAACCAGGTCTCGGACGAAAAGCAGTGCGGCCACCAGGACGGCAAGGTCACCGTGCCGCACGAGGACTTCCTCGCGAAGGTCCGCGCCTGCCGCTACGCCTTCCTCGAGCTGGGCGTCGATGACGGCATCATCGTGACCCGCACCGACTCGCTCGGCGCCGGCCTCACCAAGCAAATCGCTTTCTCCAAGGAGAAGGGCGACATTGGCGACCAGTACAACGCTTTCCTCGATTGCGAGGAAGTCACCGATCTGTCGACCCTGCGCGGCGATGTCGTGATCGAGCGTGACGGCAAGCTGATGCGTCCGAAGCGCCTGCCGTCGAACCTGTTCCAGTTCCGCGAAGGGACCGGTGCCGACCGCTGCGTGCTGGACTGCATCACGTCGCTGCAGAATGGCGCCGACCTCTTGTGGATCGAGACCGAGAAGCCGCACATCGAGCAGATTGCCTCGATGGTCGATCGCATCCGCGAAGTCGTTCCCAATGCGAAGCTGGTGTACAACAACAGCCCCAGCTTCAACTGGACGCTGAACTTCCGACAGCAGGTGTTCGACGCCTGGGTCGAGGCCGGCAAGGATGTCTCCGCCTATGACCGGGCGAAGCTGATGAGCGTCGATTATGACGACAGCGACCTGGCGGCAGAGGCCGACGAGCGGATCCGCACCTTCCAGAAGGATGCGGCGGCGCGGGCCGGCATCTTCCACCACCTCATCACGCTGCCGACCTATCACACCGCGGCACTCTCGACCGACAATCTCGCCAAGGAATATTTCGGCGAGGCGGGGATGCTCGGCTACGTCAAGGGCGTGCAGCGCAAGGAGATCCGCGAAGGGATCGCCTGCGTGAAGCACCAGAACATGTCGGGCAGCGACATCGGCGACGATCACAAGGAATATTTCGCCGGCGAGGCCGCGCTGAAGGCCGGCGGCGTCCACAACACGATGAACCAGTTCGCGGCGTAGCGCGGGCAAGGGCAGCCTTGCTGCCCTCACCTCGCGCAAGCCTGGCCGGCGGCGCCGCTCAGGCGCGGTCGACGACGCGGCTTCGCCGCGGCGCCACCCGGCCACCAAGTTCCTGGGGAGGAAGGATGCCCGTCGGTGCTCGTCACCGGCGGGCATTTCCGCGTCGGGCCTTGCGGCAGGTTACGGCGATGAAGCGGTGACCGGCACGCTTCCCGCTTGAGCCTGCCCCCGTGGAATGACACACTCGGCGTCATGAAGCGCGTCGCTGCCGCCGCCCTCGCCCTGCTGCTCTCGCTCGCAGCACTGCCGGCCCACGCCCAGGTGGTCATCACCTTCTGGAGCCATGAGTTCGGCAATCATTTTCCCCACGCCTTCTTCACCCTGCGGGGCACGCCAGAGGCGGGTGGCGAGCCGGTCGACCTCAATTACGGCTTCACGCCCAAGGCGGTGACTCCCGCGATCCTGTTCGGCCCCGTGGGCGGGCGGATCGATGTCGCCAAGCGCAGCTACATGGAGGGGAGCGACGCGCAATTCTCGCTCGTCCTCACCGACGCACAATATGCCTCCATTCTGCGGCTGGTCGATGAGTGGGACGACAAGAAGGGCGATGGCACCTACCGGATGAACAGCCGCAACTGCGTGCATTTCGCGCAGGAAGCAGCGCGCCGCGCAGGTCTCGTCACGCTCGATTTCCCGGACCTGATGAAGAAGCCTCGCTCCTTCCTGAAGGCGGTGGCGAAGGCGAATGCGGCGCAGGTCACGCTGATCGACCGCCATGGAAAGGAATATCTGGCGTCGCTCGACGCGCAATCACCCGCACCTGCCGCCGGCGCGAATGCCGCGGTTGCAGCGCCTGCGGCGGCAATTGAGGTCAGCGCCCCGCCACCAGCACCGGTTCCGGTCGGCTGATCCGCCCCCGCCCCGCTCAGCGCGCGGGGACGAGTTCGATGATATCGAGCGTCGAATCGAACGCCGGCTGCGGCAGCGCGATACGCCAGCGATCGTCACCGATCCGGTCGACGAAGCCCGCCATGTCGCGCGCGCTGTCGCGTCCGTAGGGCAGCCAGCGCGCCTCGTCGCCGATCGCCAGCGTACCCAGGAACACTGCCCGCGCGGCGCGCAGCGGGAAGATCCGCCCGGCCGGGCGCTGTGACCCGGCGGTCTTTTCGAACATCCGCACCGGCCCCTCCCCGCTGACCCGGCAGGTATAGGCGGGATAGGCGACATAATCGCGCCCGCCCTTGGCCTTTGCGCCCAGCTTGAAGACGCGGCAGCGGTAATCGCCCGCCGGCGGCATCGGGTCGGGAAGTCCATGGTCGGGATTGAACAAGGCGCCCTGCGCGTCGATCTCGCGCGTGGCGCCGCTCGCCCGTGCGCGGCCCAGCGCGTCGAGCCAGACGGTGCGCCACGTGCGCAGGCGATCGCGATCGGACAATGTCGCCACCCGGCGCCAGTCTGCGACCGGGGCACGCGCGCCCGCTACCGTCTCCGGCTCCCGCCGTCCGCCGCACCCTGCCAGCGTCGCCGCCGTCATCAGCGCGACCACCGCCCGCTTCATCGCTGAGACCTTTCCCTGTTCGGCCAAGGGGCTAGTGCCTGATCACGCCGCGGTCCAGCCACCGTCCATCGACAGGTTGGTGCCGGTGATCGACGCGGCCTCCTCGCGGCACAGGAACACCGCCATTGCCGCCACCTGTTCAGGCGTGACGAACGCCTTGGTCGGCTGGGCGGCCAGCAGCACGTCATTGATCACCTGCTCGCGCGTCAGGCCGCGCGCCGCCATCGTGTCGGGGATCTGGTTTTCCACCAGCGGCGTCCAGACATAGCCGGGCGAGATGCAATTGACGGTGATGCCGTCGGTCGCGGTTTCCAGCGCCACCGTCTTGGTCAGCCCGACAAGGCCATGTTTCGCGGCAACATAGGCCGCCTTGTTCGGGCTCGCGACCAGGCTGTGCGCCGATGCGGTGGAGATGATCCGCCCCCATCCCGCCGCCCGCATCAGCGGCACGCTCGCGCGCATGACATGAAAGGCGCTCGACAGGTTGATCGCGAGGATCGCGTCCCAGCGGTCGACCGGGAAATCGACGATCGGCGCAACATGCTGGACCCCGGCGTTGTTGACGACCACGTCGGGTCCGCCGAGGTCGGCATGGCAGCGCGCGACCATCGCGGCGATCGCGGCAGGATCGGTCATGTCGGCGCCATCGTGTAGCGCCTCCGCCCCGCTCAAGCCGCTGAGCGTGCGGCATATGTCGGCAATCGCATCCGGCGCGCCAAAACCGTTCAGCATGACCGCCGCGCCCTCGGCGGCGAACGCCCGCGCATAGGCAAGCCCGATGCCGGAGGTTGATCCGGTGATCAGCGCCGTCTTTCCCTTGAGCAACAGGGGCACCTCCTGTGCATGGCCGGGGCCATCGCCCATGCGCCGCGCGGCGTGCGGCATCAAGCGGCCGGCTTGCAACCGCCAATCCCCCTCGCGCATTCATGCCGCACCGGTAACAAGATCATCAAAGACACCAATCAGGGGGCACCGCGATGCGGCTCGACGATTTCGACAGGGACATCAACGTCGAGGATCAGCGGGGCCAGAGCTTCGGTGGTGGCGGCGGGGGTGGCTTGCTGCTCGGCCTGCTGCCGCTCGTCGGCAGCCGGTTCGGCTGTGGCGGCATCGTCGTCCTGCTGATCGTCTTTGCGGTGTTCGGCGGGCTCGGCAATCTTGGCGGGCTGCTGAGCGGGGGCGGCACCGGCAGCGCGCCGCACACCCAGGTGTCGCGTGGCAATGCACCCGCGGGCGCGAGCGGCGGGGCGGCGGCGGCCTGCTCAGTCGATGCGGTGACGCGCGCGACCTGCAACGCCTTCTCCTCGGCCGAAAACACCTGGGAGCAATTGTTCGCGCAGTCCGGCGCCCCGTTCCAGGCACCCAAGCTGGTATTCTACAGCGGCCGTGGCCAATCGGGCTGCGGCGCGGCGATGTCCGCCATGGGCCCGTTCTACTGCCCGTCGGACCAGGGCATCTATATCGACACCGGCTTCTTCAACGAGCTGGAGCAGCGGTTCCGCGCGGCCGGCGATTTCGCGCAATATTACGTCATGGCGCACGAATTCGGCCATCATATCCAGACGCTGACCGGCACCTCCGACCAGGTCCGCCGCCTGCAGGCGCGCGCCAGTGAGGCAGAGGGCAATGCGCTGTCGGTCCGGCTGGAATTGCAGGCTGATTGCTACGCCGGCGTCTGGGCGGCGCAGAACCGCAACCGCATGGATCCGGGCGACGTGGCAGAAGGGATGCGCGCCGCCGAGGCGATCGGCGACGACACGCTGCAGCGGGAGGCGACGGGCCGCGTCGCGCCCGAAAGCTTCACCCACGGCACCTCCGCGCAGCGCCAGACATGGCTGCAGCGCGGCCTGCAGAGCGGCGACCCCGCCGTGTGCGACACGTTCAGCGGCGCGATCTGACGCGGGGCGCATGAAAAAGCGGCGGCCGTCCGAACCGGACGCCGCCGCCTGTGATACCCACGCCGCCGACCGATCAGGCCAGCGGCGCCGCGTGCTGGATCAGAGCTTCACCAGCATCTTGCCGGTATTGCCGCCGGTGAACAGGCCGAGGAAGGCGTCGGGTGTCGCCTCGATCCCGTCGAACACCGTCTCTTCGCGGCGCAAGCGCCCTTCCGCCTGCCAGCGGCCCATGTCGGCGTAGAAATCCGCCACCCGCGCCAGATGGTCGCCGACAAGGAAGCCCTTGATGGTGATCCGCGCGCCGATCACCTTCGCCAGATACTTCAGCGACTGCGGCTTGCCGTCATTGTAGATGTCGATCATCCCGCAGATCGCGAAACGCGCGTGGAGCCGCGCCGCCAGCAGCGCCGCGTCCAGATGGTCGCCGCCGACATTGTCGAAATAGACGTCGATCCCCTCGGGTGCCGCATCGGCCAGGGCCTGCACGACATTGCCCGCCTTGTAATCGATCACCTTGTCGGCGCCGAGCGACTTCACCCATTCCGCCTTGGCCGCGCCGCCGGCCGAACCGATGACGGTCATCCCCTTGGCCTTGGCGATCTGCACCACCGTCGATCCCACCGCGCCGGCGGCGGCGGAAACGAACACGACCTCGCCTTCCTTTGCCTGCGCGACATCGAGCAGGCCGAAATAGGCGGTCATGCCCGGCATGCCGAGCTGCCCCAGGAACGCTTCCTCCGGCACGTCGATCGGCGGCAGCTTCTGCACCTGCGCAGCCGGCAGCACGGCTTCCTCGCGCCAGCCCAGCATGTGCTGCACCTTGGTGCCGACGGGAAGGTCGGCGGCGCGGCTCTCCACCACCTCGCCGATCGCCCCGCCCTGCATGGGCTCACCCAAGGCAAACGGCGGGACGTAGCTTTTCACGTCGTTCATCCGGCCGCGCATATAGGGATCGACCGACAGCCAGCGGTTGGCGATCCGCACTTCATTCTCGCCCAGCGGGGCGGAGGGCTGTTCGATCAGTTCAAAGTCGCTGTGTTGCGGCATGCCCGACGGGCGCGCTCGCAAGGTCCAGGCGCGTGGCATCATCATCTCCCAGTTTCGGTTCTTGCGCCCGGGTTATGCATGAGCCCCGGCTTCCAGGCAAAAAGCCCACGCGGCACGGCGCCTAGACGCAAAGAGCCCGGGCACGATGCCCGGGCTCCCTAGTGCCGACCGCAGAGGGGGAACGGCCGGTAGCTAGCTCAATCAATACGTGCCCGAAAAGCTCCGATCGAGCGACGTGCGTCCCTCGTCCTTGCCATCGGTCCGCGTCTTGTCTCGGTTCTGGTCGCCGGTGCGATCGCCATAGCCGAACAGCGCCGAGCTGTTTTCCTCGTCACGCCAGTGCTTCTTGGCTTCGTCGGCGGTCTTGGTCAGCGTGACCTTGGTATCGACGGTCGCCAGCCAGCTCGACGGGATCGAATGGTGGCGCCCTTCGGCATCGGCGTCGTTCTTGGTCAGCAGGATGCGGTCACCGCGCACCTTGTCGACCGTGCCGACATGGCTGCCGTCCATGCCGACGACCTCCATATGCTCGGTCACCTTGTTCAGCGAATCGCGCTGCGTCTGGCGGTTGGTGCGCCAGCTGGAGAATTCATTCTCGAACTTGCTCCGGTTCTCGCGGCGATATTCGTCATAATCGCGGTCGAGCGACGCGATCTGCGAGCGGCGCCAGGAGCCATAATCGCTGTCGCGGTGGTTGCCGTAGCGATCACCATAGTCCCGCTCGTCGAGGCGCATGTCTTCTTCGCGACGGCGCTCCGCCTCCTCGTCGCCGAACCAGGAACGCACCTCGTCCCCGGCGCGGGCGAAGAAGCCGCGCTCGTCATAATCATAGCCCTGCGGCATTCCGGCGTAGCCACCGCCGTGACGATGGCGCCCGCGGCCCTGATGCTCGTGCCGGCGATGCTCGTCATGGTCGCGGCCCCAACCGCGTCCCTGTCCGCCGCCACGATAGTCGTCGCGGCCCTGCCACGATCCATAACCTGATCCGGCGCCATAGCCCTGTTGCCCACGATCCCAGCGGCTGTCGCGCGACTGGCCATACGTCGACCGGCCATATCGCTCGCCAGCACCATAATAGTCGCCGTCGCGGCTCATGCGGCGGCCATCGCCCCAGTCGCGGGTGCTGTTGTCATCGTCGTAGCTGGCGTAGCGCCGGTCGCGCTGGCCATAGCCCTCATGGCCATAGTCGCGCTCACCATAAGGCACGAAATCGCGCACATAGTCGCGGCTGTCATCGTCGCGGTCGCGGCGCGTACTGCCACCGCCGCCGCGCCCAAGGCGCCCCGCGGCCGCGTAGTCGCGCGCGCTGGAATATGTATAGTCACGGCCTGAGCCATAATCGCGGCCATAGTCCTGTTCACGGCCGGCTGGATCACCGCGCCCGTTTCGATCGTAAACCATGCCAGAAACTCCTTGCCTGTCGGACGGCGCCGGGGGTTCTGCGGCCCGGTCGCGCTACAAAACCAAGCAACGACACCGGGATATGTTCCTGTCGTTACGCAGGCGCATCAAGGTACCCGTCGTGAAGGCGGCTCTGGTCACCGATGGCAACGTTTCAGGACGGGGCGAGAAGCCGTTGCATCGCCCCGGATTGCGAGCTAAGGGCGTCGCTCCCGGCTGTGCCGGGACCGGGCGGGGCCGTAGCTCAGATGGGAGAGCGCTGCAATCGCACTGCAGAGGTCAGGGGTTCGATTCCCCTCGGCTCCACCACCACCCGATCATGCCGCTGCGTGGCATCGCGCCGACCGTCGGCACCCTCTCCCACTCACCCGCGCGCGATCATCGCAGCACCGTCAGAGTCAATTCGTGCACCCGCGCGCGTGACTTTCTGGCGCAAGCATCGTTAAGTCGGTCGTATGAGTGACGATCTGCCTGAAGCGATTCCCGCCGCAACCCTGATCATCTTCCGCGATGCCGTCGACGGCCCGCCCGAATTGCTGATGGTGGAACGGGCGAAGGCGATGGTCTTCGCCGGCGGCGCGATGGTGTTCCCCGGCGGTCGGATCGACCCGGGCGACCATGCGATGGCGGCGCTTCACGGCGGCGGCGAGGAAGCGGCGGCGCGGATCGCCGCCATTCGCGAAACGATCGAGGAAGCCGGATTGCCGATCGGCCTGTCCGCGCTGCCGACCGCAGAGCAACTGGTGCGGATGCGCGCCGCGCTGCACGCTGGCGATTCCTTTGCCGAGGCGCTCACCGCTGCCGGCATGACGCTCGACCTCGATCAGCTGGTGCCCTGGGCGCGCTGGCGCCCCGCGCACCGCAACATGCGCATCTTCGACACGCGTTTCTATCTGGCGCAGCTGCCGGAGAATGCACCGCGGGCGACCGTCGACCACACCGAAAACGTCCGGCTGGTCTGGGCAACCGCGCAGCAGGTGCTCGACGATGCCGATGCGGGCAAGCTGGAGGTGATCTTCCCCACCCGCCGCAACCTGGAACGGCTGGCGCAATTCACCAGCTTCGCCGATGCGGCCGCGCACGCCAACGATACGCCGATCCGTACGGTCACGCCCTGGTCCGAAACGCGCGACGGGGAGGAACATCTGTGCATCCCCGATGACGCCGGCTACCCCATCACGTCCGAGGTGATCGCGAGCGCGATGCGCGGTTGATGCGCAAGCGGGATCGTGCCGCGCGGCGCGTGCGGCGCACGCTGGGCGTCGTCGTTGCGCTGGCCGTCGTCGGCCTGCTGGCGCTGCTGGCCTATGGCTGGGCGCAGCGGCATCCGCAGGATACGCCCTGGGCGCCGCTCGACCTGGCGCAGCCGCCCGGGCTGTTCACCGGGCGAAAGCTGGTCGCGCTGGGGGAGGATTTTTCGCGCTGCCAATCGCTGCTCGACCGTGCGGGCGTCACCTATACGGTGCTGGCGCCGCTGCGCGAGGGCGACAATTGCGGCTATGACAATGCCCTTCGCTTCGCTGCGGACGAGCCGCGCATCACCCCCTTCACACCCGCCGGGCTGGGCATCTCCTGCCCGGTCGCCGCCGCGCTGGCGCTATGGCAATGGGAGGTGGTGCAGCCCGCCGCCGAACGGCACCTGCGGATGCGCGTGACGCGGATCGACCATCTCGGCAGCTACAATTGCCGCCGCCTCTACGGCCGCAGCAGCGGCGATTACAGCCAGCACGCCACCGCCAACGCGGTCGACATCGCCGGCTTCCGCCTCGCCGATGGCAGTCGGATCAGCGTGCTCGACGACTGGAAGGATGGCGGCGCCAAGGCCGCGTTCCTGCGCGACGTGCGCGATGGCGCGTGCAAGCTCTTCGCCACCGTCCTGTCGCCCGACTATAACGCCGCCCACCGCGATCACTTCCACCTCGATCAGGCGAACCGCGGATCGATGAGCTGGCGCTCCTGCCGCTGACACCGGCGCGCGCCGGTGCAGCAAGCCTCAATACGGAATCGCGGGGCTCTCCACCTTCTCCACCCAATAGGGGAAGAACGCCGGCGGCCGCGCCGACCAGCCCGATGCCGTGGCCGCCGCCTCGCTGATCGATTGCAGCAGGTCACGGCGCAGCGCGGGGTGGAGGTGCGGCAGGGCCGCGGCGGAACAGAAGGCGCCTGGCAGCCATGGCCGCGCCGACGCGCCGATCAGCCGCTCGTACAGGAAGCGATAGGCGGAAAAGCTGGTGATCCGCCCCTGCCCCAGGTCAAAGGCGCTGACCGCGATCAGCGGCGCCAGGAACGGCTCGATCGCATCGATGCCGCTGTCCTGCGGGATCATCGCGCGAATCTCCGGCAGGCGGCGATAATAGCGTGCCTGCGCCCGGATGCTCGCCGCCTCGACCACGTCTCGCGACCAGCGGGCCAGCGCATCCTCACGGTCAAGGCCGATGTCGAGGCTGCGGCGGATGTAGCGCTGGGTTGACGCGCCGAAGCCCGCAAACTCCTTCATCTCCGCCAGCGTCATTGCGCCTTCCGCCGGCCTCATCATCGCGCCCATCGCTAGCCACCCCGCACATGTTGTTGCGATCGGCGGGGTGGGAGGATCCGCCCCGCGCAACCACAAAGCGATACGATCATGGCCGATGACGCACTGCAACAAGCGATGCGACGAACTGAGTCACTCTTGTTACGGAATGACGATCAGTGCGGCTTTGACGCAACAATCAGGCGTCGCGCTGCCGCTCGGCTTCCTCATCATATCCCGATGACTTGGCGGGGTCTCCGCTGCCCGGCTGCGTCGAAGAAGGCGGGTCGGAGGCGTCCATCGATTCATCGAGGCCCGCGTCAAGCTGCGCGTCCTTGTTCTTGGGATCCTTGTCCAAACGCTCGGCAATCGATTCGTCGCGACCGGCATCCTGTGACGGTGGCTGCTGCGTGGGCATCGAACTCTCCTTCGTTACCCATCATCAACGAACAATTTGTCTAGGCTGTTCCCGCGGCATCATCGCCAGGCGACATCGTCGATCCGGCGCACGCAGACCGTCTGCCGCTGCAGCGTCGCCACGCCAAAAATGGTCATGAAGGCGATCTCGGTCGCGTCCAGCCCGACGGCGACACGCGCCAGATCGTCGCAGCTCGCCATGCCCGTCGGGTCGACCAGCCGCCACGCCCCGTCGAGCCACAGTTCGGCGACCGCGTGAAAATCGGGCGGGTCGACGCCGGGCGCATAGGCGCCGACGCAGCGCGCCGGTATCTCGGCCGCACGCGCCAGCGCTACCAGCAGATGTGCATAATCGCGACACACACCACGCCGCTCGGCAAAGGTGGTCAGCGCACTACCGTGCCCGTGGCTCACCGCCCCGCTGTATGTGAGATTCTCGCGTACCCAGTCGGTCAGGGCCGCGGCCAGCGCGCCGCCGCGCAGGCCGGCGAATTGCCCGCGCACGAAATGCTCGAACCGGTCGGACTCGACGTAGCGGCTGGGCAGCAGGTAGCGAACCGTTTCGGCCGGCAGCGCACGAACCATCGTTTCCGGCAGCGCCGCCAATTCGATACCCGGCCGGTCGATTGCGACGATGGCGTGATAATCCGCCACCAGCCGCCCCTCGCCCCGTGCCCAGCAGCGTTGGCCGATCCCCGCCTCGCCCGGCACCGCACGGATCGGATGGTCGGACCGGATGACCAGGGATTCCGTCTCGATCCACTGATCCGGCATCGCCGCCGCCTCGATCTGCAGCAGCACGTCGGCCGGCTCGGCAAATCCGTAATCCAGGTGGACATCGATCGACAGGCGCATCGGGCCATTCCCCCTCATGTCCCGTCGGGCCGGCCGGGAAGCGGACAAAAGAAAAGGGCCCGGCAGGTTTCCCCGCCGGGCCCCGGTTGATCCGGATGCTGCTCGCTTATTCGCGGTTGCCCAGGAACGAGAGCAGGAACTGGAACATGTTGATGAAGTCGAGGTACAGCGACAGCGCGCCCATGATCACGGCCTTGCCCATCATGTCGGTGCCGGCGACGTGAGCGTACATCTCCTTGATGCGCTGCGTGTCATAGGCGGTCAGGCCAGCGAACAGCAGCACGCCGATCGCGCTGATGCCCATCTGAAGCGCCGAGCTCTGCATCCACAGGTTCAGCAGCGAGGCGACGATCAGGCCGACGACGCCCATGATCAGGAACGTGCCGAACGCCTGCAGGTTACGCTTTGTCGTATAGCCGTAGATGCTCAGCGACAGGAAGGCGACCGCGGTCGCGAAGAACGTCGTGGCGATCGAGGAGCCGGTGTAGACGAGGAAGATCGTCGACATCGACAGGCCCATGATGCCTGCGAACGCCCAGAACAGCAGCTGTGCGGTGCCGGTCGACAGGCGGTTGATGCCAAAGCTCAGCACCATCACGAACGCCAGCGGCGAGAACATGATGATATATTTCAGCGGCCCCGGGGTCAGGAACACCTGCGCCGCCAGGCTTTCGCGACCGCCGCTGGCGAACAGCAGCGCGACGATGCCCGTCAGCAGGACGCCCGAAGCCATGTAATTGTAGACCGACAGCATGTACTTGCGGAGACCCGCATCATACGTCGTTCCACGGGTGCCCGGTACGCTCGCGCCGAACGCGCTCGCGGTCGGACGGGGGTCGGACCAGTTGGCCATTTCGTATATGCTCCTTCGTCCGGCAAAAGGGCCGGATACCCACGGAATATTGCGTGCGGGGACGCAAAGTTCAAGTTTGGCCGCCCCTAGCAACAGTTCGTCACATTCTTCTGCTCCCCGCCCGTCGACACATCGACGCCTGAGCCCTTCAGATTACAGGGAAACGATCCATGCACCGCCTGTTCGTGGCGCTTCGCCCGCCCCCCGCCATCCGCGACACGCTGACCGATGTAATGGACGGGGTGGCGCCCGCCCGCTGGCAGGATGACGAGCAACTGCACCTCACCGTGCGCTTCATCGGATCGGTGGATCGCCCGGTGGCGGAGGACGTGGCGCTCGCCTTGTCCTCGCTCAGCGCGCCCGCGCCCACCGTCGCCCTGTCGGGGGTTGGCCGGTTCGATCAGCGCGGGCAGACCGGCGCAATCTGGGCCGGCGTCACGCCGCACGATGCGCTCGCCGCGCTCCACCGCAAAGTCGACCAAGCGATGATCCGCGTCGGGCTGGAGCCGGAACATCGCGCGTTTCTGCCACACATCACGCTCGCCAGGCTCAGCCGTGGCGCCGGCGCCGAGGCGGAGGTCGCCGCCTGGCTCGCGCGGCACGCGGCGCTGTCCAGTCAACCCTTCGCGCTCACGCACCTCATCCTGTACGAAAGCCACCTCGGCCGTGCCGGCGCCGCCTATGAACCAATCGCGCGCTGGCCCCTCGAATGAACGTCTGTTAGGCCTCTCGCAACGATCCAAGAACATCACACGGGGGCAGGATGCAAACCGAGACGGATGGTGAATATCGCGCCACTGGCTATGCCTGGTACGTCCTGGCCATTCTGTTCGTTGTCTACATCCTGAACTTCATCGACCGGCAGGTGATCTCGATCCTGGCGGAGGATATCAAGCGCGACCTGAACCTGCGCGACGAGGATCTCGGCTTCCTCTACGGCACCGCCTTCGGCGTCTTCTACGCGCTGTTCGGCATCCCGCTGGGGCGGCTGGCGGACAGCTGGCACCGCGTCCGGCTGATCAGCGTCGGCCTCGCGCTCTGGTCGACGATGACGGCGCTGTCGGGCCTGTCGAAGAACGGGACGCAGCTCGCCGTCGCGCGCATCGGCGTCGGCATCGGCGAGGCGACGGCCAGCCCGTCGGCCTACTCGCTGATCTCCGACTATTTCCCCAAGAAGCTGCGCGGCACCGCGCTGTCGATCTATTCCGCGGGCATCTATGTCGGCGCGGGCATCTCGCTCTTCATCGGCGGGCTGATCGTGCAGAACTGGAACGCCGCTTATCCCGATGGCGGCCCGTTCGGCCTTGCCGGGTGGCAGGCCGCCTTCCTCGCTGTTGGCCTGCCCGGCATCATCTTTGCCATCTGGATCGCCACCTTGCGCGAACCGGTGCGCGGCCTGTCGGAAGGGCTGGCGCAGCCGCCGCATCCCGCGCCGTTCCGCGAATTCTTCAACGAACTCATGTCGATACTGCCGCCCTTCACCCTGATCGGTGCGGCGCGGCTGGGCACCCGCGCGCTCGTCACCAACCTGATCGGCCTTGCGGTGGTCGCGGCGGCAATCCTTGCGCTGATCAGCATCGGTGAGCCGCTGCCGCAATGGCTGGCGGTGGGGATCGGCTGCTATGCCGTCTTCTCCTGGGCGACGGCGCTGCGCCACCGTGATCCGCCGGCATTTGCGCTGATCATCGGCACGCCGGCGTTCCTGTGCACCGTCGTCGCTTATGGCCTGAACGCCTTCCTCAGCTACGCCGCAGGCTTCTGGGCCGCGCCTTATGCGATGCGCGATCTCGGCATCTCGCCGGCAGAGGCGGGGCTGATCCTGGGCGGCCTTGGCGCCGTGTCGGGCTTCCTCGGCGTCACCGCCGGCGGCATCCTGGGTGACAAGCTGCGCGCCAAACATCCCGGCGGGCGGCTGATCATGGTCGCGCTGGGCGCGGTGGTGCCGGCGCCGTTCCTCGCCATCGCCTTCACCACCGACACGCCGATCGTGCTCTACGCCTGCCTGTTCCTCGGCCAGTTCACCGCCAGCTGGGGCCTGGGCAATTCCGCCGCGACGACGCAGGATCTCGTCCTGCCGCGGATGCGCGGCGCGGCGACCGCGACCTATTTCATCGGCACCACCCTGCTCGGCCTCGCCATGGGTCCGTATCTCGCCGGGCGTATTTCCTCGCTGACCGACAGCCTGTCGATCGGCATGCTCTCGCTCCTCGTCACCGTGCCGATCACCCTCGCCGCCGCGATCGCCGCCTTCCGCCTGGTGCCGGAGGCGGAGCGTACCCGCGAGGCGCGCGCCCGCGCTGCTGGCGAGCCCGACCTCGTTTGATCCGAGTCGCGGCACGGCTGGCAGGGATCGTCGCAGCGCTGCTCGTCGCGCTGCCGATCCACCTGCTGTGGCGATTGCTTCGCCTCCCCTCCCCTTGGCCGCGCTGGTACCTTGGCACGCTGGGCTGGATCATCGGCGCACGCCGCCGGACGGTCGGCACGCCGCTGAGGCGCAACGTCGTCTTCGTCGCCAATCACCTCAGCTGGATGGACATTCCCATCCTCGCCGGCCGCACCGGCAGCGCGTTCGTGGCCAAGGCGGAGCTTCGCGCCGTCCCGCTGGTCGGCTGGCTGTGCACGCTCAACCGCACGATCTTCGTCCGGCGCGAGGATCGCATGGCAGTGACCGAGCAGATCGCCACGCTGCGCGCCGCGCTGGCAGAGGCATGGGCGATCACCATCTTCCCCGAAGGGACCACCGGCGACGGCACGCAGCTGCTGCCGTTCAAGGCGCCCTTGCTCGCAGTGCTCGATCCGCCCCCGCCCGGCGTCCTCGTCCAGCCGGTGCGCATCGATTATGGCGCGGCGACCCGCGAACTCGCCTGGGTCGGCGATGAACCCGGCACCGCCCATGCGCTGCGCGTGCTGCGCCGCCGCGGCAGCTTCACCGTGACGCTGACCTTCTGCGCCCCGTTCGACCCGGCGGCGCATGGCGGACGAAAGGCGATCGCCGCCGAAGCGCGCGCGCGGATCGCGGCTGCTGGGGGCATGGAGGCCGCCAAGGTGGATTCCCCCACGGTCGAGCCCGCCAATTTGGACTCCGGTGGCGTGGAGGCCGCAGCTTCGCTATAGGCCCGGCGCCATGAAGCCCGCGCCCAAGACCTTCGCCGTCAAATCCTTCGGCTGCCAGATGAACGTCTATGATGGCGAGCGGATGGCCGAGCTGATGGCCGGCCAGGGCATGACCGCGGTCGATGCCGCCGACGCCGATCTGGTCGTGCTCAACACCTGCCACATCCGTGAAAAGGCGACGGAAAAGGTGTTTTCGGACATCGGCCGCCTGCGCAAGGATCGCCGCCTGCAGGGCGCCGAGGCGCCGATGATCGCCGTCGCCGGCTGCGTCGCCCAGGCCGAGGGTGAGGAGATCGTCCGCCGCGCCAAGGTCGATGTGGTGGTCGGCCCGCAGGCCTATCACAACCTGCCCCGCCTGGTCGCCGATGCCGCCGCCGGCACCCCCAGCGTCGATACCGACATGCCGGTCGAATCGAAGTTCGGCGTGCTGCCCGCGCGCCGCAAGGTCGGCCCCACCGCCTTCCTGACCGTGCAGGAAGGGTGCGACAAATTCTGCACCTATTGCGTCGTCCCCTACACCCGCGGCGCTGAGGTCAGCCGGCCGTTCGCAGCCATCGTCGACGAGGCGAAGGCGCTGGTCGATGCCGGCGCGCGGGAAGTCACGCTGCTGGGGCAGAACGTCAACGCCTGGACCGACGCCGACGGGCGCGGCCTGCATGACCTGATCCGCACGCTGGACCGGATTCCCGGCCTCGCGCGGATCCGCTACACCACCAGCCACCCGAACGACATGGCGCAGGGGCTGATCGACGCGCATCGCGACGTCGAAAGCCTGATGCCCTTCCTCCATTTGCCGGTGCAGGCGGGCAATGATCGCGTGCTGAAGGCGATGAACCGCAGCCACACGCGCGATTCCTACCTTCGCCTGCTCGACCGCATCCGCGCCGCGCGGCCCGATATCGCGCTGTCGGGCGACTTCATCGTCGGTTTCCCCGGTGAGACCGATGCCGAGTTCGCCGACACGCTCAGCCTGGTCGATGCGGTCGGCTATGCCCAGGCGTTCAGCTTCAAATACAGCCCGCGCCCCGGCACCCCGGCAGCCGATCTGTCGGGCCAGGTGCCCGAAGAGGTGATGGCCGATCGCCTCCAGCAGTTGCAGGCCGCGCTCAACCGCGATCAGCACGCCTTCAACACCGCCAGCGTCGGTCGCACCTGCGACGTGCTGATCGAACGGCGGGGCAAGTTCCCCGGCCAGATGCTCGGCAAGTCGCCCTGGCTCCAGTCGGTGCTGCTGGCCGGCGATCATGCGATCGGCGATCTCGTCACCGTCACGCTGACTCAGGCCGGTCCCAATTCGCTGATCGCCGTCCCCCGGCTCGACCGCGCCGCCTAACTCCTTCGGCGCTGGCGGGAGCGGCGGGCGGGAGCGACGGGCGGGAGCAACAGGGCGCTTGCGCGAAATCAGCACAAGGGGGGCTTACACTCGCCCCCTCGCGCTGCCACATTGCGGCGACATGATCCGCTTCCAAGGAGCCCGATGAGCCGCAAGCCAGTAGCCGCCCAGCCGGGCGAGCGTAGCCGCGTCGAATTGACGTTCGATCGTCCCCAGCTGCTCAGCGCCCTGTTCGGTCAATATGATCGCAACCTGGTGATGCTGGAAAACCGGCTTGGCGTTTACATCACCGCGCGCGGCAACCGCGTCGGGCTGGAGGGGTCGGCCGAACAGGTGGCGCTCGCCCGCGACGTGCTGAACGATCTCTACCATCGCATCCAGCGCGGCGAGGAGGTCGACGGCGGCCTCGTCGACGCGGCGATCGCGATGGCGGCCGAACCGACGCTCGACGGCATCTTCGCCGCCGACCGGGGCAGCGCCGGCGGCACCGGCGGCGGCGCGCCGCCCATCATGATCCGCACGCGCAAGAAGACGATCGTGCCGCGCACCCCGGCGCAGGCGCATTACATGCGCGAACTGGTCAACAATGACATGATCTTCGCGCTCGGCCCCGCCGGCACCGGCAAGACCTATCTCGCCGTCGCGCAGGCGGTGGCGCAGCTCATCACCGGCAGCGTGCAGCGACTGATCCTGTCGCGCCCGGCGGTGGAGGCGGGCGAGCGGCTCGGCTTCCTCCCCGGCGACATGAAGGAGAAGGTCGATCCCTATCTGCGCCCGCTCTACGACGCGCTCTACGATTGTCTGCCGGCCGAGCAGGTCGAACGGCGCATCGCGAGCGGCGAGATCGAGATCGCACCGATCGCCTTCATGCGCGGCCGCACGCTGGCCGACGCCTTCGTCATCCTCGACGAGGCGCAGAACACCACGCCCGCGCAGATGAAGATGTTCCTCACCCGCTTCGGCCAGAACAGCCGAATGGTGATCTGCGGCGATCCCAACCAGACCGACCTTCCCGGCGGCGTCGCGGCGAGCGGGCTGGCCGACGCCACCATTCGGCTGGAGGGCGTGGAGGGGATCGCGATGGCGCGGTTCAGCGCGGCGGACGTGGTGCGCCACCCGATCGTCGGGCGCATCGTCGAGGCCTATGAAGGGCCCGATGCCTGACACATTGGGATTTTTGGGCCTGATCAAACGCGCCGCTTTGCTCTACGGACAGGTTCGATGATCGAGATTGCCCTTTCGCAGGAAGTCCCCTGGACTCAGGATCGGTGGGAAGCGCTGGCGCTGGCGGCGGTGCGTGCCGCCGTCGGTGCGACGCCCTACGGCACCCTGCTTGCCGCCCCCGCGACGGTGGAGGTCAGCATCCGCCTGACCTCCGACGTGGAGGTGCAGGCGCTCAATCATCAATATCGCGGCAAGGACAAGCCGACCAACGTCCTGTCCTTCCCGATGGTGCAATCCGACCTCATCGACACCGTCAGCCAGAATTCGGACGACGGCGAGGTGCTGTTGGGCGACATCGTGCTCGCGCACGGCGTCTGCACCGCCGAAGCCGCCGAACGGGGGATCAGCGTCGCGGATCATGCGACCCATCTGATCGTGCATGGCACCTTGCATCTGCTCGGCTATGATCACATCAACGACGATGAAGGGGACGCGATGGAAGCGATCGAGCGTGATGCGCTCGCCTCGCTCGGCATCGCCGATCCCTACATTATACGAGAGGACTAAGTGTCCGAGGACCGAAGTAGCGCCGGAAACGGCGAGCCTGGCGAAGGCAGTATCTGGCGCGGCCTGCGCACCTTGATCTTTGGTGATTCCGAAGAGGCCACGCTCCGTGAAGTGCTCGAGGCGGCGATCGACCGCCACGAGGAGGAGGATCGTCCCGAGACGAAGGGCGATCTGACCCCGCTCGAACGGCAGATGGTGCGCAACCTGCTGCATTTCAGCGAGCGCGATGCCGGCGACGTCGGCGTGCCGCGCGCGGACATTATCGCGATCGAGGAACGCACCCCGTTCGACGAGCTGGTCCACGTTTTCGCCGATGCCGGCGTCAGCCGCGTGCCGGTTTATCGCGAGCGGCTCGATACGATCATCGGCATGGTCCATGTGAAGGACGTGTTCGCGATCCTCGCCGGGGATGGCCCGCGGCCGGATGACATCACTGGCCTCATTCGCCAGCCGCTCTACGTCCCGATGAGCCGCGGCGCGCTCGATCTGCTCGCCGACATGCGCCAGACGCGCGTCCACCTCGCCGTGGTTCTAGACGAATATTCCGGCACCGAGGGGCTGGTGACGATCGAGGATCTGATTGAGGAGATCGTCGGCGAGATCGAGGACGAGCATGACGAGGCACCCGCCGCGCTGCTGGTGCCGACCGATGGCGGCGCGTGGGACGCCGACGCACGCGCGGAGCTTGAGGATATCGCCGAGCTGGTCGACGCCCGCTTCGACAAGGCCGGTTATGACGTCGACACGATCGGCGGCCTCACCGCCGCACTGGCCGGCCATGTGCCCGAGCCGGGCGATTGCATCGACCACCCCAGCGGCTGGCGGATCGAGGTGCTCGACGCCGACGAACGACGCGTCAATCGCGTGCGGCTGCACCCGCCGCAGCCGGAGCCGGAAGAGGATTGATCCGGCGGCGCTGCGCCGATCGCCCCTGACGGGCCGGTCGGCGCGCGCCGCTCAGCTCAGCGGCGCCGCGGATCAGCGGAAATTGTCGGCGTAGCTCTGCAGCTTCAGCGTCTTCTTCGGCGCCGGGATGACCGTATAGGCCAGCCCTTCGCGCTCGGCATAGGCGATCGCCGCCTCCACCGTCGGGAAGAACAGGTTCACCTGCTCGCGCGTGTCCGCGCCCCCGGCCCAGCCGGTCAGCGGATCGGGGCGCTTGGGATCGTCGGACGGGATCTCGAGCTGCCACAGGTCGGTGCGGTGCTTGCCCGATTGCATGGCGTTCTTCGGGCGTTGAAAGATACGGGCGGTCGACATGGCCGTGCCCTTACCGCGATCCGCGCGCTCTTGCATCGGCATTTTTCGTCCGCAGCGTCGCCGCCGCCGCGGCCGGGTCATCGGGCCAGGGATGGCGCGGATACCGCCCACGCATTTCCTTGGCCACCGCGGCCCAGCTTCCCGCCCAGAAACCGGGCAAGTCGCGCGTCGTCTGGATCGGGCGGCCGGCAGGCGAGGTGAGCGACAGGACCAAAGGCACGCGCGCCGTCCCGACCGTCGGATGCTCGGCCAGCCCGAACAGCGCCTGGACGCGAAGCTCCACTCTTGGCCCCCCTTCCGCGCCATAATCGATCGCATGGCTGCTGCCGGCCGGGCTGGTGAAGTGCGACGGCGCGACGCGCTCGACGCGCTGCTGCTCGTCCCAGTTCAACAGGCCGCGCAGCGCATCGCCCAGCGCGCGCGGCGGGATGGCGTCCAGTCGCCGGCGCCCCGCCACCAGCGGTGGCAACCACTCGTCCAGCCGCGACAGCAGCGATTCGTCGTCGAACGGCAGCCCGGCATAGATTGCCCGCTGGCGATAGGCCTCGGCCCCCGCCTGCCACGGCAGCAACGCCAGCCCATGCGTCCGCACCCCCTCGACCAGCGCCGCCTCGATCGCCGCCGGATCGGCGCTGCTGTCGGGCCCGCTGCTCAGCCGGATCGCGCCCAGCCGCCGCTCGCGCAGCGGCCGCACGCCCCCCGTCGCGGGATCGAACTCGGCGATATGCCGCGTCTCGATCCGCTCGCCGAACAAGGCCGCGACGCTTTCCTCGTCGATCGCCGCCGCCGACAGGATCCGCGCCCCCGCCGCCATGCCCTGCGTTTCGGCCACCGCCAGCCATTGCTCGCGCGCCAGCGTCGACGCCGGGTCCAGCTTGAACCCGCGCCCACCGACCGAGGCCCAGCGTTCGCCACTCGCATCACGCCGCCGCGCTACGCGGTCCGGAAAGGCCAGCGCCACCGCCACCGCGACATCATGCCCGCCCGCCGGCGGCGCGCTGACGGCCGCCGGCATTGAGCGCGCCCAGCGCTCCGCCAGCTTGCGCGCCGCCTGCGCCTTGGGCGACCGATCGCCGCGCCAGCGCCGCAGCCGAAGCTCGAGATCCGGGTCATTGCCCCCCAGCCCGCGCTCGCCAAGCAGCACCGCGACCTCCGCCGCCACGCCGCCCAGCCCCATCTCGCCCGCGCGCACCAGCATGTGTGCCAGCCGCGGCGGCATCGGCAGCGCGGCGATGGCGCGGCCATGCGCGGTCGGCCGCCCGTCCGCATCGATCGCGTCCAGCGCGCCGAGCCGCGCCCGCGCCTCGCTGACCGCTGCCTCGGGCGGCGGATCGATCCACGACAGGTCGCGCGGGTCAGCCACGCCCCAGATCGCGCTGGCCAGCACCAGCGCCGACAGGTCCGCCTCCACTATCTCGGGCGGGTCGAACCGCGGCAGGCCGGCGGTCGCCGCTTCCTCCCACAGGCGATAGGCAACGCCCGGCCCCTGCCGCGCCGCACGGCCGGCGCGCTGAGTCGCCGACGCCTGGCTCGCGCGCTCGGTGACCAGCCGGGTCATCCCCGCCGCCCGATCATAGCGCGGCCGCCGCGCCAGCCCCGAATCGACCACGATGCGAATGCCATCAAGCGTCAGGCTGGTTTCCGCGATCGAGGTCGCCAGCACCAGCTTGCGCCGCCCGTCGGGCTCGGCCCGGATCGCCGCGCGCTGGGCGGCGGGATCAAGGCTGCCGTGCAACCGGTGCAGCGCCACGCCCGGCAGCCCCTCCAGCCGCTCCGCCGTCCGCTCGATCTCCGCCACGCCCGGCAGGAACGCGAGCACGCCGCCCTCCGCCTCGCCAAGCGCCAGCCGCACCGCCGCCGCCACCGCATCCTCGATCCGGTCATGCGTCCGCCCGATGTGACGCAGCGTCAGCGGCCAGCTTCGCCCCTCGCTCTCGATCACCGGCGCGCCGCCCATCAACGTGGCAAAGCGCGCCCCGTCGAGCGTCGCCGACATCGCCACCAGCCGGATATCCTCGCGCAGCCCGGCCTGCGCGTCGAGCGCCAGCGCCAGGCCGAAATCGCCATCCAGGCTGCGCTCATGCACTTCGTCGAACAGCACGGCGGATACGCCCGCCAGTTCCGGATCGCGCTGGATCCGCGCGGTGAAGATCCCCTCCGTCACCACGGTGACCCGAGTCTTCGCCGAGCGTTTGCTGTCGAGCCGCGTCGCATAGCCGAACGTCTGCCCCACCGGCTCCCCCGCCAGCGCCGCCATCCGCTCCGCCGCCGCACGCGCCGCCAGCCGCCGCGGCGACAGCAGCAGCACCTCGCCGGTGCACCATTCCTCGCCCAGCAGCGCGGGCGCGACCGCCGTCGTCTTGCCCGCCCCCGGCGGCGCGACCAGCACCGCATTGGCGCGGGTGCGCAGCGCCCCGAGCAGATCGGGGAGGACGGCGTGGATCGGCAGGTCGTCGACCATCACGGCAGCGCCATCACCTCGGGCGACCGGAGCGCCGCGTCGATCAGCGCCTCGTCGGGCTGGCGCGCGGGCGGCGTGTAGGCCGGCACCTCCACCGGCGCGCCGACCGTCACCGCGGCGAAACGCGCAGGATCGCCGCCGGTCTGCCGCAGGATCGCCTCCAGCATCCGCACCGGTGTCTCGCGCCCCTCATAGCTCAGGCGGAACGTCCCCCAGTGGATCGGGATGGCATGTGCCGCGCCCAGCCGGTTGAACACCCGCACCGCATCGGCCGGGCCGATATGGCTGCCCGTTCCCATCTGCCCGGGCACGAAGCGGAATGCGCCGACCGGGATCAGCGCCAGTCGCACCGGGCCATGCGCCGCCGCCTCGCGCGGCCAGTTGCCGTCGCCCATCCCCGTGTCGCCGGCGAAGAACAGATTGCCCCCCGGCAGCGTCACGGTGAAGGCGGACCAGAGCGCGCGGTTGCGATCGCGGAACCAGCGGCTACCCCAATGGTGGTTGCGCGACACCGCCACCGCGACGCCCGGCTTCACCGTCACCGACTGCCCCCAGTCGAGCGCCGTTGACGGCACCCCCGCCTGCCCGATCACGCTGTCATTGCCGAGGCTGGTGACGATCAGCGGCCGGTCACGCTCCCACAGCCGTTTCAGCGTCGCCTTGTCGAGATGATCGTAATGATTGTGGCTGACCAGCACGAGGTCGATCCGGGGCAGGTCCTCCAGCCGCACGCCCGGCGCGGTGACCCGGCCGGGGCCAAAGCCGAACGGCCCGGCGCGATTCGACCAGATCGGGTCGGTCAGGATGTTCAGCCCCTGAGTCTGCACCAGCACGCTGGCATGGCCGATCCAGGTGGCGCGCATCCGCTCGCCCTCGACTTGCGGCAGCGGCCGGGTCTGGGTCACCGGCACCGCCGCCGGCCATTCGGGCCGGCCGTCGCCCCCCGTCAGGTACCGCCAGAAAAAGCCGCCACGGCTGCCCCCCGTCGGCGGCCGCACGGTATCGGCGTCGCCATCGGGGTTGAAGAATCGCGCGCCATCGAAATGGTCGCCCGCCGGCCCCTCATAATAGATCCGGTCCAGGAACCGCGGCACGATCGTGATCGCCAGCAGCCCGCCGATCACCAGGAACAGCAACCCTGTCCCCGCCGCCTTCAAAATCGTCTTCAACCCGGTGGCTCCTCAGCGCAGCAATTCGTCAGGCACCCGGATCGCGCGGATGGACATGTGAACTTCGACCATGAACAGAACGAGGCTGGCGATCAGAAGGACCATCGCCAGGATGAAACAGACCGCCAGATACTGGCCGATATGAAGCCCCGCCAGCACCGCGACGAACAGCAGCGCGACGACCAGGCAGGTCATCACCGCGGATGATACCGCCAGGAACAGCGCATGGTTGATGTTGTTCATCCGCCGCGCCAGCAGCCGCAATTCCATGACATGCCGGTCATGCTCCGGCCCGGTAGTGCGCGGATGCAGCGCCTGCAGGCTGCGCGACCGATCCACCACCCGCGACAATCGGCCCGCCAGCACGTTCAGCAAGGCGCCGATGCCGGCCAGCATGAACACCGGGCTTACCGACAATTGGATGGTCTGCGCGATGGTGAGGACTTCGGGCGAATAGGGCATCGTCATGGAGTCTGGCCTGTTCGGGGCGGCGCAACAAGCAGCAATGGCTTGGTAACCTGGATCAGGATAGGCAACGAAGCATGACCAGCCATGCCGCGCGTGCCCGAATCAACCGTGCGCCGGGGCCGTGGCATGTCCGTCTGGCGGAGGGCCTGCCCTCGGCAATCGATCACGTCGCCGCCGCGCCTGCCAGCCATGGCTTTCTGCGCCGCGCCTGGTTCGCCGCCGCGATGCAGACCTATGGCGGCTCGGTACGCACCATGATCGTTGAGGCGGGGGACACGCCCGTCATCGCGCTGCCGCTGCGCACCGTCGGCCCAAGGCTGGCGCGCCTTGCCGCCGTGCCGGGCAGCTTCTGGCCGTTCCGCAGCTTTCCGGTGGCTGAGGACACCCCGCCCGCCGCTTTCGACACGCTGCTCTCAACACTCGCGCACACCGTCCGCGTGCTGCGCATCGGCCCGGTCTATGACGGCGATCCTGCCGCAACGCCGCTGATCGATGCGGCGCGCGCCAGTGGCTGGCGCGTGATCGACCGCACCATCGCCACCAGCTTCCTGCTCGACATGGCGGCCGCACGGGACGATGGGGTCTGGCCACGCAATTCGACGCTGCGCAAGAACCGCTTCCACGAAAAGCATCTCGCCGAACATGGCACGCTCGGCTGGTCGTTCCTGACCGGTGCTGACTGGCCCGCCGCCTTCGACGATCTCGCCGCGATCGAATGGTCCAGCTGGATCGCCAGCCGCACCGATGGGCGCGACGCGAAATTCACCCGCGCGGGCCACGGTGCCTTCTGGCGTGCCGCCGCCGCCGATCCGGTGCTGGCGGGCATGTTCCGCGCCGCGCTGCTGACGGTCAACGGCCGCCCCGCCGCCTTCTCCTTCGATATTGACGCCGGCAACCTGAAATATGCCGTCGCCAACAGCTATGACCCGACGTTCGGCAAACATTCGCCGGGCAAGCTGCTTTATTACCGCAACCTCGTCGACGCGCTCGACCGCGGCATCACCCGGGTCGATTGGGGCGCCGGCGACAGCGGCTACAAACGGACGATCGGCGCCGCGCCCGGCCCGGCGATCCGCGATTATCTGCTGGTCCGCCCGGGCGCGTCCGCCGCGCTCGCGCCGCTCCTCAGGCTGGCGTGGCGGAAACACTAGCGCCGGCGGGGCGCGATGCCTCGCCGGCTGGCGGTGGCCCCATCAATATTGCCTCCACCGCATCGATCATCCCCTCCAGCGCCACCGGTTCGCCCCAATAGGGATGATCCGGCCCGGCGCCCGCATCACGCGCCGCCTCGCGCCCCGCCAGCAAGGTCCGCAGCGACAGGCCGGCGAACAGCAGCCGCTGGTTGACCAGCGCATGCGGCAGATGCGCCAGCAGCCGGTGGAAATGCGCCAGGCAGCGGACATAGCCTTCGGAATGTTCGCCGCCCGCCCATTCGTCGAACATCTGCCGCCGCTCGGTCTGCATGCTGGTCATGAACCGGAAATAGGTCTCGCCCTCCCCCGTCTCGCCCTGCAGCTCGGCATTGGGCACGACCAGCGCACGCACCACGTCGCGCAAGGACATCTCGCCCTTCGCCTCCGCCTCGTCCAGCATGGTCATGCGCGATGCGTCGATCAGGTCCGCGCCCTCGACCACCAGCTCGCGCAGCAGGTCGTCCTTGCTGCCGAAATAATAATGCACCGCCGCCGCGTTGCGCTGCCCCGCGGCTTCCACGATCTCGCGCATGCCCACCGCCGCGATGCCGCGTTCGGCGAACAGGCGGCGCGCGGCGCGCTTCAGCTCGTTGCGGGTGGAGCCGCCACGGCCGGCGGAGGGGGGACGCACCATGTTCATGCGGCGGGACCATCGGCCATGCGCGCCTGCGGTTCAAGTCACATGGCTTAGATTGACGCATCCCGGCCCCGCCGCCATGCTAAGGCGACCGACTTAGAAGCGGCGACCTGTCAACGGCGGAGCGGGAGAGAGATGGCGGCATTGGCGCATGATCGTGAGGCATGGGCGGAACTCATCGATCTCGACGTGCTCGCGCGCTGGATGGATCGCCAGGGGCTCGGCGACGGGCCGATCACCGGCGCGCAGACGCTGGGCGGCGGCACGCAGAACATCCTGCTGCGCTTCGACCGGGCCGGCCGCACCTATGTCCTGCGCCGCCCGCCGCGCCGCCCGCGCCCCGAAAGCGACGAGGTGATGCGCCGCGAGATGAAGGTGCTCGCCGCGCTCGCCGGATCGGCCGTGCCCCACCCCGGCTTCATCGCCGGTGAGGGTGATCCGGCCGTGCTGGGCACCGCTTTCTACCTGATGGAGCCGATCGACGGCTTCAACGCCACCGTCGGCCTGCCCCCGCTCCATGCCGAAAGCGCCGATGTGCGCCGCCAGATGGGCGAGGCGATCGTCGACGGCGCGGTCGCACTGTCGCGGGTCGACCCGCATGAGGCGGGGCTGGACGATCTGGGGAAGCTCGACGGCTGGCTCGAACGGCAGGTGCCGCGCTGGCGCGCGCAACTGGATGGCTATGCCAAGTTCGACGGCTGGACCGGGCTCGACGCGCTGCCCGATGTCGATGCGATCTGCGCCTGGCTGGAGGCGAACCGCCCGACGACGATGCGCCCTGGGCTGATCCACGGCGATTATCACCTCTCCAACGTCATGTACCGGCCGGACTCGCCGGCGCTCGCCGCGATCGTCGACTGGGAACTCGCCAGCCGCGGCGATCCGTTGCTCGATCTCGGCTGGCTGACGGCGACGTGGCGCGACCCCGATGAGGCCAATCCGCGGCTGTCGGTCACGCCGTGGGACGGCTTCCCCACGCTGGCCGAAATCGCCGATCGCTATCTCGCCGCCACCGGCCGCACCGCGGCGGAGGCGCGCTGGTACACCGTCCTCGCCCCGTTCAAGCTCGGTGCGATCCTGGAGGGAAGCCACGCCCGCGCCTGCGCCGGCCTGACCCCAAAACCGATCGGCGATGCGCTCCACGCGCATACCATCTCGCTGTTCGACCGCGCGCTGCGCCGCATCGACAAGCCTTTGCTCTAGGGCCTCACTCGCCCCGCGCCAGCCGCTCCTCGGTCAGCGTCAGCGCCGATCGCGCGCCCGGCTCGGGCGTCACGTTGGTCGCGAAATAGGCGATTCCGGTGCCGGCCGCGCGATCGACCCACAGGCCCGACCGCAGGCCATAGGCCTCGCCCGCATGGCCGATCCGTGGCCGCCGGTCGCCCACCGGATCATCGCGGCAGGCCGGCAGCGGCGTCGCGGTAAAGCTGACCGCCAGGCCATAGCGGCAGTTGAAGCCGCCCGCGCGCACCCCGCTCTCCGCCTCCTCATTCTGCACGCCATTACTACCGTCGAACGTCCATTCGGGCGTCGTCAGCACCCGCATCGACGCCGGCGACAACAATCGCACGCCATCCACCGACCCGTCGCTCAGCAGCAGTCGCCCGATCTTGGCCAGCCCGCGCATCGAGATGCGAAGCCCACCCTGCGGCGAGAACAGCGCGCCATTGCGCCCCGCCTGCCAGGTCGTGAGGTCGCAGCTGCCATCCTTTGCGGGCGTGACCGGACAGCCGGCGATGAACGCCTGTTCGTCGCGCACCGGTTTTCCCTCGTCATACAGCACCACCGCGCGCGCCTTCGCCTCGGCGCTGCACCCGGCCCAGTTGAAACAGGCGTCGAGCTTCAGCGGCGCCAGCACCAGCCGCTCCATCAGCCGGTCGAACCGCTCACCCGTCGCCCGCTCCATCACGCTCGCCACCACGGGAAAGTTGAGGTTGGTGTAGCGAAAGAACCGCCCCGGCGGGTTCGCGTCATCCCACGCCTTCGGCTCCGCCACCGCGCCCTGGATGCCCTCGCCCAGCGCGATCAGATAGCCGGCATGATCGGTCAGGCCCGAACGGTGCGACAGCAGCAGGCGTAACGTGATCGGCACATCGGGATAATTCGGGTGGCGCAGCCGCCAGCCAAGCCGCTCGGACACATCGGCATCAAGGTCGAGCACCCCCTGCTCCACCAGCCGCATCACCCCGATCGCCACCACCAGCTTCGAGATGGAGGCGATCCGCACCGGATCATCCGCCGTCACCGCCCGGCCGCTTGCGGCGTCTGCCAACCCGCGGCTGTCGACCGTCGTCACGCCGTCGCGGTCGAACGCCACCCGGACGCTCGCCATCGGCGCACTCGCAGCGGCCAGCATCATCAGCAGCATCACCATTCCCCTCACCCCCTCGATCGCCCGCCCGAAAGAAAACGATCGACTTAATTGTGCACAACGGTAATCCTCCCGCTCATGCTGCCGCCCACGAGCAGCGACCGGAAGAGGACCGCCATGACCATCCTGCTGCACCAGTATGACAGCTCGCCCTTTTCCGAAAAGGTGCGTGTTTGCCTCGGCATCAAGCAGCTCGCCTGGGCCGCGGTCGACCAGCCGGTGATCATGCCCAAGCCCGATCTGCTGGCGCTCACCGGCGCCTATCGCCGAATCCCGGTAATGCAGATCGGCGCCGACATCTATTGCGACAGCGTGCTGATCGTGCGCGAGCTGGAACGCCGCTTTCCCAGCCCCTCGCTCTTTCCCACCGGCAGCACCGGGCTCGATCAGGCGTTGGCGCAATGGACCGACCGCTCGTTCTTCCAGGCGGCGGTCGGCGTCATCTTCGGCGGCTTGGGTGACAAGGTCGATCCCGCCTTCCGCGCCGATCGCGAGAAATTGAGCGGCGCGCCCTTCAACCCGGAGGCGATGGCCGCCGCCGTCCCCTATATGGCCGCGCAGCTGCGCAGCCACGCCGCGCTGGTGAGCGATCAACTTGCCGACGGCCGCGCCTTCCTCACCGGCGACCGCCCCGGCCTCGCCGATACCAACGCCTTCTACAATCTGTGGTTCGTGCGTTCCTTCCACGCCCCGGCGGCAGACGCCTTCCTCGATCTGCCCGGCCTCGCCGCCTGGTATGACCGGGTGGTGGCGATCGGCCATGGTGATCGCGGCGCGGCCACGCGGGAGGATGCGATCGCGGCCGCGCGCGACGCCACGCCCGCCCCCGCCAGCGTCGATCCCGCCGATCAGGCGCTCGCCGGCCGCACCGTCACCGTCGCCGCCACCGATTACGGTCGTGATCCGGTCGCGGGCCGACTCGTCGGATCATCGCCGCACCATTGGTCGATCGCGCGTGATGACGACCGCGCGGGATCGGTGGTCGTCCACCTGCCCCGGCTCGGCTTCGCGCTAACACCCGCCCACTGATTGTTGCGCCATTTCCGCGGTACACAGCGGAAAGGATGCGCGCATCACGGCGATGGAAACGATAAATAAACCCTGAGCGTGTCATCCGGGTGTCGTGAAACTGCCGTTCAGCCCTGGTCCGGTCCCCGTGCCTTTATGGCAGCTGCTGGGTATCCGGAATGGTGACGACCCGGAATTGTGGGGGCGGTTGCGCGCGACTCAGCTGTTTGTCGGCCGCCGACTCGCGCTGTTCCTGCTCGCCGCCAATCTGTCGGGCGCGGTTGCGGTGTCGATTCTGTTCAACGGGCGCGTACCGCATTGGTGGCTCGCGACCTGGTTCGTCGGGCTGGTCGCGGTATCGACCCTCATCACCCTTCGCCGCCTCAACACGCGGCATCTGGCGGAGGGGCAGGCCTCGCTGCAGGAGATGCGGGACACCGCGCTCGAAGGGCTCGCGCTCGCCGCGATCTGGAGCTTCCCGCCGCTCGTCTTCGCCGCCACCGCGCCGGCGGCGACCTTCGACCTGTGGATGATCCTGTCGGTGCTGATGACCGCGGCTGCCTTCGCCATGGCGCCGCTGGTTCTTGCCGCGCTCAGCTTCATCGGCGGCGTCGCGGCCTCTGCGATCCTCCTGCTACTGCTCCAGCAAGCGATCATCCCGGCGCTCGCGACCTTGATCTTCGCCGCGCTGCTGGTCGCCGCCTGCATCACGCGCGCCCGGTTCCATGTCATGCTGCGCGCGATCGAGCTGAACCTCTCCGACAGCAATGAAACCGTCAGCCTGCTGCTCGGCGAGTTCGAGGATTCGCGCGCCGACTGGCTGTGGGAAACCGATGCGCAGCGGCGGCTCTGCCGCGTCAGCACTCGGGTTGCCAGTGCGCTCGGCTACACCCCCGATCAGCTGGAGGGCATGTCGCTGCTCCAGGCGCTCGCTGGCCCCAGCTGGGACACCGGCGATTTCAGCCCCGGGCTCCGCCTGCTCGCCGACAAGCTGAAACGGCGCGAGCCGTTCCGCGATCTGGTGCTGCCGGTGATCGTCGGCGGCAAGCAGCATTGGTGGGAAATCACCGCCAGCCCGCGCCACGACGAAAGCGGCCGTTTCGTCGGCTTCCGCGGCGTCGGCTCCGACGTCACCGAACAGCGCACGTCGGCCGACAAGATCAACCGGCTGGCCCGCTTCGACGCGCTCACCGGCCTTCCCAACCGGCTCTACGTCAACGAGGCGCTGGCGCGCGCGCTGGCGGAGGCGGAACGCTGGGGCAGCCGCGCCGCGTTCATGATGATCGACCTTGATCGCTTCAAGGCGGTGAACGACACGCTTGGCCATCCGATCGGCGATCGCCTGCTGGGCCGCGTTGCCGAGCGGCTCGGCCAGCTCATCACCGAAAACGAGCTGATCGGCCGGCTCGGCGGCGACGAATTCGCCGTCGTCGTCAATGATGCGACTGATCCGGCGCGGGTCGAATCGCTCGCCCGCACAATCATCGACACGCTGTCGCAACCCTATGAGGTCGATCAGCACACGCTCTACATCGGCGCTTCGGTCGGCGTCGCCACCTCGCCGCGTGACGGCCGCACTGCGGAAACGCTGATCCGCTCGGCCGATCTTGCGCTCTATCGCTCAAAGGACGCCGGCGGCGGCGTCTTCCACGCCTATGAGCCGCAGCTTCATGTCGATGCGGAGGAGCGGCGCGTGCTCGAAATGGCGCTGCGCAAGGCGCTTGACCGCGGCGAGCTGCAGCTCGACTATCAGCCCGTCGTCGATGCGACGAGCGAGCGTCTGTCCGGCTTCGAGGCGCTGCTGCGCTGGCACAATCCCGAATTCGGCACGATCTCGCCCGCGAAATTCATCCCGCTGGCGGAGGAGACCCGGCTGATCGGGCCGATCGGCGAATGGGTCGTGCGCACCGCCTGCGAGGAGGCGACCCGCTGGCCCGATGACGTGCGCGTCGCGATCAACGTCTCGCCCGAACAGCTGCACAACCCCAATTTCGTCGCGGTCGTCGCCCGCACGCTCGCCAGCACGAAGCTCGCGCCGCACCGGCTGGAACTGGAGGTCACCGAAAGCGTGTTCATGCGCGAGGGGACCGGCGCGGTGAAGGTGCTGGACCGCATCCTCGAACTGGGCGTGCGGCTCAGCCTCGATGATTTCGGCACTGGCTATTCATCGCTCGGCTATCTGTCGCGCACGCGCTTTTCCTCGATCAAGGTCGACCGCAGCTTCGTGACCGCCGCGGCAAAGGGCGTGCCGGAGGCGCTGGCGATCATCCGCGCGGTCGTCGCGCTCGCCGGCAGCCTCGGCATGGCGACGACGGCAGAGGGGGTGGAAACCTCCGACGAACTGACGCTCGTACGCGCGCTCGGCGTCTCCAAGATCCAGGGTTTCTACTTCGGCCGCCCGCTCCCGGTGAGCGAGGCACGCGCCCTGGCTGGCCGGACGGGCCCCGCGTTTCGTGCCGCTTGAACCTTTGCGCCAGGGCCGCTAAGGGCCGTGTCGCTGCAGGGGTGTAGCTCAGCTGGTTAGAGCGTCGGTCTCCAAAACCGAAGGCCCTCGGTTCGAATCCGAGCTCCCCTGCCAAGCATCCGGTGCGGCCAGGCCGCACGATCCGGCGGACATATCCGGCGCCACGATCTCCCGCGCGCCCTGCCGCCCCTCACGACCCGTCCCTTTTGCGCGGCATGCCGTGCGCCCTTGCTCTTGACGGCGCGCATCGCTATTTCGCTGGACGCATCCGACAGCGCGGACGGCTTTTTCATCGTTTCCCCCCGGGGACGCGGTAGAAGGCACATGCCCCGCTCGCGGTATCGAACGATTAAAAGGCTAACGCACGTGGCGAAGACGTCCCCGATCGAGTTCATCAACCAGGTTCGTGCCGAGACCAGGAAGGTCGTGTGGCCGAGCCGGCGCGAAACGATCATGACCGGCGTCATGGTGATGATCATGACGACCATCCTGGCGCTCTTCTTCCTTGGCGTCGACACGGTCTTCAACGCGATCGTCAACGCCCTGCTCAGCCTGGCCAAGTAAGAAAAAGGACGCGCCCGCAACATGCCACGCTGGTACATTATCCACGCTTATTCGGGCTTCGAGGGCAAGGTTCGCGACGCGATCATGGCCGAGGCCAGCCGCATGGGCCTCGAACAGCTGGTCGAGCGGATCGAAGTGCCCACCGAGACGGTGCAGGAAGCGCGTCGCGGCAAGAAGGTCCAGGTCGAGCGCAAGTTCATGCCGGGCTATGTGCTTGCCAAGCTCGAGATGACTGACCAGGTCTATCACCTCGTCAAGAACACGCCCAAGGTCACCGGCTTCCTCGGTTCCTCGGGCAAGCCGCAGGCGGTGAGCGAGGCGGAGGCCGCGCGCATGCTCAACAGCAAGGAAGAGGCCGCCGCCGCGCCGAAGACCAAGATCAAGGTCGATTTCGAGATCGGCGATTCGGTCAAGGTGCTCGACGGCCCGTTCGCGAGCTTCAACGGCACCGTCGAGGAACTCGATTTCGACAAGGCCAAGGTCAAGGTGTCGGTGTCGATCTTCGGCCGCGCCACCCCGGTCGAACTCGACTTCGAACAGGTCGAACGCAGCAAGTAATCGCACGGCTCCGCTCTCCTTCCCGCCATCCGGCCGGGAGGGAGAGCGCCGTCACGCAGCGGCGCTCATTGCCCTGCCGCCACCGCCGTCATCGGCCGCGGCCAAAGCGCCGCTCCAGCCACGGCCTGACGATCAGCGCATTCACGTCGACCACAGCATGCAGCAGCATCGCGGCCCATAACAGCCCGGTCGACAGATACAGCCACCCCAGCCCCGCGCCGACCAGGCCAACCGCGATCATCCCGCCGCGCCCCTGGTAGCGGTGCGCCAGCGTGAACAGCGCCCAGCCCAGCACGCAGCCGATCGCCGCGCTCCCGGTCACGATCGCCGCCAGCAGCGGCACCGTCAGCCGGAAGAACATTTCCTCCGCCACCCCTGCGGTCACCGCCAGCACGAACGCGGCGCCGGTCTCCTGACGCGTGCGCGCGATCGCGGGTGAGCGGTACGTCGGCCCGATCACGCGCCATTTGCGCCATAGCGATACCGCCAGCAGCCCCGCCCCCAGCAGGAAGCCGCCGCCGATCGCCAGCGCCGTCTCGCGCAGCGCCACGCCATCAAGGGGAAGGATACCAAAGGCGCCGTGCAGCTCGGGCGGCAACACCGCCACCGCCTCGACCCGCCCGATCAGCGCCAGCGCCACCAGCGAGGTCGCGCCGTACATGCCCGCGATCCCCGCCGCCCAGCCAAGCGAGGCGCGCGGCCGCGAGGGGGAAGCGCCGCGCACCGCGTCGGCGATCCGCGCGGCGATGCTGCGCCGGCTGCGCAGCGCATGGGCGATCAGCGCGATCGCCCCGATCAACAGCGCCAGGGCCGGCAGCACCCCCGCCGACATGCCCGCCGACGTCCCCGCCAGCATCAGCGCGGCCGGTTCACCGCGGCCCGGTCACGCCCGCCGCATCAGCGGTTCAGGCGGTGCTCGCCGCGTACCCAGCGCACCGTGCCCGACGAGGCGCGCATGACGACACTCTCGGTGGTCATGATCTTGCCCTTGCGCTTCACGCCTTCCAGCAGCGACCCGTCGGTCACGCCGGTCGCGGCAAAGATGCAGTCGCCCTTCGCCAGCTCGGTCAGGTCATATTGCTTGTCGAGGTCGGTGATGCCCCATTTGCGCGCCCGGGCCCGCTCGTCCTCGTTGCGGAACAAGAGCCGCCCCTTGAACTGGCCACCGACGCAGCGCAGCGCCGCGCAGGCCAGCACGCCTTCCGGCGCCCCGCCCGACCCCATGTACATGTCGATCGTCGTGTCGGGATCGGTCGTCGCGATCACGCCAGCGACGTCGCCGTCGCCGATCAGCACCACGCCGCACCCGATCGAGCGCAGCTCGGCGATCATCTTCTCGTGGCGCGGGCGATCCAGCACGCACACGATGATCTCGTTGGGCTCGACGCCCTTCGCCGCGGCCACTGCCTTGACGTTCTCGGTCGGCGACTTGTCGAGGTCGATCACGCCCTCGGGCAGCCCCGGGCCGACCGCCAGCTTTTCCATGTACACGTCGGGCGCGTTCAGCAGGCAGCCTTCCTCGCCGATCGCCAGCACGGCCAGGCTGTTGGGGCCAGCCTTGGCGCAGATGGTGGTGCCTTCCAGCGGATCGAGCGCGATGTCGATCTTCGGCCCGGTGCCCTGCGCCGCGCCGACCTTCTCGCCAATGTACAGCATCGGCGCCTCGTCGCGCTCGCCCTCGCCGATCACGACCGTGCCGTCGATGTCGAGCGTGTTGAGCGCCTCGCGCATCTTCTCGACCGCGGCTGCGTCGGCAGCCTTTTCGTCGCCGCGCCCGATCAGGGTGGAGGCGCCGATCGCCGCCGCTTCCGTCACGCGAACCATTTCAAGCACCAGAACGCGATCAAGCACCTTGCTGGGTGTCGGCATTCAATCCCCCAAAGAAAAATCGTTGTTTCGCCGATGCGATAGGCATCAACCGCGACCGTGTCGAGACGCCGCTTGCCCGCCCGCCGTCGCCGAGCGACAAGTGGCCGCATGGCGAAGCTGAAGGTCTATCGCACCCCCGCTGGCTTTCACGACGCCTATGTCGCGGCGACCAGCCAGAAGGCGGCGCTCGCGGCATGGGGCAGTGATGCCAATCTCTTCGCGCGCGGCATCGCGGAGGAAGTGACCGACCCCGCGCTGATGGCCGCCCCGCTCGATCACCCGGGTGAGGTGATCCGCGTCGCCCGCACGATGGACGACGCCGACGAGCCCCCACCCCGCCGATCGACGCGCGCCCCGTCGAAAGCGAGCGCGCCGGAAACCCCCGCCGCAAGGGCCAAGGGCCGGCCGCAGCCCAAGGCAGCACCCAAGCCCAAGCCCAAGCCGGAGCCTAAGCCAAAACCGAAACCCAAGCCAAAGCGCACCAGACTCGACCAGGCCGACGCCGCCCTCGCCGCGGCCGAGGCGCGTCACAAGGCAGAACGCGAGGCGCTGCGCCGCGAGGAACAGGCGCTCGCCGCCAAACGCCGCGCGCTCGACAAGGCGCAGGCCGCCGAGCGCACCCGGCTCGATCGCCGCCGCATCGACGCACGGGAGGCGTATGAGGCCGCGCTCGATCAATGGCGCGAGCCATGATGACCAGTGATGCCGGGTCGCCCGCGACGTCGCCCCTCACCCCTACCCCCGCCCCCTGCTAGCACCGGCGCGATCATGGAAAGCGACACGATCCTTCCCGCCTTCGCCGCCTGGTTCGACCTTGCGGGGCTCGCCGTCTTCGCCGCCTCGGGCGCGCTGGCCGCGGCCCGGCGCGCGCAGACGCTGGTGACGTTGCTCTTCTTTGCCCTCATCACCGGCGTCGGCGGGGGCACGATGCGCGATCTCCTGATCGGCGCGCCGGTGTTCTGGATCGTCGACAGCCGCGCGTCGACCGTGTGCCTTGGCGTCGGCCTGCTGATCTGGGTCACGCCCGAACGCTGGTGGCGCGGCCAGGCGCTCGACTGGTTCGATGCCGTCGGGCTCGCCGCCTATGCCGTCTACGGCGCGGCCAAGGCGATCGGCTATGGCGTGCCGCCGGTTCCGGCCTTTGTGATGGGAGTGGTCACCGGCTGCGTCGGCGGCATCATCCGCGACGTGCTGGCCAACGAACCCTCGATCCTGATGCGGCCGGAACTCTATGTGACGGCTGCCGCGCTCGCCGCCGCGCTCTACGTCGGCCTCACCTATGTCGCGCTCCCCGGTTGGGCAGCGGCGATGATCGCCGCCTCTGCCGGCTTCGCGCTGCGCGCCGCGGCGATCCACTGGCAGATCCACCTTCCCGCCTATCGCGGCCGGCGCTGATCCTCAGTTGCCGCCCCCCGGCAACCGCACCCCGGCCTCGGTGAACGGCAATATGTCGGCGGCAGGCGCATCGCGCTCGCCCAGCGCGCATTGCCACAGACCGACGTCGATCCAGCGGCCATATTTGTGGCCCACCGCCTCCAGCACGCCGACGGGGCGAAATCCGACCGCCTCGTGCAACCGCACCGATCGGTCGTTGGGCAGCGTGATGACCCCCATCGCCTGGGTGAAATGCTGCACGCGCAGCGTCTCCAGCAGCGCCTGGTACAGCCACCGCCCGATGCCGCGCCCGCGCGCCTCGGGCGACAGGTAGATCGACGTTTCCACCACATGGCGATAGGCCGCACGCTCGCGGAACCGGCCGGCATAGGCATAGCCGGCGATCGTCTCGCCCGCCGGCCCGGCCACCGTCGCCACCAGCCAGGGATACAGCCCGTCCGTGCCCGTCATGCGCAGCGCCATCTGCGCTTCGTCGGGCGCCTCGGTCTCGAACGACACGACGTCACTGGTGACGAAGGGGGCGTAGATGGCGGCGACCGCAGCGGCGTCTCCCGCCCGTGCCGCGCGGATCGCCAGCGTCACCGCTGGACCGCGACCGTCAGCGCGCTGATCCGCCCACCCTCCAGGATGCCGCGCACCCGCGCGCGTCGCGGTGCGGCACCGGCGACGCCTTGCGTGCCATAGATGCTGAGCTCGCCGGTGCCGTCGCTGCGGCAGCGGACGTCCAGCGATTGCGCATCGGCCAGTCGCGCCGCCATCCGCCGCACCTCCGCCAGCACGCCGGCATCGACCGGCTTGCCGCCCGCCGTCAGCCGGTCAAGCATCACCGGATTGCCCGTCGCCGGCGCGGCGGTCAGCTGCAACTCATAGGTCACGGTACCGCAGGTGAACCGTCCCGACAGGCTGCGGGGCGAGGCCGCCTGCACCGTCACTGCCGCGGCCGGCTCCGGCGCGCCGCCGGCGGGCGCCGCCGCCTGCACCAGCAACAGCGCCGCACCCATCATGGTTACAGGGCCGACGATCACAGACCCAGCCGCGCCAGCAGCAGGTCCATCAGCCGTGCGTCGCTCGCCGTCGCCTGCTGCGGCCCCAGCCCGCCGCACTCCAGGCAGCGTGCCTGCACGCCGCCGCCCGCGGCCAGCCGCCGCAGGTCGCCCGCCGCCTGCGCCATCGCCTGGCGCTGGACCCAGCCGATCCGCGCAAAGGCGTCGGCCGGCGCTGCGCCGCTGTCCTCCTCGCGGCTACCGATCTGCTGCACGATCTGGCTCGCCCAGGTCGGCTTCTTCTCCAGGTAGTTGGGCTTGGCCGTGTCGGGGTCCAGCTTCGCGCGGCGCGCCGCTTCCTTGATCGCGTCGTTCAGCGAACCGAAGCGATCGACCAGCCCGATCTGCCGCGCCGTGCCGCCATCCCACACGCGGCCCTGCGCGATCTCGTCGACCCGCGCGACGGGCAGCTTGCGCGATTGCGACACCAGCCGCACGAACTCGCGATAGCCATGCTCGATGGTCGATTGCAGCACCATGTCGGTCTGCTCGTTCAACCCACCCAGAAGGTCCGGCTGCCCGGCCAGCGGCGTCAGCTTCACGCCATCGGTGGTGATGCCGATCTTGGCCAGCGTTTGCTCGAACGTCGGGACGAGGCCGAAAATGCCGATCGATCCGGTGATCGTCTGCGGCTCGGCAAAGATCACGTCGGCCGGGGTCGACACCCAATATCCGCCCGACGCAGCCAGCCCGCCCATCGACACGACGATCGGCAGCCCCTGCCGCTTGGCCTGCAGCACCGCGGCGCGGATCTGCTCGGACGCCATCACCGACCCGCCCGGCGAATCGACCCGGACCACCAGCGCCTTCAGCTTGTTCTGCGCCAGCCCGTCGAGGATGTACTTGGAAATCGTCTCGCCGCCGGCGGTGCCCGGCGCGGCCTTGCCATCGACGATCTCGCCCGCCACCGTCACGACGCCGATCTCGCCGCCATTGGGCGCCGGATTGGCGCTGACATAGGCGGCATATTTGATCTGGTTGAACCACCCGGCGGGCTTGCCGCTCTCAGTACCCGCCAGCTCGGCGACGCGGCGGCCGAACGCCAGGCGATCACCGATCTTGTCGACCATGCCGGTCGCCAGCGCCACCTTGCTGATGTCGCCCTGTGCCGACCGGGCGAGCTCGGCCGGCTGCTCCAGCCAGCGGGCGATCTGCGCCTTTGGCCGGGCGCGGGCGACGCCGTCCTTCCACTGGTCCAGCAGCGATCCGTACAGCGCCTCCGACGCCGCGCGCGATTCCGCGCTCTCGTCGGTACGGGTATAGGGCTCGACCGCCGACTTGAACTTGCCGACGCGGAACACGTGGACGTCGACGCCCAGCTTGTCGATCAGCCCCTTGTAGTACAGCCGGCTGCCGCCCGGACCGGACAGCGCGATCCCGCCCAGCGGCGCTGTCCAGATCTCGCTCGCCGCCGCCGCCAGGCGATAGCCGCCATCGGTATAGGCGGTGGCAAATGCCAGCACCGGCTTCCCCGCCTGCCGCGCGCGCAGCAGCGCATCGGCAACCTCGGCCAGCGTCGCCGGATAGCCGCCACCGAACCGGTCGAGATCGAGGACGATCGCCTTGACCTGCGCGTCATCCTTCGCCGCGTCGATCGCGCGCACCACGTCGCGCAGCCGGTATTGCTGGCCGATCTGCTGCCCCGACACCAATGCCAGCGGGTCCACTTCCTGGGGCTGCTCGACGATCGGGCCGTTCAGCGCCAGCACCAGCGCGCCGTCCTTGATCGACGGCGCGCTCGGCCGCGAATTCAGCGCCGCGAACAGCAGCGCAAAGAACAGCAGCATCGCGACGAGCACGAGCGCGTCCTTGATGCCGACCAGCAATTTCCACGCGCCGCGAACCAGCTTCATCATGTTTTCCCGGGATAATCGTCGATCGATCTAGCCGATGGTGTATGGCATCAGCAATACGCGCCCTCACTTAGCGCGCGCGCCGCGCGTCCCGGCCCGGAACGTCCCCGGTCACAGCATCAGGGTCACAGCATCAGGGCCAAAGCGCCTGCGCCGCCGCCCAGCCGCTCGCCCAGGCCCATTGGAAATTATATCCGCCCAGCCAGCCGGTGACGTCCACCGCCTCACCGATCACATACAGCCCCGGCACCTTGCGCGATTCCAGCGTCTGTGACGAAAGGTCCGCGGTCGATACCCCGCCCACCGTCACCTCCGCCTTGGCGAACCCCTCGCTGCCATTGGGCACGAAACGCCATGCCGCCAGCGCCTGCTCCGCCGCCGCCAGCTTCGCGTCGGACAAATTGGCCAGTTCCCCGCGCAGCCCCAGCATCTCCGCCAACGCATCCGCCAGCCGCTGCGGCAACGCCCCGGCGAGCAGCTTGCCGACGCCGGCGCGCGGCGTCGCCCGCTTCGCCTCGCGCAGCCAGCCCTCCCCGCGATCGGGGACGAGGTCGACGATGATCGGGTCGCCATGCCGCCAATAGGATGACACCTGAAGGATCGCCGGCCCCGACAGCCCACGGTGCGTGAACAGCATCGCCTCACGGAACGCCGCCTTCCCCGCCCGCGCCACGACCGGGGTCGCGACACCCGCCAGCGCGCGAAACGGATCGTCCCCGCCCAGCGTCAGCGGCACCAGCGCCGGGCGTGGCTCCACCACCTTCATCCCGAACTGCCGCGCCAGGTCATAGGCGAAACCGGTCGCGCCCATCTTGGGGATCGACGGCCCGCCCGTCGCCACCACCAGCGCGCGCGCCGTGAACGGAACGTTCCGTCCCCCGCCGATCGCCACGCGAAACCCGTCAGCCCCATGCTCGACCCCGCCGACCGGCCGGCCAAGCGCGAAATCGACCCCGCCCCTGGCGCATTCCTCCAGCAGCATCGCCACGATCTGCCGCGCGGAACCGTCGCAGAACAATTGCCCCAGCGTCTTTTCGTGCCAGGCAATCCCGTATCGCTCGACCAGCGCCAGGAAGTCGGCGGGCGTGTAGCGCGCCAGCGCCGATCGCGCGAAATGCGGGTTGGCCGACAGGAAGCGGTCGGGCGCGGTGCCGATGTTGGTGAAATTGCACCGCCCGCCGCCGGAGATCAGGATCTTCTTCCCGGCCTTTTCGGCATGGTCGATCACCAGCACGCGCCGCCCGCGCTGCCCGGCGACCGCGGCACACATCAGCCCCGCCGCGCCGGCCCCCAGCACGATGGCGTCATAATCCTGCGCGGTCACGTCCGGTCAGTGCAGCTTGGCGATCGACAATCCGTCGCGCTTCGCCTGCTCCTTCACCGATTCCTCGCTACGGGTCAGCGCCTTGGCGATCGCCTTCAGCGCCATGCCCTTCTTGGCCAGCGTGTGCAGCTTCTGGATTTCGTCCGGCTTCCACGGCTGGCGATGTCGTTCAAAGCGTTCGGCCATGGCCATATCCTACTCTATCCAGCGTCCACCGTCATCCCGCGCGGGATGAGCGGCGCCTGTCACCGCTCGCGAGTCGCCGCGAAGGTGACCTTGGAATAACGATCGGCGATATATCCGACTTCCCACGCGCTCTTCGCCAGGAACACCGGATTGCCGTCGCGATCCTTGGCCAGCGCGCCGCGGTTCAGATCGGTGAATTCCTTCAGCGCGGCGGGATCGTCCGAGGATATCCAGCGCGCGGTGTCGAACGGCGATGGCTCCAGATTGGCGGCGACCTTATATTCCGCCTCCAGCCGCGACAGCAGCACTTCCAGCTGAAGCTGCCCGACGACGCCGATGATCCAGTTCGATCCGATCTCGGGATAGAACACCTGGATCACGCCTTCTTCGCTGAGGTCATCCAATGCCTTGCGCAACTGCTTGGTCTTGGTCGGATCCTTCAGCGCGACGCGGCGCAGGATTTCCGGCGCGAAGTTCGGCAGGCCGGTGATCCGCACCCCCGGCTTCTCGCTCAGCGTATCGCCGACGCGCAACGTGCCGTGGTTGGGAATACCGATGATGTCGCCCGGAAACGCCTCGTCGGCGATCTCGCGATCCTGGGCGAAGAACAGGATCGGCGAATGGACCGCGATCGGCTTGCCATGCCCGGTCGGGGTCAGCTTCATGCCGCGCTTGAACGTGCCCGAGCACAGCCGCATGAACGCGATCCGGTCGCGGTGCTGCGGGTCCATGTTCGCCTGCACCTTGAAGACGAAGCCGGTGACGTCCTTCTCGTCGGGCTGCACCGGCGCGGGCTCGGCCGGCTGCGGGCGCGGCGGCGGCGCGTATTCGGCCAGCGCGGCGATCAGCTCGGCGGGGCCGAAATCCTTCAGCGCCGACCCGAAATAGACCGGCGTCAGGTCGCCGGCGCGATACGCCTCGGGGTCGAACGCGGCATAGCCCGCCTGCGCCAGCTCGATCTCCTCGGCGATCTCGGGCGGCAGTTCGGGCGCATCCTCGACCCGCCCCTGGAACGTGCGGCTGTCGCCATCCGGGCGGCTGATGCGGTTGGTCTTCAGGTCAAGCACGCCCTGGAACGTGCCGCCCATGCCGACCGGCCAGCTCATCGGGCACACGTCCAGCGCCAGCATGTCGGCAATCTCGTCGAGCAGCTCGAACACCGGCCGCCCCTCGCGATCGACCTTGTTGACGAAGGTGATGATCGGCACATTGCGCAGGCGGCACACCTCGAACAGCTTGCGCGTCTGCGCCTCGATGCCGCGCGCCGCGTCGATCACCATCACCGCCGAATCGACCGCGGTCAGCGTGCGATACGTGTCCTCGCTGAAATCCTCGTGGCCCGGCGTATCGAGCAGGTTGAAGAACACGCCGTCCTTCTCGAACGTCATGACGGAGGACGTGACGGAGATGCCGCGCTGCTGCTCGATCTTCATCCAGTCCGATCGCGCGCGCCGGTTCTGCCCCCGCGCCTTCACTTCGCCCGCCAGGTGGATCGCGCCGCCGACATACAGAAGCTTTTCGGTCAGCGTCGTCTTGCCGGCGTCAGGGTGCGAGATGATCGCGAAGGTACGGCGGGGGGATGGCATCAATGAATCCTGCGAACGTAAGGGCGCGCTTCGACTTTGCGGTTCGGGCAGACCCCGCGTGGCACGCAGCCGATCGGAGCGTGGCTGGCACGCCCCTTCAACATGCGAACGGCAGAAGGGTCAGGAACGCGGAGTCGCGCGCTCGGCTATATAGGCACTCACCGCGTCAAAGGTAGCGTCCAGCGTCACGAACGCTTCCTCGCGCTCGAACAGGTCGCCGACGCGCGCCGGCAATGCGGGGCTGAGGCCCGTCGCCCGCTCCACCGCCTCGGGGAATTTGGCCGGGTGCGCGGTCGCCAGCGTCACCGTCGGGCAATCGAACGCGGCGCTGCGCGCGGCCGACAGCGCGATCGCGGTATGCGGGTCGATCAGCGCGCCGGCATGTTCATGCGCCCAGCGCATGGCCAGCGCCATGCCGTCGGCATCGACGCTCGCGCTCGCCAGATGCGCCGCCGCGCCGCCATGCTGCGCATTGGTCAGCCGCATCGCCTTCGACGCCTCGAACCCCTGCATCTGCGCCGCCAGCGCCGCCCCGTCGCGATCGCCCAGGTCGAACAGCAGCCGCTCGAAATTTGACGACACCTGGATATCCATCGACGGCGTGGCGGTCGGCACCACCGTGGCGGAGGAATAATCCCCGGCGGACAGCGCGCGGTGGAGGATGTCGTTGACGTTGGTGGCGACGATAAGCCGCTCGATCGGCAGCCCCATGCGCGCGGCGACATAGCCGGCGAAGACGTCGCCGAAATTGCCCGTCGGCACGCTGAACGCGATCGGCCGCCCCGGCGCGCCCAGCCGAACGGCGGCGTGGAAATAATAGACCACCTGCGCCATCAGCCGCGCCCAGTTGATCGAATTGACCGCGCTCAGCCGGAATCGCCCGGAAAAGGCGGGGTCGTTGAACATCGCCTTCACCAGCGCCTGCGCCGTGTCGAAATCGCCGCGGATCGCGATATTGTGGACGTTGGGCGCGCGCACCGTCGTCATCTGCCGGCGCTGAACGTCGCTCACGCGGCCGGCGGGGTGGAGCATGAAGATGTCGATCTTCTCGCGCCCGGCAACGGCATCGATCGCCGCCGACCCGGTATCGCCGCTGGTCGCGCCGACGATGGTCAGCGGCGCGCCATCGTCATCCTTCAGGAACCGCTCGAACAACAGACCCAGCAGCTGCAGCGCCACGTCCTTGAACGCCAGCGTCGGGCCGTGAAACAGCTCCAGCACCCATTGGTCGTGGTCCAGCTGGCGCAGCGGCGTGACCGCGGCGTGCGAAAAGCGGCCATAGGCCTGCTCACACAGCGCGCGCAGCTCGTCCCGGCTCAGCGAGTCGCCGATGAACGGCGCCATCACCGCCACCGCGGTATCGACATAGGACAGGCCGGCCAGCCCCGCGATCTCGTCGGCGCTCAGCGTCGGCCAGTGATCGGGCACGTACAGGCCGCCGTCCGACGCGAGCCCCGCCAGCGTCGCGCCGCGAAAGTCAAGCGTAGGGGCTGCCCCGCGAGTGCTGATGTACCGCATGGACGTGCGCGTTAGCCCGGCGACCGCCCCCTCGCAACCGCGCCCTCCTTGCCCGCCGCCTAGCTCAGCTTCGCGCTGTCGGTCAGCGGCGTGGCCGGGTCAGGCGCGGCTTGCCAGCCGCCGGCGCAGCGCGACGAGGTAGATCAGCGCGGCGACCGCGGCGAAGAAGAACCATTGCCCGGCATAGGCCAGGTGATTGTTGGGGACGAGGCCGATGTCTGGCCGGCTGTTGGCGGTCAGCCCCGCGGCTGGCTCGGCCGCGACCAGCAGCATCTCCTTGGGCGCTGCGCGGAACAGCGTGGCGATCAGCGGCGTCTGGTCGGGCGCATGGCTGATCCAGCCGCGCACCACGCCCCCGCCCCACTCGACCATCTTCGTCGGGTCGCGAGTCGTGCCCAGCTGCACCTTGATCGGCACGCCCCCGCCCGGCGTCAGGCAAGTGGCGATCAGGCGATAGCCCGCATTGCCCGCGCCTGCGCGGGTGATCCCGGTCACCTGCGCGCATTCGGCGACGCTGGCGCGGAACAGCAGCGAATCGTCCGGGCTGCGCGGAAACGGCACCGCCGGCCGCGACGGGTTGGCGGCGAGCTGCGCCAGCTGCGCCTCCTTCTGCGGCAGGCGCACGCGCAACTGCCACAGGCCAAGGCCGATCATCGTGGCAACCGCCAGCGCGACGATGATGGTGGGAAGGATTGGCAGCCGCCTCATGCCGCCCGCCCTGCCCTGCCGCCGCCCCCGCTGGCAAGGTCACATCGCATGGCGGGGCTGGTGGCATCCCCAAACGCGAACGGGCGCGGCTCCGGTGGAGCCACGCCCGCTTGCTTGTCGATCCAGTGGATCGGGTCGTCGGTCAGCCGTGGACCGGTGCGCCCCAGCCACCCCAGATGTAGATGGAGACGAACAGGAACAGCCACACCACGTCGACGAAGTGCCAGTACCAGGCGGCGGCTTCGAACCCGAAATGCGCCTTGGGCGTGAAGTCGCCCTTATAGGCGCGCATCAGGCAGACGATCAGGAAGATCGTGCCGACGATGACGTGGAAACCGTGGAAACCGGTCGCCATGAAGAACGCCGCGCCATAGTTCAGTCCCTTGAACGGGAACGGGGCGTGCATGTACTCATAGGCCTGGATCATGCTGAAGATCAGGCCGAGGACGACCGTGACCCACAGGCCCTTCAGCACGCCGTCGCGGTTGCCGACGCCGATCATGCCCCACAGGCCGGTCTTCTCGCCGCCACGCTGGTTGTGGATCAGCGCATGGTGCGCCCAGGTGATGGTGGTGCCCGACAAAAGCAGGATCAGCGTGTTGAGCAGCGGCAGTTCGAAGGCGTTGATCACCTCCATGCCCTTGGGCGGCCACTGCGCGGCCAGCGCCGCACCCTCGGTCACGCGCTCCACCGCGCCGTCGACGAAGACGATCGCATCGGGGAACAGCGCGAAATCGAAATAGGCCCAGAACCAGCCGACGAAGAACATCACCTCGGAGGCGATGAACAGGATCATGCCATAGCGGAAATGCAGCTGCACGACCGGCGTGTGATCGCCCGCGCGGCCTTCGCGGATGACGTTGCGCCACCAGCAGAACATCGAGAACAGCACAGCCGCCAGGCCGGCGAAGAACAGCCAGCCGCCGCCGTTCGGCTTGTCGACATGGCCTCCGTGCATCCACATGATGCCGCCAGCCGCCATCGCCAGCGCCGAGAAGGAGCTGATGATCGGCCAGGGATCGGGTGGGAGAATGTGGTAATCGTGGTTCTTGGCGCCGGCCATCGGGCTCTTCCCCTGTTGGTACCCTGTGTTTTGCGTTCGCTTAGCTGGACGGCTTGCCCGAATCTACCGGGTAAAACGTATAGCTGAGCGTGATGGTCTCGATATCCCGCGTGTCGGGATCCTCAAGGATTTTCGGATCGACGAAATAGATGACGGGCATCCGCATCGTCTCGCCGGGCTTCAACGTCTGTTCGGTGAAGCAGAAACATTCGATCTTGGTGAAATATTGCCCCGCCTGCCCCGGCGTCACGTTGAACGTGGCGGTGCCGGTGGTCGGCACGGCGGCGCGGTTGGTCGCGGTGAAGAACGCCATGTTGCGCGCGCCGATCACCACCCGCTGGTTGGGCTGTTCGGGCGTGAAGCGCCACGGCAGCTTGCCGTTGGTGTTGGCGTCGAAGTCGATCTTCATCTCGCCAGCGACGGCGCCCGGCGCCTCCAGCCCGCGCTGCGTGGTGCCGTTGAACCCGGTCACCTGGCAGAACAGGCGGTACAGCGGCACGCTGGCGAAGGCGAGACCGGTCATGAACAGGAGGCCAAGCACGGCAAAGGCAGCGGTACGCCCCTTGCCCGAAATACGTGCCAACATCAGTGCGCGAGACCCTCTCTGATCTTCACGATGGAAATGGCGAACACCAGCACCACGAACGCGCCCAGCAACACCGCCATCACGACCGCGCGGCTCTTCTGGCGCCGGCGGATGAGGTCCCGATCATCAATCATGCAATCCACCGATCGGCGACAAGCGCGCCAAACACCACAAACAGGTACAATACGGAAAATTTGAACAGCGCCTTTTCGGGCAGCATCTTGTCGTCCGCGGCCGTGGTGCGCCGCGCGACGCGCCACGCCAGGACGCCGAACCACGCCGTCATCACGCTCGACACCACGCCATAGATCGCGCCGGTCAGCCCCAGCGGCCACGGCGCGACCGCCACGATCGCCATCGGGATGGTGTAGAGGCCGATCTGGTGCCGCGTCACCTTCTCGCCCGCCACGACGGGCAGCATCGGCACGCCGGCATTGGCGTAATCGGTCTTCACGAACAGCGCGAGCGCCCAGAAATGCGGCGGCGTCCACAGGAACACGAACATGAACAACAGCAGCGGCAGCAGCGCGACATCGCCCGTCGCCGCGGCCCAGCCGATCAGCGGCGGAAACGCGCCCGCCGCCCCGCCGATGACGATGTTCTGCGGCGTCCGGCGCTTCAGCCAGACGGTATAGATCAGGACATAGAACAGGATGGAGATGGTCAGGATCGCCGCCGCCGCGACGTTCAGCGCCAGCCCCATCAGGATCACCGAGAACGCGCCCAGCCCGACCCCGAAATGAAGCGCCGACTGGCGATCCATCCGCCCGGCGGGCAGCGGCCGGCCCATCGTGCGCTTCATCACCGCATCGATGTCCGCTTCATACCATTGGTTGAGCGCCCCCGCCGCGCCCGCGCCCAGCGCGATGCACAGGATCGCGGTGAAGCCGAGCACCGGGTGGATCGTCACTGGCGCCGCCAGCATGCCGCACAGCCCGGTGAACACCACCAGGGTCAGCACGCGCGGCTTGGTCAGCGCGAGGAAGTCCCGCCAGTCGGCAGGCGGCAAAAGGGGGCTTGCTGGAGTCATGGAACTGGGGGCGGGCATAGTCTCTTGTCGCGCCTGGGGAAAGTGCGGATGCGCGCACGCGCCGGCGATCACGTCTGGCGGATCACCCGTGCGGCGCGCGTTGCTGCCGGCGATCAGCCGTGCAGCACGTGATCCTTGTCGCGCACGGTACGCGCGCTGTTCGCCGGATGCGCCGGATCCTCATAGCCAAAGGCGATGCCGAACAGGAGCTTGTGGTCATCGCCGACCCCCAGTTCGCGGTGCACGATCTCGGCATGGTGGCTCAGCGCCCCTTGCGCGCACGATGCCAGGCCATTGGCGGTCAGCGCCAGCATGAACGACTGCGCATACATGCCGCAATCGGCCGCCTCGCGCATCCCCGCCCAGGCCGGGATGAACAGGAACATGGCGTGCGGCGCGTCGAAGAAGCGGAAATTGCGCAGGAACGATTCGGTCCGCGCCGCGACATCCTCGCGCGCCACATTGGTCGCCGCGAACAGCGATTTGGCCGCATCGATCTGCCGCCCGCGATAATGGCCCGGATAGGCGCCGGTCAGCGGAAAATCAGGCGTCATCTTGGTGCCGCTCTTGGCCGCATCGTGCAGCACGGTGCGCATCCGCTCCGCCGACGCCCCCGACACGACATGCGCGGTCCACGGCTGGACGTTGCAGTTGGACGGCGCCAGCTGCGCCATCTCCATCACCCGCTCCAGCAGTTCGGCGGGCACCGGATCGGGCTTGAACCCGCGCACCGAACGCCGCTCGCGCAGCAGCCGCTCCAGCGTCGCACTGTCGCCGGACGGGGCATTTGCCTGCGCGCCCGCCTGCTCGTTTCTTGCCGCCGCTGCTGTCGTCGCCATCACCCACTCCTAAGTCACTCGTTCGAATCTCCTTGCCTCACTGCCGCCGCGAAGTCACCATCGCCGGCAAAAGACGTAAAAATGGAGAGGCACGATGTACGACCTGATCATTCGGGGCGGCACGATCGTCGATGGATCGGGCGCGGCCCCGACCCGCGGCGATGTGGCGATTTCCGGCGATCGCATCGTCGCGATCGGAACCGTTAGCGGCCCGGCCCGCCGCGAAATCGACGCCACGGGAAAGCTCGTCACCCCCGGCTGGGTCGATATCCACACCCATTATGACGGCCAGATCACCTGGGCCTCGCGCATGGACCCCTCCTCGACGCTCGGCGCCACCACCGTCGTCGTCGGGAATTGCGGCGTCGGCTTCGCCCCCGTCCGCCCGCAGGATCACGACACGCTGATTCGCCTGATGGAGGGCGTGGAGGACATTCCCGGCGCCGCGCTGCACGAAGGGCTGTCGTGGCAGTGGGAAAGCTTCGGCGAATATATGGATGCCGTCGACCAGCTCCCGCACGACATCGACGTCGCCGTTCAGGTGCCGCACGGCGCGCTTCGCGTGTACGTGATGGGCGAGCGCGGCGCGAACCGCGATCCGGCGACGCCGGAGGAGAATGAGGAAATGCGCCGCCTCACCGCGGAGGCGATCCGCGCCGGCGCGCTCGGTTTCTCCACCACCCGCACGATGGTCCACCGCACCGCCGACGGCGATCTCACCCCCACCGTGCGCGCCGCGCGCGAGGAGATGGAGGCGATCGCCCGCGGCATCGCCGACGCTGGCTCGGGCGTCCTCCAATGGGTCTCCGATTTCCAGGAAATGGACGAGGAGTTCAGCCTCGTCCGCGACCTCACGAAGATCGCCGGCCAGCCGCTGAGCTTCTCGATGGTTCAGGCCGATGTCGTGCCCAACCAGTGGCGCGAACTGACCCAGCGCCTCGATGCCGCCGTCGCGGAAGGCTATCCGCTGAAGGCGCAGATCGCCGGCCGCCCGGTCGGGCTGATGCTCGGCCTGCAAGGCTCGGTCCACCCCTTCATCAGCCGGCCCAGCTATCGCGAGATCGCCGACCTGCCGCTGGCGGAGAAGGTCGCCCGGATGCGCGATCCCGAGTTCCGCGCCCGCCTCATCGCCGAGGCACCGATGAAGGATCATCCCTTCGTCAATTCGGTCGCCGGCGCGCAGCACAAGATGTTCCGCATCACCGACCGCGTGGACTATGAACCCGATCCCTCGACCAGCCTCGCGGCGGAGGCAGAGCGGCTCGGCGTCCACCCCGATGAACTCGTCTATGATGCTTTGCTCGAGGACGAGGGCCGCGCCTTCCTGTTCTTCCCGATGCACAATTACGTCGAGGGCAATCTCGACAACGTCCACGCGATGATCACCAATCCCAACACGCTCTCGGGCCTGTCGGACGGCGGCGCGCATGTCGGCGCGATCTGCGACGTCAGCCTGCCCACCTTCATGCTGACCCACTGGTGCCGCGATCGCACGCGCGGGCCTCTGCTGGACCTTGCCGACACGGTGAAGCAGCAGACCCGCGACACCGCGCTCGCCGTCGGGCTTGCCGACCGCGGGCTGCTCGCGCCCGGCTATCTCGCCGACGTCAATGTCATCGATTTCGACCAGCTCGAACTCGGCAAGCCGTACATGATCTACGACCTCCCCACCGGCGCGCGCCGCCTGATGCAAAAGGCGAAGGGCTATGTGGCGACGATCAAGTCGGGTCAGGTCATCTATCAGGATGGCGAGCCGACCGATGCCCTGCCCGGCAAGCTGATCCGCGGCCGCCAGCCTGCCCCCGCCCCTGCCGCTGGCGCGGGCCGACAGGCGGTTGCTGCCTGACATGCCACCGCTCATCATCGAGGCCGCGCTGAACGGCGCGACGCCGAAATCGCGCAATCCCAACGTGCCGGTCAGCCCGGACGAACTCGCCAGCGAGGCGCTGGCCGCGATGGAGGCCGGCGCCGCGATCGTCCACACGCATATCGAGCGGATGGACATGACCGGCGACGCCGCGGTCGATCGCTATTTGGCGGCCTATGCCCCCGTGCTGGCGGCGCGGCCCGACGCGATCCTCTGGGGCACCGTCGCCACCGGCCCCGATGTGGAGGCGCGCTTCAGCCATTATCGCGGCCTCGCCCGCGCCGGCGTTCGCATGGGCGCATTCGATCCCGGCTCGGTCAATCTCGGCACGCACGGCCCCGACGGCCTGCCCGGTGCCTCGGTCCTCTACGCCACCACCTATCGCGACATCGCCTGGCTTGCCGACCTGCACGAACAGGAAAAACTCGGCCCGGCGATCGCCATCTACGAACCCGGTTGGCTGCGTACTACGCTGGCCTATGAACAGGCCGGCCGCCTCCCCGCAGGCACCTTCGTGAAGCTCTATTTCGGCGGCCGCTACAATTTCCTCGACGGCAAGCGCAGCAACGTCACCTTCGGGCTTCCGCCAACGGAGAAGGCGCTCGACGCCTATCTCGAAATGCTTGAGGGCTCGTCGCTCCCCTGGGCAGTCGCCGCGATCGGCGATTGCGTCGTGGAAACCGGCCTTGCCAAGCTCGCGATCGAACGCGGCGGCCATGTCCGCGTCGGGCTGGAGGATTTCGGCGGCGAGCGTCAGCCCGGCAACCTGGAGCTGATCGCGGAGGTCGTTGCGCTGGCGAAACAGGCCGGCCGCGCGGTCGCCACACCCGAACAGGCAGCCAAGATTCTCGGTCTGCCGCGATGAGGCCAGCCCCGTGTCAGACGTGGCCAATCGTCTCCGCAGACAGGCCAATGTTCTCCGGCAACAGGCCGGACTGACCCCATTACAATTCCAGGAGAGGCCACATGTTCGATCTGTTGGTGAAGAACGGCACGGTCGTCGACGGCACCGGCGCCCCCCGCTTCCGCGGCGATGTCGCGGTGCAGGGCGACCGGATCGTCGCGGTCGGCCAAGTGTCTGGAACGGCACGTGAAACCATCGACGCCGACGGCTGCATCGTCACCCCCGGCTTCGTCGATATCCACACCCACTATGACGGCCAGGTCTCCTGGGACCAGATTCTCGCCCCGTCCTCGATCAACGGCGTCACCTCCGCCGCGATGGGAAATTGCGGCGTAGGATTCGCCCCCGCCCGCGCCGACAAGCACGACTGGCTGATCCAGCTTCTGGAGGGGGTGGAGGACATTCCCGGCACCGCTCTGGCGGAGGGGCTGACGTGGAATTGGGAAAGTTTTCCCGATTATCTCAATGCCTTGAGCGAGCGTGAATATACCATCGATCTCGGCGCCCACATGCCCCATGCAGCACTTCGCGCATACGTCATGGGCGACCGCGGCGGCGACCATCTGGCCCGCCCGACGCAGGGCGAGGTCGATCGCATGGCCACCCTCACCGCCGAGGCGATGGAGGCCGGCGCGCTCGGTTTCTCCACCTCGCGCACCCATGCGCACCGCAGCCGCGATGGCCTCAACATCGGCACGCTGACGGCGGAGGATCCCGAACTGCTCGGCATCGCCGCCGCGCTGCGGCAGACGGGGAAGGGCGTCATCCAGTTGATTTCCGACGCTTATCTCACCGCCGACGATGATTTCGCCGCCGCCGAACTCCAGCTAATCCGCCGCCTCGCCACCACCAGCGGCCGCCGAGTCTCCTTCACCGTGCAGCAGACCGACGACGCGCCCGACCGGTGGAAAAGCATCTATCGCGAGATCGATCAGATGGTCGCCGACGGCCTCCCCGTCAGCGCACAGGTCGCCCCCCGCCCGATCGGCGCGATCCTCTCCTTCGCCTCCACCACCAACCCCTTCGTCGTCGCCCCCACCTACCGCCGCATCGCCGCGCAAAGCGCCAAGGTCGACGCACGGCTGGAGGCGCTGGCCGATCCGGCCGTGCGCTCGGCGATCCTCGCGGAACATGCCGGCTTCCACGCCAGCGAAGGCTTTATCGCCCTGATCACACGCGGTTTTTCGCGCATGTTCCGGATGACCGATCCGGTCGATTACGAACCGCACGAAAGCCAGTCGATCGCCGCCGAGGCCGCCCGCGCCGGCGTCGATCCCGCCGCCTATGTCTATGACGCACTGATGGAGGAAGGCGGCCGCCGCCTCCTCTACATGCCGCTGATCAACTATGCCCGCGGCAACCTCGACGACGTACACGGCATGATGACCGGCAATCATGTGCTCTACGGCCTCTCCGATGGCGGCGCGCATTGCGGCACGATCTGCGACGGCAGCTTCCCCACCACCACGCTCGCGCTCTGGTCACGCGGCAACAAGGCCGGCCTCAGCACGCCGATCGAATCGCTGGTGCACGGCTACAGCCAGAAGAACGCCGCGCACGTCGGCTGGCACGATCGCGGGGTTCTGGCACCCGGCTATCTCGCCGACCTCAACGTCATCGCGCTCGACGACCTCGCGCTCGCCCCGCCCGAGATCGTGCAGGATCTGCCCGCCGGCGGCACCCGCCTCCTGCAACAGCCGCGCGGCTACAAATGGACGGTGAAGTCCGGCGTGCCGACCTTCGCCCGCGGCGAATGGACCGGCCGCACACCCGGCCGGCTGGTACGCGGCGCCCGCAGCCTGAGCTGAGCCGCCCCTTGCCTTCTGGCCGATGGCCGGCATAGGCGGGCGGCGAAGCTGCTGCCGGCCATGCCGCGCCGGCGTGCGGCTCGTCACGCGGCCATGATCGCCGCCACCCGCCATGTTGGACAGCGCCGCCAGATATGAACGTCGACCTTTTTGATTTCGATCTTCCACCGGAACGGATCGCGCTTCGGCCGGCGGCACCGCGCGACTCCGCGCGCCTGCTCGTGCTAGACGGCGCCGCAACCCGCGACCGGATCGTGGCGGATCTGCCCAGCGAATTGCGCGCCAACGACATTCTGGTCTTCAACGATACGCGCGTGATCCCGGCCCAGCTCGAAGGAACGCGCGGCGAGGCGCGGATCGGCGCCACGCTGCACAAGCGCGAGGGGCCGCGTCGCTGGCGCGCCTTCATCCGCAACGCCAAGCGGCTTCGCCCCGGCGACACGATCGATTTCGGCGCAGACGTTTCGGCCACCGCGAGCGATCGCGCGCAGGACGGAAGCTTCGCGCTCGACTTCGCCGGCGAGGAGCCGGTCGAACTGCTGCTGGAACGTGCCGGCCGAATGCCGCTGCCACCCTATATTGCGGCCAAGCGACCCACCGATGCGCGCGATGCCGATGATTACCAGACGATGTTTGCGCGCGAAGCCGGCGCCGTCGCCGCGCCCACCGCCGCGCTGCATTTCACGCCTGACCTGATCGCGGCGCTGGACGCAGCAAAGATCGCCCACACCACGCTCACGCTGCATGTCGGCGCGGGCACCTTCCTTCCGGTGAAGGCGCAGGACACCGCCGATCACCAGATGCATGCGGAATGGGGCAGGATCGACGCGCCGACCGCCGATCGGTTGAACGCGGTCCGCGCATCAGGCGGCCGGGTCATCGCCGTTGGCACCACCTCGCTTCGCCTGATCGAAAGCGCCACCGACAGCGACGGAATCATTCAGCCGTTCGAAGGCGACACATCGATCTTCATCACGCCCGGCTACCGCTTCCGCGGGATCGACGGCCTCCTGACCAACTTCCACCTCCCGCGCTCGACACTGTTCATGCTGGTATCGGCGCTGATGGGGCTGGATCGGATGCAGGCAGCCTATGCGCATGCCATCGCAAACGATTACCGCTTCTATTCCTACGGCGACGCCTCGCTGCTCCTGCCCTGACCGCAGGGCGGATCAGCTCGCCGCGATCAACGCCGTCGATTCCGCATCGGCCCAGTCACGCGCCCCGCTGACCCGCCACAGCTCGCGCCCGTTGGCATCGAGCATGATCGTCATCGGCAGGTTCGCCTTGTAGGCCAGGCTCAGGCCGAGCTCGGGATCGACATAGGGCACCAGCCGCGTCAGCCGCTGCTCGGCGAAGAAGGGGGCGACCTTCTCGCGCTGCATGTCCTGGCTGACCGCGAGCACATGCACCTTGTCCCCGGCGATCGCCCCCGCAGCGTTGAGGCTGGGCATTTCCTTGATGCACGGCGCGCACCATGTCGCCCACAGGTTCAGCAGCACCGGCTTCCCGCGGAAATCGGCAAGGCTCACCTTCTTGCCGCTCGCATCGAAGAAGGTGACGGCGGGCGCCGCTTCGCCCTGATGCGAGCGGTCGACCTTGCCAGCCATGCTGGCTGCCGACTTGCTCCCCACCACCTCATCCGGCGCCACCTCATCGGGGCTGGCATCGCCCGCCCCTGCGACGTTCGCTTGCTCACCGGCGGGCGTTTGCTTATCGCAAGCCGAGGCTGCGAGCGCAGCCGCAAGGAGAAAGACAGTTCCCGAGCGCGATGACATGAGCGGTTCCAACCAGATGTGGGGCGGACGATTTGCCGAAGGGCCGGCCGCGGTCATGCGCGAGATAAATGCCTCCATACCCTTCGACAAGCGAATGTGGCGGCAGGACATCCGCGGCAGCCAGGCGCATGTCGCGATGCTCGCCAAACAGGGCATCATCGGCGCCGATGACGCCGCGGCGATCGCGCGCGGGCTCGAGACGGTCGAGGCACATTACGAGCAGGCCGGCGTCGCCGAGGATCTCGCGCTCGAAGACATCCACATGCAGACCGAGGCGCGGCTGGCCGACGCGATCGGCCCCACCGCCGGCCGGCTGCACACCGCGCGCAGCCGTAACGATCAGGTGGCGACCGATTTCCGCCTGTGGGTGCGCGACGCGATCGATCAGACGCTCGCCGCGCTCACTGCCTTCCAGCGCGCCTTGCTCGACCGCGCCGAGGAACATGCCGCCAGCGTGATGCCCGGCTTCACGCACCTTCAGTCGGCGCAGCCGGTGACGTTGGGCCATCATCTGATGGCCTATGTCGAAATGGCGCGCCGCGACGTCAGCCGCTTTGCAGACGCGCGGGTGCGGATGAACCTGTCGCCGCTCGGCTCGGCCGCGCTTGCCGGCACCGGCTTCCCGGTGGATCGTCATGCCACCGCGGCGGTGCTCGGCTTCGATGGGCCGACGCGCAACTCGCTCGACGCCGTCTCGGATCGCGATTTCGCAATCGAGTACCTGACCTGCGCGGCGCAATGCGCGCTTCACCTGTCGCGGCTGGCGCAGGAGTTCGTCCTCTGGGCCTCGCAGCCGTTCGGCTTCGTCGCGCTCAGCGACCAATGGTCGACCGGCAGCTCCATCATGCCGCAGAAGCGCAATCCCGACGCGGCCGAGCTGGTGCGCGGCCATGCTGGGCGGATCACCGGCTGCCTCGTCAGCCTGATGGTGACGATGAAGGGGCTCCCGCTGGCCTATTCAAAGGACATGCAGGACGACAAGCCGCCGGTGTTCGAATGCCACGACCTGCTCGGCCTCTGCCTTGCGGCGATGACCGGCATGGTCGAAAGCGCGACCTTCCGCACCGATCGCATGCGCGCGCTGGCGGAAAGCGGCTTTGCCACCGCCACCGATCTTGCCGACTGGCTGGTGCGCGAGGCGGGTATTCCCTTCCGCGAGGCGCACCACATCACCGGCCGCGCGGTCGCCCGGGCGGAAGCGACGGGCGTCCGGCTCGACCAGCTGCCAATCGAGGATCTCACCGCCATCGATCCGCGGATCGACGCGCGCGTCTATGACGTGCTGTCGGTCGATGCGTCGGTGGCCAGCCGAACCAGTTTCGGCGGCACCGCACCCGACAATGTGCGCGCCGCGATCCGTGAAGCACGCGAGGCATTGGCATGAAGGCAGTCGTTCTCCTCGCCGGCACACTCCTGCTGGCGGCCTGTGGCTCGTCGCGCGGGTTGCGGCCGGCGGAGGGAGAACATCTGCCCGTCGCTCCTTATGGCGCGACCGCCACGCCAACCCCGGCCGACCTTCTCACCCCCTCGCCGCAAGCCCGTCCCGGCCGCAGCGACGAAGTGCTGCGCAATTCAGAACAGCGCCGCAGCGACGAATTCGACCTCCCGCCAAGGTAAGCAATGGATCATTTCGCACTCGTCAACGGCGAGCTTCACTGTGAAGCCGTCCCGCTCTCGCGCATTGCTGCAGAGGTGGGCACGCCGGTCTATGTCTATTCCGCCAACACCCTGCGCACCCAGGCCCGCCGCTTCCGTGATGGCCTGAAAGACGTGGCGAGGGTCCATCTCGCCTACGCCATCAAGGCGAACCCGAACATCGCCGTGCTGAAGGTGCTGGCGAGTGAAGGCTATGGCGCCGACGTGGTGTCCGGCGGTGAAATGGCGCGCGCGCTCGCCGCGGGGATGCCGGCAAAGGACATCGTCTTCTCCGGCGTCGGCAAGACACGTGCGGAGCTGGTCAAGGGGATCGAGGCCGGCATCGGCCAGTTCAATATCGAGCTGGAAGAGGAAGGCGTCGTCCTGGCAGAGTTGGCGGCAGCGCGCGGCAAGACGGCCAGCGCGGTGCTGCGCGTCAATCCAGACGTCGACGCTGGCACCCACGCCAAGATCTCGACCGGCAAGCGCGAGAACAAGTTCGGCGTCGCGATCGACGAGGCCGCGGGCATCTTCGGCCGGCTGTCGCAGCTCGACGGGCTGAACCTGCGCGGCGTCGCGATCCACATCGGCTCTCAGCTGCTGAACCTCGCACCGCTCGAGGCGGCCTTTGAGCGGATCGGCGCCTTCGTCGCCGAGCTGCGCGCCGCCGGGCACACGATCACTCATGTCGATCTCGGTGGTGGCCTGGGCGTCACCTACAAGGACGGCGACGTGCCGCCCGACCCGGCCGATTTCGGCGCGATGGTCGCACGCATCACGCGCGACTGGGACGTGACGCTGATGTTCGAGCCTGGCCGTGTCATCGCGGGCAATGCCGGCGTGCTGTTGACCGAAGTCATTTGGGTGAAGCCGGGTGTCACCAACCCTTATGTCATCGTCGATGCGGCGATGAACGATCTGGCCCGCCCGGCCCTCTACGATGCCTGGCATGATTTCGCGGCCGTTCATCCCACGGGTGAGCGGATGGTCGCCAATATCGCGGGGCCCGTATGCGAGACGGGTGACACGTTCGCGCGCGACCGCGAGATCGACGTGGTGAAGTCCGGCGATCTGGCGATCTTCCGCACGGCGGGCGCCTATGGGGCGACCATGGCGTCGACCTACAATTCGCGCCCGCTGGTGCCCGAGGTGCTGGTCGACGGCGACCGGTACGCCGTCGTGGCGGACCGGATTTCGGCCGAGACGATCCTCGCTGCCGAGCGCGTGCCGGACTGGCTGTGACGCTCCACAGCCTGCCGATCTTCGTCCGGCTGAGCGGCCGGGCGGTGATATTGGTGGGCGAGGGAGAGGCGGCGGCCGCCAAACGGCGGCTGCTGGAACGCGCCGGCGCCGTCATTCTGACCGAGAGCGAGCGCCCGGCATCGCCTGGCGACGATCCGCGACTGGCCATCGTCGTGGATGATGAGCCGGCCGTCGCGCGGCTGAAGGCGCGCGGCATCCTGGTCAACGCGGTGGATCGCCCCGAGCTGTGCGACTTCACCCTGCCGGCGATCGTCGATCGCAACCCGGTCCTGGTGGCGATCGGGACGGGCGGCGCATCGGCCGGGCTGGCGGCAGCGCTGCGCCAGCGGCTGGAGGCGCTGCTACCGATGAACCTTGGCCGGCTGGCTGACGCCCTGTACGCGGCGCGCGGCGTGTGGCGCGGGCGCTTTCCGGATGCCACCGCCCGGCGCCGGGCCATCGCTGCGGCACTCGCGCCCGGCGGAACGCTCGATGTGCTGCGCGACTTCGCCGATGATCAGGCACTACCGCCCACGCGGGAACCTTCCGATGGCGGGGAACGTCGTGTCGAGCGCATGGTCCTCACCTCCCCCGAACCCGACGATCTGACGCTACGCCAGGCTCGGCTGCTGGCGAATGCCGACCGGGTGACTCACGGCGCGAACGTGCCGGCGGCGATTCTCGATCGTGCCCGCGCCGATGCCGACCGGCTGCCATGCGCCGTCCCCCCGGTCGATCTGCCCGGCCTCACCGTCGATGTGAGAATGGCGTGAGCGGCTTTGGCTATCGCGTCGGTGCTGACGAGGCGGAGAAGGTTTCGGTCCGCGACGCGCTGGCCAGCGATGCCCCGATGGTGTGGGTGCACCTGACCGATACGGCGGAACATGCGCAGGCGTGGCTGCGTGATGAGGCAAGGCTGCCCGACTATATCGTCGATCCGCTGACGGCGCAGGAAACGCGTCCGCGGTGCGATGCGATCGACGAGGGCGCCTTCCTGAACCTGCGCGGCCGCACCGACGAGGAGCTCGATTCCTCCGACATGCTAGCCTCGGTCCGGATCTGGGCCACCAAGGGGCGTGTGATCTCGGTCACGCGAAAGCATCTCTTGGCGACCGACGTGGTCGAACGCGACGTGGCGGGCGGCCGGGTGCGCGACCCCGGTGACCTGATCGCAGCCTTCGCAACGGCCATCACTGGCGATCTCGACCCGGTAGTCGCCGATCTCGGCGACGATCTCGACGATTGCGAGCAGCAGCTGGACGCCAAGAAGGTGTTCGCCCTCCGCCGCAACGTCACGCGGGTCCGGGTGGAAGCGATCAATTACCGGCGCTTCCTCAACCCGCAGCGCGCCGCGCTGGAGCAGATGGCGAAGATGGACGGCGACTGGTTGCAACCCGACGACCGCGCCCACCTGCTCGCTGCCGCCGATCGTGCCGCGCGGATGGCGGAGGAGGTGGAGGCGATCCGCGAACGGTCAAGCCTGATGCACGAGGCATTGACCGATCTGCGCGCCGAGCAGCTCGATCAGCGCAGCCTGATGATCTCGATCGCAGCAATGGTGTTCCTGCCGCTCACGTTCATCACCGGTCTATACGGCATGAACGTGGAGGGTCTGTGGCTCGCCAAGGAGCCCTGGTCCTTCAACGCCATCGTCGCGTTGTGCGCGGCAATCTCGATCGTGGTCGTCGCCTGGTTCGCCGGACGGCACTGGCTGCGCTAGGCCCTACCCCTGCCGGTCAGGCCGCGCGTGCCGCCCGCCACGCTTCTGCGATCTCCGACAGGGTATCCGCCACCTCGCGAAACGGCTTGCCATCCTGGCCAAGGCTCGCCTCGATCACCTGCTTGCGCGCGCCGCTGTAAAGGCGGGCGAGCGTCACGGACACCTCGCCCCCACGCTCGAAATCCAGGTTCGCCTCCAGCGCGAACAGGATCGCGGTGGCACGCGTCACCCGCTCGCTCTTGACCGCGAACTTGCGGTTCTCCGCCGCCCAGGCCGCCACGCGCAGCGCCTGGCACAATTCGTCGTAGAGCAGCTGCACCAGCGCGGGGCCATCCGCGTTGGCGGTACGGCCGGCCAGGTCGATGCGACGGTACGTCTGCGCCGGATCGCGCAACAGGGCGGACGCATAGGCCATCAATTATCGCTCTTGGTCCACGCCTTGATCTGGTTTTCCATGAACGTCTGCGTCGATTTGTAAGCGGCGACGCGCGCGTTCATCGACGCGAATTGCTGGGTCAGCCGCGTCGTCATCTTCTCCTGCTGCAGCGTCAGCTTGTCCTGCTGATCGACCAGGTCGCTCTTCGCCTGATTGTAGCGCGTCGTCGACGCACCCAGGCCGTAGAGGGTGCTGGTGGCATTGAGCTTGATCGAGTTCATCGCCGCAAGCGCGCCGGTACCATCGGACGAGTTGGAGAACATCGCCTCCAGCGCGCCGGGAAACTGGTTGATCGCCTGCGTCAGGCGGTCGGTGCCGACCGACAGGGTGCCGTCGCGGTTAGTCCCGACTCCGATCTCGGCGAGCGTGCGCGGCGTACCCGGCGCGGCGTTCGGCAGGAGGTCACGCAGCGACAGCGACTTCAGGCTGCTCAGCATGTTCTTGGCGCCGGTGTCGCTGCGCAGTTCGCCCGTGATCGGGTCCGTCTGCTTCTTCAACTCGGCGAACACCTGATTGTAGGTGAAGACGAAGTCCTCGACGGCGTTGGTCAGCGCCGCGGTCGGCGTGGACGAGGTGAGCGACACCGGCGCGGTCGAGGTCGACAGCAGGTCCAGCTTCACGCCCTCGACCAGGTCCGTGATGGTGTTGGACGCGCGCTCCACCCGAATGCCATCAACCGTCAGCACGGCGTTGCCGGCCGTGCTGGTGATCTGCATGCCGCTGCCGGTCGGGCCGACCGCGAACTGCGACAGCTTGGTCGACGGGTCGATCGACGTTTCCAGCGTGAACGCCTTGGCGCTGCCGGTGTCCCCCTTCAGCGACAGATAGGCGCGGCCATCGGCATCGGTGACGACGGACGCAGTGACGCCCGCCTTGCGCGCGTTGATCGCGGCGGCGATCGTGGTGATCGAGGCGTCCTTCACCTCGATCTCGATCGGATCGCCCACCGCGTCCACACTCGTCATCTCGCCGGTGACAGGATCGAGCACCGCACTGCCGACCTTCAGCACGAAGGTACCCGATCCCAGGACCTCGGTCTTGCTGGCGACGCTCGCCTTGGACACCGCCGCCTGTGCGGTCGCCAACTGCTCCACACCGACACTAGCGCTGAGCCCCGTCAACTTCGCACCGGTGATCGGTGTGGCGGTCAACACGCCCGGGCTGGAGCTGACCGGCTGCGACTGGAGCGTCCCGCTCTTCACCAGCGTCTCGAGCGCCGTCGTGAAATCGGTGATCATGTTCTTCAGCGTCGACACGCCGGACAATTGCGCGGTCAGTTTATCGGACCGGGCGGTAATCGCCGCATTCTTGGCGGCGAACTGCGCCTGAACCAGACTGGTGACCAGCGTGTCGGTATCGACGCCAGATCCGGTGTTGAGCGAGGTCAGCAGCGCGCTCGCCGCCGACTTGGTCACGCTCGTCGTGCTGGGCGTCGGGGTCGGTGTCGGCGTGGCGCCGCTGCTCGAGACGGTGGTCATGACGTCAGACTAAACGGCCGCGCGCCGCAAAGATTTAGCGCTTTGCGCCGGACCGGCGGCTGTTCCCTGCCCTAGTGCAGCGCGACGCCATTCTCGTCGAAGCGCGCGCCGGGCGGAACGTCGATCGGCGGCAGCGGCGCACCGCCAGCGTTCAGATTGAAGACGAACGCCAGCACCGTCGCGATCGCCATATAAAGGTCATCGCGCACCTCCTGGTTCTCGCGACTGGTGTAATACACCGCACGCGCGAGCATGGGATATTCGAGGATCGGCACCGCCATCTCGCTCGCCAGCTCGCGGATCGCCAGCGCGGTCGCGCCGCGGCCCTTGGCGACCACCACCGGCACCTGGTCGCGTCCGCGATCGTAACGCAGCGCCACCGCAAAATGCGTCGGGTTGGTCAGCACGACATGCGCCTCGGCAACCGCACCGCGGGTGGAGCGGGACAGCATCGCGTGCTGGCGCGAGCGGATCTGCGCCTTCACCTCGGGATTGCCCTCGCTCTCCTTGTGCTCGTCCTTCTGTTCCTGCTTCGACATGCGCAGCTTCTTCATGCGCTGGAACATCTGCAGCGGTACGTCGAGCAGCGCGATCGCGACCAGCCCCATGGACATGACGATCATCAAGGTGGTGAGCGTACCGCCCAGCGCATCAACCGCAGCGCCAAGGTCCGATCGGGCAAGCCCCAGCGTCGTGCGCGCACTGCTCATCAGCAGCCACACGCCGATCGATCCCAGCAGCGCCACCTTGAGCAGCGACTTGCCCAGCTCGATCCAGCCATTCATGCCGAAAATGCGCTTCAACCCGGAGGCGGGATTGATGCGATTGCCCTTGGGCGCCAACAGCCCGGCGTTGAACTGGAGCGAGCCGAGCGCCGCCGAACTGGCAACGCCAGCCGCCATCACGATCGCGAAGAGCGTCCCGAACGCAGGCAGCAGCTTCCACCCGGCCGCGGCAAGCGGGCGAAACGGCTGGAAATCCTCCACGTCGCCGCGGGTGAACTGAAAGCTTTCGGCCATCACGCCCTTGCACGCGGTGATCAGCATCGGCCCGAAGAAGACGAGCCACGCCACCCCCGCCAGCGCGACGAGCGCCGTTGCGAACTCACGTGATTTGAGGACGTCACCCTTTTTCCGCGCGTCCTTCAGACGCTTGGGTGTCGGGGCTTCTGTCTTTTCGCCGAACTCGTCAGCCAAGTACCAGGCTCCGTGCCGCTTCCAGGCCCTCGCGCACGACGACCAGCATGTAATCCCCCATCGCCGGGAAGGCCGCCGCCATCGCGATGACGCCGACCGCTAGGCTCGCCGGCAGGCCGATCGAGAACAGGTTCAGCGCCGGTGCCGACCGCGAGATCATACCGACCACCAGATTAAGGCAGAGTAAAAGGAAGCCGACCGGCAGCGCGAGCAGCAGGCCGGCAAAGAACGCATAACCGCCAAACAGCGCAATATCGCGCAGCTGGCCGGGCGCGAGCCAGGCAGCACCGGGCGGCAGCGCGGTATAGCTGCGCGCCACCGTATCGACGAGGACAAGGTGCCCGTCGACCGACAGGAACAGCAGCGTCAGCAGGATCGACAGAAACTGGCCGATCGCGGGGGAGGAGCGGCCGGTATTGGGATCGACCATGTTGGCAAAGCCGATGCCCATCGAACCGCCAATGACTTCGCCGGCAATCAGCGGCGCCGCAAAGGCGATCTGGAGGATGAAGCCGAGCGCCAGCCCGACCAGCGCCTCGGCCGCAATCGCCAGAAAGGTCGCGACGGCGAACACCTGCGGCGGCGGTGTCACGTCATGCATCCCCAGCACCAGCACGCCGACGGCGCCGGCCAGGACGACGCGTACCTGTACCGGGACCGAGACATTGCCGAACACCGGCGCCGCGACAAAGGCCGCGCCGACGCGCACCATGACGAAGATCAGCGCCCACAATTGCGGCTCGATCGACAGGCCCAGCCCTAGCATCGCCGCGCCGCCCGGCCGGCCATTGCCGCCGCGTGCAGGTCGAGAACCCTCGTCACCGGCCTATCGAACCAGGTCGGGAATGCGTTCGAAGATCGAGACGGTGAAATCGCTGAGCAGCCCCAGGATCATCGCGCCGAAGATCACCAGCGACAGGCCGACCACGATCAGCTTGGGCACGAAGCTCAACGTCTGTTCCTGGATCGAGGTCGCCGCCTGGATCATGCCCAGGATCAGGCCGGAAACCAGCGCAGGGATCAGGATCGGCGCCGCGGCGAGCGCCAGCACCCAGAGCGTCTGGTTCGCTACGGTGAGGAAATAATCTGCGTCTACCATGCTGAATGTCCGACTTCTCACCTGCACCATGCGCTCGGTCGGCGCGGCTTGCGTGATCGCGCTACGTGGCGAAGCTGTTGGCCAGACTACCCATCGTCAGCGCCCAGCCATCGACCAGCACGAACAACAGCAGCTTGAACGGCAATGAGATGATCGTCGGGCTGAGCATCGCCATGCCCAGCGCCATCAGCACGGTGGCAACCACCAGATCGATTACCAGGAACGGCAGGAAGATCAGGAAGCCGATCTGGAACGCGGTCTTCAACTCGCTGGTCACGAACGCGGGCAGCAGCACCGAATAGGGAATGTCATCGGGTGTCGCATAGGGGCCCGACTTTGCCATTTCGGCAAACATCGTCACATCCTTCACCCGCGTCTGCTTCACCATGAAGGCATGGAGCGGTGCACCGGCGGTCTTGATCAGGTCGGTGCCGCCCATCTGCCCGGCGGCATAAGGCTGGATCGCAGTGGTGTTGATCTGGCTGATCACGGGCGCCATCACGAACAGCGACAGGAACAGGCTGAGGCCGATCAGCACCTGGTTGGGCGGCGTCTGCTGCAGGCCCATCGCCTGGCGCAGGATCGACAGCACGATGATGATCCGGGTGAAGCTGGTCATCATCAGCAGGATGCCCGGCAGAATGCTGAGCAGGCCCATGATGATAAGGACCTGCAGCGACAGCGACATCGAGCCCGAGCCGTTCGGCCCGCCGCCAAGCTGCCCCAGCGCGCGATCCACCGCATCCCCTGCTCCCGGTGCGGCAGGTGCCGGCGCGACCGGCGCGCCCTGTGCCAGCGCAGGCATGGCGACCAGCACCGCAACCAGGAAGGCAAAGGCGATCAACAGCACCTTGCCCCACGGGAACGCCACCGGGCGGCGGTGCTCGACATCGCGGAACAGGGCCGGGCCGTTGCCGACGCGGGTCACGCTCACGAAAGGGTCCTCGGCGCGTCGGCACGATCGACCAGCGTCACCCCGCCGCGGCCGACCGACACCAGCAGCCGCTTGCCTTCAAATTCCACCACCGCGAGCCGCAGCCCCGGCGAGATCATCATCGTCTCCTTGACGTTGATGAGGCGCGTATCGGTACGTCCCGGCATGCGGCTTTCCAGCCGCCGCCACAGGTACAGGCAGCCGATCATCAGACCGCAGACGAGCGGCAGCAACACGATCAGCTTCAGGATATAGGACCACATCATCGCAGATGATCAGCCGCGCTTGTCGGGATTGACGAGCTCGGTCATGCGCACGCCGAAGCGGTCGCCCACCGTCACCACTTCGCCCCGGCCGATCAGCGTTCCGTTGACGAACACGTCGAGCAACTCGTTCGCCTGCCGATCCAGCTCGATAACGCTCGATTCACCCAGTGCCAGCAGCTCGCGCAGCGTCAGCTGGGTGGAGCCGATCTCGACCGTCAGCTTGACGTCGACGTCCTGCAGCAGGCGGAAATTCGCGGCGAGGGCGCCATCGCCCATGTCCTTTGGCGGGAAGCCGCCGCTCATGTCGTTCACTGGGTCAATCCTTCGAGAGAAGCGAGCGAGGTCAGTTTGATCGCCGCATGGCCGTTCGACGTCCCCACCGTGCCGGTGCCGAGGCGATCGTTGCCGACCATCACCGGCACGTCCTGGCCGAAGCTGATCGGGATCACGTCACCGGGCTGAAGCGACATCAGCTTGGACAGGCGAATCGTCGGTTCCGCGAGGACCGAGCGCACCGGGAAGCGGATGTTCATTGCCGCGCGGGTCAGCGCCGTCTGCCACAGGGCATCCTCGGCCGCCGCCTTCGCCACGACCTTGCCGGTCAGCGCGGTGCCGTGCGGCTTCAGAGCACTGACGGGATAGACGATGTCGACAAAGGCCGGCTTTTCCTGTCCCGGCGCGATACCGAACCGGGTGACGATCATCGCGTCATCGCCGTCGAAATCGGCGAGCATTGAGGCATTGGCCTCGCACCGCCCGATCGAGAATGACACGCGGGCCAGCGGCTCCCAGGCGGCGGTCAGCGGGCGCGCGATCATGTCGCCCAGCCGCGCGACCATCGCCTCCGCCGCGGGTGAGAATTCGCGCGGCATGTCGGCCGGCGCGGCGCCCGTGCCACCGAAGAACAGGTCGAGCAGCTCCAGCACGAACTCGCCGTCCAGCACCAGCAGCGCGGTGCGATCGTCCATCCCCATCGGCAGCCACGCAGTCAGCCGGTCAGGGCGCTCCGCGCGATAATCGGCGAACCGCTGCACCGCGAGCGGCTCCGCCCAGGCCCGCACCTCTTCGCGCAGCAACGGCTCGAACACGCCGCGCATCCCCCGGGCGAGACGCGCCGAGAGATGCTGCAGCGTGTGCAGGTCGCCGAACGGATTGAGCTTTGCTTGCCCGAGCACGCCGGCCTGAACCGGCCGTGCGCGGGATCGCTCGCGCCGTTCGCGCGGAGGAGAGGACGTGGCGTTAACCATGCACGTTCACTGAACAACGAAATTGGTAAAGTAGACGTTACCAACGCCGCCAAAGCCTTCCTTTTGCTTCAACGTCGTGTTGATTGCGCCCTCCAGCCGCTTGGCCAGCGCCATCTTCCCGGCGGAGGAAAAGACCTGGTCCTCGGTGGTGTCGCCCAGCGTCATCAGGATCGCGGAGCGGATCGCGATATCGTTCGCCTTCAGGTTCTGGATGACCTTCTCATCATACGGCGTCGAGATGGCGATTCCGACCTGGATGAAGTGCACCGAATCCTGGAGATTGGCGGTAAACTCCTTTTCCAACGCGTAATAATTGGACGCGTAGGGGCCCGCCGCGCCTTCCGGCGTCGGCTTTTCCTCGCCGCCGCCATGCCCGCCTTCGTCGCCCTCTGGCGCGGGCTGCGCACCCTTGGGCACCAGCTTGGGCTTGTTCGGATCTTCCGCATGGGCAGCGCCGACGAGGCCGGATCCGGCCGCATAGAGGCCGGCACCGACCCCCCCGCCGACCAGCACGAGGCCGCCGACCGCCATCACGATGATCTTGCCCAGCTTGCCCTTCTTCTTGGGCGCGCCCTCGGCCTGTTCCTTGTCACTCATTGGTCAAACGTCCCTGGTGTTCACGCGATTCGGTCGTCGTCCCCGCCACCGGCATCGCTGGTGGCGAGATGGGTCGAACGGTTGGATGTGGCTGGCGCGCCGGTCGGCGTGCGCTGCGCCTGTGGCTGCTGCTGATGCTGCTGCCCGGTGCTGCTGCCATCGCCGAGATGCGCCGACAGCTTCAGCCCGCGCGCCTCCGCAAGCTCGACGAGCCGCGGCTGTGCCTCGGCTAGGATCTGCCGGGTTTCGGGGCTCTGTGCGATCATCTGCACCGCGACCGCATCACCCTCGCGGCGCAGCGACACGTCGATCGCGCCGAGCTTGTCGGGCACCAGCCGGATGCTGGTATCCACAGCGTCCAGCGCGTCGCGGATCATCTCGATCCGGCCGATCATCTTCATTGGCCAGTCGTTGCTGGTCATGACGATCGGCGCAGCCGCCATAAGGTCGCTTCCGACTGCGGCCGACGAAGCAATGCCCACCGATGCGATCAGTCCTTCCGCAGGATCAAGGCGGCGCTCGTCGCGCACTGCCTGGTGAATGGCAGCGGCGAACACCTGCGCCGCGGGCGCGATCGCGGGCACGGCTGCAGGTTGCGGCACGGCCTGAGGCGCGAGCGATGGCACCTGAACCACCGGAGCCGTCGGGGTCACAGCTGAACCGCGCCCCGCCTGGCCCGCGCGGTCCGAGATGATGGTGACTGGCGACAGAAACGGCGCGTCGCTCTCGAGGGCCACCTTCTCCGGAGATTGAACACCGACAGTGACCGGCGGCTCGCCTGCTGCGCCCAAACTGGCGCGAGGAACGGCGGCCGCAGCGATTGGCGCCGTTGAACGCGTGACAGACGCATCGCCCGAAGCCGGACTTGCCTCGACCGTGGCCGCCCGCGGGGTCACGACCGCGTCAACAATCGCCGGCCTGCCAACCAGTGGTTCGACGTTCTCGGTGTCTGCTGCCCCGACCATCAGAGCGCCGCGGACGGCTGGCGTCGCGTTCGCGGCAATCACCGGACGATCAGCTAGCAACGGCGCCATCACCGGATCTGCGTCCGACGCGGCATGCCCCTCGCTGACCTGAGGTGCAGCGACCATGTGGTCCGTCGATTTCAAGGGATCGTCGCGGCCCACCTCATGCAACGCCGCATCTTGAAGCACCGAGGCAGTGGCATGCGCAACCAGCGGCGGCAGCTCCACGGCGGGAAGAGCGACCGACGCCATGAGCGACGCCCTGCCACTGGCAAGCGTGGGCGCAGCCATCTGACCGCCGTCGCCTGCAATCGCGGGCAAGTCGGGCGTAGGAGCCGCCTCGCTCGCCAACGGCGCTGCGCGTTGCGGCAACGCGGCGACGCCCCCAACGGTGGTGGCGGCGGTGTCAACATCTCCGGCACCGGGGATCGCACCCGGCAGCTCAATCGGATCAACCTCGTCAGGCTCACACATCAGGAACGGCAGCGGCGCTGCAATCGCGGCCGTCGCAGCAGCGCCACGGGTCACCGGCGGCTCAACCCCTGCCGCATCGAACGACGGCGGCAACACGTCACACATTGGCATCGCGAGCCACGGCGCAAGCGCTTCGCCGTGCGACAGATCCTCGCTGCCGGGGCTTGCCGGCAAGGTCTTGCCGCCTGCCGCCTCGGCTTGCCGCGTGCCGCCGGTACCCGGTTCGATCATCGGCGCCATCTGCAACAACGACGCGAACAGCGCCGCCTCAGCCGGCATCGCCGCGCCCCGTCCCGCTATCGGCACCGACAGCGCGCCAGCCACTGGAGCCTGAGAATGGAAGGAGATCAACGTCATCGCGGCAGTCGGTCACTCGTCGTGAAGAACCGACCTAATGATCAGCAAGGATCGTGCCGAACCTTGCGCGTCGGAGGCGCATCTTGCAGCGCCCGGATGGCGCGCAGCGCCGCCTCTGCCTCGCCACGCGCGATCAATTTTTCGACCGCACTCTGGTCGCGCTTCGCCGATCGCGTGGCTTCGCTCGCGCGGTCCGCTTCCGCCGCCGCCGTCCGCACGCGGTTCTCGATCACCTCGGCATTGCGGTGCAGCTTCTCGCGATAATGCGCCATCGCCGCAAAGGAGACGGCAGCGCCCGGCCCTTCTCCCGGCGCCACGGCGGAGGCGAGCTGTGCGATCCGCTGCGACAGCGCGGTCTCGCTCGCGACCTGCTCATGCGCACGGCTTTCCGCCGCCCGCGCCATGCCCAGTTGCAGCGTGCGCACGCGGTGGAGGCGCTGGAGCTTCTTGTTATCCATCGCCGAAGACGCCGGTCAGCTCGGTCACCGCATCGTCCAGCGAGACGCTGGCGTCAGAATCCTGCCGGATGAACTCCATCACTGCCGGGTGATAGGCGATCGCCGCATCGATCGCGGGATCGGCGCCAGCGCGATAGGCCCCCATCAGCACCAGATCGCGATTCTCCTCATAGGTCGCCAAATGCCGGCGCAGAACGCGCGCGGCCTGAACATGCGACTTCGCCGCAATGTCGGTCATCACGCGGCTGACCGATTTGGACACGTCGATCGCGGGATAGACGGCATGTTCGGCCAGCGCGCGGCTCAACACAATATGGCCGTCGAGGATCGAACGCGCGGAATCGACCACCGGATCATTGCCGTCATCGCCATCGGCCAGCACCGTGTAGATCGCGGTGATCGCACCGCCGGTGTTCACATCGGTCCCGGCGCGCTCGATCAGGTTCGGCAGCATCGCGATCGCCGACGGCGGATAGCCGCGCGCCGACGCCGGCTCGCCCAGCGCGAGCCCGATCTCACGCCCGGCATGCGCCACACGGGTCAGCGAATCCATGATGAGGAGCACGTTCTTGCCCTCGTCACGAAACGCCTCCGCAATCGCAGTCGCGCGAAGGGCGCCACGGATGCGCAGCACCGGGGAATGATTGGCCGGCACCGCGACGACCACCGAACGCTGGCGCGCCTCGCCCGCGACCTTGGTTTCCAGGAAGTCGGCAACTTCGCGGCTGCGCTCGCCGATCAGGCCGATGACGATCACGTCCGCCTTGGCCGCCCGCACCATCATGCCCAGCAGCACCGACTTGCCGACCCCCGAGCCCGCCATGATGCCGACACGCTGGCCCTTGCCGATGGTGAGAAGCCCGTTGATCGCGCGCACGCCGACATCCAGCGGCTCGAGCACGCGGCCACGATCGAGCGGCGACTGGAGCTTGCCGGCCAGCGGCCAGCGGCCGGCGCCGCGGATAGGACCCAGCCCGTCGATCGGATTGCCCGCGCCGTCGACCACCCGGCCGAGCAGCGCCTCGCCCACTTCCGCCTCGCCCGGCGCGCCGGTCGGGCGCACCGGCATCTGCGGCAGCAGCGCGGCGGGGCCGCCAAGGTTCATCAGAAGGGTGCGGCCATTGCGAAAGCCGATTACCTCCGCCTCCACACCGACACCCGCATCACCGATGCGGCAGACCGTGCCGACCGGCAGCGTCAGCCCGACCGCCTCCATCAAAAGGCCGTCATAGGACGCCAGCCGCCCCGCGACCTTCGGCGCAGGCCGGAAATCGGCATTGCCCAGCGATTCCAGATAATCGGCAGTGAAGCGGTGGAGCATCTACTATCCTGGAAAAAAGCGGCCCGTCCAAATGGTCGCTGCCAGCGAGCGGACGGGTCAGAGCGCGGGAACGGCAACCTTCTCGAGCGTGCTGGTCAACTGTTCGAGCCACAGGTCAGGGCCATCCTCGACAATGGTGGAAGCCGCCTCGAGCACGAAAGACCCGCGCCCAAGCGACGCGTCACCGACGGAAAAGATCGTGTCGGGAAGGCGTCCGTCCAGCAGCGCGACATCGTCCGGGTGCACGCGCAGGATGGCGCTTTCCGACTGGTCGGCCAGCAGATCCGACGCCGCTTCCACCCGCCGGGCGAGCAGATCGCCCGAAATGCCGACCTGGTCGATCAGCCCGCTGACAAGGTGCAACACCGTCTGGCGCAGCTGCGCGGCGGTCCGCTCGCGATCGACGCGCTGATCAGATCGAAGCGCCGCAAGGATCCCCTGCACCAGCGCCGAGTCACGCTCGACCGACGCGGCATATTCGGCCCGCGCAGCAGCATAGCCGGCATCGAAACCGGCCTGATGCGCCTCTGCCAGCCGATCGATCATCGGCACGTCCGCCATCGCGGCGACGACCGGATCGATGTGCGCCGTTTCGTCCAGAGCCTCAGCAGCCGCTGCCTCGGCGTGATCCTCTGCCCCATCCGCCATGCCATGCGGTTGCGACGAGGCGCAGAACGCCTCCTCGATCCGCGCGATCATGTCACCGGGCGAGAAGCCCGGCGCGCGTTCGGCAAACACCCTCTGCAGGCGAAGCGCGGCATCATCCTGGCGCGGCGCGAAGCCGGCGACGAACACATTGGCCCCTGTCCCCGACGTGGCTGTCCCCGATGTGGTTGTCCCCGACGTGGCCGTCCCCGACCTGGCTGCCTCAGACATAATCGTCCTCGCCCCCACCCATCATGATCGTGCCATCCTTGGCGAGCGTGCGGGCGATGGCGATGATCGCCTTCTGCGCATCGAGCACTTCCGACAGGCGCATCGGGCCACGCGCTTCCATCTCGTCGCGGATGCCGTCGGCCGCACGGGCAGACATGCAGCCGAGGAAGCGGTTGCGCGCCGCCTCATCCACGCCCTTCAACGCGCGGGTCAGGATGTCGCTGTCGATGTTGCGGATCAGCGTGCCCAAATTCTTGTCGTCCATGTCGAGCAGATTGTCGAAGACGAACATTGCCTCCTCGATCGCCCGTGCGGTTTCCTTGTCCAGCTTGAACAGCTTGGGCATGACGCGCTGCTCGGTCGCCTTGCGTGCACCCTGCAGGATCTTCGCCGCCTCGCGCGTACCGCCCAGCTTCACCTGCGTGCCCTGCGCAGCGCTCACCGCGCGGCTGCCGATCATCGTCTTCAGCGTCTCGACCGCTTCCGGCGTGATCGGGCCAAGCTTGGCGATCCGGTGCAGGATCTCGGGTTGCGCCGCGTCGGGCAGCAATTCCAGCACCTGCGCCCCGACCGCCGGATCAAGGTTGGCGATCAGCAAGGCGCAGACCTGCGGGTGCTCCTTTTCGATCATCGCCGCGATGTCCGTCGCGTCCAGCCAGTCGAGCAGCTCGATCTCGCATGCCGCTTCCGGCGGGGTAATGCGCGCCAGCACGCTTTCCGCCTTCTCCTGACCCAGCGCGCGGTGCATCACCGCCTCGATCTTGGGCTTGGGGTCGAAGGTGATGCCGGTCCGCTCACGCGCGCGCCCGACGAAATCGTCCAGCACGCCCTCGACGTCCGCCTCGCTGACATCGGCGACGGTGTACATCGCACGGCCCAGCTCGCGCACCTCGTCGGGCTCGAGCTTCTGGAGGATCGCCGCGGCCTCCTCCTCGCCCACCAGCATCATCAGCACCGCGGCACGTTCGGTACCGGTAAAAGTGCGCAGCGCGATCTCGCTCACTGCGCGGTCGCCTTCATCATGTCACGCACCGCCAGCGCAGCGCGCGCCGGATTGTCGCGGGTGAAGCCGCGAACCTTGCCGATCCGCTCGTCGTAATTGCGGCTCGCCTCGATTTCGTCCAGCGTCACCGGCGGTGCCACGGCGATCTCGGCGGCGCCAATCGTGCCCTCCATGCCGTCACCGCTGCCCTCGCCGCCCGCGGCAAGCATCGCGCGCGACGGTGCCTCCGCCTCTTCCTTCTTCTTCATCAGCGCCTTGGCGAGCGGGCGCACGCCCAGCAGCAGGACCAGCAGCGCGATCAGGATCGCGGTCACGTTGCGCGCAATCACCGGCATCCAGCTATTGTCGTACCAGGCGGGACCATCGCTGGCGCCCTCGCCTTCACCGGCGAACTTGCGGCTGATCACCGTCACCTGATCATTGCGCCCCTGATCATAGCCAACCGCGGAGCGGACCAACTGGGTGATCTGGTTGATCTCCATCGCGGTGCGCTTGCCCTGTTCAGGCTCGCGCAGCAGCACCGCTACCGACAGGCGCTTGACCCCGCCCGGCGCCGCCCGCGTCACCGATACTTCGCGGCCGAGATCGTAGGAGCGGGCGAACTGATCGGACTGCTTGTTCGGATTGGGCGCCGGGCCGCCAGCGACCGGCTGGCCCGGGGCGACGGGCTGACCGTTCGCGCCCGTCGCGGCCTGCGGCTGCTGCAATGCTGCGGCGGGCGGCGGCGTGTTGCTCAGCGCGCCGGGGATACCGCCGGGTGCTTGGCTGTCGGGCGCCTGGTTGCCCGTCCAATTGCCGGTTTCGGCGCGCAGCGCGCCTTCCTTCTCGTAGCTTTCGCGGGTCGCGGACGTCTCGTCCATGTTGACGTCGGCCTGCACCTCGGCGGTGAAGTTGCCGGCGCCCACCAGCGGCGTCAGCAGCTGGATCAACTGCGTGCGGTACTTTTCCTCCACCTGCCGCTGCAGCGCGATCCGCTGCTCGGTGCCGCTCTGCCCCATGCCGCCGGGCTTGGAGAGCAGGCCGCCCATCTGGTCGACGATGGTCACCGCCTCGGGCTTCATGCCCGGCACCGATGAGGCGACGAGGTTGATGATCGACTGCACCTGCGCCTCGCTCAACGCACGGCCGCCCTGCAGCTTCACCACCACGGAGGCCGAAGGCTGGGCATTGTCGCGCACGAACACGCTGGATTCCGGCATCGCCAGATGAACGCGCGCCTCGGTCACGACATCGATCTCCTGGATCGATCGCGCCAGCTCCGTTTCGCGCGCCTGGCGCAGCCGCTCGCCCTCGACGGCGCGGCTGACGCCCATCGGCAACTGATCGAGGATAGCGTAGCCGCCCGGCGCTGCCTTGGGCAGGCCCTGGCCCGCCAGCAGCAGGCGCGCGCGGGAATAATCCTCCTCGTTCACCGTCACCGCATCGGTCGCTTCGTCGATGTGGCTGGTAATGCTCGCCGCGGACAGCGCCTGGGTGACGGCCGCCTTGTCGGCGTCCGGCAGCCCCGAATAGAGCATCTTCTGCGGCGGCGTGGACAGCGCCGACCATGCCAGCGCCGAGGCGCCGATCAGGCTGACCATCAGCGCCATCGGGCCGGCACGGCGCACCGCGGGCTGTGCGAACACGCCCTGGATCTGCTTCAGCGGGTTCGCGAAGCGCTCCGGGATCACCGAGTTCGGCTGGCCGGGGTTCGTAGGGGCAAGTGCGTTAGCCATATCAGACCGGCATGCTCATGATGTCCTTGTACGCGGACAGGATCTTGTTGCGGACTTGCAGCGTCGCCTCGAAGCCGACCGAGGCCTCCTGCCGGGCAAGCATCACCTTGGCGATGTCGACCGTCTCGCCACGCTCATAGGCTTCGGTCAGCGCGGAGGATTTCTGCGACTGCGCGTTCACCGATTGCAGCGCGCTTTCCATCGTCGCGGCAAAACTTCCCGCCTGCTGCGCGCCGGAAGCGGGCGCGCTCTCCGCCACCGCGACGGTCGCATTCGCCCGGCTCAGCGCAGCGTTGCGCTCCAGGATCTGGGCACGCAGCGCCATCACCCGGTCGACCCCGCCTACACCACCAACACCGCTCATGCCGTCAGTCTCCGATCATGCGGCGCGGCAATTTCTTCACCCTGCTCGCGCGCCTTCGCGAGACGGTAACGCAAGGTTCGTTCCGAAATGCCGAGGCGGCGGGCAGTTTCGATACGATTTCCGCCGCACGCCTTCAAAGTCTCGCGGATCGCGGCAAATTCGGACAGCTGAACGACCGACCCGAGCGTCGTGGCGCCCGGTGCCGCAGGCTCATCGGCAAAGACGAACGGGCGCGGCGCGCTGGCGCGATCGAACACGATGTGATCGGCCTCGATCGTCTCGCCACCGCAGAACAGCAGGGCGCGCTGGATGACATTCTCGAGCTCGCGGACGTTGCCGGGCCAGTCATGCGCGACCAGCTTGGCGATCGCCTCATGTGAGGGCCAGGGAACCACGGCGCGAACGCCGGCATGACGCAGGATCATCGTCGCGGCGAGCGCGGGCACGTCCTGCGCACGATCCGCCAGCGCCCGCGTGGTGAGCGGAAACACCGACAGGCGGTAGTAAAGGTCGGCGCGGAAGCGGCCGGCGGCCACCTCTTCCTGAAGGTCGCGGTTGGCGCAGGCGACGACGCGCACGTCGATCGGCACCGGATGCGTCGCGCCGATCGGAACGACTTCGCGCTCCTGCAGGACACGCAGCAGCTTGGCCTGTAGCGGCAGCGGCATCTCGGCGATTTCGTCGAGCACGATCGTGCCGCCATTGGCCGCGCGGAAGAAGCCCTCGCCCCCCGATGAGGCGCCCGTGTAGCTGCCCTTCACATGGCCGAACAGCATCGCTTCCAGCATGGTTTCGGGCAGCGCGGCGCAATTGATCGCAATGAACGGGCCGTCCGCGCGCCCCGAGTTGCGATGGATCGCACGCGCCAGCACTTCCTTGCCGGTACCGGTCGGCCCGTTGATCAGGACCGTGATGTCGGCAGCGGCAACGCGCTCGGCCAGCGCGAACAGCGCCAGCGTCTCGGGATCGGCGGCGGTGGGAAGCTCGGGGCCGCCCGCCAGTGCGCGGGCAAAGGCATTGCCGACCACCGAATCGGCATGATCGAACCGCAGCCGCGCCGGCGCACCATCGCGAAACGGCGTCACCTGCGGCGCGCCGCGCGACAGGATGACGGTGCGCGCCGGCACGGGAGAGGCCTCGCCCTCGGCCACCAGCCACGCAGTATCCGGCTGCGGGCGCCCGGACGGCGCGGCAACGACAAAGCCCTGCGCGCGAAGCGAGGAAACCAGCGTGACATGCGTATCGGCAACAGCAGCGGACGGAACGATCGAGCGCAAAACTTTTCCCCCACGGAATGATCCTGTCTCTAGGCATTAGTTGGTTAACGACCTCTTGAGCCGGCAGCCGGCCGGCAGAATTTTTCCGGGTGCGCATCGCGCGCGCAAATGCGCCCGAACGCGCCGCGCGCACCCAAACGGGCGCGCTCCTGCCCGGACCCGCGCGCGAGGAAGGCGGCTCTGGCAGCCGCTTGCCGCCTTGCCGGAATGCCGGCCAACTCTTGCCGGCTGCCGGCAATCGCCCCCGATCGTCAGAGCGCGCGCGCCGCATTTCCCGCCGTCCCGATGGCCTGCAAAAAAGTTCTAAAAGCTTCCGTGCCTTGGCCGTTTCGTATGGCGACGGCTCGGCCCTCCGCTCTGGGGGCGGCGGGGCGGTCGTAACCACAAAGGAACGTACGATGACCGTGATCAACAGCAACATCTCGTCGCTGCGCGCCAGCAACGCTTCGAACAAGGCGCAGTCGGCTCTCTCGACCGCCATGGAGCGCCTCTCGACCGGCAAGCGCATCAACTCGGCCAAGGACGACGCCGCCGGCCTCGCCATCGCCAGCTCGATGACCGCGCAGATCCGCGGCATGAACCAGGGCATCCGCAACGCCAACGACGGCATTTCGATGGCGCAGTCGGCAGAGGGCGCGCTGGATGAAGTCGGCAACATGCTGCAGCGCATGCGTGAGCTTGCTACGCAGGCAGCGTCGGGCACCTACAGCGCCGACGACAAGAGCAACATGCAGAAGGAAGTCGACGCTCTGCAGACGCAGGTCACCAGCATCATTGAAAACACCAAGTTCAATGGCGTCGCCTTGTTCGACAAGACCAAAGATGCAGCAACTGGTGGCGATGACGTTAAAATTCAGGTCGGCGCAACGAAGGACGATACGGTCACGCTGAAGAAGGGCGGCCTGTCGGAGGTGGTTTCGCTGGTTTCTGGCACAGGCAAGCTTGACCTGTCGGCTACGGGCTTCAGCGCTGACACTGTTCTCGGTGATGGTACGACCTCCGGCACCGGCGCTGGTACGATTGACGTTGCACTTGGTGCGATCGCTACGGTTCGTGCAAGCCTTGGCGCCTCGCAGAGCCAGCTTGAATCGGCTGTCAACAACATGACGACTAACTCAACCAACCTCTCCGACGCACGCAGCCGGATCGAAGACGCCGACTTCTCGGCCGAATCGACCAACCTCGCCAAGGCGCAGATCCTGTCGCAGGCGTCCACCGCGATGCTGGCTCAGGCGAACCAGTCGCAGCAGGGCGTGATGAAGCTTCTCGGCTAATCCGTCGGCGGCACCGGCATCGCCCCCAAATGGGTGTCGGTGCCGCTCCGCTCAGCGTAGCAGAGACAGACGGAGGAACCCGGTGGCCGCGTGCCGCCGGGTTTTCGGCGTGTGGAGCGGATGGGAAGGAAAGCTGGCGCCCGTATATAAAGCATCGTCACCCCGGACTTGATCCGGGGTCCCGCTATCTGTGCGACGGTCGAGAAGAAGAAGCGGGATCCCGGATCAAGTCCGGGATGACGGTCGTGCGGTGTCCCGCACATGTCCGGGATGACTCGCGGCCGGGTCAGGCCTCCGCGATCACCCGATAGTCGATCGGCTTGAAGCTGCCGCCGTTGGACGAATAGGCCGAACAGGCGGTCAGGCCGATGACGAGGTCCATCGCCGCGCGGAACACGATCTTGTCGCCGGCCTTGCTGATCGGCGGCAACACCTCGAGCTTTCCCGTCTCGCCGTTGACCGGCACGTTCATGAAGCAGTTGAACGCACACGGGATCATGTCCTCGGTCACGCCATAGGGCGCCAGCGCTGCGGCGAGATTGCCGAAGCAGCCGCGGTGCAGCGGCTTGTCGGGATAGAAATGCCGAAACGTGTCGTAGCTGCACGGCGTCAGCAGGAAATCGTGGCGGCCGACATCGTCCGCGACGATCTCCAGCATGGGCCGCGAACGGTTCGAATAGAGCGTGTGGCCGGTCGTCAGATAGATCGTCTCGGCATAATCGAACGTCCGCCCGGACGAGATCGCCTCCCCCACGTCATCGGCGTTGAAGGCGAGCAGGTCGGACACCTGCACTCCCATCGGGTCGATCACTTCGAGGATGGCGCCCTTGTCGAGGCGAAAGGCCGTGCCGCTTCGTTCGGGAATCCGTGTCGCTTCAGTCATCAGCACCGCGATAGTGGAAAGGGCAGGCCCAGGCGTCATCGACCACCCGCCCGCTATATTGCCGCGCCTCGCTGGCGGTGCCGTGGCGCGCCAGCATCGGGTTGCGCGATCCGGCCAGCGCCTCGTCGCGCACCAGGATCTTCTCGCGCATCCCCTCGTACCGGCCCTCGGCGCGCAGGATCTCGAACTGGTCGTGCAGGTTGAACACCAGCGCCGGCTTGGCAAAGCGGCGGGCGGGGCGGCTGGCATGGGGGTGAAGTCCGACGACGAAGAACGCCTCGCCGCCGAAGCTCAGCGAGAAATGCGGGTCCTCCGGATCATGGCTGACGCGATGGTCATATTCCTGGCCGCGCCACACGTCCTTGTCAGACAAGGATTGCACGCGATCCCACAGCGCCTGCTCGAACGCCGGCTCGTCGAGATCCTCGGGGCCGTTGAACACCACGGCAAAGCTGCGGAACAGTGCCGGCTCCTCGCGATAGGCGGAGGCAAAGCGCAACAGACCATCATGGATGCGCAGGTCGTCCCACCCGCTGTCGATGCGGTTGCAGGCCAGGACGTTCAGCGTCCCCTTGGCCAGCGCCGCCTTGGCACCGACGCAGGGAAATAGCCGATCCTCGACATGGACCTGAAGCAGGCGCTCGAATCGATCCTGATCCTCGTGGCGCCAGGGAAACAACGGTGTAGCGGGCTGAGGCATGGGCCCGAGATACGCTCAGCCCGGCGGGAGTGTTCCCGGCGAACCGCTTGATATCGATCAAGATCCGCCTCGTGGCGGCTCCTTCCCTCAGCCGCGCAGCAGCGTCTTCTTCAGCCGCGCGTGTGCCGCGCTCTTGATCTGGCACACCCGCGCGGCGCCGACACCGAGCACTTCGCCGATCTCGTCGAGGTTCAATTCCTCGACATGATAAAGCTGGATCACCAGCTGTTCGCGTTCCGGCAACGCCGCGATCGCCGCAATCAGCCGCTCGCGCTGCTGCCCCTCGGCGAGCTGGTCGAACGCGTTGGGCTCATCGCTGGCGAACCAGGGCTGGTCGTCGACATAAACGTCGTCGATCGATTCGAACTTCACCGCCTCCGCGGCGGCGTAATCCAGCCGAAGCTTCTCCACCGTCACCCCCAGCCGCTTTGCCGTCTCGTCATCCTTGGGTGGGCGACCAAGCTCGCCGGTCAGCGTCTGCACCGTGCGGGCATAGTCGCGCCGCCGCTTGATCGCCCCGCGCGTCATCGCGGCGTGGCGGCGAAGCTCGTCGATCATCGCCCCGCGCAGCCGGGTGGTAAGATATTGCTTGAACGTCACCTGCCCGCGATCCTCGAACGATCCCGCCGCCTCGACCAGCGCGACCAGCCCGGTCTGCACCAGATCCTCCACCTCGATCGCGGTCGAAACGCTGCCATGGACATGCCACGCCAGCCGGCGGACGAGCGGGAGGTGCTCGCGCACCAATGCCCCTTCATCGCGCGCGCGCTGCCGCGGCGAATAGGTCAGCGGCATCGCCTCGGCGAAGGCTGCGGCCATCGGCATCGCGCTCACGCCGCCACCGCCATCTGGGGCTGGCCCGCACCAATTGCAGGATGCGTGTCATTCGCGCCGATCACGGCGACGACCTCGACGGCCTTGTCCTCGGGGACTTCGAAGAAGCTCATGACGGGGGTATCCGGCAGACAGGTTTTGACCAACTTGCGGATCGCGACGCGGATCGCGGGCTGCACGACGAGTGCGAAGGGCTTGGCCTCGGCGATCATCGGCTGGGCGGCGCGCTGCAGCGCATCGACAATGCGGCGGCCGAGCTCGGGCTCGACGACATGGCGGCGCGACGGGTCGGACCGCATCGCCTGGCCAAGCAGGCCCTCGAGGCCGCCTTCCAGCGTCATCACGCGCAGCGGCTCGCGCACGCCGCACAATTTCTGGATGATCAGCGGGCCCAGTTCCGGGCGGATCAGCTCGACGATTTCCTCGGCATCCTGCGTGCGCTGCGCCACGACTGCGACGGCAGAGGCGATACGGCGGAATTCCTTCAGCGTGATGCCTTCGTTCAGCAGCGCCTTCAGCACGCTGGTCAGCGTGGTGAGCGACAGCGGCTGCGGCACCATCGAGGCGACGAGCTGCGGGTTGCGCTCCTTCAGCCCATCGAGCAGCGCCTGCACCTCGTCCGCGCCCAGCAGGTCGGCGGCATTGGCGCCCAGCGCGTGGTTTAGGTGCGTCGCGATCACGGTGCCGCTATCGACCACCAGGTAACCCGCGCCGGTCGCGGCATCGGCATCACCCGGCGCGATCCACGTCGCGTCGAGGCCAAAGGTGGGGTCCTTCGCCTTCTTGCCCTGCAACTCGCCGAAGCCGGTGCCGGTGTCGAGCGCCAGCATCTCGTCCGGCGACACCTGATCCTCGCCGACGACCACGCCGCCCACGAGGAGGCGATAGGTGTAGGGAGCGAGGTTGATGTCGTCGCGCACCTTCACCTGCGGCACGACGAAGCCGAGTTCCTTCGACAGCTGCCGGCGCACGCCAGTGATCCGGCCCATCAGCGGCGCGCCCTTGCGCTCATCGACCAGCGGCACGAGGCCATAGCCAATGTCGAGATTGACCATCATGCCGTCGGTCACTTCCTCCCAGCCGATGCGCGACTGGTCGACCGGCTCGGGCGCGGCGACTTCCTCGATGGGCGCCGGGCGCTGCGCGATCTTGTGCAGCTTCCACGCGGTGAAGCCGGCGATCGCGGCGGCGGGCAGCAGAATGAGGTGCGGCATGCCCGGCATGACGCCCAACAGGCCAAGGATGCCGGCCACCGGCGTCCAGGTGCGCGGGCTACCGAATTGGCTGCCGATCTGGCCGGCAAGATCCTTCTCGCTCGACACGCGGGTCACGATCGCGGCGGCAGCGATCGACAGCATCAGCGCCGGCAGCTGCGCGACCAGCGCGTCACCGATCGCGAGCAGCGTATAGGTCTTGGCCGCTTCGGCGATCGACAGCCCGTGGCTGACGGGGCCTAGGATCAACCCGCCGATGATGTTCGCCGCAAGGATCAGGATCGCGGCAATCGCGTCGCCCTTCACGAACTTCGACGAACCATCCATCGAGCCGTAGAAATCCGCCTCGGTGGACACCTCGATGCGGCGCTTCTTCGCTTCGTCGGGCGTCATCAGGCCGGCGTTGAGATCGGCGTCGATCGCCATCTGCTTGCCGGGCAACGCATCCAGCGTGAAGCGCGCCGACACTTCGGACACGCGGCCAGCACCCTTGGTCACCACGATCAAATTGATGATCATCAGGATCGCGAAGACGAAGATGCCGACGATATAGTCGCCGCCGATCAGGAAGCTGCCGAACGCCTCGATGACATGGCCGGCCGCCGCCTCGCCCTCATGTCCGTGCACCAGCACGACGCGCGTCGACGCGACGTTGAGGCCCAGGCGAAACAGCGTCGCGAACAGCAGCACCGTCGGAAAGGACGAGAAGTCGAGCGGCTTCTGCGCGTTCAGCGCGACCATCAGCACGGCCAAGCTGATCGCGATATTGGCGACGAAGAAGATGTCGAGGAGGAAGGCCGGGATCGGCACGACCATCACGAGCACCAGCAGCAGGATCGCGGCGGGCAGCGCCACCTGGCGTGAATTGGCGAGCAGCTTCACTTAGGTCAGCCCCCCATGCTCGCGAGCATCATGTACGCCAGCCGCGCATTGTCCGGCGACGGGCGCAGCAGGTTGGCTGCCTGCGCGGATGCCTGATTGGCGGTCCGGCCCATGGCGGCATTGGCCCAGGTCATCGCGTCGGATGCGGACTGGTTCGCGCCGGTGATCACCGTCGCCCCCTCCATGTCGAGCATCTGGGCGGCAAATTGCAGACGCGGCAACGAATTGCCGGCATTGCCGGTGCTGCCGGCAGGCCCCGCCCCGTCGCCCAGCTTCGCGCCGAACCGCTCGTACACGTCGGACAGCGAGCGGGCGGAGCCGTCACGGTTGAAGAACACGTTGCGGTTCGCGCCGGCCGCGGCGGGGAACATGCTCGCCGCGGTGCGATCGGGCGATACCTGCATTGCCTTCAGGAACTGCTTGGCGCCGCCCAGCCCCAGGAAATGCGCCATGTAGAGGTCAGTGCCGGTCGCCTCGCGGCCAAGGCTCGCCTCCAGCGCATCCTTGTTGTCGGACGCATGTTCGGCCGCCATCAGCGACGCGGCTTCGGGGTTGTTGCGCAGGTCGAGGATCGCGCGGCGCAGGCCGGGATCGCTCACCGTCAGCCGGCCGGCGCCATTGCGCTGGATGCCGTCCGCGGCCCAGCCCATGCCATGCTCCGCACCATGGTTCTTCACCACCGCCAGCCAGCTCTGCTCGATGAACTGATACAGGCCGCTCGCCGACGAGGTGCGGGCACGCGCCGATGCGTTGAAGCCGCTTTCCACCTTCGCCTGGCCAAGCAGGTAATCGAAATCGATCCCGGTCTTGGCAGCGGCGCGCTGGATCGCGGTCTGCACCCGCCCAGCGGCGGCATTAAGAGCGTTGACGGTCATCGGTGCTGAAACATTCCCTGTTCGCAGGAACGATCAGCAAGGAGTGTGCCAGAAGGCGTGCGCGTCAGCGGGGAATCAGGGGCAGGCCAGGTCGAACGGCAAACAGGTGCTGCGCGGCCCGAACGCCGCCCGCACCACAGAACGATGACAGGTCAGGCGTAGGCCGGCGCCCGACGATAGGAATTGCTGTCCTCACCGGTGAGGAGCTGCAGGCGACGGCGCACATTGGCCGCCATCAGGTTCACGTAAATCCGGCAGGTGTCGTTGAGCCGGTTGGCCTCGTCGGCCAGGTCGCGAAGCTCCGGCCCCGCGGGCCCCTCGCCCAGACCCCGCAGCGTCTCGATCGCGGTCAGCTTTGCCGAGGTCGCCTTTTCCAGCTCGGCGACATTGTTCGCCTTCAGCGCGGCGATCTCGCCGTGCAGCGTGTCGATCACGCGGATAAGGGCATCACGCCTTGTCATTCGACATCCATTCGTAGCGGGCGGCGATCAGCGCGTCGGCGATGGTGGAGGGGGAAAGCGGAAACGTGCCTTTGGCAATCGCTTCCTTGATCTTGGCGACGCGCTCCACATCGACCGGCGCGCTGGCCGACAGCTGCGCCGCCACGGTCGGCGTCGGCGCGGCCTGCGGCTGTTTCGTCACGCCGGCGGCGGCCGCCGGCGTCGCAACGCGCGACACGCCGGCGATGCGGTCGCGCGGTCTTGTCCCGATCGGTTCGACCATAAAAATCCCCGTTGCACCTCGATCCCACCGGCATAAACGGCCGGCAGCCAGGCACCTTTAGGATTTTTTTCACTCCACCCATCCGGGCAGGGTCGCGCGACCAGCGGCAACGGCCACTGCCTGCACCGGCATCTTGCCGCCATCGATTCGCACCATCAGGCGCTGGCCCTCTGCCGCGTCGGCCATGGCGATGCCCTCGCGCGTGATCGAAAAGCCGTCGGATCCCGCCTCGATCACCAAAGGATCGCCGCGCTTGATGACCTTTTCCGCCATCGCGGCCGGCGCCGCGGCGGCGCCCCCCGGCCGGGTCACTACCGTCGCGCCGGCGGGCATGCGGATCGGCACGAACAGCCGCCATTCCGGCGCGGCGCACGACACCACCACGGCATCATGCGCATCGGTGCGCCAGGACAGCGCCACGGTGGAACATTGCTTCAGCCGCAGCCGCGGGTCGATCGCGGCACGCGGGCCGCCATCCTCGCCGATCGACTTGCCGGCAAAGGCGGCGACCGCCTTGTCGAGTGCGGTCGTATCCTGATGGGCAGTGGCGGTGGCAGGCGCAGCGAGCGCCAGGACGAGCGCGATCACATGGATTCTCCGGTAAGGGACAAGGTAACGACGACCTGCCGGCGCGATGGCCGGTCGGCGGTCAGGATGATGATGCGGCCATTCGCCACCGGGGCAAGCGCGGCCGCGACGGCGCGCGCGCGATCGGCGGCAAGCACCGCAGCACTGCCGGTCGCGCGATCGACATCGGCGGGTGACCCGTCGACCGCGCCCGTGATGCGCAGCGTGACACGCGGGTCACGCGCCGCTTCTTCAGCCCAGGCAACAAGGCTGCCCGGCGCCGCCGGCAGGCGCGCAGAACCGGGTGCGAAGTTGAACATGCCGGCGGCCGCCAGCGGCAATGGATCTGGCCTTGGCGCCGCGGCCGGCTCGCCAAAGGCAGCCCGCACCGCCTGCATCAGCGCGGCGCGGTCCAGACTCTGATTGGCGTGGAGCAGCACGAAGAAGCCGACCAGCAGCAGCGCGAGGTCCGCCAGCGTGATCAGCCACAATGGCCGATGCGCCGCCGCAACGGGAAAGTCTTCGGCTGTCGTCATGCCGCCTCGCTCCGCCGCGCGGGCGAGAAGCTGACCGGCTGCGGCTCCTCGCGCGCGGCCAGCGCGACGAGCGGCGCCTCCAGCCGCTGGCGCTCGAACCCCTCGATCCGCGCCGCCGTCCGCAGCCGCGCGGCAATCGGCAGCGCGACTAGATTGCCCAGCAACGCGCCATAGAGCGTCGCCAGCAGCGCCACCGCCATCGCCCCACCGATCGCTTGCGGATCGGTCATCTGCACGAACATCGCGACCAGCCCGACCAACGTTCCGACCATCCCCATCGACGGCGCGGCTTCCGCCATGCCGGCCCAGATGTCGGCAACCGACACGTGACGCTCGATCCGCGCGCGACGCAGATAGTGCAGCCGTGCGGCGACCTGCGCCGGGCCGTGCCCGTCAACGATATCGGCGATCGCCGCCGCAACATCGGGGTCGGCAATGACCGATCGGTCCAGCGCGAGGACCCCGTGCCGCTTCGCGATCCGGCTGAACGCTCCGATCTGCTCGATCAGCGGATCGGCGCTGAACGGGCGACGCGGCAAAGCGCGCAGCGCGACGATCGCGCGGCCCACATCGCGCAGCGGGCTGCGCAGGATGGCCGACGCCACCGTGCCGCCGCCCACGATGGCAAGCGCTGTTGGATCGAGGAAGGCACCAAAGTTCATCCCCGCGCCTACGCAAGCGCCGGGCCAGTTCCGTCGCCCACGGGCCAAGTCCTTGTTGATACGGCAATCGCGCCGGCTCACCGCCGCCACCCGGCAACCTTGCCGGCCGCCCGGCAACATCTTGCCGCCCGCGCCTTGCTGGCGGGTGGCGCTCTGCCGGCAAGGCGAAGTGGCACACACCTTGCTGGGACACTGCGCGCACAGGCACGTGCAGGAGATTTCAGGCCCATGGCCAACGGCAGTCTTTTCGGGGTTCATGGCGCGGCGCTCGAGGTGCGGGCGCAGCGCATGAACGTGCTCGCCTCCAACATCGCCAACGCCTCCACGCCGAACTTCAAGGCGAAGGACATCGATTTCACCAAGGCGCTCGCCTCGGTGGAGCGGCAGGGCGGCGTCGAGCAGGCGACACTGTACCGCACGCCCGACTCGCCCTCGATGGACGGCAACACGGTCGAGCTCAGCAAGGAGCAGACCGCCTTCGCCGAAAACGCCGTCCAGTATCAGACCACGCTGTCGTTCCTGAACGGCCGCATCAACCAGCTCACCCGCGCGCTGAAGGGAGAATAACCCATGGCGAACCAGCCTCTATCGATCTTCCAGGTCGCTGGCCGCGCAATGTCCGCGCAGCTCGTGCGGATGAACACGACCGCCTCGAACCTCGCCAATGCCGGCGCGGTGACCGGCTCGTCGGAAACCGCCTATCGCAGCATGAAGCCGGTGTTCCGGACACAGTTCGATCAGGCGAGCGGCATGGCTACCGTCAACGTGGAACGCGTCGTCACCGCCGGTGAGGACCCGATCAAGATCCGCGATCCCAACAACCCGATGGCTGATGCCGACGGCTTTGTTTACCAGTCGGCGGTCGATGAAACGCGCGAGCTGGTCGACATGATGGAGACCGCGCGCAGCTACCAGAACAACGTCGAGGTGATGAACACCGCCAAGTCGTTGATCGTCGACACGCTGAAGCTGGGGCGCTGATAGATGGCGACCTCCTTCGACGCCACAATCGGCAACCTCGGCCTCAGCACCGCGAACACGGCGGCAAAGAACGCGGCCAAGTCCCCGACGATGGGCCAGGCCGATTTCCTGAAGCTGATGACCGCGCAGATGAAGAACCAGGATCCGTTCGATCCGGTCGACAATACGCAGATGGTTGCGCAGATGGCGCAATTCTCCTCGCTCGCCGGCATCACCGAAATGGGTTCCACGCTGAAGGCGATCGCCGACAAGCTGGGCGCGACCAGCATGCAGGATGCGGTCAGCTATGTCGGGCGCACCGTGCTGACGCCGGGCAATGTCGCTTACGGCCGCGCCTCGGGCGGTATCGCGGGCGCGATCGAGCTGGGCGCCGATGCCAGCAACGTTACCGTCGCGATCTCGGATGCCAACGGCCAGCTGCTGCACAGCGCCGATCTCGGCGCGCAAAAGGCAGGCACCGTCAGCTACGACTGGGACGGCAAGACCGCCGCCGGCGCGGATGCGGGCGCCGGCCCGTTCACCGTCAGCATCAGCGCCAATGACGGCAGCCGCTCGGTCGCCGCCAACAGCCTCGTCTGGGCGCCCGTCACCTCCGTTTCGACCACCAGCGGCGCTGCCGTCCTCACCTTGCCGGGGATCGGTGAGGTTCCCGCCACCGCCGTTCGCCAGATCGGCTGACCTCTCCCCTCACCTATCCCACGTTCCAGGAGCTTCCCTCATGTCCTTCTACACTTCGCTTTCCGGCCTCCAGGCTGCGCAGACCGACATGTCGACCATCTCGCACAACCTCGCCAACGTCTCGACCAACGGCTTCAAGAAGAGCCGCAGCGAATTCACCGACATCATGGCATCGAACTTCACCAGCGATCCGCGCCGCCTGACCGGCTCGGGCGCCGCGCTGGCGCAGAACAAGCAGATGTTCGGCGCGGGCAGCCTGGTGACGACCGGCTCGTCGCTCGACCTCGCGATCGCCGGTGACGGCTTCTTCCCGGTCAAGACGACCGCGCCCGGCGGCACCACCATCGCCTACACCCGCAACGGCAGCTTCGGCGTCGATCCCAACCGCTTCATCACCGATGCGCAGGGCAGCCGCCTGCAGGCCTATGCGGTCGAGACGGACGGCACCGTGCCCGGCGCCGGCACGCTGATCGACGTGCGCGTTCCCGACAGCAGCGGCCCGGCGATCGCGACCAGCAAGCTGTCGCTGAAGGCCAATCTGAACGCCGGCGCCGCCGCGTCGGACGTCGAGTTCAACCGTACCAATCCGGCCAGCTACGGCAGCGCGACCACCACCACCATCTATGACGCGGCCGGCAATCCGCAGACGCTGACCAACTATTTCGTGCGCAAGGCACCGGCCAATGCGACCAGCACCGCGAGCGAATGGACCGTCCACAGCTTCGTCGGCGACGTCGAACTGAACGAGGGCGGCACCGACATCGCCTTTGATTCGAGCGGCAATCTGCTGGGCAGCGGCACCTTCTCGCTCGCCTTCCCCGACGCTGGCGACGCGACCCGCGCGCCGATCAGCTTCGACCTGACCGGCACCACCGCCGGAAAGCAGCCGTTCAGCGTCGCTTCGCGCGCGCAGAACGGCGCCGCGCCCGGCGAATTCGCCGGCATCACCGTCGACAACAGCGGCATCATCACCGCCAGCTATTCCAACGGCGACGCGGTGAAGCTGGGCAAGGTCGCACTGGCGAACTTCGTCAACCCGACGGGCCTGCGCCAGACCGGCGGGCAATATTGGAGCGCGAGCGGCCTTTCCGGCACGGCAACGATGGGCGCCGCGAACGAGAACGGCTTCGGCAAGCTGATGTCGGGCACGATCGAGGGATCGAACGTCGACATTACCGAGGAGCTGGTCGAGCTGATCGCTGCGCAGCGCAACTTCCAGGCGAACGCCAAGGCGCTCGATACCTCCAGCCAGATCTCGCAGACGATCTTCAACATCCGCGCGTGATTCTGGCCTGACTCTTGCTGTGTTCCGTTTGCGCTTCGGCGTGGACGGAACACCTTTGGATCGATCGAACCATGGACAAGCTGGTCTATACGGCGGCGACGGGCCTCAAGGCGCACATGGCGGCGCAGGCCGCCATCGCCAACAACATGGCAAATGCCTCCACGACCGGCTTTCGTGCCGATCGCGTGGTGTTCGACCGGATCGAACTGAAGGGCGGCGGCGCACGCTTCGATGCGCGCGCGCCGGCCGCGCAGGAAGTCACCGATGCCGACCGCAGCGTCGGCGCGATGATCCAGACGGGTCGCAATCTCGACGTGGCGCTGACCGATGCCGACACCTGGCTGACGGTACAGGCGCCCGACGGTACCGAAGCCTATACGCGCCGCGGGGACTTGACCGTCACTGCATCGGGCACGCTGCAGACGGGCGACGGTTACCTGGTGATGGGGGCGGGGGGCCCCATCACCATCCCGCCGTACACTTCGCTCTCGATCGGGTCGGACGGCTCGATCTCGATCGTGCCGCAGGGCGGGGCCGCCGCCGAAGTCACCGTGATCGACAAGCTGAAGCTGGTGTCGGACCGCGGCTCGTCGACGGTGAAGGGCCTCGACAATCTGATGCACGTGCGCGGGGGCGGCGTGCTGCCGGAGAATATGGACGCCAAGATCGCGTCCGGCACGCTCGAACAAAGCAACGTCAACATGACCCAGGTACTCGTCGACATGATCGAGAACCAGCGCAGCTACGAGGTCCAGGCGAACCTGCTGAAGGAAGCCAAGACCATGGACGAAGGCGCCGCCTCCGTCATGCGGATGCCGAGCTAAGCCCGCGCGCGATTAGAAGGAACTAGACCATGACCACCGCCGCCATGCACATCGCGCGCACCGGGCTCGACGCTCAGGATACGCGCATGCGGGTGATCTCGAACAACCTCGCGAACGTGAACACCACCGGGTACAAGCGTGATCGCGCGGCGTTCGAAACGCTGAGCTATCAGGTGATCACCGCGCCCGGTGCGCAGTCGACGCAGGAAACGCGCTACGCCACCGGCCTCAACCTCGGCACCGGCGTTCGCGTGCAGAGCACCGCCCGCATCGACACACAGGGCTCGCTCGCCACTACCGGCAACAGCCTCGACATGGCGCTCGACGGCGATGGCTATTTCCAGGTGCAGCTGCCCGGCGGACAGCTTGGCTACACTCGCGCCGGCAATTTCTCGCGCTCGCCCGAAGGCCTGCTGGTCACGTCGGAGGGGTATCAGGTGATGCCGGGCATCAACGTGCCCGAAAATGCCACCGCGATCACCATCGGCATGGACGGCACGGTGTCGGCGACGATCCCGGGCCAGGCGGAGGCATCGAACCTCGGGCAGATCCAGGTCGCCAGCTTCCCCAACACCGCCGGGCTCCAGTCGATCGGCGACAATTACCTCGTCGAAACCGCCGCATCGGGCACCGCCAACATGGGCGTTCCGGGCGAGGACGGCCGCGGGAAGATCCGCCAGGGCATGCTGGAGGCGAGCAACGTCAACGTCGTCGAGGAGCTGGTCGACATGATCGAGACTCAGCGCGCCTATGAGGTCAATTCCAAGATGATCTCGGCCACCGACGAAATGCTCAAATACGTCAATCAGAACATCTGAGGACTGACCGGCCATGACGTCGCGCACGCTCCCGCTCGCCACCGCATTCGGCACTTTGGCGCTTCTCGCCGCGCCTGCCCACGCCGGCCTGTTCGGCAAGAAGGCACCGGCAGAGGATTTCACCGCCGTCCACCCCCTGCCCGTCGCTTCGGCGCCGGCCCCGGCGACAGGCGCGATCTTCCAGGCGGCGGATGGCTATGCCGCGCTGCATGAGGGCTGGCGCGCACGCCGCGTCGGCGATCCGCTGACGATCGTCCTGGTGGAGCGGACCGCGGCGTCCAAGTCCTCGACCTCGAAGCTCGATTCGGGCGGCGGCTTCGGCATCACCCCGCCGACCACCGGCCCGCTGAACCTGTTCAACACCACGGACGCCAGCGCCAGCGGCAACCGCAATTTCGCCGGCACCGGTACCGCCGGCCAGGCCAATTCGCTCTCGGGCGAAATCTCGGTCACCGTGGCGCAGGTCTATCCCAACGGCACGATGCTGGTTCAGGGGCAGAAGCGCGTGACGCTCAACCGCGGCGACGAATTCATCCAGATCAAGGGGCTGGTGCGCACCGCCGACGTGGACCGCGACAATCGCGTGGCGTCGACCCGCGTCGCCGACGCCCAGATCGCCTACACCGGCAAGGGCGATGTCGCGCGCGCCGGGCGGCAGGGCTGGCTCAGCCGCTTCTTCCAGGTCGTGAGCCCCTTCTGATGATCATGTTCCGCACCCTCCTCGCCCTTCCTGCGCTGCTGATCGCGGCGCTGTGCGTCGCGGCGCCCGCTACCGCCGACCGGATCAAGGATCTCGGCGGCTTCCAGGGCATCCGCTCGAACCAGCTCACCGGCTATGGCGTCGTCGTCGGCCTGCCCGGCACGGGCGACGACAATCTCGAATATACCGTGCAGTCAATGAAGGCGGTCGCATCGCGCTTCGGCCTGCAACTGCCGCCCAATGCGAACCAGGGGCTGAAGAATGCCGCAGTGGTGATGATCACTGCCGAGCTGCCCGCCTTTGCCAAGCCCGGCCAGCGGATCGACATTACCGTCTCCTCGATGGGCAAGGCGAAGAGCTTGCGCGGCGGCAGCCTCATCATGGCACCGCTGCTTGGTGCCGATGGTCAGATCTACGCCATGGCGCAGGGCAATCTCGCGGTCGGCGGGCTCGGCGCAGAGGGCAAGGACGGCTCGCAGATCGTCGTCAACACGCCCTCCACCGGCCGTATCCCGGAGGGCGCCACCGTCGAGCGCGCGGTTGCCACCGGCTTTGCCGATTCGCCCAATCTCACCTTCAATCTGCAGCGCGCCGACTTCACCACCGCGCAGAATGTCGCCGCGGCGATCAACCAGCGGCTCGGCTTCGGCGTGGCGCAGGCAGTCGACGCGGTGTCGGTCGCGGTACGCGCGCCGGTCGGCGCCGACGTGCGCGCGACGCTCATGTCGACGATCGAGAATCTCGACGTCACCGCTGCCGAGCCCCCGGCCAAGGTCATCGTCAACGCCCGCTCGGGCACCGTGGTCATCAACTCCGCGGTCCGCGTCGGCCCCGCCGCCGTCACGCACGGCAAGCTGACGGTCCGGATCGACGAGAACCAGCGCATCAGCCAGCCCGCGCCCTTCAGCCAGGGCCAGACCGCGCGCGAACAGAAATCGGGTGTCGCGGTGGATGAGGAGCATCGCCCGATGTTCCTCCTCGCCCCGGGCCCCAAGCTCGCCGACATCGTCAAGGCAGTGAACGCGATCGGCGCCTCGCCGGCCGATCTTGTCGCCATTCTCGAGGCGCTGAAGGAAGCCGGCGCGCTCAAGGCCGAGTTGATCGTCCTGTGACCGGGCCCGTTCAGATCGGCCGCATCTCCGGCACCACGGGCATCGACTCGGGGCTGAAGCGCGAGGCGTCCAGCGAAAACCTGAAGGCCGCCGGGCAGCAGTTCGAGGCGGTGTTCACCGGCATGATGCTGAAATCGATGCGCGCGGCGAAGCTTGCCGAGCCATTGTTCGACAGCCAGGCCATCGACACCTTCCGCGACATGCAGGACCAGAAAATGGTGCAGCAGATGGCGCAGCACACGCCGCTCGGCATCGGCAAGGCGATGACCGAATTCCTGTCGCGTGGCCTTTCGGCAACAAGCGCCGAAAATCAGAACGTCGGCCAAAAAGATGCGGAACCGGCGCCCCCGCCTCAACCGCCCCTTAACCACGACTGATCCACAAGGCCCGCGTGAGCGACCTTCTTTCCATCGGCGCATCGGGCGTCCGCGCGAATCAGACCGCCCTTGGCGTGGTGTCGGAGAACATCGCCAACGCCGGGGTCACGGGCTATTCGCGCCGGACAATCACGACGACGGAGATCAGCAGCGCGTCGGGAACGACGGGCCGCGCGACCGGCCACGGCGTCTTCGTCACTGGCGTCACCCGCGCCGCCGACCAGTTCAAGGCCGCCGCCGTGCGCACCGCCGGCGCCGATCTTGCCCGGACCGAGGCTGGCGGCGTGTGGATGGACCGGATCCAGTCGTCGCTGACCGGCGCCGGCCTGGAGGGCCGCCTCACCGCCTTCTTCAATGCCGTCAAGGGCGTCGCCGCCGATCCGACCGCCACCGCGCCGCGCGCGGTGATGCTGGAACAGGCCAGCGCTCTCGCCGCCTCCTTCACCGCCACTGGCGTCGCGCTCGCCAACGCCACGGCGGAACTGGACGCGACCGCCGATGGCGCCGTCGCCAATCTCAACAGCCTGGCGGCCGCGCTCGCCAAGGTGAATGACGGGCTGAGCCGGGTCACGCCCAACACCAACGCCGCCGTCAATCTCGCCGACCAGCGCGACGCCATCCTCGAACAGATGAGCGGCCTCGTCGACGTCACCGCCACCTATGACGCGGCCGGCCGCGCCACCGTGCGCGCCGGGGGCGGCGCGGGCACGACGCTGGTGAGCGGCAATCAGGTCGCGACCGTCAGCTACGCGCGCAACGCGCAAGGCACCGTCGCCTTTGCCGTCACCAATGGCGACACCGTGTCGGTGCTGGCCCCGCAGGGCGGCGCGCTCGGCGGAATAGCCGACGGGGCGCAGCGGATCGCAGGCGCGCGGATCGAGCTTTCCGAGCTCGCCACCCAGTTTGTCGCCGGCGTCAACGCGGTGCAGGCGGGCGGCCGCACGCTCGACAATGCCGCCGGTGCGCCGCTGTTCACCGTCGGCGACTCGCCCGCCGACATCGCCATGACGATGACCGACCCGCGCGGGATCGCCGCGGCGGCACCGGATGAGGGGACGCGCGGCAACGCCAATCTCGCCGCGCTGGAGAATTTGCGCACCAGCGCGCGCTTCGAAGGCACGATCGGCAACATGGTCTCGACCAATGCCGCGGCGATCCAGGCGCGCGGTGTCGTCGCGGAGGCGCAGGGCGCGATCCACGACGGCGCGATTGCCGCGCGCGACGCGATCTCGGGTGTCGATCTCGATCGCGAGGCAGTCGACCTCCTCCGCTTCCAACAAGCGTATCAGGCGTCCAGCCGAGTCATCTCGATCGCCCGCGACACGTTCCAGACCTTGCTGGATATCCGCTGATGAGCGTCAATCTTTCCACCAACCTGTTCTACAACCGCTCGACCGCGTCGATGCAGAAATTGCAGGCGGACTTCGACCGGCTCAACGAACAGGTGGCGACCGGCAAGAAACTGCTCGCGCCCTCGGACGACAGCGTCGGCTACCAGCGGTTGCAGGTGATCAACCGCGCCAACGCCGATGGCACGCAGGACGCCGCCAATGTGAAGCTCGCCCAGGCGACGCTCCAACAGGCCGGCACCAACCTGTCCTCGATGACCGAGCGGCTGCAACGTGCCTCCGAACTGGTGATCCAGGGCCGCAATGGCACCAATTCGCCCGCCGCCAAGCAAGTGATCGCGACCGAGCTCGACAGCATCATGGAATCGATCGTCGCGCTGGCGAACGGCAAGGATGCCCGCGGCCTCCCGCTGTTCGGCGGCAAGGATGACGGCACCGCCGTCACGCCGGGCGCCGCCGGCGCGCTGACCTTTGCCGATGGCAAGGCGGCAGCGATCCCGATCGGCGACGGCCAGAGCGTCGAGGTGACGGTCAACGCACGCGAATTCCTTAGCGTGAAGGACGGCGACGACCTCGGCACCGCGATGGCGGCGATCATCGCGGCGCTGCGCGGCGACCAGCCGATCCCTGACGAGGCGGTCGATACGCTCGGCACGGTCGGCGATCAGGTGACGGCGATGCAGACGTCGCTCGGCGCGCGCGAGGTGCGCGTCGACCTGCAGCTCGCGCAGCTGAAGACCAGCGCCGACGACCGCGAACTGGTGCGCACCGATATCGAGGATGCCGATCCGACCGAGACGATCGTCCAGCTGCAAAAGACGATGACGATCCTGCAGGCGACTCAGGCGAGCTTCTCCAAGCTCTCCAGCCTGTCGCTCTTCGACTATCTGCGCTGACCCGCCCGCTCCTCACGGGGGCAATTTTTGCGGTAAAGAAATCGCCCGGCCGGTCGTTTGACAGATAGCACCTTATGTAGCGTCCGGGGATAAAGATGTTCGCCGCCATCGGCCTTGTTGTTCTTATCGCCATGGTCTTCGGCGGCTTTGCCTTCACGGGCGGTTCGCTGGGCCCGGTGCTCCACGCCCTGCCGCACGAAATGCTGATCATCGGCGGCGCCGCTGCCGGCGCGCTGATCATCGGCAATTCGGGCAAGGAGCTGAAGGCGATGGGCGGCGGCCTCGCCAAGGTGTTCAAGGGGCCCAAGTACAAGAAGCAGGATTATCTCGACGTCATCTTCCTCGTGTCGAAGCTGATGAAGATGCTGCGCATGGAAGGCCCGATCGCGCTGGAGCCGCATGTCGAGGATCCGAAGTCCTCCGCCATCTTCGCCGAATATCCGCGCCTGCTGGCCGATCACACGCTGGTCAATCTGGTCGCTGACACGCTGCGGCTGGTGGTCGTCTCCTCCGGCACGCTCGATGTCCATGCCGTCGAGGAAGTGATGGATAACGCCATCAAGACCCACCACCACGAGGTGGAGGGACCGCACACCACGCTGACCTCGCTCGCCGACGCGCTTCCCGCGCTCGGCATCGTCGCCGCCGTGCTGGGCGTGGTGAAGACGATGGGCTCGATCGATCAGCCGCCGACCGTGCTCGGCGGCATGATCGGCTCCGCGCTGGTCGGCACGTTCCTCGGCGTGCTGCTCGCTTATGGCATCGTCAGCCCGCTCGCCTCGCGGCTGAAGCAGGTGATCGATGCCGATGCCGCGATCTATCACGTGGTGAAGCAGATCATCATCGCCTCGCTCCACGGCCACCCGCAGCCGCTGGTGATCGAGGCCGCCCGCTCGGGCATCGCGCACAGCAACCAGCCCGGCTTTGCCGAGGTGTTCGACGGCCTCCGGGGCAAGTAAGCCATGGCCGCGCGCGCACCCCATGGCAGCAACCAGCCACCCAAGATCATCGTCAAGAAGATCTATATCGAGGGTCACGGCGGCCATCACGGCGGCGCGTGGAAGGTCGCCTATGCCGATTTCGTGACCGCGATGATGGCGTTCTTCCTCCTGATGTGGCTGCTCGGCGCCACCACGGAAAAACAGCGCAAGGGCATCGCCGACTATTTCGCGCCGACCATCCTCAACACCAAATCGCTTGGCGTCGGTGGCGGTGGGCTCTTGGGCGGCAACTCGGTCACCACCGACGAGAAGACGGGACCACTCGACGGCAATTCGCGCATGCCGATGATCGTTGCGCGCGCTGACGGCGCTGGCGGGCCGCAGATCGGCACCGGAGCCAAGGGCTCGCTGCGCAGCCGCCAGGCGATCGCGGAGGAGGACCGCCGGAATTTCTCCAAGCTGAAGCAGCAGGTGGAAAAGCAGCTGCGCGAGCGGCAGAATCTGGCGAAGCTCGCCAAGCACATCCGCTTCACCATGACGCCCAACGGCATGCGCATCGATCTGGTCGACGACGCCAATTATTCGATGTTCGCGCTCGGCACGACCGCGCTCGAAAGCGATGCGTCAGCGCTGATCGGCATGGTGGCGGAGGGGATCCGGGAAACGCAGAACCCGATCATGATCCGCGGCCATACCGATAGCCTGCCCTATGGCGATCCACGCGCGATGAACAACTGGATGCTCGCCACCGGCCGCGCCGAGGCGACCCGCCGGCGGCTGGCACTCGGCGGGCTGCCGGAAAGCCGCTTCCACCGGATCGAGGGCGTCGCCGATCGCGAACCGATGATCACCGACAATCCGATGGACCCGCGCAATCGCAGGGTGGCGATCACCCTGCTCTACCGCGCCGGCTCGTTCGGCCAATAAGGTCGGCGGCCGCCCGCAGGCAGCCGCCGCTCCTCCTCGTGTCAGGGTTCGTCGCGGTAGATCGCGGCGTCAGGGCTCGTCGCGGTAGATCGCGACGGCTGGCGCGCTGCCCGCGCTCACCCGGCCGCGATACATGCCCGGCGTGTTGTAGCTCCAGGCGATCTCGCCCGACGGCGTGTTGACGATGACGCCGCCGTCGCCGCCCAGCGCCTGCACCTCGGCCATCACCGCATCGGCCGCCGCCTTGGGGCTGTCGCCCTTGAAGCGGATGCGCGCGCAGATCTCATGCGCCACGCCCTCACGGATGAAATATTCGCCGGCACCCGTCGCGGAAACGGCGCAGGCGCGATCGTCGGCATAGGTGCCCGCCCCGATCACCGGCGCGTCGCCGATCCGGCCCCACCGCTTGCCCGTCACGCCGCCGGTGGAGGTCGCCGCCGCGACATGGCCGTTGGCATCGCGCGCCACCGCGCCGACCGTGCCGTACTTGCGGTCGACGTCGATCGCCGACAGCTTCTTGGCCTTCAGCGTCTCCAGCTGCCGCCGCCGCTCGGGCGTCGCGAACCAGGCGGGATCGGCCTGTTCCAGCTTCTGCGCGCGCGAAAAGGCATCCGCCCCCGCGCCCGCCAGGAACACATGGTCGCTCTTTTCCATCACCGCGCGCGCCAGGCTGACCGGGTGGCGCGTGGCGGTCACACCGGCCACCGCGCCGGCGGCACGGGTGCGCCCGTCCATCACCGCCGCGTCCAGCTCGTTGCGGCCCTCCCAGGTGAACACCGCGCCGCGCCCGGCGTTGAAATGCGGATCATCCTCCAGCACGTGGATCGCCGCCTCGACCGCGTCCAGCGCGCTGCCGCCCTTGTCGAGCACTGCCGATCCGGCGGCCAGCGCCTGCTTCAGCGCGGCGCGGATCGCCTTGTCCTGCTCGGGCGACAGCTTGTCACGCTCGATCACCCCGGCACCGCCATGGATCGCCAGCGACCAGCGCGGCGCCTCCTTCGCCATGGCAGGGGTGGCGAGCAGAGCGGCAAGAACGGGCAGCAACAGGCGCATGATGTTCCTTTTCGTCAGACAATTGGCGTGTTCAGACAATGGCAGGTCGGGGATCGGGAATGTCCGCGCGCGGGCGATGCAGGCGAAGGCCGATCAGCGGGCGAAGCCACGGTACGCGCCGCCCGCCGAGGTAAAAGGCCCAGCATCCCGCCACCGTCGCCGCCACCAGAATGACGAAGTCGAGCGTGAGCGGCAGGCCGGCGAGCAGCAGCCAATAAGCGACGACGACAATGATCGTCTGGTGGATGATGTAGAAGGGAAACACCGCCTCGGTCAGCATCGGCCGCCAGCGATGGTCGCGGTTCCAATAGGTCTCCGCGACGCCGATCAGCGCGGCGATCGTCATCCAGCCTTGCACCCCGCGCGCCAGGCTGAAGATCGTGCCGAACGGCCGCGGCGTCACCCGATAGCCGGCAAAGACGATCTGGATCGTCGCCACGGTCATGAACGCCACCAGCGCCGCCAGTGCCGTCACCTTCCACCAGCGCGCAAAGGTCGCAAGCATCCGCTCGCTGCCCGCCATGGCGTATCCCAGCGCGAACATCGGGAAATAGGTCGCGTGCGCCACCCAATCGCCGACCATCTCATGCGTCTCGCGTGCACCGGGGAACAGCACGCCGCTCACCAGCATCAGCCAGGCCATCGGCAGGATCAGCGCGCCGACGCCGCCGAACAGTCGCTCGAACGCCCGCTGCGCCGCCGCCCGAACACCGCGCGGCGTGATCGCCAGCATCGCGGTAAAGGCCAGCGTATAGACCCACAGATAGGCAACGAACCACAGGTGGTTCCACGTCGGCAGCGCGATGCCGTCGATCCGGCGAAACGCGAAATAATCGCCGGTCCAGAAGGCGAGGAAGCCGCCCGTCCAGCCATGCTGCGTCACCAGCTCGACCCATGGCTGCGGCGGCACGATCACCGCCATGCCGAAGGCGAGCGGGATCAGCAGCCGCGCGGTGCGGTTGCGCACGAACGGCCACGGCCCCGGATGCCGCACGAACAGCGCCCGGCTGGCATAGCCCGACACCAGGAACAGCAGCGACAGTCGCCACGGGTTGGACAGCATCATCGGCACCGTCACCCATTGTTCGGCGCCAAGCTTCGCGTGAAAGCCCCACGGCACGAACACCATGCCGATGTGATACAGGATCAGGATCGCGAACGCCCCGATCCGAAGCCAGTCGAGGCCGTAATGCCGCTGCATCGCCGGGGAACTAGCAGGGCGGATACCGCTAGGCCAGCCGCCGCGCTGGCCGGGGTGTCGCTGGCGCCAGGCCGATCAGCGGGCGCAGCCAGGGAATGTCGCGGCCGGTCACGTAACAGGCGGCGCAGGCGGCGGCGGTCGCGCTCAGCAGGAAGACAAAGCCTGCGCCCGCGCTCATTCCCAACGCCGGGATCACCCACGCCAGGACGACCAGCACCGGGTGATGGATCAGATAGGCCGGGAACACCGCTTCCGCGAGCGGCCGGCGCAGCGGGTGATCGCGGTTGAGCATCCCGTCCGCCAGTCGCAGCAGCGCTATGATCACGCCCCACGCCATCGCCCGCCGCGCCGCGCGGTTCGCCGCCATCAGCGCGTGGCCCGGCACGTCCGTCCCCTGGTACTGCAGCTCGACCCCGACGACGACCAGCGAGCAGAGCCCGGCAAGGACCAGCGCGCCCACCCAATGCTGCCTGATCGCGCGCCACAAGGCTAGCGATCCGCCCAGCGCGAAGCCGAACAGGAACAGCGGCAGATAGCCGACATGGCCCGACCAGTCGGTGGTCAGTCCGTGCGTCTCCGGCACGATGAACATCAACGCGACCTTCGCGCCGGCCAGCGCCAGCATCGGCGCCCAGATGATCCGCCGTCCCACCGCCAGCCACTCGAACCACGCCTGGATCCGCCCCGCGCCGACCCGCGCCAGCAGCAATGCGAGGACCATGGTATAGGCCCACAGATAGACGACGAACCACATATGCTCCCATTGCGGAAAGCCGCGGCCGTTCTGCGCCCAGGGGCGCCAGTAATCGTGCAGCCAGAACCTAGCGAGGCTATCGGCATCCCCCGCCAGTTGTGCCCGCACCCACAATTCGGGCGGCAACAAGACCAGCATGGCGAAGGCCAGCGGCACCAGCAGGCGAAGGCTGCGCTGATGCGCGAACGCACCGATGCTGGGCATGCGCGCGATCAGCCGCCGCGTCGCAAACCCTGCGACCACGAACAGCAACGGGATCCGCCACGGCGTTAGCAGCGCCATCGGCACGATCAGCGACGGGAACGTCTCGGGCCATTTCACCACCCACGGCCAGGGCGCGAACACCATCGCCACATGATAGATGATCAGCAGCCCGAACGCGCCGATGCGCAACCAGTCGATTCCATAATGGCGCGCAACCGGCGCAACGTCGTCCATGGCGCGGCGCTATAGCGCCCCCGGATTGTTTCGAAACGTTGCTGGAGATCAGTCCCGCGCGCTGGCCGCACGCTTCACCGCTTGATGCGCAGCGCCCCCAGGAAATCGCGCTTGCCGATCTTCATCCCCTGCGCGCGCAAGATCCCGTAGGCCGTCGTCGCGTGGAAATAGAAATTGGGCTGCGAGAAGGAGAGCAGAAACTGCGCGCCGGTGAACGGCATGCGCAACTCACCCATGGAAAATTGCGTGTCGCGGTCCGCCAGCGCGTCGAACTCGGCGCGGTCGACCGCCTCCAGCGCGGCGATCGCGCCCTGGATCCGCTCGTGCAGGCCGGCGAAGTCGGTCGGCCACGGCGCCATGCTGGGCGAGAAATTGCCCCCGCGCACGCCCTCGATCCCGCCGATCGAATGTTCCGCGACCGATTTCACCTGATAGCCGAACGGCAGCATGTCGGGCGCGAGGCGCGCGTCGATCAGCTCGGCGGCGGTCATCCCCTTCTCGGCCGCGAACGCTTCCGCCTTGTCCAGCAGGCGGTCGATCGCGCCCAGGATCTGGATGTTCGACGGGATCACCGCGTCGTACAGCGAAAGTGTCATCGTCCTGCCCCACGTTTCGTTTATGTGTTGGAGGCGCTATATCGATGCCAAAGCCGATAGGAAGCCCTTCGATGTCCCTACGCCCCTGGCGCGATATTCACCGCCGCGCGAGCCGCCAGATCATGGTCGGCAACGTGCCCGTCGGCGGCGACGCGCCCGTCACCGTGCAGACGATGACCAACACGCCGACCGACGATGCCCGCGCGACGATCGACCAGATCCGTCGCTGCGAGGATGCCGGCGTCGACATCATCCGCGTCAGCTGCCCGGACGTCGAATCCACCGCCGCGCTGAGGCAGATCGTGCGCGCCGCGCGCGTGCCGATCGTCGCCGACATCCATTTCCACTATAAGCGCGCGCTCGAGGCGGCCGACGCCGGCGCCGCGTGCCTGCGCATCAACCCGGGCAACATCGGCTCCGCCGATCGCGTCAACGAAGTGGTCAATGCCGCCAAGGCGAACGGCTGCGCGATCCGCATCGGCGTCAACGCCGGCAGCCTGGAAAAGGACCTGCTCGAAAAATACGGCGAGCCCTGCCCCGAGGCGCTGGTCGAAAGCGCGCTCGACCATATCAAGCTGCTGCAGGACCGCGATTTCCACGACTTCAAGGTCGCGGTGAAGGCATCCGACGTGTTCCTCGCCGTCGCCGCGTACCAGCAGCTCGCCGAGGCGGTCGATTGCCCGCTTCACCTCGGCATCACCGAGGCTGGCGGCTTCGTCGGCGGCACGGTGAAGAGCGCGATCGGCATCGGCTCGCTCCTCTGGTACGGCATCGGCGACACGATCCGCGTCTCGCTCTCGGCCGAACCCGAAGAGGAAGTGCGCGTCGGGTTCGAGATCCTGAAATCGCTCGGCATCCGCAACCGCGGCGTCCGCGTGGTCAGCTGCCCCAGCTGCGCGCGCCAGGGCTTTGACGTCATCCGCACCGTGCAGACGCTGGAGGAACGCCTCCAGCACATCCGCACCCCCATGTCGCTCTCCGTGCTCGGCTGCGTCGTCAACGGCCCGGGCGAGGCGCGCGAAACCGACATCGGCCTCACCGGCGGCGGCAATGGCAAGCACATGGTGTACCTCTCGGGCGTCACCGACCATGTCGTCCAGGACGAAGGCATGATCGACCACATCGTGCGCCTGGTCGAGGCCAAGGCCGCCGAGCTGGAGGCCGCCAGCGACGCCGCCAAGGTGGCGGCAGAGTAACACTCGCGCACCAAAGTGGTGCTTTGGTGCGGCTTCTCGCAATCCAGCCGTCATGTCGTGCCGGGCCTGTCCCGGCACACGTGACAGGCCCTCAATGCGGCACGGCGCCTAGCTCGACGCCGGTCTTGTCGTGCAATGCGAAGCGGTCGATCAGATCGGCGCTCGCGCGATTATAGCCGACCACCTCGACCACCGACCCGTCGCGCCGCAGCCGCGCGACGATCTTGTCCAGCGCGCCCACCCCCGAAATGTCCCAGAAATGTGCCGCCGACACATCGATCGTCACCGCGCGTCCCGCCTCGGGCGCAAAGGCGCGGGTGAAGCGATCGACCGAGGCGAAGAATATCTCGCCGCTCACCCGGTACAGCACCCGCTCGCCCTCCACCTCGCGCACGACGGCGAACATCCGCCGCACCTTGCCCGCGAAGAAGATGCCCGACAGCAGCACGCCGGCCAGCACGCCCTGCGCCAGGTCATGCGTGGCCACCACCACCGCCACCGTCACCAGCATCACCGCCGATGACGTCGGCGGATGGCGGCGCAGGTTCGGGATCGAATTCCAGCTGAACGTGCCGATCGACACCATGATCATCACCGCGACCAGCGCCGGCATCGGGATCTGCCCCACGATCGGGCCGAGCATTGTCAGCAGGAACAGCAGGAACGCGCCGGCGATAAAGGTCGACAGCCGCTTGCGCCCGCCCGACGTCACGTTGATCACCGACTGGCCGATCATCGCGCAGCCACCCATGCCGCCGACCAGCGCCGCGACCATGTTGGCGCCGCCCTGCCCCATGCACTCGCGCCGCTTGTCGCTGTCGGTATCGGTCATGTCGTCGACGATCTGTGCGGTCAGCAAGGATTCCAGCAGCCCCACCGCCGCCATAGTCAGCGAGAACGGCAGGATGATGCGCAACGTCTCGAGCGTCAGCGGCACGTCGGGCAGCGCAAGGCTCGGCAGCCCCTGGGGCAGCCGCCCCATCTCGCCCACCGTACGCACCGGCAGGCTCATCGCGATGCTGACGATCGCCAGCATGATGATCGCCACCAAGGGCGACGGCACCGCCTTCGTCACCCGCGGCAGCAGGTAGATGATCGCCAGCCCCGCGGCGATCATCGCATAGGTGTGCCAGCTGACGCCGATCAGTTGCGGCACCTGCGCCATGAAGATCAGGATCGCCAGCGCATTGACGAACCCGGTGATGACCGATCGCGAGACGAACTGCATCAACAGGTCGAGCCGCAGCAGCCCCGCGGCGATCTGGATCACCCCCATCAGGATGGTCGCGGCAAAAAGATAGTTCACGCCATGGTCGCGCACCAGCGGCGTCACCACCACGGCAACCGCGGCGGTGGCGGCGGAGATCATGCCGGGACGCCCGCCCAGCAGCGATATGACGATGGCGATCGCGACGGAGGCATAAAGGCCGACGCTCGGGTCGACGCCCGCGATGATCGAAAAGCCGATCGCCTCGGGGATCAGCGCCAGCGCGACAACGATGCCGGCCAGCGCCTCGCGTCGCACATCGCCGGCGCCAGCGAACCATTCAGTCCGGAAACGGGAAAGCATGTAGAATGAAGCCTGTTCGTTGAACGCAACACAGAACGCCGCGCGCACGACAAGGCAGGCGGCAGGAAAAATGACATCTGTGCAGGTTGCCCGGCGGATCAGCGGCCGGGATAGCCACCCGGGCTTGCACCGGGTCCTTGCGAATGCGCGCGTCATAGCGTTGCCGATGCACCCGGCGCAAGATGCCCCTTCCGCTCCCTGCTGCGGCATTCAACGGGCTGAAAAGCGGTCCATGTGGTTGAAACCGGACCGGCCATCCGATAGGCGCAGACACAGTAAGGAGAGCGCCCGGACACCTGCCGTCGCATCTCCGTTTTTGACAGGAGTTGCCCCATGTCCGCCAGCACCGGCCTGCGCCGCGCCGCCATCGTCGCCCCGATCCGCACCGCCGTCGGCAAGTTCGGCGGCAGCCTTTCCTCGCTCACCGCCGGCCAGCTTGGCGCCACGATCCTGAAGGCGCTGATGGAGCGTACGAAGATTGATCCGTCGCGCGTCGACGACGTCGTGTTCGCGCAGGGCTATGGCAATGGCGAGGCGCCTGCAATCGGCCACTGGGCATGGCTCGCCGCCGGCCTCCCGATCGAGGTGCCGGGTTATCAGCTCGATCGCCGCTGCGGCTCCGGCCTTCAGGCGGTGATCGATGCGGCGATGATGGTGCAGACCGGCGTCAGCGACGTCGTCGTCGCCGGCGGCTGCGAAAGCATGTCCAACGTCGAACATTACACCACCGACATCCGCAAGGGCGTGCGCTCGGGCAATCTCACGATCCACGATCGCCTGACGCGCGGCCGCCTCATGTCGCAGCCGGTCGAGCGGTTCGGCGTCATCAGCGGCATGATCGAGACCGCCGAGAACCTCGCCAAGGATTACAACATCAGCCGCGAGGAGGCCGACGCCTATGCCGTCCGCTCGCACCAGCGCGCCACCGCCGCCTGGGAAAAGGGCCTGTTCGCTGACGAGCTCGTCCCCGTCTCGGTGCCGCAGAAGAAGGGCGAGGCGATCGTCTTCGACCGCGACGAAGGCTTCCGCCCCGATGCGACGCTCGAATCGCTTGGGCGTCTGCGCCCGCTCGAAGGCGGCGTCGTCACTGCCGGCAACGCCAGTCAGCAGAATGACGCTGCCGCCGCCTGCCTCGTGGTCGCCGAGGACAAGTTGGAGGAACTGGGGCTTGAGCCGATCGCCTGGTTCCACAGCTGGGCCGCGGCCGGCTGCGACCCCTCCCGCATGGGCATCGGCCCGGTCCCGGCGGTTGAGCGGCTGTTCGCCCGCAACGGCCTCTCCTGGTCCGACATCGACCTCGTCGAGCTGAACGAGGCGTTCGCGCCGCAGGTGCTCGCCGTGCTCAAGGGCTGGGGTTGGAGCCAGGACGACAGCCGCAACGAAATCCTCAACGTCAACGGCTCGGGCATTTCGCTCGGCCACCCGATTGGCGCCACCGGCGGCCGAATCCTCGCCAATCTGACCCGCGAACTCGTCCGCCGTGACGGCCGCTATGGTCTGGAGACGATGTGCATCGGCGGCGGCCAGGGCATCGCCGCGGTCTTCGAGCGCGCATAATGCTGGGGGAGGCACTGGCGGCGGCGCAACGCTATCGCGACGACGCCCGTGCCGCCCTCGCGGCCCGGCTGGACGCCGCGCCGATCGACACCGAGCAGCGCGCGGCGCACGGCTTCGCCTGGGTCGCCACCACCGTCGCCGCGCTGGAGGCGGTGGCCGACTGGGCGGACCGCAACTCAGGGGACGTCAACGCCCTCGTCGCCCGCCTCGCCTTTCAGGAGAGCATCGCTCAGCTCGTCGGTGGCCTGCCGATGGGCCAGAACGAACTGTTCCGCCCCGCCGACCTCGGCCTCGCCGCCCCGGCGCGCACGCTCGCAACCGCCTGCGCCGACCTCCTCGATCATGACGCCGCCGCCGATCGCCGCGCCTTGGTCGATCGCCTCGCCGCCGGCGAATGGCCCAGCGAGACGCTCCACGATGCCGAGCTGGACGCGATCCGCGACCAGTTCCGCCGCTTTACCGATGCCGAGATCCTGCCCCACGCCCACGGCTGGCATCTCGCCAACGATCTGATCCCCGACGCCACCGTCGCCAAGATGGCGCAGCTCGGCACGTTCGGCGTCTGCATCCCCGAGAATTACGGCGGCCTCGGCCTGTCGAAGCTCGTCATGTGCATCGTCACCGAGGAATTGTCGCGCGGCTGGATCGGCGCCGGCTCGCTCGGCACCCGCTCCGAAATCGCCGGCGAACTCATCGCCGGCTCCGGCACCGAAGCGCAAAAGGCCGAGTGGCTCCCGCGCATCGCCAGCGGCGAGGTGCTGCCCACCGCCGTCTTCACCGAACCCGATGTCGGCAGCGACCTCGGCTCGCTTCAGACCCGCGCGCGCCGCGCCGCCACTGAGGGGGATGGCGACGGCTGGCGCATCGACGGCGCAAAGACCTGGATCACCCACGCCAGCCGCTCCGACCTCATGACCCTGCTCGCCCGCACGCTGCCGGACGCGAAGGGTTACGCCGGCCTCTCGATGCTGCTCGTCCCCAAGCCGCGCGGCACCGAGGGCGATCCCTTCCCTGCGCCGGGCATGTCGGGCAGCGAAATCGAGGTGCTCGGCTATCGCGGGATGCGCGAATATGCGCTCTCCTTCGACGGCATGTCCGCCCCCGCCGACGCCCTGCTCGGCGGCGAGGAAGGCCAGGGCTTCAAGCAGCTGATGCGCACCTTCGAGGGCGCCCGGATCCAGACCGCCGCGCGCGCCGTCGGCGTCGCCCGCCGCGCGCTCGAACTCGGCCTGTCCTACGCGGTCGATCGCCAGCAGTTCGGCCGCGCGATCATCCACTTCCCGCGCGTCGCCGACAAACTGGCGATGAGCCTCGTCGATCTCATCGCCGCGCGCGAGCTCACCTATGCCGCCGCCCGCGCGAAGGATTCGGGCAAGCGCTGCGATATCGAGGCCGGCATGGCGAAGCTGCTCGCCGCCCGCGCCGCGTGGAGCAATGCCGATGCCGCGCTCCAGATTCACGGCGGCAACGGCTATGCGCTCGAATTCGAGATCAGCCGCATCCTGTGCGACGCGCGCATCCTCAACATCTTCGAGGGCGCGGCGGAAATCCAGGCGCAGGTGATCGCGCGCGGGCTGATCGCACAGCGCAACTGACGCCCCCTTGCGCAACGCCCGCTGATCGCGCCAAGACTGCGCGACTGTGCAGATCAAGCGGCTGCGCCTTTCCGGCTTCAAAAGCTTCGTCGATCCGGCCGATCTCAGGATCGAGCCGGGGCTGACCGGCGTCGTCGGCCCCAACGGCTGCGGCAAGTCCAATTTGCTCGAAGCGCTGCGCTGGACGATGGGCGAGAATAGCGCAAAGTCGATGCGCGGCGCCGGCATGGAAGACGTGATCTTCGCCGGCACCGCCACCCGCCCCCCGCGCGACTTCGCCGAAGTCTCCCTCCTCGCCGAGGTGAACGGCGCCGAGACCGAAATCGTCCGCCGCATCGAACGCGGCGCCGGCAGCGCCTATCGCATCGACGGCAAGGACGTGCGCGCCAAGGACGTGTCGCTGCTCTTCGCCGATGCCGCGACCGGCGCCCACTCCCCCGCACTCGTCAGCCAGGGGCGGATCAGCGCGGTCATCGCCGCCAAGCCCACCGACCGCCGCGCCATGCTGGAGGAAGCCGCCGGCATCGCCGGCCTCCACGTCCGCCGCCGGGACGCCGAACAGAAATTGCGCGCGACCGAGGCCAATCTGTTGCGCCTCGACGAAGTCATCGCCGATCAGGAAGCACGCGCCGCCGCGCTCCGTCGCCAGGCACGCCAAGCGGAAAGATACCGCCTCCTCTCCACCCAGATTCGCGTCGCCGAGGCCCGCATGATCTTCGCCCGCTGGCGCGAAGCGGCGACCGCCGCCGATCTGGCCAAGGCAGAGGCGATAGCGGCCGAGGCGCGCGTGAGGCAGGCCAATATTCTCCAGCAGCAGGCCGCCACCGCACAGGCGCAGGCCACCGAAACGCTCGCCGCCGCCCGCAGCGCCGCGCTCGACGCCCGCGACCGCAGCGGAGAAATCGCGCATCAACTCGCCGCCCTTCGCGCCGAGGAACAGGCCATCAGCCGCCGCCTCGCCGACCTTGCACAAGCCGCCGCGCGCATCGCCGAGGATCGCAGCCGCGAAGGCGCGCTTGCCCATGACGCCGCCGAGGCGCTCGCCCGGCTCGATACCGAGCGAAAGGCGCTGGAAACCGCCATCGCCGCTGCCGCAACCGACCTCCCCGTCCGCGAGGCCGCACTGGCGGACGCCGAACGCCTCGCCCGCGATGCTGAGGTCGCCCTCGCCCAGGCACTCGCCCGCCAGGCCGCCGAAGCCGCCGACGCGCGCGTCGCCCATGCCGCCGCCGCCGCCGCACGCACCCGCCTCGACCGCGCCGAGCGGGAAGTGGCACAAATCGCGCAGCAGCTCGCCGCGCTCGGTGACGCCGCCCCGCTGGAGCGCGATCGCGATACCGCCGCCGCGACGCTCGCAGCCGCCCTTCACCAAGCCGAAGCAGCCCGCACCGCGCAGGCCGACGCCGAGGTCGCCGAACGCGCAGCCCTGAGCGCGCGCGACGCAGCACAGGCCACCCGCGCCGCCGCCCGCGCCGATCTCGCCGCGCTCGACAGCGAGGCCGCCGCGCTCCGCCGCGCGACCGAGCGCAAGGGCCGCGACCGCCTGCTCGATCACGTCCGCGCCGCCCCCGGCTACGAACGCGCCCTTGCCGCAGCATTGGGCGACGACCTCGAAATCGGCCTCGACCAGCAAGCCGATACTTATTGGTCATATGCGGCGGCCGCCCCCACGACGCCCCCGGCGGCCGCTGCCGACCGCCTGATCCACCACGTCACCGCCCCCGCGCGCCTCAGCCCCCGCCTCGCGCACATCATCGTCCTCGACACGGACGATCAGCGCCCGCTCGCCCCCGGCGAACGCCTCGTCACCCGCACCGGCCAGCTCCGCCGCTGGGACGGCTATGTCGCCCGGCAAAGCGGCGCCGCCGCGGCCGAGCGGCTCGAACGCCTGAACCGCCTTGCCGCGATCGACGCAGCGCTCCCCGCCGCCCGCGATCGCGTGCAGGCCGCCGAGGCCGATCTCGCCCGTGAGGAAGCGACGATCACCGCCGCCCGCACCGCGGCGCGCACCGCGCGCGAGCAGCTCGCCCGCGCCGATGCCACCGCCCGAGACGCTCGCACCCGGCAGGATCGCGCCACCGCCCAGCTCGAACGGCTTGCGGGCCTGCGCACCGATCTCGACGCCCGCGCGGCGCGAACCGCCGCCGAGCGCGACGACGCCGCGCGCGACCACGCGACCGCCGCCACGGCGCTCACGGCGCTGCCCGATACCAGCGCCACCGCGGCCACCGTCACACCGCTTCAGCGCGAGGCCGAGCACCGCCGCACCGCCGTCGCCGAAGCACGCGCCGCCCGCTCCGCCACCGAGCGCGCCGGGGACGACGCCCGCACCCGTCTCGCCGCCGCTCAGGCCGATGTGAAAAGCTGGCGCGCCCGTGCCGGCGACGCCGCCCGGCGCATCGCCGACATGGGCAAGCGCGAGGCGGAAATCGCGGCCGAAACCGCCGCCATCGCCGCGCGCCCGGACGAACTCGCCGCCGCCCTCGCCGAAACCGCCGCCGCGCATGATGCGGCTCGTCGAACAGCCGAGGAACTGGCCGCTGCCGAACGCAACGCCGAGAGCGAGCTTCGCCAGAGCGAGGAGACCGCCCGCCGCGCCGGCGAAACGCTGTCGGAGGCACGCGAAGCACGCGCCGGCGCCGCCGCGCGCGCCGAAAGCCAGGAGCTTCGCCGCGTCGAGCTCGGCCGCGTTGCTGGCGAACGCTTCGAATGTCCCGCCCCCGTCCTTCCCGAAAAAATCGGCTTCGACAGTGACGAGATCCGCTCGCCGCAGGACGAGGCCGCCGCACACGACAAGCTCGTCCGTGATCGCGAGCGGGTCGGCCCGGTCAATCTCGTCGCCGAGCAGGAACTGGCGGAGCTTGAGGCCGGCGCCAGCGGCAATGCCGCCGAGCGCGAGGAGCTTGGCCAGGCCGTGAACCGCCTGCGCGGCTCGATCGGCACGCTGAATCGCGAAGGGCGCCAGCGCCTGCTCGCGGCGTTCGAGGCAGTGAACGGCCATTTCCGCCGCCTGTTCACGACTCTGTTCAACGGCGGCCAGGCGCATCTCGAACTGATCGATTCGGACGATCCGCTCGAGGCCGGGCTGGAGATCATGGCCCAGCCGCCCGGCAAGCGGCTCCAGTCGCTCACCTTGCTGTCCGGCGGCGAACAGGCGCTGACCGCGGTCGCGCTCATCTTCGGCCTGTTCCTCACCAATCCCGCGCCGATCTGCGTCCTCGACGAAGTCGACGCCCCGCTCGACGACGCCAATATCGAACGCTTCTGCGACCTGCTCGATCGGATGAGCCGCGAGACGCAGACGCGCTACCTCATCGTCACCCACAATGCCGTCACGATGAGCCGAATGCACCGCCTGTTCGGCGTCACCATGATCGAGCGCGGCGTCAGCCGATTGGTGTCGGTCGACCTTCAGGCTGCGGAGACGTTGCTGGCGGCAGAATAAGCAGCCACGCCGGCGCCGGGCTGCGCACCGCATCCACGATGATCCACAGCATCGCCGCCGCACGAAACGCCGCCGCAACGGCAATATGCCCCTGCGTCACCCCCATGCCGGCCCCGCCGGGCGAGGCGAAGAACCAGAACTCCGCCCAATACGCCGCCAGATCGCCGAGCACGAACCAGGCGACCGGCCACAGCTTGCGCGAAGTGATAAGCAGGAAGGGATAGAGCCACAGGTCGAACTGCGGCGAATAAACCTTGTTGGTCAGCAGGAACCAGGCAAGCACCGGGGTGAACAGCACCCACAGCGTGTCGTGATGACGCCGCCATCCGAGCATCACGATCGCCGCTGCGCCGCCGGCAAAGGCAATGAACGACCACAGGTTGCGAGCCTCGATATCGCTCGCCCACCAGCCCTGCGCGCCCATGATCTCCCATACCGCCGCCGCCGTCCCGCCGCGCTCGCGGCTGAAGGTGTAGAATTCGCTCCAATGGTCGAACGCGCGCCAGGCGACCGGCGCGTTGAACATCGCCCAGAACATGATGGCCACGACCGTCAAAATCGCGGCCGATCTGATCCGCTCCCGCCATGCTTTGCCTCCGCGCAACAGCGCCTGGAGGCCAATCAGTGGCAGCAGCAAAACGGGGAAAAGCTTCGCCGCCGTCCCGATCGCCGCCAGCGCCGCCGCGCTCAGCGCCTCCCCCCGCCGCGCAGCCAGAAGAGCCGCCACGGCCAGCGTAACGGCCAGCATGTCCCAATTATGCCCCAGGTACAGCACCAGCGGCGGCGCCCCCGCCCACCACCAGCGCCGCACCGTCGGCACCCCGGCGCGCTCCATCATCCGCAGCACGGCAAACGCCAGCACCGCGTTGACCAGCGCCACCACAAACAGGAAATCGGCCGCATCTGCCCGCGCCCCACCGATCACGCGCGCAATCAGGCCCTCCAGCCAGATCAGCGCCCCCGTCAGCACCGGATATTCGATCCGCGCCTCGACATAGGGGACCTGCCCCGCCGCTACGCCGCGCAGCCCCCAGAAGGGCACCGCATCCGAATAACAGCCGGTGATGTACTGCTCGTCGCCAATCCACGACGCGCCGCAATGCGCCTTGAACCACCAGCCCGCGACGCAGGTCGCAAGCAGCAGCAGATAAGGGCTGAAGCTGTTCAGGCGACGCGAATGCATGATCCCGCGGTAGCCGGCGATTGCGCCAGCGTCGATCGCTGGTCGACAAGCGCTCGAGCGGAACTTATATAGAACAAATGGCGCAGCTCGATGTCAGGCAGAAGCTGGAAATCCTTGCGGATGCAGCGAAATACGACGCTTCCTGCGCATCGTCGGGGACGACTAAACGCAACTCGCGCGACGGCAAGGGCATCGGCTCGACCGAGGGCATGGGCATTTGCCACGCTTATGCGCCGGACGGCCGCTGCATCAGCCTGCTGAAGATCCTGCTCACCAACAGCTGCATCTTCGACTGCCATTATTGCATCAACCGCAAGAGTTCGAATGTCCGCCGCGCGCGCTTCACCGCGAAGGAGGTCGTGAACCTCACCCTTTCCTTCTACCGGCGCAATTATATCGAGGGGCTGTTCCTCTCCTCCGGCATCATCGGTTCGTCCAACTACACAATGGAGCAACTGGTCGAGGTCGCCCGCTCGCTGCGCGAGGATCACCATTTCCGCGGCTATATCCACCTCAAGACGATCCCCGACGCCGATCCGGAACTGATCCACCTGGCCGGGCTCTACGCCGATCGCATGTCGATCAACGTCGAACTTCCCACCGTCAGCGGCTTGAAGCGACTGGCGCCGGAAAAGGACAATGGCCGGATCGAGGGCGCGATGAAAGGCCTGAAATCCTCGATCCTCGACACGCGCGACGCGAAGAAGCGCTACAAGTCAGCCCCCACCTTCGCACCGGCCGGGCAATCGACGCAGATGATCGTCGGCGCCGATGCGGCGACCGACGGGGACATCGTCACCAAGGCTGCGACGCTCTACGACCGCTTCGATCTTCGCCGCGTCTATTATTCCGCGTTCAGCCCGATTCCGGACGCCTCCGCCGTCCTCCCACTGCAGCGCCCGCCGCTCATGCGTGAGCATCGCCTCTACCAGTCAGACTGGCTGATGCGCTTCTACGGCTTCCAGCCAAAGGAGGTGGTCGCAGCGGCGGATGATGCCACCGGCATGCTCCCGCTCGATATCGATCCCAAGCTCGCCTGGGCGCTGAAGTTCCGCGATAGCTTCCCCGTCGACGTGAACCGCGCGCCGCGCGAACTGCTGCTGCGCGTGCCGGGGCTCGGCACCAAGGCAGTAGCGAACATCCTAACCAGCCGCCGCTGGCGCCGCCTTCGGCTCGCCGACGTGGCACGACTGACCGTGTCGATCGCAAAGATCCGCCCCTTCATCGTCGCCGATGATTGGCGGCCCGTCGCGCTCACCGACAAGGCCGAACTGAAGCCGATCGTCGCCCCCAGGAAGCAACAGCTGGAACTGTTTGCCGCCTGAGGGCGCGGGCGGCTGATGCGGTGGCGCTCAGTCGCCCGATCAGTCGTTCGTGCGTGACATTACCGCCGCGGTTCGCGCCGAATGGCGATCGCTCAACAGCATGGCGCAGGTGCGCTCGGCAGTGGAACGGACCCGCTCGAGCTGCTCGGCGGCGTAATCGGCATCCATATCCGGCACGACCGAATCGATCCGGATATGCTCGGCCCGCGTCATCCCCAGCCCCTGCCACAGATAAGCGTCGAAGATCTCGCGCAGCGACCCGACCTGCCCCTTTTCGTGCAGCCAGGCCAGCGACGTGCCCGACGTGCTGAACGACAGCAGCGGCTTGCCCTTCACCGCCGGATGCCCGGCCTGCGCCTGCACGTCGCGGAAGCTGTAGTTGGAGCCCAGCACGCGATCGACATAGCCCTTCAGCATCGCGGGCGGCAGCGCGAACCAGATCGGATAGACCAGCACCAGGATGTCGGACGCGCCGAGCAGCTCCAGCTCGGCCGCGACATCGGCGGAAAGCTGCCCGTCCCCCTCGATCGGACGTTCCTCGTTGCGCAGCACCGGGTCAAAGCCCATCGCATAAAGATCGCGCACCACGACTTGCTGCCCCAGCCGCTCTACCGTCTCGACATAGGTGTCGACGATCTGGCCATCGAAGCTGGTGCGGCTGGGGTTGGCGAGCACCAGATGGTGGCGGATCACCGTCGAATCCGGGCTGTTCATGTCCTTACCTCCATTATGCGTGCTGGAGGCCTGTCGTTAGCACGGGTGCCGCCGGGCGCGAACCTGTGCGTGGCGCGCATTGATCAGGGTGCGGCGGTCGCCCCCAATGCCTCACGCGCCGCCCGCCGCGCCGTGCGGCTGGCGCGAACGCTGTCCCACGCAAAAATCGCGCACCCGATCCAGATCAGCCCGAACACGACCAGGTGCAGCGGCCGCAGCGGCTCGCCGAAAATCGCCACGGCGACGAAGAACTGGAGCGTCGGCGCGACATATTGCAGCAGCGCCAGCACCGAATAGGGTAGCCGGCGCGCCGCGGCCGCGAACATCAGCAGCGGCAGCGCCGTGATCACGCCGAGCACCACCAGCAGCACGTCGATCGACAGGTCACGCCCCATCGCGCCCGTTCCATCGCCGGCGGCAACCAGCAGGAAGATCAGCGACGGCGGCGCCAGCAGCAGCGTCTCGATCAGCAACCCGCCAAGGGAGTCGATCGCCACCACCTTGCGCACCAGGCCATAGATGCCGAACGAGGCGGCAAGCGTCAGCGAGATCCACAGCGTATCAATCGCAAACAGCGCCATGATGATGACGCCCACCGCTGCGATCGCGATCGCCATGCCCTGCCACTTGCGCAGCCGCTCCCCGAGGATGGCGACACCCAGCGCGACGTTGACCAGCGGGTTGATGAAATAGCCAAGGCTGCCGGCCAGCGTCTGGCCGTTGTTCACCGCCCAGATGTAGATCAGCCAGTTGATCGCGATCAGCACCGCGCTCGCCACCAGCATCGCGATCGTGCGCGCGTTCACCGCCGCCCGGATCGCGCTCCAGCGCCGCACCGCGCTGACCACCAGGATCAGCAGGACCGCCGACCAGACCACCCGATGCGCCAGCACCTCCAGCGCGGGCACCGACGCGAGCAGGCGAAAGTAGAGCGGCAGCACGCCCCACATCGTGTACGCGCCCAGCCCCAGCAGCAGGCCGCCGCGCGCGCCATTGTCAGTCATGCGAGGCGGCCTTTGCTACAGGTTCAGCGTTCGCTGAGGTAATAACGGTCAAGCGCGCGCAGATCGTCGTCCAGGTCATAGACGATCGGCTGGCCGGTCGGGATCTCAAGGCTGGTGATCTCGTCATCCGGGATGTTTGACAGATGCTTCACCAGCGCGCGCAGCGAGTTGCCGTGCGCGGAGATCAGCACACGCTGTCCATCCTTCAGCGCCGGCGCGATCCGCTCCTCCCAATACGGCAGGACGCGGGCGATCGTGTCCTTCAGGCTCTCCGTCGCGGGAATGTCGATCCCGGCATAGCGGCGATCCTTGCTGAGGTCGTACGGCCCGCCGGCGTCGGCCACGGGCGGCGGAATGTCGAAGCTTCGGCGCCAGATATGCACCTGCTCCTCGCCATGCTTTGCCGCGGTCTCCGCCTTGTTGAGGCCGGTCAGCCCGCCATAATGGCGCTCGTTCAGCCGCCAGTGCTTCTCGGTCGGCAGCCACAGCCGACCCATCGCCTCCAGCGCCAGGTTCAGCGTCTTGATCGCGCGGGTCTGCAGCGAGGTGAAGGTCAGGTCAAAATCGAGGCCCTTAGCCGCCATCAACTCGCCCGCCGCCTTGGCTTCGGCCGCGCCCTTTTCCGTCACGTCCACGTCCCACCAGCCGGTGAAGCGGTTCTCGAGGTTCCACGCCGACTGGCCGTGGCGGATCAGGACGAGCTTGGGCATCGATATCTCCCGTTGGCAATGACGCCTGTGATGGCCGCGCTGTTAGAGAGTGGAGGCGCCCTTCGACAAGCGCGCAGGGAAAGGTTTAAGTTCGCGCCGAAGGAGAATTGCGATGGCGATCGTGCGGCAGACCCTGGTGTATGATGGCCCCGGCGGCCCGTTCGAGGGCGTGATCACCTGGGAGGATGAGGTCGAGACGCAGCGCCCGGGCGTGCTCGTCTGCCCCAACATCCTGGGGCAAAAGGAAGCTGACAACCAGAAGGCGGAGGATCTCGCCAAACTCGGCTATGTCGCGCTGGCCTGCGACGTGTTCGGCCAGGGCCGGCGCAAGACGCGCGAAAGCAGCAACGTGTCCGAATATATGGACGAACTCGATGCCGACCGAGGCCTGCTGCGCGATCGGCTTGCCGCCTCGCTCGCAGCGTTGCGCGGCTTCGCCTCGGTCGATCCCGCCCGCGTGGCGGCGATCGGCTTCTGCTTTGGTGGCAAATGCGTGCTCGACATGGCGCGCGCCGGGCTGCCGATCCTGGGCGGAGTCAGCTTCCATGGCGTCTACGATCGGCCGGATTACGCCAATGTCGATCCGATTACGGCGAAGCTGCTGATCTGCCACGGCTGGGAAGATCCGCTCTGCCCGCCGGACACGATGGTGGCGCTAGGTCAGGAGCTAACCGCGGGCAAGGCCGATTGGCAGATCCACGCTTATGGCCATGCAGGCCACGCCTTCACCGACACCTCAGTCCCGGCCGGCCGCACCCCCGGCTTCGGCTATGACGAGAATGCCGACCGTCGCAGCTGGAAGGCGATGAGCGACTTTCTGGCCGAACTGTTTCTCTAGGGACGCGGCACCGGGCACCGGGCACGACGCCCCCGCCCGGCCCGCTTACTCAGCGGCGTTGCGCTCCGGCGCGTCGAGGTCGCCGGGCAGCGCCCAGTGCATGTCACCCTTCCCCAGCAGACGGCCGTCGTGGCTCAGCACCGCCACCTGCTGGATCGGCCGGTTGTCGCGCGCATCGACCAGGATCGGGAAGGCCGGGCAACCGGTCTCCCACTTCTCCCCCCATTGCCGCAGCGCGACCATCGTGGGCAGCAGCGCATAACCCTTGTCGGTGAGGTGATAGGCGATCTTGCGCCGGTCCTCGACCAGTGAGCGGCGCTCCATGATTCCGTGATCGACGAAGCGCGACAGGCGGTTGGCCAGGATGTTGCGCGCGATGCCGAGCTCGGACTGGAATTCCTCGAAATGCTTCAGCCCGTTGAAGGCCGCGCGCAGGATCAGGAACGCCCAGCGCTCACCCATCGATTCCAGCGCGGCGGGAAGACTGCATTCCCCTAGCGGCTCGCGCAACTCACCCATCGATACTCCTTCTCACGCAACAAGGTAGCGCATCGCGCTCCATGCGCCGAGTACCAAATAAAAGTTGTCGATTGCAACTCGCACATGCGAGTTGCCTATTGAAACTCGCATGTGCGACATTTACGTCGCGCTTATTAGGTTTTGGGAGAGCCCACATGATTCGCATGCTTGCCAAGTCGGTACTCGCTTCCGCCGCGCTGCTGGCGTCCTTCGCGGCCCATGCGCAGACCAATGGCGCCTATGTCGCCACGCCGGCCGAAACGCCCACCAAGACCGTTCTGATGACCCGTGACACGCCGTGGATGCTGCGCAACGGTGCCTATGTCGCCACCAATGCGCCGATGCGTGACATGGCCGCCTGCCAGCTGGTGGCGCGCAGCACTGGCGCGCTCACCGCTTTCACTGCCAATGGCCAGGCGTTCGACGCCGTCGCACTCGATACCTGCAATGCCAAGGCGAAGGGCGGCAAGGCCGTCGCTGCCAAGGCGAGCGCGAACGCTGCGCCCGCCAACTGATCGGCGCTCCCGCCGATAAACGGAGAAGGGCCTGCCCCCGACGGGGCGGGCCCTTTTCGTTTATCCTGTGTTTTCTGTTGCAAAGCGCGGGGCGGCTGCTCAAGTCGATGCCGTGTTGCGGCAATATGAACTTGTGGATCGGGTCCTTGAGTATGACCCGGAGGCGGACGAGGCGCTGCTCAATCGCGCCTATGTGTTTTCGGTCAACGCGCATGGCACGCAGAAAAGGGCCAGCGGCGATCCCTATTTCAGCCACCCGATCGAAGTCGCCGGCATCCTGACCGAGCTTCACCTCGACGATGAGACGATCGCCACCGCGATCCTTCACGATACCGTCGAGGACACGGTCGCCACCAGCGACCAGATCCGCCAGATCTTCGGCGACAATGTCGCGCGGCTGGTCGACGGCGTGACCAAGCTGTCCAAGATCGAGGCGCAGACCGAAAGCGAGCGCGCGGCGGAAAACCTGCGCAAGTTCCTGCTCGCCATGTCGGGCGACATCCGCGTGCTGCTGGTGAAGCTGGCCGACCGGCTGCACAACATGCGCACGCTCCACCACATCAAGAATCCGGACAAGCGCAAGCGCATCGCGCGCGAAACGATGGATATCTACGCCCCGCTCGCCGAGCGGATCGGCATGTACGAGTTCATGAAGGAGATGCAGACGCTCGCCTTCCAGCAGCTCGAGCCGGAAGCGTATGAGTCGATCACCCGGCGACTGCAGCAACTTCAGGCCGGCGGCGGCGACCGGATCGAGAAGATCAAGCAGGGCCTGAAGGACCTGCTCGCCCGCCACGGGATCGAGGCGGAGGTCTCCGGTCGCGAGAAGCACCCGTACAGCATCTGGCGCAAGATGCAGGAACGGCACATCAACTTCGAGCAATTGTCCGACATCATGGCCTTTCGCGCCATCGTGAAGGATGAGGACCAATGTTACGCCGCGCTCGGGCATATCCACCGCCGCTGGCCGATGGTGCCGGGCCGGTTCAAGGATTATATCTCGACGCCCAAGCGCAACGGCTACCGTTCGCTGCACACCACCGTCATCCATGACGAGAATCAGCGCGTCGAAATCCAGATCCGCAGCGAGGAAATGCACGCGGAGGCGGAATTCGGCCTCGCCGCCCACTGGGCGTACAAGCAGGGTGAGAAGATCAGCCCGCAGACGCAGCAGGGCTGGATCGCCGACCTGGTGGAGATCCTCGATACCGCGGGCAGCCCCGAGGAGCTGCTCGAACATACCCGAATGGCGATGTATCAGGATCGCATCTTCGCCTTCACGCCGAAGGGCGAGTTGATCCAGCTGCCCAAGGGCGCGACGCCGATCGACTTCGCGTACGCGGTCCACACCGACCTTGGCGATCAGGCGGTCGGCGCGAAGATCAATGGTCGCGTGGTGCCGCTGCGCACCGCGATCGAAAACGGCGACCAGGTCCAGGTATTGCGGTCGAAGGCGCAGACGCCCCAGCCCAACTGGCTGAACTTCGCGATCACCGGCAAGGCGTTGGCCGCGATCCGACGGCATCTGCGGCAGGTGGAGCGCGAACAGACGATCGCGCTCGGCCGCAAGCTCTACGAGGATATCGTCACTCGCCTGCCCGCCCCGCTCGGCGCCGACGCCATGGCCCATGCGCTGACCCGGCTGAAGCTGCCCGACGAGGCAGCGCTGATGCAGGCGATCGCCCGCCGCACGCTGACCGATGCGCAGGTGATGGAAGCACTGATGCCCGGCTCGGCCGGGGCGGATGTCGCTCATTCGCCACCGCAATCCTCCGCGATCTCGATCGAGGGGCTCGCGCCCGGCGTCGCCTATGAGCTGGGCGAATGCTGCCACCCCGTCCCCGGCGACCGGATCGTGGGCCTGCGCCGCCCCGACGCCTCGATCGAGGTACATCGGATAGACTGCCCGACGCTGGCCGAACTCGCCGAACGATCGGACGAGGAAACCGACTGGATCGACGTCAAATGGGGCAACAAGACCGAAGGCGCCACGGCGCGCGTGTCGGTCGAGGTGAAGAACGAGCCCGGCGCGCTGGGCGTGCTCGCCACGATCATCGGCCAGCACAAGGCGAACATCATCAACCTGCGCCTCGACACCCGCGACACGCAATTCCACACCAATGTCATCGACGTGGAAGTGCATGACGCGCACCAATTGATGCGGCTGATCGCGGCGCTGCGCGCGGCGGACGCGGTGAACGCGGCCGAGCGCGTCTGATCCTGTCCCCGATGGCCCGGCGCCTGATGGTGCGCGTGGCCACTTGCGGCAACATCACTGCCTTGCCTAGGATCGGCCAGCTCTCCTACCGAAAGGCCTAAGCACTTGGATCGTCGTTCCTTCCTTGCCTCGGCAAGCGCTGCCTCCGTCTTTGCCCTGATCCCTGACGCGCTTCGCGCGCAGACCGGCGTGGCCGGCGCTGGCGCGAACACCGCCACCAATCCCGCGGACGCCCAGCTCAACAGCCTGTTCGACAAGGTTTTCGCGCAGACGCTGCAGCGGTCGCCCGAGCTTGCCACCTCGCTCGGCATGGACAAGGGCACCAACGCCGCGCTCAAGCATCGCCTGACCGATCAGTCCGCCGCCGGCAAGGCCAGCGCCCGCGCCGAACTGAAGCAGGCAATCGCCGCGATCCGCGCCGTCGATCCCGCGCCGCTTTCGACCCGTTCGAAGCTTGATCGTGAAGTGATTCTCTATTCGCTGGAAAGCCGCGCGATCCCCTATGATCGCTTCAAGCTGGACGGCGTGCAGCGCCCCTTCACCATCTTCCAGCAGGGCGGCAGCTATTTCTCGACGCCCGACTTCCTGAATTCCTCGCACACGATCAACAATGCGGCCGATTGCGAGGCCTATCTCGATCGCCTCGGCGCCTTCGCCAAGCGGCTCGACCAGGATACCGCGAACCAGAAGGAAGAGGCCTCGCGCGGCTATCTCGCGCCCGACTTCTCGCTTGACCTGACGCTTGGCCAGATGGCGAAGCTTCGCGGTCAACCCGCGGCCGACAGCGGCCTTGCGCAATCGGTGGCGAAGCGCGCCGCGGCGAAGAACATCGGCGGCGACTGGCAGGCTCGCGCGGCAAAGATCGTGGAGGGTGAGATCTACCCTGCGCTCGACCGTCAGATCGCGCTGATCAAGGCGCTCCGTCCCAAGGCGCGTAGCTCCGCCGGCATCTGGGACGTGCCGCAGGGCGACGCCATCTATGCCGCCGCGCTGGAGCAGGCGACCACTACCAAATACTCGCCCGCAGAGGTCCACCAGATGGGCCTCGACCAGGTGGCGGAAATCACCGCGCAGCTCGACACCATCCTGCGCAAGCAGGGCCTGACGCGCGGCAATGTCGGCGCGCGGCTGAACGAGCTCAATGTGCGGCCGGAACAGGTCTATCCCGACACCGCAGAAGGCCGCGCGGCGCTGATCAAGGGCCTGAACGAGGGCAATGCGGCCATGACCGCGAAGCTGGGTCAGGCAATCCTCAACCCGCCCAGCGAACCGCTCGACATTCGCGCGGTGCCGGTGGACATTCAGGACGGCGCCTCCAACGGCTATTACAGCCGCGCCGCGCTCGACGGCTCGCGCCCGGCGATCTATTGGATCAACCTGAAGAACGTCGGCGACTGGCCGAAATATTCGCTGCCCAGCCTCACCTATCACGAAGGCGTGCCGGGCCACCACCTGCAGATCTCGATCGCGCAAAAGGCGCCGCAGCCGCTGTTGCGCAACCTCAGCTTCTTCAGCGGCTACAGCGAAGGCTGGGCGCTCTACGCCGAAAGCCTGGCCGACGAACTGGGCGGCTATGCCGACGATCTGGAGCGGGCGGGCTTCCTGCAGAGCTATCTCTTCCGCGCCGCGCGCCTCGTCATCGATACCGGCATCCATACCAAGCGTTGGACGCGCGATCAGGCGACCGATTACATGGTCGAAACGGTCGGCTTCGCCCGCCCGCGCTCGCAGCGCGAGATCGAGCGTTACTGCACCCAGCCCGGTCAGGCGTGCAGCTACAAGGTGGGTCACGCCGCCTGGGTGCGCGCGCGAGAGACGGCGCAGAAGCTGCGCGGTGACAAGTTCGACCTGCGCCAGTTCCACGAGGTGCTGCAATATGGCGCGGTGCCGCTGACCATCCTGCAGCGGCTCGTCGAGGAGCAGGCCCGCACCGCCTGACGCCTTCGCTGCGGCGTCCACACGGCACTTGTTGCGCGAGGGCGACGGAACTGTTCAGGGATCATCGCGTAGGACAGGACCGAAAGGATCCTGCCCCGCATGACTCGCCTGCTTTCCGTCGCCCTCGCCCTCCCCGCCGCCACCATGGCGGTCACCATCCCCGCCACCGTCAGCGCACAGGCGCGGTCGATCTCCGCCAGTGAGAAGGCGCAGGGCGCGGAAGCCAACCCGCAATTGCTGGCCGAGTTCGGCGGCAAATATGACGGGCCGCAGGCGGCCTATGTCGAGCAGGTCGGCAAAAGGGTGGCGGTGCAATCGGGCCTGTCCAACGCGCAGGGCGATTTCACCGTCGCGCTGCTCAATTCGCCGGTCGAGAACGCCTTCGCCATCCCCGGCGGCTATGTGTACGTCACCCGCCAGCTGCTCGCGCTGATGAACAGCGAGGCGGAGCTCGCCAGTGTGATGGGGCATGAGGTGGGCCACGTCGCCGCGCGCCACTCCGCCGGGCGTCAACGTACCGCCGGCATCGGATCACTCCTCGCCGGGGTGGTCGGTGCGGTCGCTGGCAACAGCGCGATCGGTCAGCTTGCCGGTGCGGGCGCACGCAACGCGGCGCAGCTTTACACGCTGAAATACGGCCGCGATCAGGAATATGCCGCCGATGCGCTGGGCGTGCGCTACATCGCCGGCGCCGGCTACAATCCCTATGCCGCCGCCGACATGCTGGAACAGCTTGGCGCGTCGACCAGCCTTAATGCACGGCTGGCGGGCCAACAGACCGGGACACCCACCTGGGCATCGACTCACCCCAACAGCCGCGAGCGTGTGCAGCGCGCACGGCAATTGGCGCAGCAGACCGGTCGCGCCGCCGCGCCGGTGCAGCAGCAGGACGTCGCGTTCCTCCGCCGGCTCGACGGCATGGTCTATGACGATGATCCCCGGCAGGGCGTGGTCAACGGCCAGACCTTCGTCCATCCCGTGATGCGCCTGCGCTTTACCGCGCCGACCGGCTATCGCATCGCCAACGGCAGCGATGCGGTGACGGTCGCCGGCAGCGGTGGCCAGGCCCAGTTCAAGGCCGCGGCGGCGACCAGCGACCTTCCCACCTTCGTCGCACAGCAGTTCCGCGCGCTGGGTGCCAGTGCCGCGCCGGCGGCGCAGGCCGGCCGCGCCAACGGCCTGGACTACGCCTATTCCACCGTGCGCGCGAACGCGAACGGCCAGTCGGTCGACGCCACGGTCCTTGCCTATCGCTTCCCCGCGGCCACCTATTATTGGACCATCGTGACGCCGGCCGGCCGCGGTATCGGGCCGTTCACCTCCCTTGTCGACAGCGTCGCGCCGATCACGGCGCAGGATGCCGCCAAGGTGCGCGGCAAGAAGCTGCGCATCGTCACGGTCAAGGCCGGCGACACAATCGATAGCCTGTCGCGCCAGATGGCCTATACCGATGCGCAGCGCGACCGGTTCATGACGCTGAACGGCCTGTCTGATCGCGACACGCTTCGTCCCGGTATGCTCGTCAAGGTCGTGACGGAGGCCTGAGCATCCTGTAACGCCGCGCGGATGCACCGCCCTGCCCTTTCGATCGTCATTCCTTGCTATAACGAAGCCGACACGCTGCCGCTGTTGCACCAACGCGTGTCGGCGGCGGCGCGCGCCGCCGTGGGCGACGATCACGAGATCGTGCTGATCAACGATGGTTCGCGCGACGACAGCTGGGCGATCATGCAATATCTCGCCACCACCGATCCCCGGCTGGTGGCGATCAACCTGTCGCGCAATCACGGCCACCAGCTGGCGCTGACCGCCGGCCTTGACCTGTGCTCGGGCGAACAGATCCTGATCATCGACGCCGATCTTCAGGATCCGCCCGAATTGCTCGGCGAATTGCGCGCGACGATGGCGCGCGAGAATGCCGATGTCGTCTACGCCGTCCGTCGCAAGCGGGCCGGCGAAACCTTGTTCAAGAAGGCGACCGCCGCCGCTTTTTACCGCCTGCTCGACCGGCTGACCGACACGCCGATCCCGCTCGACACCGGCGACTTCCGCCTGATGAGCCGCCGGGCGCTCGATGCGCTTTTGTCGCTCCCCGAACAGGCGCGCTTCATCCGCGGCATGGTGGCGTGGATCGGCTTTCGCCAGGTGCCCTTTCCCTATGATCGTGCGGAGCGGCACGCGGGCGAAACCAATTATCCGCTGTCGAAGATGCTTCGGCTCGCGTTTGACGCGGTCACCGGCTTCTCCACTGCGCCGCTGCGCTTCGCCAGCCATGCGTCGGTCGCGCTCGCGGGCCTTGCGCTGTTGCTGCTGTTCTACATCGCCTGGGGGTATTTCGAGGGCAATCCGGTCCAGGGCTGGACCTCGACGATGCTGGTGGTGACGGTGCTCAGCGCGGTGCAGATGTTCGTGCTCGGCATGATCGGCGAATATCTCGGCCGATTGTACATCGAATCGAAGCGCCGCCCGCTGTACCTCGTCGCCGATATCGCCGGCACGGTGCATCGCCGCGCCACGCTCGGCTTCCAGGCCGAAGGCACCCGCATTCCCGCGCATGAGATCGCCCGCGAGGAAAGCGCCTGACGGCAAGGCTCGCGGTTGATCATGGCGGATCGACGCTTACGCGATTGAAGATATGACAACGGTATCCTATCGGTCGGACTGGTAAGAGGGGAACAGGCCTGTGACGACGACAATCGCCGATCGGCGCCGCTGGATCGTGCTCGGGCTGGTGTTCGTCGCCATCGTGCTAAACTATGTCGATCGCCAGATACTGGCGCTGCTGAAGCCCACGCTGCAGGCGGAATTCGACTGGTCTGATCGCGACTACAGCCACATGGCCTCCGCCTTCCAGTTCGCGGCAGCGGTGGCATTCCTCGGCACTGGCTGGTTCATCGACAAGATCGGCCTGCGCTGGGGCTTCGCCATCGGTGTCGGCGTGTGGAGCCTCGCCGGCATGGCGCACGCCTTCGCCACCACCGTGTCCGGCTTCGTTGCCTCGCGCGCGGTACTCGGCGCCGCCGAATCGATCGGCACGCCCGCCGCGGTGAAGACCGCCGCGACCTATTTCGGTGGCAAGGATCGCTCGGTCGCGCTCGGGCTGGTCGGCATCGCGCCCAACATCGGCGCGATCCTTACGCCGCTGCTGATCCCTGTAATGGCGCTCATGTTCGGCTGGAAGGCGACCTTCCTCATCGCCGGCGGGCTCGGACTGGTGTGGGTCGTCGCCTGGCTGATGATGCGCATCCCGCCACAGCCCAATGCCGCGCGCGATGCCGCCGCGCCCAAGATCGCTTGGAGCAGCCTGCTGAAGGATCGCCGGCAATGGGCAGTGATCCTGGGCAAGGCGCTGACCGATCAGGTCTGGTGGTTCCTGTTGTTCTTCATGCCCGACATGTTCCACCGCACCTTCGGCCTGTCGCAGGGCACGCTGGGGCTGCCGGTCGCCTTCGTCTATTTCATGGCGGCGCTGGGCGGCCTCAGCGGCGGCTTCCTGCCGGCGCGGCTGCTGCGCCGCGGCTGGAGCGTCAATGCCGCGCGGAAGACGTCGATGCTGATCTATGCACTGCTGATTGTCCCTATCCCCGTGCTGGTCGGTGTCGACAGCGCCTGGGTGGCCGCCGCGATCCTCGGGCTCGGCCTGTTCGCTCATCAGGGTTTCTCGACCAACCTGTTCGGCCTGACGACGGATATCTTCCCCGCGCGCATCGTCGGCTCGGCGATCGGTATTGGTGCCTTTGCCGGGAATCTCTCGGGCATGGCGATGATCGAATTTGCCGGTTGGTCACTCGACAACGGTCACGGATATCTGCCGATGTTCCTGATCTGCTCGCTGACCTATCTCGCGGCGCTCGCCGCGATCCAGCTGATCCTGCCGCGCGTGGTGGCGATCGACGAGGACGCGGACGACGGCACGGCGGCACCGGTCATCGCGCACTAAGGCGGAAACGGCCGGCCGATCCGCCCGATCAGCCGGCCCACACCTCGGCATAAAGCTGCGCCATCTCCTCCGCATCGGGCACGCGCGGGTTGTTGGCCGGCGATCCCGACGCCGCCGCCTGCGCGCACATCACCGGCACCAGCGCATGCCAGCGCGCGCCGTCGATCCCCCATGCCGCCGGCCCGGGAACCGCGAGATCGCGGTTCAGCGTGGCAAGCTCCTCCAGCAGCCGAGCGACGGCCAGCTGGTCGCCATCAGCATCGTCCGCGACCCCCATCGTGCGTGCGCAGGTCGCATAGCGGGCAAGCGCGGCGGGCGCTGACCAGCGGGTTACGGCCGGCAGCAGCATCGCGTTAGACAGGCCATGCGGCACATGGAAATGCGCGCCGATCGGCCGGCTCATGCCATGCACCAGCGCGACCGAGCTGTTGGAAAAGGCGATGCCCGCCTGCGTCGCGCCCAGCATCATCGCCTCGCGCGCGGCGGCATCGTCGGGATCGGCATAAACCCGCCGCAGGTTGGGCGCGATCGCGCGCATTGCCAGCAACGCCATGCCGTCGCTGAACGGATTGGCGCGGCGCGAGACATAGGCCTCGATCGCATGGGTCAGCGAATCGATTCCCGTGTCGGCAGTCAGCCGCGCCGGCATGCTGAACGTCAGTTCGTAATCGACCAGCGCCGCGACCGGCAGATAGGCGAGGCCGGCGCACAGCATCTTCTCGTCGGTGGTCTCGTCGGTGATGATGGTGAAGCGGGTCGCTTCCGACCCCGTCCCCGCCGTCGTCGGAATGGCAATGATCGGCAGCCCCGCCGCATCCTGCACATGCGGCGCCTTATAGTCGGCCATCGTGCCGCCATGTGCGGCGAGCAGCGCGATCGCCTTTGCCGTGTCGATCGGACTGCCACCGCCAAACCCGACGACGCAATCATGATCGCCCGCACTGAGGCAGGCGAGCCCCGCCTTGACTGATGCGACCGTGGGATCGGGCACAGTGTCGGCAAACAGGCGATAATTGATCCCGGCCGCGTCCAGCCCCGCACACAGGCCCGCGACCTGCCCCGCTTCCAGCAGCCATGGGTCAGTGACGATCAATGGCCGGGCAAGGCCCAGCGTCGCCAGCACCTCCGCCAGTCGGCGCGACGCGCCGCCGCCGATGTGCAGCAGGCGGGGCAAAGCAATGGCCGCGATTGTCACGCTATGTCTCTCCTGTCCCGCCCCGGTGATCGCACAAGGGATCACATCATCTCGCCGCCCTGGTGACCGTCGTTCGCGGCCTTGGTGCCATGATCCAACGTCATAAACACATATGGATCAAGACCATTTACCTTGGCCGGGCGGGAAGGACGCCCGCCACGCTGCCGTTGAAGGGCGATCTACAAGGAGAGGCAAGATGCGTTACTTCGCACTATTCGGCGCAGCCGCACTGTTGCTGCCCGCCGTGGCGACCGCACAGACCGCCAGCCCGCAGGGCGGATCGGCGGGCGGCACCGCCGGCCAGACCGGCGCACCCGGCGGTACGATGACCAGCCAGCCGGGACAGGCCGACAGCAGCACTGGCGGCACCACGGGCGGCCAAATGGATCAGCACGGCCAGCATGGCGGTGTGATGGGCCCGCAAGGCAGCGCACCGGGCCGCGTACCCAACAGCCCGACGGCGAACACACCCGACAGGGTGACCGGCACGCCGCCGGTGCGCACCGGCACCAGCACGTCGACCACTGATCCGCGCGGCACCACACCGACGTCCGATCCGCAGGATGCAACGCCGCCGCGTTGACGACCGACCAACACGCTCACCCCGGCGCTCGCGTCGGGGTGCGTTGTGGCTCAGGCCGGTTCGGCCAGCGTGATGATCGAAACGCCCGGCGGCATCGGCAGCCGGCCGACCATATGCCGTTCCAAGCGGAAGATCTTCTCGAACAGCGTGTTCAGCGGCGCGGCGGGTGGCGTATCGTCGCTGTCCTCGCGACCGGTGATCCGGCCCATGATCCGCGCCCCCGCGGCGAGCGGGAACAGCAGCGAGTTGAAATAGCCCAGCTTGCGCGGGCGCAGGCCCGCGGCATCGATCGCCTTAACCAGCGTCGTCTTGGAATAGCGCCGGTGGTGGTGGTTCACCACGTCATGCGCGCTCCACATCCATTGATGCGCCGGCACGGTGATCAGGATCTTGCCACCGGGTGCCAGCCGCGCACGCATCGCCTGCAGCGCGGCGACATCGTCCTCGATATGCTCGACCACATCCAGCACCGCGATCAGGTCGTAATGCGCGTCCGGCACGCCGGGTAGCGCCGGCAGCGGCGCATCGCCCACCGCCTTGCCCAGCCGCTGGCTCGCCACGTCACGCGCCGCCGGATCAATCTCGATCGCATCGACGCGGCCGAATTGCGCCAGCATCGGCAGGTTATGCCCCGTCCCGCACCCGATCTCCAGGATACGCGCCTCTTTCGGCAGCCGCCCCTCGCGCGTCAGATAATCGGCCAGGATGTCGCGGCGCGCGCGATACCACCAATGGGTGGAATCATGTTCGGCCATACGGTCGTAAACGCGGCGATCCATATCAGGAAAATACCCACAGACGGTTGAGCGAGAAGGTGACCAGCGGCGTCACCACCACGATCGGGATCAGCGGCCACCACCAGGGTCCCGCCAGCATCGCATCATCGGTCAGCAGCCACACCCAGAAAGTGTTGACCGCATAGCTGACCAGCGACACCGCGAAAAACTTGGATGCCGACGTCTTCGCCGAGACACCATGCCCGCGAAAGCTCCACTTGCTGTGCAGCACATAGCCGGACAGCATCGCCACCAGATAGCCGGCGATATTGGCGACCTGCTCAGACGTGATCTTGAACGCGGCGAGCGGCGAATAGACCAGCGCATACAGCCCGGTCGCCAGCCCCCCGGCCACGCCAAACCGGACCAACTGCCAGAATGTTTCGCGCATTTCTGCCGAGCCGAACTTGTTGCGAACAGCGTCCACGCCTTGCCCTTTGTGCCGCCTCGGGTAGAGGCGGGCGCCACCGATAGCCCGCCCGGGCCGAACCGGAAGAATGTCGTGGGCGTCTAATGGCCTGCGGTCGGCGAGGAAAGCCCCGTGAACAAGTTGCCCTCATCCTTGTCCGCCGAACTGGACCGGCACTGGATCAAGCTGACCACGATCGCCTGGGTGGTGATCGTGATCTTCTACGTGTGGAAACGGTGGGCGGCGATCCACTGGCTGTCGCTGGCGGACACCGACGACAACATGCGGCTGATGCAGGTGCGGGCGCTGCTTGACGGGCAGGGCTGGTACGACCTGCGCAACTATCGGCTCAACCCGCCGGTCGGCTTCGACATTCACTGGTCGCGCATCGTCGACCTCCCCATCGCCGGGCTGATCCTGCTGCTGCGCCCGTTCGTCGGCGTGGTGGAGGCGGAAAAGCTGGCCTGTGGCATCGCCCCCTTGCTGCCGCTCGGCGTCACGCTGATCGGCCTGGGCGCAACGGTCCGTCGCCTGGTCTCCCCGGTCGCCTGGCCGCTCGCGATCGTGTTCCTGATGGGCTCGACCGTCGCGCTGATGATGTTCATGCCCGACCGCATCGACCATCATGGCTGGCAGCTGGCGATGCTCAGCCTGACCGTCGCCGGGCTGTGCGATCCCGATGGCGCGCGCGGCGGCATCACCGTCGGGCTGGCCAGCGCGCTGTCGCTTACCATCGGGCTGGAGATGCTGCCCTATTGCGCGATGGCGGGCGCGATCATCACGCTGCGCTGGGTGTGGGACGCGGGCGAGCGCCGCCGCCTGCTGGCCTATGCCATCTCGCTGGGCGGCGGATGCGCCGCGGGCTATGTGATCTTTGCGTCTGAAGCCAACCGCGTGATGCGCTGCGATGCCCTCACCCCGATCTGGCTCAGCGTCTTTGTCGCCGCCGGCGCATTGCTGACGCTGCTCGCACTCCTGTCGCCCGAAAAGCGCGCGGTGCGCTTTGCGCTCGCCGCGGTCGCCGGCGCAGTGATCGCGGGCGGCTTTGCCACCCTCTTCCCGCAATGCCTGCAGCGCCCGGAGCAGGTATCGGACGAGCTCTACGCCAATTGGCTCAGCAACGTGCGCGAGGCAAAGCCGATCTATCGCCACGCCTTCCGCACCGGCTTCCCGCTCGCCGCCTTGCCGGTGATGGGTCTGATCGGCGCCGGGATCGCGATCTGGCGCGCGCGGCGCAGCCCGACCCTGATCGGATGGGCCTGCGTCGGCCTGTTCGCCCTGTTCTCCGCCCTGATGCTGCTGTGGCAGGTGCGCAGCGGTCCCGCGGCTCAGGTGATGGCGATCCCCGGCGTCACCGCGCTGGCCTGGATGGTGCTGCCCTGGCTCCTCGGTCAGCGATCGATCTTCGTGAAGGTACTGGCGACCGGCGCCGTCTTCGTCCTCATCTCGGGCATGTTCGCCGGCATGCTGCTGCGCGCGTTGCCGATCGACGTGCCCAAGCCCTATGTGAAGCGCGTCAATCGTGCGACGGGCCTGTGCCTGACCATGCCCGCGATGACTCCGTTGAACCGGATCCCCGCGACGACGATCTTCACCTTCACCGATCTCGGCCCGCGGCTGATCGCGCTGACGCATCACAATGCGATCGCCGGTCCCTATCACCGCAATGGCGACGCGATCCTCGACGTCCAGCACGCCTTCAAGGGCACTCCGGAAGAGGCGCGCGCAATCATGAAGCGGCACGGCGCGACGATGATGCTGGTCTGCCCGAACATGGCGGAATCGACGGTGTATCGCGATCGCGCGCCCGGCGGATTCTACGACCGGCTGGCGCATGGCGAGACCTTCGACTGGCTGACTCCGGTGCCGCTGCCCAAGGGGTCGCCGCTGCGGCTGTTCCGCATCAACTGAGCCGTCGCCCCGCGCCTTCAGGCGGCGGGCAGGCTCAGCACGAACCGCGCGCCCTCGCCGGGCGCGCTGTCGACCGTCAGGTCGCCGCCCATCACCCGCGCCAATCGGCGGGCGATATAGAGGCCAAGGCCGCTGCCGCCCGGCTCGCTGGTGTCGACGCGCTCGAACTTCGCGAAGACCCGCTCGTGATCCTCGGGCGCAATGCCCTTGCCCTGGTCGGCAACGATCGCGAATACGCGGTCGCCATCGCGCTGCAACCGAAGCCACACGGTCGAACCGCGCGGTGAATAGCGCACCGCATTGCCGATCAGATTGACCATGATCTGCAGGATGCGGCGGAACTCCCCGCGTACCGGCTGCGGCTCTTCCGTGCCGCCACGATCGATCGTCACGCCCGCATCGGCGGCGCGCACGGCAAGCAGCCCCGCGCCCCGGCGGACAACATCGGCCAGGTCGACGATCTCCGCCTCCGCGGCGAAATCCTCGCGCTCGATCGCCTCGATATCGGCAAGGTCGTCGATCAACCCCATCAAATGCCGTCCGGCGCTGGCGATATCGGCGGCGTAATCGGCATATTGCGGATCGATCGGCCCGTCGGCGCCGGCATTGATGCTGTCGGCATTGGCGACGATGCGGCCAAGCGGCGCGCGCAGGATACGATCCAGCCGGTGATTGAACGCGCCGTCCAGCCCGGTGCGCGGCCGGTGATCGGGCCGGATCTCCGCCGGATGCACGAACGCCGCACCGGCAAACCCGGCGAAGGCCCCGCCCCGGTCGCGCCGCACATGTCCCGCCAGCATGAAGCGGTCGACGCTACCCGCCAGCACAGCCGGCTGCTCCGCAAAATCGTCGACTGACGCGACCGCCTCCAGCAGCGGCAAGGCACCATGCGGGTCGCTTTGCAGCGTGAACAGCCGCGTCAGCGGCTGGCCCAGCACGCTCGCCGCATCGATCCCGTGCCGCTGTGCCGCCTCGATCGACAGGCGCTGCAACCGCAATGCCGCGTCCACGTCCCAGGTCCAGTCCGCGCCGGCCGGATACGGCACTGCCAGCGCGGGCTGCACCGGCCGCCACGCAGCACGCTCGCGCAATGGGGAAATGGTCAGCATCGTTGCGCGCGGGCCGGGCTCGGCCCGTACCCAGCAATCGATATCCACATCCATGTCGGCGATGGTGACCGCGCGTGAAAGCGGGATCTGCAAGCGTCGCGACAACCGTACCATCGCGGCGATCTGCGGATTGGCGAGCGGCTGCCCCATCGCACCGCCGGCCCGCTCGTTCAGCGTCAGGAACTCGGGGCTCGCCGCGACCAGCCGGTCTGCCGGGTCGACCTCAGCGTGAAGGGTCATGCCTTCGATCACGGCCGCGGGCCACCCTCGACGGCGGCAATCGCGGCGCGGTACGCCGGCGGCAGCGCCAGATCGGCCAGCGCGTCACGCGCGGCCGCGGCGGGAACCGCAGCGATCGTGTCGAGCAGCGCGCCAAACGCTTCCAGGTCGCGCCGCGGATCAGCCTCGGCAAGCAAATAGCCGATCCGCGCGATCGCGGCCCGTCCGATGTCGAGCGATCGCAGTGCCAGCCACAAGCGGTGCCCCCCGGGCTCCAGCGTCAGCGCCCCCACGATGCGCGGTGCCACCGCCATCCGCCGCGCCAGCATGGCAACGAACAACGCGACCGACCCATCGTCCAGCGCATCCACCAGCATGGTCGCTGGGTCTGACGGCTCGCGGTCGATCATCCGCGCCAGTTCTGCCGCGCATCGCTCCAGGCTGGCGGCCTCGTCGCGGGCAAGCAGATGCTGCTCGACCGCCGCGACGATCAGCCGGTCGGCGTCTCTGCCCTCCGCCTGAAACGTCGGCCGCAGCGCCGCGGCGACCAGCCATGCAGCGCGCAGCCCCATCGCGGGGGTCAGCAACTCTCCCGCGCCGGCGTCGCCCGCGGCCGATCGACTTTCCGCCAGGCGATAGCTGCGCGCCGCCGCAGCGACCGCCTGGTCCCGGCCCTCCACCAACCGCGACAGCAGCGGCATCTGCGCCCCGGGCGGCCGATTGGCCCTCAGCGCCTCGCCGAGCAGGTCCTGCCGTGTACGGTCCAGCAACTCCCCGATCAGCTCGGGATCGCGCAGCGCGTCACTCGCCGCCAGCCGGGCGATGAGCGGCGCGGCTTCGAAGGAATTGCCGGGCGCTGCCCCGCGCTGCGCCCAGCAACGCGCATGAAGGTCCGCGCCAATCGCGACGATCGTCGACCGCAGCAACAGCCCCAGCCGCGCGCGGGTGCGATCATCAAGCCGATACTCATCCGGCAGGAACAGGTCGTCGATCGTCGCCGCGAGATACCGCCGCGCACCCCGCCCAGCCGCGTCCGCACGCGCCAGCAGCGCGGCAACGTCCGACGGCAGGCCCGGCAGGCCTGGGCGAGAATCGACCGACATGCGCCTGCCCTAGCGCGGTCGACGTTAAGGCGCTGCTAAGCGCGCGCGTAAAGTTTCGATGGCGAGCGCAAGCGTCACCGTGGCGTAGATCGCCGCTCCGGTCAGCCCCACCATGGGCCAGCCGATCAGCGCGCCGAGCGCCAGCACCAGCAGATAGGCCGAGGGATCACCCCAGAACATCGGGCGATCCGCCGCCACAGCGCGGAGCCCCAGCGCCCCGGCCACGACCAGCGCCAGCGCCACGATCAGCGCAGTGAGCTCGCCCGTTTCGGCGTCGATCGCCCGGCCCAGCACCATCGCTGCGATCGCCGGTACGCCATATGTCAGCGCATCGGTCATCCGCCCCAGCAGCTCCTCGTCGCGCAGCCAAGCAAAGCTGGAGGCGATGGTCGCTGCGATCACGCCCAGCAGCGCAAGAAGAAGCCCCACGGCCGCCTGTCCGGCCCATAACGTGGCGAGCCCGCCCAGCGATACGATCGCCGCACCGGCGGCCATGGCGGCGGTCGGCACGTGGCGCCGCATCAGCGCGGGCAGGCACAGCTTGGCAACCGGCCGCACGATCCACCGCTGGAACCAGCCCGACCGGCTCGCCACCGCTGCGCTCACCACCGCGCGGCTGCGTGTTTCCAGCGTGTCGCGCCGCCGTTCGATCCCGTGCCCCGCGCCGCGTTCGTCGTCGGGCATCTGCAATCGCAGCGCGCCCGATTGCGCCGCCACATGGAGCAGCGCCGATTGCACGTCATAGTCGCGCGGCATGGCGGCGACATCGCCCAGATGGCGGCCATCGAGGCGCGCGATCCCGGCCCACGCATCGCCCCCACCGATCAGCTCATAGGCGGCGTCCGCTTCATCCTCCGCGGCGACCAGCAGGACATCGCCCCCTTCCCGCGCAATCGGATGCAGGATCGCGTCGGTCGTCACCAGCCCGTCAGCCAGCACCAGCAGGTGCGACAGAGGGTGCAGCCGCGCGGCGGCCTCCGCGGCGCTGCGCACGGTATCGACGGTCACGCCGCGCCGGCCGATGCGGGCTACGGCGCCCAGCAATTCGGGGGTGACGCGCGCGACGACGACGACGATCTGCGCCGCGCCCCCGGCGATCAGCAGGCGCGCCTGATATTCCACCACCGTCATCCCCGCGAAGGGCAAGGTGGCGGCCAGCGTCCCGGGCCGGTCGTCGGCTTCCTGTACGGCAAAGATCAGCCCTGCGAGCATCGGGCGCTGTTACGGTCAGTCCCGGACCGGAGCAATCGCGAACCGCGGCCGGACGGGCTTGCTAGCTTACAATCGTGCGATCATCTGCCGCAACTGCTTCACCATCAACGCATCGCCCGCAGGCTTGCGCGCCGCTTCCGTCGCGAGCGCCGCGAGGCGGACGGCACCGAAGCTCGCCGCCAGCCCCTTCAGCCGCCACGCCGCCGCCTGCCACGCCGCGTCATCCTGCGCGCTTTCGATCGCCGCCAGCCCGCGTCGGGCACTGTCGCGAAAGGCAGCGCGCAGCTCCGCGATCAACGCCGGGTCGTCGCCCACCGCCGCGCTCAGCGCCGCATCAATCGCACCGGGATCAACCGCCATGCACATGCCGCTAGCATGCAACGCTTAATCGCAGGTTGCCGCTATTTGCTTTGAGCGACATGATTTCGTGTTACACCTGCGACATGACCGGGGGCCCGACGATCATCGACATGCGCACGCGCAAACCCAGCGACGCAGCAATGCACAACATGGAGGAATCTCCAGCCGTGATCGCCGAGCAGGTAACCGTGGAAAACCAGGAAGCTATATACCTGCCTGAGGGCGTGGAGCCGGTATCGCCGTGGCGGACCATCGGACCGGTCGCGCTGGTCGGGGTATCGCTTATCTGGGTCGCGGCGCTCGTCTGGCTGGCGCGCGGTGACCTGGCCGCCATGTCCGCATTGGATCTGGCGCAGTTCGGCGCCGCGCTGGTGGCCGTTCCCGCGCTGGCAGGGATCATCTGGCTGGTCGCGCTGCGCACCAGCCGTGCGGAGGCCGAGCGGTTCGGCGCCACGGCCGCCGCCATGCGCGAGGAGGCCGCCGCGCTCGAACGCACCGTCGCCTCGCTCGCCGCCGCGCTCGATGCGAACCGGGACAAGCTGGCCGAGCAGGCCAGGCAGCTGAGCGCGCTGGGCGACAGCGCGACGGCGCGGCTGTCCTCGATCGGCCGCGGCCTGTCGGAGGAGATCGACCAGGCCGATGTCCACGCCCGTTCGCTGGCGGAGGCCGCGACCACGGCGCAGAACAGCCTGTCGGTGCTGCTCGCCACCATGCCCAAGGCGCAGAGCGAGGCTGAGGGGCTGACCACCCGCATCGAGAATGCCGGGCTGGCCGCCGGGCAGCAGGCGGCGGCGCTCGACGCGCAGATCGTCGCGCTGGCGGAGCGTGGCCGCGAGGCGGAAGCGGTCGCTGGCGGCGCGGCGCAGAAGCTCGCCGCGCACATCGGCCGGATGGAAGCGACCAGCGAGACTGCCGGGGCGAGGCTCGAGGCGGTCACCGGCGAAATGTCCGCCGCGGTCGACGCACTGCTTGATCGCACCGCACAGGCGATCGATGAATCGCGCAAGGGGATCGCGGCGCAGGCCGACGCGATGCTGGCGATGGTCGGCACCAACCAGGCCGCGCTTGACACCGCGGCGCGCGAAAGCGCGGAGTCGCTCGCTGAGCGGATCGCGGTGATCGAGGTAGTGATCGACCGCATCACCGAACGGCTGGATCAGCAGCGCCATGCCAGCGACGGGCTGATCGGCGATCTCCAGGGCGCGCTCGGCGGGATCGAGGATCGCCTCGCCCGCCTGCACCAGCAGGGTGTCGAACGCTCGCAGATGCTCGCCGCGTCGATTTCGGCGCTCGGTGGCTCGGCCGACGCGATGACCCAGGCGCTGGCCGCTGGCGACGCCATGGCGGGTCGCGCGATTGAAACCACCGAAGCGCTGCTGCTCGCGCTCGATTCTGCCACGCGCGAGATCGACGAGACGCTGCCGGCCGCGGTCGATCGGCTCGACGACCGCGTTGTCGCCGCCAAGGCGGTCGTGGTCGCCGCCAAGCCGGAACTCCTCGCGCTCGTCACCGCTGCGGAAAGCACCCATGAAGCGATCGAGGCGATTGCCCAGGTCATCGCCGAACAGCGCGGCAACGTCGACTCGCTGACCGGCACATTGCTTGAAACGCTGGCGACCGGCCGCGCGAAGGCGGACGCCATGGGCCAGATGGTCGACGAGGCCGCGGACCGCGCCAACCGCTTCGCCGAAGAGGCCGCCCCCCGCCTCATCGAAATGCTGCTTCGGGTGCGGGACACCGCCACCCAGGCGGCGGAGCACGCCCGCGAGGTGCTGGCGCGCGTCGTGCCGGAGGCCGCCGACGCGCTCGAAAAGTCCGGTGCTGCCGCGCTCCGCCGCGCCGTCGATGCCGGCCTCGACCAGCAGATTGCGCAGATCGCCAGCACCGCCGATGCGGCGGTGGGTGCCGCCACCCAGGCCGCGGCGCGTCTCGATCAGCAGCTACAGGCGATCCACGCGCTGACCGTGGCGGTTGACGAGCGCATCGACACCGCGCGCACCGAGCGTGAGCAGCACGAGCAGGAAAGCTTCGCCCGACGCGCCGCGCTGCTGATCGACTCGCTAAACTCGTCCGCGATCGACATCACGCGCAACTTCGCCACCGACGTCGCCGACAGTGCCTGGGCGGCCTATCTGAAGGGCGATCGCGGCGTCTTCACCCGTCGTGCCGTCCGCCTGCTGGGCGATGTCGAGCATCGCGAGATCGCGGCTCTGTATGACGAGGATGAGGCGTTCCGCGATCAGGTGAACCGCTACATTCATGATTTTGAGGCGATGCTGCGCACAATCCTGGCGCAGCGCGACGGCTCGCCGCTTGGCGTGACGTTGCTGTCGTCGGATGTGGGCAAGCTCTACGTCGCGCTCGCCCAGGCGATCGAGCGGCTGCGCTGACCCGCGGCACCCCGCCGCATCGGCACACAAGAAAGAGCGCAGGGGCGGTCGCCGCTCCTGCGCTTTTTTGTATCAATCGACGGTCGAGGTCCCGATCCCGTATTTGGTCATGTCGACCATGTCAGGCGTGATCCAGCCGTAGAGGTAATTGGCGAAGAACAGCGCGAACAGCACCGTTGCGACGATCGTGACGCGCAGGGCAGTGCGCCCGGCGGCAAATTGATGCGGCGCGCTGTCTGCCTGGCCGGGCACATGTTCCTCGCCCGCTTCCGCGCTGGTGCGCACCCCGAACGGCAGCACCAGAAACACGGAGAACGCCCAGAACAGGATGTAGATCGCCAGCGCCGACGTCCAGTTCATCGCTCGTCAGACCTCCAGCAGCAGAACATCGACCACGGGCTTCTTGCCCGTCCAGCGGGTGGCACAGCGCCGAACCGCGAGGCGAATGTCCTCCCGCAGGCGATCCATGTCACGCGCGCCGCCCGAAACCGCCTCGGCTGCGGCGTCCTCGGCATCGGCGATGAAGGCGTCGCGCTCTTCCTCGACCGGAATGCCCTGCAAGCGGACCTGCGGCGATCCGGCGACGCGCCGGTTCTTGCCCACCGCCACCGCGACGGAGATCTGGCCATGCAGGCTGATCCGGCGACGTTCGTTGATCGTGCCGCCATCCGCCGGCAGGATCACGTCACCGTCCAGCACCAGTCGCCCGACCGGCGCATGGCCGATCTTGGCAGGGGCGCCCGGGGCCAGCCGCACCAGGTCGCCATCGTTCTGCACCAACGTCTCGGGAATCCCCTTCGACAGGCCGAACCGCGCATGCTCCATCAGGTGGCGCATCTCGCCATGCACCGGCACCAGGATGCGCGGCCGCAGCCAGCCGTACAGCGCCTCCAGCTCGGGCTGTCCGGGGTGGCCGGACACGTGAACATGCGCCTGCTTCTCCGTCACCATCTTCACGCCGCGTCCCGCCAGCGTGTTCTGGATCCGGCCGATCGCGACCTCGTTGCCGGGGATCTGCTTGGACGAGAAGATGACCGTGTCACCCGACTCCAGCTTGATCGGGTGGTTGCCCGTCGCAATCCGCGCCAGCGCGGCGCGATCCTCGCCTTGGCCGCCCGTCGCTACGACCAGCACCTTATTGCGCGGCATCCGCATTGCCTCCTCGGGCGACACGGTGTCGGGGAAGTCCTTCAGATAGCCGCACGCGCGCGCGACCTTGATGATCCGGTCGAGCGAGCGCCCCGCAACGCACAGCGCCCGCCCGGTCTCCAACGCGACCTGCCCCAGCGTGTGCAGGCGCGCCGCGTTGGAGGCAAAGGTCGTCACCACCACGCGGCCCCGTGCGGCGGAGATCGCCTCCAGCAGACCGGTCTGCACCGTGCTCTCCGATCCCGACGCCTCGGCATTGAAGACATTGGTCGAATCGCACACGAGGACGTCGATGCCGCGGTCGCCGATCGCCGTCAGCTGCTCGGGCGAGGCGGGCGTCCCGATCACCGGCGCCGCATCCAGCTTCCAGTCGCCGGTGTGGAACACCCGGCCCGCGGGCGTCTCGATCACCAGCGCATTGGCCTCTGGGATGGAGTGCGACATCGGCACGAACTCGAACCCGAACGGTCCGACGCGGAACGCCTCGCCCGGCTGGATCACGCGGATCTTCACCCGGTCGGCGATCCGCTCCTCCTCCAGCTTGTGCCGGATCAGGCCCGCGGTGAACGGCGTCGCATAGATCGGCACGCCCAGGTCATCAGCCAGATACGGCAGCGCGCCGATATGGTCCTCATGGCCGTGCGTGATGACGATGCCGTCCAGCGTGTCGAGCTGATCCTCGATGAAGCTCAGGTCCGGCAGGACCAGGTCGATCCCCGGATATTGATGGTCGGCAAAGGTAACGCCGCAATCCACCATCACCCACCGGCCATCATGGCCGTACAGGTTCACGTTCATCCCGATTTCACCTGAGCCGCCGAGGGCGCAGAAGAGCAGTTCGTTCTTCTTCTTGGAAATGATCTCAATCCTTCACTGCCCGCGAAGCAACGCCCGGCGGGTAGGCGCACGCTCCGGCGCGCCGTTTCACGCGACCTCCAATATGGGGGAGGCCTTCCCCAATCCCGTCCCCCGCTTTGTCCAGCGGGCGCCTAATGCTGCTGCCGATAGGGCCGTCGTCTCGACGCCGGTATCGTAGCCGGCGGGCAACCTTGCCCTTCAGCGGCAGAGAAACTCACGCAGCAATATGGGCGCGCTCCCACATGATCGCCAGCCCCTGGATCGTCAGGTCGGGCTCGATCGCGTCGAACACGTCGGTATGCTGCTCGAACAATGTCGCGAGGCCACCGGTGGCGATCACCTTGGCGGGCCGGCCGATCTCCGCCTTCATGCGGCTGACCAGCCCCTCGATCATGGCGATATAGCCCCAGTAGATGCCGATGTTCATCTGATCTACCGTGTTGCGGCCGATCACGCCGACATTGCCCTTGGGCGCCTCGATGGCGATCCGCGGCAGCTTCGCCGCGGCATTGACCAATGCGTCGAGCGACAGGTTAATTCCCGGCGCGATGATCCCGCCCTTATAGGCGCCGTTGAAGTCGGACACGTCCAGCGTCGTCGCGGTGCCGAAATCGATCACGATCAGGTCACCCGCGTGCAGCGCATGCGCCGCAATCGTATTCACCGCGCGGTCCGCACCCAGGCTTTGCGGCTCGTCAACGTCCAGCGCGACGCCCCATTCCACCGGCGGCCGTCCGGCGATCAGCGCATCGGTGCCGAAATATTTGCTCGAAAGCACTTCCAGGTTGTGCAGCGCGCGCGGCACCACCGTGGAGATGATCACCCCGTCGACATCGCTGCGCTGATAGCCTTCCAGCGCCAGCAGCTGGCTCAGCCAGACGGCATATTCGTCGGCGGTACGGCGCGGGTCGGTGGCAATCCGCCACCGGGCGCGGATCTCACGGCCGCCCTCTGGCCGCAAGGCGATCAGCGCGAACACCACATTGGTATTTCCCGCATCAACCGCGAGCAGCATCATCCCCTCCCCTACACCAGGAACACGTCGGCCGCGTGAATGACACGCGTGGTTCCATCCGCCAAGCGCAGCCGTAGCGCGCCGTCGCTGGCCAGACCATCATATTTGCCGGCAACCGACGTCCCGTCGGACAGGTTGGCAATCAGCGGCGTACCCGGCGCATGCGCCTGCCGCTCCCACCGCGCGATGACCGGCGGCAGCCCGTCACGGCGCCACGTCTCCAGCCATGTCGCGAAATCTGCCACCAGATGCTCGAACAGCTCGGCAGCGGAGTGGACCCACAGCCGGCCGGCAAGGCTGGCGGTCTGCCGCCCCTCGATCGACGGATGGCTCGACAGATTGACGCCAAAACCAGCGACGATCGCATCGCCGTGCCGCTCCAGCAGGATGCCGGCAAGCTTGGCGTTATCGAGCAGCAGGTCGTTGGGCCATTTGATCGTGACGGTCGGGCAGCCGAGCGTCCCGATCGTGTCCGCCAGCGCGACCGCGCACACCAGCGCCAGCGACGCGGCGGGCGGGTCATCGGCCCGCACCCGCACCAGCGTGCTGGCATAGACATTCCCGATCGGGGAGCTCCAGGCCTTCCCCTGCCGCCCGCGCCCGGCGGTCTGCCGCTCGGCACGCAGCCAGCTCCCTTCCGGGGCGCCGGCCGCGGCGAGGGCCAGCATGTCGGCGTTGGTGGAGCCGGTTTCCGCGACCGTGCGGATGCGGTCGCCCGCCGTGCCCTTCACCGCGACACCGTCACGCCGCTGAACCGTCAGAACAGCGCCTGCGCAGCGTTGATCGACCAGGCACTGAGCAGCGGGATGGCCAAATAGCCGAGCGGCGACACGGCCACTGCCGCGACAGCGATCATCCCGCCCTCCAGCTTGTCACCCTCGCCAAACGGCACCGTCGGCTCGTCGAAGTACATCGTCTTGACGACGCGCAGGTAATAATAGGCACCGATCGTGCTCGCCGCGATGCCGATGACGGCCAGCGGGAACAGCCCGGCGCGCACCGCCGCATCGAACACCGCGAACTTCGCCCAGAAGCCGAACAGCGGCGGAATGCCAGCCAGGCTGAACATGAAGATCGCGAGCCCGGCCGCCAGCCACGGCCGCGTGCGCGACAGGCCCGACAGCGACGCCAGCGTCTCCACCGGCTGTCCTTCGGGCGTGCGCATCTGCAGCACGACCAGGAACGAGCCCAGCGTCATGATGACGTAGATCGTCATATAGGTCAGCACGGAGGCGACGCCCTCGGGCGTGCCCGCGGCAAGACCGATCAGCGCGAAGCCAACGTTGTTGATCGACGAATAGGCAAGCAGTCGCTTGATGTTGCTCTGGCCGATCGCGGCAACCGCACCGAAGATGATCGAGGCGAGCGCCGCGAAGATCACGATCTGGCGCCACTGGTCCTCGGCCGGGCCCATCGCCTCGATCGCGACACGAACGGCGAGTCCGACGGCGGCAACCTTCGGCGCCGAGGCGAAGAAGGCAGTGACCGGCGTCGGTGCGCCTTCGTACACGTCCGGGGTCCACATGTGGAACGGCACGGCGCTGATCTTGAAGGCGATGCCGGCGAACACGAAAACCAGGCCGAACATCAGGCCGATCGACCGTCCGTCACCGCTCAGCGGCGATGCGGCATAGGCGCCGGCGATTTCGTCGAACATGGTCGAACCGGTGAAGCCGTACACCAGGCTGATGCCATAGAGCAGGATGCCGCTCGCCAGCGCGCCGAGCACGAAATACTTCAGGCCCGCCTCGGCCGACCGTTGGTCCTGCCGCATGAAGCTGGCAAGGACATAGGCGGCAAGGCTCTGCAGCTCGAGGCCGATGTACAGCGTCAGCAGATCGCCCGCCGATACCATCACGCCCATGCCGATTGCCGACAGAAGGATCAGCACCGGATATTCCGGGCGCAGATTCTCACCCGCCGTCCGCTCGAAGAAGCGCGGCGCGAGCAGGATCGCGACCGCCGCGGCGAAATAGATCAGTACCTTGGCGAAACCGGCAAAGGCATCCGCGCGGTACATGCCGTCGAACGCAGCGCCGCCGTTGGTTGCCGGGCCGATCAGCGCCAGGCACGCGCCGCCAAGGATCGCCACCGCGGTCCAGGACACGGCGCGCGTCGACGCGGAGCCGCCCCACGCAGCCACCAGCATCAGTGCCAGCGCACCCAGCGCCAGCACGATCTCGGGAAGGGTCATCGCGACCTGCGATGCGTAGTCCATCAATGCGCCTCCCCATGGGCGTCAGATACAGCAGCAGAAGAACCGGCGGCCGAATGGCCCGCACCATGCGCGGCAGGCGCCACGCCAGTACCCGGCGTGGGCAGTGAATCGCCCGCCGGACGATCACGATCGATCCGGGCAAGCAGGCGCTCGGTGTCGGCACGCATCGGCGCAATGAAGCTTTCCGGATACACGCCCATCCACAGGACGACCGCGGCGATCGGTGCCAGCAGCCACATCTCGCGCGCCGACAGGTCGGGCATCGCGCGCACTTCCTCCGACTTGATCTCACCCCACACGACGCGACGGTACAGATACAGCATATACGCCGCGCCCAGGATGATGCCGGTCGTGCACAGCAGCGCGATCGTGGTCGACACTTGATAAGTGCCCATCAGTGCCAGCAGTTCGCCCGGGAAGTTGCTGGTGCCCGGCAGGCCGATTGAGGCCATGGTGAACAACAGGAACAGGATCGCGTAGCGCGGCATGTTGTTGGCGAGGCCACCGTAACGCGAAATCTCGCGGGTGTGCAGCCGGTCGTAGATGACGCCGACGCACAGGAACAGCGCGCCCGACACCAGGCCGTGGCCCAGCATCACCAGCATCGCACCCTCGATGCCCTGCGCGTTGAACGCGAACAGGCCGATCGTCACGATCGCCATGTGCGCGACCGACGAATAAGCGATCAGCTTCTTCATGTCGGACTGCACCAGCGCGACAAGGCTGGTGTAAATCACCGCGACTGCGCTCAGGCCGAACACCAGCCACACCAGCGATGCGGACGCCTCCGGGAACATCGGCAGGCTGAAGCGCAGGAAGCCATAACCGCCCAGCTTCAGCAGCACGCCCGCCAGGATCACCGACCCCGCGGTCGGCGCCTGCACGTGCGCGTCGGGCAGCCAGGTGTGCACCGGCCACATCGGCATCTTCACCGCGAACGAGGCGAAGAAGGCGAGCCACAGCCACGTCTGGACGTCCGGCGGGAAGTCATAGTTCATCAGCACCGGGATCGACGTCGTGTCGGCGGTGATGCTCATGTAAAGCATGGCGATGAACATCAGCAGCGAGCCGAGCAGCGTGTACAGGAAGAACTTGTACGACGCGTAGATGCGGTTCGCCCCGCCCCAGATGCCGATGATCAGGAACATCGGGATCAGGCCGGCTTCGAAGAAGATGTAGAACAGGAAGATATCCTGCGCCGCGAAGGTGCCGATCATCAGCACCTCGGTCAGCAGGAACATCGCCATATATTCCGGCACGCGCTTTTCGATCGCCTGCCACGATGCCCCAATGCAGATCGGCATCAGGAACACGCTCAGCATGATCAGCAGCAGCGCATAGCCATCGATGCCCAGCGCCCAGGCGAACCGCCCGAACACCGGCGCATATTCGACGAACTGCCACTGCGCCCCGCCAATGTCGAAGCTGAGCCACAGGATGACGCCCAGCGCGAGATCGGCCAGCGTCGCCGCAAGGGCGAGCCAGCGCGCACTCTGGGCGGACAGGAAGAAGCAGGCGATCGCGGCAATGGCCGGGATCGCGAGCATCACGGAAAGGATCGGGAAACCGGTCACTTCGCCCCCAACAGACCGTTCGGGCCGAACGTCACGACGTCCAGCCCTGCCCCTTCGAACGGGGTGAAGAAGTACAGCGCCTTGCCAGGCTCGGCGCGAACGAAAGAAGCGGCGTGGGTCATCCTGCGATCACCCAAGTTACCGCGGCGGTGAGGCCGATCAGCATCACGAACGCATAGGTATAGACGTAGCCCGTCTGGATCCGCCCGGCGACGCGGCTCGACTGAGCCACGATCCAGGCCGATCCGTTCGGCCCGAAGCGGTCGATCGTACCTTCATCACCCATGTGCCACAGGAAGCGGCCGATGGCGAAGGACGGGCGCACGAACAACAGGTCGTACAGCTCATCGAAATACCATTTGTGGGCGATGAAATTGTACAGGACGTCGAACGTCGTGGTGAACCGCTTCGGTATGTCGGTCCGCCAGATGTAGGCGATCCACGCCAGCGCCAGGCCGATGATCATCACGATCGTCGCGGCCAGTTTCACCAGCAGCGGCACCTCGTGCATCTCGTGCGCCAGATGCTCGTTGAACGCGAGCGACCCGCGCCAGAACGCCTCGCCCGCCTCCGGCTCGATGAACCAGTAATGGAACACATAGCCGGCGAGCACCGCGCCGATCGACAGGACGATCAGCGGGATCAGCATGACCAGCGGGCTCTCATGCGGATGATAGCCAGCGGTGCCGGTCGGCACGTCATCGGTGTCCGCGCCATGCGCGTGCGGCGAATGGCCGGCATCCTCATGCGCGACACCGCCACCATGCGCCTCCGCGGCATGATCGTCCGCGTCATGGACGGGATGATCATGGTGACGGTCGTGCACCGCGTGCTGGATATGCTCCGACCCGGCCCAGCGCGGCTTGCCCCAGAAGGTCAGGAACATCAGGCGCCACGAGTAGAAGCTCGTCAGCAGCGCAGCGAAGGTACCGACCCAGAAGGCGCCCTGCCCGCGGCCCGATGCCCAGGCCACTTCAAGGATCGCGTCCTTCGAGTGGAAGCCGGCAAAGCCACCGATGCCGTAGATGCCCACGCCCGTGATCGCCAGCGTACCCAGCATCATCGCCCAGAAGGTGATCGGGATATGCTTACGCAGGCCACCGTAGAAGCGCATGTCCTGCTCATGGTGCATCGCATGGATGACTGAGCCGGCACCCAGGAACAGCAGCGCCTTGAAGAAGGCGTGCGTGAACAGGTGGAACATCGCCGCGCCATACGCACCAACGCCCGCGGCGAAGAACATATAGCCGAGCTGCGAACAGGTCGAATAAGCGATCACGCGCTTGATGTCGGTCTGCGTCGTGCCGACGGTCGCGGCGAACAGGCAGGTCGCGGCGCCAACGCCGGTGACGACCATCAGCGCGGTCGGCGACGCTTCGAACATCGGCGACAGGCGGCAGACCATGAAGACGCCCGCGGTGACCATCGTCGCCGCGTGGATCAGCGCCGACACCGGGGTCGGACCTTCCATCGCGTCCGGCAACCAAGTGTGGAGGCCCAGCTGCGCCGACTTGCCCATCGCGCCGACGAACAGCAGCAGACAGATCACCGTCATCGTGTCGAAGCGATAGCCAAGGAAGCCGATCGTCGAGCCGGCCATGCCCGGCGCCATCTCGAGGATGGCGGGGATCGAGACGGTGTCGAACACCAGATAGGTGGCAAAGATGCCCAGCATGAAGCCAAGGTCGCCGACACGGTTGACGACGAATGCCTTGATCGCCGCCGCCTGTGCGCTCGGCTTCTTGAACCAGAAACCGATCAGCAGATAGCTGGCGAGGCCGACGCCTTCCCAGCCGAAGAACATTTGGATCAGGTTGTCGGCCGTCACCAGCATCAGCATCGCGAAGGTGAACAGCGACAGATAGGCGAAGAACCGCGGCTGATCCGGGTCCTCGCTCATATAGCCCCAGCTATAGAGGTGAACGAGCGCCGAGACGCTGGTGATCACCACCAGCATCACGCTGGTCAGCGCGTCGAGCCGCAGCGTCCAGGACGCGTCAAACGTGCCGGAGGTGAGGAAGTGCAGCACCGGCGTCACGCTGGCGCTCATCCCGCCCGACATGAAGCCGAGGAAGATCGGCCACGACAGCGCGCAGGAGATGAACAGCGCGCCCGTCGTCACGCCCTTGGCGACGACGCCGGGGATCGACTTGTTGCCGAAGCCAGCGATGATCGCCGCGAGCAGCGGCAGGAATACGATGAAGAGGATCGAGGTCACGGGTCGTTCAGCCCTTCATCCGGCTGGGATCATCAACCGAGATCGAGCCCCGGCCACGGAAGAAGATGACGAGGATCGCCAGACCGATCGCCGCCTCGCCGGCAGCCACGGTCAGCACGAACATCGCAAAGACCTGCCCCACCAGATCGCCCAGCGCCGAGGAAAAGGCGACGAGGTTGATGTTCACCGCCAGCAGGATCAGCTCGATCGCCATCAGGATGACGATGATGTTCTTCCGGTTGAGGAAGATGCCCAGCACCCCGGTCGTGAACAGCAATGCCGCCACGACGAGGTAATGGACCAGACCGATTCCGCCACTCACAGCTTCACCCCCTGCCCGATTTCCGGTCGCACGTTACGCGTCGCATCCTGCGGACGCCGCGCGATCTGCTGCGCGATGTTCTGCCTGATGACCCCGCCACGCTGGCGATGCGTCAGCACGATCGCGCCGATCATCGCGACCAGCAGCACCAGGCCCGCCGCTTCGAACACGAAGAGGTAGCGGGTGTACAGCAGGTTGCCGATCGCCTGGACGTTCGGGATGGTCGGATCGATCGGCGCACCGCGGCGTGCCAGGTCAACCCCGCCCTCGCTCCATGCGCCGACCCCGATGATGATCTCGCACACCAGCGCCACCGCCAGGACCAGGCCGATCCCGAAATAGCGCACGAAACCAGCGCGCAGCTCGGCGAAGTCGATGTCGAGCATCATGACCACGAACAGGAACAGCACGGCGACCGCGCCGACGTACACGATGACGAGCAGCATCGCGATGAACTCGGCGCCGACCAGCACCATCAGGCCCGCGGCGTTGAAGAACGCCAGGATCAGCCACAGCACGCTGTGCACCGGATTGCGCGAGGCAATCGTCATCACGCCCGAAACGAGCACCACGATCGCGAAAAGGTAGAAGGCGAGGGCCTGGATCATGCCGACACCTGGAAAAGCCGTTGAATCATCGCGCGCCGCCTATCGATATGCCGCGTCCGCGGCAATGTTTGCCGCAATCGCGCTTTCCCAGCGATCCCCGTTATCGAGCAGCTTGGCCTTGTCGTAGATCAGCTCCTCGCGGGTCTCGGTCGAGAATTCGTAGTTCGGCCCTTCGACGATCGCGTCCACCGGGCAGGCCTCCTGGCACAGCCCGCAATAGATGCACTTGGTCATGTCGATGTCGTAGCGCGTCGTCCGGCGGCTGCCGTCGTCGCGCGGCTCGGCCTCGATCGTGATCGCCTGCGCCGGGCACACCGCCTCGCACAGCTTGCATGCGATGCAGCGTTCCTCGCCATTGGGATAGCGGCGCAGCGCATGCTCCCCACGGAACCGCGGCGAGAGCGGGTTGCGCTCGAACGGATAGTTGATCGTCGCCTTGGGCTTGAAGAAATACCTCAAGGTCAAAGCGTGCGCCTTCACGAACTCCCAGAGGGTGAAGGCCTTGATCGTCGAAGCGATACCCATCGTCAGATCCCAACCCGGTAGAGCATCAGCACGCCCGACACGAGAAATACCCAGAACAGTGACAGCGGAAGGAACACCTTCCAGCCCAGCCGCATCAGCTGGTCATAACGATACCTCGGCACCGTCGCCTTCACCCAGCTGAAGCAGAAGAAGAAGAACAGCGTCTTGGCAAACAGCCAGATGATGCCCGGCACGTAATAGAGCGGCGCCCAGTCGAACGGCGGCAGATAGCCACCCCAGAACAGCGTCGCGTTCAGCACGCACATCAGGATCACATTGGCATATTCGCCGAGCCAGTAGAGCGCGAAGCTCATCGACGAATATTCGGTCTGGTAACCCGCGACGAGCTCCGATTCCGCCTCGGTCAGGTCGAACGGCGCGCGCGCCGTTTCGGCCAGGGCCGAGATGAAGAACACGATCGCCATCGGGAACAGCAGCGGGTTGAGGAAGAAGCCGTTGATCGGCGTCCCCAGCACGCCGCGCTGCGCCTCGACGATCCCGGTCAGGTTGAACGTCCCCGCCCACAAGATGACCGAGATCAGCACGAAGCCGATCGCGACTTCATAGCTCACCATCTGCGCCGCGGCGCGGATCGCGGAGAAGAACGGGTATTTGGAGTTGGACGACCAGCCCGCCAGGATGATGCCGTACACGCCCAGCGACGATGCCGCGAGAACGTACAGCAGCCCGACGTTGATGTCCGCCAGCACGACGCCAAGGTCGAACGGCACCACCGCCCAGACGATCAGCGCCACCGTGAAGGTGATGATCGGCGCGAGCAGGAACAGCCCGCGGTTGGCGGCCGTGGGGACGATCGTCTCCTGCAGGAACACCTTCAGGCCGTCGGCGAAGGACTGCAGCAGGCCGAGCGGGCCGACCACGTTCGGGCCGCGGCGCAGCGCCATCGCCGCCCAGATCTTGCGATCGGCATAGATGATCATCGCCACTGCCAGCATCAGCGGCAGCGCGATGACCAGGATGCCGACCAGCGTCGCCAGGAACCAGGCCCAGTTATAGGGCAGGCCGAGGGTCGTGTTGAAGAAGGCGGTCATTCCGCGGCCTCCGCGAAGGTTTCGCCATGGACCAGTTCAGCCGAGCAGCGCTGCATCGTCGGCGACGCGCGGCAGATCGCGTTGGTGAGATAGAAATCCTTGATGGGATATCCCTCCAGCGCGCCCTGCGCCGCGGTGTCGAGCGACGGGGGCGCCCAGGGGAAGGTCACCAGCCCCTCGTTGGCAAGCTCCGGACAATCCAGCGCCATCGCGGCGCGCAGCTCGTCCAGCGTGTCGAACGGCAGGACCGCGCCCAGCTTTTCCGACAGTGCGCGGAAGATCGTCCAGTCCTCGCGCGCATCGCCCGGCGCGAACACCGCGCGGTTGCCGCGCTGAACACGCCCTTCGAGGTTCACATAGGTACCCGACTTCTCGGCATAGCTCGCACCGGGCAGCACCACGTCCGCCGCGGCCGCGCCCTTGTCGCCATGATGGCCGACATAGACCTTGAAGCCGGTGAAGCGCGTGAAATCGCACTCGTCGGCCCCCAGGAAGAAGGTGAGCTTCGCGTCGTAAAGCGCGGAAATGCCGGCCTTTTGCGCGTAGCCGAGCATCAGCCCGCCCATGCGTGCGGCCGAGAAATGCACGACATTATAGCCGTTCCAACCATCGCGAACGAGGTTCAGCGACTTGGCGAGCTCCAGCGTCGCGCCATGCGCATGCTTCAGCGCGCCGCCACCGACAACCACTGCCGGCCGCTCGGCCTTGCCGAACGCCTCGGTCACCGCCTCTGGCAGGTTGGAAAGGATCGAGAGATCCTGGCCCAGCCACTCGACCTTGTACGACAGGTCCGTCTCCGGGCCGATCGCAAACACCTTGGCGCCGCGCTTGATCGCCTTGCGCACGCGCGTGTTGACCAGGCTCGCTTCCCAGCGAAGGTTGGTGCCGACCAACAGGATCGCGTCGGCGCGCTCCATGCCGGCAATGGTGGTGTTGAAATTCACCGCCGCCAGGCTCGACACGTCATAGTCCATGCCGGTCTGACGACCCTCGAGCAGCGACGAGCCCATCGACGCCAGCAGCGCCTTGGCCGCGAACATCGTCTCGCAATCGACGATATCGCCGGCCACCGCCGCGACGCTGTTGCCCGCAGCCTTGGCCGCATCGGCGATCGCAGCGAACGCCTCGTCCCAGCTGGCCGCAACCAGCTTGCCGTCACGCCGCACATAAGGGCGGTCGAGCCGGCGACGCACCAGGCCGTCGACGGCGTGGCGGGTCTTGTCGGTCGCCCACTCCTCGTTGACGTCGTCATTCACCCGCGGCAGCGCGCGCAGCACCTGACGGCCACGGCTGTCGAGGCGGATGTTGGTGCCGACCGCGTCCATGACGTCGATCGTCAGCGTCTTCTTCAGCTCCCACGGGCGCGCTTCGAACGCATAGGGCTTGGACGTCAGCGCACCGACCGGGCACAGGTCGACGACATTGCCGCTGAGCTCGCTCGTCACCGCCTTCTCGAGGTAGGAGGTGATCTGCATGTTCTCGCCGCGATACAGCGCGCCGATTTCCTCCACGCCCGACACTTCCTCGGCGAAGCGGACGCAGCGCGTGCACTGGATGCACCGGGTCATCACCGTCTTCACGATGGGGCCCATGTACTTCTCGGTGACGGCGCGCTTGTTCTCCTGGAAGCGGCTGTGGCCACGACCATAAGCAACCGCCTGGTCCTGCAGATCGCACTCGCCGCCCTGATCGCAGATCGGGCAATCCAGCGGGTGGTTGATCAGCAGGAATTCCATCACGCCCTCGCGGGCATGCTTCACCATCGGCGTGTTGGTGAACACTTCCTGGTTTTCCGCCGCCGGCAGCGCGCACGACGCCTGCGGCTTGGGCGGCCCGGGCTTCACCTCGACCAGGCACATGCGGCAATTGCCCGCGATGCTCAGCCGCTCATGATAACAGAAACGGGGGATTTCCTTGCCAGCCGCTTCGCACGCCTGGAGCACGGTGGCTCCCTGCGGCACTTCGACCTCGATCCCGTCTACCTTCAGCTTTGGCATTATTCTGCAGCTTCCTGCATGGGGGCGAGCCCGCCGCCCTGACGTTCGGTGATGCGGCGTTCCAGCTCGGGGCGGAAGTGGCGGATGAGGCCCTGGATCGGCCAGGCAGCCGCGTCGCCCAGCGCGCAGATGGTGTGGCCCTCGACCTGCTTGGTCACCTGCTGCAACATGTCGATCTCGCCGATCTCGGCGTCACCGGTGCGCAGCCGCTCCATCACGCGCCACATCCAGCCGGTGCCCTCGCGGCACGGCGTGCACTGGCCGCAGCTCTCATGCTTGTAGAAGTAGGAGATACGGCTGATCGCGCGGACGATGTCGGTCGACTTGTCCATGACGATGATCGCCGCGGTGCCGAGGCCGGAGCCCACCGCTTTCAGGCCATCAAAGTCCATCGGCGCATCCATGATGTCCTTCGCTGGCACCAACGGCACCGACGAACCACCCGGAATAACCGCGAGCAGATTGTCCCACCCGCCGCGAATGCCGCCGCAATGCTTCTCGATCAGCTCGCGGAACGGAATGCTCATCGATTCCTCGACGACGCACGGCTTTTCCACGTGACCGCTGATCTGGAACAGCTTGGTGCCGCGGTTGTTCTCCGCGCCGAAGCTGGCGAACCATTCCGCGCCACGCCGCAGAATCGTCGGCGCGACCGCGATGCTCTCGACGTTGTTGACCGTCGTCGGACAGCCATACAGGCCGGCACCCGCCGGGAACGGCGGCTTCAGGCGCGGCTGGCCCTTCTTGCCCTCCAGGCTCTCGATCATTGCGGTCTCTTCGCCGCAGATGTACGCGCCGGCGCCACGGTGGACGAAGACGTCGAAGTCATAGCCGGAGCCGCAAGCGTTCTTGCCGACCAGGCCGGCGTCATATGCCTCCTGCACGGCGGCAAACAGCGTCTCGGCCTCGCGAATATACTCGCCGCGGATGTAGATGTAGGCCGCCCGCGCGCGCATCGCGAAGCCCGCGACTAGCGCGCCCTCGATCAGCTTGTGCGGATCGTGGCGGATGATCTCGCGATCCTTGCACGAACCCGGTTCGGATTCGTCGGCGTTGATGACCAGGAAGCTCGGCCGCTCGGGGCTCGGCGTCTTGGGCATGAACGACCATTTGGTGCCGGTCGGGAAGCCCGCACCGCCGCGACCGCGCAGGCCCGAGGCCTTGATCACGTCGATGATCTTGTCCTGGCCAAGCTCCAGCAGCGCCTTGGTATTGTCCCAGTCGCCGCGCTGGCGGGCCGCCTGCAACGTCCACGGCTGATATCCGTAGAGGTTGGTGAAGATGCGGTCCTTGTCCGTCAGGGACGTGATGACGCTCATGCGCTCGCTCCCACGGCAGGGGTGTTCCATTCGTTGCGATAATCGTGGTTCTCGTCGACCATCGCTTTCAGCGTCGTCGGCCCGCCCAACGGCTCCACCGTGTGCCGGCCCGGCTCCTGCGTGCCCGCCTTGGGCTGCTCGCCCCGCGCCAGCGCGTCGAGGATCGCGACCGTACGGTCGTAATCCAGGTCCTCATAATTGTCGTCGTTGATCTGGACCATCGGTGCGGACGCGCAATTGCCCATGCACTCGACCTCGGTCAGCGTGAACAGGCCGTCGGGCGTCGTCTTGCCCTTGATCAGCCCCTTGTTCTTGCACGCCGCCAGCACGTCGTCCGACCCGCGCAGCATGCACGGCGTCGTCCCGCAGACCTGCACGTGGAACCGGCCGACCGGCGCCAGGTTGAACATGGTGTAGAAGGTCGCGACCTCCAGCACGCGGATGTACGGCACGCCGATCTCGCGCGCGACGAACTCGATCACCGGGATCGGCAGCCACCCTTGCGTGTTCGTCTCCGCCCCAACCTGGCGCTGTGCCAGGTCGAGCAGCGGGATCGACGCCGATTGCTCACGACCCGCCGGATAGCGCGCGAGGATCGCGTTGCACTTCTCACGGCTTTCGTCGGTCCACTGGAAATTGCCCCAGCGGGCGCGGACCTCTGCCTCGTCGGGGATCTGGGGTGCGTCAGCCATCAGCGGTCACATTCACCAAAAACGATATCCATCGCGCCGAGAATGGCGGTGGTGTCCGCGAGCATGTGGCCGCGGCTCATGAAATCCATTGCCTGCAGGTGGCTGAAGGCGGTCGGACGGATCTTGCAACGGTACGGCTTGTTGGTGCCGTCGGACACCAGATAGACGCCGAACTCACCCTTCGGGCTTTCCGTCGCGACATACACTTCGCCAGCCGGCACGTGATAGCCTTCGGAATACAGCTTGAAGTGGTGGATCAGCGCTTCCATCGACTGCTTCATCTCGCCCCGCTTGGGCGGCACGACCTTGCGATCGAGGCTGGCGATCGGCCCTTCGGGCATTTCCGCCAGACACTGCTTCATGATCCGCGCCGACTGGCGGACCTCCTCGACGCGCACCATGAACCGGTCGTAGCAATCGCCCTTGGTGCCGACGGGGATCTCGAAATCCATTCGGTCGTACACGTCATACGGCTGCTGCTTGCGCAGATCCCACGGAATGCCCGCGGCGCGGATCATCGGGCCGGAGAAACCCCAGCGGATCGCATCGTCGCGGCTCACCACCGCGATGTCGACGTTGCGCTGCTTGAAGATGCGATTGTCGGCAACCAGGCTGATCGCATCCTCGAACAGGCGCGGCAGCCGCGTGTCGAGCCACTCGGCGATGTCGGTCAACAGCTTCAGCGGCACGTCCTGGTGGACGCCGCCCGGGCGGAAGTAATTGTGGTGCATGCGCGCACCGGTCGCGCGCTCGAGGAAGCCGTAGCAATCCTCGCGAATCTCGAACAGCCACAGGTTCGGCGTCATCGCGCCGACGTCCATGACGTGCGAGCCGAGGTTGAGCATGTGGTTCGAGATGCGCGTCAGCTCGGCGAAGAACACGCGCAGGTACTGCGCGCGCAGCGGCACTTCGAGGTCGAGCAGCTTCTCGATCGCCAGCACGAACGTGTGCTCCATGCACGCCGGCGAGCAATAATCGAGGCGATCGAAATAGGGGATCGCCTGCGCGTAGGTCTTGTATTCGATCAGCTTCTCGGTGCCGCGGTGGAGCAGCCCGACGTGCGGATCGATCCGCTCGACGATCTCGCCGTCCAGCTCCATGACGAGCCGGAGCACGCCGTGCGCCGCCGGGTGCTGCGGGCCGAAGTTGATCGTGTAGTTCTGGATCGCCACCTCATCCTGGACATGTCCGTCCTGGAAGGCGTCGGCCAGCCGCTCAACCGCGGGGTCGATGGAATCGTTGCGCAGCGTATCGGTCATTGGTTCTGCCCTCCCTTGCCGGGAACGACATCAGGGTCGGATGGCTTTGGCGTCGCGTTCGGATGCGGGTTGCCCGCGCCGGTCTGGGCGGTGCTGGTCGCCGGCTCCTTGGCATAGGGCTGGCTCGGCGCATCGGCCGGCTTGGTCGCGCTCTGGCTGTCGCCCGCCTTGCGGATCACATCGGCGTTGAGCGGCGTCGGCGCACCCTTCGCCTCGGGCAGCGCCGCGCCCTTCTCGTCGCCCGGCAGCACGTATTCTGCGCCTTCCCAGGGACTCGTGAAGTCAAACGTGCGGAAATCCTGCGCCAGCTTCACCGGCTCATAGACGACGCGCTTCACCTCTTCCGAATAGCGCATCTCGACGAACCCGGTCAGCGGGAAGTCCTTGCGCTGGGGATGCCCTCGGAAGCCATAGTCGGTCAGGATGCGGCGCAGGTCGCGGTTGCCGGCGAACAGCACGCCGTACATGTCGTACACTTCGCGCTCATACCAGCCGGCGACCGGCCACAGCTCGGTCACGGTCGGCACCGGCGTATCCTCGCTGGCGGTGACATGGACGTGCAGGCGATGGTTGCGGGTCAGCGACAGGAGGCAATAGACCACCTCGAACCGCTCCTCGCCGCGACCGGGATAATCGACCCCGGCGATGTCCATCAGCTGCTGGTATTCAAGGCCCGGCGTATCACGCAGCGCCGTCAGCGCGGCGATCAGGTGATCGCGGTGGACGTGCAGCTGGATCTCACCGACATGCGCGAACGCATCGACCAGCCCGTTCGGAATGGCGGCGCGCGCCGCCTCCAGCGTCGCGTCGTTGAGCTCAGCGGCCCAGCGGGGTGCAGGCGCCCTCACCGTTCGATGCTCCCCGAACGGCGGATCTTCCGCTGCAGCTGCATGATCCCGTACAGCAGCGCCTCGGCGGTCGGCGGGCAGCCCGGGACATAGATGTCGACCGGCACCACACGGTCGCAACCGCGCACGACGCTGTAGCTATAATGGTAATAGCCGCCGCCGTTCGCGCACGACCCCATCGAGATCACGTACTTGGGCTCCGACATCTGGTCGTACACCCGGCGCAGCGCCGGAGCCATCTTGTTGCAGAGCGTGCCCGCGACGATCATCACGTCCGACTGGCGCGGGGACGCGCGCGGCGCAGCGCCGAAGCGCTCCAGGTCGTAGCGCGGCATGTTCACGTGGATCATCTCCACCGCGCAGCAGGCGAGGCCGAACGTCATCCACCACAGCGAGCCCGTGCGGGCCCACTGGAACAATTCCTCGGTCGACGTGACGAGGAAACCCTTGTCGGTCAGCTCGCCGTTCAGATCGTTGAAGAAACCGGGATCGGGCTGAACGAGGCCCGTTCCACTGGAGATCGCGCGGGCATCGCGCGGCAATTCAACGGGGCCGGAGTGCATGGTCATTCCCAATCCAGTGCGCCTGTCTTCCAGGCGTAGACGAGCCCGAGCGCGAGCTCGCCGATGAAGATCATCATGCTGACCCAGGCGGTCCAGCCCAGGTCGAACACGCTTACCGCCCAGGGAAATAGGAACGCGGCTTCGAGATCAAAGATGATAAAAAGGATCGCAACCAGATAGAAACGCACGTCAAATTGCGCGCGGCTATCCTCGAACGCGGGGAAACCGCATTCATATTCGCTCAGCTTCTCGGGCGTGGGCTTGTACGAACCGGTGACTCGCGAAATCGCCATCGGCAGGAAAACGAACGCCGTCGACAGCACCAGCGCAACCGCGAGGAACATCAGAATCGGCAGATATTGCGACAGGTCGACCATGGCGCTTTCTCGGGCTGCTCTCGCATGTGCGATTGAAAAAATTCGCGGTCGCTTTAGGCCTCGCGGCCCCTCGGGGCAAGGCATGGGGCCCTTGAGAATCACTCGCAGAACCGCGGGGTGGTCGATGCTCGCCGCATCGGCTAGCAGCCGCCATTGATGGCAAGGCTGAACCCGACCGAGGAACGAGCGGTGGCGCACGCGGCGCAATCCCCCATGCTCGCCCGCACCCGCGCCTGGTCGGCGGTGAACAGCGGCACCGCAAACCTCGCCGGCCTCGCGACCGTCGCGGACATGCTGGCCGAGGCTTTGTCGGCGCTTCCGGGCGAGGTGACGTTGGTTGCGCCCGCCGCGGCGGAGCGGGTGACCCCCGACGGCGCCGTCCGCGCGATCGACCATGGCCGGCACCTTCATCTCGCGGTGCGTCCCGATGCGCCGCGCCGGCTGCTGCTGACCGGGCATATGGACACCGTCTATCCGGCCGACCACCCCTTCCAGACGCTCGTCGCTCGTCCTGACGGCACGATCAACGGCCCCGGCGTTGCCGACATGAAGGGCGGGCTGGCGGTGATGATCGCCGCACTGGAGGGGATCGAGGCGGTCGGCTGCCCGATCGGCTATGACGTGGTCATCAATTCGGACGAGGAAACCGGCTCCTTCTCCTCCGCTGCGCTGATCGAAGCGGCCGCACGGGGCAAGCTCGCCGCGCTCACCTATGAACCCGCCCTCCCCGACGGCACACTTGCCGGCGCGCGCGGCGGCACGGGCAATTTCTCGATCGTCGTGCGCGGCCGCGCGGCCCATGCGGGGCGCAATCCGGAGGAGGGCCGCAACGCGGTCGTCGCCGCCGCCGCCATCGCGCTTCGCCTCGACGCGGCAAAAAGCCCGCGCCTCTCGGTCAATCCCGCGCGCATCGATGGCGGCGGCCCCAACAATGTCGTGCCCGACCTTGCCGTCCTGCGCGTCAATTTCCGACCCAAGGATGCCGACGAGATCGCCCGTGCGCGACAGGCGATCGACGAGGCGGTCGCTGCCGTCACCACCGCGCACGACGTGGCCGTAGAGGTGCACGGCAGCTTCAATCGCCCGCCCAAGCCGATCGACGCGCAGGCGGCGCGCCTGTTCGATCTGGTGCGCCGCACCGGCGCCGATCTCGACCTGTCGATCGCCTGGCGCGACACCGGCGGGGTGTGCGACGGCAACAATATCGCCGCGGTCGGCACGCCGGTCATCGACACGATGGGGGTGCGCGGCGGCGGGATCCATTCACCTGAGGAATTCCTGATCGTCGATAGCCTGGCCGAACGCGCCGCGCTGTCGGCGGTCACCATCTTGCGACTGGCTGAGGAGGGTTTGTGACATTTGTTGTCCGGGCGGCACGTGATGAAGATCTTGCGCATCTCTATGAGATGGCAAAGCTGACCGGCGGCGGATTCACCAATCTTCCCCCCGACCGCCGCGCGCTGAAGGCGAAGCTCGATCGCAGCCACGCCGCCTTTGCCCGTGATGAGCCGACGGTGGAGGATGAACTGTTCGTCCTCATCCTCGAAAACACCGCCACCGGCGACGTGCGCGGTACCTGCCAGATCTTCACCCAGGTTGGCCAGAAACACCCCTTCTACAGCTACCGCATCAGCACGCTGACCCAGCACAGCCGCGAACTCGACCGCACCTTCCGCGCGGAGATGCTGTCGCTGACCACCGATCTGGAGGGGTCGAGCGAGGTCGGCGGCCTGTTCCTCCACCCGGGGGAGCGCGCCGGCGGGCTCGGCCTGCTGCTCGCGCGCAGCCGCTACCTCTTTATCCGGGCGCATCGCGCGCGCTTCGGCGATCGCGTGCTGGCGGAGCTTCGCGGCGTGATCGACGAAGCGGGCGGCTCGCCCTTCTGGGACGGCCTCGCCGGGCGCTTCTTCGGCATGAACTTCCAGGAGGCGGACGCCTTCAATGCCATCAACGGCCACCAGTTCATCGCCGATCTGATGCCCAAGCATCCGATCTATACCGCGATGCTGTCCGAAAGCGCGCGCGCCGCGATCGGCATGCCCCACCCCTCAGGCCGCGCCGCGATGCGGATGCTGGAAAACGAAGGGTTCGCCTTCGAAAAATATATCGACATCTTTGATGGCGGCCCGACCATGACCGCGCGGATCGATGCCGTGCGCTCGGTCCGTGAGGCAAAGGAAGCGGCCGTCATTGCCGCCAACGCCGATGCCGGCATCGAATCGCTGGTGGCGCATGGCCGCCTGTCCGATTTCCGCTGCGCCTTCGGCACGGTGGCGCCGCAGGACGCGGGCGTTGCCCTCGATCCGGCCTGCGCCGCCGCGATCCACGCGCAGGACGGCGACAAGGTCCTGCACGTCGAACGGATCTGAACCCATCTGGCGAGAGGAACGCGGCGCATGATTCAGGAGATCAACTTCGACGGCATCGTCGGTCCCAGCCACAATTATGCCGGGCTCAGCCCCGGCAACCTCGCCGCCGCGCGCAATGCCGGCGCGACCTCGCATCCCCGTGCCGCCGCGCTGCAGGGGATCGAGAAGATGCGCCGCAACCTGGCGCTCGGGCTGACGCAGGGCGTCCTTCTCCCCCATCCCCGCCCCGACCACCGCTGGCTCGCCGCGCTGAACAGCGATTATGCCACCGCGCGCCCGCATCTTCAGGCGCGGGCCTTTTCCGCCTCGCCGATGTGGGCGGCCAACGCCGCCACCGTCTCCCCCGCCGCCGATTGCGCCGATCGCCGCTGCCACCTCACCGTCGCCAACCTCGTCACCATGCCGCATCGCAGCCACGAATGGCCGGTGACGCTGGCGCAGCTTCGCCTCGCCTTCGCCGACAGCGCCTTTGTCGTTCATCCGCCGATCCCCGCCCCATTTGGTGACGAGGGCGCGGCCAATCACATGCGGCTATGCGCCGCGCATGACGCGCCGGGCGTGGAGGTCTTCGTCTATGGCGAAAGCAGCGGCCCCTTCCCCGCCCGCCAGAATCGTGAGGCGAGCGAGGCGATCGCGCGCGGCCACCGCCTCGATCCCGCGCGCACGCTGTTCGTGCAGCAGTCTGAGGCCGCGATCGCTGCCGGTGCGTTCCACAATGACGTGGTCGCCGTCGCCAACGAACGCACGCTCTTCACCCACGAACATGCCTTCGCTGACCCCGCGGCCTTCTACGCGGACCTGCGCCGCCTCCTGCCGGAGGTGGAGATCGTCGAGGTGCCGGCGGCACAGGTCAGCCTCGCCGAGGCGATCAGATCCTACCTCTTCAACGCCCAGCTCGTCACCGTGCCCGGCGGCGGGCAGACGCTGATCGTCCCCGGAGAGGCGCGCGACAGCGCCCCTGTCTGGTCGTGGCTGCAGGATCATCTCGCCAGCAACGGCCCGATCCGCGCGGCGGAGGTGGTCGACGTGCGCGAGTCCATGGCGAATGGCGGCGGCCCCGCCTGCTTGCGGCTACGCGTGGTGTGCGATCCCGCGACGGTCGATCTGCGCTTCCTGGTCGATGCGGCAAAGCTCGATTCCATCGCCGATGTGATCGCCGCGCACTGGCCGGAGGAAATCGCCTTCGACCGGATCGGCGATCCGGCGTTGCTTGCTCAGGTGGAAACGGCCCACCGCGCGCTGCACGAGGCACTCGATCTTGTAAGGTTAATTGACAGTTAACTCTTGGCCGACGTGCATAAATGGCGGATCTGCGCCGCTGGTCCGAAACTTGCTGATGTTTCAGCATGTTCGCTCGTCTCGCTCGCCTCTTCACGATCAAGACCAAGTTCGAAGCTTTCGTCGTCATCTACGGCCTCGGCCTTGGCGCAACCGAACGCGGCGTTCACTATCTTCAGGATTATCCCGGCCCCGCCGGCTGGCTGCTCTTCTCGGTCTGCCCGATCGCCGTCTTCATGGCCGGCGCGCGCATCCTCGATTCGGTTGAACGCAGCGCCGAGTGAGCCGCGACCCGTCCCGCCCTCAGGGATGAAGCAGCGGCAGGATCGACGCATAATCGTCGGTCCAGCCTGCACCCGCCCCCGCCTGGTCGATCGCCACCCACCCAGTGCCATAGCCCTTCAGTGCGTCGATCACCCCCGGATCACGCGACAGCGCGATCCAGTGCGACAGCGATGCGCCATCCTCGTTCAGCGGCGGCCGGTCCATCAGCTCGATCGCCTGCCATCCGCCCGCCCGCGCCGCCGCCGCGACGATCGGCGTCAGGTCCATGTAGCGGTTGGAGATATGCACCAGCAGCAACCCCTTGGGCTGCAGCGCGCGGCCGTAATCGGCAAAGGCTTCGCGCGTCAGCAGGTGGATCGGCACCGCATCCGACGAAAAGGCGTCGAGCGCGAGGAGGTCGAACGATTGCGGCCTCGCCGCCGCGATCGACACGCGTGCATCCCCGATCACCGTCTGCGCGTCGGGCGTACAGGTGCGCAGGAACGAGAAACGCGTCCGGGCCAGCTCCGCCACCACCGGATCGATTTCGAAGAACGTCCAATATTGCGTCGGCAGCGCATAGCAGGCGAGCGTCCCCGTCCCCAGCCCGACGACGCCGATCCGCCCCTCCGGTCCGTACAGCGCCGGCGCAATGGTCAGCGCGCGGCCGACGCCCGAGGATGGCGTATAATAGGTCGTCGGCTGCTGCTCGCGCTCGGGTGATCCCAGCAGCTGGACGCCGTGCAGCGTCGTGCCATGCGCCAGCGTGCGCTCATCGGCCCGCTCGGACAAAGTATAAACACCGAAATAGCTGCGCGTGCGGATGTCGCCCGCCGCCGTGATGCGCAGCGCGTTGATCCCGCCGAACAGCAGCAGCGATACCGCCAGCACCGTGACATAGGCCGCGCGCACGCCGATCGACGCCAGCCCCACCACCGCGATCACCGCAAAGATCAGCCCAGGGCTGTCCTCGCCAAACCACGCCGGCGGCCCCCATTCGCGCAGCATCAGCAGCAGCGCGCAGATCGCGCCCACCACGGCCAGCGCCGGAATGCCCCGGCCGCGCCGCCACAGCGCCTGCAGCGGCGGCAGCAGGATCGATTGCGGCACCAGCGCGCCCGCCGCCAGGATCAGCAGCGGATATTCCCATGTCCAGTCGAACAGCCCCGGCGCGATCAGCCCGGCGAACAGCCCGCCCAGCGCCCCGCCGACCGACATGGCCAGGTAGAAACCCGTCAGCCGCTGCGGCGCGGGGCGCAACCGGTACATCGCGGTATGCAGCGCCACCGCGACCATGAACAGCAGCGCCAGCGCCAGCAGCAGCCCCAGCGCGGGCTCCAGCGTGAACCCGCCGATCATCACCCCGCCGAACAGGATGATGGTGATCGGCGCCACGCTCGTGATGAAATCGGCCGGCGCGCGCCGGTCGGCAAAGGCGATGCTGAAGCTGAGGAGGTACAGCCCCAGCGGCAGCACCCACAGCAGCGGCATGGCGACGATGTCGGTGGTGATATAGGTCGACGTCGCCAGCATCAGTCCCGACGGGACCAGCGCCAGTGCGATCCACATCGCGATCCGCCGCCAGCCCGGCGGCGTATCTTCGGCGACGGGCTCTGCACGCTGCACCGCCGCGTTGGGTAGCCGCCACGCAATCGCGGCGACCAGCGCGATCAGCAGCAAATACCCGCCCGTCCACAGCCACCTTTGCCCGGCCACCGACACCAGCGGCTCGACCAGCAACGGATAGGCAAGCAGCCCGGCAAAGCTGCCAAGGTTCGACGCGGCATACAGCCGATAGGGGTCCTGCCCGGGCCGCGCCGCGGCGAACCAGCGCTGGATCAGCGGCGCCTGCGCCGACACCGCGACAAACAATGGCCCGATGGACGCGGCGAGCAGCCAAGGCACCCACAATTCGGGCGCCGTCCCGCTCGGCAGCGTCCAGCCGAGCACCCCGATCGGCAGCCACAGGCTGGCGATCGCCAGCAGCCCCAGGTGCACCGCCGCCTGCCGCCGCACCGGCAACCGGTCCAGCGCATGGGCATAGCCATAGCCGGCGAGCAGCAGCGCCTGGTACACCAGCATCGCCGAGTTCCACACCGCCGGCGCGCCGCCCAGCCGCGGCAGCGCGATCCGCGCCACCATCGGCTGGACCAGGAACAACAGGAACGATCCCGCCAGGATCGTCAGGACGTAAAGCGCACGGCCTGCGCGCTGCGGCTCAGCCATGCGCCGGGCGCCCGGTCGCGATCACGGGCGCACGATCCGGTAGGTCACCGTGTCGCGCCGCGGGTCTTCAGCGTCGAACAGCGGGTGATCGAAATCGAGCGCTGGGTCGTGCGCCATGCCCAGCCGCTCCATCAGCGCCCGGCTCCGCCCGTTCTGCCGCGCGGTGATCGCGACGATCGCATCCTCGTGCCGCGCTTGCCAGCCCCAGGCGATGATCGCGCCCGCCGCCTCGCGCGCATAGCCCGCGCCCCACCAGGGGGTCGCCAGCATCCAGCCGATCTCCAGCATCCCCGCGATCGGCGTATCGGGCGCGCCGGGCTTCAGCCCGCAAAATCCGATCGTCTCACCACTCCCGCGCTCCACAACCGCGCGAAAGCCGAGCGGCGCGTAGCTCGCGTGCCGCTGCAACGCCATATCGCTCGCCGCCGCGTCCTTCACCGGGCCGAGATCCGCCATCACCGCCGGGTCCGCCCACATCGCATGCAGCGGCGCGCGGTCGCGCGCCTCCGGCACGCGCAGGATCAGGCGGTCGGTCTCGATCACGCGGTCAGCAGCCTCGCGGCATGGACGGCGTGATAGGTCAGCACGCCCGAACAGCCGGCGCGCTTGAACGCGGTCAGCGTCTCGATCACCATCGCGTCGCGATCCGCCGCGCCGGCCGCGACCGCCGCCTCGATCATCGCATATTCGCCCGACACCTGATATGCGAACACCGGCACCTCGAACCGCTCCTTCACGCGGCGCGCAATGTCGAGATACGGCAGCCCCGGCTTCACCATCACGCTGTCCGCGCCCTCCGCGAGGTCCAACGCCACCTCGCGCAGCGCTTCCTCCGCGTTGCCATAATCCATCTGATACGTCTTCTTGTCGCCCTTCAGCAGCCCGCGGCTGCCCACCGCATCGCGGAACGGGCCGTAGAAGGCGCTGGCATATTTAGCGGCATAGGCCATGATCTGGACGTTGGCATGCCCGGTCGCCTCCAGCGCGGTGCGGATCGTGCCGATGCGGCCGTCCATCATGTCCGACGGTGCGATGATATCCGCCCCCGCCGCCGCCTGGTTCAGCGACTGGCCGACGAGCAGTTCGACCGTCGCATCGTTCAGCACATAGCCCGCCTCATCGACCAGCCCGTCATGCCCGTGCGCGGTATAGGGATCGAGCGCGACGTCGGTCAGGATGCCGATATCGGGCACCGCATCCTTCACCGCACGGATCGCGCGGCACATGAGGTTGTCGGGATTGAGCGCCTCGCGCCCGTCCTCGCTGCGCAGATGGCCCGGCGTGTTGGGGAACAGGGCAAGGCAGGGAATGCCCAGCGCCTGTGCCTCGCGCGCGCGCTCGACGATCCGGTCGACCGACCAGCGCGACACGCCCGGCAGGCTCGCGATCGGCTCCTCCACGCCTTCCCCGTCAGCGATGAACAGCGGCCAGATCAGGTCGGCCGGGGTCAGCATCGTCTCGCGATGCAGCCGGCGGCTCCAGTCCGCGGCGCGGGTACGGCGAAGGCGAATGGCGGGAAAGGATGCACTCATGGCCATGGCATGTGCGCCGCGTCGCGCGGCCACGCAAGCGTTACGGGGGCGAAACCGCGCCTCGTGCGTTGCGGCGTCATGAGCGAAATCCGGTCCGCGGCCCTGATCGTCAACGCCAAGTCGCGCAAGGGGCAGAAGCTGTTCCGCCGCGCCTGCAAACGACTGGAGGTGCTGCCCTTCCCGGTCGATGCCCATGCCGTGGAGGATCCCGACAAACTCGAACAGACGATCGATGCCGCGCTCGCCAAGAAGCCCGATCTCGTCATCCTGGGCGGCGGCGACGGCACCGTCAGCGGGCTAGTCGACCGGCTGGTGGGGGAGGACGTGATCCTCGGTGTGCTGCCGCTCGGCACCGCGAACAGTTTCGCGCGCACGCTTGGCCTGCCGCTCGACATCGACGGGGCAATCGACGTGCTGGCGAACGGCGTGCCGCGGCGCATCGACCTCGGCATGATCGACAATGATTATTTCGCCAATTGCGCCGCCATGGGCCTGTCGCCGCAAATCGCGGAGACGGTGCCGCACAATCTGAAGAAGTTCATGGGCCGCATCGGCTATCTCGGCTGGGCGGGGCTGCAATATCTGAAATTCCGCCCCTTCATCCTCACCGTCGACGATGGCGTTGAGGAAAAACGGATGCGCGTGGTCGAGGTGCGCATATCCAACGGCCCCTATCATGGCGGCACCTGGCTGGTGGACGAGGCGCATGTCGATTCGGGCCAGATCGTCGTTCAGGCGGTCACTGGCCGTTATCGCCGGACGCTGGTGAAGAACTGGTTCGCCAGCTTCTTCGGCCTCGATGCGCGGCATCAGGACACGATCACCTTCACCGGCAAGGACCTGAAGATCTCGACCCGGCCCAGCCTGCCGATCTCGATCGATGGAGAGGTGCTGGCGCATACGCCGGTCCGCGCGCGGATCGCCGCCGGGGCGATCCGTGTCATGGCCCCGCGCGATCCCGATACACCGCACGGGTAGGGCCCGTCAGGGCACCGGCTTCAGGCTTCCCGCCGGCTCGATATCGGCATGGCTGCGCTCATCGGAATGGCTTTCCGGCACCAGCAGCCCGCCCTCGCGCCACCCGCCATAACGGTAATAGAGCGCCGCCAGCAGCAGGTTGGCACCCGAGCCCACGGGAAAACTCCACCACAAGGCGTCCGGGCCGATGATCGGCAGCAAGGCAAAGGCAACGCCCAGCCGCACCGGGAACATCGCGATCGTCATGATCGCCAGCGGGCCCCAGACGGCGCCATTGGCGCGGATCACCCCGAACAGCACCATCGTCCCGCCGAACATGATGAAGCCCCAGGTGGCCAGCAGGTTGATATGCTGCGCGATCGGCAGCACCGGGCTGGCCCCGGGAATGAACAGGCCGATGATGACGGTGTCGAGCACCAGCACCAGCACGACGGTCGCCGCGGTGATCGCGACATTGTAGATGATGCCCGCCCGCGTGATCTGCGCGACCCGGTCCCACCGCCCGGCACCGATATTCTGCGCCGCCATCGCCGATACCGCCGCGCCGATCGCCATCGCCGGCATCTGCACATAGCCCCACAGTTGCTGGACGATGCCGTACGCCGCCACCGTGTCGATCCCGTTGCGGTTAACCAGCCCGACCATCGCGAGCGCCGACACCGATAGCACCAGCATCTGCGCCCCGATCGGCACGCCCTTGCCAACGATCGTGCGCACCAGTGTCGGTTCGGGCAGGATGTAGCGTATCTCCTCGCCCTTCAGCCGCAGCGGCAGGTCGCGCCACGCGATCCACGCCACCAGGGCGCCCAGCGCGACGATATTGGCGATCAGCGTCGCGGTGGCCGACCCGGCGATGCCCATGCGCGGAAACGGCCCGATTCCGGCGATCAGCAGCGGGTTCATCACCGCATCGATCAGCACCGCCAGCCCCATGAACCACAAGGGCGTTACTGAATCCCCGGTGCCGCGCAGCCCCATGAACATCAGCACCAGCAGCATCGACGGCGGCAGCGCGAGGAAGATGACGCGCAAGTAATCCAGCGCCGGCTCGAAGGCATCGGGCGGGGTGGCAAGCGCGGTCAGGATTTGCGGCGCATAGACCCAGCCGAGCGCGCCGACGGTAATCGACCCCATCAGCACCAAGCCGATCGCCGATCCGAACGCGCGCCGCGCCGCGTCGACGTCGCGCCGGCCCCAGCTTTGCCCGACGATGATCGTCGCCGCCATGCCGAAGCCGAAGACCGCGCCGAACATCAGGAACATGATGATATTGGCGTTGGACGTCGCCGCCAGTGCCCCTTCGCCCAGGAAACGCCCGACCCAGATCGCGTTGATCGATCCGTTCAGCGACTGGAGCACGTTGGAGGCCAGCGTCGGCAGTGCGAACATCAGCAGCGCCGATCCGATCGGCCCCGTCGTCAGATCGCGCTGACCGGGGCGGCCGTGCACATGGGCGACCGGTTCATCCATCTCGCCCCGCTCCCTCAACGCTGGCGCCGGCTTGTCGCCGGTCATGTCCTGTTTCTTGCGGCATCCCGCGCGCCGCGACAAGCCAGCGGCGACGCGCCAATGGTGAAATCATGAGCGGGCGGGGTTGCCCGCTGCCGGCGGGTCAGTCCGCGCTTACCGGCGCCACGCCCAGCCGCGGGATGTCGATCGCCGGGCAACGGTCCATCACCACCTTGAGCCCGGCCTGTTCGGCGCGCGCCGCGGCCTCGTTGTTGACCACGCCCAATTGCATCCACACCGCCTTGGCGCCCGCGGCAATCGCCTCGTCCACCGCTTCGCCTGCGGCCTCGGGACGGCGGAAGATATCGACCATGTCGATCGGCTCGCCGATCTGCGACAGCTCGCGAAAGACATATTCGCCGTGGACATGTTCGCCGGTGATCTGCGGGTTCACCGGGATCACGCGATAGCCATGATCCTGCAGCTTCTTCATCACGCCATAGCTTGGCCGGTCGGGACGGTCGGAGGCGCCGATCAGCGCGATGGTGCGGGTTTCCTCGAGCAGCGCCTTGATATCAGCATCGGCGGTCAGCGGCATGAAACGGCCTTTCGTCGGGTGGTCCGCCCGAGCCGCCGCCTGGTGCATGCGGCACGACCGGTGCTTTCCTAACGCCCGCCGCCGCCGCTGGTTTCCAGCCACCGCGCCACCGCTTCGCCCAGCGGGCGGAACACGGTGTCGTCGGGCCGCGCCGCCGGCGGCTCGCCGGCGTCCGACGCGGTGCGGATATCGATCGTCAGCGGCACCCGGCCCAGGAACGGCACGCCCAGCTCCGCCGCCGCCGCCTCAGCGCCGCCACAGCCGAACGGGTCCGACACTTCGCCGCAATGCGGACAGACATAGCCGGCCATGTTCTCAATGAGGCCGATGATCGGGATCCCCGCCTTGCCGAACAGGTCGATCGCGCGGCGCGCATCGATCAGCGCCAGGTCCTGCGGCGTCGACACGATCACCGCGCCCGCCGGGCGATATTTCTGGATCATCGTCAGCTGCACATCGCCCGTGCCCGGCGGCAGGTCGAGCACCAGCGTGTCGGTCGCGCCCCAGTCCGCCTCGACCAGCTGCCCCAGCGCGCCCGCCGCCATCGGCCCGCGCCACGCGATCGCCTTGCCCGGCTCGATCAGCTGCCCCATCGACAGCATCGGCACGCCATAGGGCGTCGGCACCGGCAGCAGCACCTTGTCCTTCGCCTGCGGCCGTTCGCCCTCCGCCGCCATCAGTCGCGGCTGCGACGGGCCATAGATATCGGCATCGACCAGCCCGACGCGCCGCCCGGCATGGCGAAGCGCGATGGCAAGGTTCGCCGACACCGTCGACTTGCCCACCCCGCCCTTGCCGCTCGCCACCGCGATCAGCCGGCGGGTCGCGCGCTCCGCCGTCACCACGACACGGCCGTTGGGGCCGATCGCCATCCGCACCGCCGCTTCCATCGCGTCGCGCGCCTTGGCGTCGAGCCCGGTCGCGTCCAGCACCACGCCGATCCGGTCGCCTTCCACTCGCACGCTCGCACGCTCGCCGGCGACCGCGGCCACCGCCTGTTTTGCCTCTTTCTCGTCCATGCCGCGGCCCGATACGCCCTTCGGACGCGCGGGGCACTGTTTTTCGCGCGTCGTGTACCTATAAAGACCCTATGACCATGATGCCGCAGTGGCTGCGCCGACCGCCTATCCTGATGAACGATTCCTCCAATGGCCCGTGGGGCAACGGCGGCAGCGACGATACCAACGCCGGCCCGCGCAATCCCTGGGCGGTGCCGCCCGGCGGTCGCAAGGGTGCGCCAAAGGCGACCGCGCTCGACGAATTCCTGAAACGAGCCCGTGGCGGCGGTTCGGGTGGCGGCGGCGGTGGTGGGCCGCAGATGCCACTCGGCGCCAATTCGCGTAACCTGTGGCTGATCGGCGCCGCGCTGATCGTCGCGGCCTGGATCCTGTTCACCTCGGTCCACCAGATCGGCCCGCAGCAGCGCGGCGTGGTGACGTTCCTCGGCCGCTATTCGGGCATGCTCGATCCGGGCATCCGCCTCACCCTGCCCGCCCCCCTCGTGTCGGTGCAAAAGGTCGACGTGGAGGCGGTGCGCGTCGACGAATTCCCCCGCGACGGCAGCGAAAACGTGCTGACGGGCGACCAGAACATCCTCGACCTCGCCTACACCGTCCGCTGGCGCGTCGATAACCCGCGCGACTTCGTGTTCGAGATTAAGGACCCGGTCGAAACCGTCCGCGCCACCGCCGAAAGCGCGATGCGCGCGGTGCTCGCGACGACGACGCTCAACGAGGCGATCGGCGCCGGCCGTACCAACATCGAGGCGCGCGTCGCCCAGATGATGCAGCAGATCCTGAACGAATATCACGCTGGCGTGCGCGTCCAGGGCGTCTCGATCCGCCAGGCCGCTGCCCCCGCCAGCCTGATCGACGATTTCAACGCCGTCACCGCCGCCCAGCAGGAAGCGGTCGGCAATCTCAACAATGCGCGCAGCTATTCGGAGCAGGTGATCGCCCGCGCCCAGGGTGAGGCCGCGGCGTTCGACAAGGTCTACGAACAGTATCGCCTTGCGCCGGAGGTGACCCGCCGCCGCATGTATTATGAAACCATGGAGGCCGTGCTGGCCAAGACTGACAAGACGATTGTTGAAACCCCCGGCGTCTCGCCGCTGCTGCCGCTCGACCGTGCACGCAAGCTGACCGAGCCGCAGACCGGCGCGGCGGCGGCGGCAACGCCCGCCCCGGCGGCGGAGGCCGGCCGATGAGCGCGCTGTTCCGCAATCCCGTTGCGGTCGGCTTCGCCGCGCTCGGCGCGGTGATCGTCGGCGCCGCCAGCTTCGCGATCGTGCCGGAGACGAAGCAGGCGGTGATCCTGCGCCTCAACAATCCGATCCGCCTGGTGAACCAGTGGCAGAACGATCAGGTGATCGGGCGCACCGGCGCCGGCCTGATCGCGCGCGTCCCGTTCATCGACAAGATCGTTTGGATCGACAAGCGCGTGCTCGACGCCGATCTCGACAATACGCTGGTGCTCTCGACCGATCAGCTGCGACTGAACGTGGACGCCTTCGCGCGCTTCCGCATCGTCGATCCGCTGCGCGCGGTCACCTCGACCGGCAGCACGTCGAACACCGAGGAACGCGTGGCGGATCAGCTTCGCCCGCTGCTCGGCACGGCGCTTCGCAACGAACTGGGCAAGGTGCCCTTCGCCGTCCTGCTCAGCCCCGAGCGGGGCAAGGTGATGGACGCGATCCAGGCCTCGCTGCAACGCGACGCGCGCCAATATGGCGCGGCGATCGTCGACGTCCGGATCAAGCATGCCGACCTCCCCGACGGCAGCCCGCTCGACAGCGCGCTCCAGCGGATGCGCACCGCGCGCCAGCAGGAGGCGAATACGATCCGGGCGCAGGGCCAGAAGCAGGCACAGATCGTGCGCGCGGAGGCGGATGCCCGCGCCGCGAGCATCTATGCCGACGCCTTCAGCAAGGATCCCAAGTTCTACGATTTCTATCGGGCGATGCAGTCCTACCGCCACACCTTCGGTGCTGACGGAAATGCGCGGCCGGAAGGATCGACGAATATTATAATGAGCCGGGACAATGCCTATCTGAAGGAATTCAACGGGCGCTGACCTGATTTCGCGCAAGCGCAACGGGAAAGCGGCCGGTTCGTTCACATTCAAACGCCGTTCATCGACCCGGCGGCATTGGAAACTTGGTCCGGTCCTGCCGGACAAACGAGAGGAACATGACGATCGTGCGTTACGCCTATGCGCTTACTGGCGCTCTTCTCCTCGGCGGCACTGCCGCTTCGCTTGCCTTGCAGCACCCTGCCTCTGCGCAGAGCGCGCAGAACGAGCCGGGGACGATGCAGGCATCGGCGCCGCGCGCCGGCGCGCCGATGAGCTTTGCCGATCTGGTCGCAAAGCTTCAGCCGGCGGTTGTCAACATTTCCACCGATCAGAAGGTGACGGTGGCGCAGCCCGCCAATCCGTTCGCCGGCACGCCCTTCGCCGAATTGTTCGGCCAGTTCGGCGGTCGCGGCGGGCAGAATGGCGCACCGATCACGCGTGAGGCGCAGTCGCTCGGCTCGGGCTTCATCATCTCGCCCGACGGCTATGTCGTCACCAACAACCACGTCGTCGCGCCGGGCAACCGCCAGGCGACCGTGGAGGCGATCCGCGTCACGCTGCCCGATCGCAAGGAATATGTGGCGAAGCTCGTCGGCCGCGACACCGCGTCCGACCTCGCGCTGCTGAAGATCGATGCTCCGGGCCCGCTGCCCTATGTGCGCTTCGGCGATTCGGCGCGCGCGCGTGTCGGTGACTGGGTGGTCGCGATCGGCAACCCGTTCGGCCTTGGCGGCACCGTCACCGCCGGCATCGTCTCGGCGGTTCACCGCGTGACGGGCCAGGGCGGCGCCAACGATCGCTTCATTCAGACCGACGCCTCGATCAACCAGGGCAATTCGGGCGGCCCGATGTTCAACCTGAACGGCGAAGTGATCGGCATCAACAGCCAGATCTTCTCGCAGTCGGGCGGCAACATCGGCATCGGCTTCGCCATTCCGGCGGAGGACGCAAAGCCGATCATCGACACGCTGATGAAGGGCAAGCCGGTTCAGCGCGGCTATATCGGCGTGCAGATCCAGCCGCTGAACGACGACATCGCCGCGGCGCTCGGCCTGCCGAAGAATTCGGGTGAGATCATCGCCCGCGCCGAGCCGGGTGGCCCGGCGGCGAAGGGCGGCCTGCGCGCCGGTGACGTCGTCACCCGCGTCAACGGCGAGCAGGTCACGCCGGAAACGACCTTGTCCTACCTCGTCGCCAATGTCGCGCCGGGCCAGCAGGCAAAGCTCGACGTGATCCGTGACGGCAAGCCGACCACGGTCACCGTGACCACCACGGTGCGTCCGGCCGAGGAGCAGCTCGCCCAGCAGCTCGGCGGCGGCGACGACAGCTTCGGCGAGGATAGTGAGGGACCCGCCGTTCCGGCCTCGAACAGCATCGGCGTGACGGTGCAGCCGCTCACTCCGACGATCGCCCGTCAGGTCGGTGTCGATTCCACCGTGCAGGGCGCAGTGATTTCGGCCGTCGATCCCTCCAGCGACGCCGGCCGCAAGCTGCGCCGCGGCGACGTGATCGTCTCGATCAACTCGACGCCGGTGCGCACCGCGGCCGATATCGCCCGCGGCGTTCAGGCGGCCAAGTCGGCCAACCGTCCGCAGGTGCTGCTGTCGGTCGTGCGCGGGCGCAACCCCCCGGCGTTCATCGCGGTGAAGATCAAGTAATCACCACCGCGTGCTGAACTGAAAAAGGGGCCTCGCACCGATGGTGCGGGGCCTTTTTTTGGTTGAACGATGCTCGCCGCGCTCACGCCACATGCGCTAGGCGGGAACGATACGGACGGGAGGTCAGCATGGGCGACGGCATCTTCATCGGCGCGGCTTCGGGCGGCACGTCGCCGCAATATCTCAGCCTTCGTCTCGCCAACCGCCACGGGCTGATCGCCGGCGCCACCGGTACCGGCAAGACGGTGACCGTGCAGGGCATCATCGAAGGCTTCTCGGCCGCCGGCGTCCCCTGCTTCGTCGCCGACGTGAAGGGCGATCTCGCCGGCCTCGCCATGCCCGGTGCGCCGCAGGCGAAAGCCCACGCCGCCTTTGCCGCGCGCGCCGCCGCGATCGGCGACAGTGGCTGGGCCTATGCCGATCGCCCGGTGCAATTCTGGGATCTCTACGGGGAACAGGGCCATCCTGTCCGCACCACCATCTCCGAAATGGGCCCGCTCATGCTCTCGCGGCTGCTCGGGCTGAACGAGGTGCAGGAAGGGGTGATGACGATCGCCTTCCACCTCGCGGACGAGGACGGCCTCCTGCTGCTCGACCTCGACGATCTACAGGCCATGCTGGTGCATTGCGCGGAGCGTGCGGCGGAACTCACCACCCGCTATGGCAATGTCTCCAAGCAGTCGATCGGCGCGATCCAGCGTTCGCTGATGCAATTGCGCAGCCAGGGCGGCGACCGTTTCTTCGGCGAACCCGCGCTCGATCTTACCGATTTCATGCAGACCGACGATCGCGGCCGCGGCGTGGTCAACATCCTCGCCGCCGACCGGCTGATGGCCGCGCCGAAGCTCTATGCGACCTTCCTCCTGTGGCTCTTGTCGGAGCTGTTCGAAACGCTGCCCGAGATCGGCGACCCTGACCGCCCAGCGCTGTGCTTCTTCTTCGACGAGGCGCATCTCCTGTTCGATGATGCGCCTGCCTCGCTGGTCGACAAGATCGAGCAGGTCGTCCGCCTGATCCGCTCCAAGGGCGTCGGCGTCTATTTCATCACCCAGAACCCGATCGACATTCCCGACAGCATCGCGGGACAGCTCAACAACCGCATCCAGCACAAGCTGAACGCCTTCACCCCGCGCGATCAGAAGGCGGTGCGCAGCGCCGCCGAGACGTTCCGCGCCAACCCCGGCGTCGACGTCGCCGCCGCGATCACGCAGTTGCAGATCGGCGAGGCGCTCGTCTCGCTGCTCCAGCCCGATGGCGCCCCCTCACCGGTCACCCGCACGCTGATCCGCGCACCACAAAGCCGCGTCGGGCCGTTGACCGCCGATGAGCGGCGGATGATCATCACCACCGATGCGATCGGCAATCGCTACGACACGCCGATCGACCGTGAATCGGCCGAGGAACTGCTCGCGGCGAAGAGCGCGGAGGCACTGGCCGCGGCTGCGCAGACCAAGGCCGAAAATGACATGAAACGGGCCGAAGCGAGCCAGGCACAGGCCGCCGCCCGCGCGGCGAAGGCCGCCGAACGGGCCCGTATCGCGGAAGAACGGGCGGCCGCCTCATCTCCCTGGGGCCGCGCGATGGACTCCGCCACCCGCGCCGCCGGCTCCTCGATCGGGCGTCAGGTGGCTAACGAACTCGGCCGCCAGGTCTTCGGCGGCGGCCGCCGGAAATCATCCTCCGGCAACCTTGCTGGCTCGATCCTGCGCGGCGTCCTCGGCGGTCTGTTCCGCGGCTGAATGCCCGGACAATGCGCATGAAAAAAGGGGCGCCCGCACCGGCGGACACCCCCTTTCTTCGTCAGATCTTAGGCGCTTAGGCGCTGTAATACATGTCGTATTCGACCGGGCTCGGCGTCATTTCCCAGCGTGCGACTTCGCTCCACTTCAGCTCGACATAAGCCTCGATCTGATCCTTGGTGAACACGTCGCCCTTCAGCAGGAAGTCGTGATCGGCCAGCAGGCTGTCGAGCGCCTCGCGCAGCGACGCGGCGACGGTCGGAACCTCGGCCAGCTCTGCCGGCGGCAGGTCATAGAGGTTCTTGTCCATCGCATCGCCCGGATGGATCTTGTTCTGGATGCCATCCAGACCAGCCATCAGCAGCGCGGCATAAGCGAGGTACGGGTTCGCCATCGCATCCGGGAAGCGCACCTCGACACGCTTCGACTTGGCGCCCGTGCCGTACGGAATACGGCAGGAGGCCGACCGGTTGCGGCTCGAATAGGCCAGCAGCACCGGCGCCTCATAACCCGGCACCAGCCGCTTGTAGCTGTTAGTGGTCGGGTTGGTGAAGGCGTTGATCGCCTTGGCGTGCTTGATGATGCCGCCAATGAAATACAGGCAGGTGTCGCTCAGCCCGGCATAGCCGTTGCCGGCGAACAGCGGGTTGCCCTTCTCCCAAATCGAGAAGTGCGTGTGCATGCCCGAACCGTTATCTTCCTTGATCGGCTTGGGCATGAAGGTCGCCGACTTGCCATAGGCATGCGCCACCTGATGCACGACGTACTTGTAGATCTGCATCCGGTCGGCGGTCGTGGTCAGCGTGCCGAAGGTGAGGCCCAGCTCATGCTGCGCGGCCGCCACCTCATGGTGATGCTTGTCGCACGGCAGGCCCATTTCGAGCATGGTCGACACCATCTCGCCGCGGATATCGACGGCGCTGTCGACCGGCGCGACCGGGAAATAGCCGCCCTTGGCACGCGGGCGATGCGCAAGGTTGCCACCCTCGTACTCGCGGCCGGTGTTGGTCGGCAGCTCGATATCGTCGATCTTGAAGTAGGATTCGGCGTAATTCGTGTCGAACTGCACGTTGTCGAACATGAAGAATTCGGCTTCGGGGCCGACATAGACGGTGTCGCCAACGCCGGTCGAGGCGACATAAGCCTCGGCGCGCTTCGCCGTGGTGCGCGGATCACGGGTATAGCCCTCGCCGGTCGACGGCTCGAGGATGTCGCAGAACACGATCAGCATTGGCGTCGCGGAGAAGGGATCGTTATAGATCGCGTCCAGATCCGGCTTCAGGATCATGTCGCTCTCGTTGATCGCCTTCCAGCCTTCGATCGACGAGCCGTCGAACATCAGGCCGTCGGTCCACTCATCCTCGCCCATCACGCTGGCGACCATGGTCAGGTGCTGCCACTTGCCCTTGGGATCGGTGAAGCGGAGATCGATCCACTCGATCTCTTCGTCCTTGATACGCTTGATGACGTCTGCGGCGGTCGTTGCCATTGCTCTGATCTTCCTCTGCGGGTTCCTGGCGCGGCCAGGACTTTCTCGTTGCCGGGGCGGCCCGATTCTATGCCGGGCCGTTTGTTAAGGGTTCAGATCGCGTCGTCGTTTCGCTCACCCGTGCGGATGCGCATTGCCGTTTCGACCGGGATGACGAAGATCTTGCCGTCGCCGATCCGCCCGGTCTGCGCGGCCTGGGCAATCGCCTCGACCACGCGTTCGACCAGGCCGTCCTCGACGACCACCTCGAGCTTCACCTTGGGCAGGAAGTCGACGACATATTCGGCACCGCGATATAATTCGGTATGGCCCTTCTGCCGCCCGAACCCCTTCGCCTCGGTCACCGTGATTCCGGACACGCCCACCTCATGGAGCGCCTCCTTCACCTCATCGAGCTTGAACGGTTTGATGATCGCTTCGATCTTCTTCACGCGGAAACGCCCACCCCTGGTTAGAACCCTCGCCCCGGTGTCTGGTGCTTGCATCGAACGTGCCAGCCGGGGCCGCGAAGGGCAAGGTGGCGACTCGCCTTCTTCCCTTGAGAAAGCGCCGCCCAAAAATCAGGCAGCCGGCGGGCGATGCCACTTTCTAGGGCAGCGCCCACCCATGCATGCGCCGATCACCAGGTCGCCGTCACCGAACCCCCGTCGGTACGGGAGAGGCGGCGGCGCCCGGCCGGGGCGTTACCACCTTGGTGGCACCGGCGAGGTTCTTCTGCGCCCAATGCGCCTCGTCGATGACATAGAGGCGGATCAGCTGCGCCTGTTCGGGCGTCAGCACCTTGGCGAAGCTGACCATGCCGCGGACCTTCAGCATCCCGTCGATCAGGATCGCCTTCCACGTGTCGGGGTCGCTCAGCGTCGCGGAGCGCTGCAGGTTCGGCAGCACGCCGCCGCCGCCAGCGCTCGCGCCGTGGCAGACCTGGCAATAGCGGCCGAACAGCGCCTGGCCCTGCGCCACCTGCTGCGGCGTCGCCTTGTTCTCGGGCAGGTTCACCGGGGTCGAATCCTGCGGCGTGGTACCGGGTAGCTTGGCCGTGCCGCCGAGCTTGAACACCAACAGGCGCGGCACGTTGGGCACGTCGCGGGCCTTGCCGATGGCATAGCCGATCGACAGCGGCAGCGCGCCGCCACGCCCGGCGAGCACCGCGACATATTGGTCGTTGCCGATCATGAAGGTCGCGGCGCCGGCCATGATCCCGGTGCCGACCGGATAGGTGAAGAGCTGCTTGCCGGTATCCGCGGCATAGGCCCGGAACTCGCCCAGCGCCGTCCCCTGGAACACGAGATTGCCCGCGGTGGTCATCGTGCCGCCGTTCCACGGCGTCGGATAATTCACCGTCCAGCGCGCCTTGTTGGCGACCGGATCCCAGGCGACGAGCCGCCCGGTGGCGCCCGCAATCGCCTGCTTCACCGCCGCGGGATCGCGCGGATACATGGCATTGCCGAGATCCTGGCCGACGTTGAAGCCAAGCGGCTTCGCCTGATCCAGATCCGACGACGGGTTGAGATAGGCCGAGCCGACGATCTGTGCCGGAATATAGGCAAGGCCTGCCTGCGGGTTGAAGCTCATCGGCTGCCAATTGTGCGCGGCGATGGCGCTCGGCACCGCAACGAACGGCTTGCCCGTCTTGTAATAGCGCGCTTCCGGGTTCTCGATCGGGCGCCCCGTCTTCAGATCATAGCCGCTCGCCCAGTTGACGCCGGGGATGAACTGGCCGGCGTTGATCAGCTTCCCGTTCGTGCGATCGACCACGTAGAAAAAGCCGTTCTTGGGCGCCTGCATCAACACGCGGCGCTGCTTGCCGCCAATGTTGAGCGTGGCGAGGTTGATCGGCTGGGTGGCGGTGAAGTCCCACGTCTCGCCCGGCGTCTCCTGATAATGCCAGACATATTCGCCGGTATCGGGCTTCAGCGCGACAATCGAGGAAAGGAACAGGTTGTCGCCCTTGCCCTCGCTCCGCAGACCATGGTTCCAGGGCGAACCGTTGCCGACGCCGAGGTACAGCTGGTCTAGCTCCGCGTCATAGACGATCGAATCCCACACCGTGCCGCCGCCGCCGGACTGCTTCCACTGGCCGTTCTCCGACCAGGTCGGCGCGACCTTCGCCATCGCCGCGTCGCTTGCCTCGCCGTCCGGCGCACCGGTCGGGTTGGGGACGGTGTAGAAGCGCCACTTCTTCGCGCCGGTGCCGGCATCATAAGCGGTGACATAGCCGCGCACGCCGAACTCCGCGCCGCCATTGCCGATGACGACCATGCCCTTCACCACGCGCGGCGCGCCGGTGATGGTGTAAGGCTTTGAATTGTCGGTCGTCTGGACCGACCAGTCCTGCTTGCCGGTGGCGGCGTCGAGCGCGATCAGACGACCGTCGATCGTGCCGACATACAGCCGCCCCTTCCATGCCGCGACGCCGCGGTTGACCACGTCACAACAGGCCTCGACACCCTTCGCCTTGTCGACGCCGGGATCGAACTCCCACAATTTCTGCCCGGTTCCCGCATCATAAGCGAACACCTTGGACCAGGGACCCGTGACGAAGAGCTTGCCGTCGATGACGACGGGGGTCGCCTCCTGGCCGCGCGCATCGGGCATGTCCGCATACCAGACGAGGCCCAGCTGATCGACATTGCCGGCGTTGATCTGGGTCAGCGGGGAGAAACGCTGTTCCTGATAGTTGAAGCCGGCCATCGCCCAATCGCGGCCGTCGCCGCCGGTGGTCAGAAGCGCGCCATCGACCTTGCCAACGCCGGTGGCGGCGCTGCGATCGGCTGCATTTTCGGTGGTTGTCGCCGCCTTGCACGCCGTCAGCGCGAGCGCCGCGACCAGCGCATATCCAAGCCGCATGTTCCTCTCCCCCGCCCCTTGCTGAGGCTTTGGCGCGGGAGACTGACGCAGGTTGGTTCGGAAGGGAAGTGGCGATCACCTGTCACAATGGACAGGTGATCTTAGTCAGCGCGCCGCCCTGAACGGCGCGGCGACGGTCCGGTCAAAGATACGGCGGCTTGTGCAGACCGGCGGGCGAGAGCGTGAAGATTTCGCATCCGTCCTCGGTGATGCCGATCGAATGCTCGAACTGCGCCGACAGCGACCGGTCGCGCGTCACCGCCGTCCAGCCATCGTCGAGCAGCTTCACATCGGGCCGCCCGATGTTGATCATCGGCTCGATGGTGAAGATCATCCCCGGCTTCAGCTCCGGCCCCGTTCCCGGCCGCCCGACATGAACCACTTCCGGCGCGTCGTGGAACAGGCGTCCCAGGCCATGGCCGCAGAAATCGCGCACCACGCCATAGCGGTGCGACTCTGCATGGCGCTGAATGACATGCGCCACATCGCCCATCGTGTTGCCCGGCTTCGCCTGCTCGATGCCGAGCATCAGGCATTCATAGGTCACGTCGACCAGGCGCCGCGCCTTCAGCGGCACGTCACCAATCAGGTACATCCGCGACGAATCGCCGTGCCAGCCATCGACGATCGGGGTCACGTCGACGTTGACGATATCGCCCGACTTTAGCGTCTTCTCGCTGGGGATGCCATGGCAGACCACATGGTTGATCGAGATGCAGCAACTGTGCGTGTATCCGCGATAGCCCAGCGTCGCCGGCACCGCGCCACGGCTGGTGATGAAATCGTACACCAGCCGATCGATCTCGGCCGTGGTCACGCCAGGCACCATGTGCGGCACGATCATGTCGAGCGTTTCGGCCGCCAACCGCCCTGCGGCGTGCATTCCGGCGAAGGCCTCTGGTCCATGAAGCTTGATCGCTCCATTGCGTCCCAGCGGCGCGTCGCTGGTCACGGTCACATATTCGGTCATGCCCGCGGATATAGCGTGACGGGCGCACTTTTGCGAGGCTATGCCAGTGCCGCATGAACAGCGAACGCATCTGGACCGCCGCTCTCGTGGTGATCGGGGACGAGATTCTCTCCGGACGCACGCAGGACAAGAACGTCGCGCAGATCGCGCAATGGCTGAACGTCCAGGGCATCCGCCTGGTTGAGGTGCGCGTGGTGCCCGACCGGCAGGAGGCGATCGTCGAGGCGGTCAACATCCTGCGCGCGCGCAACGATTACCTGTTCACCACCGGCGGCATCGGGCCGACGCATGACGACATCACGGTGGACGCGATCGCCACGGCGCTTGGCGTCGGCGTCGTTCATCACCCCAAGGCGGTGGCGGTGCTGGAACGTTATTATGGATCGCGCGACGGGATCACCGATGCGCGGCTTCGCATGGCGCGCGTGCCCGAGGGTGCGAGCCTGATCGAAAACCGCATGTCGGGTGCACCGGGCATCCACATCGGCAACATCTTCATCATGGCGGGCGTGCCCAACATCACGGCCGGAATGCTTGATTCGCTCACCGGCACGCTGGAGGGCGGCCGCCCCGTCGTCAGCCGGCAGATCGGCTGCTGGGTGGCGGAAAGCGAGATCGCGGAGCTACTCAGCCACGCGGAACGCACCCATGCCGGCGTCGCGATCGGCAGCTACCCGTTCTTTCGCGAGGGGCGCACCGGCGCGAACTTCGTCGTGCGCTCGTCGGATCCTGCCGCCGTCGACGCCTGTATCACCGATCTGACCGCCGCGCTGGAAGCGGCCGGCCACACGGTCTTTCCCGACGGCATCTGACTGCCGCTGCGCTGGTCAGATGCGCAGCTCCGCACTGCTCAGAATGCGGGCGCGCCCGCGATGTTTTGCCTCGTACAGCGCTGCGTCTGCCCGTCGCGTCGCCTCGTCGAAGGTCCCGCGCGATGCAGCGGTGGTGCCGGCGGAGAAGCTGAGCGGCCGGTCCCCGACATGCGCCAGCGGATCGGCGCGCAGCCGCTCCGCGATCCGCATCAGCACTGCCTGGGCCACCGCCTCGGTCGCACCGGGGAAATAGATCAGGAATTCCTCGCCACCCCAGCGCGCCACCATGTCCGTGCGGCGCACGGCGGCAACCAGCCTGTGCGCGAAATCGTGCAGCACCCGGTCGCCCGTCTCATGGCCAAGCAGGTCGTTGACCAGCTTGAAATGGTCGAGGTCGACCAAAGCCAGGGCGCCGGCGGTATGATGTTCGGGCATGGCGTCGAGCTGCGCCAGCAGGCCGCGGCGATTGAGCACGCTGGTCAGCGGATCCTGCACAGCGTCGCGCTGAAGCGACCGCATCCGTTCGGCGGTCGATTGCGCCGCGCGGTTGATCCCGGCGAGCAGGCGCGCGACCAGATCATTGCCCGATACCAACGGCACGCTCGGCACCTGGCCCTCCTCCGCCTCGTTCAGCGCCTTGGCCGCAAGATGGATCGGTGCGAGCAGCGCGAAGATACCCGCCAGCGCCAGCGCCAGACCCAGCACCGTCGCGCCGACGACCACCAACACCCCCGTCGGATCCAGCCGATGCGTCGCCGCCGCCCAGATGATGAAGCCGAGCAGCGGAAGATGAGTCGCAACGAAGCAGACGGCAAAGATCCGCAGCTGCAAGCTTCGCGGGAAAATGAATGAGCTTGCCCGGTACAAGCGCATACGAACCAGATCCTCCGTGCACACGCCAGTCTCAGCGTTGCCTGGCCGGCATGGCGACGCGAACCTTACTCAAAGATTGACGGTCAGCCGAGGATGCGGCCGAATGCGACCAATCGTTTCAGCTTTCGACCAGTCCCATCATCCGCTCCATCGCCTCGGCGAACTCCAGCTTGAAATCCTGCACCACTTGCCCCGCTGGCCGGACCTGATCGACAAGGCCGACGCCCTGCCCCACGAAGTATGTCACCATGTCGCGCGCGGCCGGGTCCCCTTTCTGCGCCGCGATATCGCACGCGCGGATCGCAGGTTCGCTGATCAGGCTCTGGTACGGCATCGGCAGCGGTCCGGGCGAGTTCGGCCCTTCCCACGCATCGGTCCACGCCGAGCGCAGCTGGCGGGAAGGCTTGCCGGTGCGGCTCTTCGACCGCACCGTGTCGCGTGACGTCGCCTCGACCATCTTCTCGCGGAACACGTCCGAACATTCGCTCTCCGGCGTCGCGAGCCAGACCGATCCGGTCCACACGCCGTCGGCCCCCATCGCCATTGCCCCCGCCATCTGGCTGCCGGTCATGATCCCACCCGCGGCAAGGATCGGCACGCGCTTCCCTTGCGCCTCCAGCGCGCGGATCACCTCGGGCACCAGCACCATGGTAGAAACCTCGCCGCAATGGCCGCCGGCCTCGCCGCCCTGCACCACCAGAATGTCGACGCCTGCGTCCACCTGCCGCAGGGCATGTTCCTTCGCCCCGACCAGCGCCGCGACCGGCACGCCGCGCTCGCGCCCCATGTCGATCATCGCCTGCGGCGGCACGCCCAGCGCGTTGGCGATCAGCTTGATCGGGTGGCGGAACGCCACGTCGAGCATCGCCAGCGCCAGATTGGGATCGAACGGCGCCGGTGCGTCGCTGTCAGGGCGCTCGGGCGGCAGCGAGAAGTGATGCTTTTCCGCCAGTTCGCCGACGAAGGCGCGGTGCTGCGGCGGCACCTTGTCCATGATCGACGCGCGGGTCAGCCCCTTCGCACCGCCGGTCGCCAGATTTTCGGGGATCAGCACGTCGAGGCCATAAGGCTTGCCGTCGACATGCGCGTCGATCCACGCCAGCTCGGTCTCCAGGCTTTCCAGCGTGTGCCCGGTCGCGCCCAGCACGCCAAACCCGCCAGCGCGGCTGACCGCGGCGACCACGTTGCGGCAGTGGCTGAAGGCGAGCAGCGGGAAATCGATTCCCAGCATCGCGCAGATTGGCGACTTCATACATCTTCTCCCACGGTGTTTTGCAGCTTTGTTGCCGTTTCAGCGGGGGAAGAAAAGAGACCTCGTCAGGAAATTTTGCGCCGGGGTGCAGCCCCGCTTCAGCGGGCTGAATTCCCGGCACCCGTTGTCAGAAGCTGATCGCCAGCCGTGCCGTCACCTTGTCACCGGTGTGCCGCGGATTGGCGAAGGGGGAGGCGAGCACGCGATCATCGATGTCGGTGCCGGTGTACAGCACGCCGATGCTGAATGGCCCGGTGATGTGATCCACGCCCAGCGACCAATCGGTGTAATTCCCGCCGGGGCGAAGCCGCGCCGCGCGCTGCCAGTCATCCACGCTGCCGGACGAATGCCCGACGGAGGCGTTCACGGTAAATGGCGTCGCCGGCACCCCCACGCGCGCGCGTGCGCCGATCCATAGATTGTCGCCGCCGATCGCGGACTGGCTGGGTGCGTAGCGCGCGTCCACGCCAAGCTCTGCCGGGCCCAGCGCATAGCTCGCGCCAAGGCCGCCCTCGACATAGTCCATGCCGCCCCTCGCCCCGGCAAACAGGTGCCCGGCGACGAAACCGTCCAGCCGCAGCCCGCCGCCAATGTCACGCGTGAAGCCGCCCGTCACGTCGAACACGGCGTCAGCGCCGCCATGTCGTGGGTCGCCCCGCGTGCCGGTGGCCCGCACGCCCAGGTCCAGCCCGAACGGCACACTGGCCCGCACGCTCGCCGCGGGCGCCACCTTTCCGTCGCTCCAGCTGATGCCACGACGACGCTCATCCGTCGCGATCTCGACACTGCCGCCAACCGCAACCTGCGCGATCGCGGGCGAGGCCAGGGCACATAGGCCGGCGGCCGCCATCATCCCGACTGCGCGCACTTAGCTGCGCCCCGCGGCATGGGCGGTATCAAGCTCTAGCGCCAGAACCTCACGGTCCCGCTCAGCCACCGCGAGAAGATGCGCGCGCGTATCTGCGCTGCGGGCCGCAATGTCCTGCGCGATCGCGCCGCGCTGCGCCGAGCACCAGCCCGCGCGGCTGCCCTCCACCGGCGCATCGCCAGCGATCGTGCGGGCGAGAACATGGCCCGCCGTGCTACGCGCCTCGCGTGCGACGCTGACGTTGGCACGCCAGACGCAACGCAGCGTGCTGGCGCGGCCGGCGGCGCCCACTGCGCCGACCTGCTTATGGGTGACGTCAGTCGCGCTCTGGTACGTCACGTCGACCCGCTGGCCCTGATGATCAATCTCGACACGGTGCGCCTCCGGCTGAGGCGCGCCGAGCAACAGCCCGGCAAGGATGGCAACATTCATGTTCGGTCTCCTGCGGTGCGTCCGGCTTGGTGCCCGATCGCCACTGCCGCACCGACCCGTGCAGCAATCCTCCCATGGCGCAGCGTCGCCGGGGGTTCAATCTGCGCCCCGTAACGCAACGATTTGATACACCCACCCTGTTCACGGACCGGCTGCTTTGTTAGCCCGCCGTGCATGATCCTGCGCACCGCCCTTGCCGCCCTCGCCCTGCTCACCACCGCCGCCACCAGCGCGCCGGAAAAGCGGATGGGGGAGGTGGTCGCGAGCGAAGCGCCGCGCCACGAGGCCTTGCTGGAAAAGCTGGTGCTGCAGAATTCGGGCAGCCTCAACCTTGCCGGGGTGAAGGCCGTCGGCGAGATGATGCGCGCCGAACTGGCGCCACTTGGCTTCACCGTTGACTGGGTCGACATGACGGCGACGGGCCGCGCAGGCCACATCGTCGCGACCCACAAGGGTAACGGCCGTGGCAAGCGCATCCTGCTGATCGGCCACCTCGACACCGTGTTCGAACCCGACAGTCCCTTCACCGGCTGGAAGCGGGAGGGCGACCGCGTGACCGGCCCCGGCGTTGGCGATGACAAGGGCGGGCTGGTCGTGATCGTCGCCGCCTTGCGTGCGATGCAGGCCGCCGGAACCCTGCGCAATGCCGATATCAAGATCGTCCTGACCGGCGACGAGGAAAAGACCGGCGCGCCGCTGGACGTCGCCCGCCGCGATCTCGTCGACGCGGGCAAATGGGCCGACATCGCACTGGAATATGAGAATGTCGCCCGCGATGGCGACCAGGAATATGCCACCACCGCGCGGCGAAGCTCGACCAACTGGGAACTCGTCACGGCCGGCAAGACGGGCCATTCCAGCGGCATCTTCAATGCGTCGATGGGCTATGGCGCGGTGTACGAGATGGCGCGCATCCTCGACGAATTTCGCCGCACGCTTGCGGAACCGAACCTCACCTACAATGCCAGCGTCGTCGTCGGCGGCACGCCCGCCGCGCTCGACGATGCCGGCGTGAAGGGCACCGCGGAGGGCAAGACCAACGTGATCCCCGCCCGGGCGGTCGTGCGCGGCGATCTGCGCAGCCTGACGCCGGAACAGGATGCCAAGGCAAAGGCGGCGATGACGGCAATCGTTGCCCGCCACCTGCCCGGCACCCAGGCGTCGATCCGCTTCTTCGAAGGCTATCCCTCGATGCCGCCGACCGCGGCCAACCGCGCGCTGATGAACGAGCTGAACGCGGTCAATCGCGACCTCGGCCTGCCCGAGATGCTGGAAATGGACCCCGCCAAGCGCGGCGCGGCGGATTCCAGCTTCGTCGCCGCGGACGCGGTAACGCTGGGCGGGATGGGCGTGGCCGGTGGCGGCGCGCATGCGGTGGGCGAGTGGGTCGATCTCACCAGCCTGCCGCGCCAGGCGCTGCGCAGCGCGGTCCTCATCTCGCGCCTCGCCGCGCAGCCGCGCGGGAAATAAGCGCCGCACGCGGCGTTTGCGATCGGCCAGCCCCCTCGGACATCTCAACCACCTTTAAGGACCACTTCATGCGCGACACCGTGATCTTTGACTTCGGCGGGGTAATCACCTCTTCGCCTTTCGAGGCCTTCAACCGGCTGGAGCGCGAACGTGGTCTGCCGGAGGATCTGATCCGGCAGATCAACGCCACCAACCCGGACGAAAACGCCTGGGCCTTGTTCGAGCGGGCGGAAATCGATGCTGCCGGTTTCGACGCGCAGTTCGCCGAAGAAGCGCGCGCCCTGGGCCATGAACTGCGCGGCGAGGATGTCCTGCTCCTGCTCTCCGGCGACATCCGTCCCCGCATGGTCCACGCGCTCGATTGGCTGAAGCGCAACGGCTATCGCCTTGGCTGCATCACTAACAATGTGCCCGCTGGCGAAGGTGCCGGCATGTCGCGCAGCGCCGAAAAGGCAGCCAAGGTCGCCGAGATCATGGCGCGGTTCGATCATGTGATCGAATCGAGCAAGGTGGGCATCCGCAAGCCCGATCCGCGTATCTATGAAATGATGCTCGAAACGCTGGGCAAGCCAGCCGACAAGTGCGTGTACCTCGATGACCTCGGCATCAACTGCAAGCCGGCTGCGCAGCTCGGCATTCACGCGATCAAGGTAAGCGACGAGACGCAGGCGCTGGCCGATCTTGCCGACGCGCTTGGGGTCGATCGCGCGGTTTTCTGATCGAGGGGCGGCACTACGCCAATGGCCCGGCGGAGCGCCTCGCCGGGAGGTTGGCTCTTGCCGCCGCTCGCCCCCGCATTCCCGCCGAGCCCGCCGCCTTGAACCCCTTTCGCCCAGCCGCTAACCGGCGCAAACCAGCGAAAAGAGGCGGCGTTTCATGAACAAGCTCTATCCCGATGCCGCGGCGGCGCTCGATGGTCTGCTGCATGACGGGATGTTGATCTGCGCCGGCGGCTTTGGCCTGTGCGGCATTCCCGAACGCCTGATCGACGCGGTGCAGGCGTCCGGCGTGAGGGACCTCACCGTCGCCAGCAACAACGCCGGCATCGATGGCGAGGGCCTCGGCAAGCTGCTGCGCACACGCCAGATCAAGAAGATGATCTCCAGCTATGTCGGCGAGAACAAGGAGTTCGAGCGCCAGTATCTGTCGGGCGAGCTGGAGGTGGAATTCTGCCCGCAGGGGACGCTGGCCGAGCGGTGCCGCGCTGGCGGTGCGGGCATCCCGGGCTTCTACACCAAGACCGGCGTCGGCACGCTGGTCGCCGAGGGCAAGGAAGTGAAGGTGTTCGACGGCGAGGAATATATCCTCGAACGGGGCATCCGCGCTGACCTCAGCATCATCAAGGGCTGGAAGGCGGACGAGAGCGGCAACCTCATCTTCCGCAAGACGGCGCGCAACTTCAACCAGCCGATGGCGACCGCCGGCCGCATCTGCGTCGCCGAGGTGGAGGAAATCGTTTCCGTCGGCAGCCTTGATCCCGACGCGATCCACCTCCCCGGCATCTACGTCAACCGGCTGGTCGTCGGCGCGCCCTACGACAAGAAGATCGAATTCCGCATGACGCGTCCTCGCCCCACCGGCACTGCCGCGTGAGGAAGGTTCTGGCGCTTGCCGCCGCCGCATCGTTGGCGGGCTGCGCGACCATGCCGGCGCCGTCGCGCAGCGCCCGACCGGCGGTCGTGCCCGGCGCCATGCAATTTCTCTACGGTTCGGCTGAGGCGGCAGCGTTGAGCGAACAGGCCTATAATGCGCTGGTGGACAATGTCCGGCTGCGCGTCGCCGAGCCACGTCCATCAGAATCGGCGATCGTACTGCCCGGCGACGGTGCGCCGGTTGCCGCGTCGTGCGGCGACAAGCCCTTTGCCGCCGTGTTCGACATGGATGAGACCGCGATCCTCAATCTCGGCTACGAATATAACGACGCAGTGAGCGGCGCGGCGTTCGACGCCGGTCGCTGGGCGCGATGGGAATCGGGCGGCGCGGACAAGGTGGCCGCAGTGCCGGGCGCCACCGCCGCCTTCGCCGCGCTGCGCACGATGGGCGTGACGCCGATCATCAACACCAACCGCAATGTCGCCGCCGCAAAGGAGACCGCTGACGCTCTGGCGCGCGCCGGTCTCGGCAGCTTCGTGCATGGCGAAACATTGTTCCTGAAGGGCGACGCAGACGGCAAGTCCGCAAAGGACGGCCGCCGTCGCGCGATCGCCGCGCGCTGGTGCGTGCTGGCGCTGGGCGGTGACCAGATCGGGGATTTCAGCGATGCGCTGGAGGGAACACCGGCAGCACGGCGCGTGGCCGCCTCGTCGCCCCCTTATGCGGCGCGCTGGGGCAGAAGCTGGTTCATCCTCCCCAATCCCGTTTACGGCACCGGCCTCGGCAGCGGCTGGGACGATACCTTCCCGGCGGACAAGCGCTGGACCGACATGCAAGGAGCGAAGTGATGGCGTGGGATCGCAACCAGATGGCAGCGCGCGCCGCCCAGGAATTGCGCGACGGCTATTATGTGAACCTGGGCATCGGCATCCCGACGCTGGTCGCGAACAACATCCCGGACGGCATGACGGTGACGCTGCAGAGCGAGAACGGCATGCTCGGCATCGGGCCGTTCCCCTATGAAGGCGAAGAGGATCCGGACCTCATCAACGCCGGCAAGCAGACGATCAGCGCACTGCCAAGCAGCGTCTATTTCGGCTCCGACCAGAGCTTCGCGATGATCCGCGGCGGGCATATCGACCTGACCGTGCTCGGCGCGATGGAAGTCGCGGAAAACGGCGACATCGCCAACTGGATGATCCCCGGCAAGATGATCAAGGGCATGGGCGGCGCGATGGATCTCGTCGCTGGCGTGAAGAAGATCATCGTCGTGATGGAGCATGTCGCGAAGGACGGCAGTCCGAAGTTCATCCCGGCATGCACGCTGCCGCTGACGGGCAGGAATGTGGTCGACATGATCGTCACCGACCTCGCCGTTTTCCAGCGCCCCGATCACCAGAGCCGCTTCCGGCTGGTCGAACTGGCGCCCGGTGTGACCGTAGAGGAGATCGCCGGAAAGACGACGGCCACCTACGACGTCGCGCTCTGATCACCGACAGAAGGGCGGAAGGCGAACAGCTCGGCGCAATCTTTGTGCAGCGCAACGCCTAACGCTCTTCCATTTGTTGCGCATCTGCGGCTAAAGCGCGCGCGTCATGGCCAGTCGTCCGCTTACCCTCTACGAAAAGGTCTGGGCCGCGCATGTCGTCGAACGACGTGACGACGGCACGTGCCTGATCTACATCGATCGCCACCTCGTTCATGAGGTTACCAGCCCGCAGGCGTTCGAGGGGCTGCGCGTCGCCGGCCGCCGGGTGCGTCGTCCTGACCTGACGCTCGCCGTTCCCGATCACAACCTGCCCACGACGGCGCGGGTCGACATTGAGGGGCGCGAACTGCCGATCGCCGACGCCGACAGCGCGACGCAATTGTCCGCGCTGCGGCAGAATGTCGCTGACTTCGGCGTGCCGTACATCGATGCACTCGCTGCTGAACAGGGCATCGTCCATGTCGTCGGCCCCGAACAGGGGTTCACCCTCCCCGGCACCACCGTCGTATGCGGCGACAGCCACACCTCGGCGCACGGGGCGCTCGGCGCGCTCGCCTTCGGTATCGGCACCAGCGAGGTCGAGCATGTGCTCGCCACGCAGACGCTGCTGCTCAGCCCGTCGAAGACGATGGAAGTGCGGGTGGAGGGGACGCTGGGCTTCGGCGTGACCCCCAAGGACGTTATCCTGGCGATCATCGGCCGCATCGGCGCGGCGGGCGGCACCGGCTATGTCATCGAATATACCGGCAACGTCATCCGCGAGATGTCAGTCGAGGGACGGTTGACCGTCGCGAACATGTCGATCGAGGCAGGCGCGCGCGCCGGCATGATTGCCCCCGACGAAACCACCTTCGCCTATATCAAGGGGCGGCCGATGGCGCCCAAGGGCGCGGATTGGGACAAGGCCGTCGCCTGGTGGCGAACCCTGGCGACGGATCCGGGCGCGCGCTACGACCGCACCGTGGTGATCGATGCGTCCGAAATCGCGCCGGCGCTCACCTGGGGCACCAGCCCGGAGGACGTGGTGTCGATCACCGGCACCGTGCCGGAACCCGACAGCTTTGCCGATGCGTCGAAGCGCGAGGCAGCCAGGAAATCGCTCGATTATATGGGCCTGACGCCCGGCACCCGGCTTCAGGACGTCCCCGTCCAGCATGTCTTCATCGGATCGTGCACTAACAGCCGGATCGAGGACCTGCGCGCCGCCGCCGCCGTCGCGGATGGCCGGCGCGTTGCGGATGGCGTGCGCGCCATGGTGGTCCCCGGCTCTGGCCTGGTGAAGCGCCAGGCAGAGGCGGAGGGGCTCGATCGCATCTTCACCGCCGCCGGCTTCGAATGGCGGGAGCCGGGTTGCTCCATGTGCCTCGCGATGAACCCGGACAAGGTGCCGCCGGGCGAGCGCTGCGCCTCCACCTCCAACCGAAATTTCGTTGGCCGTCAGGGTCCTGGTGCGCGTACGCATCTGCTATCGCCCGCGATGGCCGCCGCCGCGGCTGTCACGGGGCACCTCGTCGACGTTCGCGAGTTGATGGCTTAAACAGGGGCTTGGCCACATGAAGAAAGTATTCGTCCTGCTGATCGCAGGCTCACTGCTCAGCGGCGTCGCGGCCTATAGCGCGATCGCCACCCCCAGCACGCTGGCCACGGTCCAGCAACGCTGATGGAGGCCGTTCGTACCGTTTCGGGCAAGGCCTATCCGTGGGGCGCGAAGAACATCGACACCGATGTGATCATTCCCGCCCACTGGCTGAAGACCATTACGCGCGCCGGCCTTGGCCGCGGCGCGTTCGAGACGGTGCGCGCGCAGCCCGGCAACATCTTCGACGATCCCGCCTATGCCGGCAGCCCGATCCTGATCGCTGGCGATAATTTCGGCTGCGGATCCAGCCGAGAACATGCCGCTTGGGCGCTGGGCGACATGGGCATCAAGGCGGTGATCGCGCCGAGCTTCTCCGACATCTTCTCCGGCAACGCGTTCAAGAACGGGATCGTACCCGTTGTTCTGCCGCAGGAAGCGGTGGACCGCCTGATCGAAGTCGCGAAGACCGATGAGATCACCATCGACCTGGAAACGATGACCGTCACCACACCCTTCCAGGATCGCTTCACCTTTGAACTGGACCCGTTCCGTCGCCAGTGCCTGATGGAGGGGCTGGACGAGGTCGGTCTGACGCTGGCAAGGGATACCGCGATTTCGAAATACGAGACGATGCTTGATGAGCATCGTCCGTGGATTGCGGGAGAGACGAATGCGAGCATTGCTGTCGAGGGCGCCGGGCGGACCTGAAACGCTGGAGATTGGGGAGCTTCCCGATCCCGTTGCCAAACCCGGTGAAGTGATCGTCGCCGTGAAGGCATGCGCGATCAATTATCCCGACGTGCTGATCATCCAGGACAAATATCAGTTCAAGCCGCCGCGCCCCTTCGCGCCGGGCGGTGAGGTGTCGGGCGTCGTCGAAAGCGTCGGCGAAGGCGTGACGGCGTGGAAGCCGGGCGACCGGGTGATGGGCAACACCGGCAACGGTGGCCTCGTCGAGAAGATCGCGATGAAGGCAGACAACATCTACGCCATCCCCGACGAGCGTTCGTTCGAGGAAGGGGCGGCGATGCTGCTCACCTATGGCACGACCATCCACGCGCTGGTCGATCGCGGTAACATCAAGGCGGGCGACAATCTGCTGGTCCTGGGCGCAGCGGGTGGCGTCGGCCTGGCCGCGGTCGAACTTGGCAAGGCGTTCGGCGCACGCGTTGTCGGCGCGGTGTCGAGCGAGGAAAAGGCACAGGCGGTGCGTGATGCAGGCGCCGATGACGTCATCATCTATGGCCGCGCGCCCTTCTCCAAGGACGAGAGCAAGGCACTGGCCGATACCTTCAAGGAAAAGGCCGGCAAGAACGGGTTCGACATCGTCTATGACGCGGTCGGCGGCGACTATGCCGAGCCTGCGCTCCGCTCGATCGCCTGGGAAGGCCGCTATCTCGTGATCGGCTTCCCCGCCGGCATTCCCAAGATCGCGCTGAACCTGACCCTGCTGAAGAGCTGCGACATCCGCGGCGTGTTCTGGGGCGCTTACGCGGCGCGCGAGCCGGTGAAGAACCGCGCCAGCATCAAACAGCTGTTTGATCTGTGGGCAGAGGGCAAGATTGCGCCCAAGGTGACCGAGATCTTCCCGTTCGACCGGGGCGGCGATGCAATCGCGAAGATGGAAAGCCGCGCGGCAATCGGCAAGCTGGTGGTGCGCGTCGCCGATTGATCGGCTCGCGCCGTCGCGGCGCGGCTGAGCAAACAAGGAAGAGCCCCTCCTCACCACGAGGAGGGGCTCTTTTTCTGGTCTAGCGGCCGAGCAACACCCGCGCTTGGCTGGCTACCTGCGCCAGCATCGCGGCGCTCGGTGCGGCAGCGCCGCGTGCGCGGCTCACCACGGCGGTGAAGCGGGCCACGGCCGCCTCGTTCTCCGTCAGCCACGCATCCACCGCATCGATGTCGGCGCGATTGTCGCGGGCGAGGAAATCCAGCCGCATCTGCTCGAAGTCACGGGCGAGCCCCGCTACCAGCAGCCGCTCCCACGGGTCGGCCGGCACCAGCCGCGCCGCCATCGCCTGGGCCCAGTCGATGCCCAGCGCTGCGCCCAGCCGCGTATAAGCGCGGGTGAGCTTGGTTTCGTCGGTGTGGTTCTTGCCGCTCAGATCGACGAGGCCGATCGCGCCGTCCATTTCATGCAGCCGGACGACCCGCGCCACCAGCGACGCGGGCGCGCCGGTGGCGGTCAGCGATTCCGCCATCCGCGCGCTGGCGGCACGTGCCTCCTGCAGCAGCAGCTCGCTCGCCTGCCCTTCCAGCTTGGCGACGCCGCCGCCAATCCGCTTCAGCACCTCGCCCGGCATCGTGCCGGGATCGACCACCCGCAACAGGTCCGCCACCTGCCCGCGCACGGCGCGCGCCACGCCTTCGAACAGCGCGAGGCGGCCGTCCTCCGACATGGCGGTCGTCTCGATGTCGCGCCACAGCGCGCCGAGGTCGAACAGCCGCTCGACCACGACGAACATCGACGCCACATCGCCGAGTGCCGCGCCTTCCTCTTCCGCCAGTTCGAACGGGTTGAGCAGGCCGATGCGATTGACAATGCGGTTGGCGAGCTTCGTCGCGACGATCTCGCCGCGCAGCTGGTGCTCGTCGATCGCCTTGCCGAACTTCTCCTGCATCGCCGTCGGGAAGGCTGCGCGCAGGTCCGGCTCCAGCAAGGCGTCGGCACCAAGGCCCGCCTGCTCGATCGCATCCTGAAGCGCGAGCTTGGCGGTCGACAGCAGCACCGCCAGTTCGGGCCGGGTCAGCCCCTCACCCTCCGCCGCGCGGCGCGACAGGTCGGCGTTGGACGCCAGCCCCTCGACGCGTCGATCCAGCCGGCCCGCCGCCTCGAAGATCTCGATCGCGCGGATGTAGCTGGGCACGGCGCGCACGCCGCCACGCTCGGCGATCGACAGCGCCAGCGTCTGGAGCCGGTTATCCTCCAGCACCAGATGGGCGACATCGTCGGTCATCGCCTCGAGCAGCGTGTTGCGATCGTCGAACGCGAGCCGCCCTTCGGCCATCTCGCGATTCAGCGCGATCTTGATGTTCACCTCATTGTCCGAACAATCGACGCCGGCCGAATTGTCGATGAAGTCGGTATTGATCCGGCCACCTTTGGCCGCGAACGCGATACGCGCGGCCTGGGTGACGCCCAGATTGGCCCCTTCGCCAACCGCGATCGCGCGAAGGTCCTCCGCGTCAACGCGCAGCCGGTCATTGGCGGGATCGCCGACGGTCGCATTGTTCTCCGACGCCGCCTTCACATAGGTGCCGATGCCGCCGAACCAGATGAGGTCGACCGGCGCCTTCAGGATCGCCGAGATCAACGCCGTGGGCTCGATCTCGTCCACCGCGATGTCGAGCGCCGCCTTCACCTCCGGGGTCAGGCGGATGGTCTTGGCAGTGCGCGAGAAGACGCCGCCGCCAGCCGAGATCAGCCCCTTGTCATAATCCTCCCAGCTCGACCGTGGCAGCGCGAACAGCCGCGCCCGTTCGGTCCAGCTTGCCGCCGGATCGGGATCGGGATCGAGGAAGATGTGACGGTGGTCGAACGCCGCGACGATCTTGAGCGTCTTGGACAGCAGCATGCCGTTGCCGAACACGTCGCCCGACATGTCGCCGCAGCCAACCACGCGGATCGGCTCGCGCTGCACGTCGACGCCGCGCTCCGCAAAGTGGCGCTGTACCGATACCCAGGCGCCCCGCGCGGTGATGCCCATCGCCTTGTGGTCATAGCCGTGGCTGCCACCGCTGGCGAAGGCGTCGCCGAGCCAGAACCCACGCTCCAGCGCAATCGCATTGGCAACGTCACTGAACGTCGCCGTGCCCTTGTCCGCCGCGACCACGAAATAGGGATCCTCGCCGTCGTGGACCCGCACGCCGTCCGGATGCACCACCTCGCCCGCGACCACATTGTCGGTGATCGACAACAAGGTGCGGATGAAGATGCGGTAGCTCTCGGTACCCTCCGCCAGCCATGCATCGCGATCGACCGCCGGACTGGGCAATTGCTTCGGATAGAAGCCGCCCTTCGCGCCGCTCGGCACGATGACCGCGTTCTTGACCCGCTGCGCCTTCATCAGGCCGAGGATCTCGGTGCGGAAATCGTCGCGCCGGTCGGACCAGCGCAGGCCGCCGCGCGCGACCGGGCCGGAGCGCAGGTGGATGCCCTCCACGCGCGGGGAATAGACCCACACCTCGCGCCACGGCAGCGGTGCCGGCAGCCCGGGGATGCGGCTGCTGTCGAGCTTGAACGCCAGCGCCTCTGCCGCCGCCGGCGCGAAGGCGTTGGTGCGCAGCGTCGCGGCGATCACCGCCTTGAACGCGCGCAGGATGCGGTCGTCGTCGATCGCCACGATCGTGTCGAGCCCGGCCGCGATTTCCGCATCGATCGCCTCGACATCCCCGGTCGCGGCAGGATCATGCGCCAGCGTGAAGCGGTCGATCAGCGCCTTGGCCAGCACCGGTGCACGGCCGAGCGCATCGGCCACCGTCGACAGGCCGTAGGTCATCCCCGCCTGACGCAGATAGCGGAACCAGGCGCGGTACAGCAGCACCGCGGACGGGGTAAGGCCAGCCACCAGCATCAAGCGGTTGAAGGCATCATTCTCCGCCACGCCCTTCAGCACCGCGGTGATCGCCTCTTCCAGGACGACGCGGTCGATGTTGGCGACATCGCCCTGCGGCTGAACCATGAAATCGTGGACGAAGCTGTCGCTGTCATCGCGCAGCCGCGTCGGCAGTTCGCCGATCACGCGGTAGCCGAAATTCTCCAGCACCGGCACCGCTTCGGACAGCGCCAGCGCGCCATGCGACTTGTAGATCTTCAGCCGGTGATCATCGCCCGCCACCGTCGGGTAGATGTGCACCGCTCGATCATTCTCGTCCGCCAGGTCGGAGACGCGCAGCACGTCCTCCGCCGCTTCCTCCGCGGTCGACAGGTTGCGATAGTTGGGCGGGAAAGCCCCGGCCCAGCGGATCGCCAGCCGGGCCGCGCGCGAAGGCGTGATACGCTCGGCCAGCGCCGCCTCCACGTCGCGCTCCCAGCCGCGCACCATCTTTTCGAGCCGCGCATCGAGCGGCGCGACGTCGGGAACGACGCCGGACTGGCGCAGATCGATGGTGTAGCGGATTAGCGCGACACGGCCGTCCTCCAGCGCGATCGACCAGTTGAGGATCGACCCGTTGGCCGCTTCCGCCAGCATATCGCCGATCGCCACGCGCCGCGCGGTCGACAGATCGTCACGCGGCACCCAGGCGAAGGCGAACAGGTGCCGGCCCAGTGCGGAGCGGACCAGCACCAGCTTGGGCCGCGGGCGATCGGCAAGGCTCATTGCCGCGAGCGCCAGTTCCTCGACCGATTCCGCGGACACGGCGGTGACCAGATCGTGCGGCAGGGTGGCCAGCGCGTGGGTCAGCGCCTTGCCGGTATGGCCGAGCGGATCGAACCCGAGCTTTGCCTCCAGGTCGGCCAGCCGCTGGCGAAGCACCGGCACGCTGCGCGGCGGGGCGTTGAGCGCGGCCGAAGTCCACAGGCCCGCGTGGATCGACAGCCCGGCGACCGTCGCGCCGCGACAGATCGGCACGACGACCAGGTCAAGCGGTACGCGCCGGTGCACCGGCGACAACAGGCTGGACTTGAGCAGCAATGGCGCGGACTTGCCGCTGTTGAAGTAATCCATCGCCAGCCGGCGCGACCGTTCGGCGAGCAGCGGCGGCTCATGCTCATGACGGCTGATGCCCAGCGGCTCGCCATCGCTGCTGCCGTCGGCGAGCCAACGCTCGTGACCCAGCAGGGTGAAATGCCGATCGAGGAACCAGCGAATCAGCGCGGCGCCTTCCGCATCGCCGCCAACATCCTCGATGCTGGCGGCATCGGCCGCGAGCGTCGCCTGCATCCGGCGCCAATCGGCCACCGCCACGCGCACATCGGCCAGAGCGGCCGTCAGATCGTCAACCAGTTCACGTCGTTCACGCGCATCGGCGCGCTCGGTTTCGATATAGATCATCGATTCGCGGTTGCCCGCTTCGTCCACGCTCTCCAGCGCGCCGTCGGCATCGCGGCGCACCGGCACCACGGGATGAAGGATCCGGTCGATGGCAAGGCCGTGCGCCCCGATCATGCCGGCAATCGAATCGACCAGGAAGGGCATGTCGTCATTGACGATCGCCAGCCGCATCCGGCGCTGGGGGCCGTCGCCCGGCAGCTGCTCCAGCGTTACCGCCGCAGTCCCCGCCGCGCGGGTCTGCGCGGTCGCGGCAAGGAAGGCGGCCGCCTCCATCCGCTCGTCCGGACCGAAGCCGTCCAGTTCCCCCGGGAGAGCGCCCTTTGTGAGCCGCTCGGCTAGCGCTTGCGTCAGCGCCTTCATCGAAGCTTTCGACATGGCCGCGGCCTATGCGCCGCCCTGTCGCGGGGCTCAACCCCAGTTAGGTGGCGCGGGGTCTTATCAACGGCTTCGGAAGCAAAGTTCAGCCGATCGTCGTCGATACCCGCCGGATCAGGTCCTGGTCCTCACTGACGCTGCCGATCACATCGAACATGCCATCGCCGCGCGCCTTCGCCAGCAGCACGACCATCTGGTCGGCTGCCGAGGGCAGGTCGAGCGCCAATGTCGCCAGCGGGGTGCGCGCAGGGGGCGCCTCTGCCTCGCTGCCGCGCGACGCGCCGGGGCCATCTGCCCAGACGGCGCCGACGACCTCATGGCGCGGTGCGCTGCGCACCGCCGCGTCGAGCTCCGCGGCAAGCATCGCCTGCTCCTCGGCGCCGACGATCTCCTTCCAGTTAATCACGCCATAGACGAAGTCGATCGTTTCGCCGTTGGACGTGAACGGCATCAGGATGCCGCGATACAGCGTGTTGTGGCCACGCGTGCCGACGAACTCGGCCTCGAAGCCGATCGGCGCACGGTTCGCGATGATCTTTAGATAATGATCGGTCAGCCGCGACAGCAGCGAGCGTGCGGGCACCTGCCCGATGCGCGAGATCGCACGATCGACGCCGCATTCCTCGCGCAGCGCGTCGCCCAGGAAGGTGATGACCGGATCGTCGAGCCCGTCGGTGAAATCGAGCAGGACGCCGTGCGCGCCAAAATCCATGTTGCCGGCGGGATCAAGATCGCTGATCCGCGGATACGCGCCGCCCTTCAGCAGCGACACCCAATGGTTGTACGCGCGCACGTGCATGCGCCGCTCATCGGCGCCGATCGCAAACGTCGCCTCGCCGATCCCACCATCGGTCGGATCACTGCCCCGGTCCGCGCCGGGCCGATCGAAGCCGCGGTTATCCATGCCATCATCCCTCTGGACGTCTTGTCCGTCCCGCCTTGTGCCACGACCATGGTAAAAAGCGCGTAAATTCTCGGCCGTGCCCATGTGAGCGACAGCCACTTGCGCGCCACGCAAACCCCTGCTAGGCGCCCGCTTCCAGCGCGCTCGCCAGAGCGCCCGTGCCGCTTTAGCTCAGCTGGTAGAGCATCGCATTCGTAATGCGGGGGTCACAGGTTCGAGTCCTGTAAGCGGCACCACCTTCTTTATGGCACTTCTGCGAACGCGCACGGCGACCGGGTGATTGAAGCATAAGTTGCTTTGGCGCCGTCGCCTAAAGCAGTCCTGGGCGCACAAGAGCTTCCTGCCGCTGGTCGCGCCTAGCCGCTATCAGGCCGCGTCCGCCTTGTCGGCAAGAAAACACCGCCACCACGCTGCAATGCAGGTACTGCCGTCATTGATGTCACAGCCGCAGACCCAGTTCAATCGCCAGCATGATCCAAGTCGACCACCTGATGTCTTAACAAGCATAAGGAAACGCCCGCCTTATTTTCACCAACAACGACCGCTCATCATGGCGCGCTTCCAAGACGGAACCGCATTAATGATGACGGGGGTCAGTGAAACAAGATCGTCCCAGCCGCAGGCTCTCCTCCACGGTTACGTGGCATCTTAGAACCGCTTTCCTCACCAATTGTCTGCTTCTTGCGAATGTCGCAGACGCTCAGGAGGTGGAGATCGGTCCCAGCGCCACGCCAGCGGACGCATCGGCGGAACAAGGCACAGAACCGGACCGCGACATCGTTATCCTTGGCCGACGCGTCGCCGGAACTGCGATCGCTGACGTTGCGCCGATTGCGGTACTTGACCAGGACGCCATCCGCTCGATCGGCGCGACCAGCCTGAAGGAACTGATCGAGCGGCTGAAGCCATTGACGTCGTCGGTGGATGGTAGCGAGCCGGTCTATTTGTTGAACGGCCGCCGCATCTCGGGCCTCGCCGAACTGGGCACGCTGCCGCCGGAGGCGATCGAGCGTACCGAGGTGCTTCCGGAAAGCGAGGCGGCAAGGTTTGGTTTCCCGCCAACCGTGCGCGTCTCCAACTTCGTGACCAAGAAGCACTTCCGCGGACTGCTGATCCAGCAGCTTGCCGGCTCTACGACGGACGGTGGCGGGGAGACCAATTATGTCGAGGCGAACGCAACGCGTATCGACGGCCCGCGCAGGCTGTCGCTCAGCGCGGCGATGTTCCGTCACAATCCGGTGCTGCAATCGGAGCGGGACATCGCCCCCGATCCCGATGCGCCGTTCGCGATCGGCGGCATCGTCACCGGCCTGGACGGGGGAAGCATCGATCCCGCGCTCGACGCACTCGCGCGGACGCCGGTCATGCGGGCACCGGTCCCATTCGATGCCGACGCCCGACAGCGGTTGAGCGGCTACCTTCCGGGCGCACATACGTTGCCCGGCACCGATATCGGCGCCTTTCGAACGCTCGCGCAGCGTCAGGACATGGTCAACGCCAGCGCCACCGTCGCATCCCCCATCGGCAAGGCGATCGACGGGTCACTCAACCTGTCGATGGAGGCGCAGATACATCGCGGGCTCAACGGCCTCGCGCCCGCAATCGTGCCGGTGCCGGGTGACAGCGGCTTCCTGCCCTTCACGCAGGATGTGTTGCTCTATCGCTACCTGCCCGGCATCCCGCTGCGACAGCGCAACAGGAACCTCAACCTGCATGCTGGCGGCACGGTGCAGGGCGGGATCAGCCGGTGGAGCTGGAACGTCACCGGCAGCTATGATCGCTTCCGCAGCAAGGCGCGCTCCGACCAGGGAATTGTCCTTGATCCATTCATTGCTGCCGTGGCGGCCGGCGCAGATCCGCTCGCTCCGATCCCCGTGGACGGCAGCAATCACGTGCTGGTCGATCGCCGCGACACCGTAACCGACACGTTGGTCACCAAGGCCGTCGCGAACGGCCCATTGCTGCGCCTGCCCGCCGGGGATGCTCAACTAACGGTGTCGGCGGACCTCGCCCGCTCCAGCAGCAGCGGCGACCAGTTCGTCACCCCGGGCCAACGCATCGGTTTCGCCAGAACCGTCAAGACCGGCAGCCTGAGCGCCGCCCTGCCGATCGCGTCGCCCGACCGTGACGTGCTGCCGTTCCTCGGGCGGTTTGCGCTCAGCGGCATGATCGGCATCACGGACGTCTCGCAATTTGGACAGCTGGTAAATTACAGCTACGGCGCGACATGGTCGCCGGAGCGGCGGGTCCAGCTTAGCGCGACGATCAGCGATGCGCTGACACCCCCGGCGATCGCGCTGTTGACCAACCCGCTGGTGACCAGCCCGAATACCCCCTTCTTCGATTTCACCAATGGCAGCAGCACGTTCGTGACCACGCTGACCGGTGGGCGCGCCGAGCTGTTGCCAGAACGGCGGCGCAGGTCACAGTTCGGCATCGCGCTGTCACCGATCGGGAACAAGGAACTGCGGCTCAGCCTCGATTATATCGACACGAGCTTCTCCAACCAGACCGCCAGCCTCGGCAGTGCGACGCCGGCATTCCAGGCCGCTTTCCCGGACGCGTTCATCCGCGATCCCGCCGGGCGCCTGGTCAGCGTCGACCTGCGCCCGGTGAACCTCGCCAGTGAGCGGGACCGTCAGCTGCGGCTCGCGTTCAACCTGTCGACCCCGATCGGCAAGGCCCCGCCACCGCCGCCTGCGACCGACGATGCTCCTGCCGGGTCGCCGCCACCGCCGCCGCCCAAGCCGCGGCCGACCATCAGCGCCTTCGTGACGACGACGCTGCGGCTGGAGAATCGCCTGGTCCTGCGGCCGGGCGCCGCCCCGCTCGATCTGCTCGACGGCGCGACCCGGGACGGCACCGGTGGGCGCCCCAGATGGGAGACCGAGATCGACCTGCGCGGAACGGCCGGGCCGCTGAGCCTTGGCCTCTACGGCCGCCTCAGGGGCGCGACGCGCATCCGCAGCGAGCTTGCCTCCGCGGACCTGTTCTTCTCGGGCCGGACGTGGCTTGTCGCCTATGGCTCGCTCGACGCAAGCAAGGTCGTCAGCGAGCCCTGGGCCAGGAACGTGTCGCTGATGTTCACGATCGAGAACCTGCTCAACGACCGGATCAACGTCACCGACCGAACCGGCGCCACCCCCAACCGCTTCCAACCCGCCTATATCGATCCGCTCGGCCGCTCGATCCGGCTGGGTGTCAGGAAGAAATTCTAGGCGCCGACGGTCACGGCACCGGGTGTGTCTCGCGCTGGCCCGCCCCGGCCGGGACGCCGCGGCGCATCGTGGGACAAACACGTAACGCTCGTTCCATGTCCTGCGGGTTACACTCGCCCGCAGCACCCTCTTGTTGCCGTCCACCTGGCCCGATCGGCGCCGCCGCGCCCAACATGAAGTCGCCCGTGATGACACGCATTCAACGGCTCCGACTGCGGATCCTGGAAGTCGATCCCTCGCTCCTTGCCCTGCGCATGTCGGGGTGCGTCGTCGTGTCGATGATCGTCGTTGCCGGCGTCATGACGCTGATCGGCAAGGCCTATCCCCTGCCCCGCCCCGCCTATGTGCTGGCGTTGATCGCGACCATGCAGGGGACGCTGCAGGTCAACGACCGGACCGAATCTGCGCGCGCGACGACCCGCATCTATGCCGTCATCGCCTCGTTCGTGGCCATCGCAGCGATGGCGGCGGCGCACGATTCGCTTCGGATCATCAACATCCTGCTGGTGATCATCGTCTTTGCCGCCAGCTATGCTGCACGCTTCGGCACGCGCTGGCGCGCGGTCGGCGTGTTCGCCTTCATGTGCGCGACGGTCGCGGCCTTCCTGCAAGAGGATGAGCGGGACCTGTGGTCGGCGGCAGCGGCCTTGGTGATCTCCGCCGCGGTGGTCCATGTCCTGCGCCATTTCATCATGCCGGATGATCCGGCGCGCGAGTTCAGGCGCCTTGTCGCAGCGGCCCTGTCCGTATCGAAGCAGCTGCGCGGGGTCGCCGCCAGCGCCATGCCCCCCAAGGCGGCGAGCCCACGCGCCGGCAAGAGGCAGATGGCGGACCTTCACCTCGTCACGCGCACGCTCGGTGCGGACATCAGGGCGTGCCAGGCGTCGCTCCCGCTGGAGGTCCCCGACCAGCATTCCGCCGTGACCGCGATCACCCTGCGGCTGCTCGACTTGCATTTCGCGGCCGAAACGCTGGTCGAGCGGATCACCCGACGAGAACGACAGGCCGCGGACTACCACGAGGGCAGCATCGCAAAGGCGCTGCAGGACGTGCAGGATGCGGAGGACGCGCTGAACGCTGCCGTCGCCACGCTGCCGCCGACATTTACCGCGGCCGGTGGCGCCAAGGCGCCGCCCGCCCCCACCGGCATCCTGCCGCGACGCGGGGAATGGCTGCGCGACCAGACGCTGCGGCAATCGCTGCAAGTGACGCTCGCCTGCGCGCTCGCCGCGGTGGTGGGGGAGGCGGTTTCCGGCCAGCGCTGGTTCTGGGCCGTGATCGCCGCGTTCATGATCTTCAACAACACAAAATCGGGCACGGCGGTGGCGATCAAGGGGCTGGACCGCGCCTGGGGTACCGCAATCGGCATCGTCATCGGCATCGCGCTCGCGACGCTGACCCACAATCACCTGTTCTGGCTCAGCGCCGCGCTGGCGATCTCGATCTTCGCCACCTTCTTCATCGCGCGCGTCTCCTATGTCGCGATGAGCCTGTTCCTCACCATCGCTCTGTCACTGATCTACGGCCTGATCGGCATCTTCACCCCGGAACTGCTGGTCCTGCGGCTGGAGGAAACCGCGGTCGGCGTGGCGTCGGGAATGCTCGCCGCGCTGCTGCTGCTGCCGATCAGCATCCAGCAGCAGGCAACCACGGCGATGAATGCGCTTCTCTCCGCGCTTGGCGACCTGCTGCTCTCCGCTGCCGAGACGTCGGAAGGGAGCGAGGGTCACCCGCTGGCGCTGAAGGCAACCGCGGTCGATCACGCACTGGAGGGCGTGCTGACCGCCTTCGCGCCGCTACGCACCGCATGGTCGTTCGGCACGATGCTCACTTCCGGCCGCGACGTGCTGAGGCAGGCGCAACTCATGACCTACACCGCGCGTCGGCTGGAACGCAGCATCCGCCATCATCCACCAACCCCGGACGAGATCCAGGCAATGCGCGCGCTGGGGGAGCGCCTGAAGGCGGCGGCCGGTGCCCCTGCGAGTGCCGAAGCGCGCGGGACGTCAGCACCCACCGGTGCGGCGGCCAACATGTCGGGACCGGATGACATGACCGGATCGTCGCTCGCCATCCTGACGCGAACCCTCGATAAGATCGAGACCGAGCGCCACGCCGCTCCCTGAGCGCCGCCCCCTTCTCGGTGCCCCCTGCACGGCGCCCCGCGCTCAGATCCACAGCCAGAGGCCGGCGATCACCATCGTCGCCAGCGTCACCAGGCAGCCCGCCTTGGAAAACTCGCCGCCCGATATCCGCACCCCGCGATCCTTCGCCTGCTCGACGATGATGATCCCCGCAAGGCTGCCGAACACGACCAGGTTGCTGGAGAAATGCGTCCCCAGCGACAGCGCCGCGCCCAGAGCATTGGGATCGGCATCGGCATGAAGATACGGCACCAGCATCATCACCGCGGGATTGTTGCCGACCAGGTCGCTGATGACGCTGCTGATCAGGAACAGGACCGGCGGGTCGGCAAGGTTGATGCCCTGCGACGCAAGGTCGGTCACCAGTTTCTGCGGCAGTCCGGTGGCGGAAAGCCCGGCGTTGACCACGAACAGTCCTATCACCAGCAGCAGGAGATCGCCGTCCACCTCATGCAGCAGCGACCGGGACGACACCTTGCGGCTGAGCAGCAGGAAACCCGCCGCGGTCAGCGCGATGGTCTCGCGCGGCCAGTCACTGAAGATGAAGGCCAGAATAACCGCGACCGCCGTGACCGCCGCCTTCAGCGTCTCGCCAAGCGAGAAGGGCGGCGGCTCGGACGTCTCCACCGTCTTGGCCGACGCTGCTTCCGCGCCGGCGCCCCGACCTGCGCCCGCCTCCTGATTTGCCGCCGGCAGGGCCCAGCGATTGCGGTAGAGCATCGAAATGACGCCCCAGATCACCGGCAGCGACAGCAGGGCGGGCCCGACGGTTATTTCGGACAGGCCGGCGAAGGACAAATGCAGCTTCTGCGCGGCGATGATGTTCTGCGGGCTGCCGATGATCGTGCCCGCCGCGCCGGTGTTGACGGCAAAGCAGAAGCCGAGGAGGAACGGCACCGGGTTCAACCCGCGCGCCATGGTGATCGACAGCAGCAGCGGGCACATCGATACCGCGACGACATCGTTGGTCAGGAATGCCGCCATCACGCCGCCGACCACGATCAGCAGCGCGAGCAGGCCACGTTCCGACATCTTCGAGCCCGCGGCCTTGCGCGCGAGCCAACCGTAGAAACCGGACACGACAAAGGCCGAGGACACCACCATCAGCCCGAACAACATGCCCATCGTCGAATAATCGATCGCGCTCCACGCCTGCTGCGGCGTGATGCTGCCGACCGTCATCATCGCCATGCCGCCGATCAGCGCCGCGCCGGTGCGCCCCACCCGGAAGAACGGCAGCGCACCCAGCCCCATCACCAGATACACGAGGAAGAAGATGACGAGCGTCAGGTCCATGGCATCACCGATTGCACCTCAGGCGGCAGGCGGATCATGGGGCGGCGCGTGCAACCGGCGCCCGGCCGCCAGATGACGAACCGCGATCATTCAGGCTTGCCGGATTTCATGCCCCACAAGGCGAAGGCGCTCTCCCCGTAGAATGGCTCGTCCAGCCCCTCGCGCTGCACCTCCACCGGCACGCGCAGCTTGCTCAGCTTGTCGAGCAGGAACAGGATGATGGTGGTGACGATGACGGCGTAGATGACGACGATCGCCACCGCGATCGCCTGGACCGACAACTGCCGGCCCCCTGCCGCCACGGCGTTGATCGTGGGGCTTGCCAAGACACCGATCAACAGCGAACCGGTGATTCCGCCGATGCCGTGGGCGCGGAACACCTCCAGCGTATCCTCCGCCTTCAGCCACGACTGGATGTATTTGGCGAAATAGCAGCAGGTCGCACCGATCGCGCCGATCAGCAGGGCCGCCATCGGTTCCACATATCCCGATGCGGGGGTGATCGTGGCCAGACCCGTCACTGATCCGACCAGCACACCCGAGAATGTCGGATGCCCCGCATCGCGCCATTCCCAGAACATCCACACCAGCATCGCCATCGATCCGGCAAGCATGGTGTTGGTGAAGGCATAAGCCGCAAGGCCATCGGCAGCGTAAGCGCCGCCTGCGTTGAAGCCGAACCATCCGAACCATAACAGGCCGGCACCAAGAGCAACCAACGGCAGGCTCGCCGGAATCGGCCCGCTATCTCCCGTTGGCCGCCGCCCAAGATAGATGGCGGTCACCAGCGCCGATGCGCCGGCTGAGGCATGGATCACGATCCCACCAGCAAAATCGACGACGCCCAGCTGCGAGAGGAACCCGCCACCCCAGATCCAGTGGGCCACCGGCAGATAGACGAAGATCGTCCACAGCGCGACGAACCAGAGGAACGGGCCGAACCGCATGCGCCCGACGAAAGCCCCGGTCATCAGCGCCGGCGTGATGATCGCGAACATCATCTGGTAACCGAACACCAGGATGAACGGCACGTTGGCGGCATAGGTGGGATCGGCCGCAACACCGATGCCATGCATCCCGAAATAAGTACGGACGTCACCGATAAAACCGCCGATCGATGGGCCAAACGCCAGGCTGAAGCCGCCGAACACCCAGATGATGCCGACCACGCCGATACAGACGAAGTTCTGGATCATCACCGACAGGACGTTCCGTTCCCGAACCAGCCCCCCGTAGAACAGCGCCAGCGCCGGCGTCATCATGAGGACGAGCGCCGTACAGGCGAGCAGAAAGGCGGTATCGCCCGGTTCAATTCCTCTCATCAGCGCTTCCTTTCAGGATTTGGCTCTCAGGATGGATTGGTTGCGGCAGTGGCTCTCGTCTCGGGAGTGGGATCGGCAGGCGCGTGAGCGGCCGGGTTCAGCGCATGATCGACGACCGGCTTGTGCGGATGCGGCGGTGCGAATTTGCGCGGCGCGATGAACAGGTACATCGTCAGCACATAGGCCGCGGTGAAGGATGGCAGCCCGATTGGCGCGAGGATCAGGTCGAACGCGGCCTGCAGGAACACCGTCACGATCACGCCCAGCGCGGCATAGCCGATCACGCCCAGCGCGGCATAGCCGATCACGACCGGCGACGGCTGAACGAACACGACGCTCAGCGCCATCGCGGCCAGCACTGGGCTGAACCCGTACAGCCCCTGCGACACCAGGCTCGGATCGGCGCGCATTACGAACGCCGTCCCCATCGCCAGCAGCGATCCGCCCACCGCCGCCAACCCGGCCGCACGCGACGCGATGAAGATGCCAAGCAGGATGATCGCCCCGGAGATCCAGCTGCCCAGCAAATAGACCTGCCCGATGTTGCGGAAGAAAATCTCGACCGCCTCCACCAACCCCGGCAGCGACGCCGCACCCAACTGGTAATCGGTTGCCAGCTTCTGCGTCTCGCTCAGCACGCGCAGCGATCCGAAGGAGTAAGCGCCCGCGAGCATCAACCAGGCGATCAGCACGAACGGCCCGGTTGAGCCCGGCACGCCCCAGCTCTTGGTCAGCGTCGCGGCAAAGGCAGCGGTGACGATCGTGGTGAGCGCCGCACCGACGATGATGTACAGCCACAGCTCGGGCGATGGCGCGACGAAGGTTGGCAGCGCGACGCCGATCAGGATGCCGTTGAACCCGAACAGGCCCGATGCGCGCGAACTGGCATCGAAATCGAGCATATAGGCAACCGCGGTGGCCACGATCACGCCGACGATCGCGCCGATCGACGTCGCCCACCACTGGCTGACGAACGAGGCATAGAAGATCGCGACAAGGAACAGCGCGCCCGTGACCACATTCTCCATGAAGAAGACCTGCGAGGCCCCCTTCAGGCAGACCGTGATGAAATTACCGTTCTCGCAACGCATGATCATTCCCTCAGAATGTCATTGCCACAGGAAATCGTCGGGCAGCGTTCGCCCCCGCGCCTCTTCGCGCACCACGGTCCAGAAGCGCTTCACCTCCGCTCGCACGTCATAGCTTTCGACGCCGACCGCCCGGAACATCAGCCCTGCACCATTGGGCAGTCGCGACACGCCCGACATGGCGCGCGGATGGCCCGGCGCGGCGTTGATCGTCATCCGTTCGTCGATCCGCGCCGCCGTCTCGGGCGGCGTCAAGCACAGCACATTGGCAAAGGCGTCATAGCCCCGCGCCACCGCCGGCAGGTCGAGCGTGTCATTGCCTTGGTCGATCAGCAGCTTCTCGGCGAACAGCAATCGCCCATCGGGCCGCCGTGCGCGCACCCGCATCGACAGAAGGTCAAAGCCGAACCGCTCCAGCGCATGGTGATGCTTGCGCCCGGTCATCGCCATCTCGGCATAAAGCACGGTCGCGGTCTCGTCGGCGGTGATCTCGGTCTCGCTGACGAAGCGCGAGGTACGATAGGGAATGGTGAAGTTGGGCAGAAACTCCAGATAGGATCCCGCCGCCGCGCGTATCTCCTGATGCTGCGAGGCGTAATTGGCATCCATCTGATGGATACGGTTCGCGCCCTGCGAGGTGACATGCGCTGATGCCCCCTCCGCCACGTCGATCGCGATATGGTAGCGATCGCCCTGCAGGATGCCGCCGCCGACCGAGATTACCGAGACGATCGGCAACTCCGGCATCGCCTCGTCCCAATAGAGCGCCTGCTGCACGAGCAGCGGCGCCACCCGGTACAAGTCGTGCAGCACGGAACGGCCGTCGCGTAGCGAGAAGCCCAGCCGCAATTCGCCAATCTTGCCCGGCCCGGCCGCGCGCATCTGCGCCGGCTCGGTCTGGAACCCGGCGAGTTCCCGGTAGCGGTCGATCCGCGCCAGTTGCTCGTGGAGCGCCATCGCCTACCCTTGCGCCCCCGCCATCGCCGGCGCCGTCGTTGGGGTCGTCGCCGGCGGGCTCACGTCGAACAGCGCCATGTCCATGATCATGTCCATCAGCGTCTCGACGCCCTCACCGGTCTTGCAGTTGGTGAACACGAACGGCTTGGTGCCGCGCATCAGGCGTGAATCGCGGTCCATCACCTCAAGGCTGGCGTCGACGTAGGGCGCCAGGTCGATCTTGTTGATCACCAGGATGTCGGACTGGCAGACGCCGGCGCCGTTCTTGCGCGGGATCTTGTCGCCCGCCGCGACATCAATGACGTAGATGTAGAAATCGGCGAGCGCGGGGCTGAACGTCAGCGTCAGATTGTCGCCGCCGGATTCGATCAGCACGACGTCGCTGTCGGGATAGCGCCCTTCCAGTTCCTCGACCGCGGCGATGTTCATCGACGGATCCTCGCGCACTGCGGTGTGCGGGCAGGCGCCGGTTTCGACGCCGACGATCTTTTCCTCGACCAGGATGCCGTTCAGCGTGCGCCGGACCTGCTTGGCGTCCTCCGTGGTCACCACGTCATTGGTGATGATCAGCGGCCGGACACCGCGCGCGATTAGCCGCGGGGTGATCGTCTCGATCACCGCGGTCTTGCCGGAACCGACCGGTCCCCCGATGCCAATGCGCGTGATCTTCTTCATCGAATGCTCCTGATTGGACAGGTCAGTTCATGAACAGGCGCAGGTGCGTCCTGGTGTGATGGGCAACGACGACTTCGAACACGGGGGCGAAGCTCGACATTTCCTCAAGCTCCAGCGCCCGCGCGCCGCGGTACTGGTCGTGGGTGGCGGCTTGCGCCTCGAACAACAGCCGCTGCGTCGCGACATGATCGATCCGCATCAGCCGAAGCGCGGCGTTCAGGATCATCGACGCCAGCCCATATTGGTGGACGGCGAACGCCTCCGCCTCATGCGCGCCAAGGCCCGTAAGCACGATCCCCTGCGCGACCGGCAGGCATCCGGGCGTCGCATTGCTGCGTATATCGTCCAGCCAGCGCGTCAGCAGCGGCGACGGCGCGATGGCGGACGCGAGCTCGGCGAACTTCTTGCCCATGCGCGCCAGCATCATCTGCTGCTCCTCGCCGACACGGCGGATCCACAGCGCGCTGTCGGCGGCCAGCAGCGCCGCGTAGTCGCCGAGCGCCGCCGCGCGGCAGGCATGGAGCAGCGCGACGCCATCCATATGGGCCGCCTGCCGGAGGATGAGCGTCAGGTAATCCCGCAGGCTGTCGGCGTCGGTGACGATGTGCAGCTGGACCGCGGATTCCAGCCCCTGGGAAAAGGAGAAGGCACCGACCGGCAGGGTGGAATCGGCAAATTGCAACAAGCGCGCGAGGCGACCCACATCGGGGCCGATCGTCTGCGCCGCGAGCTTCATAGGGCCCTGCCCTGCCCCTGCCCCTGCACCTGGCCGTTGCCATGATGATGGTGCGGGGTGGCGTCCGCGCCGCCGAACAGCAGCCGGATCTCGCTCGGCTCCAGGCGCTGCGCCACCGTCTCGCCCGGCTCGAAGCGGATCGACGCATGCTGGAACGCATGGGTCTTCATCACCGACAGCATGACCTTCCGGTCGACCGACAGCGGCACGTAGATCGTCTGCCCCTTAATGACGGCGGGCCAATGCTGGTTGCCGAGCGCGTGGCCCAGCTCGAACACCAGCCGCAGCATCTCCGCCTGCGGCATCAGCGCCGGCAGGTCCAGGTCGATGACCATCACTTCTTTCAGCGGGATGCGTGCAACCACGATCCGGCGATTGTCGGGATCATGGTAGAGGACGTCGCCGTCGTGCAGATGCTCGGACCGCGGCAGCGAGATGGCGAGCTCGATCCCGCTCGGCGTATTCTTGCGCAGTCGGCTCTTCGGCGCTTCCCATTGTTCGAGAACGAGATCCTCGACACTCGCACCCTCCCACCCCTGATCCCTGACATTGCCGAGCGTCTTTTCCACCAGGATCATCATTCTCTCCGATTGGCGTCGATCTCTGTTCTCGCGGTCAGCTGAAGAAGTGCAGTTGCGTCAAAGGCAGCGATTGCGCCGGCTCGATCGTCGCGTGCGTGCCATCCACCGTCACGGCGAACGTCTCCGGGTTCACCTCGATCACGGGCAGCGCATTGTTGCGTACCATGCTCGACTTGCCGATCGTGCGGGTCGCGTACACCGGCATCACCTGTGACTGCAGGTCGTACCGGTCGACGATCCCGTCCTCGAACGCCGCGCGCGAGGTGAAGGTGACGCGCGTCTGCGCCAGCGCCGACCCCATCTGGCCGAACATTGGGCGATAGGTCACCGGCTGGGGCGTCGGCAGCGATGCGTTCGGATCGCCCATCAACGCCCAGGAAATGAACCCGCCCTTGATCACCATCTTGGGCTTGGCGCCGAAGAAGGCGGGCGACCACAGCACCAGATCCGCCATCTTGCCGACCTCGACCGATCCGATGACCTGGCTCACCCCCTGCGCGATCGCGGGGTTGATCGTCACCTTGGCAACGAAACGGAGCACGCGTTGATTGTCGTTGTTCGACGTGTCGCCCGCATAGGCCCCGCGCCGCGCTTTCATCAGATGCGCCATCTGGACGGCGCGCAGCCAGGATTCTCCGACCCGCCCCATCGCCTGGCTGTCGCTGGAGATGATCGAGATCGCGCCCAGATCATGCAGCACGTTCTCCGCCGCGATCGTCTCCGGCCGCACGCGGCTTTCGGCGAAGGACACGTCGGTCGGGATCTTGGGGCTCAGATTGTGGCAGATCATCGTCATGTCGAAGAGTTCGGCCTGCGAATTGACGCCATAAGGCAGCGTCGGGTTGGTCGAACTCGGCAGCACATTGGGCTGTCCCGCCACGCGGATGATGTCGGGCGCGTGCCCGCCGCCGGCACCCTCGGTGTGATAGGTGTGGATGGTGCGCCCTTCGAAAGCGGCGATCGTATTCTCGACGAAGCCCGCCTCGTTGAGCGTGTCGGTGTGGATGCAGACCTGCACGTCGAACCGGTCGGCAACCCCCAGTGCGGAGCGGATCGCCGCGGGGGTGGATCCCCAATCCTCGTGGATCTTCAGCCCCATCGCGCCCGCGATCAGTTGCTCCTCGATCGGTCCTGCGGTCGAACAATTGCCCTTGCCCAGCACGCCGGCATTGACCGGCCAGCCATCGAACGATCGCAGCATTGCCTCGATGTTCCAGGTGCCCGGCGTGATCGTCGTGCCGTTGGTACCATCGGTCGGGCCGATGCCGCCGCCGAACAACGTGGTAATGCCGTTGCTGAGCGCCGCCTGCGCCTGCTGCGGCGAGATGAAGTGGACGTGCGCGTCGATGCCGCCCGCGGTCAGGATCAGATGCTCGCCCGAGATCGCGTCCGTCCCCGGCCCCAGTGCCAGCGAGGGCGTCACATTCGGCATGATCGACGGATTGCCGGCCTTGCCGATGCCGCAGATCAGGCAGTTCTTGATCCCGACATCGGCCTTGATGATCCCCTGGATCGCATCGACGATGGTGACGTTCGTGATGACAAGGTCGGGCGCACCGCCGACGCTGGTCAGTTCATTGTCGAACCCCATGCCGTCGCGCAGCGTCTTGCCGCCGCCATAGATGACCTCTTCGCCATAAACCCGCAGGTCCTGCTCGATCTCGATATACAGGTTCGTATCGCCCAGCCGGATCTTGTCGCCGGTGGTGGGGCCATACAGGTCGGCATATTGCCGCCGGGAGATGTTCGCCATGGTTCAGCTGCCTGTTCTGGAGGGGGCGAAAGGATCGGCGATGCTCACGCCTTGTCCTTGAACCCATAGCGCGCCACCCGCTCCTTCGCGTCGGCAAGCCGCGGGCGGAAGGCATCGTAGCTCTCGTTCCCGACCCAGCCGTTGACGAGGCCGTTGAACCCCACCGCGCGCTGACGGCCCTGCAACGGGATCAGCACCACTTCCTTCTCGTCGCCCGGTTCGAACCGGACGGCGGTGGTCGCCGGGATGTTCATCCGCTGCCCGAACGCCTGCTCGCGCGAAAACTCCAGCGCCGCATTCACCTCGAAGAAGTGGAAATGCGATCCCACCTGGATCGGCCGGTCACCGGTGTTGCGCACCTTGATCGTGGTGGTCGGGCAGCCGGCGTTGATCTCGATTTCGCCCGCGGCGAGGATAAGCCCGCCGACGGGCGCGGTCTGCGTCTTGGGGTCTGTCTTCGCCGCCATCGCGCATGTCCTTCGTGCTGGAGGGGGCCTATTGGATCGGATTGTGGACGGTCACGAGCCGGCTGCCATCGGTGAACACCGCCTCGACCTGGACATAGGGGATCATGTCGACGACCCCCTCCATCACGTCGCTGGTGGTGATGGTCTTGCGGGCAAGCTCCATCACCTCCTCCACCGTCTTGCCCGCGCGTGCATTGTCGAGCGCAGCTGCGGCGATCAGCGAGACCGCCTCGGGATGATTGAGCTTGAGCCCGGCGTCCTTGCGGCGCTGCGCTACCATCGACATCATGTAGATGAGCAGCTTGTCGTTTTCTCGTGGCGTCAGATGCATGTCCAACCTCAAGAGCCTGGGCGCGCCTCTTCGTCGCTTTGTTTGGCGACGAATGGAGCAACCTTCGGAACAGCTGATGTTCCCTGCTCCAATACTGTATGCCCCCGCCAACGCCGTCTGTGTTTACTACGTACCCCCTGTCACAAGTCCGTGAGCGGCGGCAGAAAACCGGCTGCGATTCAGCGCTACGCCTTCCGCGCGCCAATCACGTCGCCCACCCTCAGGCCCGCGAGCACCAGCACGAATCCGACCACCAGATTGGCCCCGACATAGGCAAGGCCCACCCCTGCACTCAGCGCCGATCCGGCGAGCAGGACGTAGGTGGCATAGACCAGGCTGGAAAAGGTCGACATGCCGCCGCACAGCCCGGTGCCTAGCAGCAGGTTCGCCTTCGCGCCCAGCGCCTGGCGCGCGTGCAGGCCGGTTATCAGCCCGAGGATTAACGAGGCGACCACGTTGGCGACGAAGATCGACCAGACGAAGCCGTCCCGCGCCGTCGGCACGCCCAGCATCAGCAATTCGCGGATCACCGCCCCGGCCGCGCCGCCGACGAAGACCAATATGATCGCCTGCGCCATGTCAGCGTCCTTCCGTCCGGCGCGCGCCCGAGCGAGTCGCTCCCGCCTCAGCCCGCCGCATGTGCCAGCCCCGCGCCAAGTCCGGCGACCGCAATCCCCAGCACCGTCTGGCCCAGGATATAGCCGGTTGCCGTGCCGGCACCCGCACCAGCCCCGGTGGCCCCGGCCATCTTCGCGGTATCGAGCTCCATCGTGCTGAACGTCGTGAACCCACCCAGCACGCCGGTCAGGATCGCAGCCTTCAGGAAGCTGCCGTACCGGTCGTGCCATTCGATCGAGAACAGCACCGACAGATAGCCCATCACGAACGCTCCGATCAGGTTGACCGCTACGGTCGACCACGGAATGCCGCCCCTGGCCGGGCTCGTGAGCAATTTGCCGACCAGCCAGCGCAGCAACGAACCCGTGCCACCGCCCAGCGCGACCAGCGCGATATCGCTCAGCACCATAAGGCGTTTGCCGTGGAAACTGCGATGACCATCAGCATCGGCTCCCTGTCCCGTGTCGTTGACGCACTCCCCCGTCCACGACGGCGCGCCGCGCAGCGCGTCCGGCTACGCATCAGCGTGACGGCTGGCTGCGGCCCGGCGGCGTGCGGGGCAGATTAGCGGCGCGCGCGCTCCCCCACAGCATCGGTTTTCCCTGATCCCGTTCGCCGAGGCGGTGCGTCATATCTTTGCGCGGAATCTGCATATCGATGGAGCGATAGGATGACTCGTAATTCCTCCCGGGCGCTGAACAATGCGATCCGTCTTGTCGGCTCCGGCCTGCTCGTGCTGCCCGGCGCGGCTTTCGCCCATCCAGGGCATGAGGCGGCCGGCGGGGGCGGCGTCCAGGGCCTCATGCATCCGTTCACCGGGCTCGACCACGCGCTGGCAATGATCCTCGTGGGCCTGTTCGCCTATCGGCTCGGCGGCCGGGCGCTGTGGATGCTGCCGCTCGCCTTCCTGGCGGCGATGGTGGCGGGCGGCATCCTCGGTTTTGCCGCTCCGGCGACTACCCTGGTGGAGGTCGCGATCGCCCTGTCCGTCATCCTGCTCGGCATTGCCGTGGCGTTCAACATCAAGGCGCCGGTCGCGGTCGCCGCGGGGGTCGTCGGGCTGTTCGCCATCTTCCACGGGTTCGCGCATGGCGCGGAGATGCCGGCCGGTGCCGGCGCGCTGCCCTATGCCGGCGGCTTCCTGCTCGGGACGGCGACGCTGCTTGCGATCGGCCTGGGTGCGGGCGCTGCGCTGACCAACACGGTCGTCGCGCGTGGCGGCCATGCGATGCGTTCTGCCGGAACGATCGCCGCCGTGGTGGGAGTCGGGCTGCTGAGCGGCATCAGCGGCTGATCAAGAAGACGTGCCGGGCGCCGCGCCGCCAGCGTTATGGCGTGGCGGCGTCCCCGGTAACGCCGTGGGTCAGCGCATGGACGCGCAGCCGCGGGAATACCTCTTCCAGCGGCTTGCTGTCGGGCAGCACATAGACATAGCCGCCACCCTTCTGGAACAACGGGCGCAGCTTGCTGCCGTAAAAGGCACGCGGCACGTTGATGCAGCCAAAGGTGATGCGGTTGTCATCCGGCGTCTCGGACAGCATGCGCTCGCGCCGCTTCTCCTTCTTCGCCGCGTCGGCCGGGATCGGGTGAATGGCGACGCTGTTGGTGTAATCCACCCACAACACCTGCTGCTTGCCAAAGGCATAGCCGAACTTGGCGAGAAAACGCCCTGCCGGCGTGGTCTTTTCCGCCGGGCCCAGATCGCCCAGCTTCTTGCTGCCGACGCCCGGGCTGGCCTCGTCACCGAGCGCGATACCGATCAGCGTCGGCTCCTGGGCAAGCGGCTTACCCTTGGCATCATACAGGATGAGCGATGCCGCCTTCTTGTCGAGGACGACATAGGGGAGCTTGCGATTGTCGCCGGAGGCGAGAACCCAGGACGCGACCAGCCGCGCCTCGGCGGACGGATTGATCTCGACCGGCGCGGCAGGGGCAGCCGCCGGCTTCGCCGCGGCGCGCGCCTTCTTGGCCTTGCCGGCGGACGCCTTCTTCGGTGCGGCGTGCGCCCCCGTCGTCGTCCCGATCATTGTGCCAGTAATCGTCAGCGCCGCAGCGGCACCCATCAAAAACGTCTTGATCATCCGTTCCCAGGTGAAGGGTGGCCGCCCGCCATCGGGCAGCCACCATGTCAGTCATTGCGCAAGATGCGGCGGCTGACGCCCACGGCCTCAGTGGCGCGGGCGCTTGCCCCGGCTTTCCTGCTGCATCATCCGCTGCTCGACACCGTCGACCCGGCCGTTCAGCTGGTCGAGCCGCTGCCCGTTCTGCTGCGCCATGCCCGATGCGGCCTGCGCTTCGGCCAGCGCCTGCTTGGCGGTGCTGTCGGTCGCCTGGAGCTGGGTCTCGATCGCGTCGACGCGCTGCGCCACTGGGGCCACCTGTTCGCGCACATAGGATTTGGTCGCACATCCGCCAAGCACGGTGGCTGCCGCCATAATCGCAATTGCGGGGGCTACTTTGGTCATCGCTGGGAGCATTGCTCTTCTTCCATTATTATTAGCCAAGTGACGGAGCCCAAGCTGACACATTCCTGCAATAGAGCAGGCGGCGAATTGGGGCGATCACACGATGAAATGATCTCTTCCCGATCCTACCACTCCTCGTTAACTTAGTCATCGTTAGTATTATTTCTTAGATTAACTGCACGCCTGAACCAAGGCTGAACCATCTAGGGGCGCGATACTACCTTTTCGAATCGCGCCGCTGCTTCGCGGCAAACGGATCCAAGGGGATCCGCCCGTCGTCCTTGGCCGCCTTCGTCGCCTTGGCCGGCGTCGCGCGATACACGTCGACGCACTTGCGCAGTTCCGCGATCGCCGCACCGCTGCCGTCCAGCGTCAGCTCCTCCACCGGCACGTCGCCGCGCCGCACATGAAGAAAGGCGGAGGTGGCCAGCGTGCGTGGAAAGGCGTCGCCGAAACTGGTCACGAACCCCTTGCGGCCGCTGGCGGCAATCCCGATCGCCGCGCGGTTCGGAAAGGCGGCGCCCGAAAAGCGATAGGTCAGCCGCAGTTCCTCCTTCTCGCGGATCGACGACCAGTTCGGGTTCAGCAGCGTCAGCCGGTTGCTCCCGTCGGTGTCGAGCCCGAACAGCAAGGTCGTCTGCCGCGGTCCGCGATAGGTGCGCGTCAGGAAGCACCCGCTGCGGTCGCTGCTCGGTGCCACCGTCCAGTCGCCGACATCGCGCGTCGCATATTCCTGCGCCGATGCCGCGCTGCCGGCTGACAGGCCGATCGCCATCGCCGGCAGCAACAGCCACGCCCGCTGGCGCCGGCCGCCGGTCGCGGGGCGCCTTGATACGGGGGCCGGGCAGGCACCATCGCGGCGGGCGTGCGGGATGATCGGGACGGCAGGCAACGGGAACTCCTTCGGCTGCAGATGATGCACGGGCATGTTGATGCACACCAACGCACCGGCCGCCATATCATTCCCGTTGATGAACCGCGGCTGGGCGACGCCCCGTGCGCACGGCTCGACCGCCAGCCCCGGCGGGGACCAGCGGTCGTACATCCTTCCTCATCCGGTCAGCGGCAGATCACCTGGTCCTGGTCGATCGCGGTGCCCAGCGCCGCACCAGCCCCGGCGCCGATCAGCGCGCCGAGCGGGCTGGAATCGCCGTTGCTGAGCAACCCGCCCAGGATCCCGCCGCTGATGCCGCCGATGATCAGCCCCGTCGTGCCGTCGCTGCGGCGGCAATAATAGCGGCCGTTGTATCCGCGATAGATGCGGTCATACGGCCCCAGCCGGCGGGGCCGGTAATAGCGGCCGTCGCGATAGAAATGGTCGGCATAATACCATGGCTGCCCGGGCGGCGGGCGATCGAAGTCATAGCGCCGCCACTGGTTCCGGTTGCGCCCCCAACCGGGCGGCAACGGCGCGGGTGGGCGCGGGCGGGCGCCGGGCGGCTGCATCCCCGGCGGACGGGCGCCTGGCCCGCCACCTGGTCGCCACGGATTGCCCGGCGGCGGTCCTGGTGGCGGGCCGCCCTGCGGCGGACGGATGCCCGGTCCGCCCGGGCGTCCGGGCGGGGGTCCTGGGGGCCCCTGCGCCTGGGATGGCAGCGCAAGGACGGTGGTCGCGATCAGGGCTCCGGCGACGATCAGGCGCATCTTACTCTCCCAGCGTAATGGCCGGGAGCATCGACCCGACGGGCCGGCTTGCCGATGCGATAATCTACGTACCGGCACACCGGGCGACCACCGCCGCCCGGCGCAGCGCCGGCATCAGCGCGCGGGCTGCTGCTCGAACAGGCGGCGCAGGAACACCGTCTCCACCTCGCGGCGAAGATCGTTGTTCGGCTTCTTCAGGAAACCATGGCCTTCGTCGGCGAACAGCACGTACCAGGTCTCGTTGCCGTTCGCGCGCAGCTTCTCGACCACCTGGTCGGACTCAAGCTGCGGCACGCGCGGGTCGTTGGCGCCCTGCATCACCAGCATCGGCTCCTTGATGCGATCGACGTTGGTGATCGGCGACACGCGCTGCAGCACGGCGCGCATCTTGGGATCACGCTCGTCGCCATATTCGGCGCGGCGATTGTCGCGGCGATAGGCCTCGGTATTCTCGAGGAAGGTGATCCAGTTGCTGATGCCATAGCGCTCGACGCCGCCGACCAGCCGGTCGGAATAATGCGTCATCACGGCAAGGCTCATGTAGCCGCCATAGGACTGGCCATAAACGGCGACGCGATTGGCATCGAGGTTCGGCTGCTGCCCGATCCAGTCCAGCAGCGCGCCGATGTCCTTCACCGAATCCTCGCGCTTCTCGGCGTTGTCGAGATTGAGGTAGCGCTTGCCATAGCCGTCGCTGCCGCGGACGTTGGGGAGGATCACCGTCGCCTTCAGCACGTCGGCGAAATATTGCGCGCCATAATTCCAGATCGGCCGCGTCTGCGCCTCCGGCCCACCGTGGATATCGATGATCACCGGGGTGCGCGTCCCCGCCGGCACGCCCTTCGGACGATAGACGAACGCCGGCACCGACAGGCCGTCGAACGACTTGAAGCGGATCAGCTCCGGCTCGGCGAGCTGCGCGGGATCGAGATCGCCCAGTTCCGACGTCGTCCAGCGCGTCAGCTCCCCGCCATCGACGTCCCAGCTCCACACGTCCCCGGCCGAGGTGGCGGAGGTCAGGCCGATCGCCAGCTGCTTGCCATCGGGCGAGAATTTCAGCGCCGTCAGCACGCCCTTGGGCAGCGTCGGCTGCGGCAGCGCGCGCCGCGTGATCCGATCCTGCACGACGACGCGCGAGAAACCGTCCTCGTTCACCGCATAGGCCAGCACGCGGCCATCGTCGGTCAGGTCATAGCTTTCGACGTCCCACGTCAGCCCCGGCGTCAGCACCACCTGCGCGCCGGTGGCGAGGTCGATCTCGACCAGCTGGCGCGTGTCGTTGCCGCGGTCGGAGATGGCGATGATCTTCTTGCCGCCCGGCAGATAGCGCGGCGATTCATACACCGCCGCTTCCGCCTTGGGCGCGATACGCCGCGCCTTGCCGGTGGCGAGATCGAGCTCGAACAGCTGGTCCTCGCGGTTGGACAGGCTGCGCACGAAGATCAGCCGCGACTTGTCCGGTGCAATATCCGCCGGGGCCACTGCGCCATCCGCCTGATACAGCGTGCGCGGCGTGCCGCCCGCCTTGGGGTCGACGCCCAGGATCGTATAGGCCGCGCTACCCTTGGTGGCGCGCGCCCAGACGAGCAGGCTGCCGTCCTTGCTGAACACCGGCGATCCGTTGCGCGTGCCCGCCTGCGTCAGCTGCTGCGCCGTGCCGGTCAGGCCGCGGGTGTACAGCTGGAACCATTCGTCGCCGCCGGTATCACGCGTCATCACGAAGCGGTCGGTGCCCGGGACGACGGTGGCGCTGGCGATCGGCTCCGCACCGAAGGTGACCTGCGTGCGCGTCGCGCCGGGCTTCGCCACATGATGCAACTGCTGCGTCGCGCCGAACCGCGTCGCGATCAGCATCGAGCCGTCGGGCAGCCAATCCTCGAACTGCGCCGCGCGGCTGTTCTGATAGCGCTGCACCGCCTCGCGCACATCGGCCGGGATTTCCGGCACGCCCGACAGCGTGGCGCTGCCCACCTGCCGCTGGGCGACTGGCTGGGCGCCGGCGGTCTGCTGGCCGATGGTCTGGGCGGACGCGCCGGCGGCGAGCGCGGCGAGCGTGAGCGAGGCAGCGAAGTGCTTGAACATGCGTCCCTGATCGAACAGCAAGTGTCCCAGCGTCAAGCCATCGTGGCGGTCGGGGACGCAGCGGCGCTGCCCCCTGCCGCCACCCGCTCCCCACCGATCCAGGTGCCGCGCGGCCGGAAGTTCGCGCCCAGCCACGCAAGGTCGGCGCGCAGCCCCGGCAGCAACGCGCCGCGATCGCCCAGCCCCAGGAAGGCAGCCGGCGCGCCCGACGCCATCATTGACGCATCCGCCACATCCAGCCGCAGCAGCCGCACCGCATTGCCGACCGCCGTCGCCATGTCGAGTGCCGATCCCGCCAGCGTGCCATCCTCCTCGACGCACACGCCCTGCTCGATGCGGATCGTCTTGCCCTGCAGCACGAAATGATCGGCATCGGTCCCGACCGGCGGCATCGCATCGGTGACCAGCATGAAGCGGTCATGCGGCCGCGCGGCAAGCGCGATGCGAAGCGCGGCCGGCGCGGCATGCCGCCCGTCGACGATCAGCCCGGCATAGGCCGTCTGGTTCTCGATCGCGGCACCCACCACGCCGGGCTTGCGATGATGCAGCGGCGACATGGCGTTGAACAGATGCGTGACGGCCGTCACCCCGGCATCGAACGCGCCGCGCATCGTCGCATAATCGGCGTCGCTATGCCCCGCCGCGACGATCACCCCCGCCGCCACCAGTTCGCGAATATGCGCCGTCGTGGTCATTTCCGGTGCCAGCGTCACCAGCGTGCGCCCATGCGTCAGGCTGGACAGAAGCGCGATCTTCTCCGCGTCCAGCCGGGTGAAATGCGCCGCATCATGCGTGCCGCGCCGGCGCGGGTTCAGGAACGGCCCCTCGATATGGATGCCCAGCACGCCGGGCACGCCCGCCGCGATCGCCTGCTCCGTCGCGCGCATCGCGCGGTCGATCTTGTCGATCGTGTCGGAAATCAGCGTCGGCAGGAAACCGGTCGTACCGAACCGCGCATGCGCCGCGCCGATGGTGGCGATCGTCGCCACGCTGGGATCGTCGTTGAACAGGACGCCGCCGCCGCCATTCACCTGCGTGTCGATGAACCCGGGCAGCAGCCACCCGCCCCCCAGGTCGACCCGCTCCGCGCCTGCGGCATCGGTGCCGGCATCCGCGACGCGGCCGCCCTCGATCAGCAGTCGGTCAACGACACGGCCCTCGCCGAGCACGACCGTGCCGTTCTCGAACAGGATCTTGCTCATCGCGTCTCGGTCACTTTCCTCAAATGCGGCGGCGCGTCGGGATCGTTCCCGCGCGCGATCGCCAGCGCATTCACCATCCGGTAAAAGCTCTGGATCTGCAGGATCGGCTCCAGCACCGGGTCGCAGGCAAGGGCCGGCAACACGCCCTTCCCCCCGGCATCCGCCAGCAATGTGACCGCGCCGCGCTCGGCGAACAAGGCCGCCGCGTCGCGCACATCGTCGCCGCTCGCATCCGAACTGGCAAAGCCCAGTACCGGAAAGCCGCGCCGGACGATCGCCATCGGCCCGTGCCGCACCTCGGCTGCGGAAAACGCCTCGGCATGCAGCCCGCAGGTTTCCTTGAACTTCAGCGCCGCCTCCAGCGCCACGGCATAGCCATAGCCGCGCCCCAGCACGAACAGGTCACGCGCGCCGACCAGCGGCGGGATCGCCGCGCCCCAGCGTAGCGCAAAGGCGCGCGACAGCGCATCGGGTAGCGCCGCCAGCCGCTCCTGCAACGCTGCGTCGCTCGCCCATGCTGCTGCCAGCGCGGCCTGCGCGACCAGCGTCGTGATATAGGATTTGGTCGCCGCGATCGATCGCTCCGGCCCGGCGCACAGCGGCAGCACCTCGTCGGCGCACGCCGCCAGCGGCGATTCCTCGTCATTGACCATCGCGACGACCAAGGCGCCACCGGCCTTGTAGGCCGCCGCCGTCGCCAGCAGGTCGGGGCTGCGGCCCGATTGCGAAATCGCCAGGCACAAGGCGCCCTTGGCCTCCAGCGGCGCGCGATACAGCGACGCGATCGACGGGGCGGCGGAGGCGACGGTGATCCCCGTCTTGGTCTCGAACAGATATTTGCCGTACGTCGCCGCATGGTCGGATGATCCGCGCGCGCAGGTGACGATGAACGGCGGCGGGTCGCGCTGCAATCGCGCCGCCAGCCGCGCGATCGTTGCGCTGTTGCGCGCCAGGAAGCGGGCGGCGGCTTCGGGCGCCTCACCCGCCTCGTTGTGCATTAACGTGCCCGCCGGATCGGGCTTGGCCGGCGGGGCGGCGATCGGCACCGGGCGCATGGTGGCAGGTCGGCGCAGCGCGGCGCGCAGCCGCGCCACTTCCTCCCAGTCGGTGGTGCGGGCAAGCTCGCTTTCAAACCCCAGCCGCAGCGCCGGGGCCCAGGCGACACGCGGGCGGGATGCGGCGGCATGAACCGCGCGAACGCCGGTCTCCTCGACCAGCGCGGCGACGTCTGTCGCCCGGATCGTACCGCCCGCCATGATCTCCACCCGGTCGCCCGCCTGCGCGCGCATCCGGCCAATGGTGGCCGCCCCTGCCGCCGCGGTGCGGGCGCCACCGGACGTCAGGATGGTGGCGATGCCAAGCTCGGCGGCGATCTCCACCGCAGCCACCGGGTCGGGCAGCAGGTCGACCGCGCGATGCAGCGTCACGTCCATGCCGACCGCCCGGGCGACCATCTCCTCCAGCAACGCCACGTCCAGCTCGCCGTCGGGGGTCAGCGCGCCGATTACCACGCCGCTCAGGCCCTCGGCACGCGCGACATCGATATCGTGCAGCATCGCGGCACGCTCCGCCGCATCATAGGAAAAATTGCCCTCGCGCGGCCGGATCATCGCGCGCACCGGAACCGGCGATTGTCCGGCTTGCCGCAGCAGGCCGGGCGTCGGCGTCAGCCCGCCCAGCCCCAGCGACGAACATAGCGCGATGCGGTCGGCGCCGCCGGCGATGGCCGCGGCCAGCCCTGACGCATCGTCGACGCGGATTTCGATCAGGACGTTACTCATGCCCTCAGCCTTCCGTCCGCTGCGCCGGAACGCCGCGCAGCGTATGGCGGCGCCACCTGCCCGATAAGCGTCCCCGCCGTAATAGCGGATATGCGCATCCGCAGCGCTGCTTAGGCTTCGGGCGTTCATGCCGCCGAGTTATGACTCCAGGCACCCTCCTCCTGCGCTGCTCCTGTGCCGCCTGCGGGTTGCCTTCCGCGCGAACGCCCGCCTAATCAGTGGCCATGATCGCGCGCGACACCGGACCATGCCGCCATGCGCCGTGATGCACGCGCCCGGCGCGAAGCGCTGCTGGAGGCCGCCGCGGCGTGTTTCGACGCCGACGGCTTCGGTGTCCCGCTGGAGGATATCGCTGCGCGTGCCGGCGTCGGGCGCGGCACCCTGTATCGCAATTTCAAGGATCGGCTCGACCTCGCCTTCGCCATCTTCGAACGGCAGGTGTCCGCGTTCGAGGAACGGTTCGATCCCACCATGCCGATCGCGCAGCTGTTGCCGCTGCTGGTGCGCGACGGGCTGTTCTCCTGGCAGCTGTTCACCCGCCTCCGGCTCGACATGCAGCTGTCGCGCGACAATCTCGCCGCCTTCGCCGCGCTCGGCGACCGGCTGGAACGGCTGTTCGCCACGGCGGTGGAACGCGCCATCGCGGCGGGGGAGCTCAGGCCCGACGTCACCGCCCGCCACCTCGTCACCGCGATGCGGATGATGTCGGGCTTCATCGTCGACAAGCAGGTGAATGACGCCGTGGAGGCGGAAATTGCCGAGGCGCTCGATCTCCTGCTGCGCGGCCTCGCCCCGCGCTAGCGGGGGGATCAGCTACCCGCCGGGCTGCTCCCCGCCTGCCACCGGCGCCCATCCCAGCCCCAGCGCCTTGTTCACCGCGACGAAGCTGTTGGTCAGCTGTGCCTTGGCCTGCGCCACCGCCATCGCTGCGGACAGTCGCTGCCGCTCGACATCGAGCTGGTCGATCAGCGTGCTGGTGCCCGCCTCCACCCGCTGCCGGTTCAGCGCGGCGGCGCGCGATGCCGATTGCTCGGCGCTCGCCAGCCGCGCCAGCTGCCGCCGGGTGGCGGCGAAACGCGACAGGCTGGTCTCCGCATCCTGCAACGCGGCCAGCACGGTCTGGCGGTAATTGGCCTCTGCCTCGTCGCGCTGTGCTTCGGACTGGCGGACGGCGGCGGCGGTGCGCCCGAAATCGAGGAACGACCAGCTGATCTGCGGCGCCAGCAGCGTCGTCAGATTGCCCGGGTCCAGCACATCGCCGGGCGACGTACCACCCATGCCCAGGATCCCCATGAACCGGATCGCGGGATAGCGTTTCGCCTCGTTCACCCCGATTGCGGCGGTGCTGGCGGCAAGTGCTCGTTCGGCGGCACGGATGTCGGGCCGACTGGCGATCAGCGCGGCGGGATCGCCCACCGCCACCTTGGCCGGGGGCAGCGGCACCGGCACCGGCGCGGCGAGCGTCGCATCCAGCGCGCCGGGCGTACGGCCGGTCAGCAACGCCAGCACGTCGCGATATTCGTCCGCCTGCGCGGTGAGCGGGATCGCCTGCGCCTCCGTGCTTTCCAGGTCGGTCTTCAGCCGTTCGACCTGCAGGGCCGACACCGTGCCCGCCGCCAGCCTTTGCTCCATCAGCGCCAGCGACTGGCGCTGGAGCTCGGACGAGCGGGCGTTCAGCGCGATACGCTCCTGCGCATCGCGATAATTGACGTACGCCTGCGCCACCTGCGCGGTCAGGCTCACCTGTGCATCCGCCAGATCGGCGTAACGCTGCCCGACCGCGGCGCGCGATTGTTCAATCCCCCGTCGCACCCCGCCGACCAGATCGGGCTCCCACGAGGCATTCAGGCCAAGGTTGTAGAAATCGAGGCCATTTGACTCCGATCCTGACCCGCCACCGGCCGATCCCCCGCTATTGTCGGCCAGATCGATGCCGGGCAATTGGGCGCGCAAATAGGTGCCATTGGCGCTGATGCTCGGCGCCTGATTGGCGCGTTGCTGCCGCGCCTGCGCCTGCGCCTGCCGGATCCGCGCCTCTGCCGCAGCGATGCTCGGGCTGTTCGCCAGCGCGTCATCGACCAGCCGGTCGAGCGTCGCATCGCCCAGCGTTTCCCACCACCGCGCCACGCCCGGCGACGGCGCCGCCGCCTCGTTTCCGCGGACGAACTGCCCCCGCGCCGCGGCATCGGTGCCGACCGCCGGCGGCCCCTTATAATCCGGCCCGACCGTGCAGGCGCCGAGCAGCAGGAGGCAGAGCAAAGCAGATGAGCGCATCAGTGCATCGCCGCTGGCGCGGCGTCCTTGGGCAGGGGACGAAGGAACAGGACCAGCGGCAGCACGATCAACGTACCCACCGCCATGATCCAGAAGATATCGGCATAGGCCATGACCAGCGCCTGCGCCTGAACCTGCTGCGCGATCATGCCGAGTGCTGCGGGGGTGCTGCCGAGCGACTGGCTGAGCCCGCCGACATAATCCTGCACCATCGGCGAATTGGCGTTCAGCGTTTCTTCCATCCGGCGCGAGTGCAGCCACAGCCGCTGCTCCTGCAGGATCGAGATGCCGGCCAGCGCGAAACTGCCGCCCAGGTTGCGCACCGCGTTGAACAATCCCGATGCATCGCCGGCGTCGGCCGCGGGCACGGATCGCACCACTGCCTGGCTCAGGAACAACATGCCCAGTATCTGCCCCACGCCGCGCATCAGCTGCGACACGGTGAAGTCGCCGCCGCTCGTCTCGGTGGTGAGGCCGGAGTCGAGAAAGGCAGATCCCGCCATGATCAGCAGTCCCGCGCCCACCGCCAGCCGGATATCGACGCTGCGCAGCAGGAACGGCACGATCGCCATCATGACCAGGCTGGGCAGGCCCGACAGCAGCACGACCTTCCCCGATTGCAGCGCATTATAGTCCGCCAGTGCAGCGAGGAACTGCGGGATGACGTAGGACGTGCCGTACAGCACCATGCCGAGCACCAGTCCCATCAACGCGACCGAGCCGAACTGACGGTCGAGCAGCAGGCTGAGCTTGATGATCGGCCGGGTTGCCGTGCGCTGCCCGATGAACAGCAGCACGAAGCCGACCAATGATATCAAAGCCATCAGCCGGATCAGGCCGGAATCGAACCATTGTTCGCGCTGCCCGTCTTCCAGGAAGACGGTGAGGCCACCCAGCCCGAGGGTGAGGCCCGCAATGCCCAGCCAGTCGGCATTGCCCAGCTCGGTCATGTCTGGCTTTTCATGCTTCAGCCCGACGAGCAGCATGGTCACCAGCACGGCGCAGATCGGCACGTTGATGAAGAAGGCATAGTGCCAGCTGATATTCTCGGTCAGCCACCCGCCGACCAGCGGGCCCACCACCGGGCCGAGGATCGCGGTCACCCCGAACAAGGCGATGCCGATCGGTTGCTGGCGCGGCGGCAGGCGTTGCGCGATGATCGTCTGCGCCGTCGGGATCATCGCGCCGCCAGTGAAGCCCTGCCCCACCCGCCCGATGATCATCATCGTCAGCGTCGTCGCAGTCCCGCATACGACTGAAAACAGCGTGAACAGCCCCGCCGCGGTCAACAGGAACGTGCGAAGCCCCAGCAGCCGCTGCAGCCATGCCGCCATCGGGATGACGACGATCTCCGCCACCAGATAGGCGGTCGCGACCCATGTCCCTTCGGTGCCGCTGGCGCCGATCTCGCCCTGGATGACGGGCAGCGCGGAATTGACGATGGAGATATCGAGCGTCGCCATCAGCGCGCCCAACGTGCCGGCCGCCACCGCCACCCACGCCGACATATCGGCGCGTTCAGGTGGCGCCGCCGCTGGCGAGATCGCCGCGCTCGCCATGCTCAGCGGCTCCGTTCCGACAGCCGCTTCTGCTCCGACCGGATCTGATCCAACTGTCCCTTGGCGCTGCGCGTGTCGACCGTCACCGTTACCGACAGGCCCGGCACCAGCAGGCGACGCGCGGCGGGGCTCGCCTCAAGCGCGATCCGCACCGGCACCCGCTGCACGATCTTGGTGAAATTGCCGGTCGCATTTTGTGGCGGCAGCAAGGAGAATTGCGCACCCGTTCCTGGCGACAGGCTGGCGACGCGTCCGCGCAGCTCAGTACCGTCAAGGGCGTCAACCTTGATCGTCGCCGGCTGGCCGGGACGCATCAGGGCGAGCTGCGTTTCCTTGAAATTGGCGGTCACATAAATCTGGCGCAGCGGCACCACCGACATCAATCGCGTCCCGGCCGTGGCGAACTGGCCGACCGTCGCGGTCTTGTCGCCGATGCGACCTGCCACGGGCGACCGGATGACCGTCGACGACACGTCCACGTTCGCCGCCGCCAATTGTGCCGCGGCACCCTGCCGCTGGGCGCGGGACTGGCCGATCTGCGCCTCCAGTGTCGCGACCTGGCGCTGCTGCGCGGCAAGCGCCGCGGCCTGCGCGCGTGCATTCGCCGCCGACTGATCGGCCGCAGCGCGCAGCTGGGCGAGTTGCTGCCGGCTCTCGGCGCCCGACTCGGCGAGCGGCGTATAGCGGCGCACCTCGTCCGCATCGTAGCGTGCCTTGGCCTGCGCCGCGGCGAACTGGGCCTGCGCCTGCTCAATCGCCGCGCGCTGCTGCGCAATCTGGGCACGGCTGGCGTTGGCACTCGCCTCCGCCTGCGCGATCTGCGCTTCGGCTTGCGCCGCCTGCGCGCGGTAGGATCGCGGATCGATCCGGACGAGCGGCTGCCCCGCAGTCACGTCCTGATTGTCGGCAACGAGCACCTCGGCGACATAGCCGCTCACCTTGGGCGCGATGGTGACCAGATCGGCCCGGATGTAGGCGTCGTTGGTCTCCTGCATGAATTTGCCGCTGGTCTGATACCGCACCAGCCACAGCGCGCCGCCGAGTATCGCTGCCAACAGCACTAGAAGAAGAATCAGGCGGGCGCGTCCGCTGAGGCGACGGCGCGGCGTTGTCTCACCCTGTGCCTCCGGCGTCTCGATGATCGACGTGTCGCCGGCGGTCTGATGTGGTTGGTCGCTCATGAGGCCTTTTCATGCTGCCGATGCCGCGGCGCTATAAGCGGACATTCTGTCCGCTATCAACCCGCCACGCGGCAACATCACCCAACATGGTTTGCTCGCCACGGTCAGTTGTTCCCCAGTCGCCATGACCCGTGCGACCGTAAGCGCGATAGACGCGTTCTTTGGGCAGCTCCCTCGATCAAGCAGGTTTTCGTGGTTCGTACCTTCCGGCAAATTCTTCTGCTGCTGCTGATTGTCGCGGGGGCCCCGGCCGTCGCACCCGCGCAGGAAACCGCCCCATCGAACAGCACCGCGCCTGCAGTACCGGCCGATCCTTTCGGTCGTGAAACACCGCGCGCCGCGGTCACTGGCCTGATCGAGGCGCTGGCCAAACGCGATTACGCGCGGGCGGCCAATTATTTCGACCTGCCGGTGCAGCAGGATCCGCGCGTTCTGGACGGCGCGTCGGAGCTTGCGCGTCGTCTGCAGCGGCTGCTCGATAGCGGCGGGTCGCTGACGCCCTTTGCCGGCCTGTCCAACGAACCCGGCGGCAGGATCGACGACAATCTGCCGGTCGACCGTGAACTGGTCGGCGACCTGCGGATCGGTGAGGGCGAGGCGCCGATCTTCCTGGTCCAGCGCGAGGCCGACGGGCGGCGCGTCTGGCAAATTTCACACGACACGATCCGCCGGTTGATGACGGTCCCAGCCGCGCAGGTCGTGCCGCTTCAGCCGACCGCCGTGCCAAGCGTCACCGTGGCGGGTGCGCCGGCGGAGGATTGGGGGCTGCTCGTCGGCATCGCGGCGCTCAGCTTTGTTGTTCTTCGGTTGCTCGCCACGCTGGCGCTGACGCTGATGCGGCGCGGCATCACCGATCCTGATTCCAGCGGCGTGTACCGTTTCTTCCACGCCGCGCTGCCGCCCTTGAGCCTGTTCATCGCGGTCATCGCCTTTTACGGCTGGGCGGAGCGGCTGGAGGTGGCGATCGTCGCCCGGCAGACGCTGCTTCGTTACGCCGGCGGTGTCGCGGCGATTGCCCTGGTGTGGTTCGGGCTGCGACTGGTCGACGCAATCGCCGACGTCACGATCGCGCGCATGACGCGGCGCGCACGACGCCAGGCGGTGTCGGTCGTCACCCTGCTGCGTCGCGCGGCCAAGATCCTGCTGCTGGTGTTCAGCATCGTCGCGGTGCTCGACACGTTCGGGATCGATGTGACGACGGGCATCGCTGCTTTGGGTATCGGCGGTATCGCGCTTGCGCTCGGCGCGCAGAAGACGGTCGAAAATCTTGTGGGCAGCGTCACGGTCATTGCGGATCGTCCGGTGCAGGTCGGTGATTTCTGCCGCGTCGGCGATGTCGTCGGGACCGTTGAAGACGTGGGGATCCGTTCCACCCGCATCCGCACCAACGATCGCACGATCGTCACCATCCCCAACGGCGATTTCTCGTCCCGCCAGATCGAGAACTTTGCCAAGCGCGACCGCTTCCTGTTCAATCCGGTGATCCGGCTCGATTACGACACCCCGCCCGACAAGATTCGCGCAGCCGTCGACCTGATCGAGGGGGCGCTGAAAGGCCACGACAAGGTGCTGCAGGACGGCCCGCGCGCCAGGTTCACCAATTTCGGCGAGAACGCGCTGGAGGTGGAGATCTTCGCCTATATCGCGGTCAGCGACTTTGGCGAAAGCACCGTCATCCGGCAGGACCTTTTGCTGTCGATCTATGAGGGGCTGAACGATGCCTCCATCCGGCTGGCGGTACCCGCGCGGCGGCTGTTTTTCGCCAATGATGATCGCGCAGAGGCCAGCGATGATGCCGGCGAGGCACCATCAGGCGATCTCGACCGTTCTTCATCATCTTCTACTCGGAATGGGGTGACATGATGAAAGCAGCGGACGTCTTCACCACGCTGGATATCGAGCTGAAACCCGATCCCTCCCGCACCGTGATCCGCCCGTTCAGCTTCGACTATCCCGACGACATGGCGGACGGGCGCCCCGCGCGCATGAAACAGGTTGCGCAGCGGCTGCTGTCGCTGCCGCCAGCACTGCGCGCCCGGATGCGCATGCTGCTGGCCGTGCCGATGCACGAACGCCATCGCAACGCCGACGAAACCTTCCTGCGCCGCTATGACGAGGTTGCCGCCTCCCTTGACCTCAACGGTACCATCGACAGCACGGACCGACTTCTGATCGGAGCATATTTCAGCCAGGAATATGCCTTCGAATCCGCCGCATTGTTCAATCCCAGCATCATCCGAGTCCCCGACGCCAGCCCCGATGATGAGGCGATGCCCTTCCTCCTGTCGCTGCGCGGGATCGGCGAAGGTCATATCTCCTCCGTGACGTTCCGAACCGGCACCTGGGACGGCAGCGACCGCATCGAGGTCAATCCGGCCAGCCAACACGGCATCCCGCCCCGCATCGATCATGAGCATGATGGCTGGACGCGTCTGTTGTGCAGCGACAGCGACGACGTGTCCGAGACCGTGCTGTTCCCGGTGCTGCCGAGCCAGCGTTCCGGGATCGAGGATCTCCGAATGGTGAACTTCACCGATGATGATGGTGCCCGAAGCGTCATCGGCACCTATACCGCTTATGACGGCATGCACGCCCGCGCCGAGTTGCTGCGCGGGGTTGACCTGCGCACGGTGGAGATGCGCGCGCTGACCGGCCGCTTGGCCCCATACAAGGGAATGGCGCTGTTCCCGCGGCGGATCGATGGCAAGTTCGTCATGCTGGGTCGCCAGGACAATGAGAATATCTGGTTGCTGCGCTCTGACCGGCTCGACCATTGGGACGAGGGGCAGCAGATCATGGGACCGAAATACCCGTGGGAGTTCGTTCAGATGGGGAATTGCGGCTCCCCGATCGAGATTGACGAGGGCTGGCTGGTATTCACCCATGGCGTCGGGCTGGTGCGCGGCTACAGCATCGGCGCGTGCCTGCTGGACAAGGCGGATCCATCGCGGGTGCTGCTGCGCACGGCATCGCCGCTGCTGTTCCCGAGCGCGGAGCAGCGCGGTGGCTATGTGCCCAACATCACCTATAGCTGCGGCGCGCTGCTCCACAAACGGCGCATCCTGCTGCCCTACGCGATCGGTGACGAATATAGCGCCTTCGCCATCGGCAACGTCGACGACCTGCTATCGGTTATGGTCAAGGCCTGACGCGATCAGCGGTCGGACGGCACCGCTGCGGTGGACTCGCGCACCACGAGCCGCGCCGGCACCTCCACCGGCGCGCGGTCGCGGGCGTCCGCGGCGGTGGTGATCAGCAATTCGGCGGCACGCGCCGTCACCTCGGCGATCGGCTGCGCGATGGCGGTGAGCGGCGGATGATGGAAGCGGACGACGGGCGTGTCGTCGAAGCTGACCACGGACAGGTCGCGCGGTACTTCCATGCCGCAGTCGCGCGCCTCCGCAATCGCGGCGAGCGCCATCTGATCGTTACTCGCGACGATGGCCGTGGCGCCGGTCTCGATCAGTTGCTTCGCCGCCGCGATGCCGGAGGCATAGCTGAAATCGCCGTTCGCCAGCAGGCCATCGGCGGAAAGCCCCGCCGTCTCCATCGTCCAGCGCCAGCCCTCGACCCGCCAATGGCTTAGCTCATAGTCGGTGGGTCCTGCGATGAAACCGATACGCCGGTGCCCCAACCCGACGAGGTGCATCGTCGCATCGCGCGCCGCCACCTCGTCACCCATCGTCAGCCGGAACCCGCCCCCGTCACGCAGCGACCCGATACGCGCAAAGGCGATCCCCGCCTTTTCCAGCAGGTCTGTGATCATGGGGTTGTGCGAATGCGGCGGCGTCAGGATCACGCCATCGGGTTGCAGCGCGGCGAGCGCGGCCGACAACTCCCGCTCGATATGGTCACTGTGCGTGTCGACCAGCTCAAAGATCATGCGATAGCCATGCTGCGCGCAGGTCAGCATCCCACCGAGCAGCATCTGGTCGATCCAGTCGGACCCCTCGCGCTTGCGCCAGTCCGCAATCGTGCGGTCGCGATCGTTCAGAGCCAGCAGAAGATAGGATCGCGAACCGCCCATCCGCTGCGCCGCGATTGACGGCACATAACCAAGCGCCGCGATCGATTCCTGCACGCGTTGCATCATCTCGGGCCGGACATTGGGCTCCTTGTTGATGACACGGCTGACCGTCTGCAACGACACCCCCGCATGGGCGGCGACATGCTTGATGGTGACCGACTGCCGGCGACGCCCCATGACGATCCTCAGGCAGCGGTCTGGCGCGCGCCGGCGCAATAGCGGGCAACATAATCGGCATGGGCCGGCAACCCATTGACCGTGCGCGTCACCTGGGCACGCAGCGTCTGAAGCAGCCGCGCCAGTTCCTCGTCGGTCAGCTTGTCGGTGATCGGATGCCAGGCATGCGGCTCGATCCCCTGCCCCAGCAGCACCTGCAGCCAGCTATGCTCCGCGAACAATTCCTCGTTGCGGCGGAACACACGCGCCGTGTCGCGGAACAGCTCGATCTTCTGTTCGAGACTGTCGGGGATCGGCATTGCGGCGCATTGCCGCCAGAACGCGCTGTCGCGCCGGTCGGTGGCCTTGTAATGCAGGATCAGGAAGTCGCGGACCTGCACCATGTCGGCGTGCTGCTGATCATTGAACTCGGCAATGTCGCGCGGGCTGATCGGTCCGGCTGCCGGCATCATCCGGATCAACCGCAGGACGGCGCGCTGGATCAGGTGGATGCTGGTGGACTCCAGTGGCTCCATGAACCCGCCCGACAGGCCGACGGCAACGCAATTGCGATGCCATTGGCGACGCCGCACCCCTGTGGTGAAGCGCAGGTGATTGGGCTGCGTCAGCACCTCACCCTCGACGTTGCCGAGCAGCCGTTCCAGCGCGTCTTCGCGTGACAGATAGCGACTGCACCACACGATGCCGTTTCCGACCCGGTGCTGCAGGGGGATGCGCCACTGCCATCCGGCATCATGGGCCATGGCGCGGGTGTAGGGCACCGCCGGCCCCACGCTCGCCGTTTGCACCGCGATCGCGGAATCGCACGGCAGCCAATGGGTCCAGTCATCGAAGCCGGCGTGCAGCGCGCCCTCGATCAGCAGGGCGCGAAATCCTGTGCAGTCGAGGAACAGGTCGCCGGCGATCGCCGTGCCATCCTCCAGCACCAGCGCCGCGATGTCTCCGCTGTCGCCATCCAGCTGTACCGTGGCGATCTTGCCCTCGATCCGTACCGCCCCGTCGCGCTCCGCCATCCCGCGCAGGAACTTCGCATAGAGGCCGGAATCGAGCTGGTAGGCATAGTTCAGGCGATCGTCAGGCAGATGCGCGAACTTCCCCGCGAGCGCCGCCTGGAGCTCAACCGAATAATCGCCAAATGGCGCCTGATGCCCCTTGGCGCGCCCAGCGAGCCAGAAATGCTGAAATCCCGCTGCCCAATGATCCTTGCCGGTCAGGCCAAAGGCGTGAACGTAGCGATCGGTGCCGTTGCGCCAGCCATCGAACACGATGCCCAGTTTGAAGGTGGCATTGGTCGCCGCCATGAACTCGGCTTCGTTGATGCCGAGCAAGCGATTGAAGCCGACGATCGGCGGGATCGTGCTTTCGCCGACGCCGATCGTTCCGATCGCCTCGGATTCGACCAGCGTCACTTGCGCCGCGCGGCCCATGGTGCGCGCGATCGCCGCGGCGGCCATCCAGCCGGCGGTGCCACCGCCCGCGATGACGATCCGACGCGGCGTCACTTACTGAGCTGCCGCAACAGGAAGCCGCGGATTCGCCCGGCCGTTTCAGGATCAAGCGGGCCGAGCACGCTTTGTGCCTGCGCCGGAATGTGCGCACGCGGAAGATTGGGGTCACCGAACACGTAATAATCGAACATGTCGCGCCAATAGGCTCGTTCGTCAGCCGGCAACTCGCGAATGGACATGATCGCATGGTTCAGCGCGTCCTGCGGTTGCCCCAACCAGCGCGGCGTTTCCCGCCACCAATAATTTACCAGCACGTTGAAGGGCTCGAGGCCCTCCACGTGATGCCACCAGAGCGACGGTATGTAGAGCGCGTCGCCCGGCTCCAGCACCACAGTCTGCGCCGCTTCCACCGCCTGCGCGAAATCGGGATGCGCGGCGAGGTCGGGATCGTGGAAATCGACCATGCTGACCGCGCGGCCGGCCGGCGTGTTGTCGATCGGTCCCAGATACAAATTGCGGAACTGCTCACGCGGAAACAGCGTGAAGCGCCGCCGTCCCACCGCCACGCACGCGAGATTATGCGGAAAATCGTTATGCGCGGCGATGCGCGTTCTGGTGCCGATCCAGATGCTCTTCAGAAGATCGCGATCACCGAGCGCGATCGGATTGTCGCTGGTCAGGCCAGAGAAGAACGCCTCCATGTCGATCGACGCAAGGTAGATCGGTGGGGCGTCCCGCTGGTCCTCGACGCTGGCGATGTGGCGGAAGATGTCGTGCAGCTTGCCGCGTCCGACGCGGAAGTTCATCGCCATCGTATCGTCGTAGAACAGCCGCCCTCCGCTGCCCGGCTGGCCCACGGACACGGTGAAGGCGACGTCCTTGGCGCGTGCCGCGATATAGTCGCGCGCGGCCCGTGCGGATTGCTGACCCGCCTGCACCAGCGGCCAGTCACGTACCAGGCCGCGCACGACGAAGGGGGCGGTGGCATCGCGCAATGCCGCGTCTAGCGCGGCAGCATCGGCAACCGAGCGCTCGGGCACCGCTGCCATTTGCGCAAAGATGCCGGGCGATGCGGCCGGGTCAGCCATGGCCGTCGCGCTTATTCTTGCGCGCGACGAGCGCCCGCAGGTTGCCGAGCGAGGCGAGGGCCATGAAGATCGGCATCAGATGGCCCTCTCCATGAAGCTCGCCCAGCGCCGCGCCGTCGAGCGCGCGCAGCCGGCCCTCGTCGATCACGTGAAAGCCGACCAGCCGGTGCGTCGAACCATCGTTCAGGGTCACTTCAAGGATCAGCGGCTCGAGAAGATCATGCCGGCGAAGCGCGGCGAAAAATGCCGCCGACTCCTCAAAACCGGCATGCAGCGCGCCCAGCCGGTCGGCGATCGCTTCGAGAAATGGCGTCGGCGTGCCTTCCGGCTCAAACACGCGCACACCCTCGTCGCCAGCAATGCGCGGGCTGCCGAGGTCGATATGGACCTGTCGCGCTCCGGACGCGTCGGGGCCACCGATCAGGAATGGCTGCACATCCAGCGCGAGCGGCACGTAATCGGCGTCCCAGCGCGCCCCCTTCAGGAACAGATTCTCTCCAGTCTCGAAGCCGAAGATTGCGTGCGCGGTGAAATCGTCACGCTCCGCATTCAGCCGGAAGAGAATTGGGTAATGCTGCTGCGCATCGCGGAACTCCGCCGGCATGACTACGCTCGTCATCACGCCATCACCCAGTGCTACGTCGCGATCGATACGGACGCGCAGGTCGCGATGGGCCTCGGGGGTCAGAATGGAGTGATGAGGGTTCATGCGATGATCTCGTTCTGCCGATCTGCGCGCAGGGCGTCGAGATAGACACGATTGGTGGGAAGGCTGGCCGCAAGCGCGCGCGCGCGCTGCGCCGCCTGCCGGAGTGCGGCGCTCGCGGCGGGCACGCCGTCGATCCGCATGGGACCGGGCGGGGGCGGCGCCATGCCCATGCCGTACAGCACATATTGATAGCTGGCCGCGGGAAACACCTCGTCCACCATGCCAAGGTCGTGCCCGCTGGGTGGTTGCTCACGCCAGATAGCCAGCAGGCCGGCAAGCCTATGCGGGATCGACGAGCGATCGCGATTGTCACGCCAATAGGGCTGGCCGCGGTCGCTGAGCACGTAGTGAAGTTTCAGGAAGTCGACGATGCGGTCCCAGCGATAGCGGAACAGTGCGTTGAACCGGTCGGCATGCGCATCCATGCTCGCGCGGGTTGCGGGAAAGTTCGCCACAAGCGCATCCAGCGCCAGTTCGATCGTCACGATCGCCGACGCCTCCAGCGGTTCCAGAAAGCCGCTCGACAGGCCGATGGCGAGGCAATTGCGCTCCCAGAACCGCGTGCGATGTCCCGAACGGAACGTCAGCTTTCGCGGGGCAAGTGCGTCCAGATTGGCAGCGGGCGTGGTCCGCCCGAGATACGCGCGCAAGATTCCCTCTGCCGCGTCATCGGTGAGGTGCGCCGACGAATAGACGCATCCGACGCCACGCCGCGTCGGCAGGCCGATGTCCCAGATCCAGCCTGCCTCATGCGCGGTGGCATTGGTGGTTGACGCAATGGCACTTCCCGCCGCCACCGGCACCTGCACGGCCAAGGCGCGGTCGTTGAATAGTTCGTGGCCACGGTCGATGAAGGGCACGCCGAGCGCGCCGCCAATCAACAGCGCAGCATGACCGGTGCAATCGATAAACAGATCGCCCTCCATCGCGCCATGATCGCGGCAGCGAACGGCGGCGATGTCCCCGTCGTGGCGGCGGTCGACCGACAGTACATGATCGCGGACATGGCGCACGCCAAGCCGCTGGGTCGCATGGCGACGAAGCAGCGCAGCCAGCTTCACCGCGTCGAGATGATAGGCGTAGTTCAGCGCACCGGCATAGTCCGGCATTGCCCGCTGCCTTGGTGCGAGATCCAGTGCGCAGGCCCGCGCCTGCGGCGTGACGGCCGCCGCAAAGCCTGGCTCTCCGCCAGCCTGCCACGCGGCAACGAGCGCGCGCGGATCGGCCTCGACCGGGGCTGAAAAGGGGTGAAGGTAGGAATCATCCGGCGCCCCATTGCGCCAGCTGTCAAAGCGCGAGCCTTGCTTGAACGAAGCGTCGCAGGCGAGCAGAAATTCCGCCTCGCTGATCCCGATGCGGGCGAGCGTACGGCGGATTGTCGGCCAGGTCCCCTCCCCGACACCGATCGTCGGCACGTCAGGGGATTCGATCAGCGTGACCTGCACGGGAGGTTGCGCAGTAGGATCGGCGCACGCCGCGATCGTGGCGGCCGCGAGCCATCCGGCGGTGCCCCCGCCGACGATCACGATGTTGGCGACCTGCCGTTTCACGCCCACGCTCACCTCTGTCGGCGCACCAACGCGCCGTTTCACCCATAAGAGCCGCCCGTCCATCGCGGAAGGGCGGCTCTCCGGGCGTCCGATCAGAAGTTGAAGCGGACGCCTGCGCTGTAGCGGGCAAAGCCCGGCTGCGAGAAGGTGACCATCCGGTCCGATCGACGATGCCCACGGCGCGCTTCGCCGGTCAGGTTGATCGCCTCCCCGAACACGGTGAGTCCAGGGATGAACTCATAGGCGACGCTCGCGTCCAGCTGGCCGTAGGATTCGACATAGGTCGGATCGAAGCCGTTGCTGCTGTTCAGGAACGACGCGCGCCAGTTGTACGCAGCACGTGCCTGCAGCCCGAATTTGTCAAAGAACAGCACGGCGTTCGCACTGTCGCTCAGACCCACGAGCGCGAACTGGCTGGTGTTCGGGTTCAGCGCGTTGTTGAACTTCGCGTCGCCGTTCACGATCGTGTAGTTCAGGATCGTGCCGAAGCCAGTGTCCCAGAACCGGTGCTGTATCGCGAATTCCCAGCCGTTGATATTGGCGGTCTGGTCGCTGTTGAACGGCTGGTTGATCTGGAAGTTGAACAGATTGTCCTCGGGCAGGCCGAAGATGTTGCCGTTCAGATAGGTCACCCCGCCTGCTTCAACCTGGCCGGTGACCTGCGAGGATCCCGGGAAGTTGCGCAGAATGTAGTCGCGGATCTGGATCGCATCCGTCGTGCCGCCCAGAGCCGCCTGTGCGGCGCGATACCGCGGGCCGTCAGCAGGGTTGCGCAGGCCGAACGCCGACTGGTCGATCTGCGTGGTGCCGATGAAGTTCTGCACGTCCTTGTTGAAGAAGCCGACCGAGATGTAGCTTTCGCGGTTGTAATACCACTCGGCCGACACATCGATATTCTTCGACTTGAACGGGATCAGGTTCGGGTTGCCGTTGGTGCCGGTGCCGCCGCCGATGCGCGGGTTCGACGCCAGCTCAAGCCCGCCCTGCAGCACGCCATAGTCGGGACGCGTGATGGTGTGGCTGTACGACGCACGCAGCTTCACGTTGCGGATTGGCTCCATGTCGAAGTCGATCGCTGGCAACCAGTTCTGGTAGCTGCCCTTGGACGTGATGAACGAGCGCTCCGGCGCATAGACCAGCGCGAATTCGTTCGCTGCCGTCCAGCGGGTTCCCGTCGGCACCTGCACCAGCGCGTTGGAGGTAACGGTGGTCTGGTCGTAGCGTACACCAGCGATGATGTGCGCCGAGCCGGCCAGCAGGTCGAAGCTCGAGTTCACCTGGACGTATGGCGAGATCGTCTTTTCGCGCAGGCGACGGTCCGTGGTGAAGTCGGCAAGGCAGGTACCCGGCTGGGCCGTACCAACCTGCGGCGCACCGCAGATGTTGTACTGGCCACGCAGCAGCTCTGCCATGCGTTCGAAGTTGAAGCCCAGGATCTGCTGCGGCAGCGCCGCGTCGCCGGCGCCCGGCACGCCGCGGAACTTGTCCGGCAGGCTGATCAGGCTGAACAGATCGTCCGGCGTCGCTGCCGCACCGAAGCTGGCGCCGCGCGGGTCGATGCCGCCCCAGGTGTCGTTCTGGATGAAGCCATAGGCCGACCGCACTTCGTTATCGATGTACGAGAAGCCGAAGTCGATCGAGTCGAGGAACGCGCCCTCATGCTCGTACCGGCCCTTCAGCTGGAACTGGTTGATCTCGTCACGGAAATACGCGTTGCGGAACGAATTGCCGGTCGGCGTGACCAAAGATGCGTTCAGCGGGTCGATGCCGGGCTGCATCGAATAGGAAATGATCGGCAGCGCGTTGCGGAAATCGATCGTCTGGCGCGCCACACCGAACACGGCGCTGCCAATGTTGGTGCTGGTGCCATAATCGTTCGTCGGGCGCGATTCCGCGGTCGAGTGATGCGCGTCGAACGACACGGTGACGCCACCCGGCGCTTCCCAGTTCAGGTTGAAGCCGAGCGACTTGTTCTCGCTGACATTGGCGCTCAGCGCGCCGCTGTACGACAGGTCCTTACCCGGGCCGAAAGCCTCGCTGTAGAACACCGGACCGGCGACCGGGCCGTCGGTCCACTCGCTCGACACGTCGCCGAAGTTGAACCACACGCCAACGCTGTTGGAGCGCACTTCAACCTTGTTGCGCGAATAGGTGAAGTCGGCCGTCGCGGTCAGCGTGTCGGTCGGCTTGATCTGCAAGACGGCCTGGCCGTTGATACGCTCACGGTCGATGTCGCGGACGTTGTACGATGCTTCCTGGGGAATCTCGTAGACGTCATTGCCGGAGGGGCGGTTCACCTGCGCCGGATTACGCGGCAGCGAGCCCCAGTCGTCCTGCGAGCCGAGGAAGCCGTCGCGGAAGCCGACGAACGCCTCGTTCGCGCTCGCCTTGCGGCGCTGGTACACGCCGTTGACCATGATGCCGATGCGATCGTCAGCGAAGGTGGTGGAGAAGATGCCGGAAACTTCCGGCAGGATCTGGTTCTTGCCGTTCTGCGAGGAGTCTAGAACGCCGCGCGCGGCAATGCTGCCACGCATGCCCGGCTTGTCGAGTGGGCGCGGGGTGCGGATGTTGATCGACGAACCGATGCCGCCCGACGGAACAGCCGCGCGGCCGGTCTTGTACACCTCGACGCCAGCGATGCCCTCGGAGGCGAGGTTCGCAAAGTCGAACGAACGCGAGGCCGGCGCGCTGGCACCATCGCCCAGCGTCGACGTCGGCATCTGACGGCCGTTCAGCGTGACGAGATTATATTCCGGGCCGAAGCCACGGACGGTGACGAACGAACCTTCACCGTTCGACCGATCGATCGACACGCCGGTGATGCGCTGAAGCGACTCGGCGAGGTTGGTGTCCGGGAACTTGCCGATGTCCTCGGCCGAGATCGCATCAACGACGCCCTGTGCGTCGCGCTTGATGTCGATCGCCTGGCGCAGCGAGGCACGGATGCCGGTGACGACGATATCGTCCTCGCCCTGCGTCGGCTCGGAAGCCGTGGCGGGCGTTTCGGCAGGGCCGGTGCTGCCGACCGTTGCTGCCGCGTCCTGCGCCCAGGCCATGCCTGGGGCTGTCGCCAGTGCCGCAACCGATGCGCCAATCACCAGGCGCGAAAGCGAGCGAGCCGCAAAGCTCCCCATCAGAAAGTCCTCCCCTGTACCCTGCGTACGTCGAACGGTCCGCAAAATGCGGACTGTGAACGTTCACTTCTACCGCGCTCCATGCGGTGTCAAGAAGTCGCGGCCGAAACTTGTGAACGTTCCCAAATTGTGTTGTTGGCGTGCCACAATGGGCCTTTCCGGACAGCATCAGGGGGATATCGACATGTTCAGGAACAAGCGTACTTGGCTCGGCGCCTCCGCTATCGCGATGCTGGCTCTTCAGCCGCTTGCCGCGCAGAGCGGAACGCCCAGGGCGGGCAGTGCGCGATCCACGAGCACTGCCGATGCGCGGCAGCGAGCGCAGTCGATCGTTGATCGCATGACGCTCGATGAGAAGATCCAGCTGCTGCACAGCCTGTTCCCGCCGATGGCCGCGGGCAAGACCACCAACGAACTGATCCCGTCAGCCGGCCATATCGATGGCATTCCGCGCCTCGGCGTGCCGCTGGTTCGTGAAAGCGATGCGTCGCTCGGCGTCGCCAATCAGGTCGAACAGCGCAAGGGCGATGTCGCCACCGCCCTTCCCTCCGCACTCGCCACCGCCGCCAGCTTTTCAACCGATATTGCGCGGGCGGGCGGCGCGATGATCGGCGCCGAGGCGCGGGCGAAGCGGTTCAACGTCCTTCTCGCCGGTGGCGTCAATTTGACGCGCGATCCGTGGAACGGCCGGAACTTCGAATATCTCGGTGAGGACCCCCTCGTGTCGGGCCTGCTGGGCGGCGCGCATATTGCTGGCGTCCAGTCGAACAAGATCGTGTCGACGGTGAAGCATTTCGCGCTCAACTCGCAGGAAACCGGGCGCATGATCCTCGACGCGCGGATCGCGGAGGCCCCGCTGCGCATGAGCGACCTCCTCGCCTTCCAGATCGCCATCGAACAGGGCAAGCCGGGCTCCGTCATGTGCGCCTATAACAAGGTCAATGGCGACTGGGCGTGCGAGAACGACTTCCTGCTCAACAAGGTGCTGAAGCAGGACTGGGGCTATCGTGGCTGGGTGATGAGCGACTGGGGCGGCGTACACTCGACCGTGAAGGCGGCCAACGCCGGCCTCGACCAGCAATCGGGCCAGGAACTCGACAAGGCGATCTTCTTCGGGGAGCCGCTGAAGGAAGCGGTGCAGGAGAACGCCGTGTCGCAGGCGCGCGTCGACGACATGGTCGTCCGGTACCTGACCGGCCTGATCGAAACCGGCACCTATGATGCACCGATGCCTGCGACCGCACAGACGCCGCCGTACAGCCGCAACGCGGACGTGGCGCAGCGCACTGCCGAGGCGGGGATCGTCCTGCTGAAGAACGACCGCGACGTCCTGCCGATTGCCCGGACTGCGAAGAAAATCGTCGTCATCGGCGGGGCGGCTGATCTCGGCGTCCTGTCGGGCGGGGGGTCCAGTCAGGTGCGCTCCGTCGGCGGTGCACCGATCGAAATCCCGCTATCCGAAGGACCTGCTTCGTCGTTCGTCCGCATCACCTACCATGCGTCCTCACCGCTGGCGGCACTGCGCAAGGCGCTGCCGGGGGCGCAGATCTCGTTCCTCGACGGCCGTAACCACAATGCCAACATTGCTGCGGCAAAGCAGGCCGACCTCGCCATCGTGTTCGCCACCCAATGGACAACCGAGGCGGAGGACGTGCCCAACATCAAGCTGCCCGACAATCAGGACGCGCTGATCGCCACCGTTGCCGACGCGAACCCGAACACGGTGGTGGTGCTCGAAACAGGCGGCCCGGTGCTGATGCCGTGGATCGACAAGGTGCCCGCCGTCGTCGAGGCCTGGTACCCGGGCCAGCGCGGCGGCGAGGCGATTGCTGCCATCCTGACGGGAGCCGTTAACCCGTCCGGGCGCCTGCCCATCACCTTCCCGGCCTCGATCGGCCAGCCGCCGCGGCCCGCGCCGGTGGGCCTCGACATGTTCAATGCGGCGGAGCTTGCCGCCGCGGCCAATTCAGCAGCGACGCCGGTGCCGGCGCCAAAGAGCTTCCCGGTCGATTATCAGGAAGGCGCAGACGTCGGCTACCGCTGGTACGAGAAGAAGGGATTGAAGCCGCTCTTCCCGTTCGGACACGGGCTCAGCTACACCAGCTTTGCCTATCGCAACCCGGTGGTCAGCGGTGGTGACACGTTGCGCGTGACCGTCGACGTCGTGAACACCGGCAAGCGCGCCGGCGCCGACGTGCCGCAACTGTACGTCGCGCGCGAAGGTGCGGGGCCGATGCGCCTCGCCGCGTTCCAGCGGTTCGAGCTGAAGCCTGGTGAGATGCGTCGAGTTACCCTGACGGCGGAGCCGCGCGTGGTGGCCGATTATGACACCAAGTTGCCGGGCTGGCGCATCGCTGCCGGCACCTATCGCGTGGCGATCGCACGCGACGCGACCGATCGCACGCTGGTCCGCACCACCACCCTGAACGCCCGTACGATGCGGCCCTGATCAGCTGCCCTCCCTCTCCCCGCGGCGCGGGGAGAGGGAAGTAGCGATTATCCCGCCATGCGGTGCATCGCACACAGCTTGTTGCCGTCCGGATCGCGCAGATAGGCAAGGTAGAGGTTGGCAAAGCCACCCTCGCGAACGCCGGGTGCGTCCTCGATCGCGGTGCCACCATTTTCGACACCCGCCTGGTGCCATGCGTTCGCCTGCTCCGGCGATTCCATCGCGAACCCGATCGTGCCGCCATTGGCGTGCGTCGCGGGCTGCCCATCGATCGGCTTGGTGACCAGGAACAGGCCGCCATTGTGCATGTAGATCAGGCGGCCCTTGTCGTCCTGCATCGCCGGCTTGCCGCCGACCGCGCCGAACAGCGCGTCATAGAATTTTTTCGACCGATCAATGTCGTTCGATCCCACCATCATGTGGCTGTACATTCACCCTCTCCCCTAGAACGCCGGTCATGCGCCGGCACGAACCCCATAGTCCGCGCCGGCGCCAGCGTCATCCCGGCTCAGTAAACCACGACGCTGCGGATGCTCTCGCCCGCATGCATCAGGTCGAAGCCCTTGTTGATCTCGTCCAGCGTCAGGCGGTGCGTGATCATCGGATCGATCTCGATCAGGCCATTCATATACCAGTCGACGATCTTCGGCACGTCGGTACGGCCGCGTGCGCCGCCGAATGCCGTGCCCTTCCAGACGCGTCCAGTAACAAGCTGGAACGGCCGCGTCGCGATCTCCTTACCGGCCTCGGCGACGCCGATGATGATCGATTCGCCCCAGCCGCGGTGCGCCGCCTCCAGCGCCTGGCGCATCACCACCGTGTTGCCGGTGCAGTCGAACGTATAGTCGCCGCCACCATCGGTCATGGCGATCAGGTGCTGGACGATATCGCCGACGTCCTTCGGGTTCACGAAGTCGGTCATGCCGAACTTGCGGCCCCATTCCTCACGATCGGGGTTGATGTCGACGCCGACGATACGCGCGGCGCCAGCGAATTTCGCACCCTGGATCACGTTGAGGCCGATGCCGCCCAGGCCGAATACGATCACCGTCGCGCCCGGCTCCACCTTCGCGGTGTTCACCACCGCGCCAACGCCGGTAGTGACGCCGCAACCGATGTAGCAGCTGGTGTCGAACGGCGCGTCGGGACGGATCTTGGCGACCGCAATTTCCGGCAGGACGGTGAAGTTCGAGAAGGTCGAGCACCCCATGTAATGGAAGATCTGCTGGCCCTTGTAGCTGAAGCGGCTGGTACCGTCGGGCATCAGCCCCTTGCCCTGCGTTGCGCGGATCGCGGTGCACAGGTTGGTCTTCTGGCTGAGGCACGACTTACACTGGCGGCATTCCGGCGTGTACAGCGGGATGACGTGATCGTCGGGCGCGACGCTGGTGACGCCGGGGCCGACCTCGCGCACGATGCCGCAGCCCTCGTGGCCGAGGATCGAAGGGAAGATGCCCTCACTGTCCAGGCCGTCCAGTGTATAGGCGTCGGTATGGCAGATGCCGGTCGCCATGATCTCGACCAGGACTTCGCCGGCCTTGGGTCCTTCGAGATCGAGCTCGACGATCTCCAGCGGTTTCTTCGCCTCGAACGCGACGGCGGCACGGGTCTTCATGGAGCGCTCCTTTGCTGATGCGCCGCCCTTTAGAGAAAAGCCCTAGCCCCCGTCACCCCGCGACAGCCGCAATCCAATGTACGATCAGGCGAGCGCCGCGCGAAGGACGGCGCGGGTGCCGCGATGGGCGACGTCATATTCCACCGTCGTCTGCAGGCTCTGCGCCATCGCGCGGATCAGCTTGGTGCCAACGCCCGTGCCGCCCGGCGAAATCCCGCCCGACATGCCGACGCCGTCATCCTCCACCGCCAGCAGAAATACGTCGTCGCCGTCACGATGGAGCGCCACGCGCACCTCGCCGCTGCCGCTGGGATAGGCATATTTGCAGGCGTTGCTGACGAGTTCGGTGACGATCACGCCCAGCGATACCGCGCGATCGGTGGGCAGCTGGATCGGATCCGCCACCAGCCGTAGGGCACGCGGCTGTTCCGCCGTCGACCAGGTCTGGCCCAGTTCGTCGACCAGCGCGCCGAGATATTCGCGCATGTCGACATGCTCGACATCGCCGCCGGTATAGAGGCGGCGGTGCACCTGGGCGATCGCGCTGATCCGCCGCTGCGTGTCTTCGAGGGCCGCGCGGGCGGCCGGATCGGAGAGCGCGCCGGCCTGCAACCGGACCATGGCAGAGACGAGCTGGAGAGAATTGGCCACGCGGTGATTGACCTCGGCCAGCAACGCCTCGAGCCGGCGATTGGACAGGCGCAGCTCCTCTTCGGCCGCCGCCTTCTGCCGTTCGAGCTGCGCGCGGGCGACCACCGCCTTGAACGACGCGTCGAGCAGATCGAAGAAATCGTCGCCGACCGACTTCACGACATATTCAGACGCGCCGGCGCGCAGCGCGGCGACGGCGACGCGCTGTTCCTCCGAGCCCGTCACATAGACGACGCTGGGCGGATCGGGCAGCTCGCGCAGACGAGCAAGCGTTTCCAGCCCGTCGATGCCGGGCATGTAGTGATCGACCGCGACGAGGTTGAACTTCTGCTCGGCCGCCAGCCGGACGCCAAGTTCGCCGCCGTCGGCGGTCGTCACGTCCCATCCACGACGCGCAAGGGCACGCGACGCCAACCGCCGAATGCCCTCGTCATCGTCGATGTAGAGAATCCGGTTCATCAGTCGGCGACGTCGGGAACCTGGATCACCGACAGGAACAGGCCAAGCTGACGGATCGCCTGGGCGAAGCTCTCATAGTTCACCGGCTTAGTGATATAGACGTTGGCGCCCAGATCGTAGCAGCGCTGGATCTCGCGGCTGTCGTCCGTGGTGGTCAGCACCACCACCGGCGTGCGCTTCACCGGGCCGTCGGAGCCCTTGATCTTCGCCAGGATGTCCGTCCCGCTCATGTCGGGCAGGTTGAGATCGAGCAGCACCAGCGCCGGGCCGTTCAGCATCGGCCCCTCGGGCGAGTTGAACAGATAGTCGAGCGCCGACGTGCCATCGAGGAAATGCTTGATGTCATTGAGGATGCCGGCACGACGGATGTTCTTTTCGATCAGCCGGGCGTGACCCTCATCGTCCTCGATCATCACGATGCTGACGGATTGATGTGCGTTCATGGTTTTTCCTGCAGGGTCAGCGTCTTTGGAAGCGATACGCGGAAGGTGGCCCCTTCGCCAAGCGCGGACCGCAAGGTGATCGTGCCGCCCAGGCGATAGGCCAGGGCGCGGACATGTGCCAGACCAATGCCCTCGCCGGGCTGATCCTGGGTGCCGGAGCGCCGGAAGAGATCGAACACGCGTTCATGGTCGCGCGGGTCGATGCCGCGGCCATTGTCCGCGACCTCAATCCAGATCCGGTCGCCAACCGTCCCGCCGCTGACGTCGACCTCAACGGGTCGATCGGGGCTGCGGTACTTCACGGCGTTTTCGATCAGGTTGGACAGGATCTGCTCCACCGCCACCCGGTCGCAGACGATGCTGGGCAAGGTGCCGCGGATCGTCAGCGTCGCACCGGTTTCATCCAGCTTGTGCGCCATCGAATCGCGGATGCTGTCCACCAGCCGCGTCAGATCGAGCGGCTCGGGCGCGAGAACGCGGCGCCCCTGACGCGACAGCGCGAGGATCGCATTGATCAGGCGATCCATCTTCTGCGTCGAGGTGCGGATGAAGTTGATCGATTCCGGCAGATCCTCGCGCGCGGCGAGCCTTGCGTCCTCGGTCAGAAGCTCGGGCGCCTCGGCCTCCACGCTGTCGACCAACGCGCCCAGCGCAGTGGTGGCCGCCTCCAGCTCCGAGGTGAAGCCCATGACGTTGACCAACGGCGAGCGCAGGTCGTGGCTGACGATATAGGCGAACCGCTGAATCTCGTCGTTCGCGCGCGAAAGGTCCGCCGTGCGATCGACCACGATCGCCTCCAGGCTTTCGTTCAGCTGCTGAAGCTGTTCGCGCGACTGCGTCAGATCACTGGTATAGCGGACGACGACCAGCAGCGAGGCGATTGCCACGGCGAGCAACAGCAACCCGGCGACGGTGAGCACCGAGTAGAACAGGTTGATGCCGCGTTCCTGCTGGCGATCGCGCTCAATCAGCAGGACGCGTTCCTCCTTCGACATGGTGTCGAAGATGTCGCGGATTTCGCGCAGCCGTGCCGCGCCCATCTCCTCGCGGAATTCCGCGTTCGCCTGCGCGACCTCGCCATTGGCGACCAGATCGACCGAGCGTGCGCGCAGATCGAGCAGCTGCGACAACTCGCCTTCCAGGCGCGTGATGTTCGCCTGCTGTTTGGGATTGTCATAGGTCAACTGGCGCAGCCGCTTCGCGGATCTCGGCAGCGCATTGGCAGCCTCGCGATAGGCCTGCAGGAAGCCGGGGGTCTCGGGCGCCAGGATATAGCCGCGACGGGTGGTTTCCCCCTGCTCGATCAGCCGCCGCATGTCAGCGATCGCCAGTTCCACCTCATAGGTGTGCGACACGGCCGCGCTGTGCCGGGAGAATTCGCGCGTCATCCAGGCGGCGGCAATGCCCGCGGCGATCAGCGCAACGAAGCCCACCGCCATGAAGGCGATGAGCACGCGTCCGATCCGCCCTTCGCCAACGGCGAAGCCTTGCCCCTTTTCCGCTACCATCGTTGATGCGTCTAGGGACGTGCCGCCAGGAACACCAGAGCCGCTGCCCTATGATGGATCAAAGAAGGAGGTCCTGCGCGCTCATCCGACCGACCATCCCGCCGCCCCGGCGCCGCGCCAGTTCGGTTTCCGCGGTGAAGCGGACATCGGGATCGCGATCGGTGAGGAACTTCACGAGACTTTCCTCCTCGATCTCGTTCCACGGCTTGCCGCGATCGGCACCGAAGCGAACGCGCGGCAGGAGCGCGGGGATGCTCGACCATTCGATCAGCTGGGCAACGCTCGCCTCGTTCAGCTGATCGCGCAGATGATGGGCGGTGACATAGGCGTCGGGAAAGGCACGGTGCGCCGGCAGCCCGCGTTCATGCTCCAGCCCGTCGGGCTTGCGCCAATAGCGCAGCACCTGGTTGGAGAAACTGGGGCTGTCGGGCCACAGACGCAGCGCGCATTTCCAGGTGCAGATCCATTGTGCGCCGTGAGTCATCGCCGGGGTGCAGAATTGCTGTTCGAAATCCGCCCGGTGCGCCGCCAGCGCGACGCGCCGGGGATAGGGATCAAGCACCGCGCGCGCGACATCGTGCCACCAGGGCGCGTCGGCGACATCCTCGTCACGGATATGGTGGATCGCCTGGGTGATCGGGGGCATCGAGCGGCCCGGATTGACCAGCCGGCTGCCGCCCTCCCCGTACAATTCCCAGCGGCCGTCGGCGCCCAGCGCGACATCCTGCCAGCCGATCTCGCACACGCCATGGGTGGGTGGGGCGTTGCCGGTGGTCTCCAGGTCGATGACGCGAATGATGCTGGGTTGCTGACGCATGGACCCCATGTGGAGATTGCGAGGGTTCCTGTCATCACCTGCGTGTCAGCCGCGCCGACGCCGGGCCGGGCGGCGCGCCCTGCGGCGTCACGCTGTGAGGCGGTGCGGGGCTGAACTCAGGCGCGCGACACGCCGCTTTGCGCCAGTTGCGCGTCGATCGCCGCGATCAGTCGGCCGAGCGCCTCCTCGTCGCGTGCCTCGGCCCGCGCGGTCAGCATCGCCTGGGTGTTGGAGGCACGCAGCAGCCACCATCCGTCCGGCGTCGTCACGCGTGCGCCATCGGTGCGGTCGACCTGCGCGCCTGCGGCGGCGAGCCGGGCAAGTACCTCCTCGACGACCGCCTCGCGGCGATCCTCCGCCACCGGGAAGCGCAGTTCCGGGGTGGAGACAAGATCGGGCAAGGCATCGCGCATCGCACTGAGCGACACGCCGCTTTCGGCGACGGCGCCGATCAGCGCGACTGCCGCGTAGAGCGCATCGTCATGCCCGCCCAGTTCGGCGAAGAAGATATGCCCGCTCATCTCCCCGGCGAGCGGGGCGCCGACCTCATGCATCATGGTCTTGATGTTGCTGTGGCCGCTTTTCCACATCACCGGCCGGCCACCGAGTTCGGCAATCCGGTCGAACACCGTCGCACTGGCCTTTACATCGGCGACAATCGGCGCGCCGGGCGCGGTGCGCAGTACCGATTCCGCCAGGATCGACAGCAATTGGTCGCCCGCGATCACCCGCCCGTGCCCGTCCACCACGCCGATGCGATCACCGTCGCCATCAAAGGCGAGGCCGACGTCGAGGCCCTTGTCCGCCACCAGCGCGCGCAGGGCGGCGAGGTTTTCCTCCTCCGTCGGGTCGGGATGATGATGGGGGAAGCGGCCATCGACGGCGGTGAACAGCAGATGATGCTCGCCCGGCAGTGCCGCCGTCAGCCGCTCGATCGCCGGCCCGGCCGCGCCATTGCCCGCGTCCCAGCCGATGCGGAACGACGGCAGGTCGCGGCCGCGGGCCAGCAGGATCGCGACATAATCGTCCAGCACGTCGGCCTCATCGACCGTGCCGCTGCCGCTCGCCAAGTCACCCTCCGCCGACAGAAGCGCCAGCGCCTCGATATCGCGGCCGAAAAAGGGGCGATGGCCGAGGACCATCTTGAAACCATTGTCGTCGCCGGGATTGTGGCTGCCCGTCACCTGAATGCCGCCGTCGACCGCGGCGTGGCGCTCTGCATGATAGAGCATCGGTGACGGGCCGATGCCGATGCGCAGCACATGGATGCCGCTTTGCGTCAGGCCACGGACCAGGGCCTCCTCGAGCATGGGGGAGGACAATCGGCCGTCGCGCCCCACCGCGATGCGGGTGCCGCCGCGCTGGGCGACGATCGTTCCGAACGCCCGGCCGATCGCGGCTGCATCGTCGGCGCCGAGATTGCGGCCGACCGTGCCCCGGATGTCATATTCCCGCAGGATGGAGGGGCACAGGCGATGGTTCATCGCGCCAGCCTAGAGAGGGGCGACCCGGACCGCCATGGCCCGTCGCCACGGACGGTCCCAAGATTGGGCACGTTCCGGCGCGCCGGCGTCAAGGCGCGCCACATGGGGGCCGGGCGGGCGGGCATTTCGCTATGCCGCCCGGCGGGGGTGTCCGGCGCGACCTGCACGCCGGCCCTTCCCTTATCGGCCGGTCTGCTTCTGCGCAGCCGGATCGACCGACGGCGCGCCGCTTGCCGGCGTCGCGGCATTGGCGATGTCACCGGTTTCGCCGCGCACGTCGGTGGCGACCGCGTCGACCGCATTGGCCGCTTCCGGCGCAGCGCCGCCAGCGCCCTCGACCGCATTGCCGCCGTCGGTGGCCGGTGCCTCGCCCGCCGCCGGTGCTGCCGGCAGCGGCAGGTTCGAGCCCTGCTGGTTCATGTACAGGATCAGATTGGCGCGATCCTGCGGGTTCGACAGGCCGGCAAAGGTCATCTTGGTGCCCGGCGCGAACTTACGCGGGCTGGTGAGCCACGCGTTCATCTTGTCGAAGTCCCAGTTGCCGCCGACCTTCTTCAGCGCATCGGTGAAGGCAAAGCCGCCGCGGCCATGCGCGACCGGATCGCCCATGATGGCGTACAGGTTCGGCCCGATGCCGTTGGCGCCACCCTGGTTGATGGTGTGGCAGGCAGCGCACTTCTTGAAAACGTCGGCGCCCTTGGCGGCATCCGCGCTCGCCAGCAGGGTCGCGATCGGAACCTCGGCCGCGCCGCCGCCGCCAGCCTCCTCGGCTGCTTCGATCGGGTAGCCCTGCTTCTCCACTTCGCCCGAATGGAAGATCATGCCACCGGCGATCGACAGCCCCAGCGCGGCGCCACAGGCAGCAAGAACCCAGCCTGCAATCGTGTTGGTGCGATCATCCATTGTCTAAGGTCACCCCTCCAAAGTCGTGCGTCCATAGAAAAGCCCTTGGCGAACGGCAAGCGCTTGAGACGAACAAGATCGTCGCTTAGCGGTCAGAACGATGGAAAACTTCGCAGCGCCAGCCCGTCCGATCGTCGCCAGCATGATCGCGGCCGCCGAAAACGCGCCCGAACGAACGGTGGCTTTTCAGGGAGCTCCGGGCGCAAACAGCCATGTCGCGGTGCGCGAAGCCTTTCCCGACGCGCTGCCGCTGCCGTGCTTTTCGTTCGAGGATGCGATCGACGCGGTGAAGCGCGGGATCGCCGATCGCGCGATGATCCCGATCGAGAATTCGCTGCACGGGCGCGTCGCGGACATCCACTTCCTGCTGCCCGAATCCGGGCTGGTCATCACGGGCGAGCATTTCCTGCCGATTCGCCACGCGCTGATGGGGGTGGGCGAGCGGGCCGATGTGCGCGAGGCGATGAGCCATCCGCAGGCGCTGGGACAATGCCGCCACTGGCTGAAGGCGCATGATATCCGCCCCGTGGCCTATCCGGATACGGCGGGCGCCGCCGCCGAGGTGGCGGAGCGCAACGTGCCGTCGATCGCCGCGCTCGCCCCGCCCGCGGCCGCCGACATCTACGGGCTGAACCTCCTCGCCACCGACATTGCCGACGCGGATCACAACATGACCCGTTTCGTGGTGCTGGCGCGTGGCGGCAAGCCGCCGGTCGGCGACGGGCCGTGGATGACGACGTTCATCTTCGAGGTGAAGAACGTGCCGGCCGCGCTGTACAAGGCGCTGGGCGGCTTTGCCACCAACGGGGTCAACATGACCAAGCTGGAAAGCTACCAGCGCGGCGGGACCTTTGCCGCGTCGGATTTCTACGCCGATGTGGAAGGGAAGCCGGGCGACCTGAACTTCGACCGCGCGATGGAGGAACTGGGCTTCCACACCAAATGGGTGCGCGTGCTGGGCACCTATCGGCAGGCGCGCAAGCGCGGCTGAGCCGGGCGGCTTGCGTCCTGCCGCGCCTGTCGTATCACAAGCAACGACATGGCGTGGGGGTTGATGATGCGGAAGATGTTGCTTGCTGGCGTGGCCTTCACTGTGGCGGCCAGCGCCGCTGCGCAGATGCCGGCCCCGCCGCGGCCGGCGAAGAAGCCGCATCAGGTCACCTCGCCCAATGGCACGCGGACCGACGAATATTACTGGCTGCGCGACGATACCCGGAAGAACCCGGAGATGCTAGCCTATCTCAACGCGGAAAACGGCTATGCCGATGCCGCGCTTGCCCCGCTGAAGCCGCTGCAGGACAAATTGTATCAGGAGACGGTCAGCCACATCAAACAGGACGACAGCAGCGTCCCCTATCGCACGAACGGCTACTGGTATCAGACTCGGTTCGAGACCGGTGCCAATTATCCGATCATCGAGCGCCGCAAGGGCGAGAAGACGGCGCCGGCCGAGATCCTGTTCGACCAGCCGGCGATGGCGAAGGACCGCAGCTTCTTCGCGCTGAGCGACTGGCAGGTCAGCCCGGACAATCGCCTGGTCGCCTATGCCGAAGATACCGTCGGCCGCCGTCAGTACACGCTGAAGGTGAAGGACCTCGCCACCGGGCAATTGCTCAGCGACACGATCACCAACGCGGAGCCGAACATCGTCTGGGCCGGTGACAATCGCACGATCCTGTATGTCGCCAAGGATCCGACCACCCTGCGCGGCTACAAGGTGATGGCGCACGTCCTGGGCACGCCGGTGGCGCAGGACAGGCTGCTCTACGAGGAGAAGGACGACACGTTCCAGATGGGCATCGGCCGCACCACGGACGATCGCTTCATCTGCGTCTTCGTCCAGTCGACCGTCAGCAACGAGCAGCGTTGCGCGGCCGCTGCGACCGCGCCGGCCAGTTTCCAGACGATCGCGCCGCGCAAGCGCGATCTGCGCTATTCGGCCGATCACATGGACGGCCGCTGGATCATCCGCACCAACCTCAATCACAAAAATTATACGCTGATGACGGTGGCGGACGATGCGGTCGCCGGTGGGCCGGCTGCGTGGAAGGCGCTGACGCCGGCCAGCGACACCGTCTTCATCGAGGATTTCAAGCCGTTCGCCGGCTTCATCGCGATCAACCAGCGCGAGGGCGGCAACCGAATGATCCGCCTGCTCGATGCCGCGGGCACCTCAATCCCGGTCAAGGCGGACGAACCCGCCTATCGCATGACGCTGGACGTCAATGAGGAGCCGGACACGCCGTGGGTGCGCTACACCTACGGATCGCTCGTCACACCGACGACCACCTATGAGGTGAATGCGAAGACGGGCGAGCGCCGCGTGCTGAAGGTAGCGCCCGTTCCCGGCTATGATCCGGCCAATTATGTCACCGAGCGGGTCTGGGCGACGGCGCGGGACGGCACCAAGATCCCGGTCAGCCTGGTGTACAAGAAGGGCGTGAAGCGCGACGGCACCGCCCCGCTCTTCCAATATGCCTATGGCAGCTACGGATCCTCGACCGATCCGTCGGTCGATCCGGGCCGCATCGGCCTGCTCGATCGCGGTGTCGTCTATGCCATCGCGCACATCCGCGGCGGGCAGGAAATGGGCCGCCAATGGTATGACGACGGCCATCTGCTGAAGAAAAAGAACAGCTTCACCGACTTCATCGACGTGACGCGCCATCTCGTCGCGCAGAAATATGCCGCCAAGGACCGTGTCGCGGCGATGGGTGGTTCGGCCGGCGGCCTGCTGATGGGCGCGGTCGCGAACATGGCGCCCGAGGATTACAAGGTGATCGTCGCTCAGGTGCCGTTCGTCGACGTGGTGACGACGATGCTCGACGCCTCGATCCCGCTCACCACCTTCGAATATGACGAATGGGGCAATCCGGCGCAGAAGCAATATTACGATTATATGCTGAGCTATTCGCCCTATGATCAGGTGGCGGCGAAGAATTATCCGTCGATGTACGTCGGCACCGGCCTGTGGGACAGCCAGGTGCAATATTACGAGCCGGCCAAATGGGTCGCCCGCCTGCGCGAGAAGAAGACCGACAGCAATCCGTTGCTGTTCCGCGTCAACATGGAGGCGGGCCACGGCGGCAAGTCCGGCCGCTTCGAACGCTATCGCCAGAACGCCGAATGGGGCGCGTTCGTGCTGCAGCAGCTGGGCGCCGCGGAATAACGGCGCCGTTCCTGCCATCATCCCGGGCCAGCCCCGGGGTGATGGCCGGGCATCATCCCTACGCTGCCCAGCGGGTCAGCAGCGTATGGGCGATGGCGTAGTTCGGCGGCGCCACGAACGGTCCGTCGCCGGCAAGCGCGGCGCGCACCTCGTCACGGGTGAACCATCCCGCCGTTTCCAGCTCATTGTCGTCCAGCGTGATCGCGTCATCGTCGGCGATCCCGATGCAGGCGATCATCAGCTGTGAGGGGAAGGGCCAAGGCTGGCTGGCGACATAGCGCACGCCGGAGACGCTGACGCCGGCCTCCTCCTGAATCTCGCGCGCGACCGCTTCCTCGATCGATTCGCCCGGTTCGAGAAAGCCCGCCAGCGCCGAATAGCGCCCTGCCGGCCAGCTCGGCTGGCGGCCCAGCAGCGCCCGGCCGTCATGTTCGGCGATCATGATCACCACCGGGTCGACGCGCGGGAAATGCTCGGTCGCGCAATTGCCGCACTTGCGCCCCCAGCCGGCGCGGAAGGATTCGGTCAGTGTGCCGCAGTTCGCGCAGAAGCGATGCCGCGCGTTCCAGTCGAGCACCGAACGCGCCATGGCATAGGTCGCCGCCTCACCCGCCTCCAGCTGGTCCAGCGCCCGGAACAGCGCGGGCGAGCGGAGCGGTGGCGCTGGCACCCCTTCGGGCGCGGCGGCGAAGCGCGGCCGTCCCTCGTCGAAGCCGAGAAGCACGATATGGGCGTCGTCGGGCGCCTCGGTCACCATCGTCCAGCCGAGGCGGCCATCCTCGGTGATCTCCGGGTCGTAACCATCGAGCTTCAGCAGCCGCGCGCGCCAGTCGCCCATCGCGGCGGCGAATGCCTCGGCGTCGTTGCGATGGTCGGCGACTCGGCTCAGCGTGCCGCCGGTAAAGCCCGGCATTGCCTGTGCCCCGCTCACTTCGCGCGCATCCGCATCGTGTCGCGGGCAAGCGCCGCAGGGATGCTCTGCCGCAGGCCCCATTTCTCGGCCGGAAAATATTGCACCATCACCGTGCCGCGCATCTTTCGCGCCGGATCGACCCAGGCGATCGTGCCCGCCGCGCCGCCCCAGCCGTAGGTGCCCTTCGACGGACCACCGTTGGGCGCGTCCTCCAGATAGACCGATCCGCCAGCGCCAAAGCCCATCTTGGCCGACATGGCGCCGCCGGTGCCGCCGCCGATGCCACCAAAGGCAACGCCCGCCGGCAACAGGTTGGACATCGCCAGCGCCGCCGTCTCCTGCTTCATCACCTGCTTGCCGTCCAGCGTGCCGCCGTTGCTGAGCATGTGGAGGAAGCGGTCATAATCGCGCGCGCTCGATACCAGGCCCGCGCCGCCATAGGGAAAGCTCGGCGGCTGGAGGTAGACCGAGGTCGCACCCGGATCGATCGGGGTGCGATTGTCGCCAACGAACACGTAATTGGTCGACAACCGCCCCATCTCGCTCGCCGGCACGCTCCAATAGGTGGAGGTCATGCCGAGCGGATCGAGCAGCCGCGTCTGGACGAAGCGGTCGAACGGCATGCCGCTCGCTTTCTCGATCACCGCGCCCATCACGTCGAGGCCGATCGAATAGACCCATTTGGTGCCCGGCTCCGCGATCAGTGGCACGCTGGCGACGCGGTTCGCGAACTCCGCCAGCGTGGCGGGGCGCGTGGTGCGTGCCTTCGCCTCCAGCTGCGTGTTCACCTGCGCCGGCAGGATGCCGAGCCGCTCATATTCCTTCAGCAGCGGGCCCTTGGCCGAGATATTGTAGCCGAGGCCCGCCGTGTGGGTGAGGAGGTTGCGGATCAGGATCGGGTTCTTTGCCGGCACGCTGTCCAGCGACGTGTCGGGGCTGGTCAGCACCCGCATGTTGGCAAAGCCGGGAATGTATTTGCTGACCGGATCGTCTAGGCTGATCTTGCCGTCCTCCACCAGCAGCATCGCGGCGATGCCGGTGATCGGCTTCGTCATCGAATAGATGCGCCACAGGCTGTCCGGGCCGGCGGCGGGCGCATTGGCGCCGTCCGCGATCTTCCCGGCTGAGACGAACTGCGTGGGGAGATCACCAATGCCGAACGCGCCGACGATGCCGGGCATCTTGTTCGACGCGACCAGCCCGTCGAACAGCGCCTGCGTCTCCGCCAGCAGCGGATTGCCGCGCGGCGCCCCGGCCTGCGGCATGGGTTGCGGCTTCAGCTGGGGTGCGGGCTGCGCTTGCCGGGCGGAGCCGACCCCCGCCGCCAGCGCCACCGCCGCCACCGTTCCGAACAGCCACTTGCCCCTCATCCTATCCTCCCTATCGCGGTCGCCGCCTTGGCGAACACCGTCGGCAATCCAGCGCCGGCGAGTTCATCGACCGGCCACCATTCGCCATCGGCCGACGCTGAATGCGCGTCCAGCCGCGCCACGGCAAGCGCGAGTTCCAATGTGAAGTGGGTGAATCCATGGGCGACAATCTGGTTCAGCAGCACCCAGTCGGCCGCCGTCGGCGCGCCGCGGAGGCCGGGCTGGCTGTCCTCCCACGGACCGGTCGGCAGCGCGCGCATCCCGCCGAGCAGGCCCTTTGCCGGGCGGCGCACCAGCAGCACCTCGCGCCTGCCGCCTGCGCTCTCGCGCTCCAGCCAGAAGATCGTGCCGAACCGCGCCGGTCGCGGCTTCTTCGCCGGCTTCACGGGGTACGCTTCTTCCTCGCCCGCGGCATGCGCGGCGCAATCCGACGCCAGCGGGCAGAGCAGGCATTTCGGGCGCCTGGGCGTGCAGATCGCCGAGCCGAGGTCCATCATGGCCTGCGCGAAATCGCCCGAGCGCCTGTCAGGCGTCACCGTCTCCGCCGCGGCACGCACGGCGGGCTTCCCGGCGGTGCGGAACAGCCGCGCCACCACCCGTTCGACATTGGCGTCCACCACCACCGCGCGGCGGCCAAAAGCGATCGCCGCCACCGCCGCCGCGGTATAATCGCCCAGCCCCGGCAGCGCGCGCAGCGCCTCCTCGGTATCGGGCAGCGCGCCGCCATGATCGGTCGCGATCGCGCGGGCCGCACGTACCAGGTTGCGGGCGCGGGCATAATAGCCGAGCCCTGCCCAGGCGGCCATCACCTCCGCCTCGTCGGCCGCGGCCAAGCTCGCCGCGTCGGGCCAGCGCGCCACCCACGCCTCGAATCGCGGACGCACCGTCGCCACCGTCGTCTGCTGCAGCATCACCTCGGACAGCCACACGCGATAAGGGTCGGGCCGCTCGCCCGGCGCCGCGCGCCACGGCAGCGTGCGGCGATGACGATCGTACCAATCGAGCAACTTGTCGGCGATCGAGCGCTTGGCGTCCACGTACCGGCTATGGCATGGGACGCGGGATGAGCAAGCGGGTCCGCGCCTCCGAAGCCGAACCGGCACGATCCAACCGTTCGCGCCAGGTTTCCGAACTGCTGCCCGCCGTCGGCGGCGCGGCGTTCCGTCGCTTCGGCTTCGTCCAGTCGTCGATCGTCACGCGGTGGCCGGAAATCGTCGGCGAGAAGCTGGCCGCGGCAAGCGCCCCCGAATCGATCAAATTCCCCGTCGGCAAGAAGCAGGACGGCACACTGACGCTGGTGGCGCGCAGCGCCCATGCGGTGATGATCCAGCACGTGACCCCCGAGATCATGGAGCGGGTGAACCTATTCTTCGGCTATCCCGCCGTTGCCAAGGTCGCGATCCGCCAGGGCGACGTGGCCGCCCGGCCGAAGCCGCGCGCGGTGCCCGAACCGCGGCCGGTGCCGGCGGAACTGGGCAACAGCCTGAAGACGATCGAAGATCCTGAATTGAAGGCCGTACTGGAGGCGCTTGCCGCCGGGATCGGCGCCACCAGTGGATTGCCCAGCATCAGATGAAGAAGCTTGCCCTGCTCGCCGCCATCGCCGTCACGGCGCCCCTGTCTGCCGCCACGCAGCGCCCCTGGGCCGATGTCGCCACCCGTGCACCGCATGGCAGCTATGTCATCGGCAATCCCGCCGCGAAGGTGAAGCTGATCGAATATGTCAGCTACACCTGCCCGCATTGCGGCCATTTCACCCGCGATTCGGCCAAGGTGCTGAAGGGGCAGATGATCGCGTCGGGCTCCACCAGCGTGGAGATCCGCAGTTCGGTGCATGATCGCTACGATCTGGTCGCCGCGACGCTGGCGCGCTGTTCCGGCCCCCGGCTGTTCCCCAAGATGCACGAGATGCTGTTCGACCGGCAGGAGGAATGGCTGAACAAGGCCGTCGCCTTCGATCCGGTCGGTGGGCAGAATCCGGCTGGCAACAACCAGGGCGAAAAGATGCGCACGCTGGCCAAGGGCGCCGGGCTGATCGACATCGCCAAGGCGGCCGGCATGACCGATCCTGCGATCAACGCCTGTTTCAGCAACGAGGCGAACGTCAACGCCACGCTGAAGGTGGCGCAGGCGATGCAGGGCAAGATCAAGGGCACGCCGACCTTTGAACTGAACGGCAAGCTGATCGAGAACGCCGATTGGGCGGCGCTCGAACCGATGCTGCGCAAAGCGGGCGCCAAGTGACGCCCGACACCCGAACCATCTGTTCAACGGAGTAAAAGCATGAACCTGCGTCTTGCCGCCACCGCGCCGATCATGGGCGCCATGCTGGCGCTGCTCGCTGCCTGTGGCGACGGCAACACCACCAACACCGCAGCGCCCAATTCGATCGCCGCCGCGCCGGCGCCGGCCGGGCAGGACTGGACCCAGACGGTGTCGAAGACGGCGGACGGCGGCTATGTGATGGGCAATCCCAACGCGCCGCTGAAGCTGGTCGAATATGGTTCGCGTACCTGCCCGACCTGCGGCAATTTCGGCCGGACCGCGACTCGCCCGCTGGAAGACAATTACATCAAGAGCGGCAAGGTTTCGTACGAGTTCCGCGACTTCCTGGTCCATGCGCCGGACCTTGGCGTCGCGCTGCTCGGCCAGTGCGCCGGCCCGGCACCGTTCTTCGGCATGCTGGAGCAGATGTTCGTCGACCAGGACCAGTTCCTGTCCAAGCTGGAAAGCGTGCCGCAGGACTTCCAGCAGCGCCTGCAGAGCATGACGCCGGCGCAGCAGGCCGCGGCCTGGGTCGAGCATCTCGGCTATCTCGATTTCGTGAAGCAGCGCGGGCTGACCGAGGCGCAGGCGCGCCAGTGTCTGGCCGACACGAAGGGGATCGAAGATCTGGCCAAGGTTTCCGAAGTCGCGATGCGCGACAAGCAGGTCACCGGCACGCCGACCTTCTTCCTGAACGGCGAGAAGATCGACGGCGCGTCCTGGCCGCAGGTCGAGCAGGCGCTTAAGGCCGCCGGCGCTTAACCGATCATTCGCTCCCGCTGCCGCCCGCGGGGCGGCGGCGGGATCAGATGCGCGCCCAGGCGTCGATCTCGTCCGCCCGGCGCTCCGTGACGATCAGGTCGCGTGCGCGGCCGTCCTCTACCGTCACCGACCCCGACCATTCGAAGGTCGCATTGCCGCTGAGCGTGACCATGCCGTCCGCCGAGGCGGAGGCGCGGACCAGCCCGCCGCGGTTGCGCACGGTGATCGGCTGGTCGAACGGCAGACGACCGGTGAGCCCCGCGACAAAGGTCGACGCGCCCATCGCGCTGCCGCAGGCGTTGGTGAGGCCGACGCCGCGTTCGAAGGTGCGGACGTAAACTTCTCGATCATTGCGCATGTGAACGAATGACACGTTCGCGCGGTTGGGGAGCCAGTCGGGCGCGGCCTCGCAGATCGCGCCGATACGGACCAGCTCCGCCTCGTCCACCTCGTCGACGAAGGCGATGAGGTGCGGATTGGGGATGGCGACCGCGGTGAACGCGAGCGTCGGGGACAGGCGCGCGATCGGGCGGTCGATGATCTGTTCCCCCTCGCCATGAAGCGGCCAATCGGCGACGGCGAGCGTCGCGGGGCCGGCGGTTTCGCGCACGGTATAGACGCCGGGCGCCAGATCGGCGTCGCGCGCGACCTCTGCCTCGCTGGTCTTCAGACGGACGGTCGCCGTATCCAGCCCAAGCGCCTCCAGCCCCGCACGCGCGACGCAGCGCAGGCCGTTGAGGCAGGTTTCGGGCTCCGACCCGTCAGCGTTGAAGATCCGCATGCCGAAGGCAGCCGCGCCGGCGCCGTCGGTGAGCAGGAGGATGCCGTCGCCGCCGACCGGCCCCGCGCGATCGGCGAGCGCGCGGGCGACATCGGCCCAGGCGGTGTCGGGGAGGTCCAGGCCACGCGCGTCGATCAACGCGAAATCGTTACCCGAGCCGTGGCATTTGATGATGTCGAAGCGCATGGCGGCGGCATATCGGCCGCCCGCCCCCGCGACGCAAGCAGCGGTGGGGGACACACCGCCGCTGCCGGGCGCTGTGGCTATGGCAGCCGATAATGATCGGCGAGGCGATCGAGCGCCATGGTGAGCACCAGCCGGCCCGAGCGCGCCGGCCAGCCGAGCGCCTTTTCGGCGACCGGCAGCCCCTCGCCTGCGCACACCACCCGCCACAGCACGTCGGAGAGGCCGCGTCCGACGCCGGCCATCGCCGCATCGAACCGCCCGCGCGCGGCGAGATGCGCGCTGGTCGGATCGAGCCCCGTCCCTGCCCCGCCATCGACGCGCGCGGACCAGCGCATGGTGACCGACGGCGGGATCGCGGCCCGCTCATAATCAGTGCGCAGCCGCTCACCCGCCTCCACCTGCCGCGGATCGACCAGGCCGCGCGCGCTGAGCCAGGACAGCGGCGATTCAGCGACATTGACGGTGACGCTTCGCCCGCCGCGGCGGCGCGCCACCAGCCGCCCGTCCGGCGCGATCCCGCGCTCCTCCAGCATCCGCATCGGCAATGTTCTCCTTGTGTTCCGCACAAGCTCGTGCCACGGGGCGGCGCCTGTAGGACAGCGGAGACGATCGGCGCACGCGCGACACGCGGGGAACGGCGTCAGGCGTGGCGCCGAAGCCGTAGCCAGGAACCGAGCGCCCACCAGGCGAGCGCCCACAGCGCGCCCGCGCTCCACCCCGCCAGCACGTCGCTTGGCCAATGCACCCCCAGATAGACGCGGCTGAACCCGATCAGGCCGACCAGCGCGAGTGCCGCACCGAAGATGTACCGGCGCGCGGCGGCGCGCGGCACGATCTGCATCACCATCAGGGCAATGGTGAAATAGATGATCGCACTGTTCCCGGCATGACCGCTGGGGAAACTGGCGGAGGCGACCTCCACCAGATGATCGACCAGCGCGGGGCGATCGCGCCCGACGAGTTGCTTGCCCAGCGAAATCGCGAGCGACCCCGATATGGTGCCCCCCAGGACCAGCGCGGCGGTGAGATAATGGCGGCAGGTGAGAAGAAAGCCGACTGTCAGGATGACGATCAGCGTCAGCACGGTGCCGCCGCCCAGCGCGGTGATGTCGATCATCGCCGATTGCAGCCATGACGGGCCGATCGGGGTGGAAAGATCGCCCGATGTGCGCAGCGCCAGCATGATCGCATGGTCGAAATCGAACTGCGTGCCGCGCGCGATCGTCCCGCCGAGCAGCGCGACGATCAGCACCGCCCCCGCCAGCGCCGCAAGCGCGATAAAGGCATAAGGCGGATGGGTGATCCCTTGCGGCGCGGTCTGATCCGGCGTGGCGGGCGTGTCGGCAAGATGCGCGAGCGAGGATTCGGGAGCCATGCCGGGGGGTGTAGCAGGGAAAGCCGGGTGCGCAGTCCCCTTGTTAGGCGGGCGTGGCGGCGGGGCTTTGCAGCCGGACGCCTCCGGGGGCATGGCCACACCGCTTGAACAATGTACATAAATGCGTACATTGCGCCCATGCAGTCGATCAGCATTTCCGAGGCGCGCGCCAACATGAAGTCGCTGGTCGATCGCGTCGTGGCGGACAAGGCGCCGATCGCGATCACACGCCAGAAGGGCGAAGGCGCGGTGCTGATCTCCGAAAGCGAATGGGCCTCGATCGAGGAGACGCTCTACCTACTGCAATCGCCGGCGAACGCGCGTGAGTTGCTGGCGAGCATCGCCGAGCTGGATGCGGGCAAGGGCAGCGAGCGCGACCTGATCGAGCCGTGAGGCTGGTGTTTTCCGACCGCGCCTGGAACCAGTATCTGCACTGGCAGGGCGACGATCGGCGCGGGCTGGAGCGCGTCAATGCGCTGATCAAGGAATGCCAGCGTGACGCGTTTCGCGGCACCGGCAAGCCCGAGCCGCTCGGCGGGAACCTGACCGGCTGGTGGTCCCGCCGGATCAATCGCGAACATCGGCTGGTGTACCGGGTGAGCGGCAGTGGCGACGCGCAGACGCTGGAGATCGCGCAGTGCCGGTATCATTATTGAGGATGGCGCGGGGCCGCGGCGCGGGCAGCGGCCCTTCTGCACCTCCGATCGGCAGACAGCTGGCGTCTTATTCGACGTAGATGCCGGCGACCTTCCAGGTCCCGCCTTCGCGATTGAGCGCAACCGTTTCGATGGCGCCTTTCCTGTTGGCGAAATCGGTGCGGAACTGGACGGTGCGATTGCCATTGGGCGGCGCGGGCGTGTCGATATCGCTGATCAAGGTGCGGGACACGACCTTGCCGAGCGGCAGGCGCACCTTCTGCGCGGCGGATTGCCAGTTTTCGAGTGTGTTGGCGGTGCGGAAGGACTGGGCGGTGGCGGCATAGCTGTCCCGCCAGTTGGCAGCGTCACCAAGCTCCAGCCATTCCCGTGCGGCCTTCGCGCCCTCGCTTTCGGTCAGGGGCACGGTGGCGGCTGACGGGGATTGGTCGGCGGGCTGGGTGATGGGACTGGTCAAGGCCAGCAGGGCAGCGGCGATGGTGATCATGGCAACTCCTCCGATCGCCCAGCCAGTCGCTCGCGACGATCGCGGCGTTGGTGGGGATAGAGGCTCATGGTGTTGATCGTGGCCGGGCTGCGCACCCCGTAATCCGGTGTCCCCGAGGATTTCGGGGGTCGTGCCTTCCGCCTCGCGGAGCAGCCGTGCGGCTTCCTTGCTGCTGGAGACGGCGAGCTTTCGGCGTGCGTCGCGCAACCGCTCGTTGATCGTATGGACCGACAGATCGAAGTGCCGCGCCATCGACTTGGCGTCGTGCCCGACGAGGAGCAGGCGAAGCGTCTCCTTCTCCTTTTCCGTCAGCGCCTCAACTCCGGGAGCCATCAAACCTCACGCTGTCCCACCTGATCCTGACACTGAGGCTAGCGGAGCGACCGACAGGCGTGACCCCCAAAACGATTGTACCCGCGGCTGGTGGGCCGCGGGTACGGGAGAAACGATCGCGCGTCGGCAGTGTCAATCGTGTTCGCGGTCACCGGCGCCCATGTAGAGTTCGCGGCCGGTTTCCTCGTAGACGTTGCTCATCTTTGCCATGCCGGCTTCCGCCTCTTCGGTGGCGATGAAGCCTTCGCTGCCCTGGTTCTGCAGCCGGGCGAAGTCGCGCACTTCCTGCGTGATCTTCATCGAGCAGAATTTGGGGCCGCACATGGAGCAGAAGTGCGCGGTCTTGGCGCCTTCCGCCGGCAGCGTCTGGTCGTGGTACTTTTCCGCCGTGTCGGGATCGAGGCTGAGGTTGAACTGATCGCGCCAGCGGAATTCGAAGCGGGCGCGCGACAGGGCATCGTCGCGCATCTTGGCCGCGGGGTGCCCCTTGGCCAGATCGGCGGCGTGGGCGGCGAGCTTGTAGGTGACGACGCCGACCTTCACGTCGTCACGATCGGGCAGGCCGAGATGCTCCTTGGGCGTGACGTAGCAGAGCATCGCCGTGCCATACCAACCGATCATAGCCGCACCGATGCCGCTGGTGATATGGTCATAACCCGGCGCGATATCGGTGGTCAGCGGCCCGAGCGTGTAGAAGGGTGCCTCACCGCACGCCTCCAGCTGCTTGTCCATATTCTCCTTGATCTTGTGCATCGGCACGTGGCCGGGCCCCTCGATCATCACCTGAACGTCCTGCGCCCAGGCGCGCTTGGTGAGTTCGCCCAGCGTGTAGAGTTCGGCGAACTGCGCCTCGTCATTGGCGTCGGCGATCGAGCCGGGGCGCAGGCCATCGCCCAGCGAATAGGCGATGTCATAGGCCTTCATGATCTCGGTGATCTCGTCGAACCGCTCGTAGAGGAAGCTCTCCTTGTGGTGCGCGAGGCACCATTTCGCCATGATCGAGCCGCCGCGGCTGACGATGCCGGTGACGCGCTTGGCGGTGAGCGGCACGTAGGGCAGGCGGACGCCGGCGTGGATGGTGAAATAGTCGACCCCCTGTTCGGCCTGCTCGATCAGCGTGTCGCGGAAAATCTCCCATGTCAGATCCTCGGCGATGCCGCCGACCTTCTCCAGCGCCTGGTAGATCGGCACGGTGCCGATCGGCACGGGCGAGTTGCGGATGATCCATTCGCGCGTGTCGTGGATGTTGCGCCCAGTGCTGAGGTCCATCACCGTGTCCGCGCCCCAGCGGATCGCCCAGACGAGCTTGTCGACCTCGGTCGCCACGTTGCTGGCGACGGCGCTGTTGCCGATGTTGGCGTTGATCTTGACCAGGAAGTTGCGACCGATCGCCATCGGCTCGGATTCGGGGTGGTTGATGTTGTTGGGGATGATCGCGCGGCCGCGGGCGACCTCGTCACGGACGAACTCGGGCGTCACGTAATCGGGGATGGCGGCGCCGAAGCTTTCGCCGTCGCGGTGGTACTCGCGCAGCATCTCGCGGCCGAGGTTTTCGCGCGTGGCGACATATTCCATCTCGGGCGTGATGATGCCGCGGCGGGCGTAGTGCATCTGGCTGACGTTCTGGCCGGGCTTTGCGCGCAGCGGGCGCTTCACGACGTTGGGGAAGGGCTGGACCCCGCCCGAGCGGTCGGGCCCGAGCTGGCCGTTATCCTCCGGGCGGATCTCGCGCGCCTCATAGGCCTCGACGTCGCCGCGGGCCATGATCCACTCGCGGCGCAGCGGCGCGAGGCCGGCGTTGATGTCGATGCGGACGGTCGGGTCGGTGTAGGGGCCCGACGTGTCATAGACGTTGAGCGGGGGTTCCCCGCAGCCCGGCTCCAGATCGATCGCGCGCATCGCGACCTGCACCTTCGGGTTTCCGGGGACCGCAACGTGGATCTTGCGGCTGCCGCGGATCGGGCCGGTGGTGACGCCGATGGCGCCGCGTGCTGCTTCGATGGGGGAATCTACGTCGGCCATGTCTCACTCTCCAATAGCCGAAGAGCGAAAGACGGATTGCCGGTGGTGGCGCGCCGCTCCCTCCCTCCGCCGGTGTCAACCGGATCAGGTTCAGCGGGTCGGGGGCTCGTGCCCCCCTCTCAACCGCCGTCAGCGGTCCCCCGGGGATATGGCCGTTCTACGCGCCTTGCGGGACGCGGTAAAGCCGGGCGCGATCGGTACCGCGCCCGGAAGCAGGTCAATTGGCCGCGCTGGTCTTCACGTCGCCGTTCAGCCCGGCGGGGAAGAAGCCGCCCGACGAGACCGCGGCCTTGTTGAGGTAGAGCACGTTCAGCACCTGCGGCGCCGAGCGGCTGAAGGTGATGCCGTTGCCGTCCGCCGGCGTGATGTTCGCCGCGCCGTTCGTGCCGACCACGCCCTGGTCGAGATCGGCCCCGCCATCGAGCGAGTCGCGATAGTTGCTGAGCGTCACGGTCTGTGCGCGGATCGCGGGCCGTTCGTAGATCGCGGTGCGGATGAAGCCGGCGTGATAGGCCTGCGCACCGGCGATCCCCGTGAACGCCTCACGCGTGGCGTTGAGGTTGGCGAGCGCGACCAGCCCCTTGTAGGCGGTGACGATCACGTCCTGCAGGAAGAAGGCGCCGAGGAGGAAATTGTCCTCATTGGCATAAGGGTTGAACAACTCCCCTGCGCCGACCGTGGTGGCATTGCGCGCCGCGGTGGTGAAGGCGCCGTCGGCAGCGCCGGAAATGTTGATCGCCGGCTGCGCGACCCCCTCCGCCGCGATCAGGGTGCGCAGCGCCACGACGCGGGCGCGGGCATCCTGCGCGATCTCGCGCGCGCAGGCGGCGATCACGGCATCGGTGAAGGGCACGGTCGACCCACCGGTGACGGCGCCCGGCGTGCCCGTGCCGGTCAGCAGCGCCGCATCAAGGCCCGCGCCGGTGGTCGCATAGGAGAAATATTGCGCCTGGAGATATTCGAGCTGCAGCGCGAAGTTCAGCGCCGCGCGATCGGCGTTGCTGGTCGACGTCGGGGTCGGCGTCGGGCTGGGCGACGGATTGGGCGCGGGGCCGTTGTCGTCGTCGTCATCGCCGCCGCAGGCCGACAGCAGCGCAAGGCCCCCGGCGGCGATCGAGGCGCCCCCGGCAAGCTGGAGGAAACGGCGGCGTTCGGCGCGGCGCGCGGCGGCAGCGTCGAGCATCGGGGGAATGGTGTCCTGATCGGTCATGGCGATGGGATCCTGGAATCGAATACAGACGGGCGCGGCGCGCGCGGCCTCAGCCGGCGGTCGGCGAGGCCGAGGGCGTCGGGGTCGGGGTCGGGGTCGGGGTCGGCGCGGCCGTCGTCTTGATCGTGCCGTTCAGCCCGGCCGGGAAGAACCCGCCGGTGGAGATCGACGTGGCGGCGTTGAGATACAGGATGTTGAGCACCTGCGACGGGGTGCGCACAAACACCTGCCCCTTGCCGTTGAGCGGCGCCACATTGGCGACCGTCGCGCCCGAGGCGTTGGTGGTCGGTCGGACCCCCTGGTCGAAATCGCTGGTCGTGCCGTCCAGCGTGTCGCGATAATTGGAGATCGCCTCCGTCGCGTCGATCAGCGACGGCAGCGTCAGCCCGCGACGATAAAGGGCGAGGCGCACGGTGGCGGCATGTTCCGCCTCCACCTGCAGGATGCCGGCCACTGCCTCCGCCGTGGTCGGGGTGCCGAGGAAGCCGAGCACGCCGGCATAAGCGGTGACGCTGACGTCCTTCAGCATGTAGAGGCCGAGCAGGAAATCATTGTCGGTGCCATAGGGATCGAAGCCTGCCCCGGCGCCGACGAGGCCGGCCGCGCGCGCGAGCGTGCTGAACGCGCTGGTCGCCCCGGTGCCAAGGTCGATCGCCGGCTGCGCGACGGCATAGACCGTGCTGGCCTGCGCGCGCAGGAACTTCACATGCGCCAGCGCATCGGCAGCCATTTCCTGCGCGATGGAGGCGAGCGCGGGATCGGCAAAGGTCTTCTGCCGGCCGCCGTTCGCAGCGCCCGCCGTGCCGGTGCCCGAGGTATCGGCCGCCACCAGCGTCTTGCCGGTGGTGGCGACGGACAGGAAATTGGCCTGCAGATATTCGAGGTTCAGCGCAAAGTTGATCGGATCGACCTCTCCCAGCGACTGGGCGCTCGCCTTGGTGCCGAGCGCCAGCGCGCCCGCCCCGACCGCAGCGGCGCCGGCCACGGCAGTGAAGAAACCGCGGCGGTGCACCCCCGCAGCGCCGGACGCCTGCGGCGCCTCAATCAACGGATCGGTCTGCGACATCGCGGCTTCCTTCTTCCTGTGCGCGCGCACCGGCAGGCGCGTCACCGCCGGTGCGTAACTTCGTTCGCTGTCGGGTTCCTGAACGGATCGACAGCTTATCCTGTATCGCTAGCGGGAAACGCGGCGGAGGGGAATGACTTACGCATCGACCGGGCGCGTCCGCGCGCCCGCTACGGCTGGCCAGATGGCGCGATCAGGCGTCGGCCCAGCGGCGCAGCAGGTTGTGATAGACGCCGGTCAGCTGAATCACTGCCGGATCGCCCTGCCCCCGGTCGGCGCCGATCGTCTGCACCGCGCGGTCGAGATCGAACAGGATCCGCCGGTCGCCATCGTCGCGCACCATGGATTGCAGCCAGAAGAAGGACGCGACCCGCGTGCCGCGCGTGACCGGCGTCACGTGATGGAGGCTGGACGAGGGATAGACCACCGCATGGCCGGCGGGCAGCTTCACCCGCTGCACCCCGAACAGATCCTCGATCACCAGCTCGCCGCCGTCATAGTCGGCCGGATCCGCCAGGAAGAGGGTGCAGGAAATGTCGGCGCGGATGCGGAAATCGGTGCCGCGCTGGATACGGATCGCATTGTCGACATGCGTGCCGAACGTCTGGCCAATGCCGTAGCGGTTGAACAGCGGCGGAAATACCTTCAGCGGCAGCGTCGCCGCGAAGAACAAGGGCGAGCGGCCGAGCGCGTCGAGCACCATCTGCCCCGCCTCGCGCGCCGCCGCGCTGTCCTCGGGCAATTGCTCGTTGCGCTTGGCCAGCGCCGACTGATGGCCTGACGTCACATTGCCATCGACCCATTGCGCGGCGTCGATGATGCCGCGCAGCCGCGCGACCGCGGCGGCATCGAGCAGGTCGGGGATCGCGATCAGCATGGCGTGGCGTTCATCCTTGGCGGTCGGCGGGCGGAGGAAGGACGCGCCCTCCCCCCGCCCGCGCGATCAATAGCGGTAGGCGACGGTCAGCACCGCCGAGCGCGCGTCGCCCGGCGTCGCCCAGCCATTGTTGCGGATCCGCGTGAAATACAGTTCGTCACCAATGTTCTTCACGTTCAGCTGCGCGGTCAGCCTGGGCGAGATATCATAGGCCAGATAGCCGTTGTGCACCCAATAATCGTCCGAGCGATAGATCGTCGGCGCGGTCGCGGTCGGCAGGTTGAACGCGAACGTCCCCTGATAGGTGACGCCATAGCCGATCGTCAGCCCGAACGGCAGGCGATAGGTGGTGAACAGGCTGCCCGAATGATCGGGCGTGTTCTGCAGCGGCGCACCGCGCGCAGGATCGGGATTGGCGGGCGTGTTGCCACATGCCGCGCCGGGATTGGCAAGGCAGTAATCGGACACCGACTGGAGCAGCTTGGGCTTCAGATAGGTGTAATTGGCGGTGATATCCCAGGCGGGCGTGATCTTGCCGGTCGCACCGAGCGCGATACCATCGACGCGTGAGCGGCCGTCCAGCGCCTGATCGGGTACGGTCGGATCGTTGGAGGCGACACGGTATTTATCGCGTTCGTTGCGGAACGCCGCCGCGGTCAGCAGCAGCCGGCCGCCGAACAGCTCCGCCTTGGCGCCGATCTCGTAATTCTTGGCGGTTTCGGGATCGACGTTGCAGGTCGCAATGGTGCAGGCGCCGTTCACGGCGTTCTGCGACGGCGTCATCGCATTGCCATAAGCGGCGTAAAGGCTGACCGCCTCGACCGGCTTGTACACCAGCCCGACGCGATAGGAGAACAAGGTCGCATTGTTGGTGAGGCGCGGGCCGGGGATGATCGGCCCTTGCGGTGTCGTCGCCGTTGCGCCGGTGTTCGCGGCCAGCGCGTCGGTCCGGTAATTGCCGCGATTGTCCTCCAGCCGCAGCCCGCCGTTCAGCTCGACCTTGCCGAGCTTCATCGTGTCGAAGAGGTAGACCGCCCAGTTGCTGAGCTCACCCCGCTGGCGGCCCGATTCCAGCCGGTTGATCGGACCGGTATAGACGTTGCTGCCGTATACGCGGCCGGCGGGACCGGGCACCACGACATTGGGATTGGTGTAGTTGATCAGCGGGAAGGAGGCATAGGCCGCGGTGCCGTTCGGATTGCGGTACACGTTGCCGGTCGACAGCGTGAACTCCTCCCAGCTGTACGATCCGCCGAGCACCAGCGTATGTTCGATCGCGCCGGTGCTGACCGTCGCGCGCAGATCGAGCTGGTCATACATCAACAGGTTGGTGACATCGCGGTAATTGCCGCGCGGGCCGCCGATCAGATAATAGCCGACGGGTGTCGTCGTCGGGCAGGCCGCGCCGGTCGGCTGGACGTTGCCCGGCAGGCAATAGGTGCCCTGCGGCGGGCCGACGATCGAGAGCTGCTGCACATTCTGCCAGCGCGCGAGATTGCGCAGCGAGACCCGGTCGCTGAACTCATGTTCGAAGATCAGCGTCGCACGGTCGATCGTGATGTCCTGCGTGTCGACGTTGCGATAGCCGAAATAGTCGCTGCGATCGACGCCGGGCAAAGGCCCGTTGTTGAAGGCGTTCTTGTAATAAGGGACGCCATATTGCGGGATATTGTCGTCTTCCTCGTGGAAGTAATGCAGCGTCAGCCGCGTCGGCCCGCCCAGGCCGAGCGTGGCGGACGGCGCGATGCCCCAGCGCTTGTTATACTCGACATCGCGGCCCGGCACGTCATTGCGATGTGCCATGGCGTTCAACCGCAACGCCAGCGTATCGGTGGCGCGCACGTTCGCGTCGATCGTGGTGCGGTAATAATCGTCGGTGCCGATCCCCCCATCGACGCGGATCGCGGTCTCCGCCTGCGGCAGCTTCGTGACGAGGTTGATCGAGCCGCCGACCGAACCGGCGCCCGAATAGACCGAATTGGCGCCGTTCACGACCTCCACCTGTTCGATCACGAACGGGTCGCCGCGGGTATATTGCCCGCTGTCGCGCACGTTATCGACGGTGATGTCGCTCGACGCCGAATAGCCGCGCAGCGTGATCTGGTCGGACGGCGCCACGCCGCCTTCCGCCGCGCCAAAGGTGATCCCCGGCACGGTCGACAGCACGTCGCGCAGCGTGAGCAGGTTCTGCTCCTCGATCGTCTTGTTGGTGAGGATGGTGACCGTCTGCGGCGTGTCGCGCACGGGGCGCGTCGCCTTGGCGCTGGCCTGTTCGGAGGTCACCTGCTGCCCGGTGACGATGATGTCGTCGCGGCGGCGATCCTCGGTCGTGACCTGCTGCGGCGCGGGCGTGCCTGCGCCTGGTGCTGCCGTGCCCGCTGCCGCCTGCGCCGGCGCGCTGGCAATGAAGCCGACCGCTGCCAATGCGAGGAATGACGGCGCCCCCGCCGAACCCACCCGTTCCATCATCTCTCATGCCCCCTGAACTGTATCAAATTGTGTCCGGGCAGCTATTGAGAGTCGTTCGCAGTGTCAACGATAATGCGACTGATTATTACTTATTGTCCGCTTCCGACAGGATCCAGCTCCGCAGCGCGCTCGCTAGGTTGGGGGGGTCGTCGGCCGCGATGCGCAACGCATCGACCTGCGCCACGAGTGCCGACAAGGGCAACGCGCGGCGGACGGCGGCGCGCTCCAGCGCCTGCCAGAACATCGGTTCGAGGCTAATCGACGTGGCGTGGCCGGCGATGGTGATCGATCGCTTGACCGGGCCCGCGAAGCCCCCTGCCGGCGCGTTGATATTGGTCATGGCTGGATTGCATCGTGCGCGGGCAGGTGCTCGGGGCGGAGGGGCATCGCACGACCGTACAGCGAGGCGGCGGCGCAGCCTAGCCGCGCCGCCGCCGGGAACGCCGCGCTATTCGAGGTCCGCTTCGCTGACGACGATCGGGTTGGCGTCGGCATTGCGCGACAGCGCCGACAGCGCAGCGTCGCTCACCTGGTCGATGAAGCGATTGAGCATTTCCACCCCGTCGCCATCGGGCCGGTCGCCGCTCAGCGCCTCGAGCAGGTCATATTGCACGGCGAACTCGTAATCGTCGCCGTCGACCTCCGCGGTGAATTCCACCAGTTCGGCATCGATGTTGTCGAGAATGCTGTTGTTGTCGATTTCAATCTGGCCTTGCGCCATCCTAGTCCATCCTTCCGTGGGTCGATGTCCATGTCCGTTGCGGGCACGCGGTCAGGCCGGCAGCACCCGCACCAGATCGCCGATGCCATCCCCTTCGAACCTGTCCAGCGGCATTTCGGGGATCAGCCACACCGGACGCTCCAGCTTCAGCACCGCGTCGGCGCGCATTGCTGGGTCGAGATCCTGCCAGGCACGTACCGCCGTCTCGAGGCTGGTGACTTCGGGCACCGCCGCGTCGCCGCGCGGCACATTTTCCAGCGAGGCGCTCATCTTCCAGTCGATCGGCGGGGGTGTCGCCTCGCCCCAGGTTGCTTCGGCCATTCCAGTCTCCGGCTCGCTGCGGTTTCTTTCCAATTGCCTTATCGCCGGAGACGGCGGCACGGTTCCCGCGCGGTCGCACTGGAGATGGCAACGCGCATCGACTAGGGCGCGATCGAAACCGCCCGGCAGGCGTTGACGGTCAGGCGCGCAAGAGAGGATCGATCATGACGCGGCATCTTCCCTGGATTGCGCTGGCCATCGTCGGTGCCGTCAGCCTGGGCGTGGTCGCCACCGTCCGGGGCGAGCCGATCAACGCGCTGTGGATCGTCGCGGCAGCGATTTCCGTCTATCTCATCGCCTATCGTTATTATGCGCTGTTCATCGCGCGCGCAGTGGTCGGGATCGACCCGTCGCGCCCGACCCCGGCGGAGCGGCGCGCGGACGGGCTGGATTTCATCCCCACCGACCGGCGCGTCCTGTTCGGCCATCATTTCGCGGCCATCGCGGGCGCCGGGCCATTGGTCGGCCCGGTGCTGGCGGCGCAGATGGGCTATCTGCCCGGCACCTTGTGGATCCTCGCCGGCGTGGTGATTGCCGGGGCGGTGCAGGATTTCATGATCCTGTTCATCTCCATGCGCCGCGACGGCCGCTCGCTCGGCGAACTGGTGCGGATGGAGATGGGCGCGATCCCGGGCACGATCGCGCTGGTCGGCGCCTTCATGATCATGGTCATCATCCTTGCCGTGCTGGCATTGATCGTGGTGCGCGCGCTGGCCGAAAGCCCCTGGGGGCTGTTCACCGTCGTCGCCACCGTGCCGCTCGCCATGCTGATGGGCGCCTATACCCGCTGGATCCGCCCCGGCGCGATCGGCGAGGTATCGGTGATCGGCCTCGTCGGGCTGATCGCGGCGATCATCCTGGGCCAGTCGGTCGCGGAAAGCGCTGTCTGGGGCCCGATCTTCACGCTGACGCCGGTGCAATTGTGCTTCGGCCTCATCGCTTATGGCGCCATCGCCTCGTTGCTGCCGGTGTGGCTGCTGCTCGCGCCGCGTGATTATCTGTCGACCTTTTTGAAAATCGGCGCGATCGCCGCGCTGGCGATCGGCATCGTCGTGCTCGCCCCGCCGCTGCGCATGCCGGCGCTGACCGAGTTCGCCTTCTCCGGGACCGGCCCGGTCTGGGCCGGGCCGCTGTTCCCGTTCCTGTTCATCACCATCGCCTGCGGGGCCGTCTCCGGCTTCCACGCGCTGATTTCCAGCGGCACCACGCCCAAGCTGATCGCCAATGAGCGCGATGCGCCCTTCATCGGCTATGGTGCGATGCTGATGGAAAGCGCGGTCGCGATCATGGCGCTGATCGCGGCGTCGATCCTCGATCCCGGCATCTATTTCGCGATGAACGCGCCGACCGCGATCACCGGCGGCGACCCCGTCACCGCAGCCGCCGCGGTAACGGCGATGGGCTTCCCGGTGTCGGCGGAAACGCTGGCGAACACCGCGCGCGAGGTGGGCGAGACGACGATCGTCAGCCGGGCGGGCGGCGCGCCGACGCTGGCGGTCGCGATGGCGGAAATCTTCAGCGCGATCCTCGGCGGGCCGGGCATGAAGGCCTTCTGGTACCATTTCGCCATCCTGTTCGAGGCGCTGTTCATCCTGACCGCGGTCGATGCGGGGACGCGCGCCGGCCGCTTCATGCTTCAGGACCTGCTCGGCCTCGCCGCGCCGCGCTTCAAGGAAACCTCCAGCTTCCTGCCCGGGCTTATCGCCACCCTGCTGTGCGTCGGTGCCTGGGGCTTCTTCCTCTATCAGGGGGTCACCGACCCGCTGGGCGGGGTGAACACGCTGTGGCCGCTGTTCGGTATCTCCAACCAGATGCTGGCGGCCGTTGCGCTGATGCTGGCGACGGTGGTGCTGTTCCGTATGAAGCGCGATCGCTTCGCCTGGGTGACGATCGTTCCCGCCGGATGGCTGGTGCTGTGCACCGGCACGGCGGGGCTGATGAAGCTGTTCCACCCCGATCCCAAGATCGGCTTCCTCGCGCACGCTCAGGTCTTTTCGGACGCGATCGCGCGCGGCGAGGTGCTGAAGCCGGCGGCGTCGATGGCGGAGATGGGGCGGATCGTGTTCAACGACCGGATCGACGCGGCATTGTGCGCGCTGTTCCTCGTCGTGGTGGCGGCGATCCTGTTCTACACCGTGCGCACCTGCGTGGCGGCGCGGCGCATCGCCTCCCCAAGCGTGAGCGAAATCCCGCCCGCGCTGGAGATCGCACGATGAGCTTCCTCGGGCGCGTAGCCGAGACCGCACGGCTGATGGTCGGCCTGCCCGACTATGACACCTATTGCCGGCACATGGCCGATCGCCACCCGGAGCGCACACCGATGACCCGCGCGGAATTCTTCCGCGACCGGCAGCAGGCGCGGTACGGCAGCGGCGGCGGGCGCTGCTGCTGACCCGCCCGCCCGAACAGAACGTCTAGCTGAGGTTCGGCCGCAGCCAGCGTTCGACCTCATCCTTCGGCCGGCCACGACGCGCGGCATAATCGGCCACCTGGTCCTGCCCGATCTGCGCCACGCCAAAGTAAGCTGCGTCGGGATGGCCGAAGTAGAAGCCGGAGACTGCCGCGGTCGGCAGCATCGCCATGCTTTCGGTCAGCGTGATTCCCGCGACATCGCCCGACCCGTCAGCCAGCATTGCGAACAATTCCGGCTTCAGCGTGTGATCGGGGCAGGCGGGATAGCCCGGCGCCGGGCGGATGCCGCGATATTGCTCACGGATCAGCGCCTCGTTGGTCAGCTGCTCGTCTGGCGCATAACCCCATAGGGTGGTGCGGACATGCTGGTGCAGCCGCTCGGCAAAGGCCTCGGCAAAACGGTCGGCCAGCGCCTTCAGCAGGATGTCGTTGTAATCGTCGGTATCGGCCTTGAACCGCGTCAGATGCGGATCGATGCCGTGGATGGCGACCGCGAAGCCGCCCATCCAGTCGCCATGCGTATCGATGAAATCGGCGAGGCACATGTTGGCGCGCCCTTCCCGCTTCGCGACCTGCTGGCGAAGGAAGCACAGCCGGCGGCTGTCCTCGTTGCTGCGATTGAGGTCAGGCACGCGGATATATTCGGGCACGCTGCCGCCATCGGGGGTGCGATGGTCGTCCGAATGGCGATGCTGGACGAACACGTCGTCGCCATGGCGGTGACACGGCCACAGCCCGACGACGCCGCGCGCGGTGAGCCACTTCTCCGCGACGATCGTGTCGAGCATCGCCTGCGCATCGGCGTAAAGCGATCGCGCGCTTTCGCCAACGATCGCGTCATCGAGGATCGCGGGGAAATTGCCCGCCAGTTCCCACGAGCGGAAGAAGGGCGTCCAGTCGATCACCTCGCGCAGGTCGGCGAGATCCCAGTCGTCGAACCGGTGCACGCCGGGCTGGAGCGGTGCGGCAGGCTTCAGCGCCATGTCCGCCACGAACGCATTCTCGCGCGCCTTCTCCAGCGACACCAGGTTCGATCCGCTGGCGTTGGCGCGCTTGACGCGCACCTCGTCATATTCGGCCTTCGTCTTGGCGACTAACTCGGTCGATTGCGTGTCGGAGACCAATTGCGTGCACACGCCGACCGCACGGCTGGCGTCGAGCACATGGACCACCGCGCCCTTGTAGGCGGGGTCGATCTTCAGCGCGGTATGGACGCGGCTGGTCGTCGCGCCGCCGATCAGGAGCGGCATCGTCATGCCGGCGCGCTGCATTTCCTCCGCCACCGTCACCATCTCGTCGAGCGAGGGGGTGATGAGGCCGGACAGCCCGATCATGTCGGCATCATGCTCCACCGCCGCCTCGAGGATCCGGGTCCACGGCACCATCACGCCAAGGTCGACGATCTCGAAGCCGTTGCACTGGAGCACCACGCCGACGATGTTCTTGCCGATATCGTGGACGTCGCCCTTCACGGTCGCGAGCACAATCTTGCCCTTGCCCTTGGCCCCCGGCTCCTTCGACGCCTCGATATACGGCAACAGATGCGCCACCGCCTTCTTCATCACGCGGGCGGATTTCACCACCTGCGGCAGGAACATCTTGCCCGATCCGAATAGGTCGCCGACGACGTTCATGCCGTCCATCAGCGGGCCTTCGATCACCTCGATCGGCTTTGCCGCCTGCTGCCGCGCCTCCTCGGTATCCTCGACCACGAAGGCGTCGATGCCGCGCACCAGCGCATGTTCCAGCCGCTTGGCGACCGGCCAGCTGCGCCATTCCAGCGCGGCGCTGTCGTCGGCGACAGCGCCCTTCTGCCCGCGGAACCGCTCGGCGATCGCGATCAGCCGCTCGGTCGGCGTCTCGTCCGCCGAGCGCGCCGGACGGTTGAGGATCACATCCTCGCACGCCTCGCGCAATTCGGGGTCGATCTGGTCATAGACGTCGAGCTGGCCGGCGTTGACGATCGCCATGTCGAGGCCCGCGGGAATCGCATGATAGAGGAACACCGAATGCATCGCGCGGCGCACCGGCTCGTTGCCGCGGAAACTGAACGACAGGTTGGAGAGCCCGCCCGAGAAATGGACGTGCGGGCAGCTCGCCTTGATCCGCTTCACCGCATTGATGAAATCGACGCCGTAATTGTTGTGCTCCTCGATCCCGGTCGCCACCGCGAACACATTGGGGTCGAAGATGATGTCTTCGGGCGGGAAGCCGATTCCGGTCAGCAGCTTGTAGGCGCGCTGGCAGATCTCGACCTTGCGATCCTCGGTATCGGCCTGCCCCACCTCGTCGAACGCCATGACGACCACGGCGGCGCCATAGGCCATGCACTTCCTGGCCTCGGCGAGGAATTTCTCCTCGCCTTCCTTCATGCTGATCGAATTGACGATCGGCTTGCCCGACACGCATTTCAGCCCGGCCTCGATCACTTCCCATTTCGAGCTGTCGATCATCACCGGCACGCGCGCGATGTCGGGTTCGGCCGCGATCCGCTTCAGGAAGGTGGTCATCGCCTCGACCGCGTCGAGCAGGCCTTCGTCCATGTTGACGTCGATGATCTGGGCGCCGTTCTCGACCTGGTTGAGCGCGACGGTGACGGCGGCGTCATAGTCGCCGGCCATGATCAGCTTCTTGAACGCCGCCGATCCGGTGACGTTGGTCCGCTCACCGATGTTGACGAACTGGGTGGAGGAGGTGGGTTGGGAGGCCATGATATCCAGTATTTTCCGTGCGTGCCGGGCGTGCCCGCGACACGGCCGCGCGGGGGCGGCCGGCAACAGGGAAGCCGCGCCTACGCGGCCATGGTGAACGGTTCGAGCCCGGCGAGCCGCGTGCGCACCGGCGGCACCGGGATCGCCCGCGGGGCCAGACCGCGCACGGCGTCGGCAATCGCCTTGATATGCGCCGGCGTCGAACCGCAGCAGCCGCCCAGCACGTTGACCTGCCCCGCGTCGGCCCATTCCCGGACCAGCCCGGCGGTCGTCTCCGGCGCCTCGTCATAGGCGCCCAGTTCGTTGGGCAGGCCGGCGTTGGGATAGACCATGATCAGCGTGTCGCAGATCTCGCTCAGCGTCTTCACATGCGGGCGAAGCTGCTGCGCGCCGAACGAGCAATTCAGCCCGATCGTCACTGGCTTCGCATGGCGCACGGCGTGCCAGAACGCCTCGACCGTATGGCCCGACAGATTGCGACCCGATAGATCGGTCAGCGTCATCGACAGCATGATCGGCACGTCGCGCCCGATCGCGGCGCCCGCCTCCTGCGCGGCCATCACGCCGGCCTTGGCGTTCAGCGTGTCGAACACCGTCTCGATCAGGACGAAGTCCGCCCCGCCCTCGATCAGCGCATCCGCCTGTTCGCGATAGACCTGCTTCAGATAGTCGAAGTCGATCTCGCGAAAGCCGGGATCGTTGACGTCGGGCGACAGCGACAGCGTCTTGTTGGTCGGCCCGATCGCGCCGGCGACGAAGCGGCGGCGGCCGTCACGCGCGGCATATTCGTCAGCGATACAGCGCGCCATGGCGGCGCTTTCGACGTTGATCTCGCGCACCAGATTCTCGGCGCCATAATCGGCCTGGCTGATGCGATTGGCCGAGAAGGTGTTGGTTTCCGCGATATCGGCCCCCGCCTCGAAATAGGCGCGGTGGATCGATTCGGGCACCTCCGGCTTGGTCAGCGCGAGGATGTCGTTGTTGCCCTTCTGGTCATGGCCAAGGCCAAGCGAACCGGCATAATCCGCCTCGGACAGCTTCCAGTTCTGGATCTCGGTGCCGAATGCCCCGTCGGTGACAAGGATACGCTCGCGCGCGGCAAGGAGCAGGGCTTCACGGGCGCCCTCGGGCGCAAGACTGGCGTGGCTGGGCATGAAGCGCAGCATATAAAGATATCTTTATATGTTCAAGCCAGGTGGTCAGAGCCTTTCATCAGGCACGATCACGCGGCGGCCGTCGGCGCGTGCGAGCACCTCCACCCCAACCCCATAAGCCGCGGCGAGGTGCGCATGCGTCATCACCCTGTCGGTGGCGCCATGCGCGAGCACGCGGCCGTCCTTCAGCAGCAGCACCTCGTCGGCGATCGCGGCGGCCTGGGTCAGGTCGTGCAGCACGACGACGACGCCCATCCCGCGCGTCGCCGCATCCCGCAGCAGCGCCAGCGTCTCGAGTTGGTGCAGCGGATCGAGGCTGGCGAGCGGCTCATCGGCGAGCAGCCAGCGCGGCTCGCCGGCCAGCACCCGCGCGAGCAATACACGCGCGCGTTCCCCACCCGACAGGCTGCGCACCGCGCGCTCGGCCAGATCGATGGTGTGCGTGGCCGCAAGCGCCCGCTTCACGGCCGCCGCGTCGCCGTCGCCGTGCGGCAGGCGGCCGAGCGCGACCAGATCGCGCACACGCATGTTCCAATGCACCACCGAATCCTGCGGCAGGTAGCCGATCGCCTTGGCGCGCTCGCGCGGCGACAGCGCGGCGACATCGACGCCGTCGATGCTGACCGCGCCACCCGCCACCTGCACCAGCGCGGCGGCGGCGCGCAGCAGCGTGCTCTTGCCCGCGCCATTGGCGCCCAGCACCACCGTCACCCGGCCGAACGCGAAGGCAGCGTCGACGCCGTGAAGGATTCGCCGCCGCCCGAGCGTGACGGCCAGATCGCGGGAGATCAGCCCCATGACCGCCCCCGCTCACCCAGCAGTAGGGCGAAGAAGAAAGGCGCGCCGATCAGCGCCATGGCGACACCCAGCCGCACCTCGCCCGCCCCGGGCACCAGCCGGCAGAGCGTGTCCGCGCCGAGCACCAGCGCCGCGCCGCCCAAGGCGCTCGGCACCAGCAGCGCAGAAGGCCGCGCCCCGACCAGCGGGCGCAACAGATGCGGCACGACCAGCCCGACAAAGCCGATCACCCCGGTCACCGCGACGCCCGCGCCGACCGCGAGCCCGGTTCCGGCGATCACCAGCGCCTGCAAGCGCCTGAGATCCACCCCCAGCGACCGCGCGGCGTGGCTGCCCAGCGTGAGCGCGTCGAGGCTGCGCCCGGTCAGGAGCAGCAACACCGCGCCGGCCAGCATGAAGGGTGCGGCATGGGCCAGATCGGCGAAGCTGCGATCGGTCAGCGCGCCCATCAGCCAGTCGAGCACCTCGGCCACGACATAAGGATTGGGCGCGATCGAGATGAGAAAGGCGGTAAGCGCCGCAGCGAGGCTGGCCAGCACCGATCCCGCCAGCACGAAGGCGGCCGGGCTCTCGGCGCGCCAGGTGAGCGCGGCGAGCAACGCCATCGCCCCGATCGCCGCCGCCATTGCCGCAGCGAACACGCCCCATTGGCTCGCCACCCCCAGCACCAGCGCGGCGACCGCGCCCAGCGCCGCGGCGGAGGACACGCCCAGCACGCCGGGGTCGGCGAGCGGGTTGCGCAGCCATCCCTGAAGCACCGCGCCCGACAGGCCAAGCACCGCGCCAAGCACCGTCGCCAGCAACGCGCGCGGCAGCCGCAGTTCGGCGATGATCATCCAGCGCGGATCGCCCGACCACCAGGCGTCCAGCGGCACCCACGCCTTGCCCGCCATCAGCGAGCCGGCGAACAGCAAGAGGACGAGCAGCAGCAGCGCGGCGTTCAGCGGCACGCGGCTCATGCGCCAAGGCTCCGGCGGATCGCGGCCAGCCGCTCCAGCGCGGGCGGGATCGTCGGCCCGCCGCAATTGACGAGCGTGCGGGGGAAGGAAGCCTCGCGGGTCGCTGCGCCGCTCGCCGCGAGCAACCGGCGACGCATCGTCGCGGTGCGCCCGCCAGCGTCGGGGGACAGGATCGCCGCGGGTGGATCGGCGATGATCGTCTCCACCGGCAACCGCCCGGTCATCGCCAGGCCGTAATCGGCGGCGGCATCGCGCATCCCGACGTGGCCCATCATCTCGTGCAGCAGCGTGCCGTCACCATTGGCAAGGTCGCCGCCGATGAACAGCAAGGCGGACGGGCCGGGCCCGTCGCCACGTGTCGCTGCCAGCGCGCCGGCGATTCGCGCGTCGAGCGCTCCGCCCCGCCGCGTTGCGCCGACAGCGGCGGCGACCTCGGCGATCTGCGCGCGGCTGGCGGCGATCGTCGTGGGGGAATCGAGGTACAGGGTCCGCAGCCCCGCGCGCTCAAACGCCGCGCGGGTCGCGGGCGGCGTGAAGCTGCTCGCGATCACCAGATCGGGCGCGAGCGCGATCACCTCCTCCGCGGTGCCTGCCGTGGCGCGGAACTGGCGCGCCACGTCGAGCGGGAGCGAGGTGGCGCGGGGATCCTGCGAATAATGGCTGATCGCGGCGATCCGCTGCGGCGGCACCAGCGCGAGCAGCAACTGGTCCGCGCACGGGTTAAGCGAGACGATCCCGCCACCCCGCTCGCCGACGCGCGCCGGCGCCGCGCCGGAACAGCCGGCGAGCAACAGCACAAGGAGCAGGATCAGCCGCATCGATCGTCAGCCTACCGCTCCCGTCCCCGCCCCGTCGCGATCAAAATGAACGCGAGGGGGCGGCGGCGGGCGCGGTGACGCCTCAGTCCAGCTTCACGCGAAGGCCGCCATAGGCCGCGCGCCCGATCGTGCCGTAATTGGCGACCACGCGGTAATCGGCGTCGAACACATTCTCGACCCGGCCATAGATCGACAGGCGGTCGTTCAGCGGCAGCTCGGCCCGCAGGTTCGCCAGCGTATAGCCGTCGAGCCGCACCCGGTTGGCCGCATCGTCGAAACTGTCGCCTACGGTCAGCACGGTCGCGCCCAGCGCCAGCCCGAAGGGGAAACGATAATCGGCCGACACGCTGACGCTGTCCGCCGGCCGGCGCGCCAGATCGTTGCCGACCAGCCCGGCGCTGCGGTTCTCGCTGTCGACATGGGTATAGGCGGCGTTGATGGTGAAGCGATCGACCGGGCGCATCAGCAGCGCGAACTCGGCGCCCTTGGCGCGCGTGCGCGCGATGTTGCTGTAGGTAAAGGTCAGCGCGTCGAAATCGATCTGGTTGCGCGTGTGGCGATTGAAATAGGTCGCGCTGGCAACCAGCCGGTCGTCGATCAGCCGCTGCTCGATCCCTGCGTCCCAGCTCTTCGCGGTTTCCGGGTCGAGCGTAGGCGTGCCGTAGAAGGGCGCATACAGCTGGTACAAGGTCGGCGCCTTGAACCCCTCGGCATAGCTGGCGCGCAGCGTCGTGCCGGTCGGCAGCGTATAGGCGGCATTGGCGGCAAAGGTGGTGCGCCCGCCAAAGGCATCGTCATCGTCGTGGCGCACGCCCCCGGTGATGGCGAGTCCCGCGACCGGCGTCAGGATCACCTCGCCCCACACGCTCGTCGTGCCGCGGCTGAACCGGTCGGTGCCATCGGCAAGGCGGGTCGTCTCATGCTCCGCGCCGAGCACGACGCGGATCTGGTCGGTCGCCTGCAGATCGCCCTTGTAGGTGTAGCGTTCGCTGCGCCCGCGCGACAGGAACAGCGGCGCGGCGCCGACATCGGGATCGTAATTGTCGCGGTCGATATCGGCGATCTGGAACGCCAGCACGTTGCGGAACCGGCCCTCGAGAAAATCGGCGTTCAGCCCGGCATAGCCGTACAATTCCTGCGCGGTGGAATATTCGCGCGTATCGGCAAAGGCGAAGGCGGGCGCGGGAAAGCCGTCGAGGTCGGTACGGCTGTCCGCCCAATATCCACGCAGGTCGAGCCGGATGTTGGGCGCGAACGCCACTTCCACCCGGCCACTGGCGCCATATTGGCGATAGCCGTCCCGCTCGATGCCGCGATCATAAGCGGAAATGCCGTCGGTGCGCAGGTAACCGCCGGTGAGCGCACCGGAGACGATCCCGCTGCCGCCCGAAATGCCGCCGCTGGCGAACAATGTGTCCATCGCGCCATATTCGACATTGCCGCGCGCGCGCAGCTGCTGCGTCGGCGCCTGGGTGATCACGTTGACGACACCGCCGATCGCCTGGCTGCCCCAGGGCACCGAATTGGGACCGCGCACCACCTCGACCCGCTCGACCGAGGCGGTGAGCAGATTGGCGAAATCGAACGCGCCGCCCGGTGATGAGGGATCGTTGACGCGAACGCCGTCGATCAGCGTCAGCGTCTGGTCCGCCTCCGCGCCGCGGATCCGCACGTAATTGACCGTGCCAACCCCGCCGTTGCGGGTCATCGTCACGCCCGGCGTCGTCTGCAACAGGTCGCTCAGCATCACCGTCTGCCGCTGTTCGATCGTCTCGCGGTCGATGATCGTCACCGCCTGCCCGGTGGTGTCGACATCCTGCGGCACGCCGCTGGCCGTCACCACGATATCGCCGCGCGGCGGCGCTTCCTGCGCCCCCTCCTGTGCGAGCGCGGGCGCGGCGATCAGGGTGGCGGATGCCGCCAGCCATTGGATGGTCTTCATTGTTCTTGCCCCAACAAAAGGGCTGCGGCCGGCGCCTTGCACAGCGCCGTCCGTCAGCCGATCCCTCTTGTCGTTCGCTCGAGGGTTTCGGCCTCGTCCGCCCGGCACACCCCGTCCGCGCGATGGATCGACGTGCGACCGGCAGGTCTCCTGGCTCTCGGTTCACCGTGCCGCCCGGCCTTCCCGGAAGCCTCAAGCTTCCAGTGGCGCGGATGGGCGACACTCGCCGATCACAGTTGCGGGGGCAGCGCGGGATCAGGCCGTTGGCCCTTCCCGACTTCCCTTTTCATCCCGTCTCCGGGAACCGTTCGCGGGCGCGCCCCTAGGATCAGCGGCCGGGGCGCGTCAATATTCGACGCCCTTTTGCGCGTTGAAGCCGGCGTTGAAGGGATGCTTCACCTCGCCGAACTCGGTGACGAGGTCGGCGATCTCGACCAGCTCTGCCCGCGCGCCGCGCCCGGTGATGCAGATATGCTTGGTCAGCGGCCGCTCCTTCAGGAACGCCAGCACCTCCGCCGACGGCAGCGTATCGTCGGCAAGCACGATGTTGAGTTCGTCGAGGATCACGAAGTCGATCTCGGAATCGAGGATCAGTTCCTTCGCCCGCTCCCAGCCGCGGCGCGCCGCGGCGATGTCGCGCGCACGATCCTGCGTGTCCCAGGTGAACCCCTCCCCCATGCTTTCGAAGCTGACGAGGTCGGACGGGTGGTCGGTGAAGAAATGGCGCTCGCCGGTTTCCCACGTGCCCTTCACGAACTGCAGGATCGCCACGCGCATCCCCCAGCCGATCGAGCGGATCGCCATGCCGAAGGCGGCGGAGGACTTCCCCTTGCCGTTGCCGGTGTGGACGATCAGCAGCCCGCGCTCGAGCGTGCGGCGCGCCTGCATCTTTTCGCGCGCCACCTTCATGCGGCGCATCCGTTCATTGTGGCGGGCGTGATCGTCGGGTGCGTCGGTCATCCGCGCGCTATCGTCATGTGCCGCGCGGCTGGCAACCGGCGGCTCATTTCGCCGCGGCAGGCGCCTTCTTGTAGGGCACGAAATCGCCGAGCACGACGAAGCCGCGCGGGATGCGCGACGTACGATCGAGCAGCTGGAGCGAATCGGTCCGGCACAATTGCGGGCCGGCCCAGCGGTTCAGCAGCGCGTCGAAATCGTTGAGCTGGTCAGCGCCGGTCTGCGGCTCGTTGACATACAGGGTGCTGCCGACGCGGTAGATGATCGCTTTCTTGTCGATGATCTGGGTCGACGTGATCGCGGTGGTGCTGATGCAGCGCACCGGCTCCCCAGCGACGCGCCCGGCGAGCGCCTTTTGCAATTGCACCTCCGGCGTGTCGCGCGGGGCTGCGGTGGCGGGAGCGGCCAGCACGGCCGCGGCGAGAAGGGCGGGTGCAAACATCTTCATGCGGGAAGGCTGCGCCCGGCTTGCTGAACGCACGCTGACCATCGACAGGCCGGCGGCGGCACGATCAGCAGCGTGCGCAGACCTGTTTCGCCATCGGCGGCACGCCCTCGCCGTCCAGCGTCACCAGCGCGGCGTTCAGGTGAAGGCTGGTGGTCGACAGCCCCAGCATGTCCGCCATGCGCAGCGCCTCGCGGATGACATCGATCAACGGCCGGCCGGCATCGGCATATAGGTCAGGGGAGCGTAGGTCGGATTGCATGGCGCGCGCCCTAGCCGCGGCGGCACGGCGCGGGAACCCCGCGGGCGGTAAATACCGCCGGGCGGAACGTTCCACCGGCCAGGCTGCTCGATCGCCCGCGCATCAAAGCCCTCCCCTCACGGATGCGGATGACGGATAACCTGCATTGCACTCGCTCGGGCGCTGCCCCACATAGCCGGGTAACACACCAACGGGGCAATAATGGCTGATCCATATTCGACGCTCGGCGTAGCGCGTGGCGCCTCCGAGGCCGAGATCAAGAAAGCATATCGCAAGCTCGCAAAGGAGCTGCATCCCGACCGTAATCAGGACAATCCCAAGGCGGCGGAACGCTTCAGCCAGGTCACCAATGCCTATGACCTGCTGAGCGACAAGGACAAGCGCGCCCGGTTCGACCGCGGCGAGATCGATGCCGACGGCAATCCCACCTCGCCCTTCGGGGCGGGCTTTGGCGGCGGCTTTGCCGGCGGGCGCTCCGCCGGCGGCGGTTTCCGCAGCGAGGATTTCGGCGGCGCCGAGGGCGTCGACATGTCCGACATCTTCGAAGGGCTGTTCGGCGGCCGCGCCGGCGGGGCTGGCGGCGGCTTTTCCAGCGGCTTCGGCCGGCGGCAGCGCGCCGCGCCGCGTGGCGAGAATGTCGCCTATCGGCTGCGCGTCCCCTTCGTCGATGCCGCCGCGCTGGAGCCGCAGCGGATCACGCTGGCCGATGGCAAGACGATCGACCTGAAACTGCCGCCCGGCGTCGAGACGGGGACGCAGATGCGCCTGTCCGGCAAGGGTGAGCAGGGTCCGGGCGGCGCCGGCGATGCGATCGTCACGATCGACATCCAGCCGCACCGCTTCTTCACCCGCGATGGCGACGACGTTCGCCTCGACCTGCCGATCACCTTGGCGGAGGCGGTGAACGGCGGCCCGGTCAAGGTGCCGACGGTGCAGAAGCCGGTGATGCTGACCGTGCCCAAGGGATCGTCCTCGGGCCGCACGCTGCGGCTGAAGGGCAAGGGCTTCCACCGCAAGGACGGGACGCGCGGCGATCAGCTCGTCACGCTGATGATCCAGATTCCGGCCGACGATGCCGCGCTCGCGAGCTTCGTCGAGGGCTGGTCCGGCGGCGGGAACCCGCGCGCCGACATGGGCGTCTGACCTTTCCTACAGGATCGGGTCGTACAGCAACGGGGGCGATAGGTTGAGCGAGGAAGCGGGATCACTGACGCCGGAAGATCGCAAGCATCACGGCGCCGCCCGCACCAAGCTCGACCATCAGCTCGCCAAGGTCCGGCCCGGCAGCTACGCCTATGAAGTGGTGAAGCGCGCCTGCGTGGGCGTCTACAATGACGGGTTCATCCACGCTGGCAACCTTGCCTATCTGGCGCTGATGACGGTGTTCCCGTTCTTCATCGTCGCCGCCGCCGTGCTCGGCGCGCTGGGGCAGGATCAGGGCACGCGGCAGGCGGTGGAATCCTTCCTCCATGTCCTGCCGCCAGACGTCGCGAGCATCCTGCGCAAGCCGATAGCCGATGTGCTGGCGGCGCGCACCGGCGCCTTGCTGTGGCTGGGCGCGCTGATCGGCCTGTGGACGGTGGGCAGCTTCGTCGAGGCGATCCGCGAGATCTTCCGCCGCGCCTATGGCACGCGCAGTTCGCAGTCGCTGTGGCGGTCGCGCCTTGGCCTCACCTTCGGCATCGTCGTATCCGTACTGCTCGCGCTGATCTCCTTCCTGGTGCAGGGCATCCTGACCGCGACGGAACAGTTCATCTACAATCTGCTGCCCTTCGCGCAGGACATTGCCCGCTGGGTCGGGCTCAGCCGCGCGATCCCGGGGGTCGTGATGTTCGGCGCCTTGTGGATGCTGTTCTACTTCGTGACGCCGTCCAAATATCGCTATTCGGGCAACCGCGTGTGGCCCGGCGCGCTGTTCACCACCGCCTGGTGGGTGGGCATGACGGCGGGCCTGCCCTTGGTCTTGTCCAACCTTGGCGGTTATGACCTGACCTACGGCAGCCTGGCGGGGGTGGTAGTCATGCTGCTGTTCTTCTATCTGATCGGTCTTGGTCTCGTGTTCGGCGCGCATCTCAACGCGGCGCTGGCGGAACCACCGGAGAACGGGCTAGAGGGGGTCCCCCCGGGTTCGGAAGCAAGGGCAACGACGTGAATGGATTGATGGCGGGCAAGCGTGGGCTCATCATGGGCCTGGCCAATGACAAGTCGCTTGCCTGGGGGATTGCGCAGAAGCTGGCGCAGGCAGGCGCGGACCTTGCCTTTTCCTACCAGGGGGAATCGCTGGCGAAGCGGGTGCGCCCGCTCGCCGAGCAGCTCGGCTTCAGCCGGCTGATCAATTGCGACGTGTCCGACATGGCGGCGCTCGACGCGGCGTTCGATGAACTGGCGCAGGATTGGCCGACGATCGATTTCGTCGTCCACGCGATCGGCTTCTCGGACAAGAACGAGCTGCGCGGCAAATATGTCGACACCAGCCTCGAAAACTTCCTGATGACCATGAACATCTCCGCCTACAGCTTCGTCGCGGTGGCGAAGCGTGCACGCGCGATGATGCCCGAGGGCGGCAGCCTGCTGACGCTGAGCTATTATGGCGCGGAAAAGGTCGTCCCCCATTATAACGTGATGGGCGTGGCCAAGGCGGCGCTGGAAACGAGCGTGAAATATCTCGCCACCGATCTCGGGCCGGAGAACATCCGCGTCAACGCGATCAGCGCCGGCCCGATCAAGACGCTGGCGGCCAGCGGGATCGGCGATTTCCGCTACATCCTGAAGTGGAACGAGCTGAATTCCCCGATGCGTCGCAACGTCACAATCGACGACGTCGGCGGCGCCGGCCTCTACCTACTGTCCGATCTGGCGAGCGGCGTGACGGGCGAGATCCACCATGTCGACGCCGGCTATAATGTGATCGGCATGAAGGCCGAGGACGCGCCCGACATCGCGCTGTCGTAACGCCGTGACCATCGCGATCCGCCCGGCCGCCGGCGGCGATGTCGCCGCGATCGATGCACTGCTGCGCACCAGCTTCCCCTATCCGGAGGAGGCCGATCTGGTGCGTGACCTGTGCATCGCGGGCGACATGGTGCTGACGCTGATCGCGCATGACGAGGATGCCGACGCGCTCGCCGGCGCGATCGTATTCAGCCGGATGGACGTGACGGTCGCGGGCAAGCAGGTGCCCGCCGTTGCCCTCGCCCCGCTCGCCGTTGCGCCCGCCTACCGCCGGCAAGGGGTGGCGGAGGCGCTGGTCCAGGCAGCACACGAACAGCTGGAAAGCGCGGGCGTGGTGTTGAGCTTCGTGCTGGGCGATCCCGCCTTCTACAACCGCTTCGGCTATGACGCCGCGGTCGCGCGCAATTTCGATTCCCCTTACGCAGGGGACAATTTCATGGCGCTGCCGCTGCAGGGCGGGCTGACGCCGTGCGGCGTGCGCGAGGCGGCGCACCATGCCCCCGCCTTTGCGCGACTGGGGGCGCAATGAGCTTCAACACCTTTGGCCGGATGTTCCGCTTCACCACCTGGGGCGAATCGCACGGGCCGGCGCTGGGCGCGGTGGTCGACGGCTGCCCGCCGGGGATCGCGCTCAGTGAAAGCGATATCCAGCCGTGGCTCGACAAGCGGCGCCCCGGCACCTCGCGCTTCACCACCCAGCGGCGCGAGCCCGATCAGGTCCGTATCCTGTCGGGCGTGTTCGAGGGCCGCACCACCGGCACCCCGATCAGCCTGATGATCGAGAATGTCGACCAGCGGTCGAAGGATTATTCGGAGGTGGCGCTCGCCTATCGTCCGGGCCACGCCGATTACGCCTATGACGCCAAATACGGCTTTCGCGATTATCGCGGCGGTGGGCGGTCCTCGGCCCGCGAGACGGCGGCACGGGTGGCGGCGGGCGCAGTGGCGCGCGCGGTGATCCCCGGCGTTCGGATCCGCGCCTGGGTGGAAGCGATCGGCGGCGATGCGATCGACCCCGCCGCATTCGATGATGCGCAGATCGACGCTAACCCCTTCTTCTGCCCCGATGCCGCCGCCGCCGCACGCTGGGAGCAGAAGGTCGATGCCGCGCGCAAGGCGGGCTCCTCGCTCGGTGCGGTGGTGGCGTGCGAGGCAACCGGCGTTCCCGCCGGCTGGGGCGCGCCACTTTATGCCAAGCTCGACAGTGAGCTTGCCGCCGCGATCATGTCGATCAATGCGGTAAAAGGCGTGGAAATCGGCGACGGCTTCGCTGCCGCCGCGCTCTCGGGCGAGGAAAACGCCGATCCGATGCGTCCCGGCGAGGGCGCGCCTCTGTTCCTGGCCAACCATGCGGGCGGCATCGCCGGCGGGATCGCTACCGGCCAACCGATCCGGGTGCGCGCCGCGTTCAAGCCGACCAGTTCGATCCTCACCCCCATGGATACGATCAACCGCGCCGGCGAAGCGGCGCAGATCGCCACCCGTGGCCGCCATGATCCATGCGTCGGCATTCGCGGCGTACCGGTGATGGAGGCGATGGTGGCACTGGTCCTCGCCGACCAGTTCCTGATGCATCGGGGACAAACAGGCGCCGGTATCTGAGTTTAGTTTCCAGCACCGACAATGGTCGCCGAACGCCATTATTCGGCGCCTCCGGGATGAATTGAGCCGAATCCTGCGACGACTCGAAGAACTTTCCGTGATCCCGTGCATTCTACTCTCAGCACTTAAGAACAGCAGGAGAGTATGACATGAAGTATTTTGGCCTCGTTGCCGCTGCTGCGCTTGTCGTCCCCACGGTCGCCATGGCGCAGACCGCCCCCACCGCGCCGCAGTCGGCGCCGGGCAGCACGACCACGCAGGGTGACACCACCGGCACGACAATGACCGAAGACAGCACGACGACGCCGTCGACCCGAACGCCGACGTCGCCATCGACCACGCAGTCGACGATGGATCCGAATGATCCGACGGGCACGACGACCAGCCCGACCGCTGATCCGGCGACCACCCAACCCACGGTGCCGCCGCGCGGCTAATCGCCACTTGGCGCATTACGGACGGGGCCCGGCAGCAACCCTGCCGGGCCCCAGTCGTTTGGGGCTTCCGCCCTTTGTCTCCCCCTCCCCCGCGAGATCATCGTTCATGCGTCTTGCCGCGACCGTCAGTGTCACGCTGATCGCCCTTTCCACCGCCGCTCTGGCCCAGATGATCGACCCGGCGCGCCAGCATGCTTCCAGCCCGGCAGTCACTGCGCCGCGCACCGCAGCGCTACCGGTCCCCGCGCCACTGCATGGCCAAGCCGCCGGGGAACGCCGCACCCAGCCGCGTTAACCAATAAGTGTTCGATCATCGGACACTGACCCCGACCGCGCACTGAATCAGCAGGCGCGCACGACCACCTGATCCGGTACAGCCCGCGCATGGCGTTCCCCCATCGGACCGGACAAGACTGATCATGACCGTCGCGCTGCACCCGAGCGAGCGCGCGGCGCTGCGCCGTCGGCGCGCACCCGATCCATGGCGCCTGTGGCGAGAGGCGGCGGTGATCGCCGTGCCGATCACGCTGGTCCTGGCAGCACTGATGGCGGCGGCACTCGCCTGGTCGGGGGCGTTCGCGCTGGGGGGTGGCACACCGCCCCAGACACGCACCGCTGGCAGCCCCGCACAGTCCTCCCCCGGCAGCGGGACGACCGGCACGGCGCCGCTTCCCGCCGAACCCGCCGGCCGCCTGATGCCCGCCTCCACGGCTGCCACCGGGGTCACCCCCGCCGCGCCGTTCAGCCTGCGCAGCGCCAGCGCGCTTGACCGCGCGCGCGCCACCGAATGCCTCACCGCCGCGCTTTATTACGAGGCGGTGTCGGAGCCGGATGACGGGCTGCGCGCCGTCGCGCAGGTGGTGCTGAACCGGGTGCGTCACCCCGCCTTCCCGGCCAGCGTGTGCGGCGTCGTCTATCAGGGCGTCGAGCGGGGCCAGGGCGGCTGCCAGTTCAGCTTCGCCTGCGACGGCGCAACGACGCGCGTGCCGGTGCGGTCCGGCTGGGCGCGCGCGGCGCGGGTCGCGGCGGCGGCGCTCGGCGGCTATGTCTATGCGCCGGTTGGCCTGGCGACGCATTACCACACCTATGCCGTGACCCCGGCGTGGAACCGGACGCTGGTGATGACCGACGTGGTCGGCGCGCATTTCTTTCACCGCTGGAAGGGGTTCTGGGGCACCGCCGCGGCCTTTCACCAGCGTTATGCCGGGTCCGAGCCGGCGCTGGGCCCTGCCCCCAGGCTCGCGACGCCGGTGATCGCGCTCAACCATCCGGTGGCGGTGGCCCCGCTCACACCGGCGGCGATCCCGGCAACGCAGGTGCAGCCCGCCTTTCGCGACAGCGGCACGCCGCTGAAGCCTGAGGCGGCGCCGGCGCCCGCGCCCGAATCGCAGATCCTCGACCGGTGGAAGAACAGCGGCAAGCCGCTGCGCTGAGCGGCAGCGCGCTTATTCCATCCCGATGCGGATCGCCGCGGCCGCCACGAAGGGCGCACCGGCAACTAGCAGCAGGCTGACCGCGCCGAGCAGCTTCAGCCCGCCCGCCCCGCCGTCGATCGCCCCCGCGCCAAAGATCAGCAGCGGGATAGCGAGCGGCAGCAGCACCAGCCCGGCGATCGCCCCCGCGCCGCGCAGCCCCGCCGTCAGCGCACCCGTCGCCACGGCCAGCGCCGCCAGCCCCGGCGTGCCGATCACCAGCCCCGCCTCGACCAGCAACAACGTCGCCCCGTCCACGCCCATCAGCCCGGCGACGATCAGCGCGGCGACCATCACCGGCGGCGCAAAGGCGAGCCAATGCCCCAGCATCTTCGCCGCCGCTGCCGCGGCCAGCGACTGGCCGCGCACCGCGAGCTGATCGAATATGCCGGCCTCCAGATCGGGCGCGATCAGGCGGTCGACCGGCAGCAGCGCCGCCAGCAGCGCCGCCGCCCAGATCACCCCGCCGCCGATGCGCGACAGCAATGCAGCGTCCGGCCCGATCGCGAAGGGGAAAAGGATCGCGACCAGCAGGAAGAAACCCACCGTCATCGCCGCCCCGCCGCCGGCATAGCCCCGCCGCGCCTCGCGCAACACCAGCGCGATCATGCCGCCATCTCGCAATGTGCGGCGAGGTCGAGCATGGCGGCATGGGCAAGGTCGAGCGGCTGGTGAGTCGCGACCACCACGATCCCGCCGCCCGCCCGATGGAGTGCCATCGCGGTTTCGAGCAGCGCGATCGATCTTGTGTCGAGGCCGGTAGCGGGCTCATCGAGCAGCCAGATCGGTGCCTGCGTGGCGATCACTCGCGCCAGCGCCGCGCGCCGTCGCTGGCCGGTCGACAGCATCCGCACCGGAATGTCCGCCAGGTCATCAAGTGCCACCATCGCCAGCGCCTGCGCGACCCGCTCGCCAGGCGCTGGCAAGGCATCGAGCCGCGCCCACAGCAACAGCGCCTCGCTCAGCCGGCGCTCGGGATCGAGCGCGCTCGCCTCGCCGAGCAGCGCCAGCCGACCGCCAGCCGCAACCGATCCGGCAAAGGGCGGGAGCAGGCCGGCGGCGAGCCGCAGCAGGCTGGATTTGCCACAGCCATTAGCCCCCGTCACCAGCGCCGCGCCGCCTGCCGCAAGGCTCAGCGATACGCCCGCGAACAACAGCCGCCCGCCGCGGCGACAGGCGACATCCTCCAGCGCCAGCGACGCGCTCAATCGCTCACCGCGTCCTCGAGCGCGTGCATGTCATCGTCGCTGAGGCCGAAATGATGTCCGATCTCATGGATCGTGACATGCGCCACCAGATCGTCGAGCCGCACGCCCGTCTCGCACCATTCCGCCAGGATCGCCTGGCGGTAGAGGTGGATGCGATCGGGCGCCGCGCCGCTGTCGAACGCCGATTTCTCGCCGACCGGCCGCCCATGGTACACACCGGTCAGCTCCAGCGGATGCTCCAGCCCGAGGCTGGCGAGCGTCTCCTCATCCGCCTCCTCCTCGACCAGCAACACCACATCGCCCAGATGCGCGCGAAAGGCAGGAGGCAGCCGATCGATCACGCCAAGGGCATGGTGTTCGATCGCTGCCAGCGAGGGCGGTTCGCCCGGAAGCTCTTGTCCGCTCATGCCGCCCGCCATAGGCGTTGCGCCTTGGACGCGACAAGCTTTTGGGAGCGCAGCGATGGTCGATCAATTGAGCGAAGCCGAACGCGCAGAGGCGCTCGATGCCCTGCCTGACTGGGATTATGACGAGGGTCGCGATGCGATCAGCCGGTCGATCGTGTTCACCGATTTTGCCGAGGCGTTCGGATTCATGACCCAGGTCGCGCTGATTGCGGAGCGCGCGGATCACCATCCCGAGTGGACCAACGTGTGGAACCGCGTCGAAATCACGCTGACCACGCATGATGCGGGCGGGCTGTCGGCGCGGGACGTCGACCTCGCCACCGCGATCGATTCGATCCTGGACGGCTGATCCATGATCCTTCTCGCCATCACGCTTCAGGCCGCCTCGCTCGGCGCCACCAACTATGCCGCCGACGCGCCGATGACGGTGCCGACCAGCCAGCCCAGCTTCGCCGACGAATTCGACGGCAAGACGGTCGATACCGCCAAATGGTCCTATGACACCTCGTACAATGCCAGGGGCTGGTTCAACAACGAGCTGCAATATTATGCCGCCGATCGGACCAAGAACGCGCGGATCGAGGATGGCGCGTTGGTGATCGAGGCACATGCCGAAGTGGCGGACAAGGCGCGCTTCCCCGATACCGGCGGGCAGCGCTACACCTCGGCAAAGCTGATCGCGAAGGAGCGGCTCGGCTATGGCTTCTACGAGATCCGCGCAAAGCTGCCGTGCGGGCGCGGGGCGTGGCCGGCGATCTGGATGCTGCCGATCGGCGACAAATGGCCGGACGGCGGTGAGATCGACATCATGGAAATGGTCGGCTGGGATCCCAATGTGATCCACGCCACGCTCCACACCGGCGCGTTCAATCACAACAAGGGCACGCAGCGCGGCGCACAGCGGACCGTGCCCGACGCCTGCACCGCCTTTCACAACTACCAGCTCGATTGGCAGCCCGACACGATCACCATCGGCATCGACGGACGCGCGGTGATGCAGGTGCGCAACGACCAGCCCGGCGGCGCGGCGGCATGGCCCTTCACCACGCCGTACGACCTGATCCTGAACCTCGCGGTCGGCGGCGACTGGGGCGGCAAGATGGGCGTCGACGACGCGGTCTTTCCGCAGCGGATGACCGTGGATTACGTCCGCCACTGGGCGCGCCAATAGGCGCCGCCGGCTGGGGCGAGCGCCAGCCTCGCCTCAGCGGCGGCTGCGCACGCCCAGCATCGCCAGCCCGCCGGCAAGCGTCAGCGCCGCCAGCACCAGCAGCACCGCGCTGAAATCGCGCGGGGTGGCGAGCATCCAGGCGAGCAGCGGCCCGAGCAGCGCGGGAAGCGTGTTGGTGAGGTTGAGCAGCCCCAGGTCACGCCCGCGATGCGCCGGGGTGGGCAGCAACTGCATGGCAAAGGCGGCGTGCAGCGCCAGGAACACCGCGGACCCGATCGCATAAGCGACAAAGGCGATCGCCGCCCAGCGCCAGTCGGGCGCCACCGCCATGCCGGCAAGCCCGATCGCTGCCAGCACTGCGCCGCCCACCAGCGCCGGCTTGCGCCGCGCCGACCGGTCCGACGCACGGCCCGCCAGCAACGCCACCGGCAGCGACAGGACGAAGCCCACCGTCAGCAATTGCCCGACGCTTGGCGCCAGCGCCGCGGCGGGGACCGTCGGCATGATGCTCTGGAAGTAGTAAAGGAGGTAAAGCGACAGCGCATTGCCGGCGACCTGCACCAGCAGCCGCGCGGCAAAGGAAATGACGATGTCCTGTCGCCGCATCATGACCACGCCGACCGGCGGTGGCGGCTGCGCGGCGATCCGCGCCCGGGTCACCAGCAGCGGGGTGACCGCCGCGCCGGTGATCGCCGCGATGATCGCCAGCCGCATCCCCTCGTTGGCCCACGCCAGCCCGACCAGCATCGCCGACACGGCGGACGCGATCGGGACCGCCGCCGCCAGCAAACCGCCCGCAACTCCCTTTTGCGCGTCGGGCACCTCGTCCGCCATGATCGCCAGCAGCGGCCCGAGCAGCGCGTTGACCGCTGCCTGGAACAATCCCACCGCCAGCATGATCGCCCACGGCGTCTGGGCCAGCACGATGCCGGCGAAGGATGCCGGCGTCGCGACCAGCCCGAACGCGATCCAGCGCCGGCGCCCGCCGCCGCGCGCGACGGAGCGGTCGCTCAGCCAGCCGAACAGGATGTTGGACGCGCTGGCGACGATCGCGCCGACGATCACGATGGCACTGAACAGCCCGATCCGCGCCTCGCCCGCAATCGGTTCGATCTTCAGCGGCAGCAGCAGCGCGAGCAGCGGCTGGTACGCGATGACGCCGCCCACATTGGCCAGCGCAAAAACCAGCAGGAAGCCGGCCGATCGCCGTTCTCCCGGCGTCAAGATGCGCGTTTGAACCATCAGATCCGCACGATTGTGCGCTTCTCCAAAAAACCGGGGCAATTGCGCCACAGGATCGCGACCCGAAAACAACGACGTGCACATTAAGCACGATCGCAGACAAACAAACCTTGCAGTGCGCGCGGAACGGACCATGTAGCGTCCAATCATGACATTTGACACACTTCCCGCGCCGCTCGCTGGCGCGCTCGCCGAGCGCGGCTATCAGGCGCCCACGCCGGTCCAGGCCGCCGTAATCGAACCGGAGGCCGCCGGCCGCGACCTCATCGTTTCCGCCCGGACGGGTTCCGGCAAGACCGTCGCCTTCGGCATGGCGATGGCATCCGAACTGCTGGGCGAGGACGATCGCATCATTCCCTCGCGTGAGCCGCACGCGCTCGTCATCGCGCCGACTCGCGAACTCGCGCTTCAGGTCAGCCGCGAGCTGATCTGGCTCTACGGTCCGACCGGCGCGCGCATCGTCACCTGCGTCGGCGGCATGGACGCGTCCAAGGAGCGCCGGAACCTCAATCACGGCGCGCATATCGTCGTCGGCACGCCCGGCCGCCTGCGCGACCATCTCGAGCGCGGCGCGCTGGAGCTTTCCGCGCTCAAGGTCGCGGTGCTCGACGAGGCGGACGAGATGCTCGACATGGGCTTCCGCGAGGATCTCGAGGAAATCCTCGACGCGACGCCCGAGACGCGCCGCACGCTCCTGTTCTCGGCCACCATGCCCAAGCCGATCGTTCAGCTGGCCAAGCGCTACCAGAAGGACGCGCTGCGCATCTCCACGGTCGAGGAAGACCGCGGCCATGGCGACATCAGCTACCAGGCCGTGGCGGTCAGCCCGTCGGACATCGAACATGCGGTGATCAACCTGCTGCGCCTGTACGAGGCGGAGACGGCGATCCTGTTCTGCGCCACGCGCGACAATGTCCGCCACCTTCACGCCAGCCTTGTCGAGCGCGGCTTTGCCGCCGTGGCGCTGTCGGGCGAGCACAGCCAGAATGAGCGTAACGCCGCGCTTCAGGCGCTGCGCGATCGCCGCGCCCGCGTCTGCGTCGCGACCGACGTCGCCGCGCGCGGCATCGATCTGCCGAGCCTCAGCCTCGTCATTCACGTCGAGCTGCCGCGCGACGGCGAGACGCTGCAGCACCGCTCGGGCCGCACCGGGCGCGCGGGGAAAAAGGGCACCGCGGTGCTCATCGTCCCCTATCAGCGCCGCCGCTGGGCCGAATCGATGCTGCGCAACGCCAAGATCCCGGTCGAATGGGTGCCGGCGCCGACGCCAGAGGACGTGCGCGCCAAGGATCGCGAGCGGCTGCTCGAACAACTGCTCGCCCCGGTCGAGGTGGAGGAAGAGGATCAGGCGCTCGCCGAGCGGTTGATGGCCGAGAAGACGCCGGAGGAAATCGCCGGTGCCCTCGTGCGCGCCTATCGCGCCGCCATGCCCGCGCCGGAGGAGATCGTCGCCGCGACGCCGGAGGCGCATCGCGCCGCCCAGCGCGAGAAGCACCGCCCCGGCTTTGACGATGTGGTGTGGTTCCGCATGAACCTCGGCCGCCGCCAGAACGCCGATCCGCGCTGGATCCTGCCGCTGATCTGCCGCCGCGGCAATCTGACGAAGAACGATGTCGGTGCAATCCGCATCGGGCCGAACGAGACGGCCTTCCAGATCCCCCGTGCGCTGGCTGCGAAGTTCCAGTCGGCCGTGGCAAAGACCGCGAGCCCCGAGGACGACGTGCTGTTCGAGGTGTCGGACCAGGCACCCTCCTCGCGCGGGGCCTCCGGGCCGCGTACCGGCAGCGCGGATCGTGCCGAAGGTCGGGCGGGACCGGGCCGTGGCCCCGCACGCGGTGGCCCGGATCGCGGTGGGCCGGGTCGTGGCAGCCCGCAAGGCGGCCCGGCGCGTTATTCCGCGACGCGCACCAAGCCGTCGGGCGGCGGTCCGCGCCGCCCCTGACCGGCGCGCGCATCGCTGCACTTTAAGCGCATCGACTTAAATCTCGTTGCACCCGTCAGCGGTGCCCATTACCCCCGGCGCAACGGCCAGGAGCGCCGGGGGAGAGATTGATGCGCACCATAAAGTTACAGAAGCCCGGCGGGCTCGACCGCCTGCAGGTCGCCGATAGCGAGCGGGTGGCGCCCGGCCACGGCGAGATCGTCGTGCGCATCGGCGCCAGCTCGCTCAACTTCCACGATTATGCCGTCGTTACGGGGATGATCCCGACCCCCGATGGCCGTATTCCGATGTCGGACGGCGCGGGCGAGGTGGTCGAGGTGGGCGAAGGCGTCCGCGAGTTCGCGGTCGGCGACAAGGTCGTCTCCACCTTCTTCCCGCACTGGATGGATGGCGAACCTGCGCTCGAATTCATGCTCGACGTCCCCGGCGACGGCGCCGATGGCTTCGCGCGCGAATATGTGACGGCGCCCGCCACCTCCTTCACCCGCGCGCCGCAGGGCTATTCGGATGCGGAGGCGGCGACGCTGACCTGCGCCGGCCTCACCGCGTGGCGCGCATTGGTCGTCAACGGCCAGCTGAAGGCCGGTGATACCGTGCTGGTGCAGGGCACCGGCGGCGTGTCGATCTTCGCGCTGCAATTCGCCAAGGCGGCCGGCGCGCGCGTCATTGCCACCTCCTCCTCGGACGAGAAGCTCGAGCGGCTGCGCAGCATGGGCGCCGACCACCTCATCAATTACAAGAGCCAGGAGAATTGGGGCGAGGTCGCGCGGGGCCTGACCGGCGGGCGCGGCGTCGACCATGTCGTCGAGATCGGCGGGTCGGGCACCATGCCGCAATCGATCGCCGCGACGCGGATCGGCGGCCATATCGCGCTGATCGGCGTGCTCGCGGGCATCGCCGGCAACGTGCCGACGATGTACGTGATGCAGGGCAATCAGCGTATCATCGGGCTCACCGTCGGCGCCCGCCGCCACCAGCAGGACATGGTCCGCGCGATCGAGGCGAACGGCATCCGCCCGATCATCGACAAGCACTTCCCGCTGGAACAGATCGCCGACGCCTTCCGCCACCAGGAATCGGGCAAGCATTTCGGCAAGATCGTGCTCGACATCTGACCGGCATGGGTGCGCGCGGGGATTGCTCCTGCGCGCACCTAAGCCATTGCACCCGGACGCCTTCGCGCATTAGGTGCGGCAATCTTATTGTCGCAATCCGGGGACATCATGAAATTCACGGCGGCTTCGCTCGTCTCTCTCGTCGCGCTTGTTGCGCACAGCGCATCCGCCCAGGCTCCGGCCGCCAAGCCCAAGTGGGACGTGAACGCCCCCGCCGGCGCCACCATTCGCGAGGTGCCGATCCGCACCAGCGAGGGCAGCTGGATGGACGTGGACGTCAGCCCCGACGGCCGCACGCTCGCCTTCTCGCTGCTGGGCGACATCTACACCATGCCGATCGCCGGCGGCACGCCGACGCGCATTGCCGATGGCCTCGCCTATGAGGTGCAGCCGCGCTTCTCGCCCGATGGCCGGCGCATCGCCTTCACCTCCGATCGTGGCGGTGGCGACAACATCTGGGTGATGAACGTCGACGGCAGCGACAAGCGGCAGGTGACGAAGGAGGATTTCCGCCTCCTCAACCAGCCGAGCTGGAGCAAGGACGGCCGCTTCATCGTCGCCAAGAAGCATTTCACCACCGGGCGCTCGCTCGGCACCGGCGAAGTGTGGATGTACCACGTCTCCGGCGGCAGCGGGGTGCTGCTGGTCAAGCGCCCCAACGAAACCCACCAGAAGGAACTGGGCGAGCCGGTGTATGCGGCGGACGGCAAGTCGGTGTTCTACACCCGCAACGTCACGCCCGGCCCGATCTTCGAATATGCGCAGGATTCGAACACCAACCTGTTCGATATCGAGCGTTATGACCTCGACACCGGCGAGGTGACCAAGGCAGTGACCGGCGCTGGCGGCGCGGTGCGCCCGACGCCGTCCCCCGATGGCAAGAAGATCGCCTTCGTTCGCCGCGAAGCGACCCGCTCGAAGCTCTACGTCAAGGATCTCGCCTCGGGCGAGGAGCGCAAGATCTACGACGATCTCGACCAGGATTCGCAGGAAACCTGGGCGGTGACCGGCGTCTATCCCAACATGGCGTGGCTCCCCGACAATTCGGGCCTCGTCTTCTGGGCCAAGGGCAAGATCCGCCGCATCAACGCCGATGGCAGCAACGCGCGCGAAATCCGCTTCACGATCAACGACACGCGCGGCATCCTCGATGCGCCGCACCCGGAAATCGCGGTCGCGCCCGATCGCTTCACCACCGCCATGCCGCGCTTCGCCAGCGTCTCGCCCGACGGGCGTCAGGTGGTGTTCGAAACGCTCGGCAAATTGTGGGTAAAGCCGGTCGCCGGCGGCGCCGCCCGCCGCCTGACCCGCGACAATGACGCCTTCGAACTGTTCCCCAGCTGGTCGCGCGACGGCAAGTCGCTGGTCTATGTCAGCTGGACCGACGATGGCCTCGGCCGGCTGCGCGTGATCGGCGCCAGTGGCGGCACGGGTCGCGACGTGACGGGCCAGCCGGGCCATTACGCGCGCCCGCGCTTCTCGCCCGACGGCAAGACGATCGTGTTCGAGCGCAGCGGCCATGGTGGCCTGACCAGCCCGAAATGGGCCGAGGATTCGGGCGTGTACCGTGTCGCGACCAGTGGTGGCGCGGTCACCCGCGTGCTGCGCGGTGCCGCCTCGCCGCAATTCGGCGCGGCCAACGACCGCATCTTCATGCTGGAGGATGAGCGCAAGGACGGAACGTCGGTGCGCCAGCTCGTCAGCACCGACCTGTCGGGGCAGGACAAGCGCGTTCACGCCAATGGCGAACTCGCGACCGATTACATCGTCTCCCCGACCGGCGAATATGTCGCCTTCCGCCAGAACTACGCCGCTTATGTCGTCCCCCTGATGCCGGGCGGGCAGACGGTGTCGCTGTCGCCCGACATCAAGACGCTGCCGGTGACGAAGGTCAGCGCGGGCGGCGCCGACTATATCAACTGGTCCACCGACGGCACGCAGCTGCACTGGAGCCTGGGGCCGACGCTCTACACCGCATCGACCGCCAGCCTGTTCCCCGCCGCGCCGCGCGGCGAAGGAACGCCCGGCTTCACCCCGCCGACCAGCGGCATCAGCCTCGCCATGGAGCAGGCGGCGGCCAAGCCGACCGGCACCGTCGCGATCACCGGTGCGCGGCTCGTCACCATGGCGGGCGAGGATGGCGGCATCATCGACGATGGCGTGGTGGTGATCCGCGGCGATCGCATCGTCGCGGTCGGCCCGCGCGCCTCCACTGCCATCCCCGCCGGCGCGACCACCGTCGATGCCGCGGGCAAGACGATCATCCCCGGTCTCATCGATGCGCACGCGCACGGTCCGGCCGGCACGGATGAGCTGGTGCCGCAGCGCAACTGGTCGATGATGCAGAACCTGGCGCTTGGCACCACCACGCTGCACGATCCGTCCAACCGCTCGAGCGAGATCTTCGCCGCGGCGGAGATGCAGCGCGCCGGCCTGATCCTCGCGCCGCGCATCTTCTCCACCGGCGAGATCGTCTATGGCGCGAAGGCCGCCGATGTGTACGCGCAGATCGACAGCCTCGACGATGCGCTGGCGCACGTCCGCCGGCTGAAGGCGCAGGGCGGCCACAGCGTGAAGAACTACAACCAGCCGCGCCGTGACCAGCGGCAGCAGGTGGTGGAAGCATCGCGGCGTGAGAACATGCAGGTCGTGGCGGAGGGCGGCTCGCTCTTCGGCCTCGACATGACTCACATCGCCGACGGCAATTCGACGCTGGAACACAATATCCCGCTCGAAACCTTCTACGATGACGTGCTTCAGTTCTTCTCGGCGTCGAAGACCAATTACACGCCGACGCTGGTGGTCAGCTACGGCGGCCTCGCCGGCGATCCGTACTGGCGCCAGGCGACGGATGTGTTCGCGCATCCGCTGCTGAAGGCGCATACCCCGCCGACGCGGCTGCTCGCCGACAACGCCCGCCGCATCAAGGCGCCCGACAACAATTTCGTCGACGACGACAATGCGCGCGAGGCGCACAAGCTGGCCAAGCGCGGCGTGCTCGTGTCGATCGGCGCGCATGGCCAGCAGGCCGGCATCGGCGCGCATTGGGAATTGTGGTCGTTCGTGCGCGGCGGGATGACCCCGCTCGAGGCGCTTCGTGCCGGCACGATCGTCTCGGCCCAGTCGCTCGGCATGGCGAAGGACATCGGCTCGCTGGAGGTGGGGAAGCTCGCCGATCTGGTGGTGCTCGATGCCGATCCCACGGCCGACATCCGCAACAGCGACAAGGTCCGCCAGGTGATGCTCGGCGGGCGGCTGTACGATGCGGCGACGCTCAACGAGGTCGCCACCGGCACGGCAAAGCGCGGCCGCTATTTCTGGGAGAATGGCGCCGCCGAGTAACCCCGGCGCCCTCCTCCACCCCATCCGCAACCCCTTGTGTTCGCCGCCCACCGGCGGCGAACGTCCGTCCCCCAGGAGTATGATCATGGATCGTCGCACCTTCCTCGGCAGCACCGGCGCTGCCGCACTGGCGACTGCCGTTCCCGCCGCCGCGCAAAAGGCCGCCGCCCCCGCCGCCGCCGGCACCAACGACCAGCAGCTGCGCACCTTGCTCGACCGTATCTTCTACGAGCGGATCGACGAGAACCCGGAGGGCGCCACTGCGCTCGGCCTCGACACTGGTGAGCGTGCGGCGCTGAAGTCGCAGCTGAACGACGGCTCGGCCGCCGGCGCGCAGAAGGATCTGGCGCGCGCGAAGCGTGAACTGGCCGCGCTGCGCCAGATCAACCCCGCCTCGCTCTCCCCCGCCGCCCGGCTGGATTACGAGGTCGTCTCCTACCAGCTCCAGCGCGGCATCGCCGGTGCCGAGAAGTTCACCTACGGCGCCAGCATGGGCCGGTTCACGCCCTACGTCCTCACCCATCTGACCGGCGCCTATCGCGAGGTGCCCGATTTCCTCGATGCGCAGCACCGTATCAAGGATGCCGCCGACGCCGACGCCTATGTCGCGCGCGTCGCCGCCTTCGCCACGGCGATCGATCAGGATAGCGAGCGGCAGCGCGCCGACGCCGCGCGCGGTGTGTTCGCGCCCGATTATGTCCTCGACACCACGCTGAAGCTGATGGGCGGGCTGCGCGATCAGCCGGCCGCCTCGACCGTCCCGGTGACGGCGCTGGCGGGCAAGCTGAAGGCTGCGAACCTCCCCGACGCGCGCGTCGCCGAAGCGACGAAGATCATGAATGAGCAGGTGTTCCCGGCGCTCGATCGCCAGCGCGCCTTGATTACCCAACTGCGCGGTCGTGCGGTCCATGACGCGGGCGCATGGCGTCTGCCCGATGGCGAGGCCTATTACGCCGCCGCGGTCGAGGCCGCGACGACGGTCGCCATGTCGGGCGAGGAAGTGCATCGCCTCGGCCTTGCCCAGGTGGCCGAGATCAGCAACCGGATCGACGGCATCCTGAAGGCGCAGGGCATGACGCAGGGCAGCGTCGGCGAGCGGCTGGTCGCGCTCAACAAGCGCCCGGATCAAGTCTATCCCAATACCGACGCCGGCAAGAAGCAGCTGGTCGCGCAGCTCAGCGCGCAGGTCGTCGCGATGCAGAAGCGCCTGCCCGAGCAATTCTCCTTCATCCCGAAGGCGCCGGTCGAGGTCCGCCGCGTGCCCAAGTCGATCGAGGCGGGCGCACCTGGCGGCTATTACCAGAACGCCTCGCTCGATGGCTCGCGCCCGGGCATCTACTACATCAACCTGCGCGACAGCTTCGATCGCCCGAAGTTCGGCCTCGCCACCCTGTCCTATCACGAGGCGGTGCCGGGCCATCACCTGCAGGTGATGACCGCGCTCGAATCGCAGGACATTCCGCTCATCCGCCGCCGCGGCGGCTTCAGCGGCTATACCGAGGGCTGGGCGCTCTATTCGGAGCAGCTGGCAGACGAAATGGGCATGTACGAGGGCGATCCCCTCGGCCAGGTCGGCTATCTCCAGTCGCTGCTGTTCCGCGCGACCCGCCTCGTCGTCGACTCCGGCATGCATCACAAGCGCTGGAGCCGCGAGAAGGCGACCGATTACTTCATCGCCACCACCGGCATCGCGCGCGGCCGCAGCCAGAATGAGATCGACCGCTACACCGTCTGGCCGGGCCAGGCGTGCAGCTACAAGATCGGCCACACCGTCTGGGCGCGCCTGCGCGACGCGGTGAAGCAGAAGCAGGGCGCCGCCTTTGATCCGCGCAAGTTCCACGCGGTGCTGCTCGACGGCGCGATGCCGCTGACCATCCTGGAACGCATGGTGACAGAGCGGATGCTGAAGGCGTAACGCCGCCCGGCCTTTCCGGGCCGCCATCTGCGCCGCCACCTACGCCACCCTCGCTAAGGAGGCAGGATCCCGTCGATCCTGCGCCTTTGCGGCGGTGGCGTTTGTGTTAGGGGTCGGGGCACATACGGGAGAGGCACCAATGCAGACCTATGACGACGTCGTGAACGGCCGCCGCAGCATTCGCGGGTTCAAGCCCGATCCCGTCCCCCGCGCGCTGATCGAGGAAGTGCTGGCGCTCGCCATGCGCTCCCCCTCCTCGCTCAACACGCAGCCGTGGAACTTCACCGTCGTCACCGGCGAACCGCTCGACCGCATCCGCCAGGGCAATACCGAGCGCAACCTCGCCGGCGTGCCCCATTCGCGCGAATTCCGGCTGGGCGAGGATTATGGCGGCGTCCACCGCGAGCGGCAGATCGAAATCGCCAAGCAATTGTTCGGCGCGATGGACATCGCGCGCGAGGACAAGGCGAAGCGGCACGATTGGGTGCTGCGCGGCTTCCGCCAGTTCGACGCCCCCGTCTCGATCGTCATCACCTATGATCGCGTGCTGCTGGGCAGTGACATCGCGCCGTTCGATTGCGGCGCGGTCACCACCGCATTGGTCAACGCCGCCTGGTCGCGGGGGCTAGGCTGCGTCATTAACAGCCAGGGGATCATGCAATCACCGGTAGTGCGCGAACATGCCGGCATCCCCGACGATCAGGTAATTCAGACCTGTGTCGCCATGGGCTGGCCCGATGACAGCTTCCCCGCCAATGCGGTCGTGTCGCGCCGCAAGCCGGTGAGCGAGGCGGCCCGCTTCGTCGGCTTCGCCGACTGACGCTCAGACGCGGTCAGAACCGGGCGCAAAACAAGAAAGAGCCTGCCGGCGATCCGAACCGACGTGGAGTGCCGCGGTTCGGCGCCGACAGGCCCAGATGAACGGGCGGGAGCCCCTCCTCCCGCCGTCGTTCAGCGCGGAAAGCGCTTGTCCATCCAGCCCAGGATCGCGCGGTTCACCTCGTCGGGATATTCCTGCTGCGTCCAATGGCCCGATTTCTCGACCAGCACCTTGTCCAGATCCGGCACGTAGCGTTCCATCCCCTCGGCCATCGCCGGGCTCAGCACCACGTCATTTTCCGCCATCACCATCAATGACGGCACCTCGACCTTCTCGACGAGGTCCGCCGAGGCCTGCCAGTTGCGTGTGAAATTGCGGTACCAGTTGATCCCGCCGGTGAAGCCGGTCGCGGCAAAGGTCTGCGCAAAGGCCGCAATCTCGTCGTCGCTCAGGAATTGCTGCTGGTCGGTCGCCGGGTCGTACAGCTTCAGCCCCTCGCCGAGCGCCAGCGTGCGCTGCTCGGCCGGCAGCTTCTCATATACCTTCAGCGTCAGCATCGGCTTGCGCATGAAATAGCGCATCGACCGTTCCGGGTCGGCGCCCAGCGCGGCATCCGCCTCGCCCGGCTTCTGGAACCAGACGATGTACATGTCATCGCCATAGACGTGGCGCATCGCGGCGATCGGATCATTCTCGCCGCGCGGCAGGAACGGCGTGTTGACCCCGATCACGCCGGCGCAGCGCTCCGGATAACGCAGCGCGAATTGCCACACGACCATCCCGCCCCAGTCATGGCCGCAGGGAATCGCTTTTTCGATGCCCAGCGCGTCCATCAACCCGGCGATGTCGGCGGTCAGGTGCTCGAGGTCATAATCCTCGACCTTCTCCGGCCGGCTGGTCAGCCCATAGCCGCGCTGGTCGGGCGCGATCGCCCAGCGCCCCGCCTTCTCGAACGCCGCCAGCTGGTGCCGCCACGAAAACGCCAGTTCGGGAAAGCCGTGGCAGAAGATGACGGGCACGCCCTCGCCCCGTGGCCCGACCTCATAATAGGCCATGCGGATGCCGTTGGTGTCGGCATATTGCACCGGCGGCATCGCCTCGGCGAGCGCGCGCGGCGCTTCCATCGCATCGTTCATCGCGGCGCTCATGCCCGCAACTCCGGCCGGACGACGACCTTGCACTGTTTCTCCGGGTCGGCCAGCGCGGCAAAGGCGGCGGCGACGTCATCCAGCCCGACCTCGTCGGTGATCGCCGGCAGCACGTCGATCCTGCCATCCGCGATATTGACCAGCGTCGCGGCAAATTCGCCCGCGGTGTAGCCAAGCACGAAACGGAAATCGATCTGCTTGTTGATGCACAGGAACGGCTCGATCTTGTCGGTTTCCATGCACACGCCGACCACGATCACCTGCGTGCCCACCGGCACCGATTCGATGATGTTCTGCAGCACGCCGGGCACGCCGACGCATTCGAACACGATCGCCTTCTTGCCGGCCTGACCGCTCATCATCGCGGCCATCCGCTCGGACGAGGTGCGCGGCACGCCCAGCTCGCTCCACTTGGTATGCGGCGATTCCTTTGCCGGATCGACGATGATGTCGGCGCCCATCTTCTCCGCCACGGCGCGCCGCGCGGGCGAGAAATCGGCCGCCACCACCGGGCCCAGCCCGCGCGATTTCAGCGCCGCGATCACCGCCAGGCCCACCGGCCCGCACCCGATGACGAGGTTCACCGTGTCCGGCCCCGCCGCCGACATAGCGACGGCATGTTCGCCCACCGCGAACGGCTCGGTCATCGCGGCCTGCACGTCGCTGAGCCCGTTGGGCACCGCGATCAGCATCGCCTCGCTCAGCACCATCTGCTCGCTGTAGCCACCGGGATAATTGTTCGAATAACCGATCGCCTCATAGCCCTGCGGCTTCATCGCGATCGGCATGGAAACGACCCGAGTCCCCGCCTTCAGCGTCTTCGCCGATCCCGGGCCATGGTCGAGGATCTCGGCGGAGAATTCATGGCCGAAGATCATGTCCTTCGACGGGTCGGTGCGCGATTTCTCGCCGGTCCGCTCGCCCAGCTCCAGCATGTTCTCGAACGAATGGACGGCATGAAGGTCGGAACCGCAGATGCCGCAGGCCAGCGTCTTGACCAGCACCTCGCCCTGGCCCGGCGTCGGATCGGGTACCTCGTCACACACCAATTGCTTGTTGCGTCTCACCACTGCGCGCATCGCGAGCCACCCTCTCCTGTCGTCCGGCCTGTTCCGGCGGATCATGCGTCGCATGGTGGCGCGCGCCCTCGTCCGGCGCAACCCTTATAATCATAACATGTTCGTATTTATTGCACGTGATCGGTATTTGGCGTATCCCGCCGCCAATCATGGTCGGAGGGACGAATGGTCGGCAACAGCGTGCCCGGCAGGCTGCAGGAACAGGTTATCGTGGTCGGCGCGGGGATTGCCGGGCTGTGCACTGCGCTGCGGCTGGGCGGCGGCACCCGCCGGCTGCTGCTGCTGGAACGTGACGACGCCCCGCCGGAGGGTGGCCCTGACGTGGCGTTCGACCAGTGGCAGCGCCGCGGCGTCGGCCAGCTGCGGCAGAGCCACGCCTTCCTCGCCCGGCTGCGCAACATCATCCGCGACGAACATCCCCAGCTGCTCGCCGATCTCTACGCCGCCGGGTGCCGCGACATCGCCTTCCCGGACATGCTGCCGCCCGCACTGCGCGCGCGCTACGTGCCCGCGCCGGGGGATGAGGATCTGACCATCATCACCAGCCGGCGCACGACGATCGAACTCGTCATCCGCCGCTATGTGGAGCAGCTTCCCGGCGTCACGATCCGCAGCGGGGTGAAGGTGCGCGAGCTGATCCAGGATCGCGACGCCTCGGGCCTGATCCACGTCACCGGGGTAATCGCCGATACCGTCAACGGGCGCGAGGAAATCCGCGCCGACGTGGTGGTCGACGCTGGCGGCAAGGCGGCCAATCTGATCGAGCAGTTGATCAAGGCCGGCGCACCGATCGGCGAGGCGGCGGAGACCGCGGGCGTGCTCTATTTCACGCGCCACTACCGCCTCCACGACGGGCAGGAGGAGCCGCCGCGCGGCGAGATCGCTGCCTCGGGCGACCTTGGCTATCTGAAGTTCGGCGTCTTTCCGGCCGACAACCATCGTTTCTCGATCACGCTGTGCGTGCCGGAGATCGAACACGGCCTGCGCCGCGCGGTGATGGACGGCGACATGTTCCAGCGCATCTGCATGGCGATGCCGGGCATGGCGCCCTGGGTCGATCCGGCGAAATCGGAACCGGTCGGCAAGGTCATCGGCATGGGCGACCTGCACAGCCGGTGGCGCAGCCTCGTCACGGACGGGCGACCGGCCGTGCTCGGCTATTTCGCGATTGGCGACGCCTTGGTGCGCACCAACCCGCTCTACGGCCGCGGCTGTTCGCTCGCCGCGGTCAGCGCTGGCGTGCTGCGCCGCGCGCTCGATTCGGGCAGCGATCCGGCGGCGCGCCTGCTGGTCTATGACGGCGGCATCCGGGCGGAGGTGAAGCCCTATTACGACCTGATGCTGAAACAGGATCGCTCCGCCATCCGCCGCGCGCGCGCGACGCTGACGCCCGGCCATCGCCCGCGCGTCAAGGCGCGCCTCGCCAAGAGCTTCCTCGACGACGGTATCACCATCGCGGCGCGATCCGACATCAATCTGATGCGCGCGATGATGCGCGGCTTCCACATGCTCGAACATCCCGAGGCATGGCTGAAACGCCCCGCCAACCTCAGCAAGGTACTGAGCTATTGGGCGCGCGGGCGACGGCGCAATGCCGCGGCCTATGCGCCCGTCCCCGGCCCGGACCGCCCCGAACTGATGGCGCGGCTGGGGCTCGATCCACAGGCGGACATGCTCGCCGCCTGACGGCAGCACGGGCGCGCGGCCTGCCCGCGCGCCCCACGCCTCATCCGGCGGTGGCGCCGATCGGGATCGGTGTCGCGGCAGCAACCTCGGCGTCGATCGTCGCAAACACTTTGCCCGCCGCCATCTCGTCGCGCGTCCGCTCCGGCTCCAGCGTCGCCATATGGTCCAGCCGCACCAGCTCTCGCGGCACGTACCAGTGCAATGTGTCGCTGTGATACGCCTCCCACACCGTCTCGGCGACCTCGCGTGGCGGAATGGCGCGGAACACGCCGGCCTTGGGCGCGCTCGCCGCCGCGCCTTCCGGCAGGATCGGCGTATCGATCAGCGCCGGCAACACGTCGGCGACGCGCACGCCATAGGGCTTCAGCTCGATCGCCAGCGCCTCGGTCAGCCCCTTCACCGCATGCTTCGTCGCCGAATAGACCGCGATCATCGGCATGCCATAGGTCGCCGACGAGGAGGATGTGGTGAAGCACAGCGACCCCGGCGTCGCCTTCAGCAGCGGGATCGCCAGATGGATGCCGGTCAGCACGCCAATGAAATTGACCTGTACCACCGCCAGCACATCATCCCACGGCTGGTCGGCGAACGGCCCGCCCCGCCCGATCCCGGCATTGTTGTAGAGCAGGTCGAGCTTGCCGTCGGTGCACGCGGCAAAGGCGTCGAGCGCCGCGCGATACGCCGCGCGATCAGTGACATCGAGCCGCTGGACGAGGCAATTGTCCGCGCCCAGCTCTTCCTTCAGCCGCGCCAGCCCCGCCTCGTTGACGTCCACCCCGCCGACGAACCAGCCTTCGCGGGCGAACAGCCGGGCGGTCTCCAGCCCCATGCCCGATGCCGCCCCGGTGATGAAGATCGCCTTGCGCCCATTGGCGCGCGCGCCCTCGCTCGCGCCGCTCATTCCGCCGCCTCCGATTTCTTGTCGAGGCCCATCGCGGCCAGGATTTCGGGGCGGATATTCTCCGTCCCCTTCTTCTGGATATGGTCCGCCAGCCGCGCGCCGACCGCCGCCTGCGCCTCGCCGATGAAGCGCGGGCGGTTCGCCGCCGCCCATTCGATCGACGCCTCGCGATTGGCATTCACCCCGTTCACCGCCGGCATGACGTAGCGCGCGATCAGCTCATAGGATTTCTTCTTGTTATCCCATTCGGCCCAATTGTGGTCCATCATCAGGAACGCGCCGAACCCGCCCGATTGCTCGCGCAGCCGTTCGATCTGCTTCACCGCATCCTCGGGCGTGCCGATCACCGCCATGCCCGAATTGACCAAGGCGTCGACCGGGTCGCTGCCATCCGCCGGGGCGAGCGGCAGCGCGGCCACCTCACGGAAATAGTACAGCCATTTGTCGAGGCCGAAGCGCACCTGCGCACGCGCCTCCTCGCGCGTCGCGGCGACATGCATCGGACCAACCAGCCGCCACTGGCTGCGCTCGACGCGCGTGCCGCTATCGGTCGCCTGCTGCTCCGCGATCGCCCAGTTGGACGCCAGCGCATTGAACCCGCCGCTTTGCGTGGCGCCGATCGACAGCAGCCCCAGGCCATGCCGCCCCGCCGCCGTCGCGCCCGATGGCGACACCTGGCTCGCGACGCTGATCTCCACCGACGGGCGGCTGTACGGCAGCATCTGCAACCGCGCCTCGTTCAGCTCGAACCAGTCGGTCTTCTTCGTCACCTGCTCACCGCGCAGCAGCGGGACGAGCACGTCGATCGCCTCGTCCATCCGGTCGCGCTGCTTGGCGACGGGAATGCCCATCATGAACGCGTCCGACGGCAGCGCGCCCGGCCCGACGCCGAACATCACGCGCCCGCGGGTGATATGGTCCAGCTGGTTGATCCGGTCCGCCAGCATCAGGGGGTGGTGATACGGCAGCGACGACACGCCGGTCCCCAGCCGGATGTGCCGCGTACGCTCCGCCACGGTGGCGATGAACAATTCGGGGCTGGCGATCAGTTCGTAGCCGGCCGAATGATGCTCGCCCAGCCACGCCTCATCATAACCCAGTTTGTCCATGTGGACGACGAGATCCAGGTCGCGCTCCAGCGCCAGCGTCGGGTTCTCGTTCAACGGGTGGAAGGGCGCAATGAACGCCCCGAAGCGAATCCTCTCTCCCGCCATCTCTTCTCTCCTCCTGCCCTGTTTGGCGGCGATGCTACGCCGCGCCACCGGCGGAAGCCAAATGGATTCTGCAACATGTTATGATAATTTGCCCCGGCGCGGCGTTGCGGCTAAGGGTCGGGGTGCCTAGGGTCGATGCCATGCAGAGGAATTACGGATGAGCCGCCGCGAGGAGGCGAAGGCTGAGCGTCGCCACCGCATCATCGCGGCCGCGCGCGATCTGATCAAGGAAACCGGCGACACCGGGCTGTCGATGCGCGCCATCGCGGCGCGCGCCGGCGTGTCGCTCACCACGCCCTACAATCTGTTCGGCTCGAAACGCGCGATCGTCATCGCCTTGCTGGAGGACGTGCGCGAATTCCACGAACGCTTCTCGCAATTGCGCAGCGTCGGCCCGGTCGACCGCATCTTCCAGGCAGTGTCGATCACCATCGCCTATCTCGCCGACGACCCCGATTTCTACCGCACCCTGTGGACCGAGGCGCTGCGCTTCGACAGCAAGGAATTGCGCGGTGAGCTTCAGTCGCCGCAGCGCTACGGTTTCTGGTTCTCGCTCCTGGGGGAGGCGCGCAACGAAGGCGCGCTGCTGCCGGGGCTGGAGCTTGATCCGCTGCTCCACGCGCTCGACGGCGTCTATGTCGCCGCGATGCTCGCCTGGGTGCTCGGCGCGATCGAGGTGCAGGAGATTGAGGCGCATGTCAGCTACGGCTATGCGCTGGTGCTGCGCGGCGCGGCGACGCCCGAATATAGAGCCGCAATCGAGGAAAAGCTGATGGGCTATCAGCGCGACCTGATGACGCTGCGCCCCGCAATCGCCGCCGCCTGAAACCATTCGGGCGCCGCCCCGGCCGCGGCCGGGGCGACGCCCTTCTGGCTTACGCCTTGATCGCGGCCAGTGCCTGGTCGAAATCGGCGATCAGGTCATCGGCATCCTCGACGCCGATCGAGATGCGCACCAGATTGTCGGTGATGCCCAGCGCCGCCTTGCGATCATCGGCGACCGACAGGTGAGTCATCCCCGCCGGGTGGCTCGCCAGCGTCTCGGTGCCGCCCAGGCTCACCGCCAGCTTGGCGATCTTCAGCGCGTCGAGGAACGCGAACGCCTCCGGCTCGCCGCCCTTCAGGTACAGCGAGAAGGTCGAACCCGCGCCGCTGCAATGGCGGCGATAGATGTCGGCCTGGCGCTTGTCCTCGCCCCGCTCCAGGAAGCCGAGGTAGCCGACCTTCTCGACCTTGGGATGCGCGGCCAGGAATTCGCACACCTTGGCGGCATTCTCGCCCGCCCGGCTCATGCGCAGTTCCAGCGTCTCGAGGCTGCGCAGCAGCATCCACGCCGTATTCGGGTCGCAGATCGTGCCGATCGTGTTGCGCATCAGCCGGATGGTGTTGATGTGCTCCTTCGATCCCAGCACGCCGCCCGCCACCAGGTCCGAATGGCCGCCGGCATATTTGGTCAGCGAATAGACGACGATGTCCGCGCCCTGCTGCAGCGGCTTGGCCCACAGCGGCCCCAGGAACGTGTTGTCGATCGCGATCGGCGGCTTGTTCTCGCCGGTGAAGATCGCGTCACGGCTCGCCGCGACCGCTTCCACGTCGACCAGCGCGTTGGTCGGGTTGGCCGGGCTTTCGAGATAGATCAGCGCGACATTGCCGGTCGCAGCCTCGGTCAGCACCGCGTCGATCTCCTCGCGCGTCGCACCGGCCGGGAAGTCGAGCCACTTCACGCCGAACTTGCCCAGGATTCGCGCGATCAGCGTCTCGGTCGCCGCATAGAGGGGCCCCGAATGGACGATCGTGTCGCCCGGCTTGGTCATCGACAGGAACAGCGTGGCGATGGCGGACATGCCGCTGGAGAAGGTCAGCGCATCCTCGGCATCTTCCCACACGCTCAGCCGGTCTTCCAGGATCTCCTGGTTCGGCCCGTTGAACCGCGAATAGACGAGGCCCTCGGCCCCGCCCGGGCGCTTGCCCGTCACACCCTCGAAATGGCGCTTGCCGGCAGCGGCATTGGGGAAGACGAAGGTGGAGGTGAGGAAGATCGGCGGCTTCAGCGCGCCTTCGGACAGCGCCGGATCATAGCCGTGGCCCATCATCAGCGTCGCCGGCTTCAGCTTGCGCCCGCCGATCTCCTCGACCGCCGCCTTGGGTGAGACGCGCGGGGCGACGCCGGTCAGGTCGGCTTCGGTTTCCTTGGTCATTCAGTAACTCCGGTCGGTGGCAGGTTGATCGCCACCTTGCCGGCAGTCTTACGGCCGGTGGCCTCATCCCGCCATCATTTGGCGACGTAAGGGGTGAAGGCGCCGATGACGCAGCTGCCGGTCGGGAAACGCGCCGTGCGATCGACCGTTTCCGCAATGTCACCGCGGCACAGCCGGGGGCCGAACTGGCGCGTGACCAGCATGTCGCCGCGCGCCACGCCCTCGCACCCGCCGTTGGTATTGCTGACATAGATGCGGTTGCGCCCTTCGCGATAGACCAGCTTGTCGCCGATCGCGCGCAGCGAGATGGTGCGGAACCGCGTGTCGATGCAATCGACCTGCGGCTGCGGGGTCAGCCGCGCGAGGTCGCGTTCCAATTGCGCACGATCGCGCTCCTGCGGGCCGGGGCGGTCGGCGGCGGCCCCGGTCGCACAGCCAGTGGCGGAAACGGCGGCGGCCCCGGCCATCGCGGCAAGCGCAAAGGTTGTCAGCACCCTGGCCATCGTCATCCCTCCATGCTCGCGCGCAGGTTTGTCCTGTCGCGCCACCAACGTTTCTACCCGCGAAAACTATCCTTCGCCGCTCGTAGTTCACCCAGTCGCGCGGCGCTGTCCGCGCGCAGGAAGGGATTGGTCGCCAGCTCCTCGCCGATGGTGGTCGGGATCGTCGCCTCGCCCGCCGCACGCGCCGCATCCACCCGGCCCATCCGTTCACGGATCGCCTCATTGTCGGGCTCGGCGACCAGCGCATAGCGGCCGTTCGACTGGGTATATTCATGCCCGCAATAGACGCGCGTCGCCGGCGGCAGCGTGGCATAACGCTGCATGTTGCCGAACATGTCGTCCGGCGTGCCCTCGAACAACCGGCCACAGCCCATCGCGAACAATGTGTCGCCAGTGAAGATCGCAGCGTCATCGGCAAAGTGGAAGGCGACATGTCCCTGCGTATGCCCGGGCACCCGCATCACCGCCGCGCGATGCGCGCCCAGCGTCACCACATCGCCTTCGCCCACGCCATGGTCGATCTGCCCGATCTTCTCGCGCTCCGCCTCCGGCCCGGTGATCCGCGCACCGGTCGCCGCGACGATCGCACCATTGCCGCCGACATGATCGGGGTGCCAGTGCGTGTTCCAGATGTCGGTGATCGTCCACCCGCGCGCCGCCGCCGCATCCAGCACCGGCTGCGCCTCGCCCGGATCGATCACCATCGTCGCGCCCGATGCGGGGTCGTGGACCAGCCAGCTGTAATTGTCGCTCAGCACCGGCACGCGCACGATTTCCAGCGCCCCCGTCGCTGCTTCAGCCGGCACCCTCTCCTGTGACAATGGCATCATAGCCCCTTTCATTGAATTCGATCAGGCAGAAACCGTGGCCGAACGGATCGGCAAAGCCCGCGATCCGGCCATAGGGTGCCGCACGCACCCCCGTCTCGTCCACCGCCCCCGCCGCGATGGCGGCCGCGCGCGCCGTGTCGAGGTCATCCACCGCAATGTCGAAATGCACCGGCGTCCAGTGCCGGCGATAATCGCGGCGCGCTGGCGAGGCATCGCTCGCCACGCTGCCGTCGGCCTGTTCCAGCAGATAGAGCGGCGCTTCCAGCCCGAGCAGCTCGACCGCGCCTGCCCCGATCCGCCGCCCGACCCGAAGGCCGAGCGCGCGGCAATAGAAAGCCTCTGCCCGCGCGAGATCGGGAACGTCGAGGTTCACGATCAGTCGCGCGGGCGCGGGCATCACCAGGTCCCGGTATTCGGCATCGACGCCCAGGGTTCCTGCGGCGGCTTCGGCCCGTTCAGCTGCAGCAGCTCGATCGAGATGCCGTCGGGCGTCTTCACGAACGCCATGTAACCGTCCCTCGGGGGGCGGTGGACGGTATAGCCGGCGTCGAGCACCGCCTGGCACGTCGCGTAGATATCGTCGCAATCATAAGCGAGGTGCCCGAAATTGCGCCCGCCGGTATATTCCTCCGGCGCGCTGCCATCCTCCGGCGGCCAGTTATAGGTCAGCTCCACCTCGGCATGGGCGCGCTCGCCCGGCCCGCGCATGTCGTCCGGCGTGGCGAGGAAGATCAGCGTGAACCGCCCCGCCTCACTCTCGGTACGGCGCACTTCCTTCAGGCCCAGCACCTCGAAGAATTTGATCGTCTCTTCCGGGTTGGTGACCCGGATCATGGTGTGCAGATAGCGCATCAATCCTCCATGCTCATTTCTGTTCGCCGCCTTTCTGTTCGTCAGCGCCGAACTGCGCCAGCGCGCGCGCCGCCGATTGTCCCGCGGGCCGATCGGGCGCCAGTCGCACCGCTTCGCCCCACGCCGCCTTGGCGCCGGCCTCGTCGCCCGCCGCGGCGGCGATATTGCCGGCCTCCAGCTGCACCTGCGCGTCGTCGGCCGATCGTCGGAGCGCCTGCGCGATATCGGCGCGCGCCCGGCCCAGGTCGCCGTCGCGCCGCGCCAGCGTCGCCGACAGCAGCCAGGCGAGCGGATCGTCCGCCGCATCCTTGACCGCCATGTCGAGGTCCGCGCGCGCCGCCTTGCTGTCGCCGATCGCCACCAAGGCGCGGGCGCGGTCGAGCGCCGCCTCGCCGCGCTCCATGCCGGTCAGCGTGCCCGCCGCCAGCGCCGCGTCGAGCGCGGATCGCGCCTTCGCCGCATCCTGCCCGGCGAGCCAGGCATTGCCGGCCTGCGCCCAGTAACGCGCCGCCGCCTCGTCCTGCGCCAGTTCCGCCGCCCGCGCCGCTTCCTCGAACGCGGCGGCCGCCGCCGGGAAACGGTTCTGCCCGGCGAGCGCCAGGCCCAGGCAGCCGCGCCCGGCCGCGCTGCGATCAAGCGACGCTCGCCGCTCCGCCGCAACCGGATCCTCCGCAGCCAGCGCGACACAGCTCGTCGCGGATGGCGCCGCGACCGATGGCGCAGCAACCGGAGGCGGCGCCACCGAAGGGGTCGCGGCCTGAAGCGCGGCAAGAAGCAGGATCATGGCAGCAGGTCCCCGACGGTTCGGGTCAGCAGCGCAATGTCCGCCTCGCGCGACAGGCGATGATCGCCGTCCTTCACCAAAATCACCTGCACGTCGTCGGACCGGATCAGCTCGGCCAGCCGCACCGATTGTGCCCAGGGCACGTCGGGGTCACGCTGGCCATGGATCAGCCGCACCGGGCAATCGATCGCGATCGGCCCATGCATCAGCCGGCTCGCCTCGCCCGCCTGCCAGAAACGCCGTGTATAGACGGTCGGCGCAGGGCCATAGGGGTTGGCCCGCTCCAGCTTGTTATATTGCAGGATGTAGAGCTTTTCGGGCTGGCTGAATCCCCAGTCGGTGAAATCGGGCGCGGCGGCGATGCCGACCATGCCGACCACGCGGTCGGGGCGCGCCAGCGCGACCAGCAGCATGATCCATCCGCCCATCGACGATCCCACCAGCACCACCGGGCCCTCGACGGCATGGTCGATCATCGCCAGCGCATCGTCGCGCCAGTCGGTCAGCGACTGATCCTCGAACTTGCCCTCGCTCTCGCCGCAACCGGCATAGTCGAACCGCAGGAACGCGCGGCCGTTCTCGCGTGCCCAGGCCTCCAGCGCCAGCGCCTTGGTGCCGCTCATGTCGCTGGCATAGCCGGGCAGGAACACGATCGTCGGGCCGTCGCCCTCGGTCAGGTGATAGGCGAGGCGGGGGCGCTGGGCTTCGGTCATCGCGCGCGCTGTAGGGGCGATCGCCCGATTGCGAAAGGCGACAGCATCGCGATGCGACGCCGCGCCGCCGCGATCAGATCACATATTCGACCGTCTTCAACTGCGTTTCCGCATCGCGCTTCGCGGTGCGCTTGGCGACCATCTCGGCATGCAGCTCGGCGATCGTGCGGCTGCCGGTGGTCTTGAACGCGAACGGCAGCACGCCGTGGATCACTGCGCCCACGCCGCCCGCCAGCATCCGCATTCCGAACCGGGTCGCGACGCCGAAATGCTCGGCATAGCTTTCCCCGACCGACGCGGGGTGATCCAGGAACAGGCGGCGGAACAGGGTCGGATTGGTCGTGCGCATCATGAGACCTTATCACGCCTGTCGATCTGCGTCAGCATCTCCGCGGCGAGCAGCGGCAGCGTATCGTCGCGCGCGCCCATCACCACGATCCGATCACCCGGCCGGGCATTGGCCACCAGATGCGCCGCCGCCGCCGCCCGCTCGGCGATATGGCGCGCATTGCCGCCGCTGATCGTTATGTCATTGGCGATATCGGCGCTGGTCACCTCGCGGCTCACCGTCCCGCCCTGATAGACCGGGTCGGGCAGCACCAGCAGGTCATCGACGCCCAGCCCGTCGACGAACGTCTGCACCAGTTCGCGCCGCATCGTCTTCAACGGACCATAGCCATGCGGCTGGAACAGGACGAGCAGCCGGCCCGGAAAGGCGTGAAGCGTGGCAAGCGTGGCGGCGATCTTGTCAGGGTTGTGCCCGAAATCATCGATCACCGTGACCCCGTCAGCGGTGCCGATGACGTCGAACCGGCGCTTCAAACCGGTGTAGGCCGAAATTCCCCGGAGAGCGGCCGGCAGCGTGACGCCCGCGGCCAAAGCGGCTCCGATAGCGGCCAGCGCGTTGGCGACATTATGCCGCCCCGGAACACCCAGGCGGACGCTTTCACCGTTCAGCGTGAAGGACACCGCGAACGGCTCCTCCACCACATCGCGCGCCACCAGATCCGCCTCGCCGCCCAGCGAGAATGTCGTCACCCGCTCCCGCGGCACCCGCATCGCCAGCGCCGCGGCATCGGGATTGTCGGCATTGACGATCGCGTGGCCCGCCTTGGCAATGAAGTCGCCGAACAGATTGTTCAATTCTTCCAGTGACTTGTGGTCAAGGCTGACGTTGTTCAGCACCGCGATCCGCGGCGTGTAGAGCGCGATCGACCCGTCGCTCTCATCCACCTCGCTGACGTACGGCGCCCCCTCGCCCACCAAGGCGCTGGCGAACGGCCGGTCGGCGCCGGCGAAATCCTTCATCACCGCGCCGTTCATCACCGTCGGATCCATCCCCGCATCGTGCAGGATCCGCGCGATCATCCCGGTAACCGTCGATTTTCCGCTCGTCCCCGCCACCCCGATCGGCAGCCGGCTGGCGTTGAACAGCGCCGCGTTGAGCTCGGCACGGCTCATCCGCGGGCAGCCCAGCCGCGTCGCCGCGACAATGTCCGCGACCGTATCCTCGACCGCGGCGGAGGCGACGACGATCTGCTCGGTCGAGGTAATCCCGCTGCCGTCCTGCGGGAACAGCGCGACGCCCTTCGCCTCAAGGTCGGCGAACTTGGCCGGCACCCGCCCCTGGTCGAGGCCCCGGTCCGATCCCGCAACGCTCGCGCCGCGCCCGGCGAGGATCATCGCCAGCGGCATCATCCCCGATCCGCCGACACCGACGAAGAAGAAGCGTTTTCCTGCGATGTTGCCGTCCTGCATGGCCGCGGGCTATCGCCGCCGCGGGGCTTGGGCAAGGCGAAGGCGACGAGGCACATGACATTGCGGCCGATACGAAGGGTGCAGGCGTGAGGATCGGCATCGTCGCGCCCGCGAACAGCGCCAGCCCCGACATGGTCGCCCCGCTCACCGCTTATGCCGCGCTCGCCTATCCGGAGGTGGAGCTCGTCTTCCATCCGCAATGCTGGGAAAGCGACGGTCATTTCGCCGGCCCGGACGCGCGCCGCGCCGCCGCCTTCCTCGAATTCGCCAATGATCCCGGTTTCGCCGCGATCTGGTTCGCGCGCGGCGGCTATGGCTCCAACCGAATCCTCGACGCCGTCATGCCGCAGCTCAACGACGCGGCACGGCGCAAGAAATATGTCGGCTATTCGGACATGGGCTTCATGCTCGCCGCGCTTTACGCCCGCCGCATCGGCCAGGTCGCGCACGGGCCGATGCCGGTCGACGTGCTGCGCAGTTCGGGCGGCGGCGACGCCACGGTCGCCCGCTCGCTCGGCTGGATCGCGCGCGGCGAGCGGCAGGGGCTGGAGCCCGGCCTCGGCCGCCGCCCCGCTGCCGCCTTCAACCTCGCCATCCTCGGCGCACTGATCGGCACGCCCTGGCTGCCCGATCTCACCGACCACGAATTGCTGATCGAGGAAGTCGCGGAGCCGCTCTACAATGTCGACCGGCTGCTGTTCACCATGGCCAACGCGACGCAGCTGCGTGGCATCGCCGGTGTGCGCCTCGGCGCCGTCACCGCGATCAAGGACAATAATCCGCGCTGGGGCGAGACGCTGGACACGATGATCCGCCGCTGGTGCCGCGACATGGGGGTGCCGTTCCTCGGCCCGGCGGAGGTCGGCCATACCCAGACCAACCGCGTCGTGCCGTTCGGCCTCGCCTGAGCCGTTACCTGCCGGTCAGTCGGCCGGTGCCGTGGCGAGCGCGTCGGCCAGCCACGGCGGGATGATCGCATCGCCCAGCGACTCGACCCGGCGATGCTCCACCATCAGCCCCAGTGCGGGATAGGTCGCTCGCGTCCGGTCCCCCGCTTCGGTCAGCGGCGCGACGACCAGCCGGCGATTGACCTTGGAGCGGTAATTCATCCGCGCGGTATTCTCCTGCCCGACATAACATCCCTTGCCGAAAGTGACGCCGTTCAGCTCGCGCGCATTGCATTCCAGCCACAATGTCTCGCCGCTGCCCAGCTCGCCGACCCCCTCGGTCACGCCCAGCGACAGGCGGTGGGCCAGCCAGCCCTCCGCCGCCTCGCCGGGCGCGGCGATCCACCGCTGCCCCAGCGCGGCGAGCCGCGGGTCGGGCACGCCCTCGCTGCCGTCCACGGCCCAATGCACCGCCAGCGAATCGTCGCGCGCGATCGCGATCTTGCGCCGCAGCCGATACAGCGTCAGCCGCTTGGCCAGCGCGTCGGCCTGCTCCCCCTCGCAATCGAGCAGCAGGTCCTCGCCATCGGCCCACACCAGGAAATCGAACAATGCCTTGCCTTGCGGGGTCAGCAGCGCCGTCCACACCGGCAGCGGCCCCGTGACATCATTGGTCACCAGCCCCTGCAGGAATCCGCGAACATCCTCCCCGCTGAGGCGTAGGACGGCGCGATCGGTGAGCATGGTGGCGTTGGTCATGCCGACAAGCTAGGGCGTTCCGGCCCTATTCCAAGCTCCCGGATTGTCCGATGACCGACCGCCTCACCATCCGCCGCCCCGACGACTGGCACGTTCACCTGCGCGACGGCGCGATGCTTCAGCTGGTCGCGCCCTACACCGCGCGGCAGTTCGCCCGCGCGATCATCATGCCCAATCTGACCCCGCCGGTGACCACCGCCGACGCCGCGCGCGCCTATCGCGACCGGATCATGGCCGCGCTGCCCGCGGGAACCGATTTCACGCCGCTGATGACCTGCTACCTCACCGACGGCGCCGATCCCGACGCGATCGCCGCCGCGCATGCCGAGGGCGTGTTCACCGCGTGCAAGCTCTATCCCGCGCACGCCACGACCAATTCCGCGCATGGCGTGACCGACATTTTCGCGCTCGCGCCGGTGCTGGAACGGATGCAGGCGATCGGCATGCCGCTGCTGATCCATGGCGAGGTCACCGACAAGGACATCGACATCTTCGATCGTGAGGCGGTGTTCATCGATCGCACGCTGCGCCGGCTGGTCGACGATTTTCCCGCGCTCAAGATCGTGATGGAACATATCACCACGCGCGAGGCGGCGGACTATGTCGCGGAGGCGCCGGATACCGTCGCCGCGACGATCACCCCGCAGCATTTGCTGATCAACCGCAACGCGATCTTCGACGGCGGCATCCGCCCGCATGCTTATTGCCTGCCGGTGGCAAAGCGCGAGCAGCATCGCCTCGCCGTGCGCAAGGCGGCGGTGTCAGGCTCGGCCAAGTTCTTCCTGGGGACGGACAGCGCGCCGCACGTCGTCGCCGCGAAGGAAACCTCCTGCGGCTGCGCCGGCATCTTCAACGCGCCCTATGCGCTGGAAAGCTACATCCGCGTGTTCGACGAGGAAGGCGCGCTCGACCGGTTCGAGGCGTTCGTCAGCGAAAATGGGGCGCGCTTCTACGGCCTGCCGCTGAACGAAGGGACGATCACGCTGGAGCGTGTCGACCAGACGGTGCCCGACCAGATCGGCAACGATACCGAGTCGGTTGTGCCGTTCCATGCCGGCGAAACTCTGGGCTGGCGGGTCGTCGCCGGCTGATCGCCGGCGTCGGGAAAAGGCTCAGGCCTTTTCCAGCGTGCATTGCAGCGGATGCTGGTTGGCGCGGGCGAAATCCATCACCTGCCCGACCTTCGTCTCCGCCACTTCATAGCTGAAGGTACCGCACACGCCGACGCCCTTCTGGTGGACGTGGAGCATGACGCGGGTCGCCTCCTCCGCGTTCATGCGGAAGAACCGCTGCAGGCATAGAACGACGAATTCCATCGGGGTATAATCGTCGTTCAGCATCAGCACGCGGTACGGCGTCGGCTCCTTGATCTTGGCGCGCGTGCGGGTGGCCACGCCCACGCCGGTGCCCTCGCCGTCATTGTCTCGACGTTCTGCCATGGTCAGGATGCTGGTCATTGTTTCCGCCGAAATATGGCAAGCCTTGGATCAAGGGCAAGGGCCGAACATGCCCGCACCCGCGCCGCCCGCCCCTCACGCAAAGGCCGGTGCCTGCCGCAACTGCTGATAGGCCGCGATGACCTTCTGTAGCATTGCTTCATGGCTGCGGTCACCGCCGTTTCGGTCGGGGTGATAACGGCGCACCAATTCGCTGTAGCGCTTGCGCAGCGCCATGCGGTCCGCATCGGGGGCCAGCCCCAGCACCTTCAGGCTCGCGCGGTCCTGCCCCGACAATGGCTTGCCGTCGCTCCGCTCGGGCGCCCGTTCGCGGCGATAGCGCGCACCGATCGCGTCCAGCGGGTCGGAAAAATCGGCCCAGCGCGGCCCCTGGTCGCCGCCACCGGCACGGGCGAAGGCGCGAGTCTCGCGTTCCCACCCCGCCATCGGCCGCTGCGCATGGTGGATTTCCTCCGCGCTCATCCCGTCGAAATAATTGTAGCTCGAATTGAACGCGCGGACATGGTCGAGGCAGAACCAGCGGAACCGCGGCGGGCCATCGCGCGCTGGCCCGTCCAGCGGCGGCGCGCGAAATTCCCCGGCCGCATCGCAGCCCGGCGCCTCGCACGGCCGGTCCCCTTCGATCCTTCCATGAAACCGTGCGTTCGGCCGATCCTTCGCCAAAATCAGAACATCCCCAGCAAAACGGACTATATAGGCGGCATGACCCAGCCTGCCACCGGCCCGATCCAGCACGCAATCGCCGCTCGTCTGACCGACGCGCTCAGCCCGACGCACCTCGACGTGATCAACGAAAGCGCGCAGCATCGCGGCCATGCCGGCGACGACGGCTCGGGCGAATCGCACTTCCGCGTGGTGGTGGAAAGCCCCGCTTTCGCCGGCCTCACCCGCGTCGCGCGGCAGCGGCTGGTGAACCAGGCGCTGGCCGATCTGCTGCGCGATCACGTCCATGCACTGGCGATGAAGACGGTCGCCCCAGGGGAGCCACGATGACCTATCGCCTCTGGTACTGGCCCGGCCTGCAGGGTCGCGGCGAATTCGTCCGCCTGCCGCTGGAGGCGGCCGGGATCGCCTATGAGGATAGCGCCCGCACCCGTTCGGTCGATGCACTGGTGGAAAATATGGCCGCCGGCGATCGCGCGCCCTTCGCCCCGCCCTATCTGGAGCATGACAGCGTCCGCATCGCGCAGGTCGCCAACATCCTCCTCTATCTGGGTGATCGGCACGATCTCGCGCCCACCGCGCCGGCCGACCGCCACTGGATCCTGCAACTGCAGCTGACCATCGCCGACATCGTCGCGGAGGTGCACAACATCCACCATCCGGTGGAGCTCGGCGCCTATTACGAGGATCAGAAGCCCGAGGCCGCGCGCGCCGCCCAGCAATTTCGTACCGAGCGGCTGCCCAAGTTCCTCGACCATTTCGAACAGGCGGCCGGGGCCAATCCGGGCGTCTGGCTGATCGACGATCGCTGGAGCTATGCCGACACCTCGCTGTTCCAGCTGGTCGAGGGGCTGCGCTACATGTTCCCGCGGCGCATGGCGGCGCTGGAGCGCGACTATCCCGGCGTCGTCGCCATCCGCGATGCGGTGGCCGCGCTGCCCGGTATCGCCGCCTATCTCGCAAGCGATCGTCGCGTGCCGTTCAACACCACCGGCATCTTCCGCCATTATCCCGAGCTCGACGGTGACTGAGGCGGCGACCGCCCGCATCGGCCGCGCGCTTCGCCCCGCCGCGCGCATCCTGCTGGTCGACCGCGAATCGCGCGTGCTGCTGTTCCGCTTCACGCCCGATGATCGCGCGCCCTTCTGGTGCACGCCCGGCGGCGCCTGCGATCCGGGCGAAAGCTACCCCGATGCCGCGCGCCGCGAATTGTTCGAGGAAACCGGCATCCGCGCCGATCCCGGCCCGGAAGTGGCGCAACGCTGGGTCGATTTCCTCACCATCGAACGGGTCGAGGTCACCGCCGACGAACGCTGGTTCCGCATCAACGTCGATGCGGACGCGGTCGACACCTTCGGCCACACCGATCTCGAACGCCGCGTGATGACGCAGTGGCGCTGGTTCCGCCGCGACGAGATCGCCGGCTGGCCCGAAACGATCTTCCCCGACGACCTTCTCCTTTTGCTGGAAGCGACCGATGACGCGTGATGACCTGATCGAGCTGACCCTGCTGCCCGCCACCCACGATATCGGCGGGTTCAAGGTCCACCGCACCCTGCCGCATCGCGAACGCACGATGGTGGGGCCGTTCCTGTTCTTCGATCAGATGGGCCCGGCGCACCTGCCCCCCGGCGAGGGGATGGACGTGCGCCCGCATCCGCACATCAACCTCGCCACCGTCACCTATCTGTTCGACGGCGCGATCGGCCACCGCGATTCGCTGGGCACGCAGACGGTGATCCGCCCCGGCGCGGTCAATCTGATGACCGCCGGGCGTGGCATCGTCCATTCGGAACGCTCGCCGGAGGAGGCGCGGCGCGACGGCCCGGCGCTGTCGGGCATCCAGACCTGGCTCGCGCTGCCCGACGGACAGGAGGAAATCGATCCGGCCTTTGAGCATGTCCCCGCCGCCGGCCTGCCCGTGATCGAGGGCGACGGCGTCACCGCCCGCGTCATCATGGGCGACCTGTGGGGCAAGCGTGCGCCGACCACCACCTATGCCGGCACGATCTACGCCGACATCGCGCTCGCCCCCGGCGCCAGCGTGCCCATCGACGCCGCCGCCGACGAACGCGCCATCTATCTGGTCGAGGGGGAAGCCATGCTGGAGGGCGTGGCCCTCGAACCGCAGCGGCTCTACGTCCTTCGCCCCGGCATCGCCGCGACATTGCGCAGCGCCAGCGGCGCGCGTGCGATGCTGGCGGGGGGCGACGCCTTTGCCACCCCGCGCCATGTGTGGTGGAATTTCGTCAGCTCCTCGCGCGAACGCATCCAGGAGGCGAAGCGCGCATGGATGGCACGCGAATTCCCCGTCGTGCCGGGCGACGAGATTGAATGGATCCCGATCCCCGGCCAGCCCAATACCGTCAGCTACCCCTGACGGCGCACGTCGCTGGCCGGGGGCGCGGTCACGCCCCGGCCAGGCGGCGCGTGGCCTCGTTCGCCCAATATCCCTCCCCGCCCTCGACGAAATCGCCGCCCTCCGGCGTCTCGGCGGGGCCGGTCGGCGCGACCCACGCACCATGCGCATGGGTCTGCGCGACTCGCACCGGCGTCGCCGCGCCCGGCCAGGCCTGCACCCACACTTCCTGCACCGCGCTTTGTGTGGTGGGCTCCATCCGCACCCAGGCGAGCGGCCGCTCCTCATCCGCTGCCTGCGCTGCGGCCAGCATCGCCGCGCGGATCCGCGCCTGCCGCTCCGGCCCCAGATATTGCCACACCACCGAATGCATCAGCACGCGGGTCACGCCGCGCGGTTGTGGCTCGGCCAGCCGCTCCTCGATCCAGGCCACCGCGTCGCCGGCGTCCAGCCGCGGCGGATCGGCGGCGAACATCGCGAACGCTGCCTCCAGCCGGGCGGCACGCTCGGGCACATCGACCCAGCTATAGGCGATCAGCCGCTGCGCCGCCGCCGGATCACGCACGTCGATCGGGTTGATATCGACCCCCCGCACCGACGCAAAGCGCACCGCTTCGGGCGCCGGCGCCGCCCCGCGCCACTCGGGCCGGATCGTGACCGGCGACGCATCCGGCCCTACGATCGTCCCACCCAGGTCGAAACGATAGCGGCCGATCAGCAGGTTCAGCCCGGCGCTCGATCCGATCTCCAGCAGCTCGATCGGCTGGCCGAAGCGCTGCACGACCTGAAGCAGTCCCGTCATCAGCGCCGCCGATCGCCCCGGCTCGTTGGTCTGCGGCGGCCCGTCCAGCCACGGCAGCAGCGCCGCATCATGCGCCACCAGCACTTGCGCGATGATCGCCGCCACCGCCCCCTCGTCCACCACCTCGCCGCGAAACACCCGCGTCAGCCCCGCGTCGGCACCGGCACGGTGCAGCGCATGCAATCCGCCCACCAGCCGCAGCGGCAGCGCGTCAACGGTCGGCTCGCCCGGCCAGTCCAGCACGCGGCGTCCCGCGGCGCTGTCGCGGGTGATCGCGGTGGTCAGTGCCCGGCACACGCGCGCCGTGATCGGCGCATCCATCGTGGTGCAATAATGGTGCTGGATCAGGAATGCGCCGCGGTTCGTCGCTTCGTCAGCCACCCGATTTCCCCTTTGCACAGGATATTGCGTGTGGGCCGATGTTGCGCCTGCGCGGCGCACTGGTAAAGCCGCGCCCATGGCCGAACCGCTCGTTATTGCCGTCCCAAAGGGACGTATTCTCGCCGAGGTGCAGCCGCTGCTCGCCAGCGCCGGCGTCGTGCCGGAGGCCGCCTTTTTCGATGAGGACAGCCGCGCGCTGCGTTTCGCGACCCAGGATCCGGACATCGCGCTCATTCGCGTGCGCGCCTTCGACGTCGCGACGTTCGTGGCACATGGCGCGGCGCAGCTCGGCATCGTCGGCTCGGACGTGCTGGGGGAGTTTGCTTACCCGGAGCTTTATGCCCCGGTCGATCTCGGCATCGGCTATTGCCGCCTCTCGGTCGCCGAGCCGGCAGAACTGGCCGCGCACGATGATCCGCGCGGCTGGAGCCATGTGCGCGTCGCCACCAAATATCCGCACCTGACGGCGGAGCATTTCGCCCGCCGCGGCGTCCAGGCCGAGTGCATCAAGCTGAACGGCGCGATGGAGCTTGCCCCGATGCTCGGCCTCGCGCCGCGCATCGTCGACCTCGTCTCCTCCGGCCGCACGCTGAAGGAAAATGGCCTGGTCGAGGTGGAAACGATCGTCGAGGTATCCTCGCGCCTGATCGTCAACCGGGCGGCGATGAAGATGCGCGCCGGCCGCGTCGTCCCGCTGGTGGAGGCGTTCCGCCGCGCCGTGGCCGAGGCGAAGGCGGCATGATTCGCCTGTCCACCCACGACGCGTCCTTCACGCGCGATTTCGCCGCGCTGGTCGATGCCCGCCGCGAATCGGACGCCGATGTCTTGCGCGACGTGTCCAACATCCTGCGCAGCGTGCGTGAAGAAGGCGATGCGGCACTGCGTGCCTTGACGCAGAAGCTCGACGGCCATGATCTCGATGACGGCGGCTGGTCGATCCCGCTTGCCGATTGCGCCGCCGCGTTCGACGCGCTCGATCCGGTGCTGCGCGACGCGCTCGAACTCGCCGCCGCACGCATCCGCGCCTATCACGAGAAACAGCGCCCGGCCGGCAGCGACTTCACCGATGAGGCGGGCGTGCGACTCGGTGCGCGCTGGCGCCCGGTCGATGCCGCCGGCATCTACGTCCCCGGCGGGCGCGCAGCTTACCCCTCGACGCTGCTGATGAACGCCATTCCCGCCAAGGTTGCGGGCGTGGAGCGGCTCGTCGTCGTGACGCCGACGCCCAAGGGCGCGATCAACCCGCTGGTCCTCGCCGCGGCGCATCTCGCCGGTGCTGACGAGGTGTGGCGGATCGGCGGCGCGCAGGCGATCGCCGCGCTCGCCTGGGGCACCGACCGGATCGCCCGCGTCGATGTCGTCACCGGCCCCGGCAACGCCTGGGTCGCGGAGGCGAAGCGGCAGGTCTATGGTGTGGTCGGCATCGACATGGTCGCCGGCCCCAGCGAGATCGTCGTCGTCGCCGATGGGGCCAATGATCCGGACTGGATCGCCGCCGACCTGCTCAGCCAGGCCGAACATGACGTGACGACCCAGTCGATCCTGTTCACCGATTCGGCCGACTTCGCCGATTCGGTCGTAGCGGCCGTGGAGCGCCAGTTGGTCGAGCTCCCGACACGCGACACCGCACGGATCGCGTGGGAGGCGAATGGCGCGATCGTGCTGGTCGACACGCTCGAACAGGCGATGCCGCTGGTCGATGCGCTCGCGCCCGAACATGTCGAGATCGCCGTCGATGATCCGCAGCCGCTGTTCGACATGATGCGCCACGCCGGCTCCGCTTTCCTCGGGCGCTACACGCCGGAGGCGATCGGCGATTATGTCGCGGGTCCGAACCACGTTCTCCCCACCGGTCGGCGCGCGCGCTTTGCCAGCGGGCTTGGCGTCACGGACTTCATGAAGCGCACCAGCTTCCTCCAGCTCGATGCCGCCGCGCTGGCGAAGCTTGGCCCGGCGACGGTCGCGCTGGCGGAGGCGGAGGGGCTGCCGGCGCACGCCCAGTCGGTCGCCCGCCGGCTCTGACCGCGCCGCCCCCGCACGCCGCGGGGGCTGGCCGTTCCGAGCCTATGCGCGTATGGGGCGCCGCCATGTCCCGTACCGCTGCTCGTACCAAGGCGCGCGCTGCCGCGCGTCTCGCCGCCACCCAGGCGCTTTATCAGCATGAGATGGAGGGCATTGCCATGTCCGCCCTCCTGCACGAATTTCACGCCCACCGTATCGGCGCGACGATCGAGGGCGCCGAATATGCCGAGGCCGATGTCGCCTTCTTCGACGATATCGTCACTGGCGCGCATGCCCGCGCGGGCGAGATCGACCGCCTGATCGAAAGCAAGCTGGCCAGCGGCTGGACGCTCGACCGTCTCGACAAGCCGATGAAGGCGATCCTGCGCGCCGGCACCTACGAACTGCTGTCGCGTGTCGATGTGCCGAAGGGCGCGGTGATCAGCGAATATGTCGATGTCGCCCACGCCTTTTACGAACGGCGCGAGGCTGGCTTCGTCAACGGCCTGCTCGACGCGATCGCGCGCGAGGTTCGCCCCTGAGACGGGGCCATTGACGTGGGCGACCTGATCAACCTCAACCGCGCACGCAAGGCGCGCGTACGGGCCGCCGCCGCCGAACAGGCGGCCGCCAACAGGCTGGCGTTCGGCCGCACCCGGGCCGAACGTGACGCGATCAAGGCCGAAACTGCCCGGCTGGAACGACATCTGGACGCAACCCGCCGCGAGGATTGATCCCCCGCGGCGCCGCGAATCGGCTCAGGCGCGCGGCGCCCCCTCGACCGGCACGATCGTCATCGTGCCGCTGCTGGTCCGCTCCACCGCGATTGCCAGCGCCCATCCGGCGAGGATCAGCGTGACGATCCACGTTACCACCGCCCCGCCTGCCCGCAGCGGATTGGGCGCCGCCCGTGTCATGCCCAGCGGATGCGCCAGCCGCGCCAGCACGAACAATACCCCGATCACCCACAGCGCCACCAGGGATCCGCGCGCCAGCTCGATCAGCGCCATCAGGATGAGGACGATCGGCGCATATTCGCCGAAATTGGCGTGCGCGCGCATCCCTGCCAGCATGCCCGGATCGCCCCCGTCGCCGACCATCACCTTGCCCCTGACGCGCCCGCGCACCAGCCGGATCGCGAGCCAGATGTTGATCACCGCACAGGCCGCAGCAATCGTCAGGGTCACCGGCAGAACCATGGTTCCTCCCCCTTTTCGTTGATGGAGAAGCCTGCCAGCGCGCCATTCGGGTTGCAACGGCCGCCCGATCAGCTATAGGCGCGGGGCTTCGCGATGCGCCCGGCTACCCGGTGCGACCGGTGATCCGGTTCGCATCGATCGTCGTCGGGCTAATCGCATTTATTTCGAACAATAAAAGATCAAGGTGCCGCGATGGCCGTCCCCAAGCGAAAGACTTCCCCCTCCCGCCGTGGCATGCGCCGCGCACACGACGCTCTGTCGGTCGAGGCGTTCCAGGAATGCCCGAACTGCGGCGAACTGCGTCGCCCGCACAACCTGTGCACGGCATGCGGTCACTACAACGGCCGCGAAGTCCTTTCGGTCGAAGGCTGATTCAGCTGCCGGCACGGCGCGCGGACGCGCGCCGCTGCCGCTTCGGCATTGCAGATTAGGTTTACGGAGTCCGTCTTATCATGGCCGACAGTTCCTGGATCGCCGTCGATGCGATGGGCGGCGACGAGGGGCTGGCGGTCATGCTGGCGGGCGTCGCACGCGCGCGTCATCGCTTCGAGGGGATGAAATTCCTTCTCGTCGGTGACGAATCGGCGATTCGCGAAGGCCTGAAAAAGCATCCGAACCTCAGCCAGCATGCCGAGATCGTGCATGCGCCCGACGTCATCGCCGGCGACGAAAAGGCCGGCCAGGCGCTGCGCCGTGCCAAGACGACGTCGATGGGTATCGCCATCGATTGCGTGAAGCAGGGTCGTGCCGGCGCCGCCGTCTCGTCGGGCAACACCGGCGCCCTGATGGCGATGGCGAAGCTCGCGCTGCGCACCATGCCGGGCATCGATCGCCCTGCCCTTGCCGCGCTGCTGCCGACGCTTGGCACCAATGACGTCGTCGTGCTGGATCTCGGCGCCAATACCGAGGTCGAGGCCAAGAACCTCGTTCAGTTCGCGGTCATGGGCGCGGCTTATGCTCGCGTGGCCATGGATCTGGAAAATCCGCGCGTCGCGCTGCTCAACATCGGCAGCGAGGATCAGAAGGGCACCGAGGAGATCCGCGATGCCGCTGCCGCGCTGCGCGCTGCGCCGCACCTGCCGATGGAGTTCACCGGCTTCATCGAGGGCGACCGGCTCTCGCGCGGCGACCATGACGTGATCGTGTGCGACGGCTTCTCCGGCAATATCGCGCTCAAGACCGCCGAGGGCACCGCCCGATTCGTCGCCGACCTGTTGAAGCGCGCCTTCACCAGCTCGGTCCGCTCGAAAATCGGCTTCCTGATCTCGCGGCCGGCGACGCAGCTGCTGCGCGACCATCTTGATCCCAACAACCACAATGGCGCCGTATTCCTCGGCTTGAACGGCCTCGTGCTGAAGAGCCACGGCGGCGCCAACGAGGTCGGCGTCGCAACGGCGATTGGCGTTGCAGCAAAGATGGTGAAGGCGGATCTCGCGCGACGCATTGCGGATGATCTCACCCGGTTCGAGAGGGAGACGGCATGATTCGCAGCGTTATCACCGGCACCGGATCGGCGCTGCCGGCGCGGCGCGTGTCCAATGCCGAACTGGCCGAGATGGTCGACACCACCGATGAGTGGATCGTCGAGCGCACCGGCATCCGCTTCCGCCACATCGCCGGGCCGGAGGAAACCACCGCCACGCTCGCCCGTGACGCGGCCAAGGCGGCGCTGACTGCGGCCGACGTGTCGGCGCAGGACATCGACCTGATCGTGCTCGCCACCGCGACGCCTGACCAGACCTTCCCGTCCAGCGCCACCAAGGTGCAGGCGATGCTGGGCATCGACGATTGCGTCGCGTTCGACGTCGCCGCCGTCTGCTCGGGTTTCCTCTACGCGGTGCAGGTGGCGGACAGCATGATCCGCGCCGGCGCCCACCGCCGCGCGCTGGTGATCGGCGCCGAGACGTTCAGCCGAATCCTCGACTGGGAAGATCGCACCACCTGCGTTCTTTTCGGCGATGGTGCTGGCGCAATCGTACTAGAGGCGCAGGAAAGCGAGGGCCCCGAGGGCCGCGGCATCCTCGCGTCGAAGCTGCACGCCGACGGGCGGCACAACGAACTGCTCTATGTCGATGGCGGCCCGTCGACCACCGGCACGGTGGGCAAGCTTCGGATGAAGGGACGCGAGGTGTTTCGCCACGCGGTCGTCAACCTCGCCACCGTGATGCAGGAATCGCTGGAAACCGCCGGCCTCACCGCCGACCAGGTCGACTGGGTCGTGCCGCATCAGGCGAATGCCCGCATTCTCGATGCTACCGCGCGCAAGCTGGGCCTTCCGGCGGAGAAGGTCGTGCTGACCGTCGATCAGCATGCCAACACCTCCGCCGCATCGGTGCCGCTGGCGCTCGATGCCGCGGTGCGCGACGGGCGCATCCAGCGCGGGCAGATTGTCGTGCTGGAAGCGATGGGTGGCGGGTTCACCTGGGGCGCCGCCGTCGTCCGGTACTGAAACACGGCAAGCCGCCACATCAATCTTTCACCACGCCCTCGCGGATGCTAACCTGCAGCAATCGGAGTGGGGAGTTGTAGTGCAAATGAGTGATGCGGGGACGTTAACTAGGGCGGATCTGGCGGAATCGCTGCATCGCCAGGTAGGTCTGTCGCGGGCTGACTCGGCACGCCTGGTCGAGCAGATCCTGGAATCCCTGTGCGGCGCGCTTGCCCGCGGGGAGAATGTGAAGATCTCCGGCTTTGGCACCTTCGTCCTGCGCGACAAGGGCGAGCGGATCGGGCGCAATCCCAAGACTGGGGTCGAAGTGCCAATTGCACCGCGCCGTGTGCTCACCTTCCGCGCCAGCCAGATGATGCGCGATCGCATCGTCGCTGCCCAGGCGTGAGCAACTCCCAAAAGGCTGAGGGCGCGTTCCGCACGATCGGCGAGGTCGCCAGCGCGACCGGCGTCGCGCCGCATGTCCTGCGCTATTGGGAAACCCGTTTTCCGCAACTCCGCCCGGTCACACGTGCCGGTAACCGGCGCTACTACCGGCCGGCGGATGTTGCACTCGTCCAGCGGATCCAGCGCCTGCTGGGTACGGAGGGCTATACGGTGAAGGGAGTGCAGAAACTGCTCGCCAGCGAAACGCGCGGCGGCAGCGCCGAGCCTGCGGCGGCGGCGGCCCCGACACCAGCCGGCAAGAGCGTGCCGATGGGCGCCCTGCTGGCGATCCGCGACCATCTTCAGGATGCGCTGAACGCCTACTGACCGCCGCGGCAGGCCTGTCGCGGCAACCGGTATGCCGCGTCAGACGCCCGGCCAGTCCTTGGGGCGCACCAGATGATGCCCCATCGGCCCGTGCCCGGCGCCCAGCCCCGGCGCCTTGGTCAACGCCTCGCGAACGAACAGCCGCGCACGCTCGACCGCCGGCGGCAGCGCCAGCCCGCGACCCAGACCTTCCGCGATAGCGCTCGCCAGCGTGCACCCCGTGCCATGGGTATGCCGCGTCTCGATCCGTGTGCCGGACCATCGCGCAATCTCGCCGTCGGGGCCGATCAGCCGATCGGTGATGATATCGCCTTCCGCATGGCCGCCCTTGGCCAGCAGCGTCGCTCCGGTCGCCAGCACCGCCTGCTCGCCGCCCAGCGCCACCAGTTCGGGGCAATTGGGCGTGACCAGCGTGGCGAGCCGCATCAGCCGCCCGAACGCCGCCGTCGTATCATCGTCGGCGAGGACCGCCCCTGAACTCGCGATCATCACCGGATCGAACACGATCGGCACGTTGCGCAACGTCTCGATCACATCGGCGATGGCGTGCGCGGTCGCAGCGCTGCCGATCATGCCGATCTTCACCGCATCGACGCCAATGTCGTCGATGCACACCTGCATCTGCTGCGCGACCATCTCCGGCGGGATCGGGTGGACACCCGACACGCCCAGCGTGTTCTGCGCGGTGATCGCGGTGATCGCGGTCATGGGATGGCCGCCCAGCATCGTGACGGCGCGGATATCCGCCTGAATGCCCGCGCCGCCGCCCGAATCGGACCCGGCCACGATCAGGATACGCGGGGTCATCGCCACCCCGCCGCCGCTGCGCCCGTCACTGCGCGTCAGCGCTTGGCATCGGACGGCACGAAATGCCGCCTGGTCGATGCGGGATGCTTCTTCAGCGCGTCTCCGACCCGCGCCGGACGGTCGAGCAACTCACCCCCGCAATTGGGGCAGCGCTCATCCATCGCATCGGCGCAATCCGCGCAGAAGGTACATTCGAACGAGCAGATGAACGCCCCGCCCTCATCGGCGGGAAGATCGGTTCCGCAACGCTCGCAATCGGGGCGCATCTCCAGCATGGTCGATCCTTAGGCCACGCGGTCCGGCTGCGCCACCATCAGCGCTTCCAGGAACTGGCGCACGTCGGTGGCGATCGGCACCGGGCGGCCGGTCGGCAGGTGAACGTTGACGCTGACCATGTCGATCACCGCGCACAGATCACCGTCCTGATTGGCCAGCTCGAACCGCTTGGTCAGGCTGGAATTGCCGATCCGCTCGATCCGCACCGATGCTTCCACGGTGTCGCCGAGCATCAGCGGCTTCAGATAGTCCACCGTCGCGCGGCGCACATGGAATTCCATGTCGAGCCATGCGTCCTTCAGCGCCTCGCCGATCCCGGTCCATTCCCAGAATTCGCTCACCGCAACATCGGCATATTCGAGATAGCGCGAGTTGAAGACGACCCGCTGGCCGTCAATCTCGGCGTAGCGGACCTTGAAGCTGGTGGAAAAACTGAAACCGGGACGAGTCACGTCGATGTCCTTGAACGCGGATGCACAAGCGACAGGCGCTTAGAATATCAGCTTCAGTCCGACTACCGCCAGCGTGGTGGCGAGGATCGGGGTCAACAGCCGGTCGGTCACGCGCGAGGCAATGATACTGCCCATCACGATACCCGGGATCGATCCGGCCAGCAGCGAGGCGAGCAGGATCACGTCGACCGACCCCAGCCACCAATGGCCGATCCCGGCGATCAGCGTCAGCGGCACGGCATGGGCAATGTCCGATCCGACCAGCCGGTTCACCGGTGTCAGTGGATACAGCACGAGCAGCGCCGTCATGCCGAGCGCACCCGCCCCGACCGAGGTCAGCGAGACGAGCACGCCCAGGATTGCGCCTAATCCGACGGTGAGCAGCGCCAGCGTGCGCGGCCGCATCCCTTCGAAGAACGGCTCTACCCGCGCCACGATCCGCGCACGGAAGAAGGTGGCGATCGCGGTCGCCACCAGCGTCACGCCCAGCGCCAGCGCGATGCGCCCGCCGGTATCCGCGCCATGGACGCTCATGCGGCTGAGCGCGAGCAGCGTCACCAGCGCTGCGGGAATGCTGCCGAGCGCCAGCCGGCGCACCACCCGCCAGTCCACCGTTCCGCGCAGGCCGTGCACCGCGCCGCCCACCGTCTTGGTCGCCGATGCGTAGAGCAGGTCGGTGCCGACGGCGGTGGCGGGGTGGAAGCCGAACGCCAGCACCAGCAGCGGCGTCATCAGCGATCCGCCACCGACGCCGGTCAGGCCGACCAATATCCCCACCAGCACGCCGGCGAGCGAATAGAGCGGGTTATAGGCGTCCAACGAACACCCCCCGCGATGAACCGTGCGGCTGGTTCAACCAGCGTTCCGGGCCGGCACGTTCACACCCATGCTGGCCAGATACTTCTTCACATTGCGCGCCGCCTGGCGCAGCCGCTGCTCGTTCTCGACCATGGCGATGCGCACATAGCCCTCGCCATTTTCGCCATAGCCGACGCCCGGCGCGACCGCGACCTTGGCCTGGGTCAGCAATTGCTTGGAGAATTCCAGGCTCCCCAGATGCGCCAGCGCGGGAGGCAACGGTGCCCAGGCGAACATGCTCGCCTTGGGGCTTGGGATCCCCCACCCGGCCCGGCCAAAGCTCTCAACCATCACGTCGCGGCGCTTGTGATACAGCTTGCGGTTCTGCTCGACGATGTCCTGCGGGCCGTTGAGCGCGGCGCACGCCGCCGCCTGGATCGGCGTGAAGGCGCCGTAATCCAGATAGGATTTCACCCGCGTCATCGCCGCGATCAGCGTCTTGTTGCCGACCGCAAAGCCGATCCGCCAGCCGGCCATCGAATAGGTCTTGCTGAGCGAGGTGAACTCGATCGCAACGTCCTTCGCGCCCTTCACCTGCATGATCGAGGGCGTCGGGTTGCCGTCGTAATACAGCTCCGAATAGGCGAGGTCGGAGATGATCCAGACCTGGTTCTCGCGCGCCCAGGCGACCAACCGTTCGTAAAAAGCAAGATCGACCGACTCCGCCGTCGGGTTGGACGGGTAATTGACGACGAGGATGCTCGGCCGCGGCACGGTGAACGCCATCGCCCGCTCCAGGCTCTCGAAATAGCGCTCGTCCGGCGTCGTCGGCACCGCGCGGATCGTCGCCCCGGCGATGATGAAGCCAAAGGTGTGGATGGGATAACTGGGATTGGGCGCCAGAATCACGTCGCCCGGCGCAGTGATCGCGGTGGCGAGGCTCGCCAGCCCTTCCTTCGACCCCATCGTCACGACGACTTCGGTCTCGGGATCGACCTCCACGCCGAAGCGCCGGCCGTAGTAATTGGCCTGCGCCCGGCGCAGCCCGGGGATGCCCTTGGACGCCGAATAGCCATGCGCATCGGGCTTCTTCGCCACCTCGACCAGCTTGTCGATGACGTGCGGCGGCGGCGGCAGGTCGGGATTGCCCATGCCAAGGTCAATGATGTCCTCGCCGGCCGCGCGCGCCGCGGCCCGCATCGCATTCACCTCGGCGATGACATAGGGCGGCAGGCGCTTGATGCGGTAGAACTCTTCGGACATGCGAACCTCGATGGTGGAACGGCGCAACATAGACCGGGCGCGCACCCGGCGAAAGGCAGGCGGGGCTTTCGCGCGCCCATAGCCACGCTATGCTGACGGGCGGAGAGCAATGAATGACCGACAGTCCCCTGCCGCCAAGCCTGGCCGATCTGCAGCAATGGACGGCGATGATCGGTCGCGCCCAGCAGATGATGCTCGAACAGAGCGTGGCGGCGCTGGATGCCGGCAAGGAAAAGGGCACAGGGGCGACCCCTGGCACTGACGCCGCCCCGCGCGATCCGTGGGCCGAAGGACTGTCCGCCTGGCAGCAATTCATCGCCGCCACCCTGCCGCCCGAGCAGCAGCAGCCCTCGCAGGACAAGCGCTTCGCCGCCCCGGCGTGGCAGCAAAACCCCTTCTTCGCCGCGCTGCGCCAGGCCTATGATTTCATCGGCGAACAGCTCATGCGCAGCGTGGAAACGATGCCGGGCGTCGACGATCGCCAGCGCGCGCAATTCCGCTTCGCGATGCGCAATTTCGTCGACGCGCTCAGCCCGACCAATTTTGCCTTCACCAATCCGCAGGTGATCGAACGGACGCTCCAGACGCGCGGCGACAATCTGCGCAAGGGGCTGCAGCACATGCTCGACGACATGGCGCGCGGGCAGATGACCCACACGCCGCTCGGCGCGTTCGAGCTCGGCCACAACCTCGCCACCACCCCCGGCAAGGTCGTGCTGCGCACCCCGCTCTTTGAACTGATCCACTATGCGCCGACGACGCCGCAGGTGCTGCAAACCCCGCTGGTCATCTTCCCGCCGTGGATCAACCGCTTCTACATCCTCGATCTGACCGCGGAGAAAAGCTTCATCCGCTGGTGCCTCGATCAGGGGATCAGCGTGTTCATGGTGTCGTGGAAGTCGGCCGACGCCAGCATGAAGGACATTGGCTGGCGCGACTACATCGCGGCGCAGGTCGAGGCGATCGACACCGTGCGCGACCTGCTCGACGTGCCCGCTGTCCACGCCATCGGCTATTGCGTGGCGGGCACCACGCTGGCCGCGACGCTCGCGCTGCTCGCCGCGCGCGGCGAGGCGGACAAGGTCGCCAGCGCCACCTTCTTCACCGCCCAGGTCGATTTCGCTCGCGCAGGCGATCTTTCCGCGCTGATCACCGACGAACTACTCGACCGGATCGACACGCTTTCGCCCGAAGGGTTCCTCGACGGTCGCTACATGGCGGCGACCTTCAACATGCTCCGCAGCCGCGACCTTGTCTGGAATTACGTCACCAACAATTACCTGTTGGGGGAAGAATACACGCCGTTCGACCTTCTTCACTGGAACGGCGACGTCACCAACCTGCCGGCCGGCTGGCACCGCAGCTATCTGGCGGATCTCTACCGCGACAATCTGCTGGTGAAGCCCGGCGCCATCACCATCGACGGCGTTCCGCTCGATCTCGCCAAGGTGGAAACGCCCACCTTCGTCCAGGCTGGGCGGGAGGATCATATCGCGCCGGCAGAAAGCGTCTGGGAAATCACCCGCTACTTCCGCGGCCCGTTGCGCTTCGTGCTCGCCGGGTCGGGGCACATAGCAGGCGTCGTCAACCCGCCCGCGGCGCGCAAATATCGTCACTGGACGAATGATGCGCCGGCCGGATCCTTCGCCGAATTCGTGGCGGGCGCAACCGAGCATGAGGGCAGCTGGTGGCCGGACTGGCTGGCCTGGCTGCGCGGTCACGACGACACGATGGTCGAAGCGGCGGGTGCGCGCATCCCCGGCGCAGGCAAGCTGCCGGCGCTTGACGATGCGCCCGGTCGTTATGTTCGCGCGCGATAAGGTAACAGCAGAGACCTTTTGCTGCGGCGCACAAAGTCCTTGCAACAGCCTACTGCGGCCCTTATTTTGCAGTGCAGCATAAGATGAGCATGCACCATGTCTGTGGATATGCCGTGCACCGCCAAGGAGCCGACGATGATCGACGCGATCTCTGCGATGACCGAAAAGACCCGCGCCCTGTTTGCCGAGGCCAACGACCATGCCCGCACGCAGTTTGAAAAGGGCTCCAAGGCGTTCGAGGACATGCACGTCTTTCAGCGCGACAATGTCGATGCCGTCGTGGAATCCTCGAAGATCGCTGCGAAGGGCCTGGAGCAGATGGGCCAGGACGCCGCGGCCTATGTGAAGTCGTCCTACGAACAGGCGACCGGCGCGGTCCGCTCGCTCGGTTCGGTGACCTCGCCGGCCGACTTCTTCAAGCTGCAGAACGAATTCGCGCGCACCTCGTTCGACGCGTTCATGGCGCATGCCTCGCGCTCGACCGAATCGGCGCTGAAGCTGGCGGGCGAGGTCGCCCAGCCGGTGTCGAACCGCATGGCGCTGGCGGTCGAAAAGGTGAAGGCCGCCGCCTGATCCATCCTGTTGGCGCCTGACGCGCCAGCCGCATCGATACGCGCCAGCAGCGCTGATCTACCGTCACCCCGGGGCCATGCTCCGGGGTGATGTCGTTTGGGGCACCGGGGACGATAGCGGCGGCTCCCTTACCGGCCATCCGCCCGCACGGACAAAGAGAAAGGGCCCCGGCATCACTGCCGGGGCCCTTCCTGTATCACCCGAAGCCGACGGATCGCTTAGTCGCGATCGCGGTCGTTCGTCAGGAACGCCGGGGCGAACTCGGGCGCGGGGCCGTCATCGTTGCCACCGCCGTTGCCGCCTTCCGGACGATCACGACGCGGGCCACGGTCGCGGCGCGGGCCGCGATCGCCACGGTCGCCGCCGCGGTCGCCACCACGGCCACCGCGATCACCGCCGCCGTCGCGACGCGGACCACGGTCACCACGCGGCTCGCGCGGTTCGCGGGCCGGACGGGTGTCCTCCAGCTCGGCGCCGGTCTCCTGGTCCACGACACGCATCGACAGGCGAACCTTGCCGCGCGGATCGATCTCGAGGACCTTGACCTTCACTTCCTGGCCTTCGGACACGACGTCGCCCGGCTTCTCGACCCGCTCGTTCTTCATTTCGGAGACGTGGACGAGGCCGTCCTTGCCACCCATGAAGTTCACGAACGCACCGAAGTCGACGATGTTGACGACCTTGCCGGTGTAGATCTTGCCGACTTCCGCCTCTTCGACGATGCCCTTGATCCAGTTGATCGCGGCTTCGATCTGCGAGTGATCGGACGAGCTGATCTTCACCACGCCCTCGTCGTCGATGTCGACCTTGGCGCCGGTGGTGGCGACGATCTCGCGGATCACCTTGCCGCCGGTGCCGATGATGTCGCGGATCTTCGACTTGTCGACCGTGATCGTCTCGATGCGCGGTGCGTGCGCGCTGAGCTCGGTGCGGGTTTCACCCAGCGCCTTGTTCATCTCGCCCAGGATGTGCGCACGGCCTTCCTTGGCCTGGTGCAGCGCCGCCTCGAAGATCTCCTTGGTGATGCCGGCGATCTTGATGTCCATCTGCATCGTGGTGATGCCTTCGGACGTGCCGGCCACCTTGAAGTCCATGTCGCCGAGGTGATCCTCGTCACCCAGGATGTCGGACAGGATCGCGAAATCCTTGCCTTCCAGGATCAGACCCATCGCGATGCCCGAGACGGGGCGCTTGATCGGCACGCCGGCGTCCATGAGCGCCAGCGAACCGCCGCACACCGACGCCATCGACGACGAACCGTTGGACTCGGTGATGTCGCTGGTCAGACGGATCGTGTAGGGGAACTCTTCCTTGGTCGGCAGCACCGGGTGCAGCGCACGCCACGCCAGCTTGCCATGGCCGACTTCGCGGCGGCCCGGCGCGCCGAAGCGGCCCACTTCACCGACCGAGTACGGCGGGAAGTTATAGTGCAGCATGAAGTGCTGGTACGACAGGCCGTTCAGGCCGTCGATCATCTGCTCCGCATCGCGGGTACCCAGCGTCGCGGTTGCGATCGTCTGCGTCTCGCCACGCGTGAACAGCGCCGAGCCATGCGCGCGCGGCAGGAAGTGCGTTTCCGCCTCGATCGGGCGGATCTGCGTGGTGCTGCGGCCGTCGATGCGCTTGCCGTCCTTCAGGATTGCCTGACGGACGATGTTCGCCTCCAGCTTCTTCACCAGCTTCAGCGTGCCGAGATACTGGGCGGGATCGCTTTCCTTCAGGTCAGCGAATGCCTCACGCGCCTTGGCGCGCGCCTCGTTCAGCGCATTCTGGCGCTGCTGCTTGTCGGTCAGCTTGTAGGCGGCGGCGATATCCTTGCCGATCGCCTTCTCGAGCTTCTTGAGCGTCGCCGACTTGTCGTCGACCGGCGCCAGCTCCCACGGATCCTTGGCGGCCTGCTCGGCGAGCTTGACGATCGCCTTGACGACCTCGCGGCAGGCGTCGTGCGCGAACAGCACGGCGCCCAGCATGATCTCTTCCGACAGCTCCTTGGCTTCGGATTCGACCATCATCACCGCGTCGTAGGTGGCGGCGACGACCAGGTCGAGCTGACCCTCTTCGACCTGCTTGTCGGTCGGGTTCAGGATATACTCGCCATCGACATAACCGACGCGCGCGGCGCCGATCGGGCCCATGAACGGCACGCCCGAGATGGTGAGCGCGGCCGACGCCGCAACCATCGCCAGGATGTCCGGCTCGTTCTCGCCGTCATAGCTCAGCACCTGAGCGATGGCGTTGATCTCGTTGTAGAAGCCTTCCGGGAACAGCGGGCGGATCGGGCGATCGATGAGACGAGAGACCAGCGTCTCCTTCTCGGTCGCGCCGCGCTCACGCTTGAAGAAGCCGCCCGGGATACGACCGGCGGCGGAGAACTTTTCCTGATAGTGGACGGTGAGCGGGAAGAAATCCTGCCCTTCCTTGACCGTCTTGGCCGCGGTGACGGCGCACAGCACCACCGTCTCGCCGAGCATCGCGATCACCGCGCCGTCGGCCTGGCGGGCAACCTTGCCCGTCTCGAGCGTCAGGGTCTTGCCGCCCCACTCGATGCTTACCGTTTTCTTGTCGAACATTTCGTTTCCTTCACTCCGGCCGCCCTATGCAGCCGGGGCCTGCTTGAGCCAGTCTTGGCTCGTGCCAGTCGGGCCTTATTGCCCGCTGGCGTTGGACGCTCGCGTCACACGCGAAGCGCATATGCGAGAAGGGCGCCGCAAGGGCGCCCTTCCGTTATTACTTGCGAAGACCGAGCTTCGCGATGAGGGCGAGGTAGCGATCCCCGTCCTTCTTGCGGAGATAGTCGAGAAGCGAACGACGCTTGTTGACCATCATCAGCAGGCCGCGACGCGAATGGTTGTCCTTGGCGTGGCCCTTGAAGTGCTCGGTCAGGTTCCGGATCCGCTCGGTCAGGATCGCGACCTGAACTTCCGGCGAACCGGTGTCGCCTTCGGCGCGGGCGTGATCCTTGATGAGTTCCTGGCGGCGTTCCGCAGTGATCGACATGTGTTTTCCTTCGACATCTTTACAGGTTGAAGCCGCGGACGACACGACCCTCGCGGGCCTGGACCTCGATCAGCGCTACCGGCACATCGTGCAGGCAGGCAAAATACTGGCCATCGTCGGCAACGATCCCGGCCAGAACACGCCCCTGGCGGAGCGCCCCTGCCTGGTCGGGCGTGAGGGGTAGAGCCGGGATGTCGTCCAGCCCCGCCCTCAACGGCAGGAGAATATGTTCAAGGGTGCGCCCCTTAGCGGCTTCGCTCAAATTGTCCAGCGATATCGCCTGCGAAAGGCCGAACGGCCCCGCCTTCGTCCTTCTGAGATAGGTGACATGCCCCACCGATCCAAGGGCCAGCGCAATGTCCCGCGCGAGGCTGCGGATATAGGTGCCCTTGGAGACATGCGCGCTCAGCGTCGCCTCCTCCAGCGCGCCTGCGTCGGCCGCCTCGGTGACGCTCAGCGCGAATACCGTCACCGCCCGGGTCTTGAGCACTACCTCCTCGCCCGCCCGCGCCAGGTCATAGGCACGCTGCCCGTCGACCTTCAGCGCGGAGAAGGCCGGCGGCATCTGCTCGATCGGCCCGGTGAAGTCCGCCAGCACGGCGGCCAGCGCCTCGCGCGTCGGGCGCACATCGCTGGTCGCGATCACCTTCCCCTCTGCATCCAGCGTATCGGTCTGCTCCCCGAAGCGGATGGTGAAGTCGTACACCTTGTCGCTGTCGAGCATCCGCCCGGCAAGCTTCGTCGCCTCGCCCAGCGCGATCGGCAGCACGCCCGACGCCAGCGGGTCCAGCGTGCCGCCGTGCCCCACTTTCGCCTTGCCATATCCGCCCTCGCGCAGCGCCCGCTTCACCGCGCTCACGCCCTGAGTCGATCCAAGCCCCAGCGGCTTGTCGAGGATCAGCCATCCATGCATGTCAGGGGTCCTCAGGCGAACAGCTGCGCAAAGGCGAGATACTGGCGCACGAGCCAGTCGGCGGGCGGGCCGACGATCTTGCCCACGATGCTCGCGCTCGGCCAGATCATCGGCACCACCACCAGGAGGACGATGATCAGCGGAAAGCCGAAACGCGCCAGCTTCGCCCATTCCACCGCCAGCCGACGCGGCAGCACGCCTTCCACCACGTGCCCGCCGTCAAACGGCGGCAGCGGCAGCAGGTTGAACACCGCGAGGAAGATGTTGATCAGCAGGAAGTTGACGAGATTGGCGAAGATGAACTGGCTGACGCCCTCCGGCGGCCCGCTCATTTGCCCATAAAGCACGCCGATCGCGATCGCCGCGACCGCCGCCAGCAGGAAGTTCATCCCCGGCCCGGCGAGCGCCACCGCCACCATGCCCCAGCGCGGATTGCGCAGCCGCCGCGCATCCACCGGCACCGGCTTGGCCCATCCAAACACCGGCGCCTTGGCGAGCGCAAGGCCCAGCGGCAGGATCACGGTTCCGATCGGATCGACATGGCGGATCGGGTTGAACGACAGCCGGTTGAGCTGCGCCGCGGTCGGATCGCCGAGCGCACGCGCCATCAGGCCATGCGCCACCTCGTGAAAGACGATCGCGATGATCAGCGGAATGATCCACACCGCCGCGGCGTAGATGGGATTGTCGGGTGTCATGATGCCGGCCAGATAGGGGGGCGGGCGAGCGAGCGCCAGCGGTCCCGGACCTCAGGCATCCCCCGTCGCACCACGCTCCAGCGCGGCGGTGAAATGCCGCCGGCACAGCGCGACATAACGGTCGTTGCCGCCGATCTCGGTCTGCGCGCCCGCCGCCACCGGCCGCCCCTCGGCGTCGACGCGCAGGTTCATCGTCGCCTTTCGCCCGCATTCACAGACCGACTTTATCTCGATCAGCGCATCGGCCAGCGCCAGCAGCCGCGCCGATCCCTCGAACAATGCCCCCCGGAAATCGGTGCGCAGGCCATAGGCCAGCACCGGAATGCCATCGACATCCGCCAGCCGCGCCAATTGGTCGACCTGCGCCGCGGTCAGGAACTGCGCCTCGTCCACCAGCACGCACGCCACCGTTTCCTCGGCATGGCGATCGAGCACGCAGGCGGCGATGTTGGTGCTCGCGTCGAACATCGTCGCCGGCGCCGACAGGCCGATGCGCGAGGTAATCGTGCCCGCCGCAAAGCGATCGTCGATCGCCGCGGTGAACAGCATCGTCGCCATGCCGCGCTCGCGATAGTTGAAATCGGCCTGCAGCAGGTTGGTCGATTTCCCCGCATTCATGCTGGCGTAATAGAAATAGAGCTTGGCCATCGCGTTGCTGTTCCCCATCGGCGCGCGCCGCGCCACTATTTTCCTGCCGCCCCGTTTTACGGCCCCCGCGGGATACGAAGCCGCCCCCAACGATTGTTCGCGCGAACCACACGAGGAATTCGCCGATGCTTCGTTCCTACCTCATCGGGCTGGCCGCGGGTCAGCGCGGCATCGTGCCGCTCGCCGCGCTTGCCGCCGCTGGCCGTCGCGGCGCGCTGCCCGATGACATGCCGCTCGCCAAATTGTTCAAGAACCCGTTGATCGCCTGGGGCGCCGTCGCCTTCAGCGCCGCGGAAATGGCGGGCGACAAGCAGAAGACCGCACCCGACCGGATCGTGCCGATCGGCCTTGCCGTGCGCAGCGTCACCTCCGCCTATGCCGGCGCGGCGCTGGCGCCCAAGGGGCAGCGGGTGACCGGCGCCGCGGTCGCGCTCGGCACCGCGCTCGCCAGTTCCTACGTCGGCTGGCGCATCCGCATGGCCGCGCTTCGCCGCTACGGCCAGACCGCCACTGGCTTCGTCGAGGATGCGCTGGTGCTCGCCACCGGCGTCGCCGCCGCCGACCCGCGCCTCGTCAAGCGCGCCGCCTAAGCCGGATCGTAGCTAAGCTGAACCTTCGACGCCGCCTCGGCCGCAATGCGCCGGGCGTCGTCGGTGGTCGCGGCGCGCGCCAGCGCCACGCCCATGCGGCGATAGGGCCGTGTCGTCGGCTTGGCGAAAATCCGCACGTCCACGTCGCCCCCCGGTGTAGCCAGCGCCTCGGCGATGCCGTCATAGCGCACCGTGTCCGACGCGCGATCCGCCAGGATCACTGCGGAGGCGGACGGGCCGTAGCTGGTCAGCGTCGGGATCGGCAGGCCAAGGATCGCGCGGGCGTGCAGGTCGAACTCGCTCAGCGATTGCGAGATCAGCGTCACCATGCCCGTGTCATGCGGGCGCGGTGACAATTCGGAAAAGATCACCTCGTCATCCTTGACGAAGAACTCCACGCCGAACAGGCCATAACCGCCCAGATCGTCCACCACCTTGCGCGCCATGTCCTGCGCGTCAGCAATCGCCTTGTCCGACATGGCGGCCGGCTGCCAGCTTTCCTGATAATCGCCGCGTTCCTGCCGGTGCCCGATCGGCGGGCAAAACACGACGCCGTCGCGCGTGCGCACCGTCAGCAGCGTGATCTCATAGTCGAAATTGACGAACTCCTCGACGATCACCCGCGCCCGGTCACCGCGCATATTGGCCACGGCATAATCCCACGCCGCCTCCAGCGAGCCCTCCTCGCGCACCGTGCTCTGGCCCTTGCCCGATGAGGACATGACCGGCTTGATCACGCACGGCAGCCCGGTGTGCGCCGCCCCCGCGCGCACCTCGTCCAGCGTCTCGGCATAGCGATAACGCGACGTGCGCAGCCCCAGATCGACCGCCGCGACCTCGCGGATGCCGTCGCGGTTCATCGTCATCATCGTCGCGCGCGCCGACGGAACGATCGTCGTCCCCGCCGCCTCCAGCTCGGCCAGCACTTCGGTACGGATCGCCTCCACTTCGGGAACGACGAAATCGGGCCGGTGCTTCTCCACGGCCGCCCGCAGCAGGTCCGCGTCGAGCATCGAGAATATCTCGCGCGCATCCGCCACCTGCATCGCCGGCGCGCCGTCATAGCTGTCGCAGGCGATGACATAGCAGCCCAGCCGCTTGGCCGAGATCACGAACTCGCGCCCAAGCTCGCCCGAACCGAGCAGAAGGATTGTTGCCGTGAACGCCATGCCGCACCGCCTTGCTGTTGCCGGTCGCGTGAGTGGCCCGATCAACGCGGCTTGTCCACGGGGGGCATCACTCGTAGCACCCGGCGAAACAGACGGGAGGATACATGGCCGGGTCCGATTTGCCGAAGGTGCTTGCGTTCGACGTGTTCGGAACGGTAGTCGACTGGCGCACCAGCATCACCGCCGAATCCGCCGATTTCCTCGCGCGCATCGGCCGCGCCGACCTCGATCCCGCCACCTTCACCGACAATTGGCGCCGCCGCTATCTCACCGGCATGGCGGCCTATGCCAAGTCGGGCCGCGACTTCACCATCCTCGATGTGCTCCACCGCGAGATGCTGGACGAAACGCTGAACGATGCGGGCGTCGATCCCGCCACGCTCGACGAGGCATTGCTGCAGGACTGGACCTTCGCCTGGCGCCGCCTCACGCCGTGGCCCGACTCGGTTGAGGGGCTGACGCGCCTCAAGGGCCGCTTCCCGATCGTCACCTTGTCGAACGGCAATATCGCGCTGATGCTCGACATGGCGCGGCGCGGCGGCCTGCCCTGGGATGCGATCATGGGTGCCGAAGTCACTCGCGCCTACAAACCCGATCCGCGCGCCTATCTCGGCACTGCCGAGATCCTCGGCCTGTCGCCGCAGGAGGTGTGCCTCGTCGCTGCCCACCACAGCGACCTCGCGGCCGCGCGCGCCTGCGGGCTCAAGACCGCCTTCGTGTCACGCCCGATGGAATATGGCGGCCGCCCCGCCCCCGATGCGAAGCTGGCGCAGGATTGGGAATGGTCCGCCGACAGCCTCATCGACCTGGCGGAGAAGCTCGGCTGCTGAGCGGCAGCCGGCGGTTTATTCCCCGCCGGCGTCCAGATCGCGCGCCACGGTGGGCGATCGTAGCAGCTGGTCGATATGGCTGCCCTCGTCGAAGCTCTCGTCGCTCAGGAACTTCAGGCGCGCGGCATATTTCATCTTCACCCGCCGCGCGACCTCGCGCTGCAGATAGGCGGTGTTGGTACGCAGCGCCTTCAGCACCGCTTCCTCGTCCTTGCCCAGCAGCGGCTTCACGAACACCGTCGCATGGCGCAGGTCGGGGGACATGCGCACTTCGGTGATGCTCACCAGGTGAGTCGTCAGCACGTCGTCATGCACGTCGCCGCGTTGCAGGATCTCCGACAGGATATGACGCACCTGTTCGCCAACGCGCAGGGTACGGACGGATTTTTCTGGTTGATCGGTCATCGTGAGACTCCCCTCTCCCCGCATGGGGGAGAGGGTTCATGTCCTTACAGCGTGCGTTCGCGCAGCTCGACCTCGAACGTTTCGAGGAAGTCGCCCGGGCGGATGTCGGTGAAGTTCTGCGTGAACGTCACACCGCATTCCAGACCCGCGCGAACCTCGGGAACGTCGTCCTTGAAGCGCCGCAGCGAAGCGATTTCGCCATTGTAGATAATGACGTCGTTGCGCGTGATGCGGGCCTTGAGCGCCTTGCGGATGACACCCTCGACCACCAGCAGACCGGCCGCCTTGCCGTGCTTGCCGGCCGAGAAGACCTCGCGGATTTCCGCGCGGCCAACGACCGTCTCGAACGCCTCGGGGCCAAGCTCGCCCGCCATGCCGGCGCGGATCTCGTCGATCAGGTCATAGATGACGTCATAATATTTCAACGCCACCTTGTGCCGCTCGGCGATTTCGCGCGCCTTGGCATTGGCACGGACGTGGAAGCCGATGATCGGCGCGCCCGAGGCCGCAGCCGCGTTCACGTCGCTCTCGGTGATGCCGCCGACGCCCGAATGCAGGATGCGCGCGCGGATGTCGTCGGTCGAGATCTTGTTGATCGCGGCGACGATCGCCTCGACGGTCCCTTGCGTATCCGCCTTCACCACCAGCGGATATTCGATCGCCTTGTTCGCTGCCAGCGCAGAGAACATGCTCTCGAGGCTCGCCGGCGCAGCCGTCGTGCGCTTCTGCGTCAGCACGCCCTGGCGATATTCCGCAACTTCGCGTGCCCGCGCTTCGCTCTCGACCACCTGCAGCTGGTCACCAGCCGACGGCGTGCCCGAAATGCCGAGCACCTCGACCGGCGTCGACGGGCCCGCTTCCTTCAGCTGGCGACCCTTGTCGTCGACCATCGCACGCACCTTGCCGCTTTCCGCGCCGACGACGAACACGTCGCCGACCTTCAGCGTGCCGCGGGTGACGAGCACGGTGGCAACCGGGCCACGGCCCTTGTCCAGCTTCGCCTCGATCACGCTGCCTTCGGCATCGCGGTCGGGGTTGGCCTTCAGGTCCATCAGCTCGGCCTGCAGCTGGATCTTCTCGATCAGCTCGTCGAGGCCGGTCTTCTTCAGCGCGGAGACCTCGACGTCCTGCGTCTCGCCGCCCATCGCCTCGACCTGGATGTCATGCTCCAGCAGGCGCTCGCGCACGCGCTGGGCATTGGCATCGTGCTTGTCGATCTTGTTGATCGCCACGATCATCGGCTTGCCGGCCGCCTTGGTGTGATTGATCGCCTCGATCGTCTGCGGCATCAGCCCGTCGTCTGCGGCAACCACCAGCACCACGATATCGGTGACGTCGGCACCACGCGCACGCATGGCGCTGAACGCCTCGTGGCCCGGCGTGTCGAGGAAGGTGATCTTCGACTTGTCCTTCAGCGTCACCTGATAGGCGCCGATATGCTGCGTGATGCCACCGGCCTCGCCGCGCACCACGTCGGTGCCGCGCAGCGCGTCGAGCAGGCTGGTCTTGCCATGGTCAACGTGGCCCATGATCGTCACGACCGGCGGACGCGGCTTCAGATCGGCCTCGGCGTCCGGCGCGGTATCCAGCACCAGATCGATGTCGCTGTCGCTGACGCGCACGACATTGTGGCCGAATTCGGTGACCAGCAGCTCGGCCGTATCCTGGTCGATCGTCTGTGTCATGGTGACGGGCGAACCCATCTTGAACAGCGCCTTCACCAGGTCAGCGCCGCGTTCCGCCATGCGGTTCGCCAGCTCCTGGACGGTGATCGCCTCCGGCACCTGAACGTCGCGGACCTGCTTGGCCTGCGGTTCGCGCGGGCCGGTCCAGCCACGCTTTTCCTTTTCGCGCGCACGCTTCAGCGCGGCGAGCGAGCGGGCGCGTGCGCCATCCTCGTTCAGCGCGCGGGTGACCGTCAGCTTGCCGCCACGACGCTCGTCGCCCTTGCGGTCGCGCTGCTGCGGACGCGCCGGCGCCGCATTGTTGCGCGGCGTCGCCTGCCCCGACGGCAGGTTGCGCTGCTGCGGCGAGGACGATCCGGCCGACGATCCGCTGGCTGTCGAGGCTGCTGCCGCGACCGGCGCTGGCTTCGGCTCGGGCTTTGGCTGCGGCTTCGGAATCTCAGGACGTGCCACCGGCGAGAAGCGGCGCGGCGCCGGCATCGACGGGTCGCGGCCCAGCACCGGGGGTGCAGGCGGCGGCGCAGGGGTCGGCTTGGGCGCGGGCGGCGGCGGCGGGGCCGCTACCGGCGCGGCCGGTGCCGGCGTCGGCGCAGCCGGCGCCTCGACGACTGGTGCCTTGGGCTCGGGCGCGGGAGGCGGCGGCGGCGGGGCCACCGGACGGAACATGATCGGCGCACCCGTGCGCACCATCAGCGGCTCTTCGGCCGGGGGCGCGGGCGGTGCAGCCGCCGGGGTTTCAGCCACCTGCTCGGGTGCCGCCGGAGCAGGCCCGGGCGCAGGCGCAGCCTCGGCCGCAGCAGCGGCACGCTCCTCGGCGCGGCGCTTTTCTTCCTCCGCCGCGCGGGCACGCTCGGCCTCCTCGCGGTGCCGCTGTTCCTCCAGCGCACGCATGCGCTGCTCCTCGGCCTCGCGCAGCAGGCGGGCCTGCCGCTCCTGCGGGGTCTCGTTGGACGGGGCGCGCGGCGGTGCGGGCGGCTCAGCGCGCGGTGCGGGCGCGGCGGGCGCCTCGGCTTCCGCCGGTGCCGGCGCGGCAACCTGCTCCGTCGGCGCGGGGTCACCCGGCTTGCGGAAGGTGCGGGCCTTCTTGGTTTCCACGATCACCGTATTGGAGCGGCCGTGGCTGAAGCTTTGCTTCACCTTGCCGGTCTCGACGGTGCGTCGGACGCCCAGAGGCGCGCGCATGCCAAGTTTCGGCTTATCGTTGTCGGTCTCGCTCACTCAAATTCCTCGTGTGTCGTCACGGCCGGTACATGCCCGGAAAGCTCGGGCGCCGATGCGCCTTGCGCGGCCGTTGCGCAAGGTGCGGAGGTCAGACCACCCACCAAAGTATCACTTTGATGAGCTTCTGGGCTATCAGGGCCGATAAAGCGGCGCCAGCGATCGAGCGCGTCGCTCAACCTGCCGGCCGCCATGCGGTCGGTGACGCCGATATGTACCACGTTTTCGCGGCCCAGCGCCATCGACAATATGGGGCGTGGTATCGGCAGAACCAAGCCCCCCAGTCCGCTGCCCTCGCGGTTCGATCCGACTCGCCACGCCTGGGCCAGCTTGCGCCGCCCGTCCTCGCTCGCGTCCGCGGCATGGTACAATGCGTGTAGCCGGCCGGCGCGCGCCGCCTCGGCAATGCGGTCCGATCCGGTCAGCACGGTGCCCGCGCGCGATTCCAGCCCCAGCCGGTCGAGCGCCTGGCGCTCCAGCGCGGCGGCGATCATCGCGGGCAGATCATCGGGAATGATCATCTCGCCGGCCTTGAACGCCCGCGCCAGCGCCCCGCGCAGCTTGCCCTTCGCCTGGGCGGCGGAAAGCTCTGCCGCGGTCACGCCGATCCACGCCCCGCGCCCCGGCGCCTTGGCACGCACATCGGGCAGCACGCGTCCGTCAGGCGCCAGCACCAGCCGGACCAGGCCGTCGCGCGGCGCTTCCTCGCGCGACAGGATGCAGGTACGGACAGGATCGCTCATGCGCGCCTCCCGCCCGGCAACCTGGTGGCTGCCGGCCTGATGTTGGTTGGCGCTGCGGATCGTTAGCCGATCATTGTGAGGGTTCCGCATGCGCGTCTCCCTCTTTCGGTGCGGCAGGCGAGTCGCGATCAACGATCAGCACGCCGCCGGCACCGTAATTCTCCGTCGAAACTTCCTCGATCACGATCTGGACCGCGGCCGGATTCTTGCCCAGCCGCGTGACCAGCGAGGACGTGACGTCAGCCACGATCCCCGCCTTCTGCTCCTTGGATGCGGAGCCTGCCAGTCTGATCGACACGAACGGCATCAGGCCTCCGACTCCTCCGTCGCAACATCGGCCGCCGCGGCCTCCTCATCATCGAACCAATGCGCACGGGCAGCCATGATGATCTCATTGCCCTGCTCTTCGGTCAGGCCATATTCGCCCAGCACACCGCCCTTGTGCTCGGGACGGCGCGGTGCGTCCTCGTTGCGGCGGCGCGGCTCGGCACGCTTCTTCTCGATCAGTTCGTCGGTGGCGAGGTCGGCAACATCGTCCAGCGTCTTGATCCCGGCCTTGCCCAGCGTGACCAGCATCGCTTCGGTCAGGTGCGGCAGCTGCGCCACCGCATCCTCCACGCCCAGCGCCTGGCGCGCTTCGCGATTGGCCTGCTCGCGGCGCTCGATCGCCTCGGCCGCACGGCTCTGCAGCTCCTGCGCCAGATCCTCGTCGAACCCTTCGATCGCCGCCAGCTCGTCCAGCTCGACATAGGCGACCTCTTCCAGCTCGGTGAAGCCTTCGGCCACCAGCAGCTGGGCCAGCGTCTCGTCGACGTCCAGCTCGTTCTGGAACGCTTCCGACCGGCTGACGAATTCCTGCTGACGCTTCTCCGACGAATCGGTCTCGGTCATGATGTCGATCGCCTTGGCGGTCAGCTGCGACGCCAGGCGCACGTTCTGACCGCGACGCCCGATGGCAAGGCTCAGCTGGTCGTCGGGAACGACCACCTCGATCCGCTCCTCTTCCTCGTCGATGATCACGCGGCTGACGTTCGCCGGCTGCAGCGCGTTAACGACGAAGGTCGCGATGTCCGGCGACCACGGGATGATGTCGATCTTCTCGCCCTGCATTTCCTGCACGACGGCCTGAACGCGGCTACCCTTCATGCCGACGCATGCGCCGACCGGATCGATCGACGAATCGTGGCTGATGACGCCGATCTTCGCGCGGCTGCCCGGGTCGCGGGCGGCAGCCTTGATCTCGATGATGCCGTCGTAGATCTCCGGCACTTCCTGCGCGAACAGCTTCTTCATGAAGTCCGGATGTGCGCGCGAGAGGAAGATTTGCGGCCCGCGGTTCTCGCGCACCACCTTCAGGATCAGCGACCGGATACGGTCGTTCACACGCACCACTTCGCGCGGGATCTGCTGGTCGCGGCGGATGACGCCCTCGGCGCGGCCCAGGTCGACGACGATGTGGCCGAACTCGACGCGCTTCACGACGCCGGTGATGATCTCGCCGGCGCGGTCCTTGAATTCCTCATACTGGCGCTCGCGCTCGGCATCGCGAACCTTCTGGAAGATCGTCTGCTTGGCAGCCTGCGCCTGGATGCGGCCGAATTCGATCGGCGGCAGCGGATCGACCAGGAAGTCGCCGACGGTCGCGCCCTTCTGCAGCTTCTGCGCGCCATTGACGTCGACCTGCTTGTAGATGTCGTCGACCTGCTCGACCACTTCGACGACACGCCACAGGCGAAGGTCACCGTTATTGGGGTCCAGCTTTGCGCGGATGTCCATTTCCTGGCCGTAGCGGGTACGCGCCGCACGCTGGATCGCATCCTCCATCGCCTCGATGACGATCGCCTTGTCGATCATCTTCTCGCTGGCGACGCTGTTGGCGATCGCGATCAGTTCCGCACGGTTCGCGGTGACGCCGGTAGCCATTACTCGGTTTCCTCTGCTTCGATTTCTTCTTCTTCCGCGCCCTCGACGGAGAGCGGGACGGTTGCAGCGATCAATTTGTCGGTCAGCACCAGCTTCGCGTCAGTGATCCGCGCGAAGGGAACGTTGGCCACCGAGCCGGTACGATTGCGGATGGTGATTTCCTCACCCTCGACGCCGACGATCTCGCCGCGGAACTGCTTTTGCCCGTCGAGCGGCGCGTCCAGCGTCAGCTTCGCCTCATGTCCGGCCCAGTCGGTGTAATCCGACAGGCGCGTCAGCGGGCGATCGATGCCGGGGCTCGACACTTCCAGGCGATAGGCGCCCTCGATCGGGTCACGCCCTTCCTCTTCCAGCGCGTCGAGCACGTCGGAGATCCGGCGCGACAGGTCGGCGCAATCGTCGATCGTCAGCTGCCGCGTGTCGGGCCGCTCCGCCATCACCTGCAGCGTGCGTTCGTCACCCTTGCCGAACAGCGCGACACGCACGAGGTCGAACCCGAGTGCCTTGGCCTCGGTCTCGATCATCTGGGTCAGTGCGGCCAAATCCGCCATCGGGTCTCCACATACACACAGGTTGTTGCCGCCGCGGAGCCCTGCCCCGCGACCCCTTGCATCTGGCGATGTAAGAGAAAGCACGGTCAATATAGATCGGGATGCGATGAGGGGCAATCCCCCCCTGCCCTTCCCTGATCAGTCGCGCCGGCAATGTTTCAAAATGTTGCCAAGAAGGTCGGAACGGGCCGCCCGCGGCATCGTTCACCATATATCACTTGGGAAAGGAACGCGCTTTGCTCTGGACGATCGTTGTCATCCTGCTGGTCCTATGGCTCCTCGGCTTCAGCCTGCATGTCGCTGGCGGCCTGATCCACATCCTGCTGGTGATCGCGCTGATCGTCGGGCTGGTGCAGCTCTTCACCGGCCGCCGCGTCTAGATCCGGTGGCATCACCCCGGGATCCGTCCCGGGGTGACGCGTCCCCGCCTCAGTCGGCGAACAACATCACCGGCGTCTCGAGCAGCTTCTTGACCGCCTGGACATAGCTTGCCGCATCCCAGCCATCGACGACGCGATGGTCGCAGCTGATCGACAGGTTCATCAGCTTGGCGCGGACGATGTCGTCGCCCCCAAAACCATTAGGGCGGAATACAGGCCGCTCGACGATCTTGTTCGGCCCGATGATCGCCACTTCCGGCCGGTTGATCACCGGAGTCGTCGCAATCCCGCCCAGCGGCCCCAGCGAGGTGACGGTGATCGTCCCGCCGCCCAGTTCCTCCGGCTTCAGCTTCTGCGTGCGCGCCGCTTCCGCGAGACGCCCGATCTCGGTTGCCAGCTGCCAGACATTCTTGTCCTGCGCATCGCGGATCACCGGCACGGTGAGGCCAGCATCGGTCTGCGCCGCCATGCCCAGGTGCACCCGGCCCGACCGAGTCACCACGCCCGCCTCGTCATCGTAGCGCGCGTTGAGCATCGGGAACTGCGGCAAGGTGCGGCAGATCGCGACGATCAGGAACGGCAGCATGGTCAGCTTCGGCCGCCCGCCACGATTGTCGTTCAGGTCGGCGCGCATCTCCTCCAGCGCGGTCACGTCGATTTCGTCGACATAGGTGAAGTGCGGGATGTTGCGCTTCGACGCGGCCATGTTCTCGGCGATGCGGCGACGCATCCCGATCACCTTGACCTGCTCGTCCTCGCGCGCGCGGCTGGCATGCGGCGCATGATAGCCCTGCCCACCGGCATAGCGCAGATAGGCGTCCAGGTCGGCGTGGCGGATGCGGTCACCCTCCGACACCTTCACCTGCGAGAGGTCGACGCCCAGATCCTTCGCCCGCGCGCGCACCGCCGGGGAGGCCAGAACAGGAGCCGCCGACGCCGCGGCAGGCGCCACCTCGGCAACCGGCGCAGCAGCCACCGATGCAGCCGGAGCCGGAGCCGGAGCCGGAGCCGGAGTGGCCGGCGCCGCTTCCACCACGTCCTCGACGCCGGGATTCTCCGCCTCGAATGCCGCGGCTTCGTGCGCGCCGCCCAGCTTCTGCTCGACCTCCGCCGCGGTCTCGCCCTCCGGCTCGACCGACGCATCGGCGTCGGTTTCGATCACCACCAGCATCGCGCCGATCGCGATCTGGTCGCCGACCTCCCCGGCCAGTTCGACCACCACGCCCGACACCGGCGATTCCATCTCGACCGTCGCCTTGTCGGTCATCATGTCGGCGATATTCTGGTCTTCCTCGATCCGGTCGCCCACCGCGACATGCCAGCCGACGATCTCCGCCTCGGCAATGCCTTCGCCGATATCGGGCAGCTTAAAGGTGAAACGCGCCATAGCCTGATCCAAATCCGTTCGTGTCGAGCGAAGTCGAGACACTGTCTCGCGAAGCCCCGCCCCTCGACTTCGCGCGGGACGGACGGGGCGGGTGGGACTGGGTGTCAGTCCTTCATGATCTTCTTCAGCGCCATGCCGATGCGCACGGGGCCGGGGAAATACGCCCATTCCAGGCTGTGCGGATACGGCGTGTCGAACCCGGTCACGCGCTCCACCGGCGCCTCCAGGTGATAGAAACACCGCTCCTGCACCAGCGCCGACAGCTCCGCGCCGAACCCGCCGGTGCGCGTCGCCTCATGGACGATCAGGCAGCGCCCGGTCTTCTTCACGCTCTCCTCGATCGTCTCGATGTCGAGCGGCACCAGCGTGCGCAGGTCGATGATCTCGGCGTCAATACCGGTATCCTCGACCACTTGGGCACAGACGTGAACCATGGTGCCATAGGCCAGCATCGTCACCGCCTGGCCCTCGCGCACGACCGCCGCCTTGCCCAGCGGGATCTTGTAATAGCCGGTCGGCACCTCGCCTGCGGGATGCTTGGACCAGTTCGCCGCCGGGCGATCCCAATGGCCGTTGAACGGGCCGTTGTAGATTCGCTTGGGCTCGAAGAAGATGACCGGATCATTGTCCTCGATCGCGGAGATCAGCAGCCCCTTGGCGTCATAGGGCGTCGACGGAATCACCGTCTTCAGGCCGGAGACGTGGGTGAAGATCCCCTCCGGGCTCTGCGAATGGGTCTGCCCGCCGAAAATGCCGCCGCCGAACGGCGAGCGCACCGTGATCGGCGCGGTGAATTCCCCGTCCGAGCGATAGCGCAGCCGTGCCGCCTCGCTCACCAATTGGTCGAGCGCGGGGTAGATGTAATCGGCAAACTGGATCTCGGGCACCGGGCGCAGCCCGTACGCGCCCATGCCGATCGCGACGCCGATGATGCCGATCTCGGTGATCGGCGTGTCGAACACGCGCGTCTTGCCATATTTCGCCTGCAGGCCGGCCGTCGCGCGGAACACGCCGCCGAAATAGCCCACGTCCTCGCCCATCACCACGACGTCGGGGTCGCGCGCCATCAACACGTCCATGGCGGAATTGATCGCCTGGATCATGTTCATGCGCTGGGTGGCGCCGGCGGCGTCAGTCTCCACCGCCGTATTTTCCGCGTTCGTCTCGATCACGTCACTCACCAGGCCAACTCCGTCATCCCAGCGCAGGCGGGGATCCATAAACGCATCATGTCGAAAGAGCCGCCGGGGGCGCGGCCGTGGCTGTTCGCCGTCGGGGCGGCGGCACTCACCGTCGCAGCGCTCACTTCTTGCGCGCCCACGGTCGCCCGCTTTCCTCTTCCTCGGCGATCATCTGCGCCTGCTGTTCGCGCAGATGCCACGGCATCTCCTCGAACACGCCGTCGAACAGCGTGTCGAGCGGCTGGTGCAGGCCATGGCCAAGGATGCCGTTCTTCTCGGCTTCCTTCTGCGCGGCCTTCACCTCGTTGGCGACTTCCTTGTCCATCGCCGCCTGGCGCTCCTCGTCCCATTCGCCGATGGTGATCAGGTGATCCTTCAGCCGGCGGATCGGGTCGCCCAGCGGCCATGCGGTCGGCTCGCCCGCGCTGCGATATTGCGACGGGTCGTCGGACGTGGAATGCCCTTCGGCGCGATAGGTGAAATGCTCGATCAGCGTGGGGCCCTGGTTGGTCCGCGCACGCTCCGCCGCCCACTGCGTGGCGGCATAGACCGCCAGCGCGTCATTGCCGTCGACCCGCAGGCCAGCGATGCCATAGCCAACCGCGCGCGCGGCAAAGGTCGTCGCCTCCGCGCCGGCAAAGCCGGAAAAGCTCGAAATCGCCCATTGGTTGTTGACGACGTTGAAGATCACCGGTGCGCGATAGACGGTGGCAAAGGTCAACGCGGAGTGGAAGTCGCCCTCCGCGGTCGATCCCTCGCCGCACCAGGTGGCGGCAATGCGCGTGTCGCCCTTCGATGCGGACGCCATCGCCCAGCCCACCGCCTGCGGATATTGCGTCGTGAGGTTGCCGGAGATCGAGAAGAAGCTGAAGCGCTTCTCCGAATACATGATCGGCAGCTGCTTGCCCTGCAGCTTGTCACCCGCATTCGAATAGATCTGGTTCATCATGTCGACCAGCGGGCACCCGCGCGCGATCAGCAGGCCCTGCTGGCGATAGGACGGAAAGCACATGTCGTCGGCGTCGAGCGCATAGGCCTGCGGCACGGCCACCGCCTCCTCGCCCAGCGACTTCATGTAGAAGCTCGTCTTGCCCTGCCGCTGCGCGCGGAACATGCGTTCGTCGAACGCGCGCACCGTCGCCATATGGCGCAGCATGCGGCGCAGCGTATCGGGCGACAGCTTGGGATCCCACGGGCCGACCGCGCGATTGTCGTCATCGAGCACGCGGACCATCGTATAGACGAGGTCGGTGAACCCGCGCGCGTCCTCGGCAGTGTCCGGGCGGCGCACCGATCCCGCGGCGGGGATCTCCACATCCGAAAAATCGACCGTGTCGCCGGGGCGGAACTTGGGCTCGGGCACATGCAGCGCGAGCGGGGGCAGATTGCTGCGGGCGGCGTCCGCCATAGTTTCTCCGGTTACTTGTTGCACCGGACAACGCGCCGGTGAGCAGATCGAATCCTTGTTATAAAATTTCAACGCACAGCGCCAGCGTCTGCGATGCAAGGAAATGTGACACGACCTTTTCGTCCGCCGAAACCGCCATGGATCATGGTTTCGAGTCGCACGATTGACTCCGCCGGTTGTAGGAACAAAAGAGGAACGTGAGTTTTGAGTGAGTCGTGCCCGTGCCATCCCCTGCCACCATTGCCGAGCTGAGAGAAACGCTCCGCGCCATTGAGGGCGACGGCCATCGCCGGCGCGAGACGCTGCCCTTCGGCGTGGCGGATATGGATTCGCGGCTCGCCGACGGCGGGCTGCGGCTCGATGGGCTGCACGAGGTCGCGGCGAAGGGCGCCGACATGTGCGATGATTCGGCCGCCACCTTGTTCATGGCGGGGATTGCCGCGCGCGCCTGGGGTCCGATCCTGTGGGTCGTGCGCCGGCGCGATCTGTTCGCCCCCGGCCTCTACCAGGCGGGCCTCTCCCCCGAACGCGTCCTTTATGCCGAGGCGCGCGACGATGCCGAAGTGCTCGCGCTGATGGAGGAAGGGCTGCGCCACCGCGGTCTTGGCGCGGTGATCGGCGAGGTGAAGCGCGCTGCCATGCCTGCCACCCGCCGGCTGCAACTCGCCGCCGAAGGGGGCCGCACGATCGCGCTCCTCCTGCGCCGCCATGCGCGCGAGGATGCCGATCCGCTGGCCCCGCCCTCCGCGGCGCTCACCCGCTGGCGGATCGCTTCCGCCCCCTCCGTTCCCCTGCGCTGCGGCAGCATGGGCCGCCCGCGCTGGGCCGTCTCGCTGGTGCGGCAACGCGGCGGCGACCCTTTCGACACTTTGCTGGAGGCCTGCGATGACACGGGTCGTCTCGCTCTACCTGCCGCACTGGGCGATCGATCGCGTGCGCCGGGCCGAGCGTCGCCGCGCACCAACGCCGCGGCCTGAACCGGGCAATTCGCTCGATTCAGGGCCGCTCGATCTCGCGCCGCTAACGGCGGCGGTGGCCGAGGAACAGGTGCTGCAATGCGACGCGCCGAAGAACACCGGCTGGCGCCCCGGCGCGCGCTGGGCGCGCAGCGATGCGTCTGCGCCTGTTGAGAAGCGCTGGTCGCAATCGACGCGCGCCGATGTCGCACGCCAGGTGGAGGCGATGCCCGCGCATCAGCGCCCGCCAATGCGCGAAATGGGCCGCCGCAGCGAGGCCGCCGACCATCCCTTCCGCGCCATGCCGCCGGACGAAGGCGCGCGCCCCGTGCCCACGACGCTACCCGTGCGTCCCGATCCGGAGGACGTGCCCAACACCCGCTGGCGCGGCTTCGACGGCCTCGATCCCAACGCCGACGACCGCGCCGCCGCCGCGCTCGCACGGTGGAACGCCATGCCCAGCGTCCGCTACCCCGGCGAGGGACCCCACCCCGACAAATACGCCCGCTGCGGCTCCAATGATGCCGGCGCGCGGGTCCCCGGCGTCGCACCCTTTTTCGACACCGGCCGCACCCTCGCCAACACCGTCGCCCGCGCCAGCAATCTCCAACATCCCGCCCCCAAACCTCACAAGCGCAATGTTCGAGAACTTCCGCCGCCCTTGATCACCGTCCACAAGATCGGCAGCCGCATCGAAATCGCCGCCGCCTCGCCCGAGGCACGCGCCCTCGGCCTCACGCCGGGCATGGCGCTGACTCAGGCGCGCGCCGCCGTCCCAGACATCGACGTGCGTGATGCGGATGCCGCCGGCGACCTCGCCGATCTGCACCGCCTCGCCACTGCGCTCGCCCGTCGCTGGTGCCCGGTGGTCGCACTGTCAGACAGCGATGGCCTGTTCCTGGAGATCAGCGGCACCGCGCACCTCCACGGTGGCGAGGAAGCGATGGCGCGCCGCCTGCTGCGCCTGCTCGCCCGGCTCGGCATCACCGCGCAGCTGGCGATCGCCGACACCGCGGGCGCCGCCTGGGCCTTCGCCCGTCAGGCTGCGCCCGCTGCGATCACCCCCCCCGGCGCGCATGTCGCCGCGCTCGTCCCGCTGCCGGTCACCGCGCTCCGCCTCGCCGATGGCGCGCGCGAATTGCTCGCCCGGCTCGGCGTGGAGACGATCGGCGAGCTCATGGCGATGCCCCGCGCCCCGCTCGTCCGCCGCTTCGGCAAGACGATCGCGCAGCGGCTCGACCAGGCGACCGGCGCCCTGCCCGAACCGCTCGATCCGATCATCCCGGTGCAGCCGATCGCCGTCACCCGCCGCTTCGCCGAACCGATCGCCACCGCCGATACGATCGGCCATTGGCTCGCCGGCCTCGTTGATGATCTGGCGGCAGCGCTGGCCAACGCAGGGGTCGGCGCCCGCGCGCTCGCCTTCGTCGCCGCGCGTGTCGATTCGACCGATCAGGTGATCCGCATCGGTCTCGCGCGCGCCAGCCGCGAACCGTCGCACCTGCTGCGTCTCATCGCCCGCCGGATCGAGGAAATCGACGTCGGCTACGGCCTCGACGCGCTGACGCTTCACCTCGTCCGCGCCGACCCGCTCGGTCCCGAAACGCTGGGCGCGGCGCTTGCCGAACAGCAGGCGCCCGATCTTGCCCCTTTGGTCGACACGCTCGCCAACCGCATCGGCCCGACGCGTTTGTGGCGGCACCAGCCGATCGAAAGCGACGTCCCCGAACGCTCGGTCGCCCCGCTGCCGCCCCTCGATCCCCCCGCCACCGCCGCCACCCGCCTGAAGCGCGACGATGTGCGCCAGCTCGACGGCCGCACGCCCGATCACCCCTGGCACCCGCGCTGGCCGCGCCCCGCACGATTGCTGCGCCGTCCCGAGCCGATCGACCACGTCATGGCCGAAATGCCCGATCATGCGCCGCGCCGCTTCACCTGGCGCGGCCGCCCGCACCGAGTCACCCATTCCGACGGGCCGGAGCGGATCACCGGCGAATGGTGGCGGCGCCGGGGCGAACGCGACGGGGTGCGCGATTATTTCCGCGTCGAGGACGAACAGGGCCACCGCTTCTGGCTGTTCCGCCGCGGTGATGGCGAGCGCGCGGAAACGGGCGATCTCAGCTGGTACATCCATGGCACCTTTGCATGATCCGCATGGTGCCGCGTGACCTACAGCGAGCTTCAGGTCACGACCCACTTCTCGTTCCTGCGCGGCGCGTCCTCCTGCGAGGAGCTGTTCGCCACCGCCGCACTGATGGGGATGCCGGCGCTCGGCATCACCGATCGCAACTCGGTCGCCGGCGTGGTCCGCGCGCTCTATGCGTGCGAGCAGCTGAAGGCGAAGCACGGCCTCCTCATCCGCTCCATCCCCGGCTGCCGGCTCGATCTGGTCACCGGCGAATCCCTCCTCGTCTGGCCGGAGGATCGCGCCGCCTGGAGCCGGCTCACCCTCCTCCTCACGCTCGGCAAGTCGCGCGCTGACGCGCGGCGCGGCGAGAAAGGCCAATGCTTCCTCCACTGGGAGGATGTCGCCGCGCATGGGGACGGCCTCGTCGCCGCGCTGGTGCCGGGGCGCAGTGGCGCGGCGCCGACCGCGCTGGCCGCCACTACCGACATCTTCGGCCGGCGCGGCCACCTCTGCCTCACCCCCTGGCGCCGCCCGGGCGAACGGCGGCGCTTTGCCGAGACCGCGCAGGCCGCCGCCGCCTACGGCCTCACCCCGCTCGCCACCGGCGACGTGCTGTACCACAAGCCCGATCGCCGGATGTTGCAGGACGTCGTCACCGCGATCCGCGAGAAATGCACGGTCGACGAGCTCGGTTTCCGCCGCGAACGCCATGCCGATCGCCATCTCCAGCCGCCCGACGAAATGGCGCGCCGCTTCGCCGCTTACCCCGATGCGCTCGCCGCGGTGGAGGCGATCGTCGAACGCTGCACCTTCTCGCTGCGCGACCTCGACTATCAATATCCCGACGAGATCATCATGTCCGGCCGCACCGCGCAGGAGGCGCTGGAACGCCTGTCGCGCAACGCACTCGCCGATCGCTTCGATGGCGCGCCGCCGGAGCCCTATACCCGGCAGCTCGAACACGAACTCTCGCTCGTCGCGAAGATGGGCTACGCGCCTTATTTCCTCACCGTAAACTCGATCGTCAGCTACGCCCGCTCGATCGAGATCCTGTGCCAGGGCCGCGGCTCGGCGGCCAATTCGGTCATCTGCTTCGTCCTCGGCATCACCTCGATCGATCCGGTCAAGCACCAGCTCCTCTTCGAACGCTTCGTCTCGGAGGAACGCCGCGAACCGCCCGATATCGACATCGATTTCGAGCATGAGCGGCGCGAGGAAGTGATCCAGTGGATCTACGAAACCTATGGCCGGGATCATGCCGCGCTGACCGCGGTGGTCAGCCGCTTCCGCACCCGCGGCGCGATCCGCGAAGTGGGCAAGGTGCTCGGCCTGCCCGAGGACATGACCTCCGCGCTCGCCGGCCAGGTGTGGGGCTGGTCGAACGAGGGCGTTCCCGACAGCCACGTACAGGCGCTTAACCTGGACGCCGGCGAACCACGCCTCGCGCTCGCGCTTGAGCTCGCCAAGGAGCTGATCGGCACGCCCCGCCATTTGTCGCAGCACCCCGGCGGCTTCGTCCTGACGCGCGATCCGCTCCACGATCTTGTCCCGATCGAGCCGGCCGCGATGGTCGATCGCCACGTCATCGAATGGGAAAAGGAGGATATCGAGCATCTTGGCTTCATGAAGGTCGATATCCTCGGCCTCGGCATGCTCGGCTGCATGCGGCGCGGGTTCGATCTGCTGGGTCAGCACAAGGGGATCGCGATGACGATGGCGAGCGAGCCCTTGCAGGACGATGATGAACCGACGTTCGAGATGATCCGCCGGGCCGATACGCTCGGCGTCTTCCAGATCGAGAGCCGCGCGCAGATGAGCATGTTGCCGCGGATGAAGCCGAGGAATTTCTACGACATCGCCATCCAGGTCGCGATCGTCCGTCCCGGCCCGATCCAGGGCGACATGGTGCATCCGTATCTGAAGCGCCGAGAGGGCAAGGAGCTGGTCGAATATCCCAATGATGCCTTGAAAGCGGTGTTGCAGAAGACGCTTGGCGTGCCGCTATTCCAGGAACAGGCGATGCAGGTCGCGATCATCGGTGCCGGCTTTACCCCGGGTGAGGCGGACTTGCTGCGCCGCGCGATGGCGACATTCAAGATGACCGGCGGCGTGGGCGAGTTTCGCGAAAAGCTGATCGCCGGCATGCGCACCAACGGCATCTCGCAGGCCTTTGCCGAACGGCTGGTGAAGCAGATCGAGGGGTTCGGCAGCTACGGCTTCCCCGAAAGCCACGCGGCCAGCTTCGCCAAGATCGCCTACGCCTCGTCATGGATGAAATGCCATCATCCCGACGTGTTCTGCGCAGCATTGCTCAATGCCCAGCCGATGGGATTCTACGCCCCGGCACAGATCGTCCGCGATGCCCGCGCGCATGGCGTCGAGATCCTGCCGGTGTGCATCATGGCCAGCGAGTGGGACACGGCGCTGCTGGAGGATCGCAGGGCGCAAAAGCCGCTCCGCCTCGGCCTGCGCATCGTCCACGGCCTTTCCGCCGCCGATGCCGGCAAGATCATCACCGCCCGTGCTGCCCGCCCCTTCACCTCGGTCGAGGATGTATGGCGCCGCTCGGGCGTACCGCTCGCCGCGCTGGAGAAACTCGCCAAGGCGGATGCCTTTGCCGGCATGGGGCTCGACCGGCGACAGGCGCTGTGGGCGATCCGCGGCCTCGGCGACACCCCGCTCCCTTTGCTCGCCGCCATCGAGACGAAGGAGGATCCTGTCCACCTGCGCGCGCTCACTGCGGGCCGCGAAGTCGTGGAGGATTATCGCGCCACCCAGCTGACGCTGCGCCAGCACCCGCTCACCTTCCTGCGCGATCGCCTGCGTGAACGCCGCTGCGTCTGCTGTGAAGAATTGAAAACCATCAAGGAAGGCACGCTGGTCGACGTCGCCGGCATCATCCTCGTCCGCCAGCGGCCGGGCAGCGCGAAGGGCGTGCTGTTCATCACCATCGAGGACGAGACCGGCGTCGCCAACGGCATCCTTTGGCCCGACCGGTTCGAGGCGCAGCGCCGCACCGTCATGTCCTCCGCGATGGTCAGCATCCGCGGCCGCGTGCAAAAGGAAGGGATCGTGATCCATGTCGTCGCCGATCTGATCACCGATCTTACCTGGATGCTGCGCAAAGTGGGGGAGATCGACCTACCCTCTCTCGTGGCCCGCGGCGATGGCGCGACCCACCCCGGCGCGCCCGATCGCGGCGACGCCGGGTGGAAGCCGCGCAACCGCACCGACTATCATTACAGAGACGGGCACTATCGGGACTGGCCGGAGGACGTGATTCCGATCCGCAGCCACGACTTCCATTGATCTTGGTAAAGCGATCGGCTTAGGCTTGCCCCCAGCCGGCGACCGACCGGCGATGGATAGGAGAGACCGCATGGCCACCGCCGCCCTCAGCCGCGAGCCCCAGATCGGCGTGACCGCGCACGTCCCGCTGCCGACCGACAAGGCCGCGTTCGACGCCGCGATCGTCGATCCCGACAGCTACGCCAACGAGGAACGCTACCATGCGATCTTCAAATATCTGCGCGAGGAAGCCCCGGTCTATTGGTGCGAACCGGAAGGCTATCGCCCGTTCTGGACGGTGTCTCGCCACGCCGACATCCGCCGCGTCGAACTCGACAACGAAACCTTCCTCAACGATCCGCGCCTGACGCTCGCCACCATCGCAGATGAGGAGCGCATCATGGCGCTGACCGGCGGCAACAAGCTGACGCGCAACCTCGTCAGCATGGACAATCCCGACCACAAGCACTTCCGCGCCATGACACAGGGCTATTTCTCGCCCAAGCACATGAAGCAGCTGGAAGAGGATATCCGCGCCCTCGCCCGCGACAGCGTGGAGCATATGGCCGCGCTCGGCGATCGATGCGATTTCGCCGCGGAAGTCGCGATCTGGTTTCCCTTGCGCGTCATCATGCTGACGCTGGGCGCCCCGCGCGAGGACGAACAGTTCCTGATGAAGATTACGCAGGAAGTGTTCGGCGCGCAGGATTTCGATCACATGCGCCCCGAGGAGATGGGCGGGCTGTTCGCCACCATCGCCGAATTCAACGCCTGGTGCGATCGAATCACCGCCGACCGCAAGGCCAACCCCCGCGAAGACGTCTCCACCATCATCGCCAATGCGACGCTCACCGATGGCTCGCCGATGGGGAATATGGAGGCGATGAGCTACTACCTCATCATCGCCGCTGCAGGGCATGACACGACCAGCTCTTCCACTTCCGCGGGGCTGCTGGAACTAATCCGTAACCCCGCGGAAATGCAGAAGCTGCGCGACGATCCCTCCCTGCTGCCCAACGCGGTCGAGGAGATGATCCGCTGGGCAAGCCCGGTGAAACATTTCTTCCGCACCGCCGCCAAGGATGCCGAGGTCGGCGGCGTGCCGATCAAGGCCGGCGACGGCCTCGTCATGGCTTATCCGTCGGCCAACCGCGACACCGCCGTCTTCGACGATCCCTTCACCTTCCGGGTTGACCGCGCGAACGTGCGGCAGCACCTGGCGTTCGGCTATGGCCCGCACCTGTGCCTGGGCCAGCACCTCGCCAAGCTGGAGATGCGTATCCTGTTCGAAGAACTCCTCGCCCGCTTCGATGATTTCGAGCTTGCCGGCGACCCGTCCTGGACCCGCGCCAGCTTCGTCAGCGGCATGAAACACCTTCCCATACGGTACCGCGCCAAGTGAGCCGACACGACCCCGAGAAACTTTACCCCGGCTTTCCGGGGACCGAGCCGAACCAGCACCTGCGCACCATTCCGGCCTGTGCCGCGCTTGGCATGTGGCAACACGCCACCGTGGGCGAGCCGGTGTCGACGTCGCTCGACGCCGCTCTGCCGGCGGCGTTCGATCCCGACGGGCGCGTCTCGCGCGGCGCCGCGCTGGTGCTGGCCGATCAGGCGACCGCCGGCGGCGTCTTCACCACGCTGTCACGCCCCACGCCGATGATGACGCTGGACCTTCGCGTCGACTGGTTCGGCCCGCTCCCCGCCGCCGCCATCAGCTGCGTCATCGACGAAGTGACCCGCGAGGGCGATCTCGCCTTGTCGCGCGGCCGATTGGTTGCCGAAGGCAGGCCGATCGGTGCCGCCGTCGCGCGCTATCTGATCGGGTCGATGCCCGGCGGCACGCCTGGCCGGATGGATGAACGGCACGACGTGCTGCCGCCATCGCCCGCGCCCTGCTTCGCCGATTATCTCGGTGCAGAGGCGACGCCCGATGGCCTGGTCATGCAGCCGCGGGTCGAACATGTCGGCGCGCCGCTGCCCGCCTATCATGGCGGCGTCATCGCCGGCCTGCTCGAACATGCCGGCGTGTCGTCGGTCGATGCAGCGTTCCGCCCGCTCGATATCGAAATCCGCTTTCTCGCGCCGGCGCTCGCCACGCTGCCGCTGATCGCGCGGGTCGTGCCCCGCCGCATCGGCCGCCGCGCGATCACCCTCGATCTGGAGGCGCATCAGGGCGATCCCAACCGCCCCGTCGCAATCGGGCGGATGCTGGCGATCACCGATCCTGCCGGCGATCCCGTCCGCCACGATCTGCCGCGCGGCTGACGCGGCGCGACCAGCATGGGGTGGGTCCTCCCCGCCCCATGCCGGATCGATCAACCCACCGTCTGTTCGATCACGCCGAAGATCGGATGATGCCGGTCATCCTCGGCCCAGATGCGGACGGTATCGCCCTTCTTCAGGAACGGCGTCACCGGCTTGCCACCCGCGATCGTCTCGATCGTGCGCACCTCCGCGATGCAGGAATACCCGACCCCGCCCTGCGCGATCGGCTTGCCCGGCCCGCCATCGGCATCTCGGTTCGATACCGTACCCGACCCTACGATCGTCCCCGCCCCGAGCGCGCGGGTCTTCGCCGCATGCGCGATCAGCGTGCCGAAATCGAACGTCATGTCCTCACCCGCCTCGGCGCGCCCGAACGGCTCACCGTTCAGGTCGACCATCAGCTTGCGATGCAGCTTGCCGTCCTGCCACCAGTCGCCCAGCGCGTCCGGCGTCACGAACACGGGCGAGAAGGCCGACGCCGGCTTCGACTGGAAGAAGCCGAAACCCTTGGCCAGCTCACCCGGGATCAGGTTGCGCAGCGACACGTCATTGGTCAGCCCGACGAGCCGCACCGCCGCCAGCGCCTCCTCACGGCTCGCCCCCATCGGCACGTCGCCGGTGACCACGACCACTTCGGCCTCCAGGTCGCAGCCCCAGCTTTCGTCCCCCAGCGGGATCGCGTCACGCGGGCCAAGGAAGCCGTCGGACCCGCCCTGATACATCAGCGGATCGTGCCAGAACGTCTCCGGCATCTCCGCCCCGCGCGCCTGCCGCACCAAAGCGACATGGTTCACATAGGCGGAGCCATCCGCCCATTGATACGCGCGCGGCAGCGGCGATGCCGCCTCATGCTCGTGAAAACGCAGTCGCGGGATCACTTCATGCTCAAGATCGGTCGCGAGGTTCTGCAGGTCCGGCAACAGCCGGTCCCAATCGTCCAGCGCCGCCTGCAGCGTCGGCGCAATGTGGCCGGCATCGGCGCACCAGGCGAGATCGTTCGATACCACGACGAGCTTGCCGTCACGGCCATGCTTCAGACTCGCTAGTTTCATCCGTCACCTCTCTTTCAGCCCTCCGGCATAGGCGCGCGCGGACGGCCAAGTCGAGAGCGGTCCCCTACGCGATATCACCATAACAAAAGTTACTTGACCGTTCAGGCGGGGCTGGCGACAAGCGGCGCTGTAATTTTCCGGAGAGGTTTCGAATGTCGCTCGACCAGATTGCGGGCCGTTTCGCGTATAACGAGGATCATGAGGCGTTCCGTCAGACGGTGCGCAGCTTCCTCGCCAAGGAAGGCGTGCCGAACGCGGACCAGTGGGAAAAGGATCGCCTCGTTCCCAAGAGCTTCTGGCAGAAGGCTGGCGAGGTCGGGATGCTCTGCCCGACCGTGCCGGAGGCCTATGGCGGCCTCGGCCTCGACTTTGGCTACAATGCCATCGTCGACGAGGAAATGGCCTATTCGGGCGTCCCCGCCGGCTTCTCGCTCCAGTCGGACATCGTCGCCGGCTATATGGAGACCTACGGCTCCGAGGAGCAGAAGAAGGAATGGCTGCCGAAGATGGTGTCGGGCGACGTGATCACCGCGATCGCGATGACCGAACCGGGCACCGGCAGCGACCTTCAGTCGATCCGCACCACCGCGAAGAAGGACGGCAATCACTACGTCATCAACGGCTCGAAGACGTACATCACCAACGGTCAGAACACCGACCTGACGCTGGTCGTGGCCAAGACCGATCCGGACGCGCAGCCGGCCTACAAGGGCATGTCGATCATCCTGGTCGAGAGCGACCGGGAGGGCTTCAGCAAGGGCCGCAAGCTCGACAAGATCGGTCAGGACGCGGCCGACACCTCTGAATTGTTCTTCGAGGACGTGCGCGTGCCGATCACCAACTGCCTTGGCGAAGAGGGCATGGGCTTCATCTACCTGATGAGCCAGCTGCCGCAGGAGCGTCTGTCGATCGCGGTCAGCACCATGGCCTCCTCGCAGAAGGCGTTCGACGACACGGTCGCCTTCGTGAAAGAGCGCCGCGCGTTCAAGGGCGTGGTGTTCGACTTCCAGAACACCAAGTTCGTCCTCGCGGACCTCAAGGCGAAGCTTCAGGTCGGCTGGGCGCACCTCGACTGGGCGATCGCACGCCATCTGAAGGGCGAACTGACCAACGAGGAAGGCGCAGCCGCCAAGCTGTGGCACACCGACCTCCAGTGGGAGGTCATGGACAAGTGCCTCCAGCTGCACGGCGGCGCTGGCTATATGAACGAATATCCGATCGCCCGCATGTGGCGCGGCGCGCGGGTCAGCCGGATCTACGGCGGCACGAACGAGATCATGAAGGAAGTGATCAGCCGCAAGCTCTGAGCCCGGCCGGTTAGCCGACACACAGCACGCCCCGCGCGCCATCCGGCGGGCGGGGCGTCGTGTATCAGACGGCGGTTGAAGGAGTGATCCTCAGGCCGCGACCGCGCGTTCGCCGGTGCGCAGTTGCTCCACGAACCCATCAGTGCTTCGCCGCAGCCGCCGTGCCTGGTCGGACAGGGCGCCGGCCGCCTCGCGCACCTGCTGCGACAGGACGTCCGCCTCGTTGGCGGCCTCCGCGACCTGCGCGATCCGCTGCTCGATCATGTCCACACCGCGTGCTGCCTCGTGCGCGGTACGCTCGATCTGCCCCGCGACGCCGCGCTGACCGGACACGGCGCCCTTGATAGCATCGGCCGCGGCAGCCACCCGGCACACCGCGTCCGCCGCGCCCACGATGCTGGCCTCGGTCGAATCCACGCCGTGCCGCACGCTGCCGATCAGCGACACTATCTTCTCGCTGGCCCGCGCCGTTCCCCCGGCGAGTTGCTTCACCTCGCCCGCCACCACGGCGAAGCCACGTCCCGCGTCCCCGGCGCGCGCGGCCTCGATCGTGGCGTTCAGCGCGAGCAGGTTGGTACGCGTGGCGATCTCGTGGATCTCGCCTACCAGGCCATTGATGTCGCCGGCACGTGCGGCGAGATCCAGTACCGCCGCCTTGCCCTGTTCGGCATTGCGTTGAACGTCGCCGGTCAGCGTCGCCTGGGCATGCGCGCTCTCGGCAATTTCGCCGATCGAATCGGTCAGTCGGTGGACGGCATCGGCCACGTCCTGTGTCGCGCCGGCCGCCTGATGGGCACCTACGGCCACTTCGCTCGCTTGCCGCCCGGCCTCCGCCGCGATCCGGGTCAGCGTCGCGGCCGACCCTTCCAGCGTTGCCGAGGCACCCTCGATCGCCACCGCCACGCCCGCCACCGACCGCTCGAAGTCGTCGGCCAGCGCCATCAGCGCGCTCCGCCTTTCGCTCTCCAGCCGCGCTTCGGCCGCTTCTCGCCGCTGGCGCTCCGATTGTGACCGCTCGTCGGCCGCTTGCGCCGCCGCCAGCGCCGCAACCGCCCGGCCGCGCTCCACCTCGGCAAGCGCCAGCAGCCGCTCGCCCTCTTGGCGCGCCACGTCCTGCGCCACGATGAGGATGCGCAGCCGGGTGGTCAGATAGGTCAGCGCCGCAAACTCCAGCACCACCGCCAGCGCATGGAACAGCACGCGGTCCAGCGCGCCGCCATTTTCGAACACCCAGTTCGGCAGCACGTAGGACAGCACCAGATGGTGAAGCGCGATCAGGATTGCCGCCAGCGCCAGCGGCCACCAGTCACACAGCACCGCGATCATCGCCAGCGCGACAAAAAAGTACATGTGCCCATCCATCTGCCAGGCCGAACCCGCCAGCAGATAGACGTAGATCGCCGGCATCGCCGCGGCGAGCACGCCGCAGCTCATCCGTGCGGCCAGATCATGCCGGCCACGCACCGCCAGAGCGGTCGGTATGATGTTCACCATCGCCGCCGCGGCGATTGCGAGCCCGGTTCCCGGCGCGTTCATCGCCGCGCCCCAGATCAGCAGCAGCGGTAGGCACAACCATCCCACCGCCGCGATGACGCGGATCCCGCGCATGCGCAGATTGTCTAGCGAGCTCATGAGGCACGCCCCCCGCAGATCAGCGACGGCGCCGCGATCGTCACTATTCCCGCCCGAAGGAGCGGCCAGAAGAGCGCGTCGCGCTCCCCCCGAACCACCATGCCGCCGCCGGGCCCCGCCGCCACCAGCCGCGCATCCTGCGCCAGCGCGAGGCGGGCGGTTGGTGCGTCTGGCCACAGCGGAATCAGCAGCATGTCGCCGCGCAGCGGGGGCGCCAGCGCCAGTACCGCCAGCGCGCCAGCGGCAATCGCGACCTGCCCGATGACAAGGCCAAGCCCGCGCGCGATCAGCGTATGCCGGAGAAAAACAGAACCCATACGGCTGCCTTTGGCCTGACGAGGGTTAGGACCAGGTAAAGCATGGCCGCGGGCCGTGGAGCGTTGGCCACTACCCGCGCCTCCTTGACTTTCTCGCGCAGGATCTGCATTTCAGCGTGATCGAGACGTTTGCAGCGTGATCGGGCTTCGTGCCCAGGCTCCGTCTCGGTCGATTGAACCGGCTTCCCAAGTCACGCGGGGTGTCTATTTTCCCCCGTTCCTGCACGTCCCATGACGTTGCGGGCTGCGACTATTTATAGGTTTATTGCATGTCATTTTCCGATCTCGGCCTCGCCGAGCCGCTTGTCCGCGCGCTTGAAGCAAAGGGCTATGAGACGCCCACGCCGATCCAGCGTGATGCCATCCCGACGGTACTCACCGGCCGCGACCTCCTGGGCATCGCCCAGACAGGTACCGGCAAGACGGCAGCGTTCGTCCTCCCCTCGATCCAGCGACTGCTCGGCAGCGAGAAGCGCGTTCTGCCGACGCATGTGCGCATGCTGGTCCTCGCCCCGACCCGTGAGCTGGCCAGCCAGATCGCGGACAATGCGAAGCTCTACGCGCGCCATTCGCGCCTGACCGTCGCCACGGTGTTCGGCGGCACCAGCATCAACAAGAACCGGCAGGACCTGTCGCGCGGCGTCGACATCCTCGTCGCCACGCCCGGGCGCTTGCTCGATCTGGTCGAGCAGGGCTTCTGCAACCTCACGATGCTCGAGATCCTGGTGCTGGACGAGGCCGACCAGATGCTCGACCTCGGCTTCATCCATGCGCTGAAGAAGATCGTGAAGATGGTGCCGCGTCGCCGTCAGACCCTGTTCTTCTCCGCCACGATGCCGACCTCGATCCGCGACCTGGCGGACAAGTTCCTGAATGATCCGGAAACCGTCTCGGTCGTCCCTGCCTCGACCACGGCGGAGCGGGTCGAGCAGCAGGTGGTGCTGGTCAATCAGACCGAAAAGCAGGCGCTGCTGACGATCCTGATTCAGGAAGAGAAGATCGACCGCGCACTGGTCTTCACCCGCACGAAGCATGGCGCCGACCGCGTCGTGAAGCTGCTGGCTGGCAACGGCATCGCGTCCAACGCGATCCACGGCAACAAGAGCCAGCCGCAGCGCGAGCGCGCGCTTGCCGCGTTCAAGAGCGGCGAAGTGCCGATCCTGGTCGCGACCGACATCGCGGCGCGCGGCATCGACATTTCGGGTGTCAGCCACGTGTTCAACTTCGAACTGCCGAACGTGCCGGAGCAATATGTGCACCGCATTGGCCGCACCGCGCGCGCCGGCGCCAGCGGCATCGCCATTTCCTTCTGCGCCGACGACGAGCGGCCGTATCTGAAGGACATCGAGAAGCTGACCCGCCAGAAGGTGCCGCATCGCGCCCTGCCGGCCGATTTCCTGAAGCGCGCCGACGCGCTGAAGGCGGCGCGCGTCAAGGCGATCGGTGCCGATCCGGCGCCGCGTGAGGATCGTCCGCGCGGGCCCCGCCCGCCGGCACGCCCCAAGGCGAGCCATGCGCCGACGGCAACCCGTGACTATGCCAATGCCAGCCGCCGTGGCGGACCTGGTGGCCATGGCAGCGGACAGGGCGGTGGTCGCGGACGCGGCGGTCGCGGCCGTGGGCGCGGCGGCGCACGCACTGCCGCTCAGGCCTGACCTCACGCCAATTGCGCGCGGCCGTGCAACCCGGCCGCGCGTGATCGGTTGCCTCTCCTGAAGAAGGAGACGGCCCCATGGATATCGCGACTGGCCCGGTTCTGGAGCGCATTGCGCGCGTACTGGCCGGCGAGCGGCTCAGCGTAAATGCGCACGGGGATCAGGAATCCGCCGGCGATGCGGTGGATGCCGCCTGGCGCGATTATCGCGAGGAAGCGATGGCCGTCCTCCACACGCTGCGCGCGCCCAGCAAGGCGATGGCCGCCGCCGGCGACCCCGCCGTGTGGGAACGGATGATCCTGGCCGCCATCGAGGAATCGCAGCCAGAGGGCGCCTGAGCACAGGCCGCCCCCCGGCGACACGTTCGGTTCAGGCCAGAACCGTGAGCCATTCCTCTTCCGGCGCGCGCGGGCTGCGCGTGCGGTTGGCCGGTTCCTCCGCATCCTCATAGCCGATCGCGACACCGCAGAAGAGCATCCGCTCTGGCGGCGTGCCGAGGAACGTTTCGACCGTGCTGGGATAGACCGCCCAGCATTCCTGCGGGCAGGTCGCCAACCCTTTCTCCACCGCCAGCAGCATCAGATTCTGCAGGTACATGCCAAGGTCGGCCCATTGCGGCGGCCCCATGCGGCGGTCGACCGTCACGAAGAAGGCGGCCGGCGCGCCGAAGAACTGGAAATTTCGCGCGAACCACTGCGCACGCGCGCGCTTGTCCTCGCGCGGGATGCCGAGGTGCCCGTACATGATTTCGCCGATCTGGAACGTGCGCGCCTTCGTGGCGTCGGTCATTTCACGCGGATAGATGTCATAGCCTGGCGTCTCGGTCTCGCGCCGCTCGATCTTGCCGCGCATGATCTCCTTCAGCTCGGCCATCTTCTCCCCGGTCACGATGTCGATGTGCCAAGGCTGAATATTCCCGCCCGTCGCCGCGCGCGCCGACGTCAGCGCCAGATCCTTCAGCACGTCCAGCGGCACCTCCTTGTCCAGGAATCCGCGGACCGAACGCCGCTCCCTTACTGCGTCGGATACGTTCATTCGCCTCTCCACCTCTTGCCGTGCGCGTTAAATCGCGGCACATGAGCGGCTGGGATAACATCTGTTATGGAGAGTCGGAAGATGGCCGAGGCGTATATCGTCGAAGCGGTGCGGACGGCTGGTGGACGACGCGGCGGAAAGCTCGCGGGGGTTCATCCGGTCGATCTGGCAGCACAGGTTCTGGACGCGGTAATCGAGCGTTCGGGCATTCCGGGCAACGCTGTCGAAGACGTCATCATGGGTTGCGTCAGCCAGGGCGGCGAGCAGGCCGGTCAGGTGGGGCGCAATGCGGTGCTCGCCTCCAAGAAGCTGGCGCAGTCGACGCCGGCCGTCACGATCGATCGCCAGTGCGGCTCGTCGCAGCAGTCGATCCAGTTTGCGGCGCAGGCCGTGATGTCGGGGACGCAGGACGTGGTGATCGCGGCGGGCATCGAAAGCATGTCGCGCGTGCCGATGGGCTCGACCTACAAGCTGTTCTACGACGCCGGCCTCGGCAAGAACAAGTCGCCGGGCCTGGAGGAGAAGTTCCCGGGCATCAACTTCAACCAGTTCGCTGGGGCGGAGATGATCGCCAAGAAGTACGGCTACACCCGCGAGCAGCTCGACGAATATTCGTTGAACTCGCACCGCAAGGCGGTGGCCGCGACGCAGGGCGGCAAGTTCAAGGACGAGATCGTCCCGATCGAGATCGAGACGCCCGAGGGCAAGGAAGTGCACACCTCTGACGAGGGCATCCGCTATGACGCCTCTGCCGAGGGCATGGCCGGCGTGAAGAAGCTGTCGGAAGAGGGCGTGCTGACCGCCGCCTCGTCGAGCCAGATCTGCGACGGCGCCAGCGCGGTGCTGATCGTCAGCGAGGAAGCACTCAAGAAGTACAACCTCAAGCCGCTGGCGAAGATCGTCAACCTGACGGTGACCGCGGGCGACCCGGTGATCATGCTCGAAGAGCCGCTGTTCGCGACCGACAAAGCGCTCAAGAAGGCCGGCCTGTCGATCGACGACATCGACCTGTACGAAGTGAACGAAGCGTTCGCCTCGGTCCCGGTCGCCTGGCTCGAGCATACCAAGGCGGATCCGAACAAGCTGAACGTCAACGGCGGCGCGATCGCGCTCGGCCACCCGCTCGGCGCGTCGGGCACGAAGCTGATGGCGACGCTGGTCCACGAACTGCGCCGTCGCGGCGGCCGCTACGGCCTGCAGACGATGTGCGAAGGCGGCGGTGTCGCCAACGTCACGATCATCGAAAATTGCGACTGGCAGGGCGAGGCGAAGGCCGCAGCCTGAACCTGTTGCCGTGATTAAATGGCCCGTTCCCCGCACAAGCGGGGGACGGGATCGTGCCCCGCTTGTGCGGGAGCACTTTCTCGGGAGGGGAATTCAATGAAGCTCGACAACAGCATTTCCGCCGTCATCACCGGCGGCGCGTCCGGCCTTGGCGCCGCGACCGCGCGGCAGCTCGCCGCCAAGGGCGTGAAGGTCGCCATCTTCGACCTTCAGGAAGAAAAGGGCGAGGCGATCGCCAAGGAACTCGGCGGCGTGTTCTGCAAGGTCAACGTCACCGACGAGGCATCGGTGGACGAGGGCTTCGCCAAGGCGCGCGCGGCGATCGGCCAGGAGCGCATCCTGGTGAATTGCGCCGGCACCGGCAATGCGATCAAGACCGCCAGCCGCAGCAAGGAAGACGGCTCGATCAAGCACTTCCCGCTCGACGCGTTCAACTGGATCATCCAGATCAACCTCGTCGGCACCTTCCGCTGCATCGCCAAGTCGGCGGCCGGCATGATGACGCTCGATCCGCTTCCCGATGGCGACCGCGGCGCGATCGTCAACACCGCGTCGGTCGCGGCCGAGGACGGCCAGATCGGCCAGGCGGCCTATTCGGCGTCGAAGGGCGGCGTGGTCGGCATGACCCTGCCGATCGCACGCGATCTCATGAACGAGCACATTCGCGTCAACACGATCCTGCCGGGCATCTTCAACACCCCGCTGCTGCAGGGCGCGCCGCAGAACGTGAAGGATGCGCTGTCCGCGTCCGTGCCGTTCCCGAAGCGCCTTGGCGATCCGGAGGAATATGCCGCGCTCGCCACGCTGATGATCGAGAACGGCTATTTCAACGGCGAGGACGTTCGCCTCGACGGCGCGATCCGCATGGCGCCGCGCTGAGCACGGCGACACGCTGACGGCGCGGTGCCTGCCGCCGCGCCTGACCGTCTTTATCGAACGATGACACCTCCCCGGGGAGGGCCATGGCCAGCGACGATCGGATCGTCCCGGCGCTGGTCACCCCCGGGGAACGTGTTTCAGAGCTACAGGAAATATCGCATGTCCCGCCCCGCCCCCTGGCGCCTTGACCTTTCATCCTATCCCAAGCGCGAGGTGAAGCAGACGCGCTTCCAGGATCTCGACACGATGGGCCACCTCAACAACGTCGCTTATGCCGCCTTGTTCGAGGATGCCCGCGTGCGCATGAACCAGCAGCTGGGACGCGTGAACCGCGGGAAGATGGCGGAAGGCTCGTTCCGCGCGGTGGTGGCCCGCAACGAGATCAACTACCTCGCCGAAGGCAGCTTCCCCGAGGATGTCGAGATTGGCCTGGGCATCGGTCGCATCGGCAATCGCAGCTTCGAGATGCTGGCGGCGGCGTTTCAGTCGGGCGCGTGTATCGCCACCTGCGACACGACGATCGTCATGACCGATCCGAAGGGCGAGTCCCTCCCGGCCGACTTCGTTGAGCGCCTGAAGGCGGTTCAGGTGAAGGCCGCCTGATCGCGGCGGGGCACCACAACGGCAGCGGGCCCGGCGCCATCGATGATCGCGATCATCGGCAGCGCACGGGCCCGCATTTCTCCGCTTGGTTGCGGCGGGTTACTTCCCGCGCAGCGTACCCAAGGTGGCGAGGCCAAGGACGCCGACCAGCGCGGCTGCTGCCCACGGACGCTCCTTGGCAAAGGCCTTTGCCTGTCCGACCACTGCGGGCTGCCCGTCAGCGCCCGGCGCCATCGCCTTCTGCACCGAACCCTTCAGCTGATCGAGCATGCCGCTCGCCTGCATCGAACGATCGTTCGTCGCGGCGCCGGCCGTTTCCTTCACCTTGCCCGTCACCGTGTTCATATCTGCGGTAAGTGCGTCAGCCATGATCAATACCTCCGATTTCCCGGAGGCGACAACGGGTCAGACGGGCTTTTGTGCCACATGCCGGGCCGCTCGCCGCCGGCCGCGAGACCGGAGGCGAGCGGCACGAAAACGTCAGTCGACGAAGACCGGCGCGCGCTTTTCCATATTGGCCTTTACCGCCTCCACCTGGTTGGGCGAGCGCATAAGCTTGACCTGCTCGTCGCTCTCGCCCTGCAGCACGGTGGCGGTGTCGCCATCCACCATCAGGTTGATCAGCCGCTTGGACGCCTTCACCGCGTCGGGATTGCGACCGGCGATCTCGCGCGCCAGCTCGAACGCCGCGGCGCGCGGATCATCGGCGAGCCGGGTGACAAAGCCATAACGCTCGGCCTGCCCGCCGGTGAACTCGCGCGCGCTGTAGGTCAGGTCGCGAAGCACGTCGTCGCGCGCCAGCGTCCGCCACAGCGCGAGGCCGGCCATGTCGGGCACCAGCCCCCAATAGGTTTCGCGGATCGACATGCGCGTGTCCGGCCGCGCGATGCGCACGCAGGCGCCCGACATGATCTGGAACCCGCCGCCCAGCGCGACGCCATGCACCGCGGCGATCACCGGCATCGGCAAGGTGCGCCAGCCCCAGGCGACATTCTGCGCCGTGTTGGCGACACCATGGCTGCGCTTGCCCAGATCGTTGCCCGATCCGCCAGCCGCCATGGATCCCATGTCGAGCCCGGCGCAGAACGCCCGCCCCTCACCCGACAGCACGGCAACCCGCACATCCTTCATGCCCGCCAGCCGCTCGATGGCGGCGTTGATGCCGGCGAACATCGCCGGATCGAGCGCGTTCATCTTGTCCGGTCGGTTCAGCCGAACGTCCGCGATGCCGTTCTCGACCGTGATCGTAACCCGCTCTTCCATCTCGCTCTCCCGCAAATTGATACGATCGACTTAGACAAGCCGGCCGCGTCCAGCAATGCCGCCCCGGAAATGCCGCGATCGTTGCGCTCGAGGAAGGCGGGTGTATCAGCGGGTGCATGAAGATCGAGACGGCATTGGGCGACATCCCCGGCATGGAGGATGTGCGCTTCGGCGGCCATGGCGGGCGGCTCGGCATCGCCTATCACGCGCATGGCCCGGACTGGTGTGAGCTGACGCTGCCCTATCATCCGGACATCATCGGCGACGAGGACAGCGGCGTGATCGCGTCCGGCCCGATCTTCGCGCTGATGGATATCGCCACCAGCCTGGCGACGATGCGCAAGCTGGGGCGGTTCGTGGCGCACGCCACGCTCGACCTGCGGGTCGATTACCTACGGCCGGCGAAGCCCGGGCACACCGTGATCGGCCATGGCGAATGCTATGCGATCAAGCGATCGATCAGCTTCGTGCGCGGCCAGGCGCATGACGGTGACCCGAACGATCCCGTCGCGCATGTCTCGGGTACCTTCATGTTCCTGGGAGAGGGCGCATGAAGTTGCCACCCTATGCCGATCTGCTCGGCGCGACGCTGGAATGGGAAGATGGCCTCCCCGTCCTCGCCATGCCGTTCGGGCCCGCAGTGATCGGGCGCCCCGGCTTCGTCCAGGGTGGCGCGATCACCGGCCTCATCGAAATGGCGGCGCTGGCCGCGCTGCGCCACCAGATGGCGGGCGAGGATGGCGCGGACGGCAACCGGCGCGTGAAGCCGATCAACGTCACGATCGATTTCATGCGCGGCGGGCGAGAGCGGCTGACCTATGCCGCTGGCACGGTCACCCGGCTGGGCAATCGTATCGCCAATGTGGAGGCGATCGCCTGGCAGGAAAGCCGGGCCAAGCCGATCGCCTCGGCACGGATGAACTACCTTATCGCGCGGGGGTGAGCCGCAGCATCCGGCCCTGCGACCCCTGCGCGCCATCCTCCAGCACGTAGATTGCGCCGTCCGGGCCCTGCTCCACTTCTCGGATGCGGGCACCCATGTCCCATTGATCGCCCTTGCGCGCATTGGTGCCATCCAAATCGACGCGCACCAGCGCCTTGGATGACAGCCCGCCGATGAACGCGTCGCCCTTCCATTGCGGGAACAGGTTGCCCGAATAGATCATCAGGCCGCCGGGCGAGATCACCGGGGTCCACGACACCTTGGGCGCCTCGAAGCCGTCGCCGGGCGCGTGATCAGGGATCGGCCGCCCGTCATAATGGTCGCCGTTCGACACCTTGGGATAGCCATAGTTGCGGCCCGGCAGGACGAGGTTCAGCTCGTCGCCGCCCTTCGGCCCCATCTCCTGCTCCCACAGATTGCCCTGCGCGTCGAAGGCGATGCCGAGCAGGTTGCGATGGCCATAGCTCCACACCGCGGGGTGGAAGCCCTTTGCCGCCAGCGGGTTGCCCGCCGCCGGCTTCCCGTCGGGGGTGAGGCGAAGCACCTTGCCAAGCGTCGCCTTGGGATCCTGTGCGGGATCGAACTTCTGCCGCTCGCCATTGGTGAAGAACAGATACTGGCCGTCGGGCGAGAAGGCGATGCGACCGGAATAATGGCCATTGCCCTCGACGAACGGCGTCGCGCGGAAGATCTCCTGGATCTGGCTCAGCTTGGCCGCGCCAGGGTTCGCTTCATCGAGCACGCCGCGCGCCAGCACCACGCCCTTGCCGCCCGCACCCGTCGTCGACCAGCTGAGGTACACACGCTTCGACTGCGCGAAATCGGGCGCCAGCACGACATCCATCAACCCGCCCTGGCCGGCCGAATCGACCGTCAGCGTGGCGATCGTCTGGCGCGCCTTGCCGTCGGCGGAGACCAGCAGAAGCCGCCCGTCCTTTTCCGTCACCAGCATCCGGCCGTCGGGCAGGAACGTCATCGCCCAGGGCGCATCGAAATCGGCGACGACCGTCTCGACAAACGGCTTGCCGGCGGTGGCCGCGGTGGAATCGCTCGCCGCATTGCCGGCCTGCGGCTCTGCGGAACAGGCGGTGGCGGCCAGCAGGGCCGCGACGAACAGGCTGCGCGAGATCACGATAACTCCTCAAACGGGCAAATCAGGATCAATACCGTCGCAGTGTCGATGCGGTTCCGCAACAGATCACCCGAGGCGAAAGGGCGACGATCCGCGCTTCGGCTGGCGCGCCGCTTTTGCTAGAGCCGCACCCGATCCTGTCAGAGAAAGCGTGTCCCCTCGCAATGCCCGGAATGAAGCACGAACGCCTGTATCTCGCGCCAGTCGCTGGCGTGGACGAGGCCGGGCGCGGGCCACTCGCCGGGCCCGTGGTGGCGGCGGCGGTGATCCTGCCGGAGCGTGGCGTGCCGCGAGGCATCGACGATTCGAAGAAACTCTCCGCCACCGAGCGCGCCCGGCTGTGCGGCCGGCTGCTGGATTGCGCGATCGTCGGCGTCGGCATCGTCGAGGCGGAGGAGATCGACACGCTCAACATCTATTGGGCGACGATGAAGGCGATGACCGTGGCGGTCGATCAACTCGCCGCCACGCTCGGCTGCGCGCCGGGTCACGTGCTGGTCGACGGCAACCGCCTGCCGCGCTGGGGCTATGCCGCCACCCCCATCGTGGGGGGCGACGCGCTCAGCCGCTCGATCGCCGCGGCCTCGATCGTCGCGAAGCACACGCGCGACACGATCATGATTCGGCATCACGAATCATATCCGCATTACAATTGGGCCTCTAACAAGGGGTATGGCTGCGCCACCCACCGCCGCGCCTTGGTGGAACACGGCCCATCGCCGCAGCTTCGCGCCGGTGGCGCAAACGGTTCTTCCGCTCTGAGTCTTTTGCGCCACACCCCATTGCTTGAGTCCTGCCGCCGCGGTTGACTCAACATCTGGGTTCGGGCGCGGAATGTTCCGCCATGTTAACGGCTTTGCAGCTTTTATCGTTAACCAATCATCGCTTGACGGGGAGTCCACCGCGCGGCGACGGTCGCGTGCGAAAAGGGGGAACCGCATGAGTGTCATCGAGAAAACGCGCGTGCGTCGCGCCCCGGCGAAGGTGTCGACGAAGGTGGCGGCCGATCCGGCCGCCCTGCCGCTCGACCGGATTCTGATCGGTGACTGCATCGCGCAGATGCGCGCGCTGCCGGCCAAGTCGGTGGACATGATCTTCGCCGACCCGCCGTACAATCTGCAGCTCGGGGGTGAGCTGTTTCGTCCGGACGGCAGCCATGTCGATGCCGTCACCGACGATTGGGACAAGTTCGATACCTTTGCCGCTTATGACGCGTTCACGCGCGCCTGGCTTACGGAGGCGAACCGGATCCTGAAGGACAATGGCACGATCTGGGTGATCGGCAGCTATCACAACATCTTCCGCGTCGGCGTGGCGGTGCAGGATCTGGGCTTCTGGATCCTCAACGACATCGTGTGGCGCAAGAACAACCCGATGCCCAATTTCCGCGGCACCCGGTTCACCAACGCGCACGAGACGCTGATCTGGGCGTCGAAGGGCGAGAAGGCGAAATACACCTTCAACTATCGTTCGATGAAGACGTTGAACGACGAGATCCAGATGCGCTCGGACTGGGAATTCCCGATCTGTGGCGGTCAGGAACGGCTGAAGGGCGCCGACGGGCACAAGGTGCACCCGACGCAAAAGCCCGAGGCGCTGCTCTATCGCGTGCTGCTCGCCTGCACCAAGCCGGGCGACGTGGTGCTCGATCCGTTCTTCGGCACCGGCACGACGGGCGCGGTTGCCAAGCGTCTTGGCCGCCGCTGGATCGGCATCGAGCGCGAGGGCGTGTACATCGATGCGGCGCAGGCGCGTATCGACGCCGCGCTGCCGCTCGACGAATCGGCGCTGCGCACGATGCAGAGCCCCAAGCAGCAGCCCAAGGTCGCCTTCGGCGTGCTGGTGGAAAACAGCTATCTACCCGCCGGCAGCATCGTGGTGGACGCCAAGCGCCGCTTCCGCGCCACCGTATGCGCCGACGGCAGCCTCGCCAGCGACTGCGGCGCCAGCGGCTCGATCCACAAGCTCGGTGCGACGCTTCAGGGGGCACCAACCTGCAACGGCTGGAGCTTCTGGCACTACGAGGTCGAGGGCGCGCTCAAGCCGATCGACGCCCTGCGGCAGACGTACCTGCTCGCCACCCAGGTGTAAGCACCGCTGAGCCTGTCGCCGCGGGGCAGTTGCCCGGCGACGCGACAGGCTCCGCAACGGCCGCCGCGTCAGCCTCGCGCTGGCGGGATGCTTGCCCCCTGTCGATCGCTGCCGCACAAAAGGCGCTCCTTCTGTGAAAGCGGTTCATGCACCTTCGTCCGGTACAATTTGTCGACGCGCCCTTCGCCTATGATGATGGCGCGGTGGCGCGACTTGCCGGCGGCATGCAGTGGTTCGCCGCTTATGAGGTGAAGGAAAGCGGGGCCAAGCGGATCGCCCCGGTCGCGGAGATCGCCACGCTCGGCGCCCGCGCGGCGATGCTGCACGCCCGCTTCGTTGCGCCGCGCCCCCCGCTCGCCCTTGGCGAACGCACGTTGCGCTTCGACCAGCCGGTGCTGGCCGCCATCCTCAACGTCACGCCCGACAGCTTCTCCGACGGCGGCACGCATCGCGATGATCCCGCTGCCGCGGCATCGGCCGGCATGGACATGGCAAGCGCCGGCGCGGCGCTGATCGACGTCGGCGGCGAATCGACCCGCCCCGGCGCTGCCGCCGTATGGGAGGAGGACGAGGCAGCGCGCGTCGTTCCCGTGATCGAGCGGCTGGCGCGGGCCGGCGCGCTCGTCTCCATCGACACGCGCAAGGCACTTGTCATGGAGCGCGCGCTGGCTGCCGGTGCGGCGATCGTGAACGACGTCTCCGCATTGCTATGGGACAAGCGCGCGGTCGACGTCGTCGCGCGTGCCGGCTGCCCGGTGATCGTGATGCACTCGCCCGACCCGGAAAAGGGCGGCCACGGAACGACCATCTACCGCGATGTCGCGGTGGAGGTGTTCGACTGGCTGGACGCGCGGATCGAGGCGCTCGTCGCGGCCGGGGTCGACCGCTCGCGGATCATCGTCGACCCGGGCATCGGCTTCGGCAAGTCGCTGCAGGACAATCTCGCGCTCATCAATGCGCTGGCGATGTTCCACGGGCTGGGCTGCGCCATCATGCTCGGCGCCAGCCGCAAGCGGCTGATCGGGGCATTGTCGAACGAGGCGCCGGTCGGGGAGCGGCTTGGCGGCTCGGTGGCGCTGGCGCTCAAGGGTGCGGAGGCGGGGGTTCAGGTGCTCCGCGTCCATGACGTCGCCGAAACCCTGCAGGCGCTGCGAGTCTGGCGTGGCCTGCGTGACCGGGCGTTTGTCGGATGAGCTGCCGAGGTCCGACGCTCGCCGCATCGGCCGGCATCGGGCGCGCGCGCTGATGTGCGTCGTGGCGCTGGCACATCGCGCGCATCCCGACTGGCGCCTGGTTGTCGCCGCCAATCGCGATGAATTCCACGCGCGCCCCTCCGCCCCGCTCGATCGCTGGACCGATGCCCATGACGTGCTCGCAGGGCGGGATCTGCTCTCCGGCGGCAGCTGGATCGGGGTGTCGGAGGCGGGGCGGTTCGCAGTGGTGACCAATGTCGCCGGCCACCCCCGCGGCGACGGCGCGCCATCGCGCGGCGCGCTGGTTGCGGACTATCTGCGCTGCGGGGCGCTGCCTGACGATGACCGGCTGGACGCCTATGGCGGGTTCAGCCTGATCACGATCGGACCCGTCGCCGATTATCGGACCAATCAGCCGCGCCCGCTCCGCCATGTTCTCTCATCCGGGGTGCACGGCATCTCCAACGGGCCGCTCGATCCGCCGTCGTTGCGCACCCGGGCGGTGACGATGGCGCTCGACACATGGCTTAGAGCACCGCAGCCGATCGGCCACCTGCTCGACCTGCTGGTGGATGAGACGCCCGCCCCTGAGGGAGAGCGGCCGGTCTTCATCCGCGATGCCGTCTATGGCACCCGTTGCAGCACCGTGATCGCGATCGACCACGCCGGCGACGGGATCATCGTCGAGCGGCGTTTTCATCCCGATGGAACCGCTGACGGCGTGACCCGCCTCGCCTTCCGCTGGCCGACCGACGGACGCCGCCGTCACCGGTACAGCCCTGCGCGAATGCCGCAGGATTGCCGCGAGCCCGCGAATCAGGGATAGTCGCGCCGCGAACAGGATGGAGTGGACGCCATGTCGATTTCGACGGCCGTCATGCCAAACCATTGGTCGATCATCACGATCGCTGCTGCCGGGCGCGCCGATCCGGCGTGGAACACGCGGATGCGCTGGCCGGTGAAGGGTGATGATCACGTCGTCCTTCACGACGGTGAACGCCGCAGCCTGTGGGCGGCGCAGCTCGACGCGGCGGTGATGCGCGCCGATCGCACCGTGCTGCTGGTCGCCGAGGGACTCGGCTGCCATGCGGCGTCCTGGTGGGCGCGCCTCTCCCCGGCGAGCTATGTCTCACGGATCGCCGGCGCCTTGCTGTTCGATCCGCCCGCCGAAGGCGCCGAAGAATCCCAGCCCTTCGCCTCGCCCGCCATCGCGCTTCCGTTCCCGTCGCTCGTCCTGTCCGGCGCGGATGCGGCGGCCACGATACCCGCGGTGAACGGCTGGGGCAGCCGGCTGCTGCGCGGCGACCGCCAGCGGCACGGCGAACTACGGCCGTGGCGCAGCGCGCAGCGCCTGATCCAGCGCGCCACCGCGCGGGTCGTCGATCGCGACGTGGAACGCGCCATCGCGGTCCATCCGATCTTCCATCGGGACCGTTGAGGGCGGCACTGCGCACACTCGCTGTTGCCCTGCCGCGCCACGCTCGCTAACCGCCGCCAATGGCGCACGTTGGCATCATCATGGGCTCCACCTCTGACTGGGAGACAATGCGGCACGCGGCCGACATTCTCGCCGTGCTGGAGATCCCCCACGAAACCCGCGTTGTGTCGGCCCATCGTACCCCACAGCGGCTGTATGATTACGCCACCGGGGCTGCCGATCGCGGGCTGAAGGTGCTGATCGCGGGTGCTGGCGGGGCGGCGCACCTGCCCGGCATGGCCGCGGCGATGACGCATTTGCCGGTGCTTGGCGTGCCGGTGGAATCGCACGCGCTGAAGGGCATGGATAGCCTCCTGTCGATCGTCCAAATGCCCGGTGGCATCCCTGTGGGGACGCTGGCGATCGGCAAGGCCGGCGCGATCAACGCCGCGCTTCTCGCCGCCGCCATCCTCGCCCTCGCTGACCCGGCACTGGAAGAGCGGCTGAAGGCATGGCGATCGACCCAGACCGACAATGTCGCGGAGCTGCCCCAATGACACCGCTGCCTCCAGGCTCGACCATCGGGATCCTCGGCGGCGGACAATTGGGGCGCATGATCGCCGCAGCCGCGGCGCAGCTGGGCTATCGCACCCATGTGCTGGCCCCTGACCGCGAAAGCGTCGCGGCGCAGACGGCATCGTCGCTGACCCGCGCCGACTATCACAACCGCATCGTCCTCGCGGACTTTGCCGCCCAATGCGATGTGGTCACCTACGAATTCGAGAATATCGCCGCCGAGCCCGTCGAATGGCTGGCCGATCACGTGCCGGTCCACCCCTCCTCCGCCAGCCTGCGCGTGGCGCAGGATCGCGCTGCGGAAAAAAGCTTTGTCGAGAAGCTCGGTGGTCGCCCGGCGCGCTGGGCCGCGGTCGACAATCGCGCGGCGCTGGAAACCGCCATCGAGGAGATCGGAGTCCCCGCGATCCTCAAGACGACGCGCATGGGCTATGACGGCAAGGGCCAGGCACGGATCATGGATCGCGCCGATGCCGACGCCGCGTGGGAGGCGGTTGGTGGTCCGGCCGTGCTCGAAGCCTTTGTTCCGTTTACCCATGAATTCTCGATCATCCTGGTGCGCGGCCATGACGGATCGATGGTGAGCTATCCGCCGGCATGGAATCAGCATGTCGACGGCATCCTGTCGCGCTCGACCGTTCCCGCACCGGCGGAGATCGCCGCACTGTGGACGGAGGCCGCGGCGCTCACCGGGCGCGTTGCCGATGCGCTGGGGCATGTCGGGGTCCTGACGTGCGAGTTCTTCGCGACGCCCGATGGCCCTGTGTTCAACGAAATGGCGCCGCGCGTGCACAATTCCGGCCACTGGACGATCGAGGGCGCGGAGACATCGCAGTTCGAGAACCACGTTCGCGCGATCCTCGGACTGCCGCTGGGCAGTGTCGCACTCACCGGCCGTGAAGCGGTGATGCAAAACCTGATCGGCGCCGACGTGGATTGCTGGGCGGATGTGCTGGCAGAGCCCGGCGCCCACCTGCATCTCTATGGCAAGCGCGAGGTTCGCCCGGGCCGCAAAATGGGCCACATCACCCGCGTCGCCCGGGACCTAGACTGACACCCTGCTTGGCTGCTCCCTGAGCGGCTGAACCCGGGCCAACGCTGCTCCGGCGGCCTCCACACCCGGCGCCGCCTTATGCGCCATGCGAGCTGCCTGAACCAAGCCGCGTCGTCGTGGCCAGCCTCAGCGCCCTGCCGTATGGCGTCGCGCTTTCCGCACCTTGCAAGCAGATGAGCTCTGCGCCTCGTTGCGCTGGTGGGTGGAATGGCGGACGCACCGCCCGCAGGAACTGTAAAGCTGCGCTGAGCCGCGACCGCTCAACGGCATCCAGGATCATGCGGACCCCGCCGCAGCGGAAAGAACGCTGCTGCGCCTTCACCAAGCGGTGCCGCACAGAAAAAGAGGGGCCGGCAATGCCGACCCCTCCCTCTTTTTTCGTCTGACGACGAAGGTCTTACATGCCCGCGCCGGGGCCGTAGGTAACCTCCACGCGACGGTTCTGAACCTCGCGGACGCCGTCTGCGGTCGGCACGCGCGGGTTGCTCTCACCGAACGCCTCGGTGGTGATGACGCCACCCGGGATCGACTTCGACTCGAGGTACGACTTCACCGAGTCTGCGCGACGCTGCGACAGACCGACGTTGTACTGTGCCGAACCCGAACGGTCGGTGTAACCGGCGACCATCACCTGGGCGTTGCCGCAGGTCTGGTACTGGGTCACGGCGTTGTCGAGGATCGACGCTGCCTCAGGCGTGATGTCCGACTTGTCCCACTCGAAGAAGACAATGAACGGACCCGGCGAGCACACCACTTCCGGCGGCGGCGGCGGCGGCGGCGGCGGCGGGGGAGGCGGCGGCGGCGGCGGCGGCGGCGGTGCAACCGGCTCGCCGAAGTTGTAGGTCAGGCCACCCAGGATGCTGTGCGACCGGAAACGACCGTCAAAGCCACGGTTCGCCACGTCGACCAGCTTCACGTTGCTGGCGTTGAAGAAGCGATACTTCAGCGTTGCATCGAGGTTGTCGGTCAGCGGTGCGCGAACGCCCGCGATGCCCTGCCATGCGAACACGGTGTCGGAGTCATCGAGGAAGCTGCCACGCTGGTTCAGCGCGATACGCGACTTGACTCGCGCCACGCCGACACCGCCGCCGATGAAGCCCTGAATGCTGTCGTCGTCGCCGAAATCGAGCAGGCCGTTGACCATGAAGCTCAGCGCCGAGCTACGGCCGCCAGCATAGTCATAGGTGCCCGGAGCCGCGATACCCGGCCCAGCGGCGCCGAGAACCGGCGTACCGACGGTCGACGAATAGCCGTCAACCACAGCCGACTTGTAGGCGACTTCGGCTTCCAAGCGGAAGCTGCCAAAGTCGTAACCGGTCACGCCACCGACGTCATAGCCGTACTTGCTATCGACGGTGCCGGTGCCGCTGGTGGCGGCGGTGATGTCGTACTCGATGTCCTCGACGATCATCCCACCGAACTCGGCGCCTACGTACCACGCGTTGTCGCGGGCAAGTGCAGGCGAGGCGAGTGCGGTAGAAGCGAATGCCAGAACTACGGCAAGCTTCCGCATAATATTCCCCTTTCCATGGTGTCACTACGGACAGCGCTAACTCAGTAAAGAAGGGATAGTTTCCACGCAAGACGACAAAAAGAAGCGACTGTTGCGGGTTTGCCACACCCTCAGCGGGCGATCAAACCGTGCGCCCGAAGCGCCTCCAGAACAAGGGAAAGCGTGGCCCGGGCGGCGGAATCGACGTTAGTTCCGTTGGTTGCGTCGGCGATGGCGGGCTGTTGCGTCGTGAGCACGCGGGTTCCGCCGACGAAAACACCGGTTGTGTGCACTGCCCCGGCCACCCATTCACCGTTTCCAAAGCGCGCGATCACCCCGCCCTCGCGGCACGCCACCGCCATGCCGTCGCGCGGGCCAACGAAGCGCCAGCCGCCCGCCGTCCATCCCGCCAGCGCCAGCGCCTGTCCCGCCCAGTCGCCGACAGGTTCCGCCCCGACGATCCAGCATTGCCCGTCCACCGGCGCGCTCGGCGGCACATCGACCCCGATCGCCTCGACGCAGGCGTGAAGGGCAAGATCGATCAGCGCCAGCGCTTCATTGTGGTCGAGTTCCTTCTGCGCCTGTCCGGCATGCAGCAGCGGCAGCGCCCAGCGCGCCGTGGTGTTCACCATCATTCATCATCTCCCAGGGTCAGCGTTGCGGGCGAGGATGCGCCGAGGCTGCCGATCTGCCGCACCGCGGCCCGCAGCGGCGCGCCGTTCAGCGCGCTCAGCGGCACCGTCACGTACGGAACCGCCGTCACGACAATGTGGCTGGCGATCGCAGTGGTGACGGTAACCTCATAGGCCTCGCGCTCTTCGCCAAGCGGCACGTCGACATGGTCGCGCCACCACCAATCGACGCGGCTGCGGCGGCGCCAGCGCAGGGCGAGCACCCCCTCGCGGATGTCCGCCGACAGATGCACCGGCGCCAGCGGAAGACTCGCAGCGCCGGTCAGCCGCACCGCGGCCTCCACACCTTGCTCATCCCCGACCCCCCGCGCCATGACGCGCACGGTTCCACCGGCGCCCGTGAGAGGAAGGATCCGCAGCATCGCTTCCCGCTCCAGGATCACGAAGCGATCCCCGGGTGCCAGCAAGGCCGGCGTCGTCCCGAACCGTCCGCGCCACAGATCGGAGAGCCGCCAGCGACACGCCCCGACCTGCTCGACGCTTCCGAATTGCAGCAACTCGTCACCGACCAGCGCCAGGTTCCCGCCGCGATCCAGCCCTGCCGCGTCCATACTCGTCAGCATCATGCCGTCATGCGCCAACGATACCTCGATCACGGTGCGGCGATCGACCAGCGTGGCGGGCGCGGCCGATGCTGCGGCCACGGTCGTGCCGATGGTTCCGGCGGCCGGCGTTGCCCCCGCCGCCGTCCAGCTCGCGCCATCGTCGATGCTGTGATGGATCATCGCGCGTCGCCAATGCGGCGTGCTGCCCGCCGCGACGACGGCGATCGTCGGACCGGCGCCCTCCCCCATCATGGCGGGCAGTTCCGCGACGTGCACGATCGTCTGCCCCGCCGGCACATCCACCTGGCGAAGCACCCGCCCGGACGCGGCCGGCAGCGCAACCACCGGCGGCGGCAAGGCCACCAGCTCGATCGTCACGGCAAATCGCTCGATCTCCACCGATCGCACACGCCACGCCCCCGCCTCGCCGGACAGCGACACCACGCTTCCCGGCAACACGTCGACCGTCGCGATGTCCGTGACGATCCGCCGCGTGGCGCGCGCGCTGGAGGTGCGCGCCAGCATCGTCTCTGCCACCGCCCGCGCGCGCTCCGCCGGCAGCGCCGCAGCAAGGTCAATCGACATCGCCGCCCCAAGCGCGCCAGGACGAACCGCGCGCTGCACCCCCGCCTGCCAATCACGCGCCGGATCATAATGGCTGACCGTCATGGCATGCGGCGCGCGTGCAGGCGGCGCGATCCGCCGCTGCCCCGCTCCCCCCGCCAGCATCCGCGCCGGCGCGGGGTCACCGCGCATCGCCACCCGGTCACCGATCGGAACAAACCAGGCGCCCGCCACTTCCGCCAGCGTCTCGATCACCGACCGGACAATGTCACCGTAAGCGGAAAAGCCATCGATCGGCAGCATCGCCGCCTCGTCGCCCGGCACGCTCGCGATCACCGCGGGCGCCAGTGCCTGCGCGATCGTAGCGGCGGGTACCGGCGCATCATCGGCAATCACCTCGAACGTCAGCGACGGGATGCGATTGCCGAACGCCTCCAGCGGCAAATCCTCGAATACGGCATAAGCGATGCCGCGATGGGCCGGCGCATTTTCGCCACCCTCGGCGCTCGCGATCAGCGGGTCGGCCGCCTGATCCTCGCTGCCCAGGTGCAGGCGAAATTGCACCGGCACTTTCCAGTCCCCCGCCGCTCCGCGCAACAGGTTGCCATCGGCCCAGATCCGCCCCACGCCGCGGATCGCCCGCGCCGACAATGCCACCGCGATGCTCGCCGAATAGGCGTAGCGCGTCATCGCCGGCTGCCCCTTGCCCCCGCCCTGCCGCTCGCGCCGCTCCACCAGGTCGGTCGCCCAGATCACGTGGCCCGCGACGCGCATCCGCCCGAACAGGCGCGGGATCGGTTGGCCATAGCGCGACGTCTGCACCGCCAGATCGTTGAGGCGCGGCCCATGTCGCCCCTTGGGCCGGAACAGCACATTGCGGTCCACCGCCTGGCCCAGCATGCCGCCCAGCGCCGCCCCGATCGGCCCTCCGGCAAGCCCGCCGACAGTCGTCAGCACCAAAGTCGCCATCAACCTTCCCCCAATTGCCACGCCGCCTCGATCGGCCAGGGTGGCGCGCCCGGTCGCGCCACCACCCGGCCCAGCCCGACATCGGCATGGATGATCCCCTCCCGCGTGCGCACCGCTAGATGCAGGTGCATCGCGGCCACCCGGCACAACAGGATGTCGCCGGCTTGCCCGCCCCCCGCCGGCGCGAGGCCCTGCCAGCAATCGGCGTAGCCCTGCGCATTGCCACAACGGATCGCATAGCCCTCCGGCATCGGGCCGATGTGCCCCGCGCCCCGCAGCGCTGCGGCCACCACGCCGACGCAGTCCAGCCCGATCGCCGGATCACGACCATGCAGCCGAAAGGGTACGCCGATCAGCGCCCGCGCCGCCGCCGCGACGCGCTCTCCCCGGGTCATGCGCCGGGGTAGCGCGTCAACAGGTCCATGCCGGGCAGGTACGGCTCCCCGCGAAAGTTCACGATATTGCCGAACCGCGCCACGCACGTCGCAACCGTCTTGTCGCACCCCTCGCGCAGCAGCACCAACAGACCCGGCGCCGCCCCAACCGCCGCTTCGGCGGACAATGTCACCCTTTCGTCGTCCGATTGCAGGATCGCCTGCTCCAGCCCGCACGCGGCGCCGCCGATCCAGCGCAACGTGCCCCCGCCATAAGCATCGGCCACCGGTTCGCGCTGATCGAGCATCACGCTCGCCCCCTCGACCGCGCGCACCCGCGCGAACCGCCGCCGCCCGGCCATCGCCACCCGGCATCGGCGATCGCCCAGGCTGGCGCGGCACGTCGCGCTCGTCTCCTCCGCCACCGCGCGGTCGAGCGCAGCGGCCGGCCCGTGAAGCTCGACCCGAAACGCGCCCCCGCCGGCCGCATCGACCTCCAATTCTACCGCGCCGATCGTTCCGCTGTTCAGCACCAGCGGCGCCCCGCCGCGCGCCCAGTCGACGATCGCCACCGTGATCCGCGCTGCGTCCCAGCGGCCGGCGATCAGGTCATCCGCCGCGATCGCCGCGCTGCTCAGCGCGCCCTCCGTCTCGCTGATCGCGGCATCAAGCCCATCGCTGCGCCGGATCGCCGCCGGGATCATGCCGGGTGCCGCGTGATAGCGCCGCCCCTCTATGACGAGGTCGCGGTCGTGATCGGTCAGCCCGATCGTCACGCCGTCGCGCCGCTCCAGCGTCCACAGCATGGCAAGGGTGGTCAGCCGATCGCTCATGCCTCATGCACCTCGATCAGCGGCACGGCCGGCGCCGCCCCCGCCAGGAACGTCGCGCGCGTCACGCTCAGCCGGTCGTCGGCAAAGCGCACCGGCACGTCGAAGGCGAAGCTCGCCCGCACCGTGACCCCCGCCGCGGGCGCCTCGTCCAGCATCACCACCCCGCCGGGCTCGACCGTGAACCCCTGCGTCTCCACCCCGTCAAGCATCACCCGCACCGATCCCGGCACCGGCCGCGTGATACGCCGCGCAGGAGCATCGCCCGCCTCGCCGTACCGCTTCACCAGCGCAAAGCCGCGCGTCACCCCATCGCCCGTGCCGATCACCACCTCGGACGCCGCGAAATCGAACGGATCGCGCAACCGGAACCCCCGCGCCGGCCCGATCCGCGCGCGGAAGAATTCCAGCAGCGCCGCGATATCCGCTTCGCTGCGCACCCCCGGCCCAACGTCATAGCGGGTGCGCGCCCCCGCCCAGCTCGCATTGCGGCTTTCCCGCCCACCCGCGCTCGTCACCACCGCCGTCGAGAACTCCGGCGTCACCTCCGCCTCCGCGCCAAGCGCCAGCGGAAACAGCACATCGTCAAAGTCCTGCACCCCGTCCTCCCCGTGTCGCGCGCCCGGCGCATCCCAATGAACGAAGCCGTCGCGCATCACCTGCGGCAGCGCCCAGACATGCACGCCGCGCACGCCCCGCCCGCGCGCCACTGCGGCCGCCGCCTCGATCGGCGCCCATTGCGCCTTGTCCTCGGGCCGCAGCACGAAGCCGGCGAGATAATCCTGCCGCGCCGCCGGATAGCCGAGCCGCGCGCTCGCCAGCGCCACGCCCTCGCGGGTCGAGGCGACATCGCCCGCCGTCACCCAGTCATAATCCTCCAGCTGAAGCACATCGAACGCCGGGCTCGCCCAGCCGATCGGCAGGTTCATCCGCTTCGCCTCTGGCGCCGCGCGGTCCAGCACGGTCGGCAGATAGGCCAGCAGATGCGTCTCGCACCCGGGATGCGCCGCCGCCACGGCCGCGCACAGCGCCGCGGTGGAGCCGGCCAGCACCGCCCCCGCTTGGTCCAGCGTCAGGCATTGCGCTGCCGTCAGCGGCGCCGCCACGCTGGGGATCGCCACCGGCGCGAACAGCGCCACCGCGGCTTCATCATACAGGCACGGCCGCCCGTCCGCCCGCACCCACCACCATGGCTCCCCCACCTGGAACCGCGGCGCCAGCCCCGCCTCCACCCCGATCGCCACAAAGGCGCAGGCGATCCGCTGGAGATACGCCATCGCCCCCGCATGGGCGGGTGACAGCAGGGTCGACGGCGGCTCCCACCCGGTCAGCGCCGGCGCGCCATCGGCGTCACGTTGCTTCCAGTCCGCCGGGCAATGCGCATCGAACAATTCGTATGACAGCGACCAGATCACGTCCTGGCCAAGCGCCGCCGCCGCTTGCGCAAAGGATCGGTGCCACGCCGCGCACGGCGCATTCACCCCGCCGGTCACCATCATGTCGGCGTCGAGCCGAAAATAATGGCTCATCCCGACATAATGGATGATTGCACCGCGATAGCCGAGGTGGAGCACATTGCGCAGCAGCCGCGCCGGCGTCAGGTGATAGCTGTCGTCATAGCCGCTCGCGATGCGCAGCCCATGCTCGGGCAGCACCGCATCGCCGATCCCGATCACCGATCCCGCGCCCTCGCAACGGATCGCGCTCAGTTCCGCCCAGCCCTCGGCCGGCGCGTCCAGCATCGCGTCGCTCGCGTCATAGCCCGGCGCGACGAGCGAGATGAACAGCCGGTCGACATCCCCCGCCCATACCGGATCGGCATCGGTCGGCAGGTCGAACCCGCCGGTCAGGTCGGCGAAATCGATCGCGACGACCGCGTCCCCCGGCGTCCCCACCGCATAATTCCACAGCCGCACATACCAGGCGCGCGCCACGCCCGCCGCATCGCGCCCCTCGATCGTCAGCACCGGGCCGTGGACCGCGTCCAGCGGCCGCACCCCGCCCGATCGCCAGCGGAACGACAATCGGCATGCGCGAAAATCGCGTTCGGTATCATAGGCCAGCAAAGGGTGATCGTGGCGATCCTCCGCCTCCCAGATCAGCCCCGCCAGATCGTCGCGCCGGTAAAAGGCGCAATCGACCCGCAGCGCGTCGGGCGCGGTCGTCGTCACCGCCGCCATCATCGGCCGCGGGAAGTTGATCGTCCAGAATGTCGGGTCGAACCGCGTGATCACGTCCGCGGCATGATGCGGCCGCCGCTCGGCCACCAGGCAATGCGCCATGTCAGTCCTCCAGATCCGCCAGCGCGGCCTTCACCGCACGCGCCACCTGCCGGCTCGATCGTGCCAGCGCGGCCGGCGCCGCCTCGGGCGCGGCGTTGATCGCGATGCTCACCCGCACGTCGCGCCCGCCCCCGCCGGCTGGCCCGGGCGTCGGCAGCACCGATCCCGCCGCGGTCGGCACGAACAATTCCGGCCCCCGCTCGCCGACCCAGAAGGGCCGCCCGGGCGACACCGGCCCGCCCGTCGCCCGTCCCGGCGCGCCCAGCGCGGCAAGCAGCACGCTCGCCAGCCCGCCGCCCGGCGCACCCCCGCTCCCGCCCGCCACGCTGCCGAACACGCTGCCGATCCCGGCACGCAGCGCATTGGCCGCGATCTCGCCCATCGCCGCCACCGCGACGGTCTTCAGGTCCTCGAACCCCAGCTTGCCCGTCCGCACCGCGCGCGCCAGCGTCGTCTCGATCGCCCGCCCGGCGCGGTCCGCACCTGCGGCCAGCGGCCCTTCCAGCGCGGCGCGCATCTCCGCCACGTCGCGTGCAAAGCCACTGGCGTCGGCGCGCACGCCGACGACCATCCGATCCCAATCCTCATCCATCCGGAAATGCCCTTTTCAGCGCGGCGATCATCGCCGCATCGGGCGGCCCTGCCTCGCCTGCCCCGTCAGCCCCGCCCAGCACCCGCACCAGCGCGGCGAGCTCGGCTGGCGTCGCGCCCCAGAACGCGTGCGGAGACCAGCCGAACAGCACGCCCGACAGCCCCGCCAGCCGCACCGCCGCCTCGGCAAAGCTGTCCCCCGGCCGGGGCGCGGCCGTGGCGGATCTCATCGCCCCGCCAGTATCTGCCCGATCAGCACCTTCAGCGGCGCCATCGCCGCGGTCAGCCCCTGCGCCGCCACCGCCTCGCCCAGCATGTCGCGCGTCAGCGCCGCCGGCCGATCGCGAAGGCAATGCCAGAACAGCCCGACGATCTCGCCCAGCGCCAGCCGCCCCTCGGCGGCCCGCTCGACCAGCGCAAACAGCGGCCCCAGCTCCGCCTCCGCCGCGACCAGCGCGGCAAAGCTCGGCCGAAGCACCAGCGCCTCGCCCGCGACGCGCAGGCTCGCCTCGCCGCGCTGCGCGTTCGCCCCGCTCATGCCGCCACCACCGGGCCGGAGCTTTCGAGGTTCACCGTGTAGCTGCGCTCGCCGTTGAAATCGCCGGCATAGTCCAGCCGAGTCACCAGGAACCGGCCGGTCAGCGTCTCGCCGCTTTCGAAACTCAGCCGGTAATCGTCGATCGTCCCCGCCAGCGCATTGGTCTTCACCCGCGTTTCCGCCGCCGATCCGGTGAACACCCCTGCCGCCGACACGCTGACGCTGCGCACGCCCGCGCCCGACAACAGGTCGCGCCACCCGCCCGACCCCTTGTTGGTCACCACCACCGCCTCGCCATTGATGCTCAGCTGCGTGGTGCGCATCCCGGCCACCGTCGCGAATGCCGGCGTCGCCGCGCCATCGCCCACCTTCAGCAGGAAGGCCGAACCTTTCTCCACCGCCATCTCACCTCTCCCGATACAGTTTCACCGCGAACTCGCCCGTCGCGGTCCAGCGGTCTCCCCCGCCACTTTTCACGATGCGCGTTCGCACCAGCCGCAGCGCCACCACGCGCCACCCGCCATCGATCGCCCCCGACAGCGCCGCGACCGCCGCCTCCGCCTGCGCCGCCAGCGTGCGCAGCCGCACCGGCCGCTCGCCCGCATCGTGCAGCATGATCCGCACCCGCCCCTCGCGGCCGTCGATCCCCGCCCCGCCCCAGCGCGCCAGCACGGCGTCCTCGACCACCGCATGGGGCAGCGCCGCGCGCACCGGCGGCGCATCGAACGTTGTCACGACAGTGCCGACCGCGGCGACCAGCGCCGCCTGCAACGCCGTCGCCGGATCGCTCCCGCCGCCACTCATGGATGCGCCTCCGCCATCAGCCGCATTCGCCGATACGGCCGCCACAGCGCCGCCACCGCTGCCGGCGGCGCGCGCCCGACGTCGCGATCGTTGAACAGATGCGCGATCAGCATCGCGACGCCTTGCGCGATGGGTGGCGGCAGCGCGTCCCAGTCCACTGCCAGCCCCGCGGTATAGCTCACCGCCACGCGCCCCGCCGCGCCCGGCGCGATCACCCGCACCCAGCCACGCGCCGCGCCATCCACATCGACCGCATAGCCGTCCGGGGGCAGCACGAACGGCGCCCCCTCCGCCGGCAGTCCCATGACGCCGCCGATCGCGCGGACCGGCGCCGCCGCCAGCAATTGCCACCCGCCCCCGCGCGCCGCCGGCAGCACATCCTCCACCGTCCGCGTCACCAGCAACGTGCCGGTGAACGCCTCCGCCAGCGCGATCGCGGTAGCGGCCAGCCGCTCCAGCAGCGCCTGTTCCGCCTCCCCCTCCAGCCGCAGAAAGCCGCGCGCCTCCGCCACCGCCGCGGCGATCGCGGCTGGCGACACCCCCGAAACCGTCATCATCCTCTCCCCCTCAGCAACGACACGCCCCTCCCGCGCGAACGGGAGGGGCGGGAAAGGATCACGACGCGGCGAACTTCATCACCTTGATCGCCTCGCTGTTCGACACGCAGCCGCCGACGCGCTTGGTGGCGTAGAAGCTGACGAACGGCTTCTTGGTGTAGGGATCGCGCAGGATCGCGGTCTCGCTGCGCTCGGCGATCAGATAGCCCGCCTTGAAGTTGCCGAACGCGATCGACAGCGTGTTGGCGGCCATGTCGGGCATGTCCTCCGCCTCGACCACCGGATAGCCGAGCAGCGTCGCCGGCTGCCCCGCCGCCAGGCTCGGCTGCCACACGAACGCGCCGTCGCTGGTCTTGAACTTGCGGATGCGCGCCAGCGTCGCCGCGTTCATCACGAACACCGCCCCCTGCCGGTACGGCGCGCGCAGCGACTGGACCAGGTCGATCAGCCGCTCCTGCGGATTGCTGCCGAAATCGCCCGCTGCGCCCGACAGGATATGCTGCAGCGTGCCGAACGGCCGCGTCGCATCGCCGGTCGCCGCCGTCGCCTGCTGCAGGAACCCCCTGGGCCGGTTGATGCCGTTGCCATTGACGAACGCCGCGCCTTCCGCCTTGGCGAATTCCGCCGCGATCTCGCCCGCCAGCCATTCCTCGACGTCGAAATGCGCGTCGTCCAGCATCGCCTGCGTCGCCGACGGATTGGCGAACAGCTCGCCCATCGGCGGCGCGATCTCCACCATCGTCGGCGTTGCCGTCTCACCCCGCTCGCCCGTCTCGGCCGCCCAGCCCGACGGCGTGCCGCCCGTCGTCACCAGCTTGCGATAGCCCGCGCTGCCGACCGACACGACATTGGCGATGCTCCGGATCGGCGACGCGGCTTTCAGCGTCGCATCGATCACCGCGTCGAGCTCCTTCGGCACGGCATAGCCGCCGGTGTCGCCGGTCACCCCCGAAAACGCCTTCATCTCCAGCACCGCGCCGCTGCGCACGAACGCCCCGAACGCCGCATCGCGGCCCGCACCCAGAATTGCCGACGCGCCATCCAGCACCGGCCGTGCCACCATCATCTCACCCATGTTCTTCTCCCACGCGAAAACCCTCCCCGGCCGCGCTTGGCCGGGAAGCTGCACCCACCACGGGCGCGCACCTTCAGATCTCGATGATCGTCTCCACCCGCGCCGCCGCCTGCATCGGCACAGCGACCAGGCTCACTTCGGCAAGGCGTGCGCGCAGCACCTCGCGCCACGCCCCCTGCCGCGCCGCCAGCGCGCGATACCCGACCGACAGCCCGCGCAGCGCCCCGCTGCGCACCATCCGCGCCACGTCAGGATCAACAACGCACGCCTCGATCCACAGCCCGCGCGCATCCTCCCCGATCGCCCAGATCTCCCCCACCGGCTTGCCCTGATGTTGCATCAGCAGCGGCACCGGCACCGCATCGGCAAAGACGCCGCTGCGAAACACATCGCCCGCCCGATCGACCCGGTCGAACAAGGCGGCATAGCCCTGGATGCGCAGGCTCATCGCACCCACTCCCCGAACCCCAGCTTCACCGCCAGCAATGCCAGCAGCAGCGCCGCCGCCCAGCCGGCGAACGCCTTCCACGCGCTCCGCTTGGCATCGCGCCACGCGGTCAGCAGCTCGCGCAGTTCGGCGAGATCACGTGACGCCGCATCGTCGGCCAGCCCCAGCCGGGTCATCGCCCGCGTCGCGCCCAGCTCGCCCGCCTCCTCGGCAATCGCGCGCAACGTCGCCATGTCCGTGCCGCCAGCGCTCCCCTGCGCCAGCAGCTGCGCCAGAACAGAACCAGTCCCAGAAGACCCTGTCATTGCGCCCACCCCACCATCTGCCGCTTTTCGTCGGCGGAAATGAAATCGGCCGCGGACACCATCGCCCACAGCCGCTCGCGATCCTCCACCAATGCCGGCACGCGATCGGGATCGATCTCGATCCGCGCCTCGGCAAACCAGTCGCGCAGGCCAGCCGCCAGCGCCCCGAACACCGCATCCGCCAGCGGCAGCACGGTCAGCCGCCACAATGCGCGATTGGCCTCGCGATAATTGGCGTAGGTCGCATCCCCGGGCAGCCCCAGCAGCATCGGCGGCACGCCAAAGGCCAGCGCGATCTCCCGCGCCGCCGCCGATTTCAGCCCGACGAAATCCATGTCGGCCGGCGACAGGCTCAGCGCCTGCCACTTGAGCCCCCCTTCCAGCAGCATCGGCCGCCCGGCATTGCCCGCACCGGCAAAGCCCGCCTCCATTTCCTCGCGCAGCCGCTGGAACTGGTCGGCCGACAACGCCGATCCATCGCCGGGATCATAGACCAGCGCCCCCGAAGGCCGCGCCGCATTGTCGAGCAGCGCCTTGTTCCAGCGGCCAGCGGCATTGTGCACCGCGATCGCCCCCGATGCCGCGCCAAGGCACCCCAGCCCGTAATGATCGTCCAGCGGGTGGAACCCGCGCACATGGATCACCGCGTCGGGCGCAATCTCGCTCACCCGCCCGCCCACGGTGTAGCGATAGCCCGCCGCCCAGCCGCCGGCGTCCAGCACCACGCCAACCCGCTCGGGCCGCAGCGGATACAGCTCCGCCACCTTGCCGGCCTCGTCGCGCAGCACCTGGACGAAGGCATTGCCGTGCAGCAGCACCTGCGCCGCCACCACTTCCGCCAGCCGCCCGCCCCCGCTGCGTGCCGTCACCAACGCCAGCAGCGCGGGATCGCTCGCGTCCAGCGGCGCCGATCCCACCGCCTCCGCCACCAGCCGCACCGCGCGCTGCGCCACCGCATTGCCGAGATACCCCGCGCGCACCTGCGCCTCATATCCCGTGGGCCACTCCCCGTGTGCGAAGCTTTGCCCCCCGTGCGACCCCGCCCCCCGCGACAAGGCCGGACGCGATTCCTCGCGCCCGGCCCTCATGCCGAACCATCTCATGCTCATCTCTCCCGAATGTCGAAGCCGACGGCGCGCTACAGCGCGCCCGCAACAGCTCCAGAGGCGCGCTACAGCGCGCGCACCGCCGCCGCCCCGCGCCGCCCCAGCATCAGCTCATTGAGCGCCCAGACCAGGGCATCCGCGCGATCCGGCGATCGCCCCGGCCCCTCATAGCCGCCGCCGACCACCATCCCGCACAGCTCGTCCTCCAGCATCGGGAACACGCCCGCATGGCGCACGCGTCCCGCCTCATACAGCGCCGCCACCGGCTCCGCCCGCGCCACCTTCCCGCGGCTGGCATGGACCAGCCTGACCGGCAGCCCCGTATCCGCGGCATGAAGCACCGATCGCACCATCTCGCCGCCCTGGTTGGCCTCCGCCACCACCCGGTCGGCGCCATGCCGCGCGGCGCAGCCCGCCACCGCGCGCGCCCAGCCCTCGGGCGTCGCGCCGGTCACGCTGGCATCCTCGATCACATGGCCGCCTCCCTCGGCGTCCAGCCCGGCGGCGACGATCCCGCAGGCGTCGCCACCGACCCCCGCCGGCGGATCGACCCCAACCACCACGCGCACCAGCACCGGCGCCGCCACGATCCGGCACCCCTCGATCATCGCGCGCGACCATAGCGCCCCCGCGACCGTCTCGATCATCTCGCCGTCCAGCTCCTGCCGGCCCAGCGCGGTGCCGCCATAGCTTTCCATCATCGTCTCGATGAACGCCGCCGGCAGATGAACATTGTCGCCCGTCCGCCCGGTCGTCTGGTGAAGCCCCGGCAGCGCCATCACCCGGCGCATCAGCACGGTCGATCGCGGCGTGGTCGTCACCATCACCTGCGGCTGCTTTCCCAGCCGCATCGTCATCATCAGATTGTCCCACGCCGCCTCGCCGCGCCGCCACTTCGCCAGTTCGTCACACCAGGCGGCATGATGTTCCGGCCCGCGCAGCCCCTCGGGCGAATCCGCCGAATAGACGGTGGCGATCGCCCCGCCCGGCCAGCGCACCTCGCCCTTGCTCGCCGCCCATGCGGGCCGCATGTCGAGCCGCGCGGTGGCAAGCACCCCGCTCGGCCCCTCCACCATCACCCGCCGCGCCTCGTCCGCGGTCGCGCCGACCAAGGCAATCCGCGCCTCGGGCACCCGCCGCGCGACGCCATTGACCCATTCCGCCCCGGCGCGCGTCTTGCCGAACCCGCGCCCCGCCCGGACCAGCCACACGCGCCACGCCTCCTCCGACCAATATTGTCCCCCATGCGCGAAGGTGTGCCAGCGCCCCGCCAGCTCCACCTTCATCGGCATCGACAGTTCTGCGATCACCCGGTCGCGCTCGTCCGGCGGCAACAGCGCCAGCCTCATCAACAGATGCCCGTTCATGACGCCGCCCCCCGCCTGGCCAGCCCGTCGAGCGCGCGCTTCAGCGCCGCGTCGCTCTCCGCCTCGGTCGGCATGCGGACCGGCAGCACCTGCCCCCTGCGCCCGCCATCGGCGGCGCGATGCCGCTGCAACATGCCGACCGCCAGTTGCAGGTCGCCATTGCTGATGCTCGCGCCCGCCGCGCCCGCCGCCACCGCATCGACCTTGCCGATCGCATAGACCAGCAGCGCATTTTCCAGCCGGTCGTATCCGATCGCCAGCGCCTCATCCCAGGCCGCGGCAAAGGCGGCATCCACGCTGCGCCAGCGATGCACCGTCGCCAAAGTCCGCCCCGCCGACGCCGCGGCCGCCGCCACATTGCAGGTCTCCGCCAGCACCTTGGCAAAGCGCAGCTGCCGCAGCCGGGTGGTATGGCCGGCGATCCGCTCGACCCCACGCCTCTCGTCCTGCGGCCACGCGCTCGCGTCCGCCGCCTCATCCTCGGGCATTGCCGATAACGTCGCGGCGTCAGCCACGAGGGCCGCGCCGCCGCCCTGCGACACGGTCCCGGGCGCTTCACCGCGGCTGCCCGCTTTCCTTGTCCGCCCGATGCCCGTCACCGCCGCGCCGGGCTTGCGCGCCGTGATTTGCGCGGCCTCACCCCCCGGGGCGCCTCGCACGGCCCGCCGCGCTCGTGCCGGATCGGCAGCCCCATGCTCCCGCGCGCCGCCGCCGTCGATGCGCACGACCCCCTCCGCTGCGCCCTTGTTCATCGCGCCTCTCCCCCGCTGCCGTGGACGTCCCGCCATTCGGACAGGCCCCCAAACGCCGACGGGCCGGGAGCGACAGGGCCTACCCCTGCACTCACCGGCCCGTCGCCGCATCGAGCTGGCGGCGCTGCCCAATTGCGCCTGCACTTCCTCGATGTTCCTGTTTTGTACACAAACAGCGTCGCGCTGTCAAGCGCGTTTCGCTTGCCCTTGGCCGCGCCCCCGCGCAGGAACCCTCGCGAATGTCTGCGGGGAGGACGAATGAGCAGCTATGACGTGGTGATCGTCGGTGCGGGCCATGGCGGTGCTCAGGCCGCCATCGCGCTGCGCCAGGCGAAGTTCGACGGCACGATCGCGGTGATCGGCGCGGAGCCGGAACTGCCCTACGAACGCCCGCCCTTGTCCAAGGAATATCTCGCCGGCGACAAGGCGTTCGACCGTATCCTGATCCGCCCGGCGGCCTTCTGGGAGGAACGCGGCGTCGACATGCTGCTCGGCCGCGAAGTCACCGCCGTCGATCCCGCCGCGCATCGTGTCACCACCGCTGACGGCGCGACGATCGGCTATCGCCACCTCATCTGGGCCACCGGCGGCAGCCCGCGCCGCCTCGCCTGCGCCGGCAACGATCTCGCCGGCGTCCACACCGTGCGCACCCGCGCCGATGCCGATCGCATGATGGCCGAGCTTCCCGGCGTGACGGACGCGGTCGTCATCGGCGGCGGCTATATCGGGCTGGAGGCCGCGGCCGTCCTCGCGAAGTTCGGCAAGAAGGTCGTTCTGCTCGAGGCGCTCGACCGGGTCCTTGCCCGAGTCGCCGGCCCGGACCTCTCGCGCTTCTACGAGGCGGAGCATCGCGCGCACGGCGTCGACGTTCGGCTCGGCGTCGCGGTCGACTGCATCGTCGGGGAGGACGGCCGCGCCACCGGCGTTCGCCTCGCCGACGGCAGCGTGATCCCCGCGCAGCTCGTCATCGTCGGCATCGGCATCATCCCCGCGGTCGAACCGTTGCTGGCCGCCGGCGCGGTCGGCGGCAATGGCGTCGCGGTCGACGCGCAATGCCGCACCAGCCTGCCCGACATCTTCGCGATCGGCGATTGCGCGCTCCACGCCAACGGCTTCGCGGAAGGCGCCAACATCCGGCTCGAATCGGTGCAAAACGCCAATGATCAGGCCAATGTCGTCGCCAGGACGATCGCCGGTCAGGACGCCGCCTATCACGCGGTGCCGTGGTTCTGGTCCAACCAGTACGATCTGAAGCTTCAGACCGTCGGCCTCTCGATCGGCCATGACGCCACTGTCCTGCGCGGCGACCCCGCCGCCCGCAGCTTCTCGATCATCTACCTCAAGGCCGGCCGAGTCATCGCGCTCGACTGCGTCAATTCGGTCAAGGATTACGTCCAGGGGCGAAAGCTCATCGAAACCCGCGCCGCGCCCGATCCCGCGCGACTGGCGGATGCGGCGACCCCGCTGAAGGAACTCACCGCCTAGCCGCCACCAACGAAAAAGGGGCGCCGGCAAATTCGCCAGCGCCCCTTTTCCTGTGTCGCCCGGGCGACCCGATCAGATGTGGATCGGCTTGCCCTGCACCGCCATCGCGGCTTCCTTGATCGCTTCCGAATGGGTCGGGTGCGCGTGGCAGGTGTAGGCGATGTCCTCGCTGGTCGCGCCAAACTCCATCGCCTGCGCCGCCTGCGCGATCATCGTGCCCGCGACGCTCGCGATGCACCACACGCCCAGCACGCGATCGGTCTTGGCGTCGGCGATCACCTTCACGAACCCGTCCGGCTCATGGTTGGTCTTGGCGCGGCTGTTCGCCATCATCGGGAACTTGCCGACCTTGATCTCGCCCTTCTCCTTGGCGGCTTCCTCGGTCAGCCCGACGCCCGCGATCTCCGGCCAGGTGTAGACGACCGACGGGATCACATCATGGTTCACGATGCCATGCTGGCCCGCGATATTCTCCGCAACGGCGATGCCCTCGTCCTCGGCCTTGTGCGCCAGCATCGGCCCCGGAATGACGTCGCCGATCGCCCAGACACCCGAAACCGAGGTGCGGAAATCGTGGTCGGTCTCGATCTGGCCGCGATTGTTCGGGGTGAGGCCGATCTTCTCCAGCCCCAGGCCGTCGGTGTTCGGCTTGCGGCCGATCGACACCAGCACGCAATCCGCCTCGATCGTCGATGCCTCGCCGCCAGCGGCCGGCTCAACGGTCAGCGTGGCCTTGTCGCCGTTCACGGCAACATTGGTCACCTTGGTGCCCAGCTTGAACTCGATCCCCTGCTTCTTGAAGATCTTGTTGGCTTCCTTGCGCACGTCCCCGTCGAAGCCCGGCAGGATCTGGTCGAGGAACTCGACGCACGTCACCTTCGCACCCAGACGACGCCACACCGAGCCAAGCTCCAGCCCGATCACGCCGCCACCGATGACGACCATGTGCTCGGGCACCTTGGGCAGTTCCAGCGCACCAGTCGAATCGACCACCACCTTCTGGTCGATCGTCACGCCCGGCAGCGGGGTGACGCTGGATCCGGTCGCGATGACGATGTTCTTCGCCGTCACCTTCTGCCCGCCGACGGTGACACTGTGCGCATCCTCGAAGCTGGCGCGGCCCTTCAGCCACGTCACCTTGTTCTTCTTGAAGAGGTATTCGATGCCGCCCGTCAGGCTCTTCACCGACTCGCGGCGCTGGCCGTGCATCGCATCGAGGTCCAGCTCCGGCGTCACCTTCACGCCCATCTTCGCCATCGAGCCATTGGCCGCCGCATCGAAAAATTCGCTCGCGTGCAGCATCGCCTTCGACGGGATGCAGCCGACGTTGAGGCAGGTGCCGCCCAGCGTCTCGCGGCTCTCGGCGCAGGCGGTCTTCAGGCCCAATTGTGCCGCCCGGATCGCTGCGACATAGCCACCCGGACCGGCACCGATCACGAGAACGTCATAGTCGAATTCGTCAGCCATCGGGTGCACTCGCCTCTGGATTAGGGAAACCGGCTGCGACATAGACCCTCGTGACGGGGGTGCAACCCCGCGAGCGACTTAGGAGAGGCCGGATGGACCTGACGTGGAGCCCCGAGGAACGGGCGTTCGAGGCGGAGGTGCGCGATTTTCTCGCCACCGCGCTCACCCCCGATCTGCAACGCGCCGGCCGCCTCTCCACCAGCGTCTATGCCGATCACGAAGCCAGCATGGAGTGGCAGCAGATCCTGGTCGAAAAGGGCTGGGCCGCGCCGCACTGGGCGCCCGAGCACGGCGGCACCGACTGGACGGTGGCACAACATTACATCTGGAATCGGGAGCGGATCGCCGCCGGCGCACCGGGCCTGTCGCCGATGGGCATTTCGATGGTGGCCTATGTCATCATGAAATACGGCACGCCCGAGCAGCAACGCTTCTTCCTGCCGCGCATCCTGTCCGGGGAAATCTTCTTCTGTCAGGGCTATTCCGAACCCGGCTCGGGTAGCGATCTGGCATCCTTGCAGACCAGCGCCATCGAGAACGGCGACGACCTCATCATCAATGGCCAGAAAGTGTGGACCACCCACGCCAATGAGGCGAACTGGATCTTCGCACTGGTCCGCACCTCGAAGGAAGGCCGCCCGCAGCAGGGCATCACCTTCATCCTCATCGACATGACCACGCCCGGCGTTGAGGTCCGCCCCTTCACCATGGCCTCGGGCGAGCAGATCCAGAACGCGGTCTTCTTCACCGACGTGCGCGTGCCCAAGGCGAACGTGATGGGGGAGATCGACCGCGGCTGGAGCGTCGCGAAATATCTTCTCGAATTCGAACGCGGCGGCAATGCCTACGCCCCCGCGCTCAAGGCCCGCGCCGACGCCATCGCCCGCTATGCGGCGGAAACCATCGGCAGCGACGGCGCGCCGCTTCTCGATGACCCGGTTTTCGCCACCAAGCTCGCCCGCGCGCGGATCCGCGCCGACGTGCTGGAGATCATGGAACTCCGCCTGCTCTCGGCCGCGGACGACGATGGCAGCGTCGGCGCCTTGTCGTCGATGATGAAGATCATGGGCACCGAACTCGCCGGCACGCTGACCGAACTGACCATGGAGGCGGCGGGCGACCGCGGCCTCGTCTATCAACCCCACGCCACCATGCCCGGCGGCCCGGTCCCCCGCCACACGCCGCCCGCCGACGGCTATGTGTCGGGCGAGGAATGGCACGCGCTCGCACCGCTGCGCTACATGAACGAGCGCGCCGGCCCGATCTACGCCGGCTCCAACGAAATCCAGCGCAACATCATCGCCAAACAGGTGCTGGGGCTCTGACCAAGCCCCCCGCTCCGATTGCACGAAAAAAGGGGCCCCGGCCTGCGCCGGAGCCCCCTTTCGCTAGCTCGGCGCGGGGATCAGAAGTGCCCGATCACGCCCAGCATCGGACGCACCGTCTCGAAATCGCCGGTGGTGGCGATTTCGGCGCGGATGCGGATGCCTTCCTTCTTGACCAGACCGTCCAGGCCGATCGCCGACGGGCCGAACTCGCCGCCGATGCCGTAGGAGATACGGCCATAGTCGCGGCTGTTGTTGCCGTAGCGGTCGAAGTTGACCCAGCGATAGCCGGCCTTGACGTAGATGAGGCCGGTCTCACCAGCGCGCGCGCCGACCCGGCCGTGCACGCCATATTCCCAGTCGATGTCGCCGGTGAAGCCCTTGGCCGCATTGCCCTCGACGCCGACGAAGAAGCTGTTGAGCGGCACGTTTACGCCGACCACGCCCTCGACCAGGCCGCCCTTCAGGCGGTTGCCCGGCTGCGACACGGGGATGCCGCCGCCCGGTGCGCTCTCGAAGCCTTCATAGCCGCCCAGCACGCCGACATAGGGATCGATCCCGAACGCGCGCGAACCGTCGCTGGTGGTCTCCTGCGCCGCAGCAACCGACGGGATCACAAAAGCGGCGGCAACGGCCGCCGAAAGCAACTTCTTCATCACAATACCTTATCACGAGGCCGCCGCTTGATGCGCGGTCCACACGTTCAAACCGTCAGGGTTCCCGCAAGTTGCTGCACTTGCGAGACAAAGAAATCCTGTTGCATTGCAGCAACACCACTGTGGCCGAAACGGGACGACCTAGAACAGCCGCCCGCCGTCGGGCACCGCCAGCGTCGGCGCAGCCAGCACCACCTTGCCCGCCGCGTCGGGAAAGCCGAGCGTCAGCACTTCGCTCATCACCGGGCCGATCTGCCGCGGCGGGAAGTTCACCACCGCCATCACCTGCCTGCCGACCAGATCCTCGGCGGCATGGTTCTCGGTGATCTGCGCCGACGATTTCTTGCGCCCGATCACCGCCCCGAAATCAATCACCAGCTTCAGCGCCGGCTTGCGCGCTTCCGGGAACGGCTCGGCCGACACGATCGTGCCGACGCGAATGTCGACCTTCAGGAAATCGTCGAAACTGATCGTCTCGGCCGCCGGGGCGCCGGCATCATGATTGGCGTGCATCAGAAATCCGGGTTCTCGTAATAATCAGGCGGCTCGATCCCGCTCATCCGCTCGGCCAGCAAGGGCCGGAAGCTGCGGCGGCTCTTGAACGCCGAATACCACGCCTTGGCATGGGTATGCCCTGACCAGTCAATCCCGCCGAGATAATCCGCGACCGAGATATGCGCCGCGGCGGCAAGGTCGGCGAGGCTGATCGTCGCGCCCGCCATCCATTTGCGATGGTCGAGCAGGTAATCGATGTAATCGAGATGCCCGACCGCGGATTTCATCGCCTCGCGCAGCCGGGCGGCATTGGGCGACTGGCGCAGCACCAGCCGCTTCACCATCCGCTCCTCGATCAACGGCTGGCTGACGTCGCGGAAGAATTGCGCGTCGAACCAGGTCGTCAGGCGGCGGATCTCGGCGCGGTTGGCGGCCGATCCGTTGATCATCGCCGCGCGGTCGACCGTCTCCTCGAAATATTCGCAGATCGCCATCGAATCGATCAGCACCGTGCCGCGCTCGCCATCCACCATCACCGGCGTCTGCCCGGCGGGATTCAGGTGCAGGAACTCGTCCCGCCGCGACCACGGCATTTCCCGCACCAGCTCATAGCCGACGTCCTTCTCGCCCAGCAGGATGCGGACCTTGCGGGTGAAGGGACACAAAGGAAATTGATGGAGCTGCCACATGCCCCATCGTTAGGCCGCCAAGCCGGCCAGTGAAAGGCGCTTCGGCGAACTTGCGCCACCGCATGGCGTGTCACGCCGGGGCAGGTTATGCCGTGCCGCAAGCGGACGCAGGATCCGCATCATCAGGAGAGGCCGATGACCTTTGAACAGATCCGCTACACGATCGATGGCCCGATCGCGACGATCATGCTCGCCCGCCCGGAGAAGATGAACGCCTATACCGCGGTGATGGGGGCTGAGTTGGCCGAAGCGGTGCGCAAGGCGGGCACCGAGGAGAAGGTGCGCGTCATCATCCTGACTGGCGAGGGCCGCGGCTTCTGCGCGGGCGCGGACATCTCCGGCGGCGCCGACAGCTTCGGCAGCGGCGGGCCTAATTTCGCCGCCAAGGGCAAGCCGCGGCAGGACGGCGGCGGCTTCGTCGGCGCGCTGTTCGACAGTCCCAAGCCGATCATCGCCGCGATCAACGGCGCTGCGGTCGGGGTCGGCGCCACGCTCACCCTGCCATGCGACATCCGCATCGCCGCCGACACCGCGCGCTTCGGCTTCGTCTTCGCGCGCCGCGGGCTGGTCCCTGAGGCGGGCAGCGCCTGGTTCCTGCCGCAGCTCGTCGGCCTGCCCCAGGCGCTGCGCTGGTGCCTGTCGGGCGCACTGTTCGACGCGGCTGAGGCGCTTCGCGGCGGGCTGGTCAGCGAGGTCGTCCCCGCCGACATCCTGCTCGCCCGCGCCCACGAAATCGCGCGCGAGATTGCCGAGAACACCGCTCCCGTCTCGATCGCGCTGACCCGCCAGATGCTGTGGCGCTTCGCTGGCGAGCCATCGCCCGCCGCCGCGCTCAAGGTCGATGGCGGATTCGCCATGACGCTCGGCGCCGGGCCCGACGTGCGCGAGGGCGTCGCCGCCTTCTTGGAAAAGCGCCCCCCCGCCTTCCCCGGGCGGATCGCCACCGACATGCCGCCCGGCTACCCTTGGTGGGGCCGCTGACGGCGCTCGCCCCGCCATCGCCGCCATCACCGTTGCCGGAAGCGGCGCGGACCCATGCCCGAACTGCAATGGCGCGCGCACGATGCTTGCTTGCGCCCCGCCCCCCTGCTGCGCTTCAACCGCGCATCCACCGGAGTAACCCAATGCGCCGTTTCGCTTTTCTCCTTGCCTGTTCCGTCCTCGCCGCCCCCGTCCTCGCCGCCCCCGTCCTCGCCGCCCCAGCCCCCGCGCTTGCGCAGCAGCAGGCGAATGCCGCGCCGGTTGATGGCCCCAGCCGCACCTTCACTGGCAACGACCTGTTCGGCCTCTCGATCGCGGCCGATCCGCAGATCAGCCCGGACGGCCGCACCATCGTCTATGTCCGCCGCACCGGCGACATCATGACCGACCGGATGCAATCGTCACTGTGGCTGATCGATGTCGCCAGCGGAAAGCAGACGCCCTTCGCCACCAGCGGCTCCAGCCCGCGCTGGTCGCCCGACGGCTCGCGGATCGCCTATGTCGCCGCCGATGGCCACCGCGCCCAGCTCTTCGTCCGCTGGATCGGCAGCGGCGCCAGCACGCGCGTGACCAGCCTTCCGGGTGATCCCAACAGCCTGTCCTGGTCGCCCGACGGCACGCGCCTCGCGTACATCGCGACCGTCGCCGGCGAGCCCACCAAGCTCGGCAAGGCGCCCGCCAAACCGGAGGGGGCGAAATGGGCCGAACCGCTCGAGGTGATCGACCGCATCACCTATCGCAACGACGGCCCCGGCTATCGCAAGCCCGGCTACGACCATGTCTTCGTCGTCTCGGCGGAGGGCGGTGCGGCGCAACAGCTGACCTTCGGCAAGTTCGACGATGGCGGCCCGCTGTCGTGGAGCGCGGACGGCCGCACCATCCTGTTCTCCGCCATCCGCGGCCCGGATGCCGAGCGTCAGGTGATGAATTCCGAGGTGATCGCGGTGGACGCCCGCACCGGTGCATTGCGCACGCTCACCAGCCGCGATGGGCCCGACGGCGCACCGCGCTTCTCCAGCGACGGCAGCCGGATTGCCTGGATCGGCTTCGACGACAAGCGCCGCGCTTATACCAACGCCGAACTGTACGTCGGTGACGCCAATGCAGCGTCGCCGCGCTCGCTCACCGCGTCGCTCGATCGTTCGATCGATGACGCGCAGTGGGCCGGCGACGGCCGCGCGCTCTACGCCAGCTATGACGACAAGGGGCAGCGCAAGCTCGCCCGCATCGGGCTTGACGGACGTTCGACGGTGCTTGCCGACAACCTCGCCGGCGGCGGGCTCGATCGCCCCTATACGGGCGGCGATTTCTCCGTCTCGCGCGGCGGCACCATCGCCTACACCGGCGGCGACGCCTCGGCCCCGGCGGACGTGTGGGTGTGGAGCGGCGGCAAGGCGCGTCGCCTGACCAACCTCAACGCCGTGCTCACCGCCTCCAAGACGCTGGCGCCGGTGCGCAAGATCGCGGTGACCGCGCCCGACGGCCGCCCGATCGACGCCTGGCTCGCCACCCCGCCGGGCTGGCAGCCGGGCACCCGCGTGCCGCTGATCCTCGAAATCCACGGCGGCCCGCATTCCGCCTACGGCCCGAGCTTCGCCACCGACGTCCAGCTCTATGCGTCCGCCGGCTATGCCGTGCTGTGGACCAACCCGCGCGGCTCCACCTCCTACGGCGCCGAGTTCGCGAACCTGATCGACAAGAATTATCCCAGCGAGGACTATGACGACCTGATGGCCGCGGTGGACGCGGCGATCGCGGAGGGCGTGGCCGATCCCAACAATCTGTTCGTGACCGGCGGCTCGGGCGGCGGCGTGCTCACCTCCTGGATCGTCGGCAAGACCGATCGCTTCAAGGCGGCGGCCACGCAAAAGCCCGTGATCAACTGGATCAGCGAGGCGCTGACGATGGACAACACGCTGTTCACGTCGCGCTACTGGTTCTCCAAGCTGCCGTGGGAAGATCCCATGAGCTACTGGAACCGCTCGCCGTTGAGCCTCGTCGGCAACGTGAAGACCCCCACGCTCGTCGTCGTCGGCAGCGAGGATTACCGCACCCCCGTCAGCGAGAGTGAGCAATATTATGCCGCGCTCCAGATCGCCGGCGTCCCGACCGCGCTGGTGAAGGTGCCCGGCGCCAGCCACGGCGGCTTCACCAGCCGCCCGTCACAATCGGCGGCGAAGGCCAGCGCGATCCTCGCCTGGTTCGATCGCTACCGCAACGCCGCGCCGGCGGCATCCACCCCGGCCAATTGATCATCGGCATGGCGGCGGACCGCGCGTTCGCCGCCATGCCATAATCGTTTGGCGCGACTCCGCGAGCGGGCGTATGATCCTTTGATGGAAAAGCGCCGCCAGATCGCGATCGTCGCCGGCACGTTGTCGCTCGCCGCGCTCGCCATGATCGACCCGCCCAGCGCGGACATCCGCATCCTGACGCATGAGCGCGCCGACACCTCGCCGGCCCGTTTCCAGGCCGGGGTCGACCTCGGCCTCGCCAGCGCCTCGATTCTGGTCACCTGGACGGCGCACCAGCTGACTCGCTGAGACACCGCCGCGCCGCGGCAATGGCCCTGCTCGTTTGCCTGATCAGGCCGCGCGCTGTTCCAGCGCCTGCGCCGCCTCGGCCATCAGCGACGCGATGATATCCGCAAGCGGCTCTTCCTTGGTCACCATGCCGACCGACTGGCCCGCCATCACGCTGCCATGCTCGACATCGCCGTCGATCACCGCGCGGCGCAGCGCACCGGCCCAATAATGTTCGATCTGCAGCTGCGCCTCGGCCATCGCGACCGCACCTTCGTCCAGCGCCTGCGCCACTTCGCGCTGCTTGGCGGTGAACAGCTCGCCCCCGGCATTCTTCAGCGCGCGCACCGGGATCACCGGCAGCCGCGGGTCGATCTGAACGCTCGCCACCGCATCGCGCGCAGAGGCGCGGATGAACGCCTGCTTGAACTTCGGGTGCGCGATCGATTCGGTCGCGCAGACGAAGCGCGTGCCGAGCTGGACGCCAGCCGCGCCCATGTCGAGATAGCCCGCAATCGCCTCGCCGCGGCCGATGCCGCCGGCGATGAACACCGGCACGTCATTGGCGATCGCCGGCAGGATCTCCTGCGCCAGCACGCTGGTCGAAACGGGGCCAATATGCCCCCCTGCCTCGGACCCTTCGATCACCAGCGCGTCGACGCCCGAGCGGATCAGCTTCTTCGCCAGCGCCAGCGTCGGCGCAAAGCAGATGACCTTGGCGCCTGATGCCTTGATCGCTTCCAGCGAGCCCTTGGGCGGCAGCCCGCCCGCCAGCACGACATGACCGACCTCATGCTTCGCGCACACCTCGATCAGCGCCATCAGATCGGGGTGCATGGTGATCAGGTTCACGCCGAACGGCTTGTCGGTCAGCGCCTTGGTCGCGGCGATTTCCTTGTCGAGCAGCTCGACCGTCATCGCCCCGCACGCAATCACGCCGAACCCGCCGGCGTTGGACATGGCGGCGACCAAATTGCGCTCGCTAACCCAGCTCATCGCGCCGGCCATGATGGCCACTTCGCTGCCGAGGAATGCGGCGCCGCGCTCCATGCGGCGGGCGAGACGGGCGGAACCCGAACGGTCGATCGTGGTATCGTTCATCACCGCGCCGCTACACCGGTCGCGCGGCGGAGACAAACATGCGGCAATACGCCACCGAACTGATTGTTACCTCGCCCGGCCAGGGCCTTCACGAATTCACCCGCGATGTCACCGGCTGGGTCGCCTCGACCGGCATCGAACAGGGCCTTCTCACCCTCTTCATCCGCCACACCTCCGCCTCGCTGCTGATCCAGGAAAACGCCGCCCCCGCCGCGCGACGCGACATAGAACGCTATCTCGCCCGCATCGCCCCCGAATCGCGTGATTACGAGCATGACGATGAAGGGCCGGACGACATGCCCGCGCACCTGCGCTCGGCGCTCACCGCCACCAGCCTCTCGATCCCAGTCGCGAATGGCCACCCGGTGCTCGGCACGTGGCAGGGCATCTACCTCTTCGAGCATCGCCGCGCGTCGCACCGCCGGCAGGTCGCGCTTCACCTGATCGGCGAGTGACGGCGATGCTGGGAACGCTGAAAGTCGCCGCCCGCGATCGCGCCCGGCTGGGCGAAGTCGCCGCCGTCATGTCGCGCTTCGGCCTCGACGTGCTGCTCGCCCGCCTCGGCCTCGGCAGCGCGCAGGACGAGCCCGAGCCGTTCGACCTTCCCGACCGCACGCGCCGCGCGCTGGAGGCGCTCGGCCCCACCTGGGTGAAGCTCGGCCAGATCATGGCGACGCGCGCGGATATCCTGCCGCCCGAATGGATCGCCGCGTTCGAACAGCTGCAAAGCTCGGCCCCGCGCCTGCCCTTCGAGGACCTGCGCCCGGCGGTGGAGACCGCGCTCGGCGAGCCGCCCGAGACGGTGTTCGCCCAGTTCGATGCCGAACCGCTCGCCGCCGCCTCGATGGCGCAGGTCCACCGCGCAACGCTGCCTGATGGCACGGCCGTGGTGGTCAAGATCCGCCGCCCCGGCATCCGCCCGCGGATGGAGGCGGACTTGCGCCTGCTCGGCGAAGTCGCGCGCGTCATGGAACGCTCCAATGCGGAGGCCCGCCGCTTCGGCGCGACCAAGCTCATCCGCCAGCTCGGCAGCGCGATCCTGGGCGAACTCGATTTCGCCAACGAGGGCCGCAACGCCGATCTGCTGCGCGACGATTTCGCGCGCGACTCCCGCGTGCTGATCCCGCGCATCCACTGGGATTATACGTCCGAAGCGCTGATCGTGATGGACCACATCCCCGGCGTGCCGCCGCGCAACGCCCAGGTGCTTCGGGATGCCGGGATCGACCCCGCCGTGATCGCCGCCTCGGGCGCGGACATCGTGCTTCAGATGGCGCTCATCAACGGCCGCTTCCACGGCGATCCGCACCCCGGCAACCTCCTGTGCTTGCCCGGCAACCGCATCGGCATGATCGATTTCGGCCTCATCGGCCACGTCAGCCCGCGCCGGCGTGAGGAATTCATCGCCTTCGTCCAGGCACTGGTCACCGACGATCCCGCGCTACTCGCCGAAACGCTCGCCCGCTGGGCCGAACTGGAACATCAGGTCCCGCGCTTCATGCCGATCGCGGAGGGGCTGGTGGTCCGCCACGGCCGCCGTCTGGTGCTGGCCGATCTCGTCGCCGACCTGTTCGGCACGCTGCGCGAGGAGAAGCTCGCCTTCCCGCCCGATCTTCTGCTGCTGTTCAAGGCGCTGATCACATTGGACGGCGTGCTCGGCGCGATCGAGCCCGACTTCGATCTCGCCGCCGCGATGCGCCGGGCAAGCGGCCGGCTGGTGATGGAGCGGCTCTCGCCGGAACGCTGGTCACGCCGCGCCGCCGCCGTCGCACTGGAGGTCGATCGGCTGGGCGACGATCTCCCGCGTCTGATCCGCGCGCTCGTCCGCCGCGCGGAGGCCCCGCCAACGCCTGCCCCGGCGCAGCCGTTCGACAGCCGCATCCTCGCGGCCGCCCTAATCGTCGCCGCGCTGATCATCGCGGCGGCGATCATGCTGACCTAGCGGCTCAGGCCGCCTCGTCGGCGTCGAGGCCGTAGGCGGTGTGCAGCACGCGCACCGCCAGCTCGGTCTCGTCCTCGTTGATCAGCACGCTGACCTTGATCTCGCTGGTCGAGATCGCAAGGATGTTGATCCCGCGCGCGCCCAGCGTCGAGAACATCGTGCTCGCGACGCCCGCATGGCTGCGCATGCCGACGCCGACGACGCTGATCTTCGCCACGCGCGTGTCGTGCACCAGCTCCTCGAAGCCGATCGCCGCACGCGCCTGGTTCAGCGTCTCGATCGATCGCGCGAGATCCGCCGAGGGCACCGTGAACGTCACGTCGGTCGAGCCCGAACCATGGGCGATATTCTGGATGATCATGTCGACGTTGATGTTCGCCGCGGCGAGCGGCTCGAAGATCGCCGAGACCGAGCCCGGCTTGTCCGGAACCGCGGTCAGCGTGATCTTCGCTTCGTTCTTGTCGTGCGCGATGCCGGTGATCAGCTGGCGTTCCACGTCTTCAACCTCCTCTTCGCCCACGATCATCGTGCCGGGCAGTGTATCCGCCATCGGGGCATCGTCGCCGGTGAACGACGAGAGCACCTGGATGCGGACATTCTCCTTCATCGCCAGGCCCACCGACCGCGTCTGCAGCACCTTGGCGCCGACGCTGGCGAGCTCCAGCATTTCCTCATACGTCACCTTGGCGAGCTTGCGCGCGCGCGGCACGATCCTGGGGTCGGTGGTATAGACGCCGTCGACGTCGGTGTAGATGTCGCAGCGATCGGCCTTGATCGCCGCCGCCACCGCCACTGCCGACGTGTCGGAGCCACCGCGCCCCAGCGTCGTCACGCGGCCGTTATGCACGCCCTGGAAACCCGGGATCACCGCCACTTCGCCCGCGCCCATGCTGGCCAGCAGCGCGTCGGCGTCGATCGTCTCGATCCGCGCCTTGGCGAACGCGCCCGAGGTATTCACCGGCAACTGCCAGCCCAGCCACGAACGCGCCGGCACGCCGATCGCCTGCAGCGCGATTGCCAGCAGCCCGCTGGTGATCTGCTCGCCGGCGGAAACGACGACGTCATATTCCTTGGGATCGTAAAGCGCGCTGGCCTCCCGGCAGAAATTGACCAGCCGGTCGGTCTCGCCCGCCATCGCGGAGACGACCACCGCCACCTCGTTGCCGGCCGCCGCCTCGCGTTTCACCCGCGCCGCGACCGAGCGAATCCGCTCGATCCCCGCCATCGAGGTGCCGCCGAATTTCATGACGATGCGGGCCACGGGATACTCTCGGGTGCTTGGGGAAAACAGGCGCGCCTGATAGGAAAGCGTCATGGCCGACGCAACTGTAACAACCGATACCGCACCCTCCCCCGCCGGAAGCGACGGCAGCGGCCACGCCAGCGTGGTGGCGCGCGAGGCGGCGCATTTCGGCGCCATGGCGAGTGAATGGTGGGATCCGCGCGGCTCATCCGCGATGCTTCACCGGCTCAATCCGGTGCGCCTGCGCTACATCCGCGAACAGGCCGACCGGCATTTCGATCTCGATCCCGCCAGCTTCACGCCGCTCGCGGGCAAGACCGTGCTCGATGTCGGCTGCGGCGCCGGCCTGCTCGCCGAACCGCTCAAGCGGCTGGGTGGCGCAGTCACCGCGATCGATGCCGCGGCGGAGAATATCGCGGTCGCGCGCGATCACGCTGCGCAGAGCGGGCTGGTCATCGACTACCGCGCCGGCGGCGTGGAGGCCGTGGAGGGCGAGCAGTTCGATCTCGTCACCTGCATGGAGGTGATCGAGCATGTCGCCGATCCGGCAGCCTTCGTCGCGGGGCTGGCAGGCGCGGTCGCAGATGGCGGCCTGCTGATCATGTCGACCCCCAATCGCACGCCCGTGTCGCGCCTCGCGATGATCACGCTGGCGGAGGGCACCGGCCGCATCCCGCGCGGCACGCACGATTGGGACAAGTTCATCACGCCGGAGGAGCTGGGCGAGATGCTCTCCGCCGTTGGCTTCACGGTGCGCGACACGCGCGGCATCGCCTTCTCGCCGACCAGCGGCTTCACCCTCTCCGACTCGCTGTCGCTGAACTACCTCGTCACCGCGACCCGCACATAACATCCGCTGCGGTCGTCACCCGGCGGGTACCGGATGACGACCGCGCTGCCTCAGTTGCGGAAGCTGGGATCAATCCGGTCGAGCTTGCGCAGCAGCGCCGGCCACGCCAGCTTCTCGGCAAGCTTGCCCATCCCCGCCGGCGCGCTCTGCCCGGCGACCTTCTCCTCCACGCCCTGCGGCGGGTTGTTGAGGTTCTCGCGCCCGGCCGACAGCATCAGCACCTGCGCCTCGCACGCCCGCTCTAGGAAATAGAGCCGCAGGAAGCAGGATGCGACGCTGTCGCCCACCGCCAGCGTTCCATGATTGCGCAGGATCATCGCATGCTTGTCGCCAATGTCCGCGACCAGCCGCTCGCGCTCGTCGAGGTCGGTCGCGATGCCCTCATAGTCGTGATAGGCGACATTGTGCTGCGCGATCATCGCCGTCTGGGTGTGCGGCAGCAGGCCGAATTCCATCGCCGAGACTGCCTGGCCATGCGGGGTGTGAAGATGCATCACCGCGGCGGCATCCTCGCGTGCCATGTGGATCGCCGAGTGGATCGTAAAGCCCGCCGGGTTCACCGGATGATCGGTATGGCCGACCGGATTGCCCTCGACATCGATCTTCACGAGGCTCGACGCGGTGATCTCCTCGAACATCATGTCATAGGGGTTGATCAGGAAGTGATGCTCCGGCCCGGGCACGCGCGCCGACAGGTGCGTGAAGATCAGGTCATCCCAGCCGTACAGCGCGACGAGGCGGTACGCCGCGGCCAGATCAACCCGCGCCTCCCACTCACCGGGGGCATATTGGTTGGTGTTGTCGACCGGCGCCAGCGTGGCCATGGCAAACTCTCCTTCGTTCGATTTACCCACGACTATAGCCTCACTCCGGCGTCATCACCACCTTCAGCGCTTCGCGCCGGTCGAGGATGGCGTAGGCCTCGGCGCCTTGTGACAGCGGCAGCCGGTGCGAGATGTAGCGTTCGGGCCTGAGCTGCCCCTTCTGCACCATCGGGATCAGCTCCCGCCACCAGTGCGGCACGGAACAGGTGCCGGTGCGGAACGTCAGCCCGCTGGCGAAGGCGCGCTCCATCGGAAACGGAAAGCGCCGCGTCTGGTTGACGCCAAGGCACGACACGGTGCCCCATTTCCCCACCAGCCGGAGCGACAGGTCGATCGTCGCATCCGCCCCCACCGCCTCGACGACGCTGCTGCACATCCGCCCCTTCGTATCCTCGCGGATGAACGGCACCGCCTCGGCCGGATCGACGCCGATCGCGCCCAGCCCCTCGGCGATCGCGCGGCGCTCGGGCACCAGGTCGATCGCATAGACCCGCCCCGCCCCCATCGCCAAACAGCCCTCCACTGCCATCAGTCCAATCGGGCCCAGCCCCACCACCGCGACGCTCGCGCCCGGCTTGATGTCGGCATTGCGCACCGCCATCCAGCTCGTCGGCAGCGCATCGGTCAGCATCAGCGCCTGTTCGTCGGTGATGCCCTCCGGAATGCGCCGCGCGTTGACGTCGCCCGCCGGCACCCGCACCGCTTCCGCCTGGCTACCCTGCAGCGCCGCGGACAGCCCGTAGCAGCCGGAGCCATTGTTCTCGCACTCATGCACCCGGCCCATCAGGCACCCGGGACACGCGCCGCATCCGACCGCGGCCGAAATCATCACTCGGTCGCCTGACTTCAGGGTGCGCACCGCGCGGCCGGTCTCGACCACTTCGCCCACCGCCTCATGCCCGACGCAAAAGCCCGTATCCTCGGAAAAGCCGTGGCCGTGATAAATGTGAAGGTCGCTGCCACAGATCGCGCAATGCTTCACCTGGACCAGCACATCACGGTCGTCCTGCAACGCTGCGTCCTCGGTCGATCCGTATTGGATGTCGCGCGCGCCGAAATACCGCAAAGCCTTCATGATCCGCTCCCGTGTCGCTTTGCCTACAGGGGAAGCGCAATCGCCAGGCACGTCAACTGTCCTTCGGAAATCCCGGATGCCCGCGGCGGGGTTCGCCTCCGATGACAACAAGGAAGTCGGGAAGATGCCGGCTAGACATGCGCCTCTGGACGCGCCCGCCGCGCGTCGCCATCTTTCGCTTGATCGCTCTCTTGTGTTGCCAATCGGCAACACCACATGATGCTCGAAGGAAACAGGGACACCATGAACCTCGAGAAATTTACCGACCGCGCCAAGGGCTTCCTCCAGTCGGCGCAGACCGTTGCGATCCGCATGAGCCACCAGCAGATCGGCCCCGAGCATCTGTTGAAGGCGCTGCTGGAAGACGAACAGGGCATGGCCGCGGGCCTCATCCAGTCCGCCGGTGGCGACGCGCGCCGCGCGGTAACCGAGACCGACGCCGCGCTCGCGAAAATCCCCGCGGTCAGCGGTTCGGGCGCGCAGTCGACGCCCGGCCTCAACAACGATGCCGTGCGCGTGCTCGATTCTGCCGAACAGATCGCGCAGAAATCCGGCGACAGCTATGTCACCGTCGAACGCCTGCTGGTGGCGCTCGCGCTGTCGCTCAACACCCCCGCAGGCAAGGCGCTTCAGGCCGCCGGCGTGCGCGCCGACGCGCTCAACACCGCGATCAACGATCTGCGCGGCGGGCGCACCGCCGACACTGCGACCGCGGAGGATCGCTACGACGCGCTGAAGAAGTTCGCCCGCGACCTGACCGAGGCGGCACGCGACGGCAAGCTCGATCCGGTGATCGGACGCGACGAGGAAATCCGCCGCACGATCCAGGTCCTCGCCCGCCGTACCAAGAACAATCCCGTGCTGATCGGTGAGCCCGGCGTCGGCAAGACCGCGATCGCCGAGGGGCTGGCGCTACGCATCGCCAACGGCGACGTGCCCGATACGCTCAAGAACAAGACGCTGATGGCGCTGGACATGGGCGCGCTGATCGCGGGCGCGAAATATCGCGGCGAGTTCGAGGAGCGGCTGAAGGGCGTGATCGACGAGGTGAAGGCCGCCGAAGGCGACATCATCCTCTTCATCGACGAGATGCACCAGCTGATCGGCGCCGGAAAATCCGAAGGCGCGATGGACGCGGGCAACCTGCTGAAGCCGGCCCTCGCGCGCGGCGAGCTGCACTGCGTCGGCGCGACCACGCTCGATGAGTATCGCAAATATGTCGAGAAGGATCCCGCGCTCCAGCGGCGCTTCCAGCCCGTCTTCGTCGGCGAGCCGACGGTCGAGGATACGATCTCGATCCTGCGTGGGCTGAAGGAGAAGTATGAGCTTCACCACGGCGTGCGCATCACCGATGGCGCGCTGGTTTCGGCTGCCACGCTCTCAAACCGGTACATCACCGACCGTTTCCTGCCCGACAAGGCGATCGACCTGATGGACGAGGCCGCGAGCCGCATCCGTATGGAGGTGGAATCGAAGCCCGAGGAGATCGAGACGCTCGACCGCCGCATCCTGCGCCTCAAGATCGAGCGCGAGGGCCTGCGTCGCGAGACCGACGAGGCGTCGCAGGATCGGCTGGAGAAGATCGAGGAGGAACTCGCCAATCTCGAGCAGCAGTCCGCCGAGCTGACGCAGCGCTGGCAGTCCGAGAAGGACAAGCTGGCGGGCGAGGCGAAGCTGAAGGAACAGCTCGACGCTGCCCGGCTGGAGCTGGAGCAGGCCCAGCGCCAGGGCGATCTCGCCAAGGCGGGCGAGCTTTCCTACGGCCGCATCCCCGCGCTCGAAAAGCAGCTTGCCGAGGCGCAGGGCGCCGCGGCCAACGCCATGCTGCGCGAGGAAGTGACGTCGGAGGATATCGCCGGCGTCGTCGCCCGCTGGACCGGCATCCCGGTCGAGCGAATGATGGAGGGTGAGCGCGACAAGCTCCTCAAGATGGAGGAGGTGATCGGCAAGCGCGTGATCGGTCAGGAGGATGCGGTGCGCGCCGTCTCCACCGCCGTCCGCCGTGCGCGTGCCGGGCTACAGGATCCCAACCGCCCCCTGGGCTCGTTCCTGTTCCTCGGCCCGACGGGCGTCGGCAAGACCGAGCTGACCAAGGCGCTCGCCGAGTTCCTGTTCGACGATCCGAACGCGATGGTCCGCATCGACATGAGCGAGTTCATGGAGAAGCATTCGGTCGCGCGGCTGATCGGCGCGCCTCCGGGCTATGTCGGCTATGAGGAAGGCGGCTTGCTGACCGAGGCGGTGCGGCGCCGGCCCTATCAGGTCGTGCTGTTCGACGAGGTGGAGAAGGCGCATGGCGACGTGTTCAACGTCCTCCTCCAGGTGCTCGACGACGGCCGCCTCACCGATGGCCAGGGCCGCACGGTCGACTTCTCGAACACGCTCATCATCCTGACCTCGAACCTTGGCAGCCAGTATCTCGCCAATCTTGGCGAGGGCGAGGATGTCGAGACGGTCGAGCCTCAGGTGATGGAGATCGTCCGCGCGCACTTCCGCCCGGAATTCCTCAACCGGCTGGACGAGATCATCCTCTTCCACCGTCTGGGCCAGGCCCACATGGGGCCGATCGTCGACATCCAGGTGGCGCGCGTCGGCAAGCTGCTGGCGGACCGCAAGGTGACGCTGGACCTCACCGATGCCGCGCGCGCGTGGCTCGGCCGCGTCGGCTACGATCCGGTGTACGGCGCCCGCCCGCTGAAGCGCGCCGTGCAGCGCTACCTGCAGGATCCGCTCGCCGATCTCATCCTTCGCGGCGAAGTGAAGGACGGCAGCACGATCAAGGTCGACGAAGGTGACGGGAAGCTGGTGCTGTCCGTCGTCTGACCCGCAATCGGGGAGGGCGCGCCCACGCCCTCCCCTTTACCGCTCAATGATCGTGGTCATGCCCATGCCCATGCCCATGCCCATGCCCATGCCCATGGTCGTGCGCGCCGGGCGCAGCGTGCAGCGCCTCCAGCACCTCGTCCATCCGCGCCGGGTCGCCGATCGCCAGCACCTGCCCCGTGCTCGCCTGCGTCAGCGGATCACCGTTCCAGTCGCACATCCGCCCGCCCGCGCCCTCGACGATCGGCGCCAGCGCGGCGAAATCGTACAGCGCCAGCCCCGCCTCGCACACGATGTCGAGGTGCCCGCTCGCCAGCAGCCCGTAATTGTAGCAGTCGCCGCCATAGACCGGCCCCTGCCGCGCGTGCCCGCCGGAGACCGCCGCGACCAGCGCCATGAAATAGGGCACTTCATCGTCGTTGAAGGCGTGCGGGCTGGTCGTCGCCAGGATCGCGCCCTCCACTTCGCGGCAGGCGCGCGTGCGCACCGGCGCCCCGTTGAACAGCGTCGGCCGCCCCGCCGCGCCGATCCACCGCTCACGCTGGATTGGCTGGTCGATCACCCCCGTCATCGGCCAGCCATCCTCGACCAACGCGATCAGCGTCCCAAAAATCGCCCGCCCGACGGTGAAGCTGCGCGTACCGTCGATCGGATCGAGCACCCAGGTGCGACCGGTCACGCCTTCCTTGATGCCATATTCCTCGCCATGCACCGCGTCGCCCGGCGCTTCGGCATCCAGGATCCGGCGCATCGCCGCCTCCGCCGCCCGATCGGCCAGCGTGACCGGGGAATGGTCGGCTTTCATCTCGGTGCCCAGTTCGCCGCGGAAATAGGGGCGGATCGCTTCCCCCGCGGCATCGGCGAGGCGGTGGGCAAGGGCGAGGTCAGCTTGGCGGATCGGCATGGCGCAGCCCTATCGCGCCCCGCACGGCCGCGCTAGAACCGGCGCACCAACGGGAGATACCCTGTGCGCCACGTCCTTGCCCTTGCAGCCGCTTTTTCCCTTACGCTCGCCGCTCCCGCCGGGGCGACGCTGGCGGTGGGCGCAAAGGCGCCCGATTTCACCACCCGCGGCGCGATCGCGGGCAAGGTGGTGAACGTCAATCTCGCCCGCCAGCTGAAGAACGGGCCGGTCGTGCTCTACTTCTTCCCCGCGGCCTTCACCGCCGGCTGCAATGCGGAGGCGCGCGCCTTTGCCGAGAATATCGACAAGTTCCGCGCCGCGGGGGCGACGGTGATCGGCATGTCGGCCGATTCGGTCGAGGATCTCACCAAGTTTTCCGCCGCCGAATGCGCCGGCCGCTTCGCAGTGGCCAGTGCGGGACCGCGCGTCGTCAGCGGCTATGATGTGGCGCTCGGCCGGCAGGTGAAGGGCCGCGATGCCACCCGCCGCACCAGCTACGTCATCGATCGCACCGGCCGCATCGCCTTCGTGCATGACGACATGTCCGCCGAACGCCACGTCGCCCTCACCCTGGACGCGGTGCGCCGCCTCGCAAAGTCGTAACAATCGCAACGCTATCTTAGCGATTTCGCGCTAGCTCAGGACACCGCCCGTGGCGCTGGCTGGCAGCGCCTGGGGAAGAAAGCGGACCAGCACGGTGAAGGTAAGCACGGCCGAGACGGAGGCGTTCAGCCTCTATGAGGCGATTGGCGCCTTTCTCGCCATTCACCGCCTCAGCGCCGACCCGGCATATTATGCGCTGGCGCATGAAATATTGAGCCATCCGGACGGCGCGTTGGCGCGGGCGGTCGCCGTGCGCACCGACGGCGGCGTACGCCTCACGCAGCAGGATATGGCGGAACTTGGCGTGCTCGCCCGAACGCAGCCGCACGACACCCCCGCCCGCCCCGCCGAGGATGCGCTGGTCGCGCAACTCACCATGCAATTGGGCGACTTCTCGGAAACCGTCCGGTCGATCCATGCCGAAACCAGCGACTTTGGCCGCGATCTGATCGCCACCGCCGCCGCGATGCGACAGGCGGACCCCGCATCGACGCGCAACTACATCAGCGAACTCACCGCCGCGATGATCGAACGGGTCCGCCAGGCGGAGGCACGGCTGGCCGCGGCGGAACAGGAAAGCGAGGCGCTCCGCAGCGCCCTCGCCGATGCACGCAGCGACGCGCGGCAGGATCCGTTGACCGAATTGGCCAATCGCCGCGCCTTTGACGAGGCGCTGTCGGCGCTGCCCCCGCACACCCCGGTGATCTTCGCACTGTGCGATATTGACCACTTCAAGCGCGTGAACGATCAGTTCGGCCATGCCGTCGGGGATCGGGTGCTGCGCGCGGTGGGCCAGACGATCGCCGCCGAAAGCGGGTCGGCGCTGGTCGCGCGTTATGGCGGCGAGGAATTTGCGCTGCTCCTCGTCGGCGTCGACATGGACACTGCGACCGGCATCGTCGATCGCGCCCGCAGCGCGGTTGCCGCGCGCCGCTTCCGCTCGCGTGCGACCGATGCCCCGATCGGCGTGGTGACGATTTCCGCAGGGCTCGCCGCCGGCACGGCCGGCGAAACGCGCGAGGTCCTGTGTGCGAGAGCGGACGCCGCGCTCTACCAGGCAAAGGCGGCCGGCCGTAATCAGGTACTCAGCGCCGTTTGATGGTGTGATCCGCCGCGCGCGGATGGCGATATTTCCCAACCCTGAACGGCGAACCGGCTAAGTGATTGATATTGCGTCAGCGGTCAAACTTGGCACGCCCCATGCAAACGCCTTGAGCATCGGCGCCGGATGGTCCGGCCGCCAGATAGCACAAGGGAATTGCACCATGTTCGTCCGCCTCAACCAGCTTCACCAGAATGTCGCCAGCCTCGCCGGCGCCTTCATCTTCGCCGCGCTCATGATCAGCGCCGCCGTTCCCGTCAGCCCGATCGCCTGATCCGGCCACACGCCTCCCTCTGTTCTGGAAAGGATTGTTCGATGGTCCGCTCCGCCTGCCTCGCCCTCGCTGCCTTTGTCAGCATGTCGGGCCTCCTCGCTTATGTCGACGCCGCCGCAAACGCGGTCTGAGCCGGCGCTGCCTCGGCCGGCTCGCCACGCGAATAGGTCCCGATAAGCAGCCCCGCAGCAAGCACATGCCCGGTCATGGCGCGCACCAGCGCCGTTCGACCGGGCGATGCGCCGGGATCGCCCACCCCGGCACCCAGCGCGAACAACTGAAACACATAACGATGCTCGCCATGACCGGTCGGTGGATCGGGTGGCAGCCAGCCTTCGCCCAGGTACGAATGGCGACCCACGTCGCCTTGCTCGGCCAGCCCGTTGCCATCGGCGACGATCGCGCCCTCCTCCAGCCGCCCGGCGTCCGCCGGCAGGCCCCACATGACGGCATGGACCAGCGGCTGCGGCGCCGGTGCGTCCGCATCCTCGACCAACAGCGCCAGCAGCGCCGTTTCTTCCGGCACCGCGCCCCAGGTCAGCGGCGGTGAGACACCCTCGCCATCGGCGGTGAATCGCGGCGGCAGACGCGCCTCCTGCGCGAACGCCGGGCTGGACAGGTCAAGCGCGCCGAATGTTCCACCCAGTTCGGGCTGCACGATCGCCAGCTTGTCCGCACCCGCGCGCACATTGCCCAGCGTTCGCCCAAGCCAGGCGGGGATATGTTCCAGCATGTCGCCTCCTTTTCTTGCGCCGATTTCAACGCACGAGGCCGCATCCGCGATGCGTGTTGCGCGTTGGGTGCGGCATGGACGACCCGTTCGATCTCGACCGCTTCGTCACCGCGCAGCACGGCAGCTATGCCGACGCGCTGACGGAATTGCGCCACGGCCGAAAGACCAGCCACTGGATGTGGTATGTCTTTCCGCAGCTCCGCGGGCTGGGTCACAGCCCCACTGCGCAGCATTTCGGAATCGCGTCGCTGGATGAGGCGCGCGCCTATCTTGCGCATCCCCTGCTCGGCCCGCGTCTGCACGCGGCGTGCGCCGCGCTGGCTGCCGCCAGCGGCAGTGCGGTCGACATCCTTGGGCCGGTCGACGCGATGAAGCTTCGGTCCTCGATGACGCTCTTCGCGCGCGCGGCCGATGATCCTGCCCCGTTCCAGGCGATCATCGACCGGTTCTTCGACGGGCCGGACCCGGCCACGGCCGCGCTGCTGCCCAAGGCACCCTGACGCGCCGCACGCGTCTGGGCTTTGGGGTTCAGCGGGCCTCAGCCGTCGAGGCTCTTCGACGCCTGTTCGAACAGGTCCTTGGACAGCCCGCTGGTCCCGACGATCCGCTCCAGCTCCGCCCGCATCAGCGCCGCGCGCGCGGGGTCGAACCGCCGCCACCGGCCCAGCGGCGGCAGCAGCTTCGCCGCCGTCTGCGGGTTGAGCCGGTCAAGCGCGATCAGCTGGTCGGCAAGGAAGCGATAGCCCGCGCCATCGGCCTGGTTGAACGCCCGCTGGTTGACCGCAAAGGCGCCGATCAGGCTGCGCGCCCGATTGGGATTGGCCAGCGTGAAGTCGGGATGCTCGGCCAATGCGCGCACCGCCGCCAGCGTATCGACCCGAGTCGACAACGCCTGCGTCTGGAACCATTTGTCCAGCACCAGCGGATTACCCGCATAACGGTTGTAGAAGATGTCGAGCGCCGCCTCGCGCAGGTCGCTCTCGCCATTGACCAGCACCGACAGCGCGCCCTGCCGATCGGTCATGTTGTCGGCGCGCTCGAACTGGCGGAACGCCAGCGCCGCCGCATCGCTCGCCCCCGACGCCGCGATATAGCCCAGCGCCACGTTGCGAATCCGCCGCGCCGCCTTCGCCGCCGGCGTATATTCATACGGCCGGTCGCTCTCATTGGCGTCGTAGATCTCGCGCCAGCGATCGCCCAGCGCGCGGCCAAGGTCCGCGCGCAGCGCCTCGCGCGCAGCAAAGATCGCATCGGGATCGACCACGCTCAGCTGGTCGCCGATGAAGCTCTCTGACGGCAACAGCACCGCCTCGGCGACGAACGCCCGGTCCAGCGTAGGATCGTCGAGCGTGTCGGCCACCGCGTCGATCACCGCACGATGATCCGCCGCGCCCTCGACCGCGCCCGCTACCAGCGTGTCCAGCATCAGCTGCTGCATCGCTTCATAGCGCGCGAAGGGATCGTCATCGTGCCGCGCCAGAAACGCCAGCTCCTCCGCGGTACGATCGCTCTCGATCGTTACCGGCGCTGAAAAACCGCGGTTGATCGACAGCACCGGCCGCTCGGCGATGCCGTCGAACACGATTGTCTCGCTCGCATCCTCCAACAGCACCAGTTGCTCAGGCCCCAGCGGCCGCCCGGTCTCCGCGCCGAACAGCCGGATCTTGAGCGGCAGGACCATCGGCTCCTTCACCGCCTGTCCCGGCGTCGGCGGCACATGCTGCGCCAGCCGCAGCGTCGCGCGACCGCCATCATGCGACAGGCTGGCGGCCACCCGCGGCGTCCCCGCCTGGCTGTACCACAGGCGGAAGCGGGACAGGTCGACCCCGCCGCCCTCCTCCATGCACGCGACGAAGTCCTCGCACGTCGCCGCCGTCCCGTCGAAGCGATCGAAATACAGGTCGCACGCCGCCCGGAAGCGCGTCGGCCCCAGGATCGTCGCCATCATGCGGATCAGCTCGGCGCCCTTGTTGTAGATCGTCGAGGTGTAGAAGTTCGAGATTTCGAGATAGCTTTCGGGCCGCACCGGATGCGCCAGCGGGCCGGCATCCTCGGGGAACTGGCTGGCGCGCAGCCCGCGCACATCCTCGATCCGCTTGACCGCCGCCGATCCCTGGTCGGCCGAAAATCCCTGGTCGCGAAAGACGGTGAAGCCTTCCTTCAACGACAGCTGGAACCAGTCGCGGCAGGTGACCCGGTTGCCCGACCAGTTATGGAAATATTCGTGCGCCACCACCGTCGCGATCGCGTCGTAATCGTAGTCGGTCGCGGTATCGGGATCGGCCAGGATGTAGCGGCTGTTGAAAATGTTCAGCCCCTTGTTCTCCATCGCGCCGAAATTGAAATCATCGACCGCGACGATGTTGAACACGTCCAGATCATATTCGCGGCCATAGACGCGCTCGTCCCACGCCATCGACAGCTTCAGCGCGTGGAGCGCATGATCCGTCTTGGACAGGTCCGCCGCGCGCACCCAGATGCCCAGCTCCACCTCGCGCCCCGACCGGGTGGTGAAAGTGCCGCGATTGCAGGCCAGGTCGCCGGCAACCAGCGCGAACAGATAGGATGGCTTGGGAAACGGATCGTGCCATTCGGCCCAGTGCGTCCCATCGCCATTGTCGCCCGACGCGATCGGATCGCCATTGGCCAGCAGCACCGGATAGCGCGCCTTGTCCGCGCTCATCCGCACGCGATAGGTCGCCAGCACGTCGGGCCGGTCGGGGAAGAAGGTGATGCGGCGAAACCCCTCCGCCTCGCATTGGGTGCACAGGTTTCCGCCGGAGGAATACAGCCCCATCAGCTGCGTGTTGCGATCGGGCGCGATCTCCACCTCGGTCTCGATCACATGCGCGTCGCCGGACAGCGGGATGACCAGCTGGCCCTCCTCCATCCGCCAGTCGTTCACCGCGATACCATCGACCAGCACCGCGATCGGCGTCAGCCCGTCGCCGTCCAGCCGCAGCGGCTCGCCCGTCTCGCCGCCCCGCCGCACATCGAGCCGCGCGCGCACCCGCGTCGCCGACGGGTCGAGCGCGAAGTCCAGCGACACGTCGGGGACCAGCCATGCCGGCGGTCGATAATCCTCGCGGCGGTGAACGGCCGGGGTCGCGGTGGCGGTAAGAGCGTCGAGCATGGGAAGAGATATAGACGGCGCGCGATCCGGTTCCATCGGTAATGCTTGCGGCGCGCTCCCCCAATGCTACGACTTACGGCATCAAGCCGCCCAATCCTTGTCTTTCATGTCGAGTGAGGTCGAGCCGCGTGTCGCAGGCGCCCGTCGCCGGTGCCACGTCGCCCCGCCCTTCTCGCCGTCCCGGTCGGGGGCGGGCGCCATCACCACGGGATATCCATGCGTCGTTTCGCCATTGCTCTGTGCTTTGCCACCCTGCCCGTCGCTGCCATCGCGCAGCAGGCTGCCCCCGCCGCTCCGGCAACGCCTGCGAAGGCTCAAACCGCCGCGGCCACCACGCCGCTCTCGCCCGAGGCTGCGGCGATCAAGTCGCACGTCATGTTCCTCGCCTCGGACGCGATGCGCGGGCGTGAGGCTGGCAGCCCGGAATATGATATCGCCGCCGAATATGTCGCCTCGCAATTCTTTGCCGCCGGGCTGAAGCCGGGCGCGGCCAAGGGCGGCTATCTGCAGGAAGTGCCGCTGGTCGCCTACAAACCCGAGGGCGAGGGGAAGCTCGGCATCACGCGCGGCGGCACCACGCTGCCGCTCACCTACGGCACCGATTACGTCCCCTCCGCGAACCCGCGCGCCAAGGAAACCAATCTGTCCGCGCCGGTGGTGTTCGTCGGCTATGGCATCGTCGCGCCGCAATATGGCCGCGACGATTATCGCGGCGTCGATGTGAAGGGGAAGATCGTCGCCTTCGTCAGCGGCTCGCCGTCCAAGATGACGGGTGAGGAGCGTGCCTGGCTCGGCTCGCCGACGACCAAGGCACGGTTCGCGGCGGAACGCGGCGCGGTCGGCACGATCACGCTCGTCACCCCGCGCAGCGACAAGCAGCGCCCCTTCGCCAAGATGGTCGAAGGGATCGGCCACACCCGCATGACCTGGGCCAATCCCGACGGCACCGGCCATGTCGAGGAAGGCGGCATCCCGACGCTCGCGACGCTGAGCCTCACCGGCGCGGAAAAGCTGTTCGCCGGCGCGCGCACCAGCTGGGCGAAGGTCGCGAAGGAATCGGACAAGGCCGATGCGCGCTTCACGCCCGAGGCGCTGCCCGCCACGCTCTCCGCCACCACCAACACCAGCTTCGCCCCGGCGCGCTCGTCCAACGTCGTCGGCGTGCTGCCCGGCAGCGATCCGGCGCTGGCGAAGGAAGTCGTCGTCCTCTCGGCGCACCTCGATCACGTCGGCGTCAGCGGCAAGGCCGATGACAAGATCCACAATGGCGCGCTCGACAATGCGATCGGCATCGCCAGCCTGATCGAGGAGGCCAAGCGCTTCCAGAAGGAAGGGGCGCCCAAGCGCACCGTCCTGTTCCTCGCGGTCACGGCGGAGGAAAAGGGGCTGATCGGCAGCGACTATTTCGCCAACCACCCGACCGTCCCGGCCTCGTCGATCATCGCCAACGTCAATCTCGACATGCCGATCCTGACCTACAAGTTCGAGGATATGGTCGCGTTCGGCGGCGACCGCTCGACGCTCGGCCCGATCATCAGCCGCGCGGTCGCGGGCGCCGGTGTCAGCCTGTCGCCCGACCCGATGCCGGATGAGGGGATCTTCGTTCGCTCCGACCATTTCCGCTTCGTGCAGAAGGGCGTGCCCTCGGTCTTCCTGTGGCCGGGCCAGAAGGGACCGGGCAAGGCCGCGGTCGAACATTTCATGTCGACCAACTACCACAAGCCCAGCGACGATCTGTCGCAGCCGATCGAGTGGGAACAGGGGGTCCGCTTCGTGGATGTGAACTATCGCATCGCCCGCGACATTGCCGACGCGCCCACGCGCCCGGTGTGGAACAAGGGCGATTATTTCGGCACGTTGTTCAAGGGGCCAATGGCCCCGTAACCGGGGGAACAGGGGATGAGGAAGGTCATCGGGGCAGCGCTGCTGGGGGCAGCGGCGCTGTTGCCCGCCATCGCGCAAGGACAGGGGGCAAACCCCGGTTTCGACGTCGACGCGGCAACCCGCGCCTACCTCGATCTTCTGCAGGGGCCGGCACGGGCGAAGTCGGACGCCTATTTCGAGGGTGGCTATTGGCTGATCCTGTGGAACGCAGCTGTCGCCGTGCTGGTCTATGGCGCGCTGCTCGCCAGTGGCTTTTCCGCCCGGATGCGCGATCTCGCCGAACAGCGCGTCAGGCGCACCTGGCTCGTCCCCGGCCTGTACGGCGTGCTGTTCACGCTCGTCAGCTTCCTCCTGTTCCTGCCATGGACGATCTACACCGGCTTCGTGCGCGAGGCGCAATATGACCTGATGAGCCAGACGTTCGGCGCCTGGCTTATCGACCAGCTCAAGATGCTGGGCGTGTCGCTGGTGGTGAATGCGCTGCTGTTCACCGCGATCTACGCCGTCATTCGCCGCTTTCGCCGCGGATGGTGGGCGGTCGGCACGGCGGTGATGATCAGCTTCCTCACCATCGGGCTGCTGCTCGGCCCGGTGTTCATCGAGCCGCTGTTCAACCGCTACACCGAAATGCCCGCCGGCCCGCTGCGCGACCGAATCGTCGCGATGGCCGAGGCGCATCACATCCCCGCCGACCATATCTATGTCGCTGATGCCTCACGCCAGACGAAGCGGATTTCCGCCAATGTCGCCGGGCTCGGCCCGACGATCCGCATCGCGCTCAACGACAATCTCCTTAACCGCACCTCACCGGACGAGGTCGCAGCGGTGATGGGGCATGAGATGGGCCATTATGTGCTCGGCCACATCTGGCGACTGCTCCTCTGGTTCGCCCTTGCCGTGCTCGTCATCTTTTTCGCGCTCTCCCGGATCGCGCCGCGGCTGATCGCGCGCCATCCGCGCTGGGGCGTGCGCGACGTGGCGGACCCCGCGGGCGCGCCGCTGCTGCTCGCGATCACGAGCGTCCTCGTGGCGCTGGCGACGCCGTATATCAGCACGGTCACCCGCCTGAGCGAGAGCGAGGCAGACCACTTCGGCCTCGACGCCGCCCGCGCGCCTGACGGCTTTGCCACCGCGGCGATCCGCCTGTCAGAATATCGCAAGCTCGAACCCGGCCCGGTCGAGGAATTCCTGTTCTTCGATCATCCTTCGGGCGCGACGCGCGTTCGGATGTCGATGCAGTGGAAGAAGGATAACGTGCCCGGCGCCACGATGGTCACCCCGACGCTCGCGAAATGAGCCGGCTGTTCATCTTCGGGCTTGGCTATGCCGCCAGCGCGATCGCCGATGCCGCCGGCGGCCCGGTGCTGGCGACGACGCGTGACGGCCGCGGCGGCACGATCCGCTTCGATGATGGAGATGCGGTGCGCGCCGGGCTCGCCGCCTCGACCCATGTCCTCTCCTCCGTGCCACCGGATGGCGCGGACGATCCGGTGCTGGTGCGATATTGCGCGCTGCTGGAGGGCAAGTGGCTGGGCTACCTCTCCTCCACCGGCGTCTATGGCGATGCCGGCGGCGCCTGGGTGGACGAAAGCGCGCCCATCACCGGCCGGCGCGCGCCCCGCAACGCCGCCGACGCGGCATGGCTGGCGCTCGGCGCGCGCGTCTTCCGCCTCCCCGGCATCTACGGCCCGGGCCGTTCCGCGCTTGACCGGGTGGCGGCCGGCAAGGCGCACCGCACCACCATCCCCGGCCAGGTGTTCAGCCGCGTCCATGTCGATGACATCGCGCGTGGCGTCGTCGCCGGCTTCACCGCGCCGCCGGGCGCCTACAATCTCGCCGACGATTATCCGTCCAGCCAGGATGCGGTGATCGAATTCGCCGCCGCGCTGCTCGGCCTGCCGCCGCCCCCCGTGGTGCCGCTCGACAGCCTCTCACCGATGGCCCGCGCTTTCTATGCCGAGAACCGCCGCGTCGCGAATGGCAAGGCAAAGCGCGTGCTCGGCTGGACCCCGCTCTATCCGGACTATCGGTTGGGCCTTCGGGCGGTCAGCGCGATGACGAGGCCAAAAGCGGCCAATGCTGCGCCACAAGCGGCCAATGTGGACCAACGGTAACCCTCGAACAATGTGGAAAGGGCCATGGCGATCACGGGCACGATGACGCTGGAATAGGCCGACTTTGCCGGGCCTATGATCCGGATCACCCCGAAATACAGCGGAAACGCCAGCGCTGACGCCGCCAGCCCCAGGTACAGGATGCCGGCCACATACCCCAGCCGCCACTCCATCACCGGCGGCCCCGCCGTGAACCACGCCCAGGCCGCATCGAACATCCCACCCATCAGCATGGCCACAGCGGTGGTGCGCAGCATCGGATAGCGCCGCGCGGTATCAGTCCCCTGCATAACATTGGCGCTGGAGGCGGACAGAATAGCGCACAAGGTCAAGGCGATACCGGTCAGCGCGGTCGTCGGCCCATGCGGGTCGCTGCGCACCTCATGGACGAACAGCAGCGCCACCCCGCCCATCGCCACCGCCGATCCGACTATCAGCTGCCGCCCCATCCGCTGCCCGAGAAATATGCGCCCGAACAAGGAGTTGGGGATCAGCAGCAGCGCGAACACCACCGCGACCAGCCCCGAGGTGATGAACTGTTCCGCGCGATAGACGAAGTTGAAATTGAGCACGAACTGCGCCAGCCCCAGCGCGGCGGCAAAGGCATAGCCACGCGCATCGATCGTCCCCGGCTCCCGCCGGATCACCGCCCAGGCAAGGAGCGCCGCGCCCGCCACCAAAAAGCGGTAGCTCACCGACCAGGACGGCGGCACCACGCCCAATTGGTCGCGAATGACCAGCCACGTCGATCCCCAGATCAGCGTCACGATCCCGAACGGGATCAGGACACGGGCGCGAGTCGATTGCGGTGGCGGGGCGGTGGTCATGCCGCCGCGTAGTGCGGATTGGGCGGCGGGTGAAGCGGTTAGCCGAGCGCCGCGATCGCCTCGGCGAGCGGGCGGATATCCTCGGCCCGCTGGTTCCACGACACTACCAGCCGCGCCTCGCCGGGTCCCCAATCATAAAAGTCGAAACCCTTCGCGCGCAGCGCCGCCGCTTCCTCGGCCGAGACGCGCAGGAACACCTCGTTCGCCTCCACGGGGTGCACCAGCCGATCACCCGCCGCCGTGCCGATCAGCGCCGCGCCTTCGTTGGCATTGCGCGCATTGGCCAGCCAGCGGTCCTCCTCCAGCAGTGCGAGGATCTGCGCCGCCAGATAGCGCCCCTTGGAAAACAGCAGGCCAGCGCGCTTGCGGCGGTAACGGCTCGCCTCAACCAGCCCGCGCTTGAAGAACACCAGCGCCTCGGCGCCCATCCCGCCATTCTTGACGAAGCCCATGCTGAGCGCGGTCACGCCCGCGCGCCACGTCATGTCGGCGGGCGAGCAGCCGGCGTGAACCAGCGCATTGGCAAAGCGCGCACCATCCATGTGCAGCGCCAGCCCGTGCTCGGCCGCCAGCGCACCGATCGCCGCCACCTCGTCGGGACGGTACACCAGCCCATATTCGGTCGCATTGGTGATCGAGATCGCATGCGGCTGCACCTGATGCACGTCCTTGCGGATCGTGCCGAGCAGCGCGCGAAGCGTTTCCGGCGTCAGCTTCGCGCCCTCGCCGCCCGCCAGCAACAGCTTGGCGCCATGGGTATAGAATTCCGGCGCGCCGCATTCGTCGTTCTGGATATGCGCGTCATGGTGGCACAGCACCGCACCATGCGGCGGGCAGAGCGCCGCGAGCGCCAGGCAATTGGCCGCGGTGCCCGTCGGCACCCACAAGGTCTCGACCTCGGTCTCGAACAACGCCGACAGCCGCGCGTCCAGCATCCCGGACCAGCGATCGCCATCATAGGCGGTGTCGAGCACATCGGCCTCGGCCATGGCGGCGAGCACGGCGGGATGGACCGGGGCGGCATTGTCGGAAAAGAAGCGCATGCAGGTGCCTTGCGGCGCTACCGCGCGACCGTCAATCGACACGGATCAAGCGATCGGGCACCGACGCTGTGACCGGATCAGGTTTCGGGATCGTCCTGCTCGCGCGAGGCGATCGTCGCCGTCCCGCGATAGCCGCTGACGCTGGCCGCCACCGCCTGGATCAGCTGCTGGCGCTCGCGCATCGGGCGCGTCGTGTCGCCGATCATCACCGCCACGGCATAACGCCGGCCGTCCGGCGCGGTCAGCAGGCCGACGTCGTTGAAGCCGGCGTTGCGGCGGCCCAGTTCCTGCCCCGTCCCCGTCTTGTGTGCCAGCGTCCATCCCGGTGCGATCCCCGCCTTCAGCCGCGCCCGCCCGGTGCGGCTCGATTCCAGCGTGGAGATCATCAGCCGGGTGGAGGTCTCGGACAGCAATTCGCCCCGCGCCAGCCGCGACAGCGCATCGGCAATCGCCAGCGGCGCCGCGCCATCGGGCGGGTTGTCGATATAGGCCTGCAGCGCCCGCGCGCGCACCGCCGGGTCCAGCTTCGCCCGCTGGATGGAGAAATTGTTGCCGATGCTCATCGACTGATCCCACGTCAGCCCGGCGGTCTTCGCCTGGAGCAGCCGCTCCCCCGGGCCGAAGCGGATGTCGCCCAGCCGCTTGCGCTCGATAAAGGCGTTCACCGCCCTCGGCCCGCCGACCAGCGTCAGCAGCCGGTCATTGGCGGTATTGTCGCTCTGAGTCAGCGCGCGGAACAGCAGGTTGCCGACGGTCGTATTCCACGTCCCGCCCTTCACCAGATAGGCGACCGGCTGGTGGAACAGCGTCAGGTCACTGGCCGTCACGCTGACCGGATCGTCGAGCTTCAGCCGGCCCGTATCGCGCTGATCGAGCACGGTCATCGCGACCCACAATTTGCTGACGCTCTGCTGCGGCAGCAGTCGCCGCCCCCCGGCCTCGATCGTCCAATCCTCGTCGACGGCGCGCACCGCCACGCCGGCAATACCCGGGAACTCGCGCACCAGCTGCTGGATCGACGCATCCAGCGCGCGCGGCGCGCGGCTGGCCGGCAGCGGCTTGGGCTTGGGCACCGGAATCGCGACGACGTAGGAGGGCGCGGGGGCCGGCGCGACGGCGCGCGCGTTCCGCGAGGGTGGCTCCCCGACACAGCCGGCCAGCGCGAGCAACGCAGCTCCTGCGCCCAACCGTCCGATCATCATCCTCGCCTGCCCCGTCTTCATGACTCGGGAGGCTATCCTAAAAGTCACCATTGAAAACCGGGGCTTACCGCATCTGCGATGAACGGCGCCTGAGGTGCGATGAACAGGATGCCGTTAGGGAACCAGCACCGTGTCAACCGGCTCAGGCAGCGTGTCGGGCCAATCCAGCGTATAATGCAGCCCACGGCTTTCATGCCGGTGAAGCGCGGATCGAACGATCAGATCCGCCGTCTGCAACAGGTTGCGGAGCTCGATCAGATCGGGCGTCACCCGGAAATGGCCGTAATAATCCTCGATCTCGGCGGTCAGCATCTTGATGCGATGCTGCGCGCGCTGCAGCCGCTTGGTCGTGCGCACGATGCCGACGTAATTCCACATGAAGCGGCGGATCTCGGTCCAGTTCTGCTTGATCACCACTTCCTCGTCGGAATCGGCGACGCGGCTTTCATCCCAGGGCCGGATCTTCGGCACCGGCGGCAGCGCATCCCAGTGCGCCGCGATATGCTGCGCCGCCGCCTCGCCGAAGACGAAGCATTCCAGCAGCGAATTCGACGCCAGCCGGTTCGCGCCATGCAGCCCGCTTTCGGTACATTCGCCCGCCGCATACAGCCCCGGCAGGTCGGTGCGCCCGTCGCGGTCCACGATGATCCCGCCGCAGGTATAATGTTGTGCGGGCACGACCGGGATCGGCTGCACCGTCATGTCGATGCCCAGGCTCATCAACTTGTCGTAGATGTTGGGGAAATGCCCGCGCACGAAATCGGCCGGCTGATGGCTGATGTCGAGGTGAACATAGTCGAGGCCGTAGCGCTTGATCTCGGCATCGATCGCGCGCGCCACCACGTCGCGTGGCGCCAGCTCCAGCCGCTCGGGATCATAATCGACCATGAAGCGGTGGCCGTTCAGCGGGTTGATCAGACGCCCGCCCTCCCCGCGCACCGCCTCGGTGATGAGGAAGTTCTTGACGTCGAGGTTGTACAGGCAGGTCGGATGGAACTGCATCATCTCCATGTTGGAGACGCGGCAGCCCGCGCGCCACGCCATGGCGATCCCGTCGCCGGTCGCGCCGCGCGGCGCAGTAGAGAACAGATACGTCCGCCCCGCTCCACCTGTGGCCAGGATCGTCGCACGGGCGGTGTAGAGGTTCACATGCCCGCTCTTGCGATCGACGGCATAGACGCCCCAGACGTTGCCAGCCCCGGAATAGCGCTCCTCATGCCGGCTGGTGGCGAGATCGATCGCCACCTGATCGGGAACCAGCGTGACGTTGGGATGCGCCTCCGCCGCCCGCTGCAGCGCCTCCTGCACGGCCCAGCCGGTCGCGTCGTCGACATGCACGATGCGCCGATGCGAATGCCCGCCCTCGCGCGTCAGGTGCAGCGCATTCCCGTCCTGCGCGAACGGCACGCCCAGCTTCTGCAGCCGCTCGATCGCCGCCGGCGCATTCTCCACCACGAATTCAACGATCTCGCGGTCATTGAGTCCAGCGCCCGCCACCATCGTATCCTCGACATGGTTCTCGAACGTGTCGCCCGGCTCCAGCACCGCGGCGATCCCACCCTGCGCCCAGGCGGTGGACCCTTCGTTGAGCGCGCCCTTTGCCAGCACGATCACCTTGAATCGATTGGCGAGGTTGAGCGCGGCCGTCAGCCCCGCAGCACCCGATCCGACGATAAGCACGTCCGCGCTCGTCATGCGCGGCTCTGGGGAGGAAGAAGCATCCCGGCTGCATGGCACGAAGCGCCGGCATCTGCCATATCGGGCGATGATGTTCCCGCGCGGCACCTGACCCGGTGAGGTGGCCGTGGGTTGGTTTGCAAGGAAGCTCCATGTCCACCTACTCCGCCCGTCTCGCCGCCCTGCGCGACCAGCTTGCGCGCCAGCAGCTCGACGGCTTCGTCGTGCCGCTGACCGATGAGCATATGAGCGAATATGTCGGCGCCTATGCGCAGCGCCTGTCATGGCTCACCGGTTTCCAAGGGTCGGCCGGCACCGCCGTCGTGCTGCCGGCGGAGGCCGCGATCTTCACCGATGGCCGCTACACGCTGCAGGTGCGCGAACAGGTGTCGGGCGACGACTGGCAGTTCGTCGGCGTGCCGGAAACCAGCGTCTCCGGCTGGCTTGCCGATCATGCCCGGCAGGGCGCGCGCATCGGCTATGATCCGTGGCTCCACACCCGCGCCTGGGTCGATGAGGCAAGCCGCGCGCTGGCCGCGATCGACGCCACGCTGGTGCCGGTCGACACCAATCCGGTGGACGCGGTCTGGCCCGATCGCCCTACGCCTTCCGATGCGCCGCTCACCGTGCAGGACGACGCCCATGCCGGCCGGTCCTCGGCCGAAAAGCGCGCCGCCGTTGCCGACTGGCTGGTGGCGCATGGCGCGGATTCGGTGGTCCTCGCGTCGCTTGAATCGACCGCATGGCTGCTCAACGTGCGCGGCGGCGACGTTTCGCGCACCCCGGTCGCTTTGTCCTACACGATCGTCAACGCCGACGGCACCGCCGACCTTTATGTCGCGCCGGAGAAGATGAACGACGCGGTCGCCGCGCATCTCGGCAACGCCGTTCGTGTCCATGACCGGCGCAGCTTCGCCGCCGCGCTGGGCCAGTTCGCCGGCCGGCGCGTCGCGGTTGATCCCGCGCTGTCGGTGGCGGCCATTCCACACGCCATCGAGGCCTGCGGCGGCACCGTCGTGCCGCTGCGCGACCCCACCGTCATCCCGCGCGCGACCAAGAATGCGGTCGAGCAGGCCGGCCATCGCGCCGCCAGCATCCGCGACGGCGCCGCCTTGTCACGCTTCCTGCGCTGGATCGCGATCGAGGCGCCGAAGGGCGGTCAGACCGAACTGTCCGCGGCGGCAAAGCTGGAGGAATTCCGCCGCGAAACGGGCGTGCTGAAGGACCTGTCGTTCGACGCCATCTCCGCCACGGGCCCGCACGGCGCGATCCCGCATTATCATGTGACGGAGGAATCGAACCTCCCGATCGAGCCGGGGCAGCTCTACCTGATCGATTCGGGCGGCCAATATGTCGACGGCACCACCGACGTCACCCGCGTCGTCCCGATCGGCCGGCCGACGCAGGAGATGCGCGATCGCTTCACCCGCGTGCTGAAGGGGCATATCGCGCTCGCCACCGCCGTCTTCCCGCGCGGCACGACGGGCGCGCAGCTCGACGCGCTCGCCCGCCTCCCCTTGTGGCAGGCGGGACTGGATTTCGCCCATGGCACCGGCCACGGCGTCGGCAGCTACCTCTCGGTACACGAAGGGCCCGCGCGGATCGCCAAGCCGAGCTATCCCGGCGCCGGCCCGTCGGAGCCGCTGCTGCCCGGCATGATTCTCTCCAACGAGCCGGGCTATTACAAGGCCGGCGAATACGGCATCCGAATCGAGAACCTGCTCCTCGTCCATGAACAGGACGTGCCCGGCGGGGAGTCGACGATGCTCGCCTTCGAAACGCTCACCCTCGCTCCGATCGACCGCGATCTGGTCGATCCGGCCCTATTGACCCCCGGCGAATTGTCATGGCTCAATGACTATCACGCCTGGGTCGCGGCAACGCTCGCCCCCGTGCTGGAGGGGGAGGAACGCGAATGGATCGTCTTAAGGTGTTCGCCCATCACTGTCGGGTGACGCTTCCCTGGGCGGTGGTCGGCGGGGCGGCGCTGACCATCGCCTATCTGACGGGCGACTTCTGCTATGCGGTCGGCCGATTCGTCGCGGACTGATCCTCGCCCTCACCGTCCGCCGCTATGTCCTTCACTGCCCGCGCCTGCTCCTTGCGCCGGCGCAGGTTCGCCCGCAGCGCCGCGGCCAGCCGCGCGTCCCGTTCTGCCTTGCTTTCCATCGAAACAGGCTATCGCGCGACTTTAGCGCCTTGACAATCGGCCGCCGCTCGTCTCTAGCGCCCCCTCGCCCGCCGATCGCGGGCCGAGTGCTGCCGTAGCTCAGTGGTAGAGCGCATCCTTGGTAAGGCTGAGGTCGTGAGTTCAATCCTCACCGGCAGCACCATTTTCCCCGACCGTCATTGAACGAAACTCCGCCGTGGCGCGGAGCTGCCCGCCCCCGCCCCATTCGCCACGTCCCGGCGCGGCCGTCTGCGCATGTTACTGATTGCCGCGACCTCCGCGCACGCCTCATCTGGCATCCGCGACACGGCGCCTGCCCTGTCCTGGTCGCATTCGCGGGAAAGGAATGCGTGTGGACGACCGGCTGTTCGACCCCGACCGATTCCGCCTCACCCGCCAGGTCGCGCTGGTCACCGGCGCCGGCAACGGCATCGGGCGTGCCATCGCGCGCTTGTTCGCCGGCGCGGGCGCCGCGGTGATGGTCACCGACCTCGCGCGTGACAAGGCGGAGGCCGTCGCCGACGAGATTCGCGCCGCTGGCGGAAAGGCCGGCGCCTTCACCTGCAACGTCACCGTGGAGGCGGAGCTGCAGGACGCGGTGGGCACCACGGTCGACACATTCAAGGCGCTGACGATCCTGGTGAACAATGCCGGTGGCGGTGGTCCCAAGCCGTTCGACATGCCCATGGAAGATTTCCGCCGCGCCTTTGAGCTGAACGTCTTCTCCTCGTTCCGGCTGGCGCAGCTCGCCGCCCCGCACATGGCGGCGCATGGCAGCGGCGCGATCCTCAACATCTCGTCGATGGCGGGGGAGAACCGCGACGACCATATGGCGTCCTACGCCGCGTCCAAGGCGGCGGTGAATCACCTCACGCGCAACATCGCCTATGACCTCGGGCCGTCTGGCATCCGGGTTAACGCGATCGCGCCCGGCGCGACCAAGACCGATGCGCTCGCCTCCGTCCTGACGCCGGAGATCGAGAAGGCGATGCTGCGCCACACCCCGCTGCCACGCCTCGGCACCCCCGATGACATCGCCTATGCGGCGCTCTTCCTCTGCTCGCCCGCCGCATCCTGGATCAGCGGGCAGGTCCTCACCGTGTCGGGCGGCGGCGTCCAGGAACTCAATGGATGATCCCTGCGCGCAGCGGTTCCTGCCCGTGAGCTTTCACCCCGCCTCATCGTCGGGGGACCGCGCCGCAAGGGCGGCCGCCTGAGACGGAAGCGAGGCTCCTATGGAATTCCCGGCGGCAACGCTCTTCGGGTTGCTCTTCATGACCATGGGGCCGATCCGCGCCGTGGCGATATTCGCGACCGTCGGGACGGATGACAAGGCGCCGGGCGTCCGCCGGCTGGCGACGCGCGCCGCGCTGCTCACGGCACTCGCCTTCGTTCTTGCCGTCTATGGCGGCACCGGCACGCTCGCGTCGTGGGAGGTGTCGCTCCCCGTGCTGATCGGCAGCGCCGGCGTCGTGCTGCTGGCCCTCTCGCTCCAGTCGCTGCTCGTGCCGGCGGCGCAGAGCCCCACGCTGCTCGATCCGCAGAAGCTGCGCCCGACCACGCTCGTCTTTCCCGGCCTCTTCCCACCGATCGCAGTGACGATCCCGATCATCTTCGCCGCCGCCGTGCCGAATACGGGCGCCCAACTGGAGATCATCGCCATCGGCCTTGGCATCATCCTTCTCAACTGGCTGCTGATGCTGCGGTCCAAGTGGCTGATGCGCAAGATGGGCTCCAGCCCGCTGGAAATCATGGGCGCCGTGTTCGGCGTCCTGCAGGTCGCGCTGGCGATGCAATTCATCGTCAACGCGGTGAAGATGCTGTGACGGGCATGGCATCATGTCCCATGGCGACCGAGCCGCCGCCGGCATAGAAGCCACCCCACCGCGCTGCGCACAACAGGGAAGCAAGATGGCCGACGACGAATATGTCTATGACGAGGAAAGCGGCGAATGGCTGCCGGCGAGCGAGCTTGCCGCCAAGCGCGCCGAGGCCGATCAGGTGGAGGTGCGCGACGCCGTCGGCAATCTGCTGGCGGACGGCGATCAGGTCACGCTGATCAAGGATCTGGAGGTCAAGGGCGCCGGCCAGACGCTGAAGCGCGGCACGCTCATCAAGTCGATCCGCCTGACCGGAGACCCGCAGGAAATCGACTGCCGCTACGAAGGCATCAAGGGACTGGTGTTGCGGGCCGAGTTCGTGCGCAAGCGATAACGCCTGCGCACCGTACCCCGCGACCGGTCAGGCCGTCGCGGGCCGCCGCGCGATCTTCTTGATCACCCCGGAATAGCTCATCACCGCGTCGCCCGCGTCATCGATCACGCCGCGCACGAAGATCAGGCTGCGCCCGGCCTTCACCACCTCGCCCCGCGCGGTCAGCAACCGGCCGGGCACCGCCGCGCCGACGAACTCGGCGTTCAGCGTCGCGGTGACGCCGTGAAAGGCAGGCAGCACTGCCGACGCGACCATGAACAGCGAGAAATCGGCAAAGGTCAGCAGCGACCCGCCATGGACGTTGCCGCCGCCGTTGCGGTTCTTGGCGTCGGGGCGAAAACCGCACTCGATCTGCCCCTCGGCATCATAGCGCGCGAAGAACGGCCCGGCATGGTCCTCGAACGGGTCGGTCCCCGGCCAGCGCAGCCATCCCTGCCACTCACCGTCGTCGATCGGCGTCAGCGCGATGCCGGGTTCGGTCGTGATGTCCACAATCTTCCTTCTTGGCTCCTGGGATGATCCGCGCGCCGCTCAGCGCGCCGGCGACCCGACGTTCGGCAGCGTCGCCTCCTCGGCATTGGGCATCTTGCCGAACAATGCCCGGTCGGCCGGCGTGAACGCCCAGCGCCACAGCACGAACAGGTAGACGCCGGCGATTGCCGGGATGCCGAACACGATCTCCGCCCATTCATATTCATGCGGCAGCGACGTCACCAATCCGCCGATGACCAGCGCCGCCAGCATCGCCCACACCAGCGGCCAGCGCAGGGGCGACACGGGCGCCGACAATATGTGGCGCAGCAGCCGCGCCTTGATGACGGAGGTCAGCGCGACGCTCACCATCAGCGCCACCGCCGGCGCCGCCGCCTGCGCCTCTTCCGACCAGCCGAGCCGCCGCGTGGCGATGATCATGCCAAAGCTGAGCGCCACCTGGAACGCCAGCATCACGGCGGAGATCAGCAGGTTGCGGTGCCGCGCGGTATAGACCAGCGCCGTCTCGCACACCGCCCCGGTCGACGCGAGCACTTCGGCGAACAGCAGGAAGGCGAGCGCCGCGGTGCCAGCCACGAATTGCGGCCCCACCGTCCCCATCACCGCCTCGCCCGGGATCGATCCCATCAGCGCCAGGCCAAGCTGCGCCGCCATGATCCAGAAGGCGACCTGCCGCACCTGGTTGGCGATCGCCAGCCGGTCGTTCACCGCCAGGCTCTGCGTGATCACCGGGCCCAGGATCGGGTCGAACGATGTCTTCAGCTTCTGCGGCAGGCTCGCGACCTGCTGCGCCATATAATAGATGCCGACGATCTTGGGCTCGAACATCACGCCCAGGATGAACCGGTCGACATTACGCGTGCCCCATTCGAACGCATCCGCGCCCGCCAGCGGCACATTGTCGCGGATCATCGCCAGCAGCCCGCGCACGTGCGGGGACCAGCCACGCGGCAGGCCGTAACTGCGCACCAGCGGCACGATCGATGCGATCAGCGCCGCGATCATCGACGCGACATAGCTCAGCACCAGCCCATCGCGCGTGGTGAAGAAGGAGAATATCCACGCCGCGATCGAGATCGTCCACGGCTCCACCACCGCGCGCGCCGTCACCGCCGCCTTCACGTTGTGGCGATAGGCCAGCGCCGCCAGGCTCACGTCGGACCAGGCGATCGCCAGCACGATCAACGGCAGCCATCGATCGAGGCCGATGATGGGCGTATTGGGGTACATGACCTCGGGGAAGGTCCACAGCACGGCGCTCGCCAGCAGCGACAGCAGCGCCGCGACCACCAGCCCGTCGGCGACGACATGGACGTGCGGCCGGTCGGTGCGGCTCAGCGCCTGCGCCAGCCCGCGCTTCAGTCCCAGCGTCGCCAGCAGCGCCGCCAGCTCCACCACCACCACCGCGATGGCGAACCGCCCGACGAGCTCCGGTCCGTACAGCCGCCCGGCGATGAACAGGAACGGGATGCGCGCCGCCAGCCGCAGGATGAACCCCGCGACATTGGTGCGCCCGCCCTTGGCGAGCTGCGCAATATCCTTCGACGTTTCGGTCACCGGGGCGTCCCGCCGGTCCCGCGCTGCCCGCCAGTCAATGGGCCGGTCAATGCGCCGCCCCCCAGCTTGCGCCGGTGCCGATCTCCACCGCCAGCGGCACGTCCAGCTTCACCGACGGCTCGGCTGCGGTTGCCATCACGCGCTCGATCACCGGCTTCGCGGCCTCGACTTCGCTTTCGGGGACTTCGAACACCAGTTCGTCGTGCACCTGCAGCAGCATGCGCGTGCCGGTCAGCCCGGCCTCGGCCAGCGCCGGCTCCATCCGCGCCATCGCGCGCTTGATGATGTCGGCGCTCGTGCCCTGGATCGGCGCATTGATCGCCGCGCGCTCGGCGCCCTGCCGCTCGTGCTGCACCTTTGATTTGATCCGCGGGAAATGCGTCTTGCGGCCGAACAGAGTCTCGGTGAACCCCTGCTCGCGCACCGCTTGCAGCGTCTCGGCGATGTAGCGGTTGATGCCCGGGAACCGCTCGAAATAGCGGTCGATCATCGCCTGGGCCTCGTCCGCCGTCACGTCCAGCCGCCCGGCAAGGCCCCAGCGGCTGATGCCGTAGAGGATCGCGAAGTTGATCGTCTTGGCGCGCCCACGGGTGTCGCGATCGACCGCGCCGAACAGCTCCTGCGCGGTCAGCGAGTGGATATCGTCGCCCCGCGCGAACGCTTCCTTCAGCGCCGGCACGTCGGCCATGTGCGCCGCCAGCCGAAGCTCGATCTGCGAATAGTCCGCCGCCAGAATGACGTTGCCTGGCTCGGCGACGAAGGCGTCGCGGATCTGCCGGCCGATCTCGGTGCGGATCGGGATGTTCTGCAGGTTCGGGTCGGTGGATGACAGCCGCCCGGTCTGCGCGCCGGTCAGCGAATAGCTGGTGTGGACGCGGCCCGTCGCCGGGTTGATCTGCTCCTGAAGCGCATCGGTGTAGGTCGATTTCAGCTTCGACAGCTGGCGCCAGTCGAGCACCCGCGCGGCAATCTCCTTGCCCGGTGAATCCTTATCGGCGGCGATCCGCTCCAGCTCGTTGACGTCGGTCGAATAGACGCCGCTCTTGCCCTTGCGGCCGCCCTTGATGCCCATCTTCTCGAACAGCACGTCGCCCAGCTGTTTGGGGCTGCCGATCGTGAACGGTGCGCCGGCGATGCCGTGGATCACGCCCTCCAGCTCCGCCATCTGAGTCGCGAACTCGGTCGAAAGCTGCGCCAGCCGCTCGCGATCCACCTTGATCCCGTGCCGCTCCATCCGCGCGATGACCGAAACAAGCGGCCGGTCGACCATCTCATACACCCGCGTCGCCCGCTCGATCGGCAGCCGCGGGCGGAAGCGCCGCCACAGCCGCAGCGTCACGTCGGCATCCTCGGCCGCGTACCGCGTCGCGGCGGCCAGATCGACCTGGTTGAACCCGATCGCCTTCTTCCCCGTGCCCGTCACGTCCTTGTACGCGATGCAGCTGTGCGACAGGTGCGTCGCCGCCAGTTCGTCCATCCCGTGCCCGTGCAGCCCGGCGTCGAGGTCGAAGCTCATCACGATCGTGTCGTCATAGGGCGCAAGCGCGATCCCCAGCCGCCCCAGCACGACCATATCGTACTTCAGATTGTGCCCGATCTTCAGCACTGCCGGATCCTCCAGCAGCGGCTTCAGCTTGGCGAGCGCCAGGTCGCGGTCGAGCTGCACGGGCTTCTCGGCGAACATGTCGCCCCCGCCGCCCTCGCCGACATGCGCCAGCGGCACATAGCAAGCGAGATTGGGCGCCAGCGCCATTGACACGCCGACCAGCTCGGCCAGCATCGGATCCTTGGCGGTCGTCTCGGTATCGATCGCAACCCAGCCCTGATGCCGCGCCACGGCGATCCAGCGATCGAGCGCATCTTCGTCGACCACCGTTTCGTAACTGTCATGGTCGCAGGGCGGGTCTTCCTCCTGCGGCACGCCGACCGGCTCGGGCGGCGTCGGATCGACGCCGTCATTCTGCTCCGCCGCCAGCTTCGTCAGCAGCGACTTGAACCCGTGATGCTCCAGGAACGCGCGCAGCGGCGCCTCTGGGATCCCGTCGAGCGCCATTTCCTCCAGCGGGTGCGGCAGCGGCACGTCGCACGCCAGCTCCACCAGCTTGCGCGACAGCCGCGCCTGATCGGCGAACTCAATCAGATTCTCGCGCAGCTTGCCCTTCTTCATCTCGGGCGCGGCGGCCAGCACCGCCTCGACGCTGCCATGCTCCAGGATCAGCTTCGCCGCGGTCTTGGGCCCCACGCCCGGCACGCCCGGCACATTGTCGACGCTGTCGCCCATCAGCGCCAGCACTTCGCCGAGCTTGTCCGGCCCGACGCCGAACTTCTCCACCACCTCGGGCGGGCCAAAGCGCTTGTCCTTCATCGTGTCGAGCATGTCGATGCCCGGCTCAGTGAGGAGCTGCATCAGGTCCTTGTCGGAACTGACGATCGTCACTTGCCAGCCCTGCGCCAGCGCCGCCTTGCTGTACGATGCGATCAGGTCGTCGGCTTCCCAGCCCGCTTCCTCGATGCACGGCAGCGAAAAGGCGCGCGTTGCATCGCGGATCATCGGAAACTGCGGTTTCAGATCCTCCGGCGCGGGCGGGCGATGCGCCTTGTACTGGTCGTACAATTCGTTGCGGAACGTCGTCTCGGACTTGTCGAGGATGACCGCCAGGTGAGTCGGACCATCGGCCTTGTGCAGGTCGTTGGCCAGCTTCCACAACATGGTCGTATAGCCATAAACCGCACCGGCCGGCTCACCATGCTTGTTCGTGAGCTTCGGCAGCACGTGGTACGCGCGAAAGATGAAGCTCGAGCCATCGACGAGATAGAGGTGCGGCATGGGGGCCGCTTAGCGGATCGGCGCGCCGCGAACAAACAATGCGGTGGGCGCCGGATCGCGCCGCCCGCGACTCACAGTTTCCCGAACCGTTCCTCGAACGTCTTGATGTCGCCGGCGGCCAGCAATTGCGCCTGTTCCAGCCAGCGATCGCGCCCCATCCGGCCGGTGAACGGCCCAAGATGCGCGTCGAGGTCCTCGGCGGCGCGCTGGTCCAGCGCGGCCAGTTGCCCGACGGTCGAAATGCCCAGCTCGGCCAGCCGTGCAGCGACCTTCGGGCCCAGCCCCTTGATGCGCGTCACCGGCGCGTCCCCCGGCGGCGGCGCGGCGGGGGCGGGGACGGGGGCGGCGGCGGGCGGCGCTGCAGGTGACGGCGCGGGCGGTGCCAGCGGCTCGGGCTGCGCCTCGACCGCGGGGGAGGCATCGAGCGGGGCAGCCGCGGCAATCGGCTCGTCCGCCAGCGGCGGCGGCTCGGTCGCGGCAGGTTCCGGCGCCGGTTCGACAGGTGCGGATGCGGACGCGACCGGCGCTGGCGTAACCGGTGCCGGCGCTACCGGTGCCGTTTCGGGCAGGTCGGTCAGCGGCGGTGGCGGCGGGGCGACCGGCGGCTGCACGGGGACCGGCGCCGGAGCCGCTACCCTCTCGGGCGCAGCGGCACGCTGGTGCGGCTGCGACGCTTCGGCCAGACGGTCGCGCTCGGAACGCTCCGCCTGCTGCCGGGCCCGCTTCCTGCGATTGCCGGCCAGCATCGCGACGATCGCCAGCACCGCAATAACCGCGATGATCGCGAGCACGATGCCGATCAATGTATTGTCCACCGTGGTGGGCTGCATGAAGACACTCCGCTACGCCGAACGCCAAGCCTTAGGGGCGCGTCATGGTTCCCGCAACGGGGGCGAAACGTTACCGGTCATCCCCGTCGCGACCGTTCCGGCGCGATTTTCCTCGATCAGAGCGCGCGCCAGCCGATATCGCGGCGGCAGAAACCGGTCGGAAAGTCGATCATATCGACCGCGGCATAGGCCCGGCGCTGCGCCTCGGCGACGTCGCCGCCCGTCGCGGTCACGGCCAGCACGCGCCCGCCCGCGGCCACGATCTCCTCACCATCGGCGCGCGTTCCCGCCTGGAACACGACCGCCCCGGTCGCCTCCGCCGCCTCGATCCCGCGGATCGCGCCGCCGGTCTCGGGCGTGCCCGGATAGCCGTTCGCCGCCATCACCACCGTCAGCGCCACGTCATCGGCAAAGGGGGGCGCCGGCATATCGGCAAGCCGCCCTTCCGCCACGGCGAGCAGCGTCTCGACCAGGTCGCCGGCGAAGCGCGCCATCAGCACCTGGCACTCGGGATCACCAAAGCGCACGTTATATTCGATCAGCTTCGGCCCCTCGGCGGTCAGCATCAGCCCGGCATAGAGCACCCCGACATAGGGCGTGCCCGACGCGGCGAGCGCGTCGATCGTCGGGCGCACGATCTCGCCCAGTGCCTGCTCCTCCAGCTCGGGCGTCAGCACCGCGGCGGGGGAGTAAGCGCCCATCCCGCCGGTGTTCGGACCGACGTCGCCGTCGCCAACGCGCTTGTGGTCCTGCGCGCTGCCAAAGCTCGCCGTGCTGGTCCCGTCCGACAGGACGAACAGGCTCGCCTCCTCCCCTTCCAGGAATTCCTCGATCACCGCCTCGGCCGGCCCGCCTGTAAACAGCGCGGCGATCGCCGCCTCGGCCTCAGCCCGCGTCATCGCGACGACCACGCCCTTGCCCGCCGCCAGACCATCGGCCTTGATGACGCAGCGCAACTCGTCGCCGCTCGCGAAATCGTCGAGGCAGGCCAGCGCCCCATCGCGGCTGGTGACGCGGAAATAACGCGCCGTTGGGATGCCGACGCGCGCGCACAGATCCTTGGTGAAGCCCTTCGACCCCTCCAGCTTCGCCGCCTCGCGGCCAGGCCCGAACACGGGCACGCCGATCGCGCGCACATTGTCGGCCAGCCCGTCGACCAACGGCTGTTCCGGCCCGATCACCACCAGGCCGATGCCGTGCCGGCGGACGAAATCGATCACCGCGCGGTGATCCGTCACGTCCAGCGCGGCAAGCGTCGCATGCTGGGCGATGCCGGGGTTGCCGGGCGCCGCATAGAGCGTATCTAGACGCTCAGACTGCGCGAGTTTCCATGCCAGAGCGTGCTCGCGCCCGCCCGATCCGATCAGCAGGACGTTCATGCCCGACCCCTTATTTGACGTTCCCGCGCGGCTCGTAGCGGACCCGGTGCCGGGGGACAACGCAGCCGCGATGTCGGTGGGCGAACTCTCCGCCCGGCTGAAGCGCGTGGTGGAGGGCGAATTCGGCCACGTCCGCCTGCGCGGCGAGATTTCCGGGTTCAAGCGTGTCGCGTCCGGCCATTGCTATCTGTGCCTGAAGGATGACGCCGCGGTGATCGACGGCGTGATCTGGAAGGGGCAGGCCGCCGCGCTCGCCTTTCGGCCGGAGGACGGGATCGAGGTCGTGGCAACCGGCCGCCTCACCACCTATCCCGGCCGCTCGAAATATCAGGTGATCATCGAGCGGATGGAGCTTGCCGGCGCGGGCGCGCTGATGGCGCTGCTCGAACGCAACAAGGCGCGCTTCGACGCCGAGGGGCTGTTCGCCAAGTCAAAGGCGCGTCGCCCGCTGCCCTATCTGCCGCAGCGCATCGGCGTCGTGACCTCCCCCACCGGCGCGGTGATCCGCGACATCATCCACCGGCTGGAGGATCGCTGCCCCAGCCATGTCCTCGTCTGGCCGGTGAAGGTTCAGGGCGATGGCGCGGCGAACGAGATCGCCGCGGCGGTGCGTGGCTTCGATTCGCTGCCCGATCACCTGCGTCCCGATCTCGTCATCGTCGCGCGAGGCGGTGGCTCGATCGAGGATCTGTGGGCCTTCAACGAGGAATCGGTGGTCCGCGCCATCGCCGCCTGCTCGATCCCGATCATCTCCGCCGTCGGCCACGAGACCGATACGACGCTGTGCGACTATGCCGCCGACCTGCGCGCGCCGACGCCCACCGCGGCGGCGGAACTGGCCGTCCCCGTGCTCGCCGACCTGCGCCTCACCGTCGCCGCGCATGCCCAGCGGACCGAGCGGTGCGCGCGCCGCTATATCGATCGCGGGCGCGAGCGGCTCGACGCGATGGTGCGCCTGCTGCCGACGCGCGACCGTTTGCTCGGTCCCCAGCGCCAGCGCACCGACGATCTGGGCGCGCGGCTCGATCGCGGGCTCGAACGCCGCGTGGTGCGTGCCCGCGGCGAACTCGACCGCACCGGCGCGATCCTGCGCCCGGCGCTGCTTCAGCAACGGCTGGATGGCGCCCGGCAACGGCTGGAGGATCTGGGCCGGCTGCTCGCCTCGGTCGATCCCGACGCGCCGCTCGCGCGTGGCTATGCCCGCGTAACCGATCGGTCCGGCGCCACGCTGACCAGCGCCGCCGCCGCCCGCGCCGCGGGGGAGCTGACGCTCAAATTCGCTGACGCTGCGGTGGACGCAAAGGTTGAGGGCGCCCGCGCGCGCTCCTATCCGACCAAGAAACCCGAACAGCCGACGCTGTTCTAGGGAGATAGAAATGTTGATGTCGAATACCGATCGCCCCGCCCGCCTGCACTATATGGCCAATGGCTTCCGTGTCCTGACGCCGGGCGATCATGTCACCTGCGCGGTCAGCGGCGCGCGAATCGCGATCGAGGATCTGCGTTACTGGGACGTGGCGTCGCAGCATGCCTTCGCCTCGGCCACCCTCGCCTCGGAGGCGATGGCTCCGCAATGATCGACTGGCGGCTGGGCCCCGCGATCGTCCTCGCCCTCACCGGCTGCGTGCCAGCCGCCGCCGGCCCCGCCTTCATTTCGGCTCGCCCCCAGCCCGTGCGGGCGCCGGTACAGCCCGCGCCGGTACCGGTGCAGGCCGCACCGGCCCCGCTGCCCCCCGCCGTCATCACCATCGACGGTCCGTTCAGCCAGGGCGGCCTCGCGCGCGGCACCGCGCCCGAAGGAACGGTGTCGCTCACCCTCGACGGCCGGCAAGTCGCGATCGCGCCCGACCGCCGCTTCCTGATCGCCTTTGACCGTGACGCCGCACCCACCGCCACCCTCGAGGCACGGCTGGAGGATGGGCGCACAGCCCGCCGCACGCTGACCGTCGCGCCGCGCGCCTGGCGGATCGAGCGGCTCGACCGCGTCGCCAAATACCCCGTGCCCAGCGCCGATTTCCAGCGCCGCCGCCCCGGCGAGCTGGCGCAGATCGAGGCCGCACGCGCGATCGAGTCTCCGGTCGAGGGCTGGCGCCAGCGGCTGGTCTGGCCGGTCACCGGCCGCATCTCCGGCCTGTTCGGCGCGCAGCGCATCTATCGCGGCGAGCCCGGCTCCTACCATTCCGGCGTCGACGTCGCCCGGCCGAGCGGCACGCCGGTCGTGGCGCCCGCCGATGGCGTGGTCGTGCTCGCCGCCGCCTCCCCCTTCACGCTGGAGGGCAATCTCCTCATCATCGACCATGGCATGGGGCTGAACAGCGCGTTCCTGCACCTCTCGCGGATCGACGTGCCGGTCGGCACACGCGTCCGTCAGGGGCAGACGGTTGGCGCGATCGGCGCCACCGGCCGCGCCTCGGGCCCGCATCTCCACTGGGCGATGAAGTGGCGCGAGGCCCGGATCGACCCGCTGCTGATCGCGGGGCCGATGCCGAACTGAGCGCGCGCCGTCAGGCGATCTGCGCCTCGGCCTCCATGCACGCGCAGCCATCCTGATCGGTCGTCCACAGCGCGACGCTGCCGTCCCCCGCCAGGTTCAGCGCCGCCGCCCGATCGACGAACAGCGGCCGCGCCCCGCGAAACGAGAAATGCGTCAACCGCGTGCCCCGCCGCTGGCGCAGCAAGTGATCGGCCAGCAGCATCGCCTGATAGGGCCCATGCACCACCAGGTCGGGGTACAGCTCCTCCTCCTGCGCATAGGGCCGGTCGTAATGAATGCGGTGCGCGTTGAACGTCAGCGCGGAGAAGCGGAACAGCGCCGTTGCGTCGAACCGAACCGGCTGCTTCGCTTCGGCGACGCGCGGATCGGCCGGTGCCGGCGGCGGCGTGCCATTGCCGGCGCCGCGAAACACCAGGTCCTGTTCCTCGACGATCGCGGTCGCGCCATCGACGACGATGGTATGCCGCACGGTGACAAAGGTCAGCCGCCCCGACCGGCCATCCTTCACCTTTGCATCGGTGACGATACTTCGCCGCTCTGCCCGCGCGCCGATCGGCAGCGGCGCATGGAAGGTCAGCCGGCCGCCCGCCCACATCCGGCGCGGCGCCTCGATCGGCGGCAGCGCCGCCCCGCGTGCCGGGTGGCCGTCGACGCCGATGGTCGATTGCGGCGCTTCGGGCAGGAAATACAGCCAGTGCGCCAGCGGCGGCAGTTCACCTGCCGGCCAATGCCCGCCGTCATGATCGAACAGCGCCGCCAGCCGGCGCAGCGGCGCCGCGACGAGATCATCGGCCTGTACCGTTTCCACCGGCGTCCAGCCGTCGAACTGCTCCATCGCTCTCCCTCCCTCGCGTTGCGGGGGGCCTAGCGCCACGCGGCGAGCCCGCCAAGCGCGGCTACCATCGACTGAACCTGCGCGCCCAGTCGGCGTTGACCCGTCATGGCCAAACCTCCCCATCACCACGCCAACGCCACCGTTCGCGCCGGCAAGCGCGCCCGGATCGGCGCGCGCATCGACATCACCAGCGGCGGCCTGCTCGCGATCGGAGGGCTCGTGTCGGCGATCCTCGTGTCCACCGCGGTGCTGGTCCGCGTCGCCGTGCGCGAGGGCGGCAAGGCAAAGGCGATTCAGCGCTAGGCGAAAGTAATACGGCTGGCTTATATCGGGACAAAATTAGGAGAGAGACCCGATGGCAACCGCCCCCGCCATGCCCAGCCAGCCGCCCTTCCGCCGCCTGCCGCAGAAGGGCCCGGACATTTCCGTCGAGCACCGCGCCGACGGCTCGATCCTCATCAGCTCCAACCATGCGATGGGCACGCCCGCCCGCTCGATCCCGCACCTCATGGCGGAAAAGGCCGCGCTCCACCCCGATCGCCCGTGGCTGATGCAGCGCGCGCCGAACCACGGCCCGTGGCAGGGCGTCACTTATGGCGAGGGCAAGGCTGCCGCCGACAGCGTCGCGCAGTGGCTGCTCGATCGCGGGCTGGGCGCCAATGACGCGGTGATGTGCATCAGCGGCAACTCGGTCGCGCACGGCGTCCTGATGCTCGGCTGCTTCACCGCCGGCGTGCCGATCGCGCCCTTGAGTCCCGCGTACAGCCTGATCTCGACCGATCACGCCAAGCTGAAGCATTGCTTCAACACCGTCCGCCCGCGCATCGTCTTTGCCGAAAATGCCGCGCAGTTCGAACGCGCCTTCGCCACGCTGCGCGATCTCGACTCCTCGCTCACCTTCGTCACCATGGATGGCGGTGCGGGCACCATCCCCTTCAGCGACCTGACCGGCACGCCCGCCACCCCGGCGGTGGATGAAGCGCGCGACGCGCTCACTCACGAGACGGTCGGCAAATATCTCTTCACTTCCGGCTCGACCGGCATGCCAAAGGGCGTGCCGCAGCATCAGGGCATGTTCGTGAACCTCATCGCCGCGTCCGAGGGGCTGCGCGATGATCCCGATCCCGTCGATCACCCGATTTCGCTCGACTGGATGCCGTGGAACCACATCTCTGCCGGCACGATCCACTTCAACGCCAATATCGCCGGCGGCGGCACGCTCTACATCGATGAGGGCAAGCCGATCCCCGGCATGTTCGAGACGACGATCGCGAACCTGCGCGAAGTCTCCCCGATGAGCTTCGGTTCGGCCCCTGTCGCCTTCGCCATGCTGGCCGACGCGATGGAGCGCGATTCCACACTCCGCCAGGCGTTTTTCAAGAACCTGCGCGGCATGGGCTATGGCGGCGCGACGCTGTCCGACGATCTCTACGATCGCATGCAGGCGCTGGCGATCGCCGAGACGGGTGAGCGCATGCCCTTCACCACCATGTACGGCGCGACGGAAACCTTGGGCGTCACCGTCGTTCACTGGGCATCGGAACGCGTCGGCCTGATCGGCCTGCCGCTGCCGGGCTCGACGCTCAAGCTCGTGCCCAACGGCGCCAAGCTGGAAGTTCGCGTGAAGGGTCCGACCGTCACGAGAGGCTATCACAATGACCCGGAAAAGACCGCCGCAGCCTTCGACGAGGAAGGTTTCTACATGCTCGGCGACGCGGCCAAGTTCATTGATCCCGAGCGGCCCGAGCTCGGCCTTGTGTTCGACGGCCGCGTGACCGAGGATTTCAAATTGTCGACCGGCACCTGGGTCTCGGTCGGCACGCTTCGCCCGGACATCTGCGCCGCCTGCTCGCCGTACATTCAGGACGTGGTGATCGCCGGTCAGGACAAGCCCTATATCGCCATCCTCGCCTGGCCCTCGCAGGCCGCGCTTCAGACGCTTGCCGAGGCATCCCCCGGTGCCGATCCGATCCCGACGCTTGAAGCGCTGGTGAAGGAGAAGCTGGAGGCGTTCAACGCCACCGCCGGCGGCTCCTCGCGCCGCATCCGCCGCTTCACCATCCTGCGCACGCCCCCGTCGATCGACGCCGGCGAGATCACCGACAAGGGCTACGTCAACCAGCGCGCGACGCTGACGGCGCGCGACGATGTGGTGAAGGCGCTGTTCACCGAGGAACTCAGCGACGGCGTGATCGAGGTCGACGCGTAACGCCCGGCCGACCCGTCATTCCCGCGAAGGCGGAACCATATCCTCCAACGCCGCGGCTCCATCAGGACCGCGGCGTTCATGTATCGGCTATTCGCGACGCGCCCGCTCAGAACAGCCCGAGCGCCGCGACATCCTCTTTCGACAGGTCGATGCCGAACATCATGCTCAGCCGCATGCGATAGACGCGCGGATCCTCGATCACCGCCGCCGTCTCCTCCTCGCCCGCCCGCCGGCGATACTGCCGGTCGGTCAGCGTCGCCAAGCCGTGCGGCAGTACGATGCTCACCACCTTCAGCGTGGTGAAGCGGGTGTCGGGCGCGGTCGACGTCCAGCGGTTCGCCATCTCCAGATCCGCCGGCCACACCGTGTCGGTGGTGAAGCTGTACTGCGGCTGGAAGCCCTCGCCCCCGCCACGCCCGTCGGTGGTCGCGCTATGCCCATCGCGCAGCAGCATCCAGCCATGTTCGGCATCGCGCACCAGGCGGAACGTCGCCCCATCGGGCGCCTCCGCCTCGGCGCCATCTACCAGCGGCATCGCCGGGGTATAGCTGCCGCCGAATCCCGGATCGGCGATCCATTGCTCATCGCCGAAGGTCACGAGGCTCAGCGTGTGCGTCTTGGGCGGCACCCCGCCGCCGTTCAGCCACACCCGCGCCAGCAGCGGCCGCGCCTCGAACCCCAGCGCCGCCAGCGCATCGAGGAACAGCCGGTTGTGCTCGAAGCAATAGCCGCCCCGCCCCGCGACGACGAGCTTGCCGAACACCGCGTCGGACGAAATATTGATCCCGCGCCCGAGCGGTACGTCGAGATTCTCGAACGGGATTGCCAGTCGGTGCGCGCGCTGCACCGCCGACAGGCCATGATGGTCGACCGTCGCGCGTGCCGGCAGGCGGATGCGCTCCAGATAGGCGGGAAGGTTGAACGGCAGGCTCATGCGGCAAACGCCTCCGCCTCGAGCGCGTAGAGCGGCGCGGCCGGCGCCTCCGCCGCGGCGCGCAGGCCCAGCGCCTCGGGCACGATCTGGTCGAGGTAGAAGGCGACCACCGCCTTCTTCGCCTTGCCGAACGCATCATCGCCAGCCTCGGCCGCTTCCCGCTCCAGCAGCCAGCCGCAGGTCGCGACCGACAGCATCGTCAGGAACGGATAGCTCGCGGCCAGCCGATCATCAGCATCCGCCGTCTGCAACCGCCGGCCGACCGCGTCGCACGCGGCGACCAGCTCGCCCAGCGCCGGATGCGCGGCGCCGCGTAGATCCTCGATCAGCGTCGCGAACGCTGCGCCATTGGACAGCGACAGCTTGCGGCCCACCAGGTCGGCCGCCTGAATGCCGTTCGTCCCCTCATAGATCGGGGTGATGCGCGCATCGCGGAAGAACTGTGCCGCGCCCGTCTCCTCGATATAACCCATGCCGCCATGCACCTGCACGCCGAGGCTCGCGACCTCGTTGCCGATGTCGGTGCCATGCGCCTTGGCCAGCGGCGTCGCGATCTCCAGCCGATCACGCGCCGCCGCGTCACCCAGATTGGCGCGATCCACCTGCCCCGCGGCATAATAGACCAGCGCCCGCGCGGCCTGCGTCTGCGCCTTCATCCGCATCAGCATGCGGCGAACGTCGGGATGCTCGATGATCGCCGCGGCCTTGCCCTCGCGCGCGCCCTGGATCCGCTCGCGGGCATATTCCACCGCCTTCTGCGTCGCGGCCTCGGCCACCTGCACACCCTGCAGGCCGACGTTGAGGCGCGCATTGTTCATCATCGTGAACATCGCGCGCATGCCACCGAACTCCGGCCCGATCAGCTCACCCACACAATCGTCATGATCGCCGAACGACAGCACGCACGTCGGCGAGGCATGGAGCCCCATCTTGTGCTCGATCGAAACGACGCGAACGTCGTTGGACGTGCCGTCGCTGCGCACCTTGGGCACCAGGAACAGCGAAATGCCCTTCGTCCCCTTGGGCGCATCGGGCGTCCGGGCGAGCACCAGATGGACGATGTTGTCGGCGAGGTCATGGTCGCCGAACGAAATGAAGATCTTGGTGCCCTTGATCGAATAGGTGCCGTCGCCGCGCGGCGTGGCAGTGGCCCGAAGCGCGCCGACGTCGCTGCCCGCCTGCGGCTCGGTCAGGTTCATCGTGCCGGTCCACTCGCCGGTGGCAAGCTTGGGCAGCCACGTCGCCTGCTGCTCGGGCGTGCCGTGATGCTGCAACGCCTCGATCGCCCCCACCGACAGGATCGGCGCCAGCGCAAATCCCATGTTGGCGCTGCCCAAAGTCTCCAGCACCGCGCATTGCACGGCGAAGGGCAGGCCCTGTCCGCCGAATTCCTCCGGCACGCCGATCGTGCCCCAGCCGCCTTCGACATAGGCTTTGTACGCCGCCTTGTAGCCGTCGGGCATCACCACCCCGTCCGGCGTCCACTTCGCCCCGACGGTGTCGCCGGCGCGCGCCAGCGGCGCCCATTCGCCCTCGGCCAGCTGCCCGATTCCCTCCAGCACCGCCTCGATCACGTCGGGGCTGGCGGCATGGTAGCGTTCCGTAGCGGCAAGCTCGGCAATGCGCACGATATGCTCGAGCACGAAGCGCTGCTCGGCGACCGGGGCGGTGTAAGGCATGTTCTTCTCCAGTGTCGCGCCGCTATACCGGCACGCGATGACGGCTCAAATCCCTCGAATCCTGCCCTTTGGTGATGCTGCGATCACCGAGGCGGCGGCGCTGATCCACGCGGGCGGGATCGTCGCCGTGCCGACGGAAACGGTATATGGGCTCGCCGCTGACGCAACCAATGCCGATGCCGTCGCGCGGATCTACGCCGCCAAGGGCCGGCCGAGCTTCAACCCGCTGATCGTCCACCTGCCCGATCGCGCCGCCGCCGAACGGATTGCCGTATTCGACGATGCCGCCCGCGCGCTCGCGAATCGCTGGTGGCCGGGGCCCCTGACCCTCGTCCTGCCGCTGCGCCCCGACGCGGGAATCGCCGGCCTCGTCACCGCCGGCCTCGACACGATCGCGCTCCGGGTGCCGGCGCACCGCGCGATGCAGGCGCTGCTGCACGCCTCGGCTCGCCCGCTCGCCGCCCCCTCCGCCAACGCCAGCAACGCGATCAGCCCGACCCGCGCGTCGCATGTCGCCGCCAGCCTTGGCACCCGCGTGCCGCTGATCCTCGACGATGGCCCGACGACCGCCGGCCTCGAATCCACCATTGTCGAAAACGGCACGATCCTTCGCCCCGGCCCGATCACCGCGGAGCAGCTCGGCCTGGTAGCGGCCGTTCTCGGCCAGAAAGTGACTGCCCCCGGCCAGCTCGCCACGCATTACGCCCCCGCCAAGCCGCTGCGCCTCAACGCCACGGCGCGTCAGGGCGACGAATGGCTGATCGGCTATGGCGATATCGCCGGCGATGACACGCTCTCGGCCGCCGGCGATCCGGTAGAGGCCGCCGCCCGCCTGTTCGACGCACTTCACCGCGCTGACACTGCCTCGCGGGCGAAGATCGCCATCGCCCCCGTGCCGGACGACGGTATCGGCGCCGCGATCAACGATCGCCTGCGCCGCGCCGCGCACCGCTAGTTCTCAGGCAAGCCGATAGGGCGACGGATCGCCCACCTCGTCGATCAATTGCGCCCGCGCCTCGGCGAGGCTGCGGCGATAGTCCGCCCCCAGCGCCCCGGGCGCCAACCCTCGTGCTGTCTCCAGCCCGTCAAGGATCGCCGCATCGTCCGCGTGCACGATGCGCCCGACCAGCGCATCCGCATCCTCTCCGATCTGCGCCGCCAGCACCCGCATCGTGCGGGCGCGCAGCCGGAACTCGAAGTCCACCAGCCGCGCGGTTTCGACCTCCGCCTTCTTCAGCAGCGCGGCGCGGAGGTCGAACGCCATCGCGTCAGGCGGAGACGGTCGCGGCCTTGGATCGCGCCGCGAAGCTCTTGCGCAGCTTCTGCAGCTTGGGCGGGATCACCGCCAGGCAGTACGGGTTCCGCTGGCCCTCGCCGTTCCAATATTCCTGGTGGTAATCCTCGGCCGGATACCATTCGTCGGCATATTCGATCGTGGTGACGATCGGCTTGTCATGGTCTTCCTGCGCCCGCGCGATCGCCTGGTTCGCCTGCTCCTCCTGCATCACCGTCATCGGGAAAATGGCGGAGCGGTATTGCGTGCCCACGTCATTGCCCTGGCGATTGAGCTGCGTCGGATCATGCGTCGCGAAGAAGATGTCGAGCAGGTCGCCATAGCTGATCTGCTGCGGATCGAAACCGACGCGGATCGCCTCGGCATGGCCGGTATCGCCGCTGCACACCTGCTTGTACGTCGGCTTGGGCACGGTGCCGCCGATATAGCCGCTCTCGACGCTTTCCACGCCGATCACGTCCTTGAACACGGCCTCGGTGCACCAGAAGCAGCCACCGGCAAGCGTCGCATATTCGGTCATGGATGCAGTCTCCTTTGCGGCCCATGTAGGAAGCCGCTAGGTCGCACGCAAAGAGGGAGATCGACATGGCGCTTGGCGGCGAAACTTTGGGCGGCAAGGTGATGGTGACGGGCGGGGCCGGCTATATCGGCAGCCACGCGGTGCTGGCGCTGCTCGATTCCGGCCATGACGTCGTCGTGATCGACAATCTCGTCACCGGGTTCGACTGGGCGGTCGATCCGCGCGCCGCCTTCGTCAACATCGCGGTCGAGGATCCGGGCGTGCGCGACGTGATCCGCGATCACAACGTCCGCGCGATCATGCATTTCGCCGGCTCGGTCGTGGTGCCGGAATCGGTCGAGAACCCGCTCAAATATTATCGCAACAACACCGCCGCTACGCGCAGCCTGATCGAAAGCGCGGTGGCCGAGGGCGTACCGCACTTCATCTTCTCATCGACCGCGGCGACCTACGGCAACCCGACGAAGTCGCCGATCACCGAGGCCGACCCGCAACTGCCCATCAATCCGTACGGCATGTCGAAGCTGATGACGGAGGCGATGCTGCGCGATGTCGCGGCGGTGCATCCGATGAACTATGGCGCACTGCGCTATTTCAACGTCGCGGGCGCCGATCCGCAATCGCGCAGCGGCCAGTCCACCGTCGGCGCCACCCACCTCATCAAGATCGCGGTCGAGGCCGCAACCGGCAAGCGCGCCGCCGTCGGCGTGTTCGGCACCGATTTCGCCACCCGCGACGGCACCGGTGTGCGCGACTACATCCACGTCTCCGACCTTGCCGATGCGCATGTCGCCGCCTTGAAGCAGCTGATCGCCGCCCCGACCGAAAGCTTCACCTTCAATTGCGGCTATGGGCGCGGCTTCTCGGTGCTCGAAGTGCTCGACGCGGTTGATCGCGTCACCAACATGACGATCGAGCGCCGCATCGAGGGCCGCCGCGCGGGCGACCCGGCGGAGCTGGTGGCGGATAACAGCGCGATCCTCGCCGCGCTCGACTGGCAGCCGAAGCGCGCCGATCTCGACGGCATCGTGCGCGATGCGCTCGCCTGGGAACGCAAGCTTGCGGAGATGGGTAAATGAAGCTTCGATCGCTCCTGTTCGTCCCCGGTGACCGGCCGGAACGCTTCCCCAAGGCAGTGGCGACCGGCGCTGACGCGCTGATCCTCGACCTCGAGGACGCCGTCGCCCCTGATCGCAAGCCGGAGGCGCGCGCCGCCGTCCGCGCCTGGATCGAGGCCCCGCGCGAGGATGGTCCGGCCATCTTCGTGCGCAGCAACCCGATCGACAGCGACGATGTGGCCGCCGATCTGGAGGCGCTCGCCGGCCTGTCGCCCGACGGAATCGTCCTTCCCAAGGCGGAAGGGGCGTCCTCGGTCGCCACCCTCACCGATCGCCTGCCGGGCGATTATGCGATCCTGCCCGTCGCCAGCGAGACGGCCGCGGCGGTGTTCCAGCTCGGCACCTTCGGCAGCGTCGCGGGCCGCCTCGCCGGCGTCACCTGGGGCGCGGAGGATCTCCCCGCCGCGATCGGCGCGACCAGCGCGCGTGAGGAGGACGGCAGCTACACCGATCCCTATCGCGTGGTCCGTGCGCTCACCCTGTTCGGCGCGCACGCCGCCGGGGTGCCTGCGATCGAAACGGTGTTTCCCGATTTCCGTAACCTCGACGGTCTCGCCGCCTATGCGGCGCGCGGCCGCCGCGACGGGTTCACCGGCATGCTGGCGATCCACCCGACGCAGGTCGCCGTCATCAACCAGGCCTTCACGCCGAGCGAGGCCGAACTGGCGCACGCCCGCGCCGTCATCGCCGCGTTCGAGGCCAATCCAGGCGCCGGCGCGCTTCAGCTCGACGGGAAGATGATCGACGCCCCACACCTCAAAAGCGCCCGCCGCCTGCTCGCCCTGGTGGAATAACCCCCGCGGCGGCGGTCAGTACATGTGCTGGCCGCCGTTGATGCTCAGCGTCGATCCGGTAACGAAGCCCCCGTCCTCCGAACAGAGGAAGGCGACGCCGCGCGCGATCTCCTGCGCACGGCCCAGCCGCCCGACGGGGATCTTGGCGACGATCTTGTCCAGCACCTCGCCCGGCACCGCCGCCACCATGTCAGTGTCGATATAGCCGGGCGCGATGGCATTGACGGTCACGCCGACGCGCGCCCCTTCCAGCGCCAGCGCCTTGGTGAAGCCGTGGATGCCGCTCTTCGCCGCGGCGTAATTCACCTGGCCATATTGCCCGGCCTGGCCGTTGATCGACCCGATGTTGACGATCCGCCCCCATTGTCGCTCGCGCATTCCCGGAAACACCGCCTTGGCCATGTTGAAACACCCGCCAAGGTTGGTGTCCATGACTTCCTTCCACATCTGGTAGGTCATCTTCATGAAGGTGCCGTCGCGGGTGATGCCGGCATTGTTGACCAGCACGTCAACCGGGCCCAGCGCCGCCTCCACGTCGGCAACCCCCGCCAGGCACGCCTCATGATCGCTGACGTCCCAGCGGACTGCGCGGATGCCGGTACGCGCGGTGAAATCCGCCGCACGCGCGTCGTTGCCGGCATAATTGGCGGCCACGGTCAGGCCCATGTCGCGCAGCGCGATGCTGACGGCTTCACCGATGCCCCGCGTGCCGCCAGTGACGATCGCAACCCGCCCCATCAGTCCCCCCTCGTTCAGTGTCCGCGAACGCTAGGTGACGGGCAGCCAGCCTTCAAGCTCGCGGCGGATCAGCGTGCGTAACAAATCAAGTCCGACCGGGCTGTCGTTCAGGCACGGCAGATAGGCAAAGTCGCTGCCCCCCGCCTCGATGAACGTCTCGCGCCCGCGGATCGCCAGTTCCTCCAGCGTTTCAAGGCAGTCGGCGGAAAAGCCCGGCGCCACGATCGCCACCTTGCGGATGCCGCGCGCGGGCAACTCGGCCAGGACCACATCGGTCGCCGGCTCCAGCCAGCGGGCGCGGCCGAACCGCGACTGGAAGGTGATCGTCACCTCGCGCCCCAGCGCCTCGCCCAGCAGCCGCGCCGTCTTCTGGCACTGGCAATGATATGGGTCGCCCAGCTTCAGCGTCCGCTCGGGCATCCCGTGGAAACTGGTGAGCAGCGCGTCGGGCGTGAAGGGCAAGGCGGCCATCGCCTGGCGCACCGACGTCGCCAGCGCGGCGATATAGGCGGGATCGTCATGGTAGGGCGGCAGCGTGCGGATCGCCGGTTGCCAACGCATCTGCGCCAGCTTGGCAAAGGCCTTGTCGTTCGCGGTCGCCGTCGTCGCACCCGAATATTGCGGATACAGCGGCGCCAGCAGGATGCGATCGCAGCCACCATCCTTCAGCGCCTGGATCCGGTCGCCGATCGCAGGATTGCCGTAGCGCATGGCGTAATCCACCGTGACGTCCGGCCCGAAGTCACCGGCCAGCGCCTGCGCCTGCGCGCGCGTGATCGCCGCCAGTGGCGAACCATCCGCGCGCCACACCTGCTGATAGGCGTGCGCCGACTTCTTGGGTCGCGTGGTCAGCACCGCACCGCGCAAAATGGGCTGCCAGATCAGCCGCGGGATCTCGACGACACGGGGGTCCGACAGGAATTCCGCCAGATAGCGGCGCACCGCGGGCGGATCGGGCGCGTCGGGCGTGCCGAGGTTGATCAGCAGGACGCCGATACGGCGCGGCGCGATCGGGGGGTGATCGGGGGGCGGGGTCATGATGCTCCAAACGGCAGGGTGCGGGGGCGGTTGCCCGCGGCGGCGGCCAGCGCGTTGGCGATGGCGGGGGCAACCGCCACGACGCCAAGGTCGCTGACCCCGCCCGGATCGCCCCGGCTGGGGATGAGTTCGACGGTGATCTCCGGCGTATCCGCCAGCCGCGGCAACCGCAGGTCGCCCAGCGTGCGCGTATCGGCCAGCCCGGCGGTGAAATGCGGCGCCCGGCCGGTCGCCAGCGCCAGGCCCAGCAGGATGCCGCCCTCCACCTGCTGGCGTACGACATCGGGGTTGATCGCCCGCCCGCAATCCACCGCAGCGACGATCCGGTCGACCTTCACCCCGCCGCTGCCGTCCTGCTGCGCCTCGGCGACCAGCGCGATCCGGCTGCCGGCCATGGCATGGCACGCCAGCCCCTGCCCCGTGCCCGCCGCCCCGCCGTCCCACTCGCCGAGCGCGGCGGCGGTGCTGAGGCAGCGGGCGAGCTGCGGGTCATGGCCCAGCATCCCGATCCGGTAGGACATCGGCTCGGTTCCGGCACGATGCGCCAGCTCGTCGATGAAACATTCGGTGAAAAAGGCATTGGCGCGATCCGCCCCGCCGCGCAGATGCCCGACGGTCAGCGGGATATCGGCCGGATGGTGGAGGATCGACGCCGCCGGAAAGGCATAAGGCGGCACCGCGCCGGCCATCGCATAGCCATCCGCGCGCTGGGGCAGGAACATCGCCGACCGTGCCAGCGCATCATGGCCCAGCAATCGGTCGGTCAGCGCCGCGCCGGTGGCGGGGGTGGCGATGCGCGCCTGCCAGTCCAGGATCCGCCCGTCGCTCGCCAGCCGCGCGGCCATGCGCGCACGCGCCGGCGCGCCGAACCGGTCGTGCAGCGTCGCCTCGCGCCGCGTCCATAGCAGCTGCACCGGCCGGCGCAGCGTCGCCGCCAGGATCGCGGCCTGCTCCACCGCCTCATGGTCGAGCGCGCGGCCGAACGATCCGCCGATCACCATCGGATGAATGGTGACGGCCTGTTCGGACACGCCGATCGCGCGCGCGGCGGCGGCACGGGCCAGCCCCGGCGCCTGCGTCGGCGCCCATAGTTCCAGCCGGTCGCTGTGCCACCATGCCGTCGCGCACGGCGTCTCCAGCGATGCGTGGACACCGGGCCCGATCGCGTAGCTCGCGCGCGCCACATCGCCCGCCAGCTCGTCCGCCGCCTCGCCGTGCCGCGCAAACGCCAGTGCGGGTCGCTCGAACGCCGCCTCCAGTCCGGCATCGATCGCCGCGCTGTCCGCCAGCCCACCGCGCGTCTCGAACCGCGGGCGAAGCGCCGCCAGCCCCTGGATCGCCGCCCAGCTGGTATTGGCGACCACCGCCACCCAATGCGGATTCTCGACCACCCCGGTCACGCCGCGCACCCGGTCCGCCGCCGGCTTGTCGACCCGCACCAGTCGGCTGTGTGTGACGCCCGCGGGCCCCTGCGCGATCGTCGCGAACACCATGTCGGGCAGCCGCACGTCGGCGGTGAAGTTCACCGATCCATCGACCTTCGCCGGCGCGTCCAGCCGTGGCAGCGACTGACCCGACAACCGCCCCTCGTCACCAAAGCGCAGCGGCAATTCCTCGGGCAGGTCGAACCCCGCCGCCTCCGCCGCCAGCTCGCCGAAGCGCAGCCGCCGGTTGCCGTTAACAACGAAGCCGTCAGCGGTGTCGCATTGCTCCCAGTCGACGCCCCAGTGCTTGGCCGCCGCCTTGGTCAGCAGCACGCGCGCCGCCGCCCCCGCCTCGCGCAGCGGCGCCTCGAACATCCGGACGGAGGTGGAGCCGCCGGTCAGCACCAGCCCCGATCGCACCCAATGCTCGCGCCGGATCGCGTCGGGGACATGCGCCAATCCGCCGCCGAACAGCGCCGCCGCGGCCAGCGGATTGGCATAGGTCGGCCCAGGAACCGCCGCTTCCACCCCGATAGTGCGCCAGTCCGCGCCCAGCTCGTCCGCGACGATCTGCGGCAGGGTGGTATAGACGCCCTGGCCATGCTCGGCTTGCGGAACGGCAATGGTGATGCGGCCGTTGTGCGCGATCTTCAGCCACGCGCCGATCGCGGTCTCGTTGCGCTCGGGCGCGAGGTCGACGGCATAATGGCGCGGCCACACCGCCCAGGCGAGCGCGAGCCCGGCCCCCGCCCCTCCGGTCACCAACAAGGTTCGACGCGAGATCATCGCGCGCGTCTGTAGCGCGCGGCGATCATCGCGTCATTGCCCTGCGTTCGATGACAATTATCGACGGAAAGCGCCCGTGCGCGTCAGTCGAGCGCCACCGCCAGCACATAGCCGGCCATCTGCTGCCGGATCAGCTTCTTGTCGATCTTCCCCGTCGCGCCGAGCGGGATCTCCTCCACGAAGACCACATCGTCGGGCATCCACCATTTGGCGATCTTGCCCTCCAGGAACGCGAGCAGGTCGTCGCCCGTCGCTGCCTCACCCGGCTTCAGCTGACACAGCAGGATCGGTCGCTCGTCCCATTTCGGATGCGCGACGCCGATCACCGCGGCGATCGCCACCGATGGGTGGCCGACCGCGATATTCTCGATCTCGATCGAGCTGATCCATTCGCCGCCCGATTTCACCACGTCCTTCGCGCGATCGGTGATCTGCATATAGCCGCGCCGGTCGATCTTCGCGACGTCGCCGGTGTCGAAATAGCCCTCCTCGTCCAGGATCTCGCCGCCCTCGCCACCAAAGTAGGAGGAGACGATCGTCGGCCCCTTGATCTTGAGGTGCCCGAACGTCTCGCCATCATGCGGCAATGGGTTGCCGTCATCATCGGTCAGCTTGAACTTTAGCCCGCACATCAGCCGGCCCTGCTTGATCTTGTGCGCGACCTGCGCATCGTCATCCATCGCCGCCACCTCGGCGCTGGGCGAGGACAGGGTGGCGAGCGGCGAGGTCTCGGTCATCCCCCAGCCCTGCGTGACTTCGACGCCATATTCGTCGCGGAACGCACGGACCAGCGCCTCGGGCACCGCCGATCCGCCGATCGTCACCCGGCTGAGCGTGTCGATCCGCCGCCCCGATGTGCGCAGATACTGCAGCAGCCCCTGCCACACCGTCGGCACCGCGGCGGAATATGTGACGCCCTCGCTCTCGATCAGGTCGCAGATCGATTCGCCGTCCATCCGGGGCCCCGGCAGCACCAGCTTCGCGCCGACTGCGGGCGCGGAATAGACCACGCCCCAGGCATTGGCATGGTACATCGGCACCACCAGCAGCACCGTGTCGCGTCCCGACAGCGCCAGCGCATCGGCCTGCAGCGTCAGCATGGTGTGGAGGTAATTGGAGCGGTGCGAATACAGCACGCCCTTGGGATTGCCGGTCGTCCCGCTGGTGTAGCACAGGCCACAGGCAAGCTTCTCGTCGAACCCGCCCCAGGCATATTCCGCCGGCTCGCCCGCGATCCAGTCGTCGAACGCGGTGGCGGCATAATCGGTCGCCGGCATCGACGCGGCATCGCACAGGAAGATCACCCGCTCGATCGACGGCGCCTGCGGCAGCAATTGCGCGACCAGATCGGCACAATTGGGATCGGCCAGCAGGATGCGATCGCCGGCGTGATTGGCGATATAGACGATCTGTTCCAGGAACAGCCGCGGGTTCAGCGTGTGGAGCACCGCGCCCATGTTGGTCGCACCATACCAGGCGGCGACATGGCGATGCGTGTTCCAGCCCATGGTGGCGACCCGGTCGCCCTGGCGGATGCCGGCGCGCGACAGCGCCGACGACACCTGCTTCGCCATGTCGCGGATGCTGGCGTAATTGCTGCGGGTCACATGGCCCGCCGCATCGCGCGACACGACCTCGCGCCCCGGCTGCCAGGTGGCGGCATGGTCGAGGAAGGTATCGACGGTCAGTTGCCCCGACTGCATCAGACCCAGCATCACATTCTCCATCTACGCGCCGGGCCTGCTGCCCCGGGCTCTTCGGTTTTCCACGCCATCGCGGTCGCCGACTGTGCGGCAGGGGGCATGCCGGCACAAGGCCGCCCCGCGCCGCATGGCGTCAGCCGGCCTGCGCCGCCTTCCAGTCGCGCTTCACCTTCTTCGCGAGGCTCCATTTGTGAACCTCGGTGGGGCCGTCATAGATGCGGAACGCGCGCACCTCGCGGAACACCTGCTCGACGATCGTGTCCCCGCTGACGCCCGTCGCGCCCATCACCTGAACGCAGCGATCGGCGATGCGCATCAGCGCCTCCGACACCGCGACCTTCGCCATCGAGCTTTCCACCGTGCCCAGTACGCCGGTGTCGAGCACGTCGGCGCACCAATCGATCATCAGCTCGGCCTGTTTCAGGTCGATCAGATTCTCCGCCAGCATGAAACCGACGCCTTCATGGTCGACCAGGGGCTTGCCGAAGGCGTGGCGGCGATTGGCGTAATCGGTCGCAATCTCATGCGCGCGGGCGCAGGCGCCATGCCAGCGCATGCAGTGCGTCAGCCGCGCGGGCGCGAGGCGAACCTGCGCCAGCTTGAAGCCATCGCCGGGATCGCCCAGCATCTGGTCGGCCGGCACGCGAAGATTGTCGATCGTCACCACCGAATGGCCGCCCGGCATCGAGCTGTCGATCGTGTCGAGCACGCGTTCGATGCGGATCGCAGGGTCGGGCAGGTCGACGAGGAACATCGACGCCCCTTCGTCGGCCTTGGCCATGACGATGCCGACCTTTGCGCCATCAGCGCCGGTGATGAACGTCTTGCGGCCGTTGATGACCCAGTGGTTGCCGTCGCGCACTGCGGTGGTGCGCATCATCGACGGGTCGGAACCGGCGCCACCGCCGCCCTCGCCGTCCATCGCCGGTTCGGTCATGAAGAAGGCCGAACGCGCCTCGCCGGCGACGAGCGGCTTCAGGAACCGCTCCTTCAGCTCGGGGCTCGCCTTCTGGCCGAGGAGGTACATATTGCCCTCGTCCGGGGCCATCACGTTCACCGCCAGCGGCCCCAGCGGCGACAGCCCCGACGCGCGCAGCACGTCCGCCGTCTCGCGATGCGTCAAATGGCCACCGTCGGGCAGGATGTGCGGCGTCAGCACGCCCGCCTTGCGCGCCAGCCCGCGCATTTCCTGCACCAGTTCGTCGGATGGCCCGTGCGTGCCGCACCGCGGATCCCGTTCGTACGGCACGATCGTCCCGCGCACGAACGCCTCGACCTTGGCGGCGATCTCCTGGCCTCTCGTCATCCCCATTCCCGCATGATTATTGTCAGATGAGGGGGCTAATGTCGTGTTTCGTTTCGTGTCGCCAGCCCTAACGCTGGCCGCGCACATCGCCCGCCGCCTCGCAGAACCAGCGACAGGTGCCCGCAATCCCATCCGCCAGGGTGATGCGCGGCTGCCATCCCAGCGCACGCAGCCGGCCTGAATCGACCAGCTTGCGCGGCGTGCCATCGGGCTTCGCCGGGTCCGCCACGATCGCGCCGTCGAACCCGATCGCGCGCGCCACCATCGCCGCCAGCTCGCGGATGGTCACTTCCTCGCCCGACCCGACGTTGATCGGCGCATCGTCCGAATAATGCATCATCAGGAACACGCAGGCGTCGGCCAGGTCGTCGACGTGCAGGAATTCGCGCCGCGGCGTCCCGCTGCCCCAGATCGGCATCGCCGCGGCCCCCGCAACGCGCGCCTCATGCGCCTTGCGAATCAGCGCCGGCAGGACATGGCTCGATTCAAGGTCGAAATTGTCCCCCGGGCCATAAAGGTTGGTCGGCATTGCGGCGATGAAGTCGCAGCCGTGCTGGCGGCGATAGGCCTGGACGAGCTTTACCCCGGCGATCTTGGCGATCGCATACCATTGGTTGGTCGGCTCCAGCGGCCCAGCGAGCAGCGCCTCCTCGCGGATCGGCTGGGCTGCCAGCCGCGGGTAGATGCACGACGACCCGAGGAACAGCAGCTTCTCCACCCCCGATCGGTGCGCCGCGTCGATGACGTTCGCGGCGATCATCAGATTGTCGTGCAGGAAATCGGCCGGGTAGCGATCATTGGCCAGGATCCCGCCGACCCGCGCCGCCGCCAGGAACACCGCCTGCGGGCGGTTGGCGGCGAACCAGTTCCCCACCGCCGCCTGCCGGGTGAGGTCAAGCTCCTCCCGCCCGACCGTCACGATGGTGCAGCCCACCCCTTGCAGCCGCCGCACCAGCGCGGCGCCCACCATCCCGCGATGCCCCGCGACCAGCACGCGCTTGCCCGCGAGGTCATACGGCCGCCCGATCACGCGCGCGCCCTCGCCCGCAACCCCGCCATCACGTCAGGCATGATGCGCGATCGGCGCGGTCTTCATCGCATCGAGGTCCGCCAGCACCATTTCGCGCGCCAGTTCCCGCACGCTCGTCTCATGCGCCCAGCCCAGCTTCTGCTTGGCCTTGCGCGGGTCGCCGATCAGCAGGTCGACCTCGGTCGGCCGGAAATAACGCTGGTCGATCTCCACCCGGCAATCGCCGCTGCGATCGCAATAGCCCTTCTCGGCCACCCCCTCGCCATGCCAGCGCAGCGTGATCCCGACATCGGCGAACGCCCATTCGACGAAATGCCGCACCGGCGTCGTCTCGCCGGTCGCCAGCACATAATCGTCCGGCTCGTCCTGCTGCAACATCATCCACATGCCGCGGACGTAGTCTCGCGCATGGCCCCAGTCGCGCCGCGCATCGAGGTTGCCGAGATACAGCCGCTCCTGCCGCCCCAGCCTGATCGCCGCCGCCGCCCGCGTAATCTTGCGCGTGACGAACGTCTCGCCGCGTACCGGGCTCTCGTGGTTGAACAGGATGCCGTTGGAGGCGTGCATCCCATATGCCTCGCGATAATTCACCACGATCCAGTAAGCGTACAGCTTCGCCACGCCATAGGGTGATCGCGGGTAGAAGGGCGTCGTCTCGCGCTGCGGCACTTCCTGCACCAGCCCGTACAGCTCCGACGTCGACGCCTGGTAGAACCGCGTCGTCTGCTCCAGCCCCAGGATGCGGATTGCCTCCAGCAGCCGCAAGGTGCCGATCGCGTCGGCGTTGGCGGTATATTCGGGCGATTCGAAGCTCACCTGCACATGGCTCTGCGCCGCCAGATTGTAGATTTCGGTCGGCTGCACCTGCTGCACCAGCCGGATCAGGTTGGTCGCGTCGGTCAGGTCGCCATAATGAAGGTGAAAGCGAGGATCGTCTTCGTGCGGATCCTGATAGATATGTTCGATCCGCCCCGTGTTGAACGAAGATGATCGTCGCTTCACGCCATGGACCTGATAGCCCTTGGCCAGCAGCAATTCGGACAGATACGCCCCGTCCTGCCCCGTCACGCCGGTGATCAGCGCCACCTTTCGCTGCGACATCATGTTTTCCCCGCCCCGTTAACCATGAGGCTAGGCGACGTTACTGGCGCCGGCAAGCCACAGGCGACGAAATGATGTGCCGCGGCAGGATCCTTGCCGCGCCGCAATGCGTTGATCCGTCGACCAGTCGGTCGCGCGGCGCCCCAGCGATCCCAACCCGTTGAAAAACGATGTATTCAGGAAAACGGTAATCGACTCTTTCGATCACCCACATCCAATATAAACGATTGGATCACTCGCTGCGGCGCACTATCTCGGGGCCTCGGATACACCCAAGGAGTTACGCATGTCGCTTATCGGCACGACCATCAAGCCGTTCGAGACCCAGGCCTACAAGGACGGCAAGTTCATCACCGTCACCGACGCCGATACCCGTGGCAAGTGGGCGGTGTTCTTCTTCTACCCGGCCGACTTCACCTTCGTGTGCCCGACCGAGCTGGAGGACCTCGCCGATCATTACGAGACGTTCCAGAAGATGGGCGTCGAGATCTACTCGGTGTCGACCGACACGCATTTCAGCCACAAGGCATGGCACGACACCTCGCCGGCGATCGGCAAGATCAAGTTCACCATGCTGGGTGACCAGAACCACACCATCTCGAACAATTTCGAGATCCTGCGCGCTGGCCAGGGCCTCGCCGATCGCGGCACCTTCGTCGTCGATCCCGATGGCGTGATCCAGCTGATGGAAGTCACCAGCGAAGGCGTCGGCCGCAACGCGGTCGAGCTGCTGCGCAAGATCAAGGCGGCGCAGTACATTGCGGCGCACCCGGGTGAGGTTTGCCCGGCGAAGTGGGAAGAGGGTGAAACCACGCTCGCCCCGTCGCTCGACCTCGTCGGCAAGATCTGAGCGGCCACGCAACGATCATGGGCGGGGCAGCGTAACGGCCCCGTCCAGCACGCCGTCATGCCGGGCCCGTCCCGGCATCCACCACCCCGCAGGCGCGCCCCCGCGCCCGGTATGCTGGACAAGGATGGGCCCCGGCCACGCGGCCGGGGCGACGACGGTCCCCCCACCTGCCCTCACGCCAGCGGTGCGGCGCCCTCCCCCCGCGTCTCCCCCCTGCCCCCGACGCGGGGCCGCACCGCTGACGTGACGGCAGACAGCAATCACGAAAAGGGCTTTTGATGCTCGACCAGAATCTGAAGACCCAGCTCAAGGGTTATCTCGCCAACATCCGCCAGCCGATCGAGCTGGTCGCCTCCACCAACGACAGCGCCAAGTCGCGCGAGATGATGGAGCTGCTGGACGAGGTCGCCGCACTGTCCGACCAGGTCAGCGTGGTGCGCGCCGACGACGACCAGCGTCGCCCCTCGTTCCTGATCCGCCGTGTCGGCACCGACATCGGCGTGCGCTTCGCCGGCGTGCCGATGGGGCATGAATTCACCTCGCTCGTCCTCGCGCTGCTGCAGGTCGGCGGCCACCCGTCGAAGCTGTCGCAGGAAGTGATCGCGCAGGTCCAGGCGCTCGACGGCGACTATCAGTTCGAAAGCTATTTCTCGCTCACCTGCCAGAACTGCCCCGACGTGGTGCAGGCGCTCAACCTCATGAGCGTGCTGAACCCGCGCATCCGCCACGTCGCGATCGAGGGTGGCGCCTTCCAGGACGAGGTCGAGGCGCGGCAGATCATGTCGGTGCCGGCGATCTTCCTCAACGGCCAGCCGTTCGCGCAGGGCCGCATGGACGTGGAGCAGATTCTCGCCAAGCTCGACACCGGCGCGGTCGCCCGCACCGCGGAGAAGATCTCGGCCAAGGAGCCGTTCGAGGTGCTCGTCGTCGGCGGCGGTCCGGCCGGCGCTTCGGCGGCGATCTATGCCGCGCGCAAGGGTATCCGCACCGGCATCGCGACCGAGCGGTTCGGCGGCCAGGTGCTCGACACCATGTCGATCGAGAATTTCATCTCCGTCCCGCATACCGAGGGGCCCAAGCTCGTCGCCCAGCTCGAACAGCATGTCGGCGACTATGACGTCGACGTGATGAACCTGCAGAAGGCGGCGAAGCTCGTTCCCGCCACGCAGGAAGGCGGCCTCCACGAAGTCACGCTGGAAAGCGGCGCGACGCTGAAGGCGCGCACCGTGATCCTGTCGACCGGCGCACGCTGGCGCCAGATGAACGTGCCGGGCGAGGACGCCTATCGCAACAAGGGCGTGACCTATTGCCCGCACTGCGATGGACCCTTGTTCAAGGGCAAGCGCGTCGCGGTGATCGGTGGCGGCAATTCGGGCGTCGAGGCAGCGATCGACCTCGCCGGCATCGTCGCCCATGTGACGCTGATCGAGTTCGACCGCGACCTGCGCGCCGACGCGGTGCTTCAGCGCAAGCTCGCCAGCCTCCCGAACGTGAAGGTCATTACCTCTGCGCTCACCACCGAGGTGAAGGGCGACGGCAGCAAGGTGACCTCGCTCACCTACAAGGATCGCAATCACGACACGCTGCATGAGATCGAGCAGGAGGGCATCTTCGTCCAGATCGGCCTCGTCCCCAACACCGAATGGCTGAAGGACACGGTCGCCCTGTCCAACCGCGGCGAGATCGAGATCGACCATCGCGGCGAAACCTCGCGCCCCGGCATCTTCGCGGCCGGCGACTGCACGACCGTGCCGTACAAGCAGATCGTGATCGCGATGGGCGAAGGGTCGAAGGCGTCGCTGTCGGCGTTCGACTATCTCATCCGCCTGCCCGCCGACCTCGCCGAGGCAGCCTGATCCACCAGCCCCGGCGCCCGCGCGGGCGCCGGGGCGACCGGCCCGCCCCTGTTGTCTTAAGCTCGCCGCAATGCTCAGGCGTTAGGGCGGCGCCAGACACAGGGAAGCGGAGCATATGGCCTATCTCGTCACCGGCGTGGCCGGGTTCATCGGTGCCGCCGTCGCGCGGCAACTGCTTGATCGCGGCGAGCAGGTCGTCGGCATCGACAATCTCAACGATTATTATGCCGTCCAGCTGAAGCACGATCGCCTCGCGACGCTCGCCGGAGCGAACTTCACCTTCACTGCTGTCGACATCGCCGACCAGGCGGCGCTCACCGCCGCGCTGGCACCGCACCGCATCACCCATATCGTCCATCTCGCCGCGCAGGCGGGCGTGCGCTACTCGCTCACCAACCCGCACGCCTACGTCCAGTCGAACGTCGTCGGGCAGGTCAATCTGCTCGAATATGCCCGGTCATGCGACGGCCTCGTGTCGATGAGCTACGCCTCCTCCAGCTCGGTCTATGGCGGCAATACCAAGCTGCCGTTCGCCGAGGATGATCGCGTCGACGCGCCGGTCTCGCTCTATGCCGCGACCAAGAAGTCGGACGAGCTGATGGGCCATGTCTATGCCCATCTCTATCGCGTGCCGCTGACCGGCCTCAGGTTCTTCACCGTCTACGGCCCGTGGAGCCGCCCCGACATGGCGACCTGGCTGTTCACCGACGCGATTCTGAAGGGCAAGCCGATCCGCGTCTTCAACAATGGCGACATGAGCCGCGATTTCACCTTCATCGACGATATCGTCTCCGGCGTGATCGCGGTGACCGACAGCCCGCCGGCCGACGATGGCAGCCGTCCGCCGCACCGGGTCTACAACATCGGCAACAACAAGCCCGAACGGCTGTTGCACATGATCGACGTGCTGGAGGATGCGATCGGCATCAAGGCGGTGCGCAGCCTGGAGCCGATGCAGCCCGGCGACGTCCCGGCCACTTATGCCGACATTTCCGCGATCCAGCGCGACCACGGCTTTGCCCCCACCACCCCGATCGAGGTCGGCATCCCCCGCTTCGTCGACTGGTTCAAAAGCTACCACGGCATCGCCTAGCGCCGTCCTTCGTCATTCCCGCGAAGGCGGGAATCCATAATCGCAACCCTCGCCGCGCACGCGGCGCCGCTGTCCTACATCCCTCCAACGCGCCTATGTTCTTCTTCTGTTCCAACGCAGGAGAGGAATATGATCGACGATCTCATCAACGGCGTGATCGACCGTGAGGGCGGCTACGTCCACCATCCGGCGGATCGCGGCGGGCCGACTCGCTGGGGCATTACGGAGGCGGTCGCCCGCGCCAATGGCTATGCCGGCGACATGCGCCATTTCGCGCGTGAGGCCGCCGCCGCCATCTACCGCCGCATCTACTGGCAGCGCCCCCGGATCGACGACGTGGCAACGCGCGCGCCGCTGATCGCCGCCGAATTGTTCGATACCGGAGTCAACATGGGGCCGGCGGTCGCCCTCGCCTTCCTCCAGCGCGCGCTGAACGCGCTCAACCGCGGCGCACGCGACTATCCCGACATACTGCTCGACGGCCGCATCGGCCCGCAGACGCTCCGCGCGCTCGACGGCTTCCTCGCGACGCGCGGCGCGGCCGGAGAGACGGTGCTGCTCAAGGCGCTCGAGGCACTTCAGGGCGAGCGTTACGTCTCGCTCGCCGAGCGCCGCCCCGCGAACGAGGCATTCCTCTACGGCTGGCTCGCCAACCGCCTCGCCTGAAGGAGAAGGCAAAATGGCATTGCTCGATACCATCATCGGCCCGGTCGCCGGGCTGATCGACAAGATCATCCCCGATCCCAAGGCGCGCGAGGCGGCGAAGCTCGAATTGCTCCGCCTCGAAGGATCGCAGGAACTCGACCGGCTGAAGGCACAGATGGCCGCTGTGCTGGCGGAGGCGGAATCGCCCGATCCCTGGACCAGCCGGGCACGGCCGAGCTTCCTCTACGTCATGTACGTGCTGCTGCTCTGGTCGATCCCGATGGGGATCATCGCCGCCGTCAGCCCGTCGACCGCACGGGTCATCGCCAGCGGCATGAACGCCTATCTCTCCGGCATTCCGGAGCCGCTCTACGCGCTCTTCGCCACCGGCTATCTCGGCTACACCGTCGCGCGCGAATGGGGGAAGGCAAAGGCGCGGTGACCTCTTCTCTCCCTCCTGTGCGCAAGGTTCGGGAAGTTTGGCCCCCGCAAAACCCTGCCGTGCCGGCGTCCGGGGGTCTGTTCCACGCCCCCCAACCACCCTACATCGCGCGCCATGAGTGAACAAAGCAGCATGCCCGTCTGGCACGGCACCACGATCCTGTCGGTGCGTCGCGGCGGGAAAGTGGTCGTCGCGGGCGACGGCCAGGTATCGATGGGCCAGACGGTGATGAAGCCGAACGCGCGCAAGGTCCGCACGCTCGGCCCCGAAGGCAAGGTGATCGGCGGCTTCGCGGGCGCGACCGCCGACGCCTTCACCCTGTTCGAACGGCTCGAGGCGAAGCTCGAACGCCATCAGGGCCATCTGATGCGCGCCGCGGTGGAGCTGGCCAAGGACTGGCGCACCGACAAATATCTGCGCAACCTGGAGGCGATGATGATCGTCGCCGACAAGGACGTGACGCTGATCCTGACCGGCAACGGCGACGTGCTGGAACCGGAGGCGGGCATTGCGGCGATCGGCTCGGGCGGCAATTTCGCACTCGCCGCCGCCCGCGCATTGGTCGATTATGAAAAGGACGCCGAGACGATCTGCCGCAAGGCGATGGCGATCGCGGCGGAGGTCTGCGTCTACACCAACGATCGCCTCGTCGTGGAAACGCTCGACAGCGCGACCTGACGGGCCGCGCCGGCTGATTGCGACGGATTGCGGCGGATTGTTCCGGGGCGGCGGCTAAGCGCTTGTCTTCCGCCCCGCGTCCGTCCAATCACGGCGTCCATGACCCTCCGCACCCTTACCGCCGGGCGCTTGCTCGCGACCGGCGTCGCCGCGCTGTCGCTCGTCGCCTGCTCGCAGGGCGATGCCCGCCCCAAGACCGCCTCGTCCAAGGCGCCGGCCAAGCCCTATTCGCGCGATCCCTACCCCTCCACCTACCGCGCCTATCCGGGCGTGCCGACGGTGGTGCGCAACGTCACGATCTACGATGGCGAGGGCGGCCGGATCGACAATGGCCAGGTGCTCTTCGCCGACGGCAAGATCGTCGCGGTGGGCGCCAGCGTGAATGCGCCGGCGGATGCACAGGTGATCGACGGCACCGGCAAGTGGGTGACCCCCGGGATCATCGACATTCACAGCCACCTCGGCGACTATCCGACCCCCAGCGTCCAGGCGCACAGCGACGGGAACGAGGCGACCAGCCCGATCACCGCCGATGTCTGGGCTGAACACAGCGTCTGGCCGCAGGACCCGGGCTTCAGCCGCGCGCTGGCGAACGGCGGCGTGACGACGCTGCAGATTCTTCCCGGCTCGGCGAACCTGATGGGTGGCCGCTCGGTCACGCTCAAGAACGTCTATTCGCGCACCATGCAGGGCATGAAATTCCCCGGCGCGCCCTACGGCCTGAAGATGGCGTGCGGCGAGAATCCCAAGCGCGTCTACGGCTCCAAGAACCGCCAGCCCTCCACCCGCATGGGCAATATCGCGGTCGACCGCGCGACCTGGGCCAAGGCGCAGGATTATCGCCGCAAGTGGGACAAGTATGAGGCCGACGGCGGTGAGCCCCCCGCGCGCGATATCGCGATGGACACGCTGCGCGGCGTGCTGGCGGGCGAGATCCTGATCCAGAACCACTGCTACCGCGCCGACGAAATGGCGATCGTCGAGGATATGGCGAAGGAGTTCGGCTACAAGGTCACCGCCTTCCACCACGCGGTCGAGGCGTACAAGATCGCTGACCTCTTGAAGGCGAACGGCACCTGCGCCGCGGTCTGGGCCGATTGGTACGGCTTCAAGATGGAAAGCTATGACGGCATCGGCGAAAACCTCGCCATCCTCGAAAATGCCGGCGCCTGCGCGATGATCCACTCGGATGACGAAAACGGCATTCAGCGGCTGAACCAGGAAGTCGCGAAGGTGCTCGCCAGCGGTCGCCGCGTCGGCATCAACATCGCGCCGGAAGTGGCGTGGAAGTGGCTGTCGCTCGGCCCCGCCAAGGCGATGGGCATCGCCGACCAGACCGGCAGCCTCGTCCCCGGCAAGATGGCCGATGTCGTGCTGTGGAATGGCGATCCGTACAGCGTCTATACCCGCCCGGAAAAGGTGTGGATCGACGGCGCGCTCCTCTATGATGCCAATGATCCCAAGCGTCGCCCGGTGAGCGACTTCGAGCTTGGCCAGCCCGGTTCGGGAGACGTCAAGTGAAGCGCGCTTTCCTCCTCCTCGCCACGATGCTGGCGAGCCCGGTCGCCGCACAGACGGTCGCGATCACCAATGCGACGATCGCGGTCGGCGATGGCAGCGCCCCGGTCGAAGGCGGCACGGTCGTGTTCCAGAACGGCCGCATCGTCGCTGCCGGCTCCGGCGTCGCCGTGCCCGCCGGCGCGCAAGTGATCGACGGCAGCGGCAAATGGGTCGCGCCTGGCTTCATCGCCGGCTTCAGCGATCTCGGCATCAGCGATGCCGGCGGCGTGCGCGAAAGCAATGACACGGGCGCGCGCACCGCGCCGTTCAACGCCGCGATCGACGTCTCCACCTCGATCAACCCGGCCGAGGTGAAGATCGCCAACGAGCGCTTGGGCGGCGTCACCCGCGCGCTGGTCGCGCCGGAGGCGTCGAACTCGATCTTCGCCGGCCAGGGCGCGGTGATCGATCTCGGCAATGATCCCAATGCCGTCACTCGCCCACGCGCCTTCCAGTTCGTCGAGCTTGGCGAAGCCGGCGGGCGTCTCGCCGGCGGCAGCCGCCCGGCGGCCTATGCTGCGCTGCGCGATGCGCTGGCGCAGGCAGAGGATTACCGCCGCAACCCCGCCGCCTTTGGGGGCCGCGAAAAGGACTCGATGGTGAAGCGCGGCGACGCGCAGGCGCTGCTGCGCGTGCTCGACGGCAGCGTGCCGCTCGTCGTCCATGTCGAGCGTGCGAGCGATATCCTGACAGTGCTGGCACTCCCGCGTGAGTATCCCAAGCTGAAGCTGGTGCTGACCGGCGTCACCGAGGGGTGGATGGTCGCGCGTGAAATCGCCGCCGCCCGCGTGCCCGTCATCGCCGCCGCGCTCGCCGATCTGCCGGCGCAGTTCGAATCGCTCGGCGCGACCGAATCCAACGTCGGCCGCATGCGCGCTGCCGGCGTCCAGGTCGCGCTCGCCTCGACCGGCAACAATGGCGGGGAGCATAATCTGCGCCAATATGCCGGCAATCTCGTCGCGATTACCCGCGTGCCCGGCCACACCGGCCTGACCTGGGGCGAGGCGCTCGCCGCGATCACCTCCGGCCCGGCCGCCGCGCTCGGCATGGACAATGAGCTCGGCTCGCTGCGTGCCGGCCGCCGCGCCGACGTCGTGCTGTGGGATGGCGACCCGCTGGAGATTGCCTCCGCGCCGACCGCGGTGTGGATCGATGGCCAGCCCCAGCCGATGCGCTCGCGCCAGTCGCAGCTGCGCGATCGCTATCTGGTGCCGACCGAAGGCGCATTGCCCAAGGCCTATGAGCGCTGAGCAGCAGGTGAGCGGCGGTGGCTGACATGATCGTGGCCCCACCCGCGCGCTCGGCGGACGTCCCCACGCGCGAAGCGGGCATCCCCGCATGATGGCGGAAGCCGGCCTCGCCGCCCTGTGGTTCGCTGCCGCGCTCGCGGCGATGCAATTGCTGCTCGCCGCGCTGGCGGTGAGGCGCGGCGACGATACGCTCGCCAGGGCGGTGCGCCCCGTCGCGATCGTCCAGGGCGGGCTGTCGCTGGTCGCCATGGCCGCGCTGATCGGCGTGTTCCTCCAATCGGACATGTCGGTCGCCTTGGTCGTGGCGAACAGCCATTCGGCCAAGCCGTGGCTCTACAAATTCGCCGGCGCCTGGGGAAACCATGAAGGCTCGATGCTCCTGTGGGTCACCATCCTCGGCCTCGCGGGCGCCGCGGTCGCTGCGCTCGAACGCCGCCTCGCCGAACGCACGCTGACGGCGACACTCGGCGCGCAGGCGCTGATCGCGCTCGGCTTCTACGCCTTCCTGCTCTTCGCCTCGAACCCGTTCGCGCGGCTGGTCAATCCGCCGGCGGACGGTCAGGGGCTCAATCCGCTGCTGCAGGACCCCGGCCTCGCCTTCCACCCGCCGACGCTCTACGCCGGCTATGTCGGCCTGTCGGTCGCCTTCTCCTTCGCGGTCGGCGCGCTCGTCACCCGCGACGTCGGCCCCACCTTCGCTCGCGCGATGCGCCCCTGGGTGCTCGCCGCCTGGGTGTTCCTGACGATCGGCATCACCGCGGGCAGCTATTGGGCCTATTATGAGCTCGGCTGGGGCGGCTGGTGGTTCTGGGACCCGGTCGAGAACGCCTCGCTGATGCCGTGGCTTGCCGCAACCGCCCTGCTCCATTCGGTCAGCGTGCTCGCCACCCGCGATGGGCTGCGCGCCTGGACGGTGATGCTCGCGGTGGTCGCTTTCTCCATGTCGATGCTCGGCACGTTCCTGGTCCGCTCGGGCATTTTGACGAGCGTCCACGCCTTTGCCGTCGATCCCGAACGCGGCCTGTTCATCCTGGTGCTGCTGTCGCTCTACATCGGCGGCGCGCTGGCGCTGTTCGCGACCCGTATCGGCGTGGTCCGGGCGGGCAATACGTTCGAGCTATTGAGCCGCGAGGGGAGCCTGGTGGCCAACAACCTCCTCCTCTCGGTGATCCTCGGCATCGTCCTGATCGGCACCTTCTACCCGATCGTCGCCGCCGCGATGGGTACGCAATTGTCGGTCGGCCCGCCCTTCTTCGAGAAGGCGGCCGGGCCGATCGCGCTCATCCTTGTGGCGATCATGGCGGTCGGGCCGCTGCTACGCTGGCGCAAGGATGATGCGCAGGCGCTTCTGCAGCGGATGACCTGGCCGATCGCCGCCACCGTCTTCACCGCCGCGGCGCTGGTCGTGTTCGGCGGCGGGATCGGCATCATGCCGCTGATCGCGATCGCGTTGGCCGCCGGGCTCGCTGTGGCCAGCGTCGCGCCGCTGTTCGGCCGCAACCTGCGCCGCACGCCGCTGTTCGTCTATGGCATGGTCGTCGCCCATCTCGGCATTGCGGTCAGCCTCGTCGGCATGGCCGCATCCTCGGCGTACACCAAGGAAACGCTGGTCGCCGCCGGCGTCGGGGAGCCCGCGCGCGTCGGACCCTATCGCGTCACCTTGCGCGGGATCCGCCCGGTGATCGGCGACAATTGGACCGCGCTGGAGGCCCGGCTTGAGGTGCAGCGCGGAGATGGCCCGGTCAGCTTCCTCGCCCCGCAATCGCGCTATTTCTCCAACCCGCCGACGACCACCAACGAAAGCGCGATCCTCACCAGCGCGGACGGCCAGCTCTACACCGTCATCGGCCAGCCCGATGGCGCGGGCCGCTGGCAGCTGCGGCTGTGGTGGAAGCCGTGGGTGACGCTGATCTGGTATGGCGGCGGGCTGATCGCGCTGGGCGGCGCGCTGTCGATCCTCGGCCATTGGCTGCGCGATCGCCGGCAGAAGAAGCGCGCGGATGAGGCGGCGGAGGCGCTCGCCTGGGCATGAAGCGCTGGCTCCTCTGGCTCCCGCTGGTCGTGTTCGTGATCCTCGCCGGCTTCGCGGTGCGCGAGCTGCGCCGGCCGAGCGACCGGACGGTCTATTCGGCGATGGTCGGAAAGCCCGTGCCCGACATCACCCTGCCGCCGATCGTCCCGGGCAAGCCCGGCCTCGCGCCCGCTGATCTCAGGACCGGCCAGCCGCGCCTCCTCAACATCTTCGCCAGCTGGTGCGTGCCGTGCATCGCGGAGGCGCCGCAGCTCATGAAGCTTAGGGCGATGGGCATTCCGATCGACGCCGTCGCGATCCGCGACACCGGCCCCGCCATCGCCACCTTCCTCGCCCGCCACGGTGACCCTTATCAGCGGATCGGCGACGATCGCGACAGCCAGGTGCAGCTCTCGCTCGGCTCGTCGGGCGTGCCGGAAACCTTCGTGATCGACGGCAAGGGCGTGGTGGTGAAGCAGCATGTCGGCGACATCCGCGACGATGACGTGGCGGCGCTGGCCGAGGCATGGCGCAACGCCCGGTGAGTGCGCTTCTGCCCCGCATGCTCGCCGCCCTCGCCGCCAGCCTGCTCGCGCTCGCCGGCCCCGCGACTGCGCAGACGCGTCCGCCGGCCGATTACGCCAACGTCCAGCTGCGCGATCCCGCTAAGGAGGCGGAGGCGAAGGCGCTGATGGAAACCTTGCGCTGCCTCGTCTGCCAGGGCCAGTCGATCGCCGACAGCGACGCCGACATGGCCGGCGACATGCGCAGCCTGGTACGCCAACGCATCGCCACCGGCGACAATGCCACGCAGGTCCGCGACTGGCTGGTCGCCCGCTACGGCGATTACGTGACCTATGATCCGCCGATGAGCGCGGTCACCCTGCCGCTCTGGCTCACCCCGATCGCCCTGCTCGCGATCGGCATTTGGATCGCGCGTTCCAGCTTCCGCAGGCGTCGTCGCCGACACAAGTGAAAGTAGCGAAATAGGACTGGATTTGTCCGCCGCTGCCGCATAGCCTCTTCCACAACAAAAGTTATGGGGAGGGTGCGGCATGACCGTCACTTTGTGGGATCACCCGCTGTCGCCGTACGCGCAGAAGGTGAAGATCGCGCTGCGCGAGAAGGGCGTTCCCTTCGACACGGCGGTGCCCGGCGGGATCGGCGTCGGCGGCGCGGCGGGCGATTTCCTCGCTGCCAATCCGCGCGCGGAGGTGCCCGCGCTGCTCCATGACGGCACCGCCATCTTCGATTCGACCATCATCCTCGAATATATCGAGGATTGCTGGCCCGACCCGGCGCTGCTCCCCGCCACCCCCGCCGATCGCGCCCGCGTGCGGATGATCGAGGAGGTGGTCGACACCCACCTCGAGGCGGTGAACTGGGGCCTCAGCGAATTGCGCTGGTTCCGCCGCGCCGAAGGGCCGCTGGGCGAAAGCCTCGCCACCAAGGCAGCCGAGCAGATCCGCGGCTACCACGCCTGGCTCGAACGCGCGCTCGGCGATCGCCCCTGGTTCAACGGCGACAGCTTCGGCTGGGGCGACCTCAGCGTCGTGCCCTACCTCAACGGCTCCGCCGGCCACGGCGTGCCGCCAGCGCCGGGATCGAAGCTCGCCGGCTGGCTCGCCCGCGCCAATGATCGCCCGTCGGTGCGCGACACCGTCGCCGATGCCGCCGCGACCGCCTCCACCGGCGGCATGGGCGATGTCGCAAAGCTCCTCGAACAGGGCCTCTTCAAGCGGGAATATCGCGACCACCGGCTCGAATGGATGGTGAAGTCCGGCGGGCTGGAGGTCGTCACCCAGGGCCTTGAGCGCGGCAACATCCGCTTCTCCCCCGATCTCACCTGACCCTCCCTCCGCCAGCCAGAGAAGACCGACCATGCATCTCGTCAGCGATCACATCATCGAGGGCCGGCAGGGCCCGACCTTCGACCAGGCCTATCCCACGATCCCCGGCGCCGACCTCATCGACATCAAGCGCTTCACCGCCGGCCAGCCGTGGGACGATTTCCGCCGCATGCGCGAGGAAGCGCCGGTGATGTGGCATCCGATGCCGGGCAACGGCATCGGCTTTTGGGCGGTGACGAGCTATGATGGCGTGAAGCGCGTCAACGGCGATCCGGAGACGTTCAGCAGCGAGAAGGGCGGCATCCTGATGGCGCTCGGCCCGCAGGAAACGCGCCACCCGGTGCTGTTCTCCGCCTCGACCAACTCGATGATCAACCTCGACGGCCGCCCGCACCGGGAGCTGCGCCGCGAGCACATGCCCTATTTCACCGCCAGCTACATGAAGGGGCTGCGCGCGCGCGTCTCGGCGGAGGTCACCCGACTGCTCGACACGATGGCCCCGCTCGGCAAATGCGACCTAGTCGAGAAATTCTCGCAACGCTTGCCGATCTTCACCCTGTGCGAAATGCTCGGCGTGCCGGAGGCCGACCGCGAGCGCTTCATCGGCTGGATCCACTTCCTCGAAATGGCGCAGCAGGTTGCGACCGAACAGGCGCAGCAGATCGCCAGCGGCGGCGAGCTCAGCCCGCAGATCCTCGCCTTCATCGAAATGTTCAACAAGAATATCGCCGAGATGTTCGAATACGGTCGCCACATGCTGGCCAAGCGCCGCGCCGATCCGCAGCCCGACCTGATGAGCGCGATCGCCAATGCCATGGTGGAGGGCGATCCGCTGCCCGATCCGTACCTCGACGGCGCCTGGCTGCTGATCGTCTTCGCCGGCAATGACACGACGCGCAACTCGATCTCCGGCGCGATGAAGCTGTTCACCGAAAATCCGGCTGAGAAACAGCGGCTTCAGTCCGACGGCAGCCTGCTGACCAATGCGGTGCACGAGATCACCCGCATGGTCTCGCCGGTCATCTACATGCGCCGCACCGCGACCCGCGATACCGAGATCGACGGGCAGAGGATCGCCGAGGGCGAAAAGGTCATCATGTATTACGGCGCGGCGAATCGTGACCCGAAGATGTTCCCCGATCCCGACCGCTTCGACATCACCCGCGCCAATGCCGAAAAGAACATCGCCTTCGGCCACGGCCCGCACATCTGCATCGGCCGCATGACCGCGCAGTTGCAGCTGGAGGAAGCGTACCGCCAGATCTTCGCTCGCTTCCCCGACATCCGCTGGACCGGCGACATGGACATCGCGCCCAACAATTTCGTCCACGCCGTCCGCCGGCTGGAAGTGGAATTCACCCCCGAACGCGCGGCGCAGGCCGCCTGATGGCCGGCGGCATTGCGGCGGCGGGCGCGCCGCGCTGGATATCCTGGTGGTTCCGCGGCGCGGCGGTCTTCGGCCTCGTCGCGCTGCTGCCGCAATATCTCCTGCCACAGCCGGCTGGGGCGGAGCTGGTGGCCTATGGCTTCATCGGCACCGCTGCCGCCTTCCAGCTCGTCTTCTGGGTGATCGCCGGCGATCCCGTCCGCTACCGCCCGCTGATGCTGCCCTCGGTGGCGGAAAAGCTCGCGTTCGGCGTGCCCGCGCTCCTGCTCTTCGCCAACGGCAAGGTGCCGGCGCCCGTGCTGCTGTTCGGCGCGATCGACCTTCTCCTCGGCCTCGGCTTCTTCCTCGCCTGGCGTGCCATACCAATCCACCGCGCCTGAAATAGGGAGAACGCCGGCTTGACGGCGGGGGCCGGCGCTCTCCACCCTCGCGCATACGTGTGAGGATCACTAGTTAGGCGCCAATGCAGCTTGTAATTGTCGAATCGCCCGCAAAGGCGAAGACCATCGAAAAATACCTCGGCTCCGATTTTCGCGTTCTCGCGAGCTACGGCCATGTCCGCGATCTGCCGGCGAAGGACGGCTCGGTCGATCCCGACGCCGGCTTTGCGATGGAATGGGAAAATTACGCCGACAAGGCCAAGCAGCTGAAGGCGATCGCCGATCTCGCCAAGGATGCCGACCGCCTGATCCTCGCCACCGACCCTGATCGAGAGGGGGAGGCGATCAGCTGGCACGTCCAGGAAGTGCTGGCGAAGCGCAAGGCGCTGCCCAAGAAGGTCGACCGCGTCACCTTCAACGCCATCACCAAGCCCGCGGTGACTCAGGCGATGGCGAACCCGCGTGAGCTCGATACCGACCTCATCGACGCCTATCGTGCCCGCCGCGCGCTCGACTATCTCGTCGGCTTCACGCTGTCGCCGGTGCTGTGGCGCAAGCTGCCCGGCGCCAAGTCCGCCGGCCGCGTCCAGTCGGTCGCGCTTCGCCTGATCGTCGATCGCGAGCGTGAGATCGAGGCGTTTCGTGCGCAGGAATATTGGTCGGTCACTGCCGCGATGGAGCAGGACGGCACGCCCTTCACCGCGCGCCTCGTGCAATGGGACGGCAAGAAGCTCGATCGCCTGTCGATCGGCAATGAGGGCGATGCTCTGAAGGCCAAGGCCGCGGTCGAGGCCGGCCGCTTCACCGTCGAGCGGGTCGAGACCAAGCCCGCGACGCGCAACCCGCCGCCGCCCTTCACCACCTCGACGTTGCAGCAGGAGGCAGCGCGCAAGCTCGGCTTCTCCGCCGATCACACGATGCGGATCGCGCAGCAGCTCTACGAGGATGGCGCGATCACCTACATGCGTACCGACGGCGTGCAGATGGACGGCAGCGCCATCGACGCCGCGCGCGGCGCGATCGCCAATCGCTATGACGCGAGCTACGTCCCCGACAAGCCGCGCCAGTATCAGACCAAGGCGAAGAACGCGCAGGAAGCGCACGAGGCGATCCGCCCGACGGATTTCAGCCGCGATCGCGTCGGCTCGGGCGATCATGCCCGCCTCTACGACCTCGTCTGGAAGCGCGCACTCGCCAGCCAGATGGCCTCGGCGCGGATGGAGCGCACCACCGTCGACATGGCCGACGGCACGGGGCGCAACGTGCTGCGCGCGACCGGCCAGGTCGTGCTCTTCCCCGGCTATCTCGCGCTCTACGAAGAGGGGCAGGACGATAGCGCCGATGAAGACGCGAAGCGCCTGCCGCGGATGCGCGACGGCGATTCCCCGGCCAAGAAGTCGGTCGACGCCGAACAGCATTTCACCCAGCCGCCGCCGCGCTTCTCCGAAGCCTCGCTGGTCAAGCGCATGGAAGAGCTCGGCATCGGCCGCCCGTCCACCTACGCCTCAATCATCAAGACGCTGAAGGATCGCGCCTACGTCCGCGTCGAGAAGAATCGCTTCTTCGCCGAGGAGAGCGGGCGTCTCGTGACGGCGTTCCTCGAACGCTTCTTCGAACGCTATGTCGGCTATGATTATACCGCCGAGCTCGAGGAGGAACTGGACGACGTCTCTGGCGGCCGCGCGCAATGGCAGGCGGTGCTCGAAAGCTTCTGGCGCGATTTCAAGCCGCGCACCGCCGAGGTGATGGAGTTCAAGCCGAGCGAAGTCACCGAACAGCTCGACGCCTTCCTCGCGCCCTATCTCTTCCCCCATCGCGCGGACGGCAGCGATGCACGGCTGTGCCCCAATTGCGGCAATGGCCGGCTCGCGCTGCGCGGCGGCCGCTTCGGCGCGTTCATCGCCTGCTCCAATTACCCCGAGTGCAAATACACCCGCCGCTTCGCACAGGCGGGCGCCGAGGGCGGCGACAGCGGTGAGCCCGAACAGCTCGGCCATGATCCGGAAACCGGCCTCCCGGTCGAGCGCAAGTCGGGGCGCTTTGGCCCCTATATCCAGCTCGGCGAGGGCAAGGATGCCAAGCGCGCCTCGATCCCCAAGGATGTCGGCGAGCTCGACCTCGAAATGGCGCTGAAGCTCCTCAGCCTGCCGCGTACGATCGGCCAGCACCCCGAAACCGGCAAGGACATCGTCGCCTCGATCGGCCGCTACGGCCCCTATCTGCAGCATGACGGGAAGTACGCCCGGTTGCAGAGCACCGCCGACGTGTTCGAAACCGGCATGAACGCCGCCGTGGTGAAGCTCGCGGAGGCCGCCGCCGGCGGTGGCCGCCCGCAGCGCGGCTCGCGCGAACCGCTCAAGGTGCTGGGCAAGCATCCGCGCACCGAGGCGGAGCTGAAGCTCATGGAGGGCCGCTACGGCCCCTATGTCACCGACGGCGAAACCAACGCCACTCTGCCCAAGACGATCGCTCCCGATGCACTGACGCTGGAGGAGGCCGCGCAGCTCATCGACGCGCGCGCCGCCATGCCGAGCAAGGGCAAGGCCAAGAAGAAGGCGCCCGCCAAAAAGGCTGCACCCAAGAAAGCCGCCGCCCCGAAGACCGCGGCCGCAAAGAAGGCACCGGCCGCGAAGACGGGCGCCAAGAAGACGGCCGCCAAGAAGGAAGCCGCGGCGGAATAAACACCGGCCGGCCGGCCCCTGCCCCGCAGGGCCGGCCGTTCCGGCGCGGGAAAAACCCTTCCCATGCAAGAAAGGTCACCCCGCCGCCGCGCCGATCGGCAAACGCCCGATCCGCGTCCGCTGCCCCGCGAAGCTGCCCCGCTCCGGGCATGATCCTCTGAAGAGCTACGGCGCTCGCGACCAGGATCGAAGTCGGCGGACAGCCGACCCCGATCCACGCAGCCCGACCCGGCCCGGCGGCCCGCCTTCCCTCGGCACGCCCGCGCTCTTGCATCTACTTGCGCCGCCCTGCGCTGCTGCCACGCGCCCGTGACAGGAAATCGGGCCGGCAGGCTCGACACGGCGCTGGCAATTGGCGTCCTACGCGTCGTCATCGGACAACGCACACCCGATCCGCGCAGCGCTACCCGACACCGGGCCCACCCGCCCTCGCCACCTACGCCCGCTCTTATCTGCATTCGGGCCCGCGCGGTAGCTACGCGTCGCGCGATAGGGGGTCGGCTCCGCGGGATCGGCACGCCGCATACGGTTGGAATTCTGGTCGCCGCCACTCATCCGCGCAGCCCAGCCCAGCCCAGCCCAGCCCGGACCAACCCAGCCCGGACCAACCCAGCCCAACCGGCGACCCACCGGGCCTCGCCGCGCCCGACCGCCTGCATCTGCTTTGGCCGCACCCACGGCTGTCAACCTCTTATGAGGGACGGATCGGCTGGCGCGGTTCGTCTCGCGCGAGCGGATCGTCGCGGTGGCTATCGGCCAGCTCCCCCCTACCCGCGCCCGTCGACGCAGCGGCCCGTCCGGGCGCGCCATACAGGCACGCATCCGCTTGCGCTGGCTTGCGCGGCTGTTACGCTCCGATGATGGGGGATCGGATCGGCTGGCTCGATACGGCGCGCGCGATCGGCATCGTCGCGGTCGTCATCGGTCATTTCACCAGCGATCCCGCGGTGCGCGCGGCGATGTTCCATTTCCACATGCCGCTGTTCTTCATGCTGTCGGGCATCGTCTTCGGCACGCCCGCCCCCGCGCGCCTAATTCGCCGCCGCGCGGCGACCTTGCTCCTGCCCTATGCCGCCTGGCTGCTGGTGATCGCGCTGTCCGACGCGGCGATCGCGGCGGTCGCCGGGCATCGGGCCTATCTGCCGTGGGATCATCCCCCGGCGGCGCTCGCCCGGTTGCTGCTCGGCGGCACGTTCCTCGTCGCCCCGTTCGGCATCTTCTGGTTCGTCACCTGCCTCTTCGTCACTCAGATCCTCGCCGCCCTCGTGCTGCGGCTGCCCGCGCGCTGGCTCCCCGCCACCGCCGCTGCGGCCCTCGCCGCGGCGTTGCTGATGCCCGCCCTCCCCAATCCCTGGGGGATCATCAGCGTGCCGCTGGCGCTGTTCTTCTTCCTCGCCGGCATCCTCCACCACCGTCACGCCGACCGGCTTGGCGGGCCGCTGACGCTCGCAGCGATCGCGCTCGCGCTCCTCGCGCCGCTGTCGCGCCCGCTCGACCTCAAGGTCGCGGACGCCGGCACGCCGCTCTTCAGCATCCTCGCCGCGCTCGGCCTGTGCCACCTGATCCTGCTGGCCGCGCGCCGGCTTCCCCGCTCGCCCGCCATCGAACGGCTCGGTCAGGCCAGCCTCGTCATCATGTATGTCCACCTGACGCTTTATTACGCGTTGCGCGACGTGCTCAGCGCGCCGCTGCTCGTCCCCCTCGCCCTTGGCCTCGGGGTAGCCTTATGGATGCTGCTGGACCGGTTCGATGCGACCCGCTGGCTGATGCTGGGCAAAGCGCGGCCGAATGACTCCGCCAACAGGCCGGTTGTACCCCGCCTCCACCACGAGCGTGCGTAATTCGCGGCCAAACTGCTCCAGGATTTCGCGCTTGTCCCAGCGCGCCGCGGCAAGCCGCCGTCCCGCCGCCCCCATCGCCGCGCGCCGCACCGGATCATCGATCAACGACGCGATCGCGTCCGCCAGCGCGCGCGCGTCATGCGGCGGCGTCAGCAGCCCGGCCCCGCCCAATTCTCGAGCAATTCCCGTACCTTCGTCCGCCGTGGCAATCACCGGCCGCCCCGACGCCAGCATGTTGGGCAGCTTTGACGGCAGCACCAGATCCGCCGCTCCCGCGATCTGCGGCAGTACATGCACACTCGCCAACGCCAGAAGATCGCCCAGCAGTTCGGTCGGCTGCAGGTCATGGATCATCACCCCACTCCCCCGCGCCGCCTCCTCCAGCGCTGCCCGGTTGGCGCCATTGCCGCAGATCACGAACTGGATATCGGTCCGCCAGCCAAGCAGCCGGGCCACCTCGACGACGAGCTCAACGCCTTGTTTTGCCGCTATATTCCCGGAATATAGCACCACATGCGGCCGCCCGATGCGCCATTCGCGACGATAGGGCGACTCAGCCTCCGCCCGATGGACGACCGCCGGATCAGCCCAGTTCCTGAACTCGAACACGGCTGCACCGCGCCCCAGCTTCGCCGCGAGCCGCTCGCACATCGCCGGCGAAATGCTGCTCACCCGGTCCCCCGACAGCGCCCAGCGCTCGACCGCGCCCAGCAGCGCGGCGGTTCGCCGGCCACCCGGCAACTGCCCCGTCGCCAGCGCAACCTCGAGCTCGAGATCCTGGACATGGATCCACAAGGGCCGCCGCACGCATGTGGCGACGAGCCGCGCCACCGCGGTCGACAGGATCGATGGCGCAATTGCGACAATCACGTCGGGCCGCCGGCGCCAGCACGCTCGCAGCATCGCCCAAGTCGCTAGCAGGGCGAAGCTCAGATGATGGAGGATGCGGCGCCAACCACGCGGGACCGAGGGCACGAAGTGCGGCAGCCGTGTCACGGCGACCCCGCCCTCGCACCGGTGCGTCACCTTGTAGTGGGAGTAGCCCGGCAGCACCGACCAATGCGGGTAACATGGCGTGCCGCAGATGACACGAACTTCATGGCCATCCGCCAGCATTTCGGCCATGCCGCTGGTATAAACAGCAATGCCGACCGGTTCGGGCGCGTAATTGTGACCGAGCACAAGGATGTCGAGCGGCGTCTCGGTCATCGGATCTGACCAAAGTCAAAGATCAGGCGCTGGCGTGCCCCCGGCGCCCCCGCGTCTCCATTGCCCATCAAGCTGCCCCCCGGCGCCGTTGCTTCGGCAGGGGCAAGCTTCACTGATTACTGACAAATGTCCAGAGCGGATTAACCATCTTCGTGCGGCAAGGGAATGCGAGCAATTCTGCTCCTTGTGATGCTAGAACTTCGGGCCCGCAACTGCCCGAACCGCCCGCTTCGGCTTTTCATCGATCAGCTTTGCGATTGCTGGGGACCGCGCATCCGCATGGGCGTAATCACGCGCCGACATCCCGGCGATATTGTCGGTCTGGTCGGGGTTTGCGCCCGCGGCAAGCAGGCTGCGGACCATCGGCAGATCGCGCTTCTGCACCGCGCGGATCAGCGGCGTCTCGCCCCCGCCATTGCCCAAGTTGGGGTTGGCCTTGTTCGCGGTCAGCACGTCGACGATCGCGTTCTGGCCATATTGGACCGCGAGCAGCAGCGGCGTGTCGCCGCGGCCATCGCGCATGTTGGGATCGGCGCCACGCTGCAGCAGGAAGCGCAGGTACGTCGAGTCACCGCGCTTCACCACGATGTGGAGGGCCCCTTCGCCGGTCGTGATGTCGCGCGAGTTGACGATCCGCTGCCCGGGCTGGTCGAGCATCTTCACCACCGTGTCGCCATCGGCTTTGCGCACCGCCTCCAGGAACTTGTAGCCCTGCGACTGCTGCTGCGCAGCGGCCGGTACGGCGGCGGTGATCAGGAGGGGAACGAGCAGGCGGCGCAGCGTCTTCACAGGCAGAAGGTCCATCCGATGGTTGCGATCGCGGCCTTAACAGATCAAGGCTGGCGATGCCATGAACGTCCGCCTTCTCATCAGCCTAGCCCCCCTCGCCCTCCTCGCCTGCTCGCCCGCCGCGACCCCGACGCGCCCGCCGCTGGAAGGCGCGCGGATCGGTGGACCGATGAGCTTGATCGATCAGGATGGGAAACCGTTCAGCGATCAGGCGCTGAACGGCAAATATCGCATCGTCTATTTCGGCTACACCTTCTGCCCCGACGTCTGCCCGGTCGACGTGCAGAATATCGGCGCCGGCCTGAAGCTGCTGGAGAAGAGCGATCCCGCGCTCGCCGCACGGATCGTGCCCGTCTTCATCACCATCGACCCGGAACGCGACACGCCCGCGGTGCTCAAGCAATTCGTCTCCGCCTTCCACCCGCGGATGATCGGACTGACCGGCACGCCGGAAGAGATCGCCAAGACCGCAAAGGATTACGCGATTTTCTACCAGCGTGGTAAAGGCACGTCCGGCGGCTATCTGATGGATCACAGCCGTCAGGCCTATCTGATGTCCCCGGACGGCAAGCCGCTCGCGCTGCTGCCGCAGGAGGGACCGCCACAGGCCATCGCCGACGAGATCAAACGCTGGGCCGAATGACGCGCTTCTGGGAAGACACACCGCTCGACAAGCTTGACCGCGCGCAATGGGAGGCATTGTGCGACGGCTGCGGCAAATGCTGCCTGCACAAGCTTGAGGACGAGGAAACGAACGAGCTTTACCCGACCAACGTCGCCTGCCGCCTGCTCGACCGGCGCACCGGTTTCTGCTCGAACTACAAGCACCGGCATGCCTATGTGTCGGAATGCGTGCGACTTTCGATGCGCAATGTCGACGCGATCGAGTGGCTGCCCTCGACCTGCGCCTATCGCCTGCGGCTGCATGGGGAGCAGCTGCCCGAATGGCATTACCTCGTGTCCGGTGATCGCGAGGCGGTGCATCGTGCGGGCGAATCCGTGCGCGGCTGGACGATCAGCGAAGATGACGCCGGCGAACTGGAATATCACATGGTCGATCGCAAGCTGTGAGCGGATCGTCTCGGCCGGGTACGCCGGGAGACGCTGGATCATCGATGGCGCAGAACGCCCACCTTGCCGATCCAGGAAACGCGATCGAGGTGGTTCGGCACCCGACCGCCCGGCGCGTGAAATTGAGCTTCGACCCGCTGAGCGGCCGCGTCCGCCTGACCATCCCGAAACGTGCCTCCGCCGCAAAGGCACTGTCCTGGGCAATGGGCTATGGCGACTGGATCGCGGCTCAGCGCGCCCGCCTTCCCCAGGCCCGCCCCTTCGAGGATGGTGGTCAATTTCCGTTCGACGACGACCTGCTCACCATTGCCTGGCAACCCGGCTGCTCGCGGATCGTGCGGCGCGAGGGCGACCTGCTGCTCCTGTCGGGGCCGCCCGAAACAATCGCGCGCCGCGTGGAGACATGGTTGAAGCGCGAGGCGCTGTCATTGCTGGAGGCGGACACGCGTCTTTATGCCGATCGCGCCGGCATCGCTGTGGAGCGCGTTTCGATTGGTGATCCTCGCGGGCGGTGGGGCAGTTGCAGCAGCACGGGCGCGATCCGCTACAGCTGGAGACTGGCGCTCGCCCCCGTGGCGGTACGCCGTGCAACCGCAGCGCATGAAGTGGCGCATCGCATCCACATGGATCATTCGCCCGCGTTCCACGCGCTGGTCGAGCAGCTATACGGCAGCGACCCGACGCCACATCGTCAATGGCTGCGCACCCAAGGTGCGACACTTCACTGGTATGGTCGTTCCTCGACGGGCGGCGGCGCCGGGTAGCGACGCTCGCCGCGGGGCTCCCGCGCGGGCGCGCGCGGGTCCCTGCCGGTCACGCGGTCGATCCAGTCCTGATCCAGCCGTTGCGGCGGCGCGGGCTGGGCCGGATCGCCATCCTCGACCACCGGACGCTCGGCGCGCGGCGACGGACGCTCAATGCCGCGGCCATAATCGTCCTCCGGCAGCGGCACCGCGTCGCTGGGCAGCGGCTCCCCATTGTCGTCGACAAAGACGCTGTTGTCCGGCTCCCCGAAATAGCTCTCCTCATCGGGTTCGAGCTGCCATTCGGGCAGGGTCACTTCGGTCTCGAACTGCTCGATCGGACGATTGGCCACCGCCTTGGTCATGAACTGGGCGAAGGCGCGGGCCGGCGCGGCGCCGCCCTGCAAGCCGCCGATCGGCTTGGCATCATCCCGGCCCATCCACACGCCCGTCGTCAGGCCGGAGGAGAAGCCGAGGAACCAGCCGTCCTTGGAGGATGAGGTGGTACCGGTCTTGCCCGCCACCGGGCGGCCGATCTGCGCCGCGCGGCCGGTACCGGTATTCACCGCCGTCTGCAGCAGGTCGGTCATCTGCGCCGCCACATAGGGTGCGACCAGGACGCGGCTGCGATCGACCTCATGCTGATAGATCACCTCGTTGTTCGCCGTCACCTTGGTGATTCCGTACGGCATCACGGCGACACCCTTGTTGGCGACACTGGCGAACGCCCGGGTCATGTCGATCAGGCGCACGTCCGACGTGCCGAGCACCATCGACGGCTGGGTGTTGACCGGGGTCGTGATGCCGAAGCGGCGCGCCATGTCGGCGACGGTGGTGAAGCCGACCTGCTGGCCAAGCCGCGCCGCAACGGTGTTGAGCGAATAAGCAAAGGCGGTCCGCAGCGTCACCTGCCCCGAATAGCGGCGCGAGCTGTTGCGCGGGCTCCATCCGTCGATCGTGATGGGTTCATCCACCACCGTCGTCTCGGGCGTCATCCCGGCCTCGAGCGCGGCAAGATAGACGAACAGCTTGAAGGCTGAGCCCGGCTGCCGCTGCGCCTGAGTCGCGCGATTGTAGATCGACGACACATAATCCTTGCCGCCCACCATGGCGCGCACCGCGCCGTCGCGATCGAGCGAGACCAGCGCACCCTGCGCGCCGCCGGGCGCATTGGCGCGCACCGCGGCATCCGCCGCGCGCTGCATGTTGAGATCGAGCGTGGTCCACACCTCGAGCGGCTTTTCCGTCTCGTCGATCAGCAGCTCGAGCTGGGGCAATGCCCAGTCGGTGAAATAGCGCACGCTGTTCTGCTTGGGCTCGGGCGCGAGCTTGACCGCCTGCGGATCGGCCTCGGCCGCCTCCGCGGCGCTGATCACGCCATTCTCGGCCATGACATTCAGCACGACCTGTGCGCGGTCCACCGCGGCCTGCGCGTCAGCGGTCGGCGAATAGTTCGACGGTGCCTTGACCAGCCCCGCGATGATCGCCGCCTCGCTCAGCGTCAGGCGATTGGCGCCATGGCCGAAGAACTTGCGCGACGCAGCGTCGATGCCATAGGCGCCGCCGCCATAATAGACCTTGTTCAGGTACAGTTCGAGCACCTGTTCCTTGGTGAACTTGCGCTCCATCGCGAGCGCCAGAATCCACTCGCGGAACTTGCGGCCGAACTTCTTCTGATTGTTAAGGAAGACGTTGCGGGCGAGCTGCTGCGTGATCGTCGACCCGCCCTGCACCCAGCGACCGCGATCAAAGCGCACCTTCACCGATCGCGCGACTCCGATCGGGTCGACGCCGAGATGGCTGTAGAAGCGCTTGTCCTCCACCGCGATCGTCGCATCGCGCATGATCCGCGGGATGCGATCGAACGGCAGCCATTCGCCATAGCTCGGCCCGATCGACACCAGCACAGTGCCGTCGGCGGCATGGACCCGGATCATCTGGCCATTGGGCGAGGATTTCAGCTCATCGAAGGAGGGGAGCTGCGTCCGCGCGATGTAAACGGCGGTGAGCAGCGCACCAAAGGCAACGACGGCCAGCGCGATCAGGATCTTGATCGCGATCGACAGGCGTCGACGCCAGGGCGAGCGGGGAACGGGGCGACGGGCCATCGGATGCGATCTGGCGGATAGTAGCTTAGGCTGGGCTTAACAAGGTAAGGTCGCCTGCCGCAGCAACGGAACATGCTGGCGCGCAAAGTGGCGCGCGCGCAACATCTACACGGCGGATCTTCTCGCCCGCCGTGTGCCGGGGCTTACTTTCGCGGGCGGAAATCCAGGCTGACGGAGTTCATGCAATAGCGAAGACCGGTCGGCGGCGGACCGTCGGGAAACACGTGGCCAAGGTGGCTGTCGCAACGCGCGCACCGCGATTCGATGCGAATCATCCCGTGGCTGGTGTCACGATGATCGGTCACTACATCGGGCGCGATCGGCTGGGTAAAGCTCGGCCAGCCCGATCCCGAATCGTATTTGTCAGCGCTGTCGAACAATTCCAGCGCACAGGCGGCGCAATGATAGATGCCGTCGGCCTTGTAATCATTGTACTTGCCGGCAAACGCCCGTTCGGTGCCTGCCTCTCGCAGCACGTGATATTGTTCGGGCGTGAGCCGCTCTTTCCATTCGGCTTCCGACAGGTTCAACTGATCCATGGGCGACTGGTCTCCGTAACTTGTCTTGCATCTGGTAGCGCGAGATGCAGGGTGCAAGTCACGCGTTGGACCAGCGCGCCCAGATTGCGGTGGGCAGCACCAGGCCGCGTGCTTCCTCCCGCACGCCCAGCTCGCCGCATTCGACGGTGCCGGGCAGATCAGCGAAGGCCTGGCGCAGCATCTCGCCGATCGCCAGCGCGGACATGCGCACGGCATAGACGGTGAGGAACAGCGCCCGCGAATTGGCGTCGAGGAGCTGGCGGCAGTCGGCAATCAGCCCCGGCAGATGCTCCTCCAATCGCCAGATCTCGCCGTCCGGGCCACGACCATATTTGGGCGGATCGAGCAGGATAGCGTCATAGCGGCGGCCCCGGCGGACCTCGCGCGCGACGAACTTCGCCGCATCGTCGATGATCCAGCGCACCGGGCGATCGGTCATGCCCGATAGCTTCGCATTGGCGCGCGCCGCCTCGACCGACTTCTTGGACGCGTCGACATGGACCATCTTCGCGCCGGCGGCCGACAAAGCGAGCGTGCCGACGCCGGTATAACCAAACAAATTCAACGCTTCAGGCTCACTGACGCCCTCCAGCCGCTCGCGTAGCCAGGACCAGACGGGCGCCATGTCGGGGAAGAAGCCGAGGTGGCGGAAGGGCGTGTTCTGCGCGGTGAAGCGCACCGCACCCGCGCCGACGCCCCAGGCGAGCGGCCAGCCATCGCGCGGCACTGGGCGGGAGTAATGCCACTGGCCGCCGCCATCCTCGTCGCTGCCGGGGATGAATTCACCGTGGGCCTGCCAAAAGTCGTGCGCCGGCGCCCAGAGGGCCTGCGATTCGGGGCGGATGAAGCGATAGTCGCCGTAGCGCTCCAGCTTGCGACCATGGCCGCAATCGACGAGGCCATAGTCGCCCCAGGGTTCACCGATGAGCGTGTCGAGTTTCATGGGAGAAAAGTTACCGCCATGCTGATGTGCTTGGAACCGCCGGGCGGGATCAGGAAGATGCCGGCTTTATCAATGAATTCACCGGCATAGCCCTCCGGATCGGCGATGCCGTGCCATGGCTCGACGCAGATGTAGCGGGCGCCGGGCTTGGTCCAGATGCCGAGCATCGGAGTGTCGGGAAAGTCGATCCGCAGATGCGGCCCGCCAGGCGCACCGTAAGTGACGCTGGAGGAGCGGACATTGTCCCACACCAGCGCGTCATGCGCGAACAGATCGTCGGCGAGGTGGAGCGTCCGACCGTCCAACGGAGAGGGGTCAGAACCGGCCTTGATCGTGCCGTCATCGGCGATGGGCCGGACGCCATCCGGCTCATTTTGGCCAAATGTGATGACGTGCTGGCCACGTTCCGCGCCGCCCGGCAGTGGCCAGGCGAAAGCAGGGTGAAAACCGAAGCTCGCCGGCATGTCCTGCGCGTTCGGATTGCTGATGACAATGTCGGTGTGCAGCGTCGCGCCGTCGAGACGGAAGGTCGCGTCGAGGGTGAAGGCGAAGGGGTAATGGACGCGCGTCTCGTCGCTTTCTGCCAGGCGGAAGGTCGCGTGCGTCGGGCCGTGATCGACGAGCGTGAACGGCAGGCGGCGGGCGAAGCCGTGCTGCTTCATCGGATAGTCGCGGCCCTGGATGCGGATCACCTCGCCGGCGGGCTTGCCGACGACGGGGAAGAGCAAGGGCGCACGCCCGGTCCAGAAAGCAGGATCGGCGTCGGTCATCAGCTCGCGGCGGGCGGCGTCCTTGAGCGAGGACAGTTCCGCGCCGAGCGGGTTGATCGCCGCCGACAGATGATCGTTCGCGATGGTGATCCAGTCGGTCACTTTGCCTCCTTCATCGTCATCCCCGCCTAGCGCGGGGATGACGACCATGTGTCAGCCGCGGAGCGACGCGCCCAGTTTGGCGGCGGCGGCGACGACCTTGTCGGCGATCGTCTTCAGCTCGGCCTCGACGAACGCCTTGTCGCCGGGCTGGAGCACGATCTCTACCGCCATCGAGGTTTCGCCGTCCTTGGTGAAGACGTCGAACACGCGGGCGGAGACGATCGCGGCCTTGTCCGCGCCCTTCACTGCGCGCGCCAGTGCATCGGCGGCGACGCCATCGGGCACGAGGAAGGCGAAGTCACGGCGGACGGCCTGGAGAGCGGGCGGCGTATAGGCCGGGCGCATGAAGCCGGCGGAACGCTTTCCGGGGATCGCATCTAGATACAGCTCCACCGCGGCGACGCCGGCGTCGAGATCGAACGCGCGGGTGACATTGGGGTGGAGGATGCCGAAGGCGGCGAGCACCGTCTTTGGCCCGAGCCGCAGCGTGCCGGACTGGCCTGGATGCCAAGCGTCACCGGCTTCACCGAACACCTGCAAATTGTCGACCGGCGCGCCGGCGGCGGCGAGCAGCGCCAGCGCCTCTGTCTTGGCGTCGAACGCATCGAAGCCCTGCGCCTTGCCCGTCTGCCAGTGCCGCGCGCGGCGGTCACCGGCGAGGATCAGGCTGAGGGTCGGGCGCTCCTTGTCGGCAAGATAGCGGCGGCCGATCTCGAACAGGCGGATCGTGCCGGCCCCGCGCCGCACGTTGCGCGCGGCGGCCGACAGCAGGCCAGGCAGCAGCGACGGGCGCATGACCTTCAGGTCCTCGCTGATCGGGTTGGCGAGCGTGAAGGCACCGCCACCAAAGGGCGCAGCCTCGGCTTCCGAGATGAAGCTCCACGTCACCGCTTCGTCGAGACCGCGTGCGGCAGCGGCGCGGCGGACGCGGCGCTCCAGCTTCTGCTCCGGCGTGGCGGTCGGCGTCGCGACACCCGGCGCGCGCGGCAGCGGCACGGAGGGGACGTTGTCGATGCCCTCGATACGGATCACTTCCTCGACCAGATCGGCCGGGCCGTCCACATCGCGGCGCCAGGTGGGCGGGGTCACCTGCCAATCGTCGCTGACGGTGAAGCCAAGCGAGGTCAGGATCGCACGCTGCCGTTCCGGCGCGACGGCAAGGCCGCCGAGCGTTTCGGCGCGGGCCGGATCATAGGCATAGCTGCGGGTGCCGAGCGGCGGCTCACCCGCGCGGGTGATGCCGGTCGGCTGACCACCGCACAGGTCGAGCACGAGGCGGGTAGCGATCGCGAGGCCGTCGTCGAGGAAGGCCGGGTCGACGCCGCGCTCGAACCGCTGGCGCGCATCGCTGGTCAGCATCAGCTTCTGGCCGGTGCGGGCAATATGCTCGGGATCGAAAAAGGCGCATTCGATGATGACGTCGGTGGTCGTGTCCGACACGCCCGATTCCTCGCCGCCCATGATGCCGCCGATGTCATGGACATGGGCATCATCGGCGATGACCGTCATCGTCTCGTCGAGCGTGTAGGTCTTGCCGTTGAGGGCAAGGACCGTCTCGCCCGCCTTCGCCTTGCGCGCGACGAGGCCGCCGGAGAGCTTCGCCTTGTCATAGACGTGCAGCGGGCGGCCGAGATCGACGGTGATGTAATTGGTGATGTCGACCAATGCCGAAATCGGCTTCTGACCGATCGCGCGCAGCCGCTTCGCCAGCCATTCGGGCGAGGTGCCGTTGGTGACGCCGTTGACGCCCTGCGCGAAGAAGGCGGGGCAGCCGGCGGGGTCGTCGGTGCGCACATCGGGGCCGGGGCCTTCGCCTGCGACGGGCTCGACGCTCAGCGGCTTCAGCGTGCCGAGGCCGGCGGCGGCGAGATCGCGCGCGATGCCGCGCACGCCCATGCAATCCTGCCGGTTGGGCGTGATCGACACGTCGATGACGGGATCGTTGAGGCCCGCCCATTCGGCATAGACTTCGCCGACCGGCGCATCGGCGGCCAGTTCGATGATGCCGTCATGATCGTCGCCCAGCTCCAGCTCGCGCGTGGAGCACATCATGCCGTTCGATTCGACGCCGCGGATCGCCGCGACCTTCAGCACCATGCCGTTGGCCGGGACGGTCGCGCCGGGGGAGCCGAACACGCCGACCAGGCCGGCGCGGGCGTTGGGGGCGCCGCAGACGACTTGCAGCGGGCCGTTGCCGGCATCCACCGACAACACCTGAAGCTTGTCCGCCTGCGGGTGCCGCTCGGCGGTCAGCACCTTGGCGATGCGGAAGGCGGCGAGCTTCTCGCCCGGGTTCTCGACCCCTTCGACCTCAAGGCCGATGCGGGTGAGGCCGACGAGGATCTCGTCCAGCGATGCCGCGGTGTCGAGGTGGTCCTTGAGCCAGGAAAGCGTGAATTTCATCTCTATCGTCCGATCACGCCGCGCCGACGCCGCCCGACAGCGTCGGGACGTCGAGGGCGGAGAAGCCATAATGCTTGAGCCAGCGGATATCGCCGTCGAAGAAGGCGCGTAGATCGTCCATGCCGTATTTCAGCATGGCGAGGCGATCGATGCCGCAGCCAAAGGCGAAGCCCTGCCATTCGTCGGGATCGAGCCCGCAGGCGGCGATCACCTTGGGGTGGACCATCCCGCTGCCGAGCACTTCCATCCAGCCACCGTTGGGCACGTCGCCGCCGCCGCCGATCACGCGCTTGCCCTTTTGCAGCGTGTAGCCGACGTCGACCTCCGCCGAGGGTTCGGTGAAGGGGAAATAGCTGGGGCGCAGGCGCAGGACGATGTCGTCACGCTCGAAGAAGGCCTTCAGGAACGTCTCCAGCGTCCATTTCAGGTGACCCATGGTGATGCCCTTGTCGATCACCAGCCCTTCGACCTGGTGGAACATCGGCGTATGGGTCGCGTCGCTGTCGCTGCGATAGGTGCGGCCGGGCGCGATGATTCGGATCGGCGGCTTGTTCGCCAGCATGGTGCGGATCTGCACCGGCGACGTGTGGGTGCGCAGCAGGCGGGGCCGCTCGCGATCCTCAGGCACATGATCGCCGGCGAGATAGAAGGTGTCGTGCATCGCGCGTGCCGGATGGGTTTCCGGAATGTTGAGCGCGGTGAAATTGTGCCAGTCGGTCTCCATCTCCGGGCCGGTGGCGACCGCGAAGCCGAGATCGGCGAAGATTTCCGCCAGTTCGTCCATCACCTGGCTGACCGGGTGGATCGTGCCGGCGAGCGGCGCATCCACCGGCAACGTCATGTCGATCCGCTCGGCGGCGAGCTTTGCCTCCAGCGCGGCGGCCTCCAGCGTGGCCTTGCGGTTGGCAATCGCGTTGGTGACGGCCTCGCGCAGGCCGTGGATCGCGGGACCCTTCACCTGGCGTTCCTCGGGGCTGAGGCCGCCCATCGACTTCAGCAGCGCGGTGACCCGGCCCTGCTTGCCCAGCGCGTCGACGCGCACGGTTTCCAGCGCCTCGAGCCCGGCCGCGGCATCGATCGCGGTCAGCAGGTGCGTCTTCAGGTCGTCAATCTCGGTCATGCTTTCCCGTTCCGTCATTCCACCGCGCCACATCGTCATTCCCGCGGAGGCGGGAATCCATACGCATTGTCTTCTCTACTCGAGCGAAACCGAGGTCGATCGCCAGATCGCGCCATTCGGGATTGCCCTCCTCGATCAGCCGCAGCTTCCAGTCGCGATTCCACTTCTTGAGCTGCTTCTCGCGGGTGATCGCCGCTTCCATCGTGTCTGCCATGTCGAACCAGACCAGACGATGGATCCCGTAGCGGGTGGTGAACCCTTCGATCAATCCTTCGCGGTGCTGGTGGAGGCGGGCGACGAGGTTCGAGGTCACGCCGATGTAGAGCGTGCCATGCCTGCCGCTGGCGAGGATATAGACGCAGGGTTGTCGGGACATCGGGTTCTCCGCTCGCGAGCGTTCGGAGAATATGGATTCCCGCCTTCGCGGGAATGACGGAAATCTTGTTATATGACCGACACGCAAAGGGCGCGGGTGTTGCCACCCACGCCCTTTGTGTCGCTTTGGAAGAAGAGGCTCAAGCCTCGGCCGGCAGCGCCTTCTTCACCTGAGCGATCAGCGCGCTAAATGCTTCGCCTTCGTGCATCGCAATGTCGGCCAGGACCTTGCGGTCGAGGTCGATGTTGGCGAGCTTCAGGCCGTGCATGAACTGGCTGTAGGTCAGACCCTCGGCGCGGACGCCGGCGTTGATGCGCTGGATCCACAGACCGCGGAAGGTCCGCTTCTTAACCTTGCGGTCGCGATACGCATACTGGCCAGCCTTTTCGACGGCCTGCCGCGCGATGCGGATCGTGTTCTTGCGACGGCCGCGGTAACCCTTGGCCTGTTCCAGAATGTTCTTGTGCTTGGCGCGAGTGGTTACGCCCCGCTTGATGCGTGCCATGTGCTAGTTCCTCTCGCTCAACGCAGGCCGTACGGGGCCCAGGCCTTCACCGTCGCGGTGTCGGCCTTCGACAGCACCTTGGTGCCGCGGTTCTGGCGGATGTACTTGCTGTTGTGGCTGATCAGGCGGTGACGCTTGCCAGCGACGCCGTGCTTGAGCAGGCCGGATGCGGTGAGCTTGAAGCGCTTCTTGACGCCGCTCTTGGTCTTGAGCTTGGGCATTTTGGTCCTTTCAAATCGAGCGAGACTGGAACCGCCGCGGCAGCCCTGATGGCCGGGCGATTCTTTTCACCTCGCTGGGAAGAAGCGGGGCGCATAGCGGGCGGACCGGCGAAATGCAACCAACGCGTGCGCCATGCGATTCCCGCTTTCATGGACATGGCGACGAAGCGTGATGGGCAGCCCGCGCTGTCCACGGCGAAGACCCCGCCCGACACCGGCCCGCGCGACCCGCGGCGGCGGCGCCTTATCCTGCGCAACACGATCATCGCCATCCTCGCCGTACCCGCGCTCATCTGGCTGGTGCTGTTCATCACCAAGGGCCGGTTCCTGAAGGGGCCGTTCGAAACGATCGTCGGGCGGATGACCAACCGCGAGGTCCGCGTCGGCGGCGATTTCCAGCTGTATTTCGCGCCGCTCAGGATCAAATTCTACGCCGAGCGCTTCACCATCGCCAATCCGGCCTGGGCAACGCGGCCCTATCTGTTCCGCGCGGACAGGATCGACACGCGCATCGCGCCCTTGTCGCTGCTGTTCGGCAAGCGGCGACTCTACTGGCTCGACCTGCAAAACGGCGCGGCGGATCTGGAGTGGAACGCCGGGCATACCACCAACACCTGGACGTTCAGCGAGAAGAAGGGCGGCAAGCCGCTGGAGTTTCCGCGCATCGACGTCGCAACCGTGCGCGGCACGACGGTGCGCTATCTTGATCCCCGCATGCGGCTGCTCGCCGATCTCGGGATCGAGGACATCCGTTCGGAAGATGCGCAGATCGGCAAGTCGGTGCGCGTCGGCGGCACCGGGCGGATCCGCGACACGCCGTTCCGGGTCACCGCGCAATTGCTGTCGCCCGACGCAACGGTGAACCGCGGCGAGAACAAGCTGACCGCGCGCGTCTGGGCGGCGAACAATGTGGTCGACGTGTCGGGCACACTTCCCTCGCTGGCCGAGATCGAGAAGGTGCCGCTGGAGACGCGGGCGCGCGGGCGTGACCTGTCCGAACTGCTCGGCATCATCGGCGTCGTCCTGCCGGAAACGCGGCGCTATGCGCTGAAGGGCCGGATGGTGAAGGATGGCGAGGTCTATCGCTTCACCAATATCGCCGGCACCGTTGGCGAGAGCGACGTAGCCGGGCGGCTGACCGTGACCAACGGGGAGCGGCTGCACCTCGATTCGGCCATTCGCACGCGCAGCCTCGATATCGTCGATGCGTCGGTTCTGGTCGGCTACAATCCCGACATCGTCGAAACCAAGGGCGCGGTCGCCGCAGCGGCCGCCACCGGCTCCGGCCCGCGCAAGCTGCTGCCGGACGATGACATGCCGGTCGAGAAGATGCGGACGTTCGACGCCGACCTCGTCTGGACCGTCGATCAGGTGAAGTCGCGCAAGGTGCCGATTTCCAACATGGAACTCACGCTCGATCTCGATCGCGGGCGGCTGGCGCTGTCGCCGTTCAGCTTCTCAATGTCGCGCGGCAATGTGTCGAGCGACATCGTGTTCGACACGCGCCAGCGGCCGAGCGCGGTGAAATACGACTTCCGCCTCGCGCCGACGCCGATGGGGCGGCTGTTCGCTGGCTGGGGCGTGTCCGAAGCGGGCACCACGGGGACGATCAAGGGCCGTGTCCAGCTGAACGGGCGCGGTGATTCGATCGCCGATTCGCTGGCGACGTCGAGCGGGCGGATCGCCTTCATCATGCCGCAGGGCGCCTTGTGGACGCGCAACGTGCAGCTGGCGGAGCTCGACATCGGCACGTTCGTGCAGAAGATGTTCGCCGGCAAGCTGAAGGAGCCGGTCAGCATCAACTGCGGACTGGTGGCGTTCAGCGTGCGCAACGGCATCGCAGCCGCCGACCCGATCCTGATCGATACGCGCAAGAACGTGATCCTGGGCCGGGGCGGCTTCAGCTTCCGCACCGAGGCGGTCGATCTGGCGGTCCGCGCCGATGCCAAGAAGTTCAGCCTGTTTTCCGGTCAGTCGCCAGTCGGCCTGGCTGGCTATTTCTCCGCGCCGGCGCTGAGCGTGATCAGCCCGGACCTGCTCGCCCGCGCAGGCGCCGGGCTCGGCCTTGCCGTAGCGGCCGCACCGCTCGCCGGGGTGCTAGCCTTTGTCGACATCGGCGACGCGAAGTCGGCCGCGTGCGGCCCGGTGCTGGCCGGCGCAACCGCGGCGGCGCAGCGCACGACCAAGGGCGAGAAGCGCGACGACGTGGGCCGCGGCACGACGGCAAAGGACGAAAAGGGCAAGGAGAAGCCGGGCAAGGAACAGCGCAAGAAGTTCCTCGGCATCTTCTGATCGCGCGATGCGCAGGTGCGCCACGCGCGCGGCTGATCAGTCGCCGATCTGCATCGCCGCCGTCGGTGCCGTATCCGACTCATCGGCAAGCGCGTAGAAGGCGCGCAGCAAGTCGCGCTCCTCCGCCGTGATGTACGGGTTCCACACATCGAAGATCAGGATCGCGCGCATCTGATCCGAGCGATTCCACGCCTCGTGATCGATCGTGTCGTCGAACGCCCAGGCCTTGCCCTCTTCCCAGCGGCGCGTTTCGCCACCGACGCGGAATTCGCACCCCTCGGGCACGATCAACGGCAGATGGATGATCGTGCGCACATTGCTGACGCCGGTATGCGCGGGGAGATGCGTGCCGGGCTTGAGCAGGGAGAAGAACACCGTCGGTGTGCGTCCCGGTAGGTCGCTGAGCGGCAGCCGCTCGACCGCCGCGGCAGTGCGCGGGAAGCGGGCGCAGACGGCATCGTCGCGCTTGCCGTCCTTCCACAGGTGCATCGCGCCCCAGGCGAGCGATCGATCAAGCGTCGACCATTTGTTCTGCGGTGTGCCCGGCTCCATCGCCACATAGGGGCGGATCGGCGCCGCATCCTCGGCCAGCACGGCTTCGAGCTCGGCACGGATCACGTCGGTCTCAGCCTCGATCTCCCCCAGCCACGGGAAATGCGCGCGGTCAAAGAACTCGTCGGCGGGCAGAAAGGGAAAGTGCAGGCCGTGACATTCATTGGCGTAAATCCGCCGGCGGCCCAGCACATGATCGACACAGGCGTCGAAGCGCCGCCGGCCCGACGGACCGGCCGCCGCGCGCGCCGCAGCGAGCCCGCTGTCGAGCGCGTCGGCGAAGCTTGCATGCTGCCGCGCCACGACCTCGCGTGCATGTTCCAGCATCATCTCCAGCGCCGGCGAGCGTTCCGCAATGCCTGCGGCAACCGCCAGCACGTTGGACCAGCGTTCCGCCGCGCGCCGCAGATCGCCCGTGCGCTCGTGCAGTTCGGCCAGCCGGACCAAAGCCATGAAGTGCGTCTGGTCGACCGCCAGTGCGCCGAGCAGCGCCCGTTCCTCTCCCGCGACATCGCCCGCCTCGCGATAGGCCTTGGCAAGGTTCATCTGCAATTCCGGCGCGCGCGGGTCCGCGGCAATGGCCCGATCGAAGAAGGCGGCGGCTGACGCAAAGTCCCGGCGACCGAGCGCATCCATGCCGAGTGCGTTCAGGGCAAGCGGCTGTTCGCCCGCGCGATCCAGCAGTTCGTGAAACAACGCCACCGCCTCGCCCTGCCGACCTGCCTGTTGGGCAGCCATCGCGCGGCTGATCATTTGTTGTATTGCTGCCTGTTGCACGACCAACGCATAATCACAGGGCCCGTGCTAGACAACTAACCTTGTTTCAGCCCACATCAGCCGGATCATGACGGCTGCACTTGCTTCTTCGACAGACTTCATCGGGATCGCGCGCGACCCGCAATGGCTCCCGCATCGCTATGATCCCGGTCACGATGCCATCCATTTCATTCCTGTTCCCCGCGACATGCATCGTGCGACCACCTTCCTCATCGACGATCATTTGCCCGCCGGGCTGAACCCGGTGGTGCTGCGGCGGGATCATGTGATGGCGACCGGGCCACAGGCGGCGCCGATCCACTTCCTGTTCCACTCCGGCTATTGCTGTTCGACGTTGCTGTCGCGCGCGGTCGATCGACCAGGCTGGGCCATGGGGCTGAAGGAGCCGATGATCCTGAACGACATGGTGGGCTGGCGCCGCCGTGGTGGCCAAGGCCCCGACATGGCGAGCGTGCTGGACAACGTCTTGACGCTGCTCGCACGCCCCTTCGCGCCGGGCGAGACGGTGGTGGTGAAGCCGTCGACCGTCATCAACGCGCTTGCGCCAGCGATCCTGGCGCTACGGCCCGATGCCTGCGCCATCATGATGTATGCGCCGCTGCGTACCTATCTCGCCTCGATCGCCAAGAAGGGGATCGATGGGCGGCGCTGGGTTCGCACGCTGCTGACCGGGATGCTGGACGACAATATGGTCCAGCTGGGCTTTTCGACGCGCGACTATCTCGAGCAGACCGACCTGCAGGTGGCGGCGCTCGGCTGGCTGGCGCAGCAGCAGCTGTATGCCGGGATGGTCGACCGCTATGGCGCGGCGCGGGTGCGGACGCTCGACAGCAGCCGGTTGCTGGCCGATCCCGCTGCCGCAATGGCGCAGCTGGGCACGCTGTTCCGCCGGTCGCTGAGCGCCGAGGAGGCGCAGGCGGTGGCACGTGGGCCGGCCTTCACGCGGCATTCCAAGTCGGGCGAGGCATTCGGGACAGCGGAGCGCGATGCGGAACATCGTGATGCCGCCGCGGTCCATGCCGACGAGATCCACAAGGTCGCCGAATGGGCGGCGGCGGTCGCACAATCCGCGGGGATCACGCTGGACGCACCGGCGCCGCTAATCGGCTGACCGTCACCCGGCGCGGGCGCCCGACCGCGATCACGGTTGAGGTTGGGTGGGCTAGGACCAGCGCGGGCCCCGCCGGCGCGAGCCGCACGCGGCGGCGTTCAGCAGCGTCCGGTCACATCCGAGGGCCGGCACGAGATCGCTGGGCTCCACTGATTAAGAGCCTCGCGCTCGACATCCCAATCCCGCTTCGTCTTGCAGACACGGTTGGTCCCGACCAGCGAGCCGATCCGCTGGAACCGCTTGCAGATCATCTTGTCCGCGGGATCGGCAGAGCGCTCCGCCACTTCGCGCTTGCTTGGCTTGTCAGGCACCTGGCCGGGAGCGGCGACGAGGAGGGTAAGCAAGAGGGTCAGCATCGATCATTCCCTTCGCTTCTGGCCGCTGCAGGATGGGGCAGCTGGGTGTCAGCAACCGCCCGGGGCACCCGAGACGCCGCACGCCCCCCCATTGCCTTGCTGGCGAAGGGCGTCGCGCTCACGATCCCAATCACGCTTCGTCTTGCACACGCGCTCCGTGCCAACGAGCGTGCCGATCCGCTGGAACCGCTTGCAGATCACCTTGTCCGCGGGATCGGCAGAGCGTTCCGCCACTTCGCGCTTGCTTGGCTTGTCAGGCACTTGGCCGGGAGCGGCGACGAGGAGGGTAAGCAAGAGGGTCAGCAACGAACCATTCCTTTCGCAAGGATGCGTGCCGGGCGGCCGCACCGTTCCGGCGGTTGTCAGCACGGGAGCCTGTCATGCTAGCCGCGGCCCGAAGGACGGGGCCGGGCGAAACACCTTCGCGATAGCGGCGAATAGTACAGCGGACAGGATCATGTACCGTTGAGCGAAGTAGAACCGGTTTCACGAAGACTGTCAATTGAGCGCAAGCACTTCTTTTACGTAATCTTTTCCCAGGGGACCCTCACCGGCGATTATGGGCTGAGCTTGATCGATGGCCCTCATTCTTGGCGCTGCCGCCCGCGTCGCGCTGACAAAAGAAAAGGGGCCGGCCTTTCGGCCTGCCCCTTCCCTTGTTTCGGTCTGATCGCGGGGATCAGAACTTCAGACGTGCACCGATCGCATAGCGGCGGCCCAGCGCGTCGAAGGTCGACGGATAGGTGTTGCCGCTGTTGAACGACGTGGAACCGGCGCTCGATCCGACGATCGGCGGGTCCTTGTCGAACAGGTTGGTGACGGTCAGCGTGAAGTCGAAGTTGTCGGTCACGCCCACGCGGGTGGCGAGATCGATATAGTCCGCCGACTTGATGCGCGTGAAGTCGTAAGTACCGCCACCCAGGCTCGGGACCGGACCCGTCCAGAAGGCACGCTCCTGCGCATCCAGCGGCTCCTGACGGAAGCCGTCGATGTGACGCCACAGCACCGAGAAGTCGACGTTCTCGAAGCCGAAGGTCGCGCGGGTGTTCCACGAGAACTCCGGCTGCAGCGAACCGGTGTACGAGCAGTTGACCGAGTAGAAGCCGACGCACTCACGATTGATCGAGGTCGGCGTCGCCTGGAACTGCGACCGGTTGGTCCAGTTGCCCTGGAAGCTGAGGTTCAGCTTCGCAAAGCCCAGGTCACGACGGTAGTTGACGTTGAGGTCGATGCCGTCGGTCTTCAGGACACCCAGGTTCGACAGCACGCCGAACAGACCCGGTGCGAGCGCCGGGAGACCGTCGAGGCCACCGGTGACCGAGTTACGGCGGATGCTGGTGCAGGCCGGGTTGGTCGGGCTCAGGCTGTCGAAGCAGGCGCTGATGAGGTCGCCCACGGTCGGCGTGGTGATCGCGCCGTCAACCTTGATGTTGTAATAGTCGAACGAGACCGAGAAACCAGGGATCTGGTTCGGCTGGATCACGGCGCCGATGGTGTACGAGTTCGACGTTTCCGGACGCAGGTTCAGGTTACCACCGGTGGTGATATTGGCCTGACCCGAGGTCGGATCCTGGATCGAACCGATCGTGCCGGCGGGTGCACCCTGCGCAAGGCAGACGGCGCGCAGCGCGGCGTTGGTCACCGGTGCCGAGCCTGCGCACGGATCGGTGCCCAGGTTGGTCAGCACGGTGTTCAGCGGCGAGAACAGCTCGCTGATGTTCGGCGCACGAACCGCGCGCTGGTAGTTACCGCGGATCTTGAGGCCGTCGAACGGCTCCCAGCTACCGCCGGCCTTCCAGGTCGTGGTGTCGAACTTCGGCGCGGTCGGCGTCTTGATCTCGTAGCTGGAGTAACGGATGCCAGCTTCGAGGGTCAGGCTGCGGAAGCCCGGGACGTCGGCGACGAGCGGCGCGATGATTTCGCCGTAGCCCTCATACACCTTGTAACCGCCGTCGATGTTCGGCGAGGCGCCGCCGGCACCGCCGAGGTCGTTCGCCTGGGCGAGCGAATCGGCGCGCTGCGAGGCCTGGTACTCACGATATTCCGCGCCTGCCGCGAAGCCGATCGGCTCAGCCGCCCAGGGGCTGGAGAAGCCGAGATCGCCCGACAGAAGCGCGCGCGCCTGCGTCAACGTGGTGCGGATCGTGGTGGTGCTTTCCGCCGTCAGGTAACGCGTCTGATCCGGCGTGATCGAGCCTTCCGGACCGAAGAGATTGACCGGAACGCAGCCCGAGCCTGCGCCGATCGATGCCGCGGTCGCCGGACGCCCCGGACCCGAGGCAAGGCAGGCCGTCGTGCTGGTCGCATAGGCCGCAGCCGCGAAGCGCGAGTTCAGCGTGTAGTTCTGCGAGGTGTTGTCGAGCTCCGACTCACCATAGGCGCCCGACACGTCGAGGTTGATCGAGTCGGTGATGCCGAGACGGATGCCCGCCTTATAGTCGAAGATCGTCGTGGTGTAGCGGCCGACACGCGGACCGACTTCCGGGGTACGACGCGACACGTTGATGTTCGCGGTGCGGAAGTTCGGATCGTTCGGGTCGGTCGCAACCGCGGCAGCGGCGCACTCGGCGGCCGTGAAGCGCGGGACGTAGCCGGTCACGACACCATTGACGACCGGCGCAGCGTTGAAGGCGCAAAGCTGGTTGCGCAGCGCGGTCGGCAGGTACGGGTTGGACAGCGGCACAGCGACAGGCACGCCGAACGCGCCCGACGGTGCGATGATCGTCTCAACGGTGTTCTTCGAGAACAGGCCGCGGCTGTACACTTCGATGTTGTCCGCCAGTTCGTAGCGGCCAGCACCGTAGATGTTGTAGCGCTCAAACGGCGTCTGGAAGATGTTGAACGGGCTGAAGTTGTACGGCGCGTACGCCGTCACTGCGCGGCCCGTGGTCGGATCGATCTGGCGCAGGCCGCCGTTGGCGACAGCCGGATCCGTGCTGGGCAGACCGGTTGCCGGGTCGATCGGGCGCGTGCCGGAGATCGACGAGGGGACCGCGGTGCCCGAGCCGGCGAGGGCCAGATTGTTCGGCGTGAAGGAGTTCAGCGCGAGGATCGAGAAGTCGCGATCGCCCTGATAGACGGGGTCGGCCTGCTGGTAGCCAACCGACAGAACCACGTTGCCGCGGCCGTCGTCCATGTTGGCGCCGATGGTGAGGTCGGCACGGAAGTAGGCGCCGTCGCCACGCTCGGTGATCTGGTTCGAGACGTTCGCCTCAATGCCCGAGAAGTCGGAGCGGGTGATGAAGTTGATGACGCCCGACACGGCGTCGGCGCCGTAGGTGGTGGCGGCGCCGCCGATCAGCGAGTCAACGCGCTCGACGAGGGCGAGCGGAATGTTGTTGAGGTCGACGCGGCCGACGAGGCCCGAGGGGGCGATGCGGCTGCCGTCGAGCAGGACGACGTTACNCGCGCTCGACGAGGGCGAGCGGAATGTTGTTGAGGTCGACGCGGCCGACGAGGCCCGAGGGGGCGATGCGGCTGCCGTCGAGCAGGACGACGTTACGGAACGAGCCGAGACCACGAAGGTCGGCGTAGGACGAACCGCCGTTGCCGTTGTTCACGGCCGAACCGATCGACGCAACGTTGCCCGGGAGGTCGCGCAGGACCTGCTCGGCGGTGTTGGTCTGACGCAGGCTCAGCTCTTCCTGGCCGACGACGGTAATCGGGCTGGATGCCACAAGGTTGGGGTTGCGGATCAGGGTGCCGGTGACGACGATGTCGCCGGTGGTGTTTTCAGAAGCCGGGGGAGCAGCGTCCTGGCTCGAAATGCCGGCGGCAGGCGCAGCAGGATCGTTGCTCTGGATACCAGTCTTCGGCTGATTGGCGGGATCGGCGTCCTGCGCGAACGCGGTGCCCGACGCCATCACGGCGCCGACGAACAGCGTCGTCGTCAACAGGCGCGAACGAAGATTTGTGCGCATGCATTTTTCCCTTTTTGTTGCCCCGGTCCAACCCGGTTTTGCGGCATTCCCAATGTGCAATCGACCAAGATCGACCCACATAGGTCAGGGGGCTAGAACGCTATTCATCGTGCCGCAATGTTTGCTCTGCGCAACTGCAACATTGCGGCGCATGTGTAACAGGAAGGCAACAGTTTAGTGTCTGCCTTGTCCGTTTTCGCGACACACTCTATCCCCAACCAGGGTTTGGGAGATGCAAAATGGCACGGTGGGGCATTGTGGTGGCGGGCGCAGGCGCCATGATGATTGCAGGAACTGCAAGCGCGGCCGGGCAGGATGCTGCGGGGGAGCGCGTGCTACAATCCTTCGCGCAATGCCGGACGCAGGCCGACCCTGCGCAGCGGCTCGCCTGTTTCGATTCCGCCGCAGCGGCGCTGGAGCAGGCGGTGAAGGCGAAAGACGTGCGGATCGTCGACCGGACCGACGTGCGAAAGGCACGCCGCTCGCTGTTCGGGTTCACGCTGCCGCGCATCGACCTGTTCGGTGAGCCCGATGAAAAGGATCAGAAGGAGGACTTCGCTGAGGTGAATACCACCGTGGCGAGCACGCGATCGCTGGCGAACAATCGCGTCGAGATCCGGCTGGGCGATGAATCGGGAGCCGTGTGGGTGACCACCGATCCGATGCCCTTCCCGCCCAAGCAGGGCGAGGCGATCCGCATCCGCAAGGGCGTGATGGGCAATTACTTCCTCGCCGTGGACGGCAAGACCTATCGCGGCATGCGCGTGCGCTGACCGGGAGCGGCCGGCGCACGCGTCGGCCGGCTATCCGGCGGCCAGGGCCGGTAGCACCTGCGCGCGGATCGCCTGTTCGATCCGCTGCGCATAATAATCATAGCCGATTTCCGGCGGATGGACGTCATCCCCGGCGATGTAGAGCGCTGCATTGGCGGTGCCGGACGGCACCGCGACGGCATTGTTCCAGCCGCCGAGCACCCAGGGCGGCGTGGCGGTGGTGACCGGGACGAAGAATGTCAGCGGGTCGGCGATAGCGGCGACGGCGGCGGCGAGTGCCTGCTCCGTCGCACGCGCCCCGGGGAGGTTGATCGAGGGCACGCCCACGACAATGATCGGCGCGGGCGTGCCGCCACGCAATGCGCGCAGCATGGCCACTGCCGCCGCCTCCACCGTCGCGGGTGAATAGCCAACGTCATTGGTCGATCCCATCACCAGCACCGCATCCGGCCGAAGCGCCAGCGCCTGCGGGACGCGATCGACAAAGGTGCGCAGGCCCGCACCCGTGTTGCAATAACCCGTCCCGCCGACCGACAGGTTCCAGGTGTCACGCCAGCCGAGCCGCTTGCCCAGCAGCTGTGCGATCGACCCGCCGGCCAGCCACGGGCCATAGGACGAGCCGGCATTATAGCTGTCGCCGATCACCACCAGGCGCGGGTCCGATGCCGGCGCCGCGGTGACCGTCGCCGCGGTGCCGGTCTGCGCGCAGCCGAACTGCGCCGCGCTCTTGCCGGTTTCGAGCTCATACCGGCGCATCCGGCCGCCGCTGCTCATCGTCCAGTCGATCATCAGCCACTGATCCTGGCCACCGATCACGATGCTGCCGGGATGGAGATACCGCTCCTCCACCAGCACGCGCAGCTGCGCCGAATTGGCGGGAAGGAAGAGCGCCAGTCGATCGGCATCGCTGTCAAAGGCGACCGAGGCCCCCGCGCACGTCATCATATCCGGCTTCGCTTCCAGCGTTTCCAGCGACCAGAAACTGGCGCGCAGCGGCACCGGGCGCGCGCCGCGCACAGCGTAAGCCCCGGGGACGAGCGCGGGCAGCCAGTTGGCGCCGAGCGCGGGATTGCTGGTCAGCAGCGTGACCACCGGGGCGCCATCGGCCGCATCGGGATGCCGCGCCCCGCCAAGGCAGGTCCAGTAGAGGCCGCCCGTTCCGTCGGGGAGATATTGCCCATGGTGCCGCCCGGTCGGTCCGGGGCCAGTCGCGGGGGCCACCCCGCCGATCCCGCACATGTACCAGGCGCCCGCATGCGCGACGATCTGCCCCGGCGCATAGGCGCTGCCCGGCGCATAGGCTGGCGGCGCAAGCCAGGGCGGCGCGGTCGCCGGATTGCGCCCCCGCGCGCTGTCTGCCGCACGAAGCAATCGCGCATGCCGCGCGGCGGCGCGCTGGGTCGCCCGCGCCTGCACCGCCAGGCCGCGCGCGATCAGGTCCGGGCCGCTCATTGCGCCACCCGATAGGTCAGCGCGCCACCCAGCAGCGTGACGGCAAGATAATAGGTCGCGCCCGCCTCGCTCTCGTCCGCCACCGCCTCGTTGGTGCTGCCGACAAACCGCCCCCAGCGCTCACCGGCGATCGTCAGCGGCAGCATGGTTGCCCCCCCATCGGCCGAGCGGAGGAAGTCGACCTGCCCATGCCATTGGCCGGACAGGCTCAGCCAGATGGGCCGATCCAGCTCCGGCACGAATGGCCCCACGATGGCGCTGCTCACGATCGTGCCGGCGAGCGGCGCAGACTGCGCCGGGCGGGGCACCGCGCGCACCGGCAATGGATTGTCCGCCTGGACCGCCACCGCGGGCCCATCGACGGCACCGAACGCCACCGCATATTGCGGGACGAACCCCGCTGGTACTTCCACTTCCGCGACCATCGCACGCCTCCTGTTGTTCGTGCTATGTTCTACAGCGGGCAGGCGGATGTAGGACAGGCGTGCGTCAGGCGCGGTGCTGATCGATCAGCTGCAGGAGGTGATCGGCCGCCGCCTCGATACGAAAGCGGGTGGCGAAGCAGTGGCGCGCGCGCCGCCCCATCACGCTTCGCTGGCGGACAGGAAGCGCGCAAAATCGGGACAGCATCGTCGCCGTATCGGCGGCAGTGGCCGGGGCCACCATCCCGGCGCCATCGGCCAGGATCTCGCGCCAGATCGCGACCTGATCGCTCACCAGCACTGGCGTGCCGGCGGCCAGCGCCTCCGCCACGGCGATCCCGAAATTCTCCTGATGTGACGGCAGCACGAACGCCGCCGCTGCGCGCAGGGCGCCCGCCTTTGCGGCGCCCGAGAGCATGCCCGGAAAATGGACGCGGTCGCGGATGCCCAGCCGGGCAACGCGGTCGCGAAGCCCGGCGACCAGCGCCGCCTCGTCGGGGCCGGCGATCACCAGGTCGATGCCGGGGTCACGCCGCGCGATCGTGGCGAACGCCTCCACCAGCAGGTCGCACCCCTTCTTGCGGTGGATGCGGCCAAGAAACAGCAGAAAGGGGCGCTGTCCCAGCGCTGGTATCTGCTGGCGAAACGCTTGGATCTGCGTGGCCGGATCCCCCGCCAGGTCCGCCGTGCCATAAGGCGTGATCACCGCATTCATGCGCCACGGCCGGAACCCGCCCTCCGCCCGCCGTCGCTCCTCCTCCGTGGTGAACAGCACAGCACGCGCGCCGGCCAGCAGCGGACCTTCCGCCCACCACCAGCTCAGCTGTTTGCCGACATGCTTGAGCGGCATCGTCCGGCGAAACCATGGGTCGAGCATGCCATGCGGAAAGACAAAATAGGGCACGGGCCCGCCGGCCAGCGCCTGCGCCGCGCCGCGCGCGCCATAGCGCCACAGGCCCGAGACGATCACCGCGTCATAGTCCCGCGCATGGCGCTGCAGCCAGGGGACCATCGCGGGCGAATAGCGATACAGCTGCCGCGGATCGCGGCCGCGCGGCGGGCCGAGCGGCACGATCGCGCCCGGGTAATCCGGCAAGTGAAATTCGTCCGGCGGATCGAGCGTCAGCAGGTCCTGCCGATGTCCCTGCCGCGCCCACACTTCGCCCAGCCGGCGCGCGCCCTCGATAGGGCCGCCGGCGCGCGGGTCGGCGCTCGTGATGATCCGCAGCACGCGGGTCATGCAGCCTCCGCGAAGCGGATCGTGCGCGGTCGGATCGCGGCGGCGGGATTGCCGCGATAGACGGTCCAGGGCGCCAGATCGGCGAAGGCACAGCCCCGCGCGCCGAGCACCGCGCCCTCGCCGACGGTAACGCCGGGGCCGACGAACGCCTCGGCCGCCACCCAGGCGCGCGCCCCCACGACGATCGGCCGTGTGTGCAGCGTGAAGGCGGGATCTTCGCTATCGTGCGTGCCGGCGCAAAGATGCGCGCGTTGCGAGACGATGGCGAACCGCCCGATCGTCACCTTTCCCATCGAATAGATGTGCGCGCCCGGCCCGATCGTCGCATGATCGCCGATCGCCAGATTGGCCGGCGACCAGATGCGCGCGCTGCCATAGACATTGGCGGTCGGTGCGACCTGCGCGCCGAATGCCCGCAGCACCAGCCGGCGCCATGCGCGCAGCGGCGGCGGGGTCCATCTGACCAAGAGCAGCCAAGCGACGATCCAGCCGGCACGATACAGCCGGTTGCGGAGCGGAAAGCTGGCGCCCCCCTCCCACATCGGCGCGCCACGCGCGTCGTGCGACTGAGTCATCGCCCCTGTTCCCCCTGCTCCCCGACACGAACGCTAGGGGCTGCGCGAAGCGCGCGCAATCATTCAGATTAACCATGTTTCGCGCTTGCTCATCATGCTCTCGACGGACGACCGCGCGCTGCCTAGGCTGGGCACAGACAGGGAGGAGAGGGCACGGTCGTGAGGGGGCTCGGCTGGCTATATCTGCTGGCGCTCGCTGGGCTTGGCGGCGTGCAGCTCGCCCTGCGCGCCGACGTCTGGCTGCTGGCGATCCTGCTGCTGATCGCGGCCGCGGCGCTATTGCCGCTGACGCGCGGCGGATGGCGGGTGTCCGACGGCCTGTACGCGATCATGATTGTCTATTTCGGCACGGGCGCCCTGGTGGTGAAGACGCTGGCGGGGCAGCCGGTGCAATCCAACCTGCATGTGCCGGATCTGTCCGCCGCCTATCTTCTGGCCGGCTTCGGCTCGATCACCATCGGCTACGGGCTGAGCCAGGGGGTGCGCCGGCCGCTCCGCTTCGCCCGCGCGCTGCGCCGCGTGACCGGGCACGAACCCAATCTGCGCCGGTTCGCGGTACCGATCTTCGCGCTGGGTGCGATGTTCCTGCTCCTCCAGACACAGTTTCGCGCGATCGCCGTGTCGGGCGGCTTCACCGCTGGGGGATTTGGCGGCTTTGGCACCTTCTACCCGCTGCTGATGCTGGGCGCGGCAATGCAGGCGGCGCTCGTCATCCGGCGCCCTGACCAGCGACGCCACGGGCTGGTCCTCGCAGCGATGGCGGCGACGATCCTCGCGCTGACGCTGGCCGACAACACCAAGCGGACCTTGTTCGATTTCCTGTTCGTCGTCGCGCTTGCCTTCGTGGCGCTGAACGGGCGTGTCCGCTGGCGTTGGGTGGTGCCGGGCAGTATCGCCGCCGCCTGTATATTCGCCCTGCTCCTTCCCGCGATTCAGATCGTGCGCACCGATCCCGACGTGCGTGGCACGGCGCGGATCGCGGCGACGTGGGACGTGCTGCGCGCGCATGGCTTCAGCGCGTCGCGGCTCAGTGCAGCACAGGCGCGGGTCGCCACCGGCTATCGCTTTGCCTGGACCGACAGCTACGTCCACCCGCTGACCTGGAACAGCGAGCGTTTCACCATGATCCAGCCGATCGACCAGGTCGCGCGCGGGCTGGCGGAACACGGCACGATGGGCAGCGCTGACCTGTGGCGCGATCCCGCGGAAGCGCTGCTGCCCGGCTTTCTGATCAGGAAATCGCTGGTGACCGCGCCAGACCGGATCGCCTGGCATTACGGCTTCCGCGCCAAGGGGTCGATCGCGCGGCCGGTCGTCGGGCTGATCGCCAGCAGCCTCGCGGCGTTCGGGCTGGCCGGCGTGCTGCTGCTGCCGGGCGCCATCGCCGCGATCAGCTTCACCCTGCTCGACCTCGTGGGCGGGCGCCTCTCCGGCAATGTCTGGGCGGTGTTCCTGCTTGCTGCCACCGCCTTCCTTGCAGAGCGCGAGGCGAGCACCATGCTGGCCTTCTTCTGCCGCAGCTTTCCCTTCATCCTGATCGTCGGCGGGGCGCTGCTGCTGGTCGCACGGCGGCCGCGACGGGCGACGGCAGCGGGCGATGGGCGGGACTATGCGGCGATCAGCGCGCGGAGGTTGGCGACAAACGCCGGCGCGGAATAATGCTGCGCGACGCGGGCGCGCCCGGCGGCGGCCATTGCCTGGGCGAGCGCGGGATCGTCGAGCAGGCGACGCAGCCGCTCGGCAAGCGCCGCTATGTCCGCCGGATCGATCGTGAAACCATCGATGCCATCGCGGATCACCTCCCCCGCCGCGCCGTGGCACGATCCGACAACCGGCAATCCAGCGGCCCACGCCTCCAGATAGACGATGCCGAATCCCTCCTTTGAAGAGGGAAGGGCAAAGACGCTGGCGACCGCAAAGGCATGCGCCAGCGCGGCAGGATCGAGCGCACCGGGCAGGTCGACACGCCCCGCGACGCCCAGCGTCTCGGCCAGCCGCCGCAGAGAATCGCGCAGCGGCCCCTCCCCTACGATCATCAACCGGGCGTCGGGGATGAGCGGCAAGGCGCGGATCAGCGCATCGAGGTTCTTCGCCCCCTCCGCCGCGCCCAATCGGCTGACCGCCAGCACCAGCCGCTGGCGTGTGCCCCGCGCCGGCGGGGCATCCGGTGGCAGATCCACGGCGTTGGGGAAGATCGTGAAACGTGCGTGGGGCAACCCGAACGCCGCGGCCATGCGATCGCGCGAATAGCCGCTCACCACCGCCACCTGGCTGATCGTGCGGGACAACAGCGCCGGTTCCCAGCGACGCACCGCGCGATAGGTGGGGTCGCCCCACACCTCGATCCCGTGCGCGAACAGGATGCGCCGGCCGCGCGGGCGGACCAGCCGGTGAAGCGCAGCCAGCGGCAGCAGGTTGACATGGCCGATCAGCAGCAGGTCGGAGGCGGGGAGCAGGCGAAGCGCCCTGCGGGCGAAGCGCCAGTCGCCCTCGTCCGCCCGCATCACCACGTCGGCAGGCACCGCAAGGCTGGCCAATGCCGCGGCGACGCGACGGTTGAACGCCTGGATCCCGCCATGGCCATGCGCGGCAATGCCGACAAACAGCGCGCGGCCTTGGCCCGGCGGGTTACCCATGCCGCCGCCGACCCGTGAACAGGCAAAGCGCGACCATTGCGAGATGCGCGGCCGCCAGCGCCCCGGCGACCCCGCTCAGCCCGTAGCGCGGCGCGAGCAGCCAGGCGGCACCCACGCCCGCCAGCGCGAGTGCCGCGAAGCCGATCGCCAGCCGCGCGTGGCGGTTGATCGCCGCGCTGGGGCTGAACAGCGCCGACCAGATCATCTCGGCGACCACCGCCAGCACCAGCCACAGGAGGAACGGCGCGGCGACGCGGACGGCATCATGCGTCAGCAGCGCGACCGCCGCGGGGGCGAGCAGGATGATGGCGGCGGCATAGCAAAAGGTCGCGACGAGCGTTGCGCCAACATGCCAGCGGAACAGCACGGATGCCGCCGCCCGCGCGCCCTTGCCGTGAAGCGCGGCATATTCGCTGACCACGCTGTTGTTGATCATGTTGATCCCGGCCGTCCCGAGCCGCGCGACCGTGCGGGTCGTGGCAAAGGCCACCGTCGCGCCGGCACCCAGCAGGCTGCCGGCCACGAGCACGGGCCCTTGCAGCAGCAGGGCGTGGCCGACCGGCATCGCCATATACGCCAGCGCGGGTCGCCAGAGCGCGGACGCCGTGGCGCGATCGGCCGCCCGCCAGCCCAGCGCCAGCCAGCCCGCGGTGCCGCGCAGCCAGCGATAGGCGGCGAAGAGGAACAGCAGCCTGATCGCGACCATGGCGGCTGCCGCCGCCACCAGCCCGCCACCGGCCAGTGCGGCGCCGGCAATCGCCGCGCCCTCCCCCAGCCGTGCCGTTGCCGCCCAGGTTACTTCGCTCGCCGGACGATTCTCGGCCCTGATCCCGGCGCAGACCAGCAGGAACAGCTGGTAGGCGGCCATGTTCAGCGCCAGCAGCAGCAGCGCCGCTCGCGCGGTGCCGGGCGCCACCCCCGCCAGCCCTGGCAGCATGTCAGGGTCGAACAACAGGATCAGCGCAGCGCTCCCCATCAGCAGCGGCGGCAACAAAGCACACAGCAGCGCAAAGACCGTGTGGAAGATGCGCAGCGCCTCATCCCGCCGCCCGCCCGCGACGGCCATGACCATCGCGTTCTTGGCGACGAACGTCAGGCCGAAGTCGCTGAAGCTGAGGTAGAAGGGCACGGCCGACAGCACCAGCCACGCGCCGTACAGCGACGTTCCCCAGGCGCGAAGCAGCACCGGGACCAGCGCCAGCTGAACCGCCAGCGTGACCAGTTGGGCATAGCCCTGCGCAGACAGCGTGCGCCCCAGGCGGCGCGTGATCGACCGGTCAAGCGCGCGCAGCACCGCGCCCGCCCCGATCCGCCGCGCCCGCGCCCCCCATCCGCCGCGTCACCCGAGGCGGCCGAGCCACTCCACCAGCAGGCGATTGACCACATCGGGGCGCTCCTGCTGCGTCCAATGGCCGCAGCCCTCGAGCAAATGGCCCTCGACGCCCGGCACATGCGGGCGCATCAGCGCGATCGGATCGGGCACCGCCCCGAACAAGGTGGTCGCGGGGTCGCGAGTGCCGCCGATGAACAGCGCGGGCTGCTCGATCCGGCGATCCTTGTACGGCTGCAGCCAGGCGAAATCGCGCTCGTGGTTGCGGTAACGGCTGATCGGCCCGAAGAAACCCGAGCGGACGAACTCACCGACATAATAATCGAGGTCCGCCGGCGTCAGCCACGCCGGGAAAGGATCGGGATCGACCATGCCATCGAGCAGCGTCGAGCCGGCCGGCTTGTTGGGCCAGGTGCCATCGGGCGCGTCGCCGGAAATGCCGTAATAGAATTTGCGCAGGAAATCGCGCACATCGCGCTGCGCCTCCTCCTCGGCCGGCCCCACTTCCTGGAACCATTCCTGATAGAAAAAGCGCCCCTTGTTGGTGAAGGCCTGCCGGAACACCTCGGTGAACGGCCGCGCCGGCACGCCGGCATAAGGCACCGACAGCGCGGCCACCGCGCGAAAACGCTCCGGCCGGGTCAGTGCCGAATTCCACACCTGCGGCGCGCCCCAGTCGTGCCCGACGAGGATGGCGGGGTCAGGCTGAAAGGCGTCGGCCACGGCCGCTATGTCGGAAACCAGATGCTCCATGGCATAATCCTCGACCAGCCCCGGCCGGTCGGACTGGCCATAGCCGCGCACGTCGATCGCCGCCGCGGTGAAGCCGGCCGCCGCGACGGGGCCCAGCTGATGCCGCCACGAATACCAGCTTTCGGGAAAGCCATGCACCATCAGGACCAATGGACCCGCGCCTTCCACCGCGACACGCAGCCGTACGCGGCCCGTATCGATCATGCGAAATTCGGGCATCCACTCTCTCCTGACGTTTTATTGCTGTTGCGCGTTGAACCATGACAAGTTGCGGAGGGCGAGGCTAGAGACCGCGCCATGTCGCGTATCCTTGTCCCGACCCTCGCCCTTGCCCTGTTGACCACCATCGCCGCCGCGCCGGTCGCGGCACAGACCAATCACGACGAGGCGCTGTGGGTCAATGCCACGGTGATGGGCCGCATTTCCGGACCGCTGGTATATTTCGCCGAAGTGCAGCCGCGCGTGACGGACGGTGTATCGCGGCTGTCGCAGGTGCTGCTGCGCCCGGCGATCGGCTATCAGATCTCGCCGGCGGTGACGGTGTATCAGGGCTATGCCCATGTCATCGAGCCGCTGGAAAACAGGCCCGACCGCAGCGAGGACCGGTTGTTCCAGCAAGTGACGTGGAATGTCGGCAAGATCGGCCAGCTGGAGGTGCAATCGCGCACCCGGCTGGAACAGCGCTGGCGCTCCGACGGTGACGGCATGTCGCTGCGCGCGCGGCAGATGATGCGGTTCGAATATCCGCTCGCGCCGGGCACCAGGCGAGTCGCGGCGCTGGGATCGGTCGAGGGCTTTGTCGGCCTGAAGTCAGCCGATTGGGGCGGCGTCACAGGGTTCGATCAGGTGCGCACCTTTGTGGGGCTGGAAATCCCGCTGCCGGGCACGTCGACGCTGGAGGCGGGATATCTCAACCAGACCCGCGACGCGCCCGGGCGCCGCGTCGATATGGCGCACGTCGCCTCATTGACGCTGTTCGTTCGCCTTTGACCTGAACGAACGGGGCGGAAGCTCAGCTGCCGCGCTTCGCCTTCGCCCCCGCCAGCGCCGATAGCACGCCGCGCATGGTGCGCACTTCCTGGCTGGTCCATGCCGGCTTGGTCAGCAACGTCCGCAGCGTGCGGCGCGTCGCGGGCGTGCGATCGGGCGGAAAGAAGAAATTCGCTTCCACCAGCATCGTGTCGAGCTGGCCGATCAGCCCCTCCAGCTCCTCCTGCGGGGCGGGCGGATCGAGCGTCACTTCCGGCGGTGACGCGAGCGCCTCGCCCTTTGACCATTCATAGGCGACCAGGATCACCGCCTGGGCGAGGTTGAGGCTGCCGAATTCGGGATTGATCGGCACCGTCAGGATCGTGCGGGCGAGCGCGACGTCGTCGGTTTCCAGCCCCGATCGTTCCGGCCCGAACAGGATCGCGCTGCGCCCCGCCGCGCCGCGCATGTCGGTCGCCGCCTGTTCGGGCGTTACCACCGGCTTGGTGATCCCGCGCTTTCGCACCGTCGTCGCATAGACGTTGGGGCAGTCGGTCACCGCCTCCGCCACGCTGTCGAACACCCTGGCCTGTGCCAGCACGATGTCCGCGCCCGAGGCGGCGGGGCCCGCGGCGGGATTGGGCCAGCCGTCGCGCGGCGACACCAGGCGCATTTCGGTCAGCCCGAAATTGAGCATCGCGCGCGCCGCCTTGCCGATATTCTCGCCCAGTTGCGGACGGACGAGAACGATGACGGGGGGTTGGGAAGAAGCCATGGTGCTGCGCCTATCCGCCAAGGGTCGCGTTCGACAAGTATCGCAGCGGCGCTCGGGCGCCTCAGCCGCGCGCCGCTTCCTCCACGGTGCCGGCGAACTCCTCGAAATCGCGCGCCTCGCTGAAATCGCGATAGACGCTGGCGAAGCGGATATAGGCGACCGAATCGAGGCCCTTCAGCGCCTCCATCACCATTTCGCCGATCCGCTTGGACGTGACCTCGGCCTCGCCGCTGGTTTCCAGCTGGCGCTGGATGCCGCTGACCAGCCGCTCGATGGCGAGGCCGTCGAGCGGCCGCTTGCGCGCCGCGATCCCGATCGATCGCAGCAGCTTCTCGCGATCGAACGGCTCGCGCCGATCCTCCGACTTCACCACGGTCAGCTCACGCAGCTGGATCCGTTCAAAGGTGGTGAAGCGTGCGGCGCAGCCCTCGCACTGACGACGGCGGCGGATCGCGGCGCCATCGTCGGTCGGGCGGCTGTCCTTCACCTGGCTCGCATCATGGCCGCAGAAGGGGCAGCGCATCGTTCAACTCTTCTGGTTGGACGCCCCCGCCGCAGCCGCGACAGGGACGCAGGATGACAGGATCAGATCTTGTCCCGCCGGGCATAAGCGACGCCGGCACCGACAAGCGCGCCCAGCACCGGGCCGACGAACGGCACCGGAATGGCGATGACCGCGCCGATCGCGCCGTACTTGGCCATCTTCTTGCCGAGCCCCGGCGTGTTCTGGACGGTGGTCTGGACTTCCTCGATCTTGGACACGTTCACCTCACTTGTAGATGGGGAAACGAGCGCACAGCGCGCGAACTCGTTCCCGCACGGCCGCCTCGACCTCGGCATCGCCCTTCTCGCCCTTCTTGGCCAGACCGTCGAGCACGTCGGCGACCATGTTGCCGATCTCGCGGAACTCGGCCGTGCCGAAACCGCGGGTCGTGCCCGCCGGGGTGCCGACGCGGATGCCGCTGGTCTTCACCGGCGGCAGCGGATCGTTGGGGATGCCGTTCTTGTTGCAGGTGATGCCGGCACGCTCCAGCGCCTCGTCCGCATCCTTGCCGGTGACGCCGAGCGGGGTGAGATCGACCAGCGCCAGATGCGTGTCGGTGCCGCCGGACACGATCGCCGCGCCGCGCTCCTTCAGCGTTGCCGCCAGCACCTTGGCATTCTCCACCACCGCGGCGGCATAGCTCTTGAACTCCGGCTGCAGCGCCTCGCCGAACGCCACTGCCTTGGCGGCGATGACATGCATCAGCGGGCCACCCTGGAGCCCCGGGAACACCGCCGAGTTGATCTTCTTCGCGATCGCTTCGTCATCGGTCAGGATCATGCCGCCACGGGGGCCGCGCAGCGTCTTGTGCGTCGTGGTGGTGACGACATGGGCATGACCGAACGGGGTTGGGTGGACGCCGCCAGCGACGAGGCCCGCGAAATGCGCCATGTCGACCATGAAGAACGCGCCGACCTTGTCCGCGATCGCGCGGAAGCGGGCGAAATCGATGTGACGGGGATAGGCCGAACCGCCGGTGATGATCAGCTTGGGCTGTGTCTCGATCGCCTGACGCTCGACCGCGTCATAATCGATCAGGTGCGTGTCCGGCGTGACGCCATATTGCACGGCGTTGAACCACTTGCCGCTCATCGCCGCGCGCGCGCCGTGCGTCAGGTGCCCGCCCGAATCGAGGCTGAGGCCCATGATCGTGTCGCCCGGCTTCACCAGCGCCAGCATCACCGCGCCATTCGCCTGCGCGCCCGAGTGCGGCTGCACATTCGCAAAGCCGCAGTTGAACAGCTGCTTCGCGCGATCGATCGCGAGCTGCTCCACCTCATCGGACGGGTGGCAGCCCTGATAGTAACGCTTGCCGGGATAACCCTCGGCGTACTTGTTGGTGAAGACCGAGCCCTGCGCCTCCAGCACCGCCTTGGAGACGATGTTCTCGGACGCGATCAGCTCGATCTGAGTCTGCTCACGGTCCAGCTCATGCTCGACACCGGCGAACACCGCGGGATCAGCATCGGCGAGACCGCGGGTGAAGAAGCCGCCCTCGACAGCATAAGGCGTCTGAACCTCGTTCAGCGTGGTTGGGTTGGTGCTCATGCTGGCTCCTTCTGGAAATCAGGCGCGCCGAGCTTGTCGACGCGGGGGGCGTGGCGGCCGCCGGCAAAGGCGGTGTCGAGGAAGGCGGTGACGCAGGCCTTGGCCATGTCCTCGCCGATCAGGCGGGCACCAAGCGCGATGGCGTTGGCGTCATTATGCTCGCGCGACAAAGCGGCGGCGAGCGGATCGGACACGAGCGCACAGCGCAGCGCGGGATTGCGGTTCACCGCGATCGAAATGCCGATACCCGAACCGCATAGGGCAATGCCGCGCTCGGCCTCACCCGCGGCGACCGCTTCGGCCAATTTGTATCCGTAATCGGGATAATCGACCCGCGCGTCGGTGTCGGGCCCGAGGTCGAGAACATCATGCCCGCCCTCGCGCAGCCAGGCGACAAGCGTCGCCTTCAGCGACACGGCGGCGTGATCGGAAGCGACGGCGACTCGCATGGGGTTCAGCGATGCTCTCGGCAGTGGTGGATGCGCGGCCCTTTAGCCGCGGTGTCACGATAATGCCACCGTCGCGATCGCCACCGCTCGCCTCCCCCGCGCCGGGACATGGCCGGGCGCGAGGGATAGGGCGCGGATCAGGCGGCCTTGGCTGCCTGGCGGAAACGGTGGAGCAACGGCTCGGTATACCCCGACGGCTGCTCCACCCCTTCGAAGATCAGCGCGCGGGCCGCACGGAAGGCATGACCGTCCCAGTCGAGCGAGCGATACAGCGGGTCGCCCGCATTCTGCGCATCGACCTTCTTCGCCATCCGATCGAGCGCCTCGTCCACCTCATCTTCGGTGCACACGCCGTGGAGCAGCCAGTTGGCGATATGCTGCGAGGAAATACGCAGCGTCGCGCGATCCTCCATCAGTCCCACGTCATGGATGTCGGGCACCTTGGAACAGCCGACGCCCTGGTCGATCCAGCGCACGACATAGCCAAGGATCCCCTGGCAATTGTTGTCCAGTTCCTCGCGGATCTCCTCCGGCGTCCAGTTGCGACCCGGCGCCGCGAACGGCACGGCCAGCAGCTTCGCCAGCGGCGGCGGCGCCTCGCCCACGATCTCCTTCTGCCGCGCGAACACGTCGACCTGATGGTAATGCAGCGCGTGGAGCGTCGCCGCGGTGGGCGACGGCACCCAGGCGGTGTTGGCGCCGCTTTTCGGGTGCGCGATCTTCTGCTCCAGCATGTCGGCCATCATGTCCGGCGCGGCCCACATGCCCTTGCCGATCTGCGCCTTGCCGGAAAGGCCACAGGCAAGGCCGATGCGCACGTTGCGATCCTCATAGGCCTTGATCCACTCGGCGCCCTTCATCTCCGCCTTGCGGATCACCGCGCCGCCTCGCATCGCGGTGTGGATCTCGTCGCCGGTGCGATCGAGGAAGCCGGTGTTGATGAAGGCGATCCGGTCGCGCACCGCATGGATGCACGCGGCGAGATTGGCCGAGGTGCGACGCTCCTCGTCCATCACACCGACCTTGATCGTGTGGCGGTCGAGGCCGAGCAGATCCTCCACCGCATCGAACAGCCGGTTGGTGAACGCCGCTTCGTCCGGCCCATGCATCTTGGGCTTCACGATATAGATCGATCCGGTGCGGCTGTTCTGCAGCGTGCCGAGCCGCTTCAGATCATGCAGCCCGATCAGCGAGGTGACGATCGCGTCGAGGATCCCCTCCGGCGCGTCGCTGCCATCTTCGAGGCGCAGCGCGGGCGTCGTCATCAGATGGCCGACGTTGCGCACGAACAGCAGCGAACGGCCCGGCAGCGTGAAGCTGGAGCCGCTCGGCGATTGATAGGTCCGATCGCCGGCCAGCTTGCGGTTCAGCGTCGCGCCGTTCTTCTCGAACGTCTCGACAAGATCGCCGCGCATCAGGCCCAGCCAGTTGCGGTACGCCGCGACCTTGTCCTCCGCGTCGACCGCGGCCACCGAATCCTCCAGGTCGACGATCGTCGTCAGCGCCGATTCGAGGATCACGTCGGCGATGCCGAACGGATCGGTCTTGCCGATCGGGGACTCGCGATCGACCACGATCTCGATGTGCAGCCCGTTATGGACGAACATCACGCCCTTATCGAAGCGCGCGAAGCGATGCGGGCAGTCACCGCCCGTCAGCGCCGCTTCCCAGCCCGGCAGCGTTTCATCGAGGAACGCCCGCGCCCGCGCGATCACCTCAGCGCCGCGATCGGCATCATAGCCGCCCGGCTTCGCCTTCCCCGGCAGCGCATCGGTGCCGTAGAATGCGTCGTAAAGGCTGCCCCAGCGCGCATTGGCGGCGTTCAGCACGAAGCGCGCGTTGAGGCTCGGCACCACCAGCTGCGGCCCGGCCATCGTAGCAATCTCGGGATCGACATTCTGCGTGCCGATGGTGAACGGCGCCGGCTCTGGCACGAGATAGCCGATCTGCGTCAGGAACGCCTCGTCGACCGGCTCGCCGGCCATATAGCGCGCGTCGATCGCCGCCTGCAGCTCCTCGCGGCGGGCAAGCAGCGCCTTGTTCTCCGGCGTGAAGCGATCGAAGATCGCCGCGGCGCCCTGCCAGAAGGCGTCAGCCGAAATGCCGGTGCCGGCAAGCGCCTCCTCCTCGACAAAGGCGGCAAGGCGATCATCGACCGAAAGGCCGGCGCGGGTCTGCATGGGGGATTCCTCCTGACGTTACCAACAGCGCCTGGGGAGGGCACCGCCGCGATTAATCGATGCCGCGGTGGGAGTGCAACGCCCAATTCCTCCCCGAGGTCCGCCCGGGGAGGATTGATCGGGCCCGATCAGGAGGCGCGTTTCCACACCATCAGTTCGCCCTCGGCAACCACTTGGCCAGGCGTTCCGACGGGCTCCGCACTGCCGTCGCTGAGGAAAGCGATCGTCGCCGCATCGCTCGCCGGCACCTGCGCCAGCGTGCGCTTCCCATCCGGCAGCTTCGCCACGACCACCCCGGCCTTTGCCGAACCGTCACGGTTGTAGAAGACGGTGTAGGTCTCGACCTCAGCCGGTCCGCTATAGTCCTTCACCAGTTCCGGCACCGCCCCGCGCGCAGCATCCGCCTCGGCCTGCAGGTCGAACTCATGTGCCTCTCCCGCGCCAGGCAGCGGCTTTGTGCCGAGCACGATCGCGTGATTGTGCGTGGCAAAGCCGCCATTGGCGAACAACAGCCCCTTCTCGCCCTCGCCGGCGCGCAAGCTGTCGACCATCTCGGCTACGGCGTGCGCCATGTAATTGCCGATCGGCCCGCCGCCGAAGGTCAGCCCGCCGAACACCGTCGCGGGCTTCTCCACCGGCCAGCCGATCACCCGCCGCGCCATCTTGGGCACGCAGGGGAAGCAGGAATAAAGCTCGACCAGGTCGAGATCGTCCGCCGTCACCTCGTTGAACTCGAGCGTGCGGCGGAGGCACACTTCCATGCTGGGCGACGTGTCGTAGCGGTCACGAGCGAGAAAATCGTCCGCCTCATGCGCGCTGGCGCCGCGCCCGACATAGATGATCCGCTCCTCCGGCACGCCGCGCCGTCGTGCTTCGGCAAGGCTGGTGACGATGAAGCCGGCGCCCTGATTGACGCTCGAATTGGCCACCATCAGCTTGGTGTAGGGGAAGGCGATCGGGCGATTGTCCGCGGTCGGCTCGACGATCTCCTGCGGTGACTTGGGCGCATGGATCCACGCCGCCGGCGTCTGCGCCGCGATCTCGGAAAAGCGTGACCAGATCTCGCCTGACTCACGCTGCCCTTCGTCCAGCGTCTGGCCATAAGCCGCACGCCCGGCATTCTCGTAGAGCGGATAGACGTCGACCGGCGTCGCCAGGCCATAGATCTGGCGATAGCCGGGCTTCGCGCCCTTGCTCAGCGTGCGCAGCGGGTTCTGGTCCGCAACGCTCGTCTTCGCCGCGATCGCCGCACGCTGGCTGGCGGTGCGCAGCGCCTCGCCGCCGGTCACCGCCGCGATTTTGATCTCGCCGCGCGCGATCCGATTCGCCGCCTCGTTCAGCAGCAGGATCGGGCTGTCGCCATTGGGACCGACCGATTCATAGACGATCCCCGCCGTCGATCCGATCCCGTCCGCCACCTTCTGCGCCAGCGGATTGTCCTTGCGGAAGCTGATCTGCTGCACGACCGCGACGGAATCCACGTCCGCCAGCCAGCCGCCGCCGGCATCCTTGTCGGCCTCCTCCAGCGCGGCGATCATCAGGCCCAGCGCATCCTTGCCCGCCATCGGATCGGCCGGGCGGTCATTGACCTGCCCGACCCCGACGATGACCGCGACCTTCTCCGGGTCAGTCGCCATGTTCAGCGCGCCTTCCACACCGGCGCGCGCTTCTCGGCGAACGCCTTGGGCCCTTCGCGCGAATCCTCGCTGGTGAAGACGATCTTGGTTTCCTCGCGGTTCTGCGCCCAGGCCGCTTCCTCGCGCTCGACCCGGCCATTCGAAATGCCCTGCGCCATCCGCTTCGACGCCTGCACCGACAGCGGCGCGTTGACGGCGATCCGCTCGGCCAGCGCAAAGGCGGTGTCGAGCAGCTGCTCACGCGGGGCGACGGCGTTGATCAGGCCCAGTTCCAGCGCGCGGTTGGCGTCGATCGGATCGCCGGTCAGGATCATCTCCATCGCGATCTTCTTGGGCAATTGCTCGGGCAGCCGGAACACGCCGCCGGCGGCCGCAAACAGGCCGCGCTTGGGCTCGGGCAGGCCGAACTTCGCCTCATCAACGGCCACGGCGAGGTCACAGGCCAGCGTGATTTCCAGCCCGCCGCCCAGCGCCATGCCGTTCACCGCCGCGATCACCGGCTTGGAAATGGCGTGGCTGACGATCCCGGCAAAGCCCCATGCGGCCTTGGTCTTGTCGTCCGGCGCCAGGCTCTCCCCACGCGACAGCGCGACGAGGTCGGCACCCGCGCAGAACGACTTGTCGCCCGCGCCCGTTACGATGACGACGCGGATCTCTGGATCCTTGTCCGCCGCCTCCAGCGCATCGCCTACGCCCTCATGGACGAAGCGGTTGACCGCGTTGCGCGCTTCCGGGCGGTTGATCGTGATGAGCATCACATTGCCGCGCGTTTCGACGGTGACGGCTTCATTGCCAAGGTCGGCCATATTGATCCCTTTCATGCTGCTTGTTCGATGATCTTCCCGGCCAGCAGCGAAGCGACGCGATCGTCGCTCCACCCCAGCCAATCCTTGATGACGGTGGCGCTGTGTTCGCCGATCCGCGGCGCGGGCCGCTGGTCCGGCGGCGGCACCCGGTCGAAGCGGGTGAGCGCGCCCTCGACGATGAACGGGTCGGGCAGCAGCGGGTGCCGCGCGGTGCGAAACGTGCCGAGCGCGCGAAACACGGGAAGGTCGGGAAGGTCCACCACGCGGACCATCATGCCCGCCGCCAGCCCCGCCAACTGAAGCTGTGCCATCACGTTGTCGGCCGGCTGCGTTCGCGACCATTGTTCGGGCTCGTCACCGGCGATCGCCTTCAGGGCCCGGTGATCCGCCGCGTCACGCAGCGTCACGGCGCACCATTCGTCCTCGCCAGCGCACGGAAGAAGACGATCCTCCGCCGGATCGCCGCTGACCGTCAGCCCCTCCGCGCGGGCGGCGGCCGCGGCGATCTCCACTGCCTTGTGCCCCAGCATCTCTTCCGCCTGGCTGACGCTCGCCGTCCCGCCGGTGCCGGTGCGCATCCGCCGGATCAGCAGCGCCAGCGCGCCGATCGCGCTGATCCGGCCAGCGACGTGATCGGGATAGACGGTGACTGTGTCGGAGAAGCTGTCGGGCTCGCCCGGATAGGTCCATTGCGTGCTGAGCCCGGCGGAGGCGCGCACCAGCGGGCCATAGCCCAGCCGGCGCGACCAGGGCCCGGTCGGCCCGAAGGCGGAACTGTCGACGCTGACCAGCCGCGGATTGGCCTCGACCAAGGTCGCGGCATCCAGCCCCAGCGCATCGAGGGTGCCGGGCTTGAAGTTCGACAGCAGCACATCGGCCTGCCGCACCAGATCGAGGAACAGCGCACGCCCCTCCGGCGCCTTGAGATCGATCGACAGCCCGCGTTTGTTGCGGTGGCCGGCCGCAAAGGTGAGGCTCACCGGATCGTCGTCGCGCGACTGGCGCTGCCCGTCGGGGAAAGCGGCATTTTCCACCTTCACCACGTCGGCGCCAAAGTCGGCGAGCAGCCGCCCGGCCTCTCCCCCGACGACGATGATCCCCATGTCGAGCACGCGCAGGCCGGCGAGCGGGTAATCGGCCGCTGGCGGAGGATCGAAGCGCGGCCGCGCCGTCGCGAACGCCGTATTCTCGCCCGCCAGAGGGTCGCGAGCGGCAGGCGACACCCCGGCGCGCTCGCCGTCGATCTCGATCGTGCCGTTGGGGAAGGGCAAGGTGATGCCGGGCGCTATTTCCACCGGCACGAAGGCCTCGCGCGCCGTCATCTGCGCCGTCGCGATCGCTTCCTCGACGGTGAGCAGTCCGGCGGCCGGGATTCCGCGTCCCGCCGCCTCTTCCTCGATCTCGGCGCGGGTCTTGTCGGCAAAGAAGCGCGTGATCGCCGGCAGCAAGGTGGTGGAGCGGAAGCGGGTCATCAGCTTCTCCCACTCCGGCCCGGCAAACTCGTCCGGCTCCCCCAGCCACACGAACATGCTGCGCCACTGGCGGGGCGCGAGGACGCACAGCCGCACGAAGCCATCAGCGCAGGGCAGGATCGGATAGCGATAGCGTTCGTCGGTGCGACCGCGCGGCTGCTTCCAGCTTGGCACCCCCGATTGCGCGCTGCCGTTCAGGCCGAAGCCCGGATCAAGCGCCTGCATCGCCGCCTCGAGCAGCGTCATGTCGAGGTGATCGCCCTCGCCGGTGCGCAAGCGGCGGATCAGCGCGCCGAGCGTCGCGACCACCATTTGCGTCGCTGCGGTTTCCAGCGTCAGGCGGCCCGGCGGCAGCAGCGGTGGCCGGTCCGGCAGGCCGGAGCGCGACAGGCTGCCGGTCAGCGCGTGCAGCACCGCGTCGCTCGCACGCCAGTCCTTCCACGGGCCGACGGTGCCGAAATCGCTCAGCGTGACATGAATGATCTGCGGCGCCGCACGGCGAAGTGCCGCGTGATCGAGCCCGGGGAGCTGCGCCTCGAGCAGGATATCCGCCCCCGCCGCCAGCGCCAGAAAGCGATCCTGATCGCGCGGCAGGTCGATCGTGACGGCGCGCTTGCCAAGGTTCGCCGCAACAAAGTCGAGGCTGATGTCGCCGACCATCATACCGGCGCGGCGATCCACGCCCCCGCCGCGGGACTCGATGCGGATGACCTCGGCGCCCAGTTCCGCCAACAGCCGCCCCGCCGATCCGAGCACGCCGGGAACGGCATCCAATACGCGTATCCCGGTGAGCGGCAGGTCGGTCATAGCGGCCAGGCGAGCTCCCGCCGTGCGGCGCTCTCGCGGTAGAAATCGAGCAGCGGCCGCTCGTCCTCGCGCGTCCGCGCAACCTCGTCATGATGCGCGATCAGCGCCTCGGCCAGCGTCGCCCAGGCGCCGTCCAGCGCGTCCAGCGTCTCGCCCTCGTTGGTAACCGGAGCATCGTCGCCGAGCAGCCGGCGCATGTCGGCAATATCGGCGCGGCGCCAGGCGGCAGCCTTCTCCGCCTCCTGCGCGCCGAGCAGCGCGAGCAGCGCCGCCACGGTCAGCGTCGATCCGGCGAAGGCATCGCTCGCACCCACCTTCTCCCCCGCCCCGGCGGCGGCGATGCCAGCACCGATCAGCACCTGCGCCAGATCGCTGGTGGGGAGGGCCGGCACCGGATCGAACACCGATCCGCCAAGCTGCGCGGCGATGATCGCCTCCTGCCGCCGCGCGGTGTACCAGCCCGAAACGGCGAGTACCGGATCCTGCCGCCCGCCGTCGACGAACTCGCGAAAGGCGGAGATCCAGATCGCCATTCCCTTCACCGATGCGAACAGCGACCACCAGTGCATTGCCGCGGGGTCGACGGTCAGCCCGCTGGCGCGCTCCCAGATCGCGATCGCGTCCGGGCGCGGCAGCATGCCGCTCGCCGCGCCGGGGATGAAATGATCCCAGATCGGGTCCAGCGCCCAGCCCAGATCCTCCAGCGGATCGCCGAGATGCGCCATTTCCCAGTCAAACATCGCGCGCATCCCGCCCGCGCCGTCGTGCATGACGTTGCCGGAGCGGTAATCGCCATGAACGATCGCAACACGCTGCGCCGGCGGCGGCGGATTGGCGCGCAGCCAGCGGATCGCGGCGCGCGCGATCGGCTGCGGCTGCAGCGCGTCCTCCTCGATCACCCCTTCCCAATAATCGAGCGCGATCCGCCAGCATTGGTCGGGCTCGGGCATCGGCACATGATCGGCGAGCGGCGTACCGGTCGGATCATGCGCCGCCAGCCGGCCCAGCGCGCCGAAGAACGCCTCGCCCAGCGCCGGCCCATGTGCGCCGAACGGATCGCGGGCGAAGCTGCTCGCGACTTCGCCGCCCTCGATCCGCTCCATGATGAAGAACGGTCGGCCAAGCTCGGCGCCATCGGGCTCCAGCGCCACCGCACGCGGCACGGGGACCACACCGGCGGCGCTTTGATAGGCGCGAAACTCGGTCGCGCTTTCGGTGTCGATCAGGCCCTTTGCCGGCTCGCGCCGCAGGATCAGCCGGTGGATGTTCGCGCCGGCATGGGCATTGAAGCGATAGGTCTCGCGGCTCGCGCCGCCGGGGATCCGGGCGAGATCCGCCACCCGCACCGGCTGTTCCCAGACGCGCGAGAGATAGGCCTCGATCTCGGTTGCGGTCAGCGTCGTCATGCCGGGTCGAGCACGCCCTTGAAGCCCGACGGCGCGTGCGGCCCCATCACCAATTGCTCGAGCACCCCCTTGCCGCGCCGCACCTTGCCGTCCGGTCCCGTCATGGTGACGGTGGCCAGCGCCTGGACGTGCAGATGGTGCGGCTGCATCGGGTCCATCTCCGCGGGTACGAAATCCTCGCGCTCCACCGTCAGCCCGTCGCCCTGGTGCCGGCCGTGGCTCCACTTGGGGTGGGTATAGCCAAGGCCAAGCATCATGAACTGCTGGCCCAGGTCGAACTCGACCTTCGTTTCCTGACCCTCTTCGTCCTTCAGCGTGACGCTTGCAGCCTGGGCGTGGCGTGATCCCTGCTTCCACTGCACCTGATAGTCGGATTCGAAATGCGTCTCATCCTCGATCCCGCCGCCCAGCGGCTTCCACGCCGCGCGGCGATTCCAGAAGCGGCCATGCTCGTCGTCGTTGGTGTGGAAATAGAAGTCCCCGTCCTCCATCGCGGTCGGGCTCCACAGCCAGAAGAATTGCGGCGCAATAGGCGGGCTGGCTGGCTGCGCATCGGGCGCACCGATCGGGCGCACACCCCAGGAGCGGTCGCGCGTGCCCAGCCAGCCGTTCACCTCGGTCCGCTCGCCATCGACCTCGATCCAGCCCTGATAGCTGCCGTTCTGCGTCATCCGCGTCACGTCCATCAGCACGCGCGGGCCGTTGCGGCGGGTAAAGCGCGGCTCCTCCAGCGGGAAGGCGCGGCCGGTGAAGGTCAGCTCGGCGCGGATCTTGTGCTCGGGCGAATTGACCTTGAGCTTCACCGACTTGAGCGGCTCAAGCACCTCGACCGCGATCCCGCCGACCTGCGTGTCCATCCGCTCCATGTTGAGGCCGCGGCTGGCGTGCAGATTCACCTGCTTGCCGTCCTTCAGCCAGCAGAAGCTCGCGTCGATGATGTTGATATGCGGATAGACGCCCATCGCGGCGGCGAAGAAGCCGTCTTCGTCCGCGCCGGGGGCATAGCCGTTGAAGAAGAAGCGATCGTAGAAATTGCGGTCCGTCCCCGCATAAGCGACCGGCTCGGCGGTCTGGTGGATCGGATATTCGTCGCCCTTGGTCAGCACCATGCCCGCTCTCTCCATCACATCCTTGGCCGATCTGTCGTCGGCTCAAGGGCGGAGGTGGACCAGCGGCGGCGGCCCTGTCAACGCCAAGATAACAGAAGTTACGTTACGATGACGCGCTGGTGCGGGCGGGTGCGTCAACCAAGCAGACACTGGCCCAACCACCCGGCGACACGGGCGGGGCAAAGCCGCCACCCGTGCGCCTCCGGTCTGGCTCAGCCGCGCGCGAGCGGTGCGAAGCGGGCGACCTGCTTGCCCACCATGCGCAATTGCTCGACCACCGCCGGGTCGTTCGCCCCGCCCTCGGCATCGAACTTGGTGATCGCGCTGTTGATCGCGGCGGCGAAAGGCGTCGGCCAGCCGCGCAGCGCATGGACGATCGATCGCAGCGCGGCGATCGTCGATCCCGTCGCCTGCCAGCCATAAGCAGTCGCGATCAGCCCCACCGGCATGTCGGCAAGATAGGTCCGCTCGGCATCGCGCGCGGTTTCCTCCAGCAGGTCGAGCGCGTTCTTCACCACGCCCGAAATGCTGCCGTGATAGCCGGGCGAGGCGATGATCAGCGCCGACGCGCCGCGCACCGCGTCGACGAATTCCTGCTCCTCGGCGGTGCGGCCGGGCGCCTTGGGGTCATAGAGCGGGAATTTCGCCATGTCGGCACCACCGAACAGGCGCGTGCGGAAACCCTGCTCGCCCGCCGCGTCCAGCGCGATCCGAAGCGCGCGTTCGGTGGAGGATATGCCACCAATGGTGCCGCCAATGCCCACGACCAACGGTCTGTCGTCCAATTGAAATGCTTTCTCTTCGCCGCTCATGCGCCTATCCCTCGCACGGTGCGCACCCTTGCGGCAACTGTCATACTGAAGTAATACGCCCGATGGCTGACCGCCGAGATGATTCCATGCGCCCGAGCTCCATGCGCCCTGACCCCTTCGATCCCAGCCAGCACGACGGTGGCCGCATCCGCTATCACCATGCCCCCGGCGAGGCGCGTGATCCCATGCCCGATTTCGCGGCGTGGCGCGACGGCGACCTGCCGGGCGAGGACGGAGCGGCGACAAGCCGCGCAACGCGCTTCCGCCTGCCACGGGTGTCGATGCGCTGGATCATGCGCGGGCTCGGGGCAGCCGTCATCCTGCTGGTGCTGGCGATCATCTGGCTGGCGATCACCGCGCCCTTGTCGCAATCGCTGAAACCGCCGACGCCCCCGTCGATCACGCTCACCGCGTCCGACGGCACGCCGATCGCGCGGCGCGGCGCAATCATCGCCCAGCCGGTCGATGCTGCGAAGCTGCCCGCGCATGTCCGCGAAGCGTTCATGGCGATCGAGGACCGGCGCTTCTATTCGCACTGGGGCATCGATCCGCGCGGCATTGCGCGTGCCGCCTGGGCGAATTTCGGCTCCGGCGGGGTGCGTCAGGGTGGCAGCACGATCACGCAGCAGCTGGCCAAGAACGCCTTTCTCGATTCCGATCGTACCGCCGCGCGCAAGATCCGGGAGGTGTTCATCGCCTTCTGGCTGGAGGCGTGGCTGAGCAAGGACGAGATCCTCTCCCGCTATCTGTCGAACGTCTATTTCGGCGACAACGTCTATGGCCTGCGCGCCGCGTCGAACCATTATTTCGGGCGTGAGCCAGAGAAGATGAACATCGGCCAGGCGGCGATGCTGGCCGGCCTCGTCAAGGCGCCGTCACGGCTCGCTCCGACCAGCAACCTGAAGGGCGCGCGCGATCGCCAGAAGGTGGTCGTCGCGGCGATGGTCGACGCCGGTTTCCTGACCAAAAGCGAGGCAGCCGACGTGCAGCCGCAGCGCGTCAAGGCGCGCCGCGCCCAGCAATTGCCCACCGGCACCTATTTCGCCGACTGGGTATTGCCCGATGCGCGCGACCAGGCCGGCGAGGTGCAGACCGAGGCGACGGTGCGCACCACGCTGGACCGCGATCTGCAGCGCAATGCCGAACGCGTCATCCGCCAGGCCGGATTGCGCCAGGCGCAGGCCGCGCTGGTGGCGATGAAGCGCAATGGCGAGGTCGTCGCGATGGTCGGTGGGCGCGATTACAAGAAAAGCCCGTTCAACCGCGCCACCCAGGCGAGGCGCCAGCCGGGATCGACGTTCAAGCTGTTCGTCTACCTCGCCGCGCTGCGCGCCGGCATGTCCCCCGACACGATCGTTGACGATTCGCCGGTCGAGATCGCCGGGTGGAAACCAAAGAACGACGACGGCCGCTATCTCGGCGACATCACGCTGCAACGCGCCTTCCAACGATCCTCCAACGTCGTCGCCGCGCGGCTGACGCAGGAGGTCGGCGTGCGCAACGTGATCCGCGCCGCGCGCGACCTCGGCATCACCACCCCGATCGCCAATGAGGCGACGATTGGCCTGGGCACGTCGGAAGTATCGCTACTGGAACTGACCGCTGCCTTCGCCGGCGTGTCCGAGGGCCGCTATCCGGTGCAGCCGCACGGCCTGCGCAACGTCGCGGACAAGAGCTGGTACCAGGCGCTGACCGATGGCCAACGCACGATGCCGCGCCGCATCCATGACGACATGCTGACCCTGCTTGCCGCCTCGATGCGCGGTACGGGCCGCGCGGCGGCGCTGTCGGTCGATGCCTATGGCAAGACGGGCACGTCGCAATCGGGACGCGACGCGTGGTTCATCGGCTTTGCGGGCGATCTGGTAGTCGGCGTGTGGGTCGGCAATGACGACAATACCCCCAACCCCGGGCTTCACGGCGGCGGGATCCCGGCGCAGATCTGGCGCAATTTCATGGTCAGCGCACTCGATCTTGCGCCGGTCGTGAAGGCGCCGGTGGTCGAGGATGTCGATCCCGATGCCGGGCTGATCGCCGACGTCGAAAACGAAATCGCGCCGATCACCGCGCCGATCGAGGGGTTGGGGATGGATCTTCAGATCGGGCCGGATGGCTCGGTCAGCATCGCCCGTCCCGAGGGCCCGCCCCCGCCGCGCCGGCGCGAGGAACGCGAACCGGTCTTCGAGGACGGACCGCCAGGCTTCTACTAGTCGCGCCGCTCGCCGCTCGGGTCACGAGCGGCGGGCGCGTCCCTCATTCGGCCGCTTCCATCACGGGGCTGTCGTCCAGCGGGTGCGACAGCCGGTCCAGCATCTCGCGCGGGACCACCTGCCAGAACCGGCCGACGCTGCGGTCCCAATCCTCCAAGATACCGCGCGACCATTTGGAATCGGTCGCCTTGGCATGACGCGCGATCAGGTCGTGCAGCACGTGCGCCCAATGCGTCGAGGCGAGCCGCTGCCAGGTGATGCTTTCCGGATTGGCGCGCCGGGCGAAACTGTCGTCATGGTCATAGACGAACGCCATGCCGCCGGTCATGCCGGCGCCGAAGTTCTGGCCGACGGCGCCCAGCACCACAGCCGTGCCGCCGGTCATATATTCGCAGCCGTTCGCGCCGCAGCCCTCGACCACCACCGTCGCGCCCGAGTTGCGGACCGCGAACCGCTCGCCCGCCTGTCCGGCCGCGAACAACGCGCCGGAGGTCGCACCATAGAGGACGGTGTTGCCGACGATCGTATTTTCCTGGCTGCGCAGCGGTGACGACACTGCCGGGCGCACCACGATGATGCCGCCGGACAGACCCTTGCCGACATAATCATTGGCGTCGCCGAACACCTCCAGCGTGATGCCCTTGCACAGGAAGGCGCCAAGGCTCTGCCCCGCCGAGCCGCGCAGGCGGATCGTCACGTGATGGTCGTTGAGCGCGCTCATCCCGAAGGTGCGCGTGATCTCGCTCGACAGCCGCGTGCCGACTGCGCGGTGCGTGTTGCGCACCGAATAGGTCAGCTGCATCTTTTCGCGGCGCGAGAAGACGGCGGCGGCGTCCTTGATGATCTGCGCGTCCAGGCTGTCGGGCACCTCGTTGCGGAAGGTGCTGAGCGAGAAGCGGCGCTCCGCATCCGTGGCATCGACCTTGGCGAGGATCGGGTTGAGATCGAGGTCGTCGAGATGCTCCGCACCGCGGCTCACCTGCCGCAGCAGCTCGGTACGCCCGATCACTTCGTCGAGGCTGCGCACGCCCAGCCGCGCCAGGATGTCGCGCACTTCCTCGGCAATGAAGGTCATCAGGTTGATGACCTTTTCCGGCGTTCCGACGAACTTCTCGCGCAGCCGCGGATCCTGCGTACACACGCCGACCGGGCAGGTATTCGAATGGCACTGGCGCACCATGATACAGCCCATCGCGACGAGGCTGAGCGTGCCGATGCCGAACTCCTCCGCCCCCAGGATTGCGGCGATCACGATGTCGCGCCCGACGCGAAGGCCGCCGTCGGTGCGCAGCTTGATGCGCCCGCGCAGGCCGTTCAGTGTCAGCACCTGATTGACCTCGGAAAGGCCCATTTCCCACGGCGTGCCGGCATATTTGATGCTGGTCTGCGGGGAAGCACCCGTGCCGCCGACATGGCCGGACACCAGGATCACGTCGGCATGCGCCTTCGCGACGCCCGCCGCCACCGTGCCGATGCCCGCCGAGGAGACGAGCTTCACGCATACCCGCGCGCGCGGGTTGATCTGCTTCAGATCGTAGATCAGCTGCGCCAGATCCTCGATCGAATAGATGTCGTGGTGCGGCGGCGGCGAAATCAGCGTCACGCCCGGCGTCGCATGGCGCAGCTTGGCGATGAATTCGGTCACCTTGAAACCGGGCAGCTGCCCGCCCTCGCCGGGCTTGGCACCCTGCGCGACCTTGATCTCGATCTCGTCGCAGGCGTTGAGATATTCGGCCGTCACGCCGAAGCGCCCCGACGCGATCTGCTTGATCACCGAATTGGCGTTGTCGCCATTCTCGTACGGCTGATACCGGCTCTTGTCCTCGCCGCCCTCGCCCGACACCGCCTTGGCGCCGATGCGGTTCATCGCAATCGCCAGCGTCTCATGCGCCTCCGGCGACAGCGCGCCCAGGCTCATGCCCGGCGTGATGAAGCGCTTGCGGATCTCGGTGATCGGCTCGACCTGGTCGACCGGCACGCCTTCGGCCGGGAAGTTGAACTGCAACAGGTCGCGCAGATACACCGGCGGCTGGTCCGCCACCCCGCGCGAAAATTGCAGATAGGTCGAATAGCTGTCGGTGCTGACGGAGGTTTGCAGCAGGTGCATCAGCTGCGCCGAATAGGCATGCGCCTCCCCGGTATGCCGCTGGCGATAGAAGCCGCCGATCGGCAGGTTCACCACCGCGTCGTCATAAGCGGCATCGTGCCGCCCCTTCGCGTTGACGTGGAGCGAGGCATAGCCCTCGCCCGAGATCTTCGCCGGCATCCCCGGGAAGAAATCGTTCACCAGCGCGCGGGACAGGCCCACCGCCTCGAAGTTGTAGCCGCCACGATAGCTGGAGATCACCGCGATCCCCATCTTCGACATGATCTTCAGCAGCCCTTCCTCGATCGCCTTACGATGCCGCTTCAGGCACTCCTCCAGGCTGAGGTCACCGAACAGCCCGCGTGACTGACGATCGGCGATTGCGGCTTCCGCCAGATAGGCGTTCACCGTGGTCGCGCCCACGCCCACCAGCACCGCATAATAATGGGTGTCGAGGCATTCGGAGGTGCGCACGTTGATTGAGGCGTAGGAGCGCAGGCCCCGCCGCACGAGATGCGTGTGCACGGCCGCGGCCGCCAGCACGCCGGGGATCGCGATCCGCGCCGGCCCGACATGTTCGTCGGTGATGAAGATCTCGCTCTTGCCCTGGCGCACCGCCTGTTCCGCCTCGTTGCGGATGCGCTGGATCGCGGCGCGCAGCTTTTCCGGCCCGCCGTCCGCCTCGAACGTGGCATCGATCTCCGCCGCGGCGTTGTTGAAATAGGTCTTCAGCCGTGCCCAGTCGGTCGACGTCAGCACGGGCGAATCGAGCACCAGCACGCGCTCGCGCCGATCCTCGGTGTCGAGGATGTTGGCGAGATTGCCGAACCGCGTCTTGAGGCTCATCACATGGCGTTCGCGCAGCGAATCGATCGGCGGGTTCGTCACCTGGCTGAAATTCTGCCGGAAGAACTGACTGATCAGCCGCGGCTTGTCGGAAATGACGGCGAGTGGCGTATCATCGCCCATCGATCCGATCGCTTCCTTTGCCGTTTCCACCATCGGCGCCAGGATCAGCTCCATGTCCTCCAGCGTCTGGCCAGCGGCGACCTGGCGCCGCGCGAGTTCGGCACGGTCATAACGCGGCACCCCGGCGGCGGGCGGCGGCGGCAGATCCTCGATCGTCGCGAAATTGCCGATCATCCCGGCATAATCGGCCTCGCCGGCGATCCGGTCCTTGACCTCGCGATCATGATACAGCCGCCCCTCGGCCAGATCGACCGCGATCATCTGCCCCGGCCCAAGCCGCCCCTTGGCGACGATCGTCGATTCGGGAACGACCACCATGCCGCTTTCGGAGCCGACGATCAGCAGGCCGTCGGCGGTCTGGGTGTAGCGCAGCGGGCGAAGTGCGTTGCGGTCCATCCCCGCCACCGCCCAGCGGCCATCGGTCATCGCCAGCGCGGCCGGGCCGTCCCACGGCTCCATCACCGAGGCGAGATATTGATACATCGCGGCATGCGCGGGCGGCATGTCACCGCTGACGTCGCCCTGCCACGCCTCGGGCACCAGCATCAGCTTCGCGGTCGGCGCATCGCGGCCCGAACGACAGATCGCCTCGAAGGTCGCGTCAAGCGCCGCCGTGTCGGATGCGCCCGCCGGGATCACCGGCTTGATGTCCTCCGAATGCTCGCCGAACGCGATCGACGCCATGCGGATCTCGTGGCTCAGCATCCAGTTCTTGTTGCCGCGGATCGTGTTGATCTCGCCGTTATGCGCCAGGCACCGGAACGGCTGGGCGAGCCACCATTGCGGGAAGGTGTTGGTGGAATAACGCTGGTGGAAGATCGCGACCCGGCTTTCGAAGCGCTTGTCGGTCAGGTCGGGGTAGAACACCGACAGGCTCTCGGCCAGGAACAGCCCCTTGTAGATGATCGACCGGCAGCTCAGCGAACAGATGTAAAATCCCTGGATCTGCGCCGCGATCACCCGCTTCTCGATGCGGCGGCGGACCAGATACAGGTTCTTCTCGAACTCGGCCTCGTCGACCGCCTCGGGCAGCGGGCCGGCGATCATGATCTGCTCGATCTCCGGCCGCGTAGCCTGCGCCTTCAGGCCGATGACGCTGACGTCGACCGGAACCTGGCGCCAGCCATAGATGGTGTAGCCCGCCTCGATGATCGCGCTCTCGACGATGGTGCGGCACGTCTCCTGCGCGGCGAGATCGGTGCGCGGCAGGAACACCATACCGACGGCGAGCCGATTGGGCAGCACCTTGTGCCCGCCCATCGCGATCGCATCGTCGAAGAACCGCACGGGCAGGTCGACATGCAGGCCGGCGCCGTCGCCGGTCTTGCCATCGGCGTCGACCGCACCGCGATGCCATACCGCCTTCAGCGCATCGATCGCGGACTGGACGACGCGGCGCGACGGCTTGCCATCGGTCGCCGCGACCAGTCCCACGCCACAGGCGTCGCCTTCGAACTCGGGACGGTACATGCCATGGGTGGCGAGATATTCGCGCTGATCCATCACGCGGCCTCCTTCGCGGTCGATGCCGCGGCCTTGCTCTTCAGATATTGGTGCATCGATGCGGCCACGTCGCGCCCATCACGGATCGCCCACACCACCAGGCTGGCGCCGCGCACGATGTCGCCCGCCGCGAACACCCCGTCGAGGCTGGTCATCAACGTCCTCGAATCGACCAGCACCGTGCCCCAGCGGGTGACGCCCAGCTCAGGCGCATCCCACAGATGCGGCAGTTCCTCGGCGTCGAAGCCCAGTGCCTTGATCACCATGTCCGCCGGCATGTCGATCGGCCCGCCCGGATCCACCTCCGGCGCGCGGCGGCCACTTGCATCGGGCGCGCCCAGCCGCATGCGATTGGCGCGCACCGCCGTGACCTTCTCGTCCCCGACAAAGGAATGCGGCGCGGACAGCCAGACGAATTCGGCGCCTTCCTCTTCCGCATTGGCCACTTCGCGCTGCGATCCCGGCATGTTGGCGCGGTCGCGGCGATAGAGGCATTTCACGCTCTTCGCGCCCTGGCGAATAGCGGTGCGCACGCAATCCATCGCGGTATCGCCGCCACCGATCACGACCACATTCTTGCCCGCGGCATCCAGCCCGCCATTGTCGAAGGCGGGCACCGAGTCGCCGAAGCTCTTGCGGTTGGAAGCGGTGAGATAGTCGAGCGCGGCGATCACGCCGGCGGCATCGTTGCCCGGCACGTCAATCGCCCGCGCCTTATAGACACCGGTCGCGATCAGCAGCGCATCATGCCGCGCGCGCAGGTCCGCAAGCGAGGCATCATCGCCGACTGTAAAGCCCTCGTGAAAGACGATCCCGCCCGCCTTCAGCCGGTCGACCCGGCGCATCACCACCGGCTTCTCCAGCTTGAAGCCCGGGATCCCATAGGTCAGCAGCCCGCCGGCGCGATCGTGCCGGTCATAGACATGCACCTCATAACCATTGGCGCGCAGATATTCCGCTGCGGTCAGCCCGGCCGGACCGGCCCCGATCACGCCGACCGACTGGCCGCGCGCGGGGCCCGGCACCAGCGGCTCGACCCAACCTTCTTCCCAGGCGGTGTCGGTGATGAACTTCTCGACCGAGCCGATCGTCACCGCGCCATGGCCGGAGAATTCGATGACGCAATTGCCTTCGCACAGGCGGTCCTGCGGACAGATCCGTCCACAAATTTCCGGCATGGTGGAGGTCGCGTTGGACAGCTCATAGGCTTCGCGCAGCCGCCCTTCGGCGGTCAGCCGCAACCAGTCGGGGATGTGATTGTGAAGCGGGCAATGCACCGTGCAGTAAGGCACGCCGCATTGCGAACACCGCCCCGCCTGCTCCTCGGCGCGCGGCACCGCATAGCGATCCGCAATCTCGCGAAAGTCCTCCGCGCGCGCGTCCGGCGCCCGCTTGTCCGGGTAGGATTGCGGGGTGACGACGAAACGAAGCATGGAATCAGCAGCCATAAGCCCTCCGCCGACGTGGTTCTCACATCGGCCGGATGCCATCAAGTCAGCATTGCTGTCCTATTTTCCAGCCTGCCCCGTTAGATCGTCAGCCCGCACGTATTTTCCAGAGATATTAGTCCTTTTCCGGACCTACTTTGCTGCGAGCAACAGCAGAGCAACGCTCCCGGCGACGATTCGGTACCAGGCGAACGGCGCGAAACCGTGCTTCGTCACCACAGCCATGAACGCTTTCACCACCACCAGCGCGACGACGAACGACACCAGCGCGCCGACGCCGATCAGCTGCAGGTCATTGGCGGTGATCGCATCACGATGCTTGTACATCTGAAGCACCGTGGCGCCGGTCAGCGTCGGCAGCGCCAGGAAGAAGGAGAATTCCGCAGCCGTGCGGCGATCAATGCCGAACGCCATCGCACCCATGATCGTCGCGCCCGACCGGCTCACGCCCGGGATCATCGCCATGCACTGGACCAGGCCGATCTTCACCGATTGCGACACCGAAACGCCCGAGATGCCCCCGACGTCGCGGGTTTTCGCCAGTCGCTCGACGATCAGGATCGCGACCCCGCCTATGATCAGCGCCCAGGCGACGACGACGGCATTTTCCAGCAGCGCCTCGATCTGGTCGTTGAAGGCGAGGCCCAGCGCAACCGCAGGGATGAACGCGATCAACAGGTTACGGACGAAGGCGATCGAATGTTTCTCGCCCTTCATCAGGCCGGACAGCACCGCCATGAACGTGCGCCAGTACAGCACCACGATCGCCAGGATCGCGCCTGGCTGGATGGCGATGTTGAACACCGCCCAGCGCTGCGGATCATAGCCCAGCAACTCGGTGGCGAGGACGAGATGGCCGGTGGAGGATACCGGCAGGAATTCGGTCACGCCCTCGACAATACCGAGGAGGATGGCGGTCAGCAGATCGGACATGGGTGCCTTTCAGGTCACGCGCCGCCCAGGTCCGGGCGCGCGCGAAAAAACGCGCGCGAAACGATGCTCAGGCGGCGGTGGGACGGGCAAAGCGGCCGTTGCGCTGGTAGCGCACCAGCCAGCCCGGCGCGACGCTCGCCAGCGGCGTTGCGGTGATGCCCAGCGCGGTCAGCCCCTCGGCACCCGGCGTCACCACCGTGTCCTTCTGCAGCAGCTTCCACTGGTCGGGCGAGACCGGAATGAACGGCACCGCCGCCAGCACCCCGCCCAGCGCGTCAGGCACCCGAACGAACGACGGACGGCGGCCGATGGCGCGCGCAATCCACTGGTTCAGTTCCATCATGGTGAACACGTCCGGTCCGCCAAGCTCGAAGGTGCGCCCACCATAAGTCGCCGGATCGGAGAGCGCGGCGACCACCGCGTCACCCACGTCACCCGCGAACACCGGCTGGAAACGGGTGTCGGGCTTCAGCACCGGCACCACGGGCAGCCGCGCGATCATGCCGGCAAACATGTTGATGAACTTGTCCTCCCGCCCGAACACGGTGGAGGGACGCAGGATCGTCGCGGCCGGGAACGCCTCGCGCACGGCCGCCTCGCCTTCGCCCTTGGTTCGGGCGTAATAGGAATCGCCATCGGCATTCGCCCCGATCGCCGAAACGTGCACCAGCGCCCGGACGCCCGCCTCGCGCGCCGCCCTGGCCAGCGCCTGCGGGCCATCGACATGGATGCGCAACAGGTCACCGGTGAAGCTGCCGACCAGGTTCACCACCGCGTCCGATCCCGCCACGGCGCGCGCCAGCGTATCGGGGCGGGTAATATCCGCCGCCACGAACTGGGTCTGCCCCAGCCCGCCGAGGGGCTTCAGAAACCAGGCCTCGCGCGGATCACGCTGCGCGATGCGCACGCGGGCGCCAGCGGCAAGCAGGGTCTGCGCGACGTACCGGCCGAGAAAACCGCCACCGCCGATCAGCGTGACCAGTTTGTCCTTCATGTAACGCTCCGCCGAGGAAAAATTCGCTTTGCCCCTAGCCGTGCGATGTACCTGTTGACAAGGCTGCCACCTGGGCCCTAGAGGCGCCGGCCTACCCCGTGCCCAGATGGCGGAATTGGTAGACGCACCAGCTTCAGGTGCTGGCGATCGCAAGGTCGTGGAGGTTCGAGTCCTCTTCTGGGCACCATTTGTTCTCAAAGCATTGATAATGCTGGGGGATCGTCGAAAGGACGGTCCCCAGAGAGCGTTTGCTACACAGAACTGCTACACAGTCCGGGGCACCAATCGTCCCCAAACTCTCGGAAAACTGCCGTAAATGGTGGTGAGGGCTGCTACACAGCACTGCTACACAATCGACCTGTCGGACTGTGTATCCGGGGCACGCAGTTCTATTACCGTCGCCGGATTCCGCATGACGCTCGCGTGCTCATGGGCCGCACCGAGATATGGCAGTCGCTTCGAACGGACAGCTTGAAGATCGCCTTGCGGCGGCTGCCCAGCGCCATGGCTCGGGTCGAAGCCGAGATCGAACATCGCCGCTGGGCCGCTGGCCTTCATTGTGATCCGACGCTGCTCACACCGTCGTCGGACGATGCCGTGCCAAGGCGTCAGACGATTCCTGATGCGGCACCGGTCGAGATTGAGCGATCGCCATCTGTTCCGGCCAGCAGCCTGACCCTTGGCGAAGCATACGAGCAATATATGACTGACCCGACGCAGGTATGGTCAGCCCGAACGCGGGAGGCATATGAGACGAGCCGCAGGCTTGCCGTGTCGATCATCGGCAAAGACGTTCCCATGCGCTCGCTCGCTCGCGCCCATTGTCGCGACTATATCGACGTGCTGCGTTTCATGCCGCGCAATGCCGCCAAGCGGTTCCCGAAGCTCACCGCCCGCCAAGCCGCTGATCGCGCTCGAACGCGCGGCGAAACCGACCTTATCAGCGCTGCCAACGCCAACACCTGTCTCGCCAATCTGTCGAGCTTCCTGAACTGGGCTGTCAACGAGGAGCTACTCGATCGGAATCCGATACGTGGCCTGCGTCTGCCCGACGACACTGCAAAGAAGGACAAGCGCTTTCCGTTCAACCCGAGCCAGCTACACGCGATCTTCAACGCTCCGCTCTATCGGGGGTGCGTCGATGGGGAGCGCGGATATGCCAAACCGGGAATCGAGCGACCTCGCAATGCACGATTCTGGGTGCCGCTGATCGGCCTACACACAGGCATGCGACTGAACGAAATCTGCCAACTCGATGTCGCCGATATCCGAACGGTCGATGGGGTGGGTTGCTTCGTGATCACCGAGGATTCTGTCGCCGGAAGCACTGACAAGAATCTCAAGACGGGCGCGAGTGAGCGTCTCATGCCGATCCACAAGAACCTGATCGACTGCGGGTTGCTGCACTTCGTGGAGAAGCAACGCCGCGACGGTCGCACGAAGCTGTTCGAGGAGATCGACCCCGGCACCAAGGGCGTGCGGTCAGTCGCGTTTTCAAAATGGTTCACGCAGTTCCTTCGAAGCTGCGGTGCCTATCAACCTCGCACCTGCTTCCATTCATTCCGTCATAACTTCCGCGACGAGTTGCGCGCCGCGCGCATAGACCATGACGTTGCAATGGCGCTCGGCGGATGGACGAACGGAACGGGGAAGCGGGGAGCATCCGAGAACTACGGCAGCGGGCATCGGGTGGCCGTGCTGGCAGAGACGGTCAGCCAGCTTACCTTCCGCGAAGTGGATATCTCCCATCTGGCGTGGAACGCCAGATAGCAGCCCTCACCACCATTTACGGCAGTTTTCCGAGAGTT